>JBCBBH010000027.1:0-502 GCA_038531945.1 Pseudomonadota bacterium | reverse complement strand
GCATTATTCGCACCGAGACTCGAACTCGGGACCTCTCGCGTGTGAGGCGAGCGTCATAACCAACTAGACCATGCGAACAAGTAGCCTCCAACGAGGATCGAACTCGTGACCTTCTCCTTACGAAGGAGATGCTCTGCCAACTGAGCTATAGAGGCATAATTGATGAGACCCCGATAGTTGGTTACCAAAAACAAAACAAAATTGTTACTGATACCCGCCAATAATATAATGCGGAGGGTGCAAGAACTAAAACAGCTCCTGTGGCGCAGTTGGCAGCGCGTGGGTCTCATAATCCCAAGGTCGCCAGTTCGATCCTGGTCGGGAGCAAACGGTTGCCTCTATAGCTCAGTTGGCAGAGCATGCGCTTAGTAAGCGTAAGGTCGCGAGTTCGAACCTCGCTGGAGGCTCTCCGTGTTGGTGTAGTTGGTAACATTTCTGCCTGTCACGCAGACGCCCCGGGTTCGATCGACCGGCTGTACTTGGCGCACAACGAATTCGTAAG
>JBCBBH010000026.1:0-502 GCA_038531945.1 Pseudomonadota bacterium | reverse complement strand
GGTCACGTCGAGCGCCGTCGTCGGCTCGTCGGCGATGAGATGCTGGATCGGGTGCATCTGCCCGATCCTGAGCGGCTTTACACGGCCTTCCCACATCAGCTCTCGGGCGGGCAGCGCCAGCGGATCATGATCGCCATGGCGCTGATCCTGCACCCGCAGCTCCTGATCGCCGACGAGCCGACGACGGCGCTCGACGTGACCACACAGGCGCAGATCCTCTCGCTACTGGAGGAGCTGCGGCGGGAGGAGGGCACCGCCGTTCTTTTCATCACGCATGACATGGGCGTGGTGGCGGAGATTGCCGATGAGGTGACCGTGCTGCGCCTCGGCGAAGTGATGGAGACGCAGCCGGTGGACGCGCTCCTCCGCACCCCGGGCACCGATTACACGCGCGAGCTTCTGCGCGCGGTGCCGAGCCAGATCCCCCGGCCGCCGCGCCCCGCGCGCCCGGACGCGCCGTCGTCGGCTCGTCGGCGATCAGGAGCTGCGGGTGCAGGATCAG
>JBCBBH010000025.1:0-505 GCA_038531945.1 Pseudomonadota bacterium | reverse complement strand
TGTCGAACAGTTGATCCGAAAGAAGGGGAACATCCCAAAGCGCAGCAACGCGCCATAGCTCCGAAAAAACACTCAACAGCAAATCAGACCGAAGCACAAATGCCGACATCAACAAATCAGCTCGCTCACGCGGCGGATGGTGAGACAGGTAGGATTCTGTGCCGCCCTGCTGCTGCTCTCCGATGAAATAGATCAACTGAAGCAAGGCACGAGAACTTGGATTTCCCTGGTTTGACGCTAGCCACTCCAAAACAGATTCAAGCTCAAAAATATACCTCGCAGGCACTGTGTTTCACGGCCAACCGGTGGGGTCGTAGTTGGCGAATGAGCGAACTAGGAGGTCCGACAATGCTCAGCGCTGGACGAGCTTGGCATCATGAAGACGATAAACGGTGCCCTCGCCTTTTTCGATCGGTTCAAACCGGCCTTCAACGACAACCGGGTCCCACGCCAATTCGATGCCATCTGGCGCAAGCACTTCCACCGTGCCGACCGGACCACCGGG
>JBCBBH010000024.1:0-506 GCA_038531945.1 Pseudomonadota bacterium | reverse complement strand
ATTCACCATCGCTGCTGAAAAGTTCTCTGGATCGCCTAGATCAATTCCGGATGAGCTATCGTAGCCCTGCGAGCCAATATCGCTGTTTTCTGGCGAAGACATTGCCTGTATACGACTAGCCATAAAACTCTCTGTGGCATCAGCGATCAAAGAAGTGTTCGTGAATGACCCGTTCAGACTCTCCTCGAAGTTCTTTGGTTTACCTTGTTTCAAACGTGTTGCATAGGCTTTCTCACCAGTGATCATCCCTGTCGGATCAATCGAATTCGCCGGATCATTCCCAACATACGCATAGAGATTCATCTGATCCTCATACCCGATCGGATCGGTTTGCAGAAATCTCCCTAGCTCCGGATCGTAGTAGCGCGCCTTGTAGTAGTAGAGCCCAGTCTCTGGGTCTAACCGCTGCCCTGTGAACCGGAACGGGAATCCACCGCCCCCTTCGGTGCCGGACATTCCGTACGGGTATGAGGATCAGATGAATCTCTATGCGTATGTTGGGAATG
>JBCBBH010000023.1:0-517 GCA_038531945.1 Pseudomonadota bacterium | reverse complement strand
AACAAATAGGCGTCATCGCAGCAAAAAATATTGCTACCTCACGAAAAAACTCCTCTATCGAAGCTTTTTCAACCCTATCAAAACGGAATTTCATAACGTTTATTGAATCCGCCAGCACCAACGTGTTGCTGCAAACGATGCGCGCTACTATTGTAGGGCTCAAGCTGCACCAGTGCTGGCGTAAGCTTCCCGATATGAGCGACAGCAAACGGTCATCAGCCGTGAGTATAGCTGACGGTCGGTTTGTCTCTCGATCTGGCCAGAAGAGGCCGGTCACTCGTCTTTGTCTTGATTCAGCGTTTTGCGAATGAAGTAGAAGCAAACACCGACTGCAAAAACCAGCACGATCCAAATAATGGACGCAGCCTGATTACCAGACTCCTTGAACCAGGCAAGCACTAACAACGTAACGACAACAATAGCGGCTTGGATCAACTCTAGTGGCGTTACGTTTCTATTTTCTTTCTCTGGGTCGCTGATCGCACGATCCTCCGGTAGCTTCGGCCAACAGCCGTAA
>JBCBBH010000022.1:0-518 GCA_038531945.1 Pseudomonadota bacterium | reverse complement strand
ATTGTCGAACATACCTCGTACCGTCTGGGTGGTATCGGTAATCAGCTGTGCCGTTCGGCAGTCCCGTGTCAGTTCGGAGGACGTTCTCGGCATCGTAGTTGTACACCACGCCGTCGCCCTTGCTGGTCAGGTTGCCGTTTGCATTGTGTGTCAGTGCAACACCGTTAATATTGGTGTACTGATTCAGACCATTGACCTGGTAAGTCTTCAAGTGAGCGCTAGGATCATCCCATCCGAAGCTCGGATCCGACATCGTTCTCGATAGCATCTGCCCGACACCGTTATACGTGAAGCTATAGTTCAGCGAGGCGCTGCCAAAAGTATGGTCGAGGTTGGTGAGATCGCCGCGACTACTGTAGCCGTGATACACGGTGTTGCCGTTGTCGTACGTTACCCACTCGCGGCGTGACTGCGCATCGTAGTCCACGTGCGCCAGAATGCGCGATCCGATATGGTCATCTTCGATTCGGTTGTTCGCATCCCAACGATATTGAACGTAATAGGCATCGGGCCATGTA
>JBCBBH010000021.1:0-524 GCA_038531945.1 Pseudomonadota bacterium | reverse complement strand
AGGGTGCTGCCGTTTTGACTGGCAAACAGACATGGATAACCCCGATGCGCAGGCGTTTTACGCACGGCTTGAGGCGCCTCTTTATGAAAAGGTGACTTACCGGGTGAAAGCCGGGGAATACGACGCTTTTCTATCGCGCTTGGGTGCTTGACGGCCGCGCGAAACAACGCTTGTCAAACCGTCAATGGCGGCGTATCCCCCTCCCGCAGTCGGAGTGTAGCTCAGCCTGGTAGAGCACTGTCTTCGGGAGGCAGGGGCCGGAGGTTCGAATCCTCTCACTCCGACCAATAAAACAAGGCACCTGACGGGGCCTTTTGTTTTCGCTGATCCTGTCTGCAACGATATCCGCAACGTTTCGGAGGGTCTTTGTGCTTATTCTGTTCTCAATCGTATGAGTTGCCACGCGTTTAGAGAACGGAATCCATGATGGCTGCGGCTTCCTTCTGGGCCTCCGGACTGCAAGCCACTGATTACTTTTCGACCTCACGTGAAACCCTTGAGGACGTCTATCGGTCTTACAGTCC
>JBCBBH010000020.1:0-526 GCA_038531945.1 Pseudomonadota bacterium | reverse complement strand
GCGGTAGTGACGATGATTTCGTCCAGCTTTTTCGGTGCGTCTTGTGCGGCAGCGCCAACTGCGATCAGCATGGCGATCGAGGCCAGGAGTGCTTTCATTTTTGTCCCCTCGGTACTCACCCGTACCGTGTCGATGGTCTTGCACCGATGGCGTGGACTTCGGAAAAGCATGGCAAAGCGTTGAACTCAGCCCGCCTTGCCGGCGCCCACCGCGCCTTCGGCATGTCGCTTGTGGCCGGTCTCCGGACTGACGAGTTGGCCGTGGGGCCTGCTTTGACGCCTTCCCCCGATATGCTGTCGGAGTGGCTGGCACATGGCGTGCCGAGTCGAAGCTTTTGCTCGATCACCGTTGCGGGGGCAGTGTCGGATTAACGCTGGGGCGCACCGACTTCCCGTTCATCCCTGCTGAGGGATTCACCACAAGCGCGGCAAGCCTAGAAGCTGCGACTAAGCGGTGTCAAGCAAGTCGCCGCAGGTGACCATACGACTGGGTTACACTTGACGCTTTCGCGAAGGAGATGCGCAAC
>JBCBBH010000019.1:0-556 GCA_038531945.1 Pseudomonadota bacterium | reverse complement strand
ACTTTACCGCGGCGGCGACAAAGAGCGCGGCATTCCAGCCTGCATCGCATGTCACGGACCGGGTGGCGACGGCAACCCCGGTGTGCCGTACCCCGTTATCGGAGGTCAGCACGCCACCTACACGGCGATCAGCTTGCGGGCCTATGCAGACGATGACGAGAAGCGTTCAAACGTCGAAACGCAGAACATCATGACGACCATCGCATTGAAATTGGAGCCGCAGGAAATCGACGCGTTGGCGTCGTACCTGCAGGGTCTCAACTAGTCCACAGGCTTTGACGGAGTACCGCTATGCCAGCGTCAAAATTGTTGCTTACTGTCACTTGCATCGCGCTCACGCTCTCTGCGTGCGGCAAGGATGAAACCTCTCCCGCCGCAACCGTCGAGACGCAAACGACGCCGACGGACGTAACCGAGCAAGCGGCCGAGACTGCGGCAGAGAAAAGTGACGAACTAGCGGCAGTCGAAGAGTCCGACGGCAGTTTTGACGCTGAAGCAGAAGCGCGTGAAGTCACGTTGCGCATGGCGCAGGAAACCGCGCCCAGTGCACCACAAC
>JBCBBH010000018.1:0-569 GCA_038531945.1 Pseudomonadota bacterium | reverse complement strand
CTTTCGTACCTGCTCGACTTATTTGTCTCGCAGTCAAGCACACTTTTACCTTTACGCTCTACGCCTGATTGCCGACCAGGCTGAGTGTACCTTTGCACTCCTCCGTTACTCTTTGGGAGGAGACCGCCCCAGTCAAACTGCCCGACAGACACTGTTCTTCGCCCGGTTTCACGGGATCGAAGTTAGAATTAAAATATAACCAGGCTGGTATTTCAACAACGGCTCCACCGACACTAGCGTGCCGGTCTCAAAGCCTCCCAGCTATCCTACACAAATTATATCTCAACCCAATATCTGCCTACAGTAAAGGTTCACGGGGTCTTTCCGTCTAACCGCGGGTATGTGGCATCTTCACCACAACTACAATTTCACCGGGTCGGTGGTTGAGACAGTGCTGAATTCGTTACGCCTTTCATGCAGGTCGGAACTTACCCGACAAGGAACTTCGCTCAGTGTTGTTACTACCGAAGGTCCGCAGCATTTGAAAGTGTTGAAATGTGCATTTTAGTTTTTGCAATCGCATTGAGCGGTTGGACAAATGGTTAGATGTGTTCTTTCAACACTTTCAA
>JBCBBH010000017.1:0-577 GCA_038531945.1 Pseudomonadota bacterium | reverse complement strand
TGATGGCGTCCGAGACGTGCACCAATGTCCAGGTCCCGCTGTGCTTTGACCAAACTTGCACCCCAGCCCCCGACGCTGCCACGACGTCTCCAGACTTCAGCACAACCTCCGCCGAATACTCGTTCACCAGGACCGCGTGACTGGAATCGAGCACGCTAATTGTCACAGGATCGAACTTCAACGAGTTGTACCGATCAATCAATTCGAGCTGTGGACCAACGCGTTCGCGAAATGCATCGAAAGTGCCGATGGTTGAACCATCCGTCATCAATGCGGTGAACGTGCTTCGATCGAAAAACGAGAAGTAGCGCTCGATGTCGCCAGCTTTCGCAGCATCAACGAGGTCGTTGAAAACAGCTTGCACCTCGGTTTCGATCTCCTCGAACGGTTGCGACCGGGCGGGACTAAGCGAACCACATCCGGCCAGCAAGAGGACAAAGCAAAGAACCGCCCATTTGAGTTTCAAACTAAGTCTCCGTGGCTTCCACGTACAGTATACGTTCGCCTAAGATCATTCTCTTGAGATGATCGGTATGACGTGGACTAAATGGCAGGCTACCAAATGGCAATAACCCTC
>JBCBBH010000016.1:0-599 GCA_038531945.1 Pseudomonadota bacterium | reverse complement strand
CCTCTGCAGCCCATGGGGCTGAGGTCTTTGCCTGCCCGTTAAATTCACAGACTGTTCGATGAACTCGAACGGTCTGTGAATCATTTACTCGATTCTCGGTGCACGTATCGCACTTTTCGCGCTCTTGAGTGTGTGCCTGTCCTAGTGGACTTACGAGCGATCTGCAAATCCTTTGCGCGACTCTCGGTCCACGTATCGCTTCTGAAGTCCTACCAAGTGAATAGCCTTAACCAATACACCGATATCAATGGTGTGACACCGGGCTATGACAACAACGGCAATATGACCAGTAATGGTCAGCAAATCCCGCTGAGGCGCAGATTTGAGAGAACAGATACAGCGAAGAGCCCACTAGGATAGTCCACTAGGACAGGCACACACTCAAGAGCGCGATTCGTGCACCGAGAATCGAGCAAATGATTTGCAGATCGTTGGGGTCTGTCGCGCAGCAGGTGAATCTGACGGACAGGCCGTGACCTCAGCCCCATGGGCTGCCTAGTAAGAGCCCACTAGGACAGGCACACACTTAAGAGAACAGAAAAAGCGATACGTGGACTTACGAGCGATCTGCAAATCCTTTGCGCGACTCTCGGTCCACG
>JBCBBH010000015.1:0-603 GCA_038531945.1 Pseudomonadota bacterium | reverse complement strand
GTTGATATCTCGGACTCGTAAAAGTGGAGGTAAGCGGACTCGAACCGCTGACATCCTGCTTGCAAAGCAGGCGCTCTACCAGCTGAGCTATACCCCCATAATCTAAATATGAAAGTGGGCCATCCTGGACTCGAACCAGGGACCTCACCCTTATCAGGGGTGCGCTCTAACCACCTGAGCTAATAGCCCGTATCAATGTGGGTGTAACACCCGAATAATTCGGAAAGGAATGATTACGCTGCTACTTACTTGCGCCTCACTTGATTAAGGTAATTTGCTTTCTTTAGCTTGCTTACGTTCTTTAACTAACAAAACCCTCAACGACCTTAGGTGACTACGTTACTCATCTATTCACAAATACCCTTTTTACAGGGGCTTTCGGTGATGTAACTAGTAGGTCTCCCTCTAAGGAGGTGATCCAGCCACACCTTCCGGTACGGCTACCTTGTTACGACTTCACCCCAGTCATCAGCCCTGCCTTCGGCATCCCCCTCCGTAAACGGTTGGGGTAACGACTTCGGGCGTGGCCAACTTCCATGGTGTGACGGGCGGTGTGTACAAGGCCCGGGAACGTATTCACCGCAGTATGCTGACCTGCGATTA
>JBCBBH010000014.1:0-655 GCA_038531945.1 Pseudomonadota bacterium | reverse complement strand
CGCCGAAAAGCGTGCCGACGGCGACAAGCCACCGGCAAAGAAACGACGACGCCGGAGACGAAAACCTAAAGGCGAAACGTCTGCTAACCCTCCTGCAGCAGACTAGCCACTCGATCCGTCACAGGCGGCTCATCGTCAGCCGTTCGCGCAGGCCGCGTGGAATCCGGATGCGTTAACGTGATCGTACCGCCAAGGCCGAAGACTTTTGCCGCGCGAATCACAGACGTACTGTCGTCGATCAAAACGCTCCTGCGCCGATCAATGCCGGTCGACTGCGAAAACCTCTGCCAAAACGCCTGGGATTCCTTTGGTGCTCTGAAGTCATGCGAGCTGTAGATCTCGTCCATGAACCGGGTGACCCCGGTCTTCTCGTCCTTCAGTTCCAGCAGTGCGCGCGTCGAGTTCGTGACCAGTAGCAGACGATAGCCGGCGGCTTTCGCGCGCAGCAAAAAATCCTCGGCGCCATCCAAAAACGCGATCCGATCGTCGCAGGCCCTCTTCAAGGCCATGATGTCGAGCGACAGCGTGTCACTCCAGAAATCCAGGCAGTACCAATTCAACGTGCCCTGTTCACGGGCAATGCGCTCGCGCACCTTCGGCAGTGCGTCCGCTATCGCCAGACATCATGGCCTTGAAGAGGGCCTGCGACGATCGG
>JBCBBH010000011.1:0-825 GCA_038531945.1 Pseudomonadota bacterium | reverse complement strand
GTACTCCTTACCGACCGATAGTGAACTAGTACCGTGAGGGAAAGATGAAAAGTACCCCGATGAGGGGAGTGAAACAGTACCTGAAACCGGATGCTTACAAGCTGAGGGAGCTCTTCGGAGTGACCTCGTACCTTTTGTATAATGGGTCAACGACTTAGTGTTGCGTGCAAGCTTAAACCGTTAGGTGTAGGCGTAGCGAAAGCGAGTCTGAATAGGGCGACCGAGTACGTAGCATTAGACCCGAAGGCAAGTGATCTAGGTATGGGCAGGGTGAAGGTGCAGTAACATGCACTGGAGGCCCGAACCGTTGAGCGTTGAAAAGCTCTCGGATGACCTGTGCCTAGGGGTGAAAGGCCAATCAAACTTGCTGATAGCTGGTTCTCCGCGAAATCTATTTAGGTAGAGCGTCGATCGAATACTCTCGGGGGTAGAGCACTGACTGGGCTAGGGGTCCTCACCGGATTACCAAACCTTATCAAACTCCGAATACCGAGAAGTACTAATCGGCAGACACACGGCGGGTGCTAACGTCCGTCGTGGAGAGGGAAACAACCCTGACCACCAATTAAGGTCCCCAAATAATGGCTAAGTGTGAAAGGATGTGGGATTGCTTTGACAATGAGGAGGTTGGCTTAGAAGCAGCCATCCTTTAAAGAAAGCGTAACAGCTCACTCATCAAGCGATCCTGCGCCGAAAATGTAACGGGGCTAAAGCCATTTACCGAAATTGTGGGCTCGTAAGAGCGGTAGCGGAGCGTTCCGTAAGCCTGCGAAGGTGCACTGCGAGGTGTGCTGGAGGTATCGGAAGTGAGAATGTTGACATGAG
>JBCBBH010000010.1:0-1799 GCA_038531945.1 Pseudomonadota bacterium | reverse complement strand
TCTTCCTCCGCCTGAAACAAGGCGTGTAGTTCCATGTTGTTCATGATTGGGCGCCCGCACGGGCATTGCTTAAAATCTCTGAAGTCACACTCTCGTAATCTTGGTCTCCAGTCAACTACTCAACATCAAATGCCGACATTGGCGCAACCAAAGCGAACGGCAGCTTCGTCCGGATAGTGTTGAAAAAGTCCGTTGATTGGTTGGGCTGGCGCTGATTCACTCGTTTTGAGAGTGGAGGTGCAGCGATGATGGGACCAAGGCAGGTGGCGCAGGGTGCGCTGTTCTATGAATTCTCGATTGAGGAGTTCGTGCCAACCGATCATCCGCTACGTGGCATTGATCGATTTCTTGATCTGTCCGAGGTTCGCCCGCTTCTCGCACCATCGTACAGCTCGCATGGCCGTCCTTCGATTGACCCTGAGCTGATGATCCGGATGTTGTTGCTGGGCTACTGCCAGGGCATTCGCTCGGAGCGGCGGCTCTGCGAAGAGGTGCATGTCAATCTGGCCTATCGGTGGTTTTGCAAGCTTGATCTCACTGATCCTGTGCCAGACCATTCGACCTTTTCGAAGAACCGACACGGGCGCTTTCGGAAAAGCGGCTTGTTCCGCCGCCTCTTCGAAACCGTCCTGAGGCGCTGCATTGCTGAAGGTCTTGTTGGGGGCGAGAGCTTCGGCGTCGACGCCAGCCTGATCCCTGCCAACGCAAATCAGACGCGTGGTATCGATAGCAAGGAAGGGCTGCCGCTCGACCCGACCACCCGCGTCGTTGAGGAATATCTCGAAACGCTAGACGACGCCGCATTTGGCGCGTCCACCAAAGTCGTCCCCAAATACATCTCGCCAGTCGATCCGGCGGCGCGCTGGACAGGCGCAGATGGTGGGGCTGCATTCTTCGCCTATTCCACCAACTACATGGTGGATTTGGATAATGCGGTGATCGTGGATGTTGAGCCGTCGGTTCCGATCCGAACCGCTGAGGCATTTGCTGCACGGCGCATGATCGATCGGATCACGGACCGCTTCGATATGACGCCAGACAAGCTGGTTGGCGATACAGGTTACGGATCAGCGGAGATGCTGGGCTGGCTGGTCGAAGAACGCGGCATCGCCCCGCATATCCCGGTCTGGGACAAATCCAAACGGACAGACGGCACGTTCTCGCGTGAAGACTTTGTCTACGACCCTAAGACCGACAGCTATACATGCCCCGGCAACAAAGAACTGCGAACATACCGCCGGAACTTCTCCAAGCCGAGAAAACCTAACGGCGGCAAAGACGGGTTCATCCGATACCGCGCCTCGAAGCATGATTGCGACGCATGTCCACTTAAGCAGCAATGCTGCCCTGGCGACCCCGGCAGGCGTGTGATGCGATCAGTCCACGAAGCGGCTCGCGACATCGCCCGCGATATCCGCAAAACCGATGCCTACATGACCTCGTTCATCCAAAGGCGGAAAGTCGAGATGCTCTTCGCTCATCTGAAACGATACATTGGCGTGCCGATGATGCGACTTAGAGGACCCAAAGGCGCATACGAACAGTTCCAACTCGCAGCCACAGCACAGAACCTCAAGAAGCTCGCCAAACTGGTTCCGCAACCAGAACCAACAGGCTGACAGGAACAGCCCACCTGCGTTGGGCTTCATCCATCACCAACTCCAACGTCGACTTCTTCAACACTATCCGGGCGGAGCCGACCTTCAAACTTAGCCGTTTTCTACGACTGCACCCACCTACGGAGCAGAAAGCCTAGACCAAACAAGAACATGCCTTGCAACAAAAGCGCGATACCAAAT
>JBCBBH010000009.1:0-47969 GCA_038531945.1 Pseudomonadota bacterium | reverse complement strand
CTGCCGTATCGGATCGCAAGATTGCTGATGGTCAACATCTCAGACCCGCCCTGCGGCACTGTCGAGACGACGTTCGCCGCTTAACATCAGCACTACGCCAACCGCGGAAATCGCGATCAACAACAAGCTCGGGATTGCCGCCCGTCCGAAATAGCCCGCCTCATAAACCTGCCACAGCTCTGTGGTCAACGTCTCGAGACCTGTTGGGCGCAGCAGCAACGTCAGTGGCAGCTCGCGCATGACTTCCAGAAACACAAGTGCTCCGCCTGCCACAGCGGCCGGCACAAGCATCGGCAGAAGCACTCGACGGAACACTTCGAACTGACCCGCACCAAGTCCTCGTGCTGCGTTGAGCACGCTCTGATCGGATCGAGCGACTGCGTTTCTCAGTGGGCCTAATGAGAGCGGCAAGAATTTCAGCATGTGGCCAAACACCAGGAGCACCAGGGTTTGATACAACCACTCAACACGCAATCCGACATAGAGCAACGCAGTTCCCATGACGATGCCCGGAATGCCATAGCCAAGGGTCGCACCGCGCTCGAACCATCGAGCGACTCCGCCGCGTGCTGCCGCAAAGGCCACCGGCAACGCCAGGAGAACAGCACCGAACGCGGCAAGCACTGCAGGCAGCGTCGTGTTCCAGATCAATCCCCACGAAAAGCCCGCCGCACCCTCGTCCATTAGCCACGCACCAAAGACGATCGCGGGAAGCACCAGTGACCCAACCAACGCCAACAGCATCACACTAAACAGCACCCATTTTGCGTGACGGGAAAGCTCGATCACGAACGGTTGCGAATTTTGCTCAACTTCCACCGTGACACGTGATTCCAAAAGCAGAACCACAACGATAATCGCCAACAAAATCAACGAAAGCAGCGCTGCGCGGTCGAGACCGAATGCGTTGTACTCGACGAAAATTGCCCTAGTGAAGGTGTCCAAGCCAAGAATCGAAGGCGTCGCAAAGTCGCTCATGGTGTAGAGCGATGCAAGCAACGCACCAGCGGCAACACCACTGCGAACGCGCGGCACCACCACGCGCCACACCGTTTCCGGCATGGACGCCCCCAGGCAGCGTGCTGCATCCACCATCCGTCCGTCGAGCTGCTTAAGCGCAGCGCGTGTCGTCAATAAAACCAGAGGATAGGTGTAGAGCGTCATCACCAAAGCAGTGCCCCACAGACCCTCAACCTTAGGCAACTCCGCACCAACAAGCTGTGATAGTTCACCGCCCGTGCCGAACGCTGCAAAATACGTGAATGCGCCGATGTAGCTCGGCACAGCCAACGGCGCGACCAGCGCGGCCAGCCAAAGCCCTCTGTAGCGAATATTGCAATGGGTCGTAGCGACAGCGAGCGGAACGCCAATGCACACCGAACCGATCACGGTCAAACCGGTTAACGCCAACGTATTGCGAACCAAAGGCCAGATTTCGCTCGCCCCATCGAGCTGCGCACCCCATCCGAGGTTCACCAACACCCCAATCGGCGCGATGACGCACAGCGCGACAAGACCACTGATCGCTGTCGACTTGCTTGAACCGTTCACAACACTCCGGTCGACCGCAGCAAAGATAACGTTGGGCGCAGATCGGCGAGTTGCTCCAGATCGACCTTTGGCGGTTGAAGTTCCGCTACAGGCGGAAGCCCCTTCGGACTCTCGACACCTTGCAACAGCGGAACCTCAAAAGCCTCTCTTGCCAGATAGCCCTGAACTTCGGTCGTCAACAGATGACGCACAAAGTCATTGGCAAGCTGACTGCGTCGAAGAATTGCAACCCCGGAGGCATTCAACAGACATCCTGCGTCATTGCGAGTAAACGCGAGATCGACAGGAGCGTCAGGCCTACCTTGCTTGAGTCTTAGTGTGTAGTAGTGATTGGCAAACCCGACATCACGTTCCGAACGGCTCGTAGCCATGACTACGCCAAGCTCACCGGCGTACGATTTGCTCTTCGGTGCCATCGCTTCCAGCCAGGCACCGGTTTGATCTTCGCCCTCAAGTATCCGCATCGCTGTGACAAACGACTGAAAGGCACCGTAGGCCGGAGCCCAGCCAAAGGAAAAGTCAGTCTCCGGAAGACGCATGACATCGCGCGGTAGTGCGTCAGACCCCAGCGTTGCAGAGTTGAAGGCAAGTGTGCGAAACCGACCCGAAATCGGTAACCATTGCTCGTACCGATACTCCGGCCTCAACAAGTTCGCCAATTCTGCGTCCACCGGATCCGGATCTGATGCACGGACAACCAAACCTAGCGACGCGGCATCAATCGACCAGAAAACATCGGCGCGAGGATTGCCGAACCGTGACTCTGCGACCAGCGTGTTCGCCAAAGCTGTGGAGGGGCCTCGACGAATCTTCAACTCAAGATCAGGATTCCGCTTTTCAATAGCCTTCAGGATGTCTTCATACAAACCGCCCTCACCGCGCCCGAGATACAGGGTAAGCGAACCCTTCAATTTCGGTAGCGAATCCACCGAAACCGCGCTGGCCGCATGCCCAATATTCGGCAAGCAACCGATCGCCCCGGCGGTCGACAAACAAAGCAGCCCGGAAAGTACATGCCGACGATGCATGCTCAGAAAACATCTCCGCGTTGAGCTTCGACCTGCTCGAGAATCGTTTTCGCGGTCTCCAACTGCGTGGTCATGTTGGCGACTGCACGACGTACGGCAATTTCGTCTGCGCCCTGTTTGAACAACAGCGGCAGGGTTGCGTTGAAATCCGCCTCCAGCGCCGTTACAAGATCAGGGTCCTTCGGAATCAGGTCGCCTTCGAGATACTCGAAGCGATTCTCGTACGTATCGAAAATGGTTTTTTCTGCCAGCGCCGCGTCTCCATCCACATAGCTCGCTACCGCCGAATTCAAATCGTTGATGATCGCTGCGATGGACTCAGGTCCCGACAGCAGTTCACCCTCGGCATCTGACTGGGCGTCTGTAGGCACCGCCATGGTTGCCGCCATGCGCAATGCACCCATCCCTTGCCACAATGCCGCTTTGACACTCTCGCCCGCGTCTTCGACACCCGCTTCGGCAACCACCGCCTGTTGCAGCTGAATCAAAGCCTGCCATACGCCGGGATACGCGAGCGTCGCCTTGTCCTCAATCGCCTCGTGTACAGAAACGTCTTCCCACTGCTGGATCAACGCGTCAACGTCCGCCTTGGTCGCCGCGGCGTTGTTTGTGATGCCGGCAACAGTGTCGATCATCGACGCAACGTCTTCCTGGTAGCTGTCCAGATGCAGCTGGAACTCAGCCAACTTCTCCTCATCGCGGTCTCCGTGAGGCCACGCCGGCTCTGGCATTAAAAGTGTGATTGCCGCTGCGAGTACGATGCTGCGCAAGCTTAGTGTATTCATGAGGTTCCTCTATGGACGAAAGTGTGCGTCTACTTAATTAAGACTCGTTATTTTGCCAAAGATTCAAATGATAATCACTCTCATTTATAACGTGCGTCCACCTCAATCAAAGCCAGACCACGCTAGCCACCATGTTTGCGCAGTCTGCCGCACGTTCGTGCGCCCGGTTAACGGTCTGACATTGAATGACCAATACGTCGGAAGTGCGTGGAACCAGGACATAGGAGACGGTGTAGTGCTCTGCATCGGTACTTTGATAACCGATACGCAAGCGCACCGCGGGACGACCAGCCAACGGTGACGCTTCGTGATCCAATACCGAAAAAATTGGAAGCTCCATGTCACTAGCGATCAGAGCAAGAAAGCGCTCGCCCAGTGCCAGCGATGCCAGGGCGTCTATGGCGTAGTCTGATGGATCCCACCCTAGTGCTGTTTTCGGGAGCCTGGACATCGCCAGTAGACTCTCGTCGATTTCAGAAAAGCTCAACAAAAAATCGGCGCTCCCGCGCGTATCGTCGACCCGTTCCCAGCCCGGACTGAGTTGAAAGCGCAGACCGTGTTGCCGGGAAACAGCGACCCCGTCGGAGGTAACCGTAAGACCGGCGCATCCCCCAATCAGTACGGTAGCGAACAGTGCCATGATGACTGTCCGCACTAATCGAATCCTGGCTTCGCAAGTGTGGCTTCCACTTGCGTGAGTACCGGCATGAAATAGGTGGCGACGATGTCGGGCAAGGCAGCTTGGTCCACTCGCAACAACCAATCGCGCGCTGCACGCCATTGTCCCTCATCAACGGCTATAGCTGCTAGCCGAAACATGGCGATATCCGCGTGTGTGTCGCTGGTGCTCGCAAGAAGCAGGAACTCGCTGGCACCTCGGCCATCTCCAGGTGCATCTCGCACGCGCAGGCTCTCGCCCCAAAAATAGGCACCGCTCGCGCCGAGATCATCAAGCAGGAAGGTCTGTGTGGACAGAAAAGCCACAGTGTCCATACGTTGCTGCAACAGCAGCATGCTCAGTGCGTCCAGTCGTGCGCTCATCGCCCAATCCAGCGACGTTGCAAGCGGCTGCCTCGAGTGCCCCTCTGCGCAGTCCGCTTGCCTCCAATGCGAAACTCGCGCCTCGAGGTTCGGATGTGTGCGAACGAAACGTGTGGGCGCGTTGGTTGCCTGTCGCTCCCGAATCAGCCTTTCAAAAAAAGTGGACGCGCTTCTCGGGCAATATCCTGCTCGGCGCATGATCTCGATCGCTCGCGCGTCCGCAGCAACCTCCGCTTCAACTGAACGCCTGTCCAAAAGATCTGCCGAAGGGTCTAGATTGTCGAGGTGGCCCAGTGAAACATGCGCGAGTTCATGTGCAACCAGTGCCGCAAGTTCCGTTTCGTTGGCCACTCGTAACAACAAACCCGTATGCAGGTAGATCTTGTCTGTCGGCAGCACGAAAGCATTTGCAGAGGGGTGTCGCAACAACTGGATCGGCAACAGACTCTGCGGGCTCAAATGCTCAAGCAAGCGCTTCAATTCGTCCTGCGCTCTGGCGTCGGTGTACAACCCACCCACGGCCTTTAACTGCTGCTCGACGATCCGAGCATCAGAACCTGGCGTTTGCGCTTCGACTACGACAGAGGCGACACATGCAAGTGCCGCGAGCATCATGGTTGCCTTCAAGCCGGTGAACGCGGTCCTCATCGACCCAGAGATCACACCGCCAATGGAGTATCGCGTCGCGCCAGACGAGGATTCATCACGGCGAACCAGAGTGGCGGTATCAGCGCCACCATAACCGCCGTCGCGTAGCCAAACGGCAGCTGTGGACTCTCGTCAAAATGACGTAATGCCTGGTAGCGTCTGGAGCCATTCGCATGGTGATCGGAGTGTCTTTGGAGCTGAAACAAAAACAGATTGGTCATTAAATGGTTTGCGTTCCAGGAGTGCCTTGGCGAAATCCGCTCATAGCGACCCCGCTCGTCCTTCTTTCGCATCAGACCGTAGTGCTCTACATAGTTGATGATTTCGAGAAGGCCAATGGCGATCAGCGACTGCCCGACAAAGAAGCACAGGCCCATCGGCCCTGCAGCGAAAAAGGCAAAAGTCGCAAATGTCAGGCTGAGGATGGTCCACCAAACCATTTCATTGCGCCATGACCACGCCGAGTGCCCGCGACGTCTGACCCGTTCGGCCGCTAGACGATAACCCCGCAACGGATTGTCCCTGACTGCACGCCACATAAACCGATACACGGTCTCGTCTTTTCGTGCCGTCGATCCGTCCTCGGGTGTCGCAACATGCCGATGGTGGCCAAAAAGATGTTCTGGCTTGAACGTCGCGTAACACACCGTCGACAGCAGCAGGCCACCTGACCATTGTTCAACGCGCGACGGTTTGTGAATCAACTCGTGCGCGGTTGTGATCGCTGTACTCCCACTAATCACCCCAGCACTGAGTAGATAACCTATTTGCCCCAATAACCCGCCTTCTGCGCTGATGAAGGCATACCCACAGATCATGAGGCTCGCAATCTGCAACGGCACCACAACGAGTGTGAGATTGCGGTAAAACGTGTCGGCGAGCATGGTGGTTAAATCTTGCTCGCTCGGGTTGTGTGGATCGGTTCCGACGAAAGCGTCGACAAGTGGCAACAAAACAAACGAGAGCACGATCGGTGTCCACGCCATCCAGCCGGGCGCCCCTACAAGACGACCCGCTGCGAACGCGACAATCGCGGTCAGCGGAAGCGACAGCGAAAGCAGGTAGCCGAAGCGCTTCAACGGCTGCCCTGTTCCGTGCTGTCGCGCACTTCTTCGGCATCTCCGTAGCTCGCAACCACTTCCTGGCCATCCGCGCTGAATTGGATGACGTCATAGGCGTCCACGCGATCGCCGACTTCCATGCCAGGACTGCCCACCGGCATTCCAGGCACACTGAGCCCATCGGCAGTCGGTGCATTCTCGAGCATCGCAATAATGTCTTTTGCCGGCACGTGCCCTTCGATCGTGTAACCGCCAATTCGCGCGGTATGACAACTCCGAAGTTTGTCCGGCACACCGTACTGCGCCTTCACCGCGGTCATATCGTCGCTGTCAACAGCGAGGACATTGAACCCATGCTCCTGCAGGTGCGCGATCCACTGTTTGCAACAGCCGCACGTCGGGGACTTGTACACAGTGATCGACAAAGGCTCGGAACTAACTTCGTCATTCGACACTGCGCTCGAAGGCAGGCTGATAGCCACTATCCAGAGCAGCAATAGTCCGAATCGAATCTTCATAAGCGGCACCTCATGCAACGGATTGCATCATCATACTCAAACCGCAAGCGTTGTGCTTAGCGGTGGTGACCGGTTGCTACTTTCGGTATCGTCCTGCGAGCTTGTCAAATGGTGGTTAACTATGTGGAAAAGAGCGCTGTTGTTTCTTCTGGCGGTCCCCGTGGTCGGTGTCGCACTCTTGTCGATTACCGGACATGCGTACATCCTGACAGCCTTGTCCCGCACATACCTGAAAGGCCATCCGACGGCGAACATCGACGACCATCGATTTTTCGACACCCGCACTATCTCCGCTGGCCAGCCAAGCACATGGGAAGTTCACGAAGATGCTATCGGGGACAACTTACCGCCCGAGCTGACAGCCTACATGCGAGACAACAGAGCCGTCGCATTTCTGGCGATCTATCAAGGGAAGATCTTCGCAGAACATTACGAATCCCCCTACAACGCACGCAGCCGAACCAATTCGTTTTCCATGGCCAAGACAGTCGTCACTCTTTTGCTCGGTCGCGCAATCGAGGAAGGCCTGATCAGCGAGCTGGACCAACCGCTGGTCACTTTGCTGCCGGAGTTTGCGGATGACCCGCTCGCTGCCAACGCCACGATCGGCTCGTTGTCGACAATGACGTCAGGCTACGATTGGGATGAACACTACTACAGCCCGTTTAGTCCGACCGTCGCGTTGCTCTACTCACATGATGTCAGTGGCTTTCTGTTTGACCGTCGTTTTAGTCACGAGCCGGAAAGCCATTATTACTACTCCAGCGCGTCGACTCAGTTGCTCGGGATTTCCCTTGATCGGGCACTGAAGAAGCGCGACCCCGATGCGACACTGAGTGGATTCCTCAGCGAGACGCTGTGGGCGCCTTTAGGCATGAACGACGATGCTGTCTGGCATCTGGATGGCAAAGGAATGGAACTCGGCTATTGTTGCCTGAATACCAACGCAAGGAACTATGCGAAGCTCGGACAACTAATGCTTCAGAATGGCCGATGGGGCGATCAGCAATTGGTCCCCGAAAAATTCGTTGACAAAATGCGTACTCCAGCGGCTGTCGACTACTACGGCTATTCGACGTGGATCAACAGCGATAATAATCCGCCGTTTTACGCGTTTCGCGGCCACCTCGGACAATACATCGTCGTCGTCCCCGATCATGACCTCGTGCTGGTCCGGTTGGGCCATCAACATCCGGAAGTCCCCTCGGGCAAGGCAAGTGCACTGCCCTTCTATATCGGGCAGATATTGCCGCTATTACCGGCAACCGAATCATCAACGCCGAAAGACAAAGACTCCTGAGACGGATCAACTGATCGCGTCCGATAGATTTGAGTCAGAGCCTATCGACGACAAGACCAGCCTCTGCAATGACCAGCAACGCTGCCGCTGACGCAGCACTGTCCGTCCCGGCGTCTTCCCACCGCTCCGTCAGTGCATGTGCATCGCGGCTGATTCCACCGCGTGAAATGGTGACCGCAGGGATGCCGAGCGACATCGGAAGGTTTGCATCGGTACTGGAAGCCACAAGTTTCGCCTGCACACCGATCGTTTTCAGCGAAGCAATTGCCCGTTGAACTAACGGCATCTCGGCAGCCATTTCGCCCGCTGGACGTCTTCCGACCGACTCGATATCTACGCTCACCACGGAATCATCCAATGCGCGATGGTTCTCCTCGGTGAGTGCCTGCTGGATCGCCTTACGCAAAGCAGCGTCGAGCAACGCAAGGCGTTTGGGATCTACTGATCGCATGTCGACCTCCATCCAACTCTCGAACGGAATTGAGTTGATCGAAGTACCACCGCCGATTCGACCAACGGAATACGTCGCCTTCGGACCTGGCGTTTCAGTGATCGCGCGCGCGCCGTCGGTAAAGTGATAGATAGCGCTTGCCAACGCCTGATGTGGGTGTGCTCGGCCGAAACTGCCATAGCTGTGTCCGCCTTTACCGCGGAACGTCACGCGATACCGGTTGGAGCCAACAGCCGAGGTCACAACATGGTTGAGGATCCCACCGTCGATGACGATCGCCGAATCAATATCCGGACCGTCCTCACCAAACAATGCACGCACACCACGCAGATCGCCCAACCCCTCTTCACCCACCGATCCGATGAACAGCACATCGGCGTCGGTAGTCAACGCAGACTTCTGTAGCGCGGCTGCTATGTCGACCATCAGCGCCAAGCCGCGTGCGTTGTCTCCTATGCCAGGTGCGTGGAACATGGACCCATCGCGTTTTACCGTCACGTTGGTTTGCGCCGGAAACACGGTATCGATATGGGCGATAACCGCGACAGTGCGCGCTCCCGATTGCCCTTCACGGCGTGCGACTACGTTGCCCACGGCATCGAGTTCGACCTCATCCAGGTCCAGGGATTCAAGAAGCTGAGCTAACCTCAGCGCTCGGCTTCGCTCACCAAACGGCGGCGCCGGAATCTCGTTCAAACTCACCATCACATCGAGGCTTTCGGCATGACGCGCCACAATTTCGTCGTAAACCGAACGCATAGTTTGTGTGGTGTGAATCACTTCGGCATCGTGCAGCGTCAACGATTCGGCACTCCCCACTTGCGCACTGATGCACCCAATCACCGCGATCGATAGCGACATAATGCAAAGCCAACGAATTCCTCGCCTTATCTGGTCGCCACATGCCTCAGTGGTAATAGGGCGTGAGGTGTTTCGTGACTCTTGTTTAGGAAATGGGCTTTGACCATTGTTTTTCATGACGTTTTTTGTTGGTCCTCTGATACTTCAACAATCACAGGCGAGCGCTTTTTGAACCGGAGATTCGATGTGAGTCTCTCTTTAATTAGTGCGTGGCTTTCTGTGACCTGTGCACGTCGCAAATCCTTGTTGGAAATGGATAATAATGAAGCCTGGGGCATTTAAAAGGGAGCGGCACACTATGCCGGAACGTGGCAACCGTGCGCTTATGCGCGACAAGCAGACTTCTGGGTTCACCCTTTTGGAGTTGATGCTGACTATCGCGGTGTTAGGCGTGATGGCAAGTTTTGCAGTGCCCTCCTTTCTCGAGACGATCCGAGTGAATCAGATCGTCACCAACAACAATGAATTGGTTACGGCGATGACACTCGCGAGATCGGAAGCGATCAAGCGTGGTACTCGAGTGACCATTTGCCGCAGCGCTGACGCCGCGACTTGCGCCGGTGCCGGTGGTTGGGAAGACGGCTGGATTGTGTTTGAGGACCCTGCCAACTTCGGCACGGTCGACGGTGGTGAACAAGTCCTGCGTACCTGGGAGGCAGCGACCAACGGCGTAACGATGCGCGCAACCGGCAGCTTTACCAACTGGGTGTCGTTTGTCGGCAGCGGAGAGACGCGTGCTACACCGACCAACAACGGTTCCTTCCGCGTCTGCGGTGACAACGCGGAGCCGCTGGAAGGACGAACGATCAATATAGGATTGATCGGTTACGCATCGACGGTTAGAGGAGCGGCGGCATGTCCGTAATTGCACGTCACCAAAAATTCCTAACGGCTCGTGGCCGTCGCTCAAACGGGGGGTACACGCTTCTCGAAGTCTTGATCGCCGCGATTGTTCTCGCGATCGGCCTCGTCGGCGTCGCGTCGTTGCAGGTTGGCGGTAGTCGACTGAACAACAGCGCTTACCTCCGCACGCAGGCCAGCATCATGGCCTACGACATCGTCGACCGCATGCGTGCGAACATTCCAGGTGCCCGCAATGGTGACTACGACATTACGCTCGCGGATCCTGCACCGGGCGGCGCAACAGTACCTAACATCGACCTGCGCCAGTGGCGCAATCTCATCGCCTACTACCTTCCACAGGGTACGGCGTCGATAGAACGGATCGCCGGACCGAGTGCGGCTGAGCCATCGCGGTTCACAATTACCGTGGAGTGGAATGACGGTCGTGCGCCGGCAGATCTTGTTCAATTTGTCGTAACGACGGACATCTAACTAGCCATGACACACCACAAGAACCAAAAGTTCATCGGCGCGACACAGCGCGGTTTCACTTTGATCGAGCTGCTGATCGCGTTGACGATTGGCGCCTTTCTCGTCGGCGGTATGCTGCAGCTATACGTCGGCAGCAAAAAGTCATTTAACGTGCAGTCGACTTTGACCGAGCTGCAGGAAATTGGCCGCTTCAGTCTGAACTCGATGATCCAGGATGCTCGAATGGCAGGCTTCCTCGGGTGCGGGCGTTCTGACAATGTCGTCAACACGCTCAACGGCGGGCCCGCAACCTGGTTTCTCGATGCGGAAAATGCGCTTGTCGGATATGAAGGTGGTGCAGGTGGTTTCCCGCCTGCGATCGCGGGCGACGTGATAGCCGGCACTGACGCATTCACGATGATCCGGGCCGAACCAGATGATCGCTACGTGGTGCAAACACATTCGACACCCACGGCAACACTCACGCTGACCCAACCGCATGACCTGCAGCAAGGCGAGGTGCTGATGGTCACCGACTGCCTGAACTCGTCGATGTTCCAGATGAGCAACGCCAACCCGGCGAACACGGAAGTGACCATTCAACACGCACAGGGCGTTGGTGTTCCCGGCAACTGCACTAGCGGACTTGGCGCGCCACTGGACTGCTCATCAGCCGCCGGTACGCCCTACCAGTTTGGCGAAGACTCGTTTGTCATGCGCATGACGTCGCGCGTGTACTACATCGGTACCGGTGCCTCCGGGCGCAATGCACTGTTTCGCCGTGAAATGACCAACACCGGCGCGTTGGGTGCAGCCGTTGAGCTGGCCGACGGTGTCGCCGACATGCAAATCGTTTACGGGCGAGATACCGATGGCGACGGGGGCGTCGATCAATACGATCTTGCAGATGCGATCGCGGGGCCGCAGTGGGCGGAGGTGCTCAGCATCCAAATCAACCTGTCGGTCGAATCGGCTGAAGACAATTTAGTCGATACACCGCAATCGTTTATCGCCGTCGATGGACAGCTCGGAACGGTAACGAACGTTGCTGCGGCCGACCGTCGATTGCGGCGTGTTTACTCCGCAACCACCACCGTTCGCAACCGTGCCATTTTGTAATTGATGAGAGTGCAACCATGAAACTGATTCATCGGCAAAAACAATCGGGAGTGGTCATGGTGATCGCGTTGATCGCCCTGCTGCTGCTCTCACTGATCGGAACCACATCGATCAGGAGCTCGACTATTCAGGAAAGAATCAGTGGCAACCTGCGTGATCAGGATCTGGCATTCCAGGCTGCGGAAGCCGCATTGCATGATGCCGAGGCCTGGTTGCGCTCCATTACAACTCTGGCGCAATTCAACAACGCCGGCGGGCTTTACACGACGGGCAATGCACCTGACGTTTACACAGCATGGCCAGGCGACGCACGTGCCTATGCAGGTGGAGCTTGGGGCACACTCAAAGAAGTTGCTCAGATGCCTCAATACATCATCGAAATTCGCGGCACCGTTGACGAATCGGCGAACGCTTCACTCAATCTGTCTGGCGGCTACGGCGTATCGTCCGGCGCTGGCGACATTTTCATTTTCAAAGTACACGCACGCGGCACTGGGCTCTCAGAGAACTCCCAGGTCGTTCTTCGCACCAATTTCGCACGACGCTTCTAAGCAGGCGAAACCAGGTAACTCTCTATGAAATACTCAATACTGAAAGTTTCCGGATTCATCGCAACGGCCCTGCTCCTCGCAGCACCTGTCGCGATGGCACAAACCAACCCCGGCGTGATCTCGGATTCCCCTTTGTTCCTGTCGGACGCGGTAGAGCCGAACGTCATTATGGCGATCGATGACTCGGGCAGTATGGACTTCGAAACTCTGTTCCCGGCGAACGACGGCGCGTTGTGGTGGAACACGAATATCGAGAGCTTCGTTGGTCTGGATATCAACAACAATCCAAGTCCAGGTACCGTCAACTTCAACAGCTCCGGCGGCTCGAGTCTTACGTGGTGGAAATTTGTCTATCTGTTCCCGAATGGATGTTGCGACACGGGAGCACGACGCACCCTCGGCGGCGGTCACTTCCCGATTCCTCCGACGCGAGAATTTGCTTTCAGCCGGAGCCCGGATTTTAACCGCGGCTATTACAACCCGGATATCACGTACGAACCCTGGGTGAGCTCCGGCAGTAGGACGTTCACCGACGTGAACCCGTCGAGTGCGCCGTTTGATCCGATTGCAGAGTCGACGACTCGCACGATCGACCTGACGCAGGTTGTGCCAGCATCCACCGACTGGGCACAACAGTTTCTGGTAATGGTTGGAATGCAGGACAACACCGGGAACGTTAACAACCTGTTTCCTCTCTACCAGGGTTTCGATTACTTCCCTGCGACCTACTGGCTTGTCGACACGACGGCAACCATGACGATCGCAGGGACACCCGTCGATTGTGCGGCACCGGACCCAGCAAACTTCGAGTTTTTCCGCGCAAACACAACCGCGATTGCCGGTACTGCGCAAGCCTTGGGACCCGATGGCTCGTGTCTTGTCCGTTACGAGGTCCGTCCGGCAACGCCAGTCTATCCGAGCGGTAGAACCTACATTGAAGAAATTCAGAACTTCGCCAATTGGTTTACCTACTACCGCAAGCGCCACCAGGCCATGCGCGGTGGAATCACGGCTGCGTTCGACCAAATCAACGGCGTTCGGATGGGACGCTTCACAATCAACAACCGTCAACCCGTCACGATGCGCAGCCTGACCGACGATCGGGTTGGTGTACTCGACAGCATTTTTGATGCCCGTGGCACGGGTGGCACCCCGCTGCGCGAGTCGCTCGACTACATGGGGCGACAATTCGAACGGAATGACGCGAACGCGCCGATCACCAATTCGTGTCAGAAAAACTACGGCATCGCATTCACCG
This sequence comes from Pseudomonadota bacterium, assembly GCA_038531945.1. Taxonomy (GTDB): domain Bacteria; phylum Pseudomonadota; class Gammaproteobacteria; order Steroidobacterales; family Woeseiaceae; genus CALBPI01. The sequence continues at coordinate 34,483 of JBCBBH010000009.1, read as the reverse complement.
ACGGGTTTTCCAACGGCTCAACACCGGGCGTCACGGGTGACGGCGATCTGAACGCGGGAGTGCCGTATGCAGACACGATCGCCAATACCATGGGCGACATTGCGATCACCTACTATGAGAACTTGAATGTCTCAGGCTTCGGTACGGAAAACGTGCCAACGCCGATCGCCTGCAACGACGCGAATCCCGACCCGATTCTCGACTGCAATTCCGACCTCCACATGAACACGTTCGCGATTACGCTGAACGCGAGAGGCACCATTTTCGGCGTGACACACAACACGAGTCAGGACGCGCATGACAACCCGCCGCCCTGGCCCAATGGAACGCCTGCTGGCAACACACCATTCGCGACTCGTAGCCCACTCGCAGTCGACGACCTGTACCACGCGGCTGTGAATGGTCGGGGCGAGATGTTGAATGCCAGAACCCCGACGGATATCGCCACGCAGATGGCGGCTGTTCTCGCTACCGTTGTCGAAACGGAAGGTACCGCTGCTGCGGTAACGTTCAACACCGGACTGCTGAGTAGCGACAGTCTCGTCTACCAGGCGAAACTGGATTCCGAAGCGTGGAGTGGCTTCCTGACTGCGAGCACGATCGATCCTGTTACCGGTGAGGTTTCGCCCGTTCCGAGCTGGGACGCCGCAGACTTGCTCCCTAACGATAGCGCGCGACAAGTTACGACCTATGATCCGGCCAACGGCGGCGTGCCCTTCCGAGCGGTTGGCGACCTAACTGCCGGACAACTCGCGGATCTGTCCACGAATCTTCCCACGGGTCTCGCGGTTGAAGACGTCATCGACTACATCCGGGGGTCACGTACCTTTGAGAGCGAGACTCTGTTCCGCGAACGCGACCCACGGACCGTGCTGGGCGATATCGTCCACTCGAGCCCGGTTCTTGTCGGCGCGCCACGCAGCAACTGGCCAAACACCGCGCCCTTCCCGACTGGCACAGACAGTTACGAAACCTGGGCAGCAACCCAAGTGAATCGTCGTGAAGCCGTCTATGCCGGTAGCAACGATGGCATGTTGCACGGTATCTGGGCGGACGTAGGTAATCTCACGTCTGGCCAGGAATTTATGGGCTACATTCCCAATGCGGTGTTCGACGCAACTTTTGGCGAAGGCTTGCATGCGCTCACGTTGCAGAACTATCAGCATCGTTACTACGTCGATCTGACGCCAGCCGTCAGCGACGCCTACATTCGCACGGGTCCGAGCACGCCATTGCGCTGGCGCACGATTCTGGTGGGTGGTCTTCGCGGTGGCGGCCCGGGTCTATACGCCCTGGACATCACCGACCCGAACTCGATGCGTGAAAGCGATGCCGATGATTACGTCCTCTGGGAACTGACGAGCGATGACGACCCGGATCTCGGCGCCACGTTCTCTGAACCCACCATTGCTTTGATGAACAACGGCCGCTGGGCTGCTGTGTTCGGCAATGGTTACAACAATACGGGTTCAACCCGGGCACAGTTGTGGATTGTCTACCTCGAAGGCGGGACGGATCGTACGTGGACGCTGGGAAGCGACTACATCAAAATCGAAGTTCCGGGTAATGACAACGGTCTATCGACACCGCAGCTGGCGGATCTTGATGGTAACGGAACTCCAGATCGCGCATATGCAGGCGACCTGCTCGGCAACATGTGGGCGTTCGATCTGGACGGCTCGAGTGACGCATTCTGGGGTATAGACTACGGCACATCGGGGAGCCCGGAGCCGCTGTTCACGGCCGAAGACGCTCTCGGCAACCCACAGCCAATTACCTCGAAGCCTGTTTTGGCTCGCTGCCCATTTGATAACAGCGTGTCTCCCGACGTCATGGTCTTGTTCGGCACCGGGCAATACCTCACCGAAGGCGACAAAACAACGACAGACCCGCAGACTTTCTATGGAATCTGGGACCGAGGCGATTCGGAACTGGACCGCGGCGACTTGCTCGAGCAGCTCGCACACGATCCGGCTCTGAGCTACGACCAAACGCAACTGCGCGTGCCAACAAACAACACGTTGGATCCATTAAGCGAATTCGGTTGGTATATGGACCTTCCTGACAGCGGTGAGCGAGTGGTATCGAATCCGCTTGTCCGCGGCGAAATCACCTTCTTCAACACGATCATCCCCGACTCCGGCGATCCGTGTGTCGTTGGCGGTGGCGGTTGGTTGATGTCGGTACAAATCTGCGACGGTGCGCGCCCTGATTCGGCCGTGTTTGACCGCAATCGCGACAACGTAATCGACAACGGCGATCTGGTTGCGGACACCACGCTAACCGATTCGAACGGCGATCCGATTTTGAACGCCGCAGGCGGCGAGCGCTTTAACGAGTCTGAAGGCCTGCCATGGCAGTCATCGGTTCTGGGTGATCGACAATACACTCCAGGCAGTACCGGTAACATTGAAAACCGTGCAATCACCGTGACCAACGACGTGCTGGACGGCCGATTGTCGTGGGAGCAAATTATCAATGAGTAAACGCAACCAATCCGGTATGTCATTGATCGAGCTGCTGACTGTCGTGGTCATCATCGGCATCCTTGGCGCGATCGTGATTCCGAGCTATCAGGACAGTGTGCGAAAGGCACGTCGAGCCGACTCGCAAGCGGTTATCCTCGAGCTGGCGCAATGGATGGAGCGGTTCTATACAGAGAACGGCCGCTACGACCAAGATCGCAACGGCAATGCGGTAGGCCCGCAGATCCCTGCGATTCTTCAGCAGTCGCCGAAGGATGCCGGTGGCGGAGTTCAACACTATGGACTCGTCGTCGGCAACCTGACCGAACGTACTTTCACGATTACGGCAACACCAGTTGGCGACCAAGCTGGCGAGCGCTGTGGCAACCTGACGTTTGACCAGGCCGGAACAAAAGGTATGAATGGTACCGGTTTGACGGTCGCGCAGTGCTGGTAAACCTGATTGTTCGAGTATGAACAGCGTCGCGGTATTCTGCGGCTCACGTGACGGCAACTCTTCCGATTTCCTTCGTGCCGCGACCGAACTCGGAGAGGCTATCGCGGAGAAAAACCTTCGCCTCGTTTATGGCGGTTCCCGAACGGGCCTGATGGGCACCGTTGCAAACGCAGCACTTAGCAACGGTGTTGAAGTCGTCGGTGTGCTGCCTCGCAGCCTTGCAGACAAGGAACGTGCGCATCCCGGTCTGACGGAACTGCATCTGGTTGAGTCGCTTGCGGAACGCAAACAGATTATGGCCGACGAGGCTGATGCCTTCCTCGCACTACCGGGCGGTTTCGGAACGCTCGACGAAGTTTTCGAGATGATTACGTGGACCCAGCTCGGCGTCCAACGCAAAGCAACGGGCTTCGTCAACACCGGCGGCTTCTTCGATCATTTGATGGCCTCGATATACTTGCAGGTGGATGCGGGTTTTATCCCGCAGGAACAACTTGACGCTATCGTGATCGACGCGACCCCCGCTGAGGCTCTAGATCAACTTGTCGCCGCGGCCTCTCGCATCAGCTGAAGCTGCGCCTCAGAAGTCTTCAGTGGTGCTTCGAACATAGGAATGTGCCCGACGTTTTTGAGAATCAATTGCCGTGAGTCAGGAATCCGTTGCGCAAACACCTCGGCGCAACTGACATGTAAAATTTCGTCCTGGTCGCCCCACACTACCAACGTCGGCGCTTTGATACTTTGAAGCTGATCCTTCAGTCGGTCGCTCTGCTGGGCTTTGACGAGCTGGTCGAAAATCTTGCGCCACAAGACCCCGTGCCGAAGATAATTGTTGAGTAGATGCTGACGCACGAACTTGGGCAACCACATCTGTCGCACGCTGAGCATAGACAAAACCGAATTCAGCTCCTCGACGTTAGTGGGCACCAGAGGGCTTTCACCCGCCTCGACCAGAGGTTGCATCCGCGAGGGTTCTGCCCCCGACACACCTGCGGCGTTCATGAGGGTCAGACTCCGAGCGCGGTCAGGCGCTTCCAAGGCCACCCAGGTCGCTATAAATCCGCCCATCGAGCTACCGACGATGTGAAATTCATCGATCTCGCATCGATCCAAAAATGTCAGCAGCCTCAACGCTTGCGCACGTGGTGAAAAATCTTCGAAAGCAGTATCGGTTGCATCACCAAAACCAGGGAGATCGGGGCACACGATGCGAAAGCTCCGATCGAACATTCGCCCATAACCGACCCAGGTATCTTTATCCGCACCAAAGCCATGCACCATTACCACGGGCGTAGCAGACCGATCGCCTCGTTCGAGGTAAGGCCACACTTGATCGCCAACTGAGATTTGTTGTTTACGGAAACCTGCGAGCCGGCGCAAAAGGGAAGCCCCGAGACCGGTTGCGGCGGATGGGTTTAACCGGGCCCAGACGTAAACCGCGCAGCTGGCAAGCGCGAGCGTGCCAATGCTTATGAGCAAACTATTCACCGCGGGTCAGGCAGAGCGGTCGAGAAACATCTGTTGCTTTCTAGCAATGCTGACCAAGCGATCTTCATAGCGATCCTGAATCGCATCCAGAGTCCTACTGATCCGAGTCTGGGTACGAATCTTCTCAATGGCGGGCCAGGTCGCCCGTTCCCCAAGCCGCAAAAGCTCCAGCACTTCCTCGTGTGTGCGGGGCGATAGAAGATTGAGTGGATTGAAACTTCTTGTCGCCGGCAGAATATTGATATCGCCTGTGTAGGTTTGATTGAGCACCGAACCATAGGTGTTGATCAATCGGTTCAGGAAAAATTCCCGTCCCATTGGCTTTTGAGCAATCCGCGCTACCGCTAACGACCAGTCTTTGGCCGTACGCATCGAGGTTTGCCGAACGATATCCCAAATTCTCTGACGGCCTTTGTACTCACTGATGAAGGGCAATACCAAGGGATTGGTTTGACTCACGATCGTGTGATTCACACCGTAAAGGCGCGACAAACGTTTGGCAGGCAAGTCATCGGCAACTGAACCGTCAACCCATTTTCGGCTCTCGAGGTAAGCTTGGCGCAGGCCATTGGCGCCACGCGCCGCCAACGTCACGGGTGGATAGACACCCGGCACCGCACATGAGGCGAGAACCGCCTCACGCACCATCACGTTCGGCGAAGTAATCGCGTTCAGAAGCCGCGAGCCCTGATATTCACCCGCGGGTGCAACCGAAATATTGATGTGAATGCCGCTGCATTCGTACGCCTCCTGAAACGTCATGTCCGGAATCAGGCGCTCGATGACCTCCCAGACTTCGTCTGCCTCGAAGCGCCGCCGCATGACATTGAACCATCCGCCAATTTCACTGCGGTCGGTCGAATGTTGTTCGAGGAAATCGTTGTCGAAGAGTTCGCCTAAATTCTGCGGATCACGCGTACCGACCATTCCTGCGATAAATGCCCCGCCACTGGAGCCGGACATAATGGTTGGCAACAGAGTCTGTTCCCATAGCGCCTTAACGACACCCAAATGGTAGAACAAAAGGCTCCCTGCCCCACTCATCAACAAAGCCGTACGGCCGTAGCAGTGACTGGCTCGGTGGAAAAAGTCGAGTTTTTCATCGAAAGGAACATCTTTCACGCGATCGCTCGCGATGTAATCGATCGCGTCGCAAACTTCGTTCACGTATTCGACGATCAAGCGTTTCGTGCCGTATTTGGCGCGCCGATATAAATCGGGTCGCCCCATGCCGTCCATATTGCCGTGAATGCCTTCGTTCAGATTGAATAAAAGCGCCTGATTATCGCGAGCGGCCCGGAGCGCCTTGAGTCGTGTAACACGTTCTCGAACGGACACAAAGTCGTACTGGGTCGAGTGATCTTTCTTTTTCCAGCGATCAAGCCGGTGTTTGCGATCGTACGCCATCGCGGCGCGACGCCATTGTTGGTAGGTATCCGCACGCCGCATTTGCAACTCTTCTACGGTAGGCACAGCAAAAACCATGCGTGACTCCATTGCAGCCAAAACAATTCGCACAGGGTGAAGTGCTTCGTCGAAAACGAACTGGCCCCGTCATCCTGTGTATCGGTGCGGACTCCGATAGTTTTGAAGGATACCGTTTAGTGCCTGCACTAACCAGTGTTGCAGCGCACAATTTGAATGCATTTCTGCGGTAAGTGGTCAGACCAAAAGCTTGGCAGCCATCTTTTCAATGAGATCCAGAACCGAATGTATCGCGGCTTCATCGGTCGCGGGATTCATTATGGTAAAGCGAAGATACACTCGGCCATTGAGTTCGGTCGTTGTGAGGTGTGCCAGCCGCTCTTTGACTAACGCATCGCGAATACGTTTTTGCAATTCATCCGATCCGTCGTAACGAAAACAAAGGATGTTCGACTCGGGTTTGTAAGGACATTCAAACCGCGCACGATTCGAAATAACTCGATATGCAAGCGCTGCCATCGCGTAGCGTTCCTTGACGAACTGACCAAGTCCGTCTTCCCCTTGGAACAGCAGATTAAAGTAGACCTTCACACCCATCGGCGACTTTGTACACTCGATCGCCCGCGGCAAAGAATCGTAACTCTCAGCGTCTTCTCCGTACGCCAAATAGCTAGCCTGTTGTGCAAACGCTATATCGAAACTTCGGTGATCACGGAACAACACAGCTGCGCACAACGCCGATACTTGCAGCATCTTGTGCGCGTCCCAGATCACAGCGTCGGCTAACTCAATGCCATCGAGCTCCGGTCTGGTCTGCGCGTGCAGTAATGCCGACGCACCATGGCAGGCATCAACGTGAAACCAGATATCATTCGCATTGCAGACTTCGCCAATCTCTCTCAGTGGGTCATGCAGACCTGTGGCAGTCGCACACGCATTCGCGATTATTGCCATCACCCGTTTTCCGGATGCGCGAACCGTATCGATTTGCGCGTCCAGTCGATCGGCAACGACACGTCCCCATTGATCGCATTCCAACGGTCGGATTGCGTTCGACCCTATCCCGAGAATCGACACTGCACGAGCGACCGAATAATGCGCGACCGGTGACACCATCACTACGAGATCGTCCGGCACGCCTTCGACCCAGGCAGTAGGCGCAATGCGCGCTCGCGCTGCCAGCAACCCGGTCAGGTTTGCGAGTGATCCGCCGTGGGTAAGCACTCCAGCGCTGAATTCAGCGCCCGCATCAGGGCGACGCGGCTGTGGCCGCCATCCGATGGCCTCCAACATCCAGTTCACCACGACGAATTCGATTGCAGCAGCCACCGGGCCCATCTCATAGATTGCCATCGGGTTATTGAGAAACCCGTTGACCATGGAAGCCAGCGCGGATGCCGCGTCAGGTACAGCGACCTGATGAGCAATATGGTGAGGATGATGCAGCTGGACTGAGTGCGATAGATATCCCTGCAAAAATTCAGCAAATGATTCTGGTGTAATGCCGCCGCTCTCGATCCGCGACTCGAGTTCCATCGAATCGAGGATCTCGCCCAAAGGTCTATATCCGGTTGCAGGAACCTGCGCCGTTCGTGCTTGCTCGATATGCTGTCGCAACTGGTGCAAAGCGTTCACAAACACATCGGTCATGATGGGATCAGAATGCGTCATGGCGGCATCCTAAACCGAGTCGAGGTCAGACGCTATCCGAATCGGCAACGAGAAAACCCTGGAGTCCCACGCGCTTTTAGAGCATAGGCCCCGGGGTTATAAGTCGCGCCGCGAGTTCCTTCACCAGTTTGGCGCACACAGTCGCCGTCATATCATTGATGTCGCGCAGCGGATTGAATTCAACGATATCCCCCGCCACCACGTTTCCATGCAACCCGTGCAAAACGTTCAACACGTCTCGCACGCTCATACCGCCAGGTTCGTGATGAGACACGCCAGGTGCGAAAGCCGGATCCAGGGCATCGACGTCGATCGACACGTAGACGGGCCGCTCGAACTCAAGCGTCGAACACTCACCCAATACGCCTCGCCAGATGTGGCTTTCAACATCGTACTTGTTGATCACATCCTTTTGTTCCGGCGTAAGTGTCCGAATACCAATCTGAACCAATCGATTCACCACCCCACGCTCCAGTAGCCGCGCGAATGGACTCGCATGAGAGTAAGGGTTGCCTTCGAAATCCGGATACAGATCCCCGTGTGCGTCAAAGTGAAGAATATCGACCGGCCCGAACTGCTCCGCGACAGCAAGCACAAGAGGATGCGTGACGGCGTGATCACCGCCCAGCGCAATTGGCTTCACGCCGCGCTCCAACACACCGCGCATGGCGGACTCAAAAGCCATTACCCCTTCTGTCGAATCTGGTGCCTGAAAGTCACCAAAATCCGTGATCTGCGCGAGCACGTTGACACCATCCTCGGAATAACCGTTGCCTGAATCACTGGCCAGGATTTGGCGGATGACATCGGGTGCGCCGGCAGGCCCGCGCATGAAACTCGAGTTGGCGTCATGCGGAGCGCCGACGATTCCAATTGGTTTAGGCGCCATCAGCAGCAGACTCCTCGACAGCCGAACCGCCTTCAACACTATTTGGAAGCCAAATTCGCACGCTCAACCCTCCCCCGGACCGATTTCTGAGGCTGACTCGCCCCGCATGCGCATCGATAATCTCCCGCGCAAGCGACAGACCCAAACCGGACCCACTGCGCTTCGTACTGTAGAACGGTAACAATGAACTGGCCAACGCTTCGTCACTCATACCCTTACCGCGATCATCCATCAGAACTTCCGTGCCAGCATCACGATGCGCAACACGCACCCAGATGTCCTTGACAGGCGAGCCCGCCTCGACCGCGTTTTTCGCCAGATTGATGAAGACTTGCTCGAGTTGCTCCGGATCTCCGGTACCTACCAAATCCTCACCGTCGGCTCCATAGTTGAACGGCTGGATGTCGCGAATGCTCTCAAAGAACCGGTCCCAGTGTATTCGCTTCATTCTTGGTAGTGGCAGTTTCGCGAAACGCGAATAGCCTTCGATAAAATCCTTCAAATGTCGACTGCGATGAGCGATGGTATCGAGCACCTCATTCACTCGTTCAAGCTCTTGACGATCGACAAGCAACTTTGCGGAATGCGCAAGCGATGAGATGGGTGCAAGGGAGTTGTTCAATTCGTGACCGATCAAACGGATAACTTTCTTCCAGGTCGCCACCTCTTGCCGGTTCAACTCCTTGGTCAATCGCTTTAACAGGAAGAGTTTGTGCCTACGCGCGTTCAGAGTGAAGTCGCTACACGACAGGTGGTAGCGCTCCTGGTCGCGATCCAGGGATACGGTAACCATGGCGTCCTGGCCACCCTGCAGCGCTTCCCGCAACTCGCGAGGCTGATCGGCAATCACCTGACCGATGAAATGTCTGCCTGAGAATCGCTTACCGCCGGAGAACAAGGATCGCGCAGTCGCATTGGCGTAAATGACGTGGTCGTTGTCATTGGTAAGCACAAGCGCAAGCGGCGAGGCTTGGATAACGGTATCGAGCATTAGCTCTCGTTGGTGCAGATTTTGCCGTTCGGCACGCAATGTCGCGACCATACCGTTATAGGCGTCTACCAGAAGGCCAACCTCGTCGTTGCGTTGATTGGCGATAGTGAAACTAAAATCCGCGTCTTTCAGGCTATCCGCACTGTCGATCAATGCCTGTATTCGCTCGTCGTCTGCGCCAAACAGAGACCGGGCCACCACGACGAACAAGTAGAGCCCGCAAACACCCACTACAGCGACGGCCAAGGCAGCGGAACCCGTGGTGTCACGCAACCACAGTCCAACCCACAACGCGACAATCAGGATCGCCGATCCGGCGATCACCAATATGCCCTGGCGACTGAAAAGGGGTTTAGCTCGTGCTGTTATCGCTGGCCTCATGGAGTCCGAACTTCACCATTCGACGATACAATGCCTGCCGGCTCAGCCCAAGGTCGCGCGCGGCACGTGCAACGATGTTGCCATGCCGCTGCAGTGCTTGGCGAATATCGCTCTCTGACGGCTCTGGCAACTCACGCCCGACAGGCGGCTCCACCAGGCCAAGGCCATCAATATCGATGACATCACTCGACGCCAGGACCTCAGCTCGCTTGACGAGATTCTGTAACTCGCGAACGTTACCGTCCCACGGCTGTAACTCCAGCGCCCGAAGCGCAGCGTTCGTGAAACGTTTGTCGCTACCGAGAAAATGCTTCGCAAGAGCGGTCGGATCACCTGGCCTGTCGGCCAGGCACGGGAGCTCCAACTCGATAACGTTGAGACGATAATACAGATCCTCGCGAAACTCCCCGCGATCGATTGCATCGCGCAGATCCGCATTGGTCGCGCTGATCACGCGCACATCGACACGGCGGGTTTCCGAAGAACCCAGTCGTTCAAATTCACCAGATTGCAAAACTCTGAGCAAGCGGTTCTGCCCTTCCGCGGAAAGGTTGCCGATCTCATCGAGAAACAGCGTCCCGCCATCCGCCGCTTCAAAGCGACCAATACGCGTTTTCGTCAAACCGGTATAAGCGCCCGGCTCCGCCCCGAACAACTCCGCCTCGAGAAGTTCGCCCGGTAGTCCGCCGGCATTGACCCGCACAAACGGACCATCCGAGACTTTGGAGTTGGCCTGCACAATCTCCGCGAGTTTTTCCTTGCCCGCACCGTTTGGACCGGTAATCAGAACACTGATATCTGACGCTGCTACGCGACACGCCAGCGAAACCACCGCGTGCATCGCCTCGGATACATAGACCGTCCCGCACAAGTCGAACTGCGTAGCCAGTTCCTGCCGGTTCAATGCTCTCTCGATCTCCAGCGCTTGTGTGCGCCGTCGTGCCGCACTGAGCTCAACAAGATTGCGTACGGCTGTCACCAAACGATCGTCGTCCCAGGGTTTGGCGATATAGTCCGCCGCTCCGGCTTTGACGAGGCTGACGGCCATTTCAAGATTGGTCCAGGCCGTCAGCAAGATCACAGGCAGATCTTGAGACCGTTCTCGAATCTGAGAGAACAACTGAGCGCCCTCCGCACCCGAGGTCTTCTCTTCCTCAAAGTTCATGTCTTGTATGACCAAGTCGATGTTGTGCTCGTCAAGAGTGGCAAGCCCTGCTCGCGGCGTTGCTGCCACACTGACTTCGTAGTCATTTAGCTCGAGCAGCAAACGCAAGGCGTCGCGGACGCCGTCGTTGTCATCAATGACGAGGATATGTGCCATCCAGACGATTCCCTAAATGCTGCGGGTGGCAATTGCCGGGTCCACGCCGGCAGCGGTTCGCGCGGGGCCCAAAGTTGCCGCCAAACCAACTATCCACAAACCCAAGACAGAGACGGGCAGCAAAATCGGGTCGAGCTTCGGCAGATTGTATTCGTTGATGAGGAGTGCGTTCAGCGCAAACGTTAAGCATAGCCCCAGCACAATTCCGAAAGTGGTCACAATCCAGTTCTCAGTGAGGAAATAACGCACGATGTGGAACCGCTGCGCACCAATGGCCCGTCGCGTTCCGATCTGCTTGCGTCGCTGCATAACGGTAAAACTAGCCAGGCCGACAATACCCAAGGCGGTGATCAGTACAACCAACAGCATAACGACGCTCAGCATTCGATTCATCGCGACGTCACGCTGGTATGTCCGCGCAATCATTGACTCGAGCGTTCGCGCGTCGCCAACCAGCCGTTCCTGATCGACCGCTGCCAGCGTCGTCTCGATGGTGTCGACCATACGATCTCTGTCGAGCGGATCGACTCGAACCACGACGGGCGCATTTCGCTCGACGACAGGGAACATGACCGTTGAGTAGAACTCTCCCCATCCATACCAGGGACGAGATAACAGATCGTAGGTTCCGATAACCTCGATCCCGGTACCTAATGACGTATACATGTATTTGCCAATCGGATCTTCATCGCCAAACATTTCCTCGGCCACGAAGTCCGCGATGACTGTTACTTTCGAATCGTGACCGTCTGGCGGATCGAACACGATCTCATCCTCCCGGAACCAGCGTCCTCGGGTAATCTCTACGCCCAGGGTTTCGAGCGCCGCATGGTCAACGCGGTAATACGCCACATTGGTACTGGCTGACGTCGGATCATCGCTTATGTGGTAACTGGTCGCGCTACCACTGTTACTCAACGGCAGCGTCTCGATTTTCGACACGCTCTCGATGCCGGAGACTGCTCGCACGGCGGCCATATCCTGTTCGTACTCGGCACGTACGTCGACTTCGTCCGCCAGAGAGGCAATGTTGATGGCAATGAGACGATCATCGTCAACGCCGGTAGGCTTTGCCATTGTCGCGGCGCGATCCTCTATGACAACCACCGCATTCACGACAACCGCCATCGTTAGCGCGATCTGCAACGCAATCAACACGGCCCCGGTCTTGTTGCGGAACAGCGTACTAATTATTGGGCGAAATTCCATGATTCAACTCCTGGTTACTGTGTCTTCAAGTGAACAGCGGGTTGGATTCGACTGATATGCCAGGTGGGATACAAGCCTGCAATGATCGCCGCTACGATCGCGAGGAAGATGGCTGTCAGTACCATTTCTGGGTTCAGCTTCGCCAGGTATTCGTAGCCGCGATACCAGTTGCGCACGGCGAGAAGACCGAGATATGACAGCAGCAAACCGCCGAGCCCCCCGAGCACACCGATCAGAAACACCTCAACCGCGTGCTGGAAGGCAACGTCTTTCTTGCTTGCCCCGAGGGCACGGCGCACCCCGATCAGAGGCGCGCGATTCAAGAACTTTGCGAGCATCAGTCCTACGGTGTTCAGCAAGCAGATTACAAGGAACATAAACGCCAACACTACGAGCAAGCGATTGTCGTCACCGACCACCTCGCGAAACTCCAACCAGCTCATAATGTCATTGATTCGATTGTCGAGCGGACGTTGAAATCTGCCGAGCGCTTTCTGCTCGGTCGCGTAGCCGTCCATAAATGACTGGTACGCATCGCGTTGTTCGGCCGTGTCCAATTGGACCCAATGCTGTACCCAGACACACTCACTTTGCAGAAAGTCCTGATAGGACTCGATCATCTCTGGCTTCCAGCAGTTCGTGCTCCCGTGTGCACCTTGCTCTTTGCTAATCGGCACAGTGAACGGAACAAAAAGATCCTCAGTCTCGGTAAAGGCGCCATTGTTCAAATCGTAAAACAACGGCATCGGTTGCCAGGTGTCGATCACACCCACGACGCGGAAAGGTTCATTGTCTAAATAGGCAACCTCACCGACTGAGTCGCGGCCGCCGAACAGCTTGTCGTTTGTCGCGCGTGACAACACCACGACTCTTGCGGCAGCCTCGTCTTGTGACTGTGTCCATGGTGCACCGTAGATAAACGGGACGTCGAACATGGGGAAAAACCCTGCATAGGTGGCTCGTCCACTCTTGTGCTCCTGCCGCAGATCCTTGTTGTCGGTCCGGACCGCGAAACCGCGATGCATCATCGTCGCGTGGTGCGTGGGGATATCCGATCCCATCAACGCCATCGCGTCTCGATAGGTCAACTGCGGTGGCGGTGCCCCCCCATCACGCTCGTAGTACGGTTCATCCGGACTCCACGAATCCAGCTGCACCGCAAACACCCGATCGCTCTTCAGTGGCATCGGATCGGACGACATCACGTAATACAGCGTCAACGTGGTCATAGAGACGCCAATCCCGAGTGCAATCGCGCCGACCATCAATGACGACAATAACGGATTGCGTTTCAGACTCAGCAAGGCAAGCTTCGCGTAGTAGGAAAACATCGAAAACCCTCCTTAGGCTACGATCGCGACGTGATCGTCAGACTCAGCAGGAGGCGGCTCAATCGGTTGAAAATCCGAGACCTGCCCGTCTAACAGATGCACGTTTCTTCCCGCCCGACGAGCCAACTCGGGATCATGTGTGACCATAATGATCGTGGTCCCGGACTCATTGATCTGTTCCAACAACTCCATCACCTGACGTGCCATCAGGGAATCCAGATTCCCGGTCGGCTCATCGGCCAACAACAACTTGGGATCGCCGGCCAGCGCTCTTGCGATCGCAACACGCTGCTGCTGACCACCCGACAGCTGCGAGGGCAGATGCTGTTTGCGGGCGGAGAGTCCAACGAGCTCGAGTGCCTCATCAATTTTCTGACGACGTTGGCTGCCGGACCAACCACGATAGCGCAACGGGACGTCCACGTTGTCGGCAATATTGAGATCCGGAATCAGATTAAACCCCTGGAAGATAAAACCGATTTTTTCGTTTCGCGTTTGTGACCGGGCTTTGTCTTTCATTGTCGAGACATCTGTGCCGTCGAGTACATATCGCCCGCCACTGGGTGCTTCCAGTAGTCCGGCGATATTCAGGAATGTCGTTTTTCCTGATCCTGACGGACCTGTGACCGCAACAAACTCACCCGCCGCAACTTCGAGTGAAAGACTTCGCAATGCATGCGTTTCGATCACGCCTGCCTGATAAACCTTGGTGATTGAATCCATCGACAACATGGTGCTTTCTCCTGAGTTGAGCGTGTTATTGAGTGAGAAGAATACGTTCGCGACCTTCGAAATCGCTGGTATTGGAAAGAACAATCTGTTCGCCCAGATCGAGTCCGTCGACAATCTGAATGAACTGCGCACTCGCGGCGCCCGCGGTGACCGATCGGCGGATCGCATAGTCGCCTTCGACGACGTACGCGGCGCGGCCGCCCTCGGCGTCGAACCAGGATCCGCGAGGCACTTGTAATGCGCTCGATAGACGGTCCAGCTCGATACGACCCGTCAGTCGCTGATTCTGGCGAAGACCCGACGGTTGCGCATCGGAAAACCGCAGCCGCGTTGCCACTGTGTTGTTCTCGACCTCGGGAGAGAGGGACGATACGACCGCATCGAATACGCTACCGCCGTAGCTGATCGTGGCGGTCAATCCGATGGCAACGTCATCCGCGTAGCCTTGTGCGAGCGGAACCTCCAGTTCCAAGCGCTCGAGATCAACAACACTGAGCAACGGCGTGTCCTGAATGACCGCCGCTCTGTCCTCCACCGAGATGGTCCCAACAATACCGGACACCGGAGCTTTGACAGTTAACGCTGCCCACTGACGTTCGAGCTCAGCGACCGCGAGTGCGCGCTGATCTACGCCAAACTGCGCCGCTTTGCGCTCGAAGTTGAAGCGCTCCAGGTAGAGATCGGCATCGGCGCGTCGATGCTCGTACTCGAGGCGCGCGCGTTCGAGCTCATCTTTCGCTTGCTCGTAATCCTGCAGCGAAATGACCTGGTACTCCCAAGAGGCCTCGGCGCGGCGCAACTCCCGCTCGGCCGCGGTCACTGCAACCCGCGCGAGGTCAACCGCTTGCTGGTTTTGCAAATCTTGCTGGCGTCCTTCTATCACCGCTCGTTCGGCTTCAGTACGCTCAGCGTCCAGCTCTGCCTTGGCCTGCGCCAAGGTACTCATCAACTCAGGGCTCTCGATCACCGCAAGCACATCATCCGCGACAACGCGGTCGCCGGCCGCAACACGCAGATTGACTCGCCCCGGAGACGGTGCAAACAACGTTGGCTTTACGGCGGCGACAATAACCCCCTGAATCGGAATATCACGCACAAACTCACCTTCCGTCACAGCGCCGATCCGCAACCGATCGCGCGAATAAGCCTGATCGAGCGAGAACCACTCGGTAAGGCGGAACAAGCCCACCGCGGCTACCACGAGGCCCAGTACCGATGCCAGCGTGATCCAGAGACGTCGACGTCCAGGCTTCGCGACCACAGAATCCTGAGCCGAGGTATCTCTCATCGCGCCCGCGGGGCGCCGAGTGTCCGATGTGATTGGTCGAACTGTCATCGCCTTCACTCCTCAATCCGTTCGAGAATTGGGAGATTCGAAGCGCTCACACAAGCCACGAGATCGCAACTCGCAGCTGATACCGGTTGGTTCGTTTGCCACAGTCCCGCCAATGCAATTTCCACGAGCGCGAGAACGGTGCCCGCGGCGAAGATCGTCAGTCGTGTACGCAATTCAAGTTTCATCGGGATACTCCGGTTGCTTATCCCTGATGTAGCAAACGCTGTGCCAATATCCGCGATGTTTGTTCTCCATTGTTTTTACTGTATTTTTTAGTTTTCTGACGGTTCACCGTTCGGACACTTTCGTCCGCCGAAAGGTCAGCGGACACAAACTCGGACACTTTTGCACCCGTGGCGGTTCTTGAGCCAGCCCGGCACAATCCACGTATGCAGGAAAAACGAACAATCGCACTCGCGTTAGGCAGCGGTGGCGCCCGGGGTCTCGCGCATATCGGCGTTTTGCGGCGGCTTGAAGAATCTGGCTTCGACATCGGCTACATAGCGGGAACCTCGATTGGGGCTCTGGTCGGCGGAGTTTATGCGGCAGACAAGCTGGACGACTACGAGGGGTGGGCCCGCGAACTCACACGTCGCGATATGCTGCGCCTGCTCGATTTCTCTTTCACTCGAGGTTCGATTTTTAAGGGGGATCGTGTGATAGATGCCATCTGCGATCTGATCGGCGATCCCACTATTGAGCAACTCAGAATCGGCTATACAGCCGTCGCAACCGATTTACGCGAACAATCCGAAGTCTGGATCACCTCGGGTTCGTTGTTTGACGCCATCCGCGCCTCAACAGCGATACCGGCACTCATGTCACCACTGGCGCAAGACGATCAACTGTTGGCCGATGGCGGTTTGGTCAATCCCATTCCAATCGCCCCCACGATGAACCTCTCGGGTGCAATGACTGTCGCAGTCGACCTGAACGGACCACGCGAAGGCCTCAAACCGGATGACTCGAAGTCAAATGACACTGAATCCGAAACGGTAGTGGCAACGAAAAGTTCCTATAGAAAGGCGATCGGTGATTTTATCGATCGGATGAAGCCGAATCGCGACAACGCTGAGAAAGAAGCTCCAAGCTATCCGGGATTCGCCACGACGGTGACACAAACAATCGAAATCATGCAGAACGGTATTGCACGCCTGAAAATGGCGGCCTATAAACCGGATCTCGTAATCCAGATCCCGCGTGACGTTTGCCAGTTCTGGGAATTTGACAGAGCAGCGGAAATCATTGAGTTCGGCTACGACCGGGCGGATCAGGCGCTTAAGGAATTCGATGCACGACGGCGATCATAGTTCGTCTCTGATTTAGGAAACGCATGAAACTGATACTCGGGATTTTAATGTTCTATGGACGGTTTGGACTAAGCTTCTCCAATATTGGCTACGCTTGGAGAAAAGGCGCCTGGGATAAAGCAGTCGCCGACCTGCAAGGCAAGCGCGTCGTCGTCACAGGCGGGAGTGGCGGAATTGGGGCCGCAGTGGCAGCCGGGTGTATGGAAGCCGGCGCTAGCGTCACTGTCGTTGCCAGGAATCCAGAGAAACTGGAGCGCTTAAAGGACGAACTCGGCGAAGCATTGAACATCGCCGTTTGCGATCTCGCTGACTCGAACGCGGTCGCTGAACTTGCGACAACGCTGGCCCAGGATGGACCCATCGACGCACTCGTCAATAACGTCGGCGTAATGCTGCACGACTACGCAACCAACGCCGCCGGCGTGGATGCTCAGTATGCCACCAACCTGCTGAATCAGTTCATACTCACTGAGACGTTGCTGGAGAATGGCGGACTCGCGGGCCAAGCGAGTGTGATTCAGGTGGCATCAGGTGGCATGTATATGGCACCTCTGGTCGTCGAGCGCCTCAGTGCAGAAGATGCGGCATCACATGATGGAACTCAGGCCTATGCGATTCAAAAACGCGCGCAAGTTGCGTTGACGGAATACTGGAATGCATCCGAGCATACGGACGACCGTCGTTTCTATGTCATGCACCCGGGCTGGGTTGACACGGCAGGCGTTCAGCAATCTCTTCCCACATTCCGAAAAATTCTCAAATCGGTACTTCGCGACGGCGCTGCCGGCGCAGATACCATCGTTTGGTTGGCGAAAGAACAGCCCGAATTGAAGTCGTCACCGAAGATCTGGTTTGACCGTGCCGCGCGCAAGGTTCATGCGTACGGCTTCACCAAGACCCCGGAAAAAACCACGACTGCATTGTTAGAAAAACTTCATACCGACAAAGCAAACGCGATCAGCCCACAGTGACGGCATCGCCCTCGTAAACACGGCCTTCGGAATTTGGTACCAGATTTACGCCGAACACGGGCTTGAGGTCGGACTGTCGGCGTCGGGTGCGCAGCAGCGTCGCGAGCGGCTCACCGTTGCTATCTCGCTCGCCGGTGTCCGGGTCGATGGTCGTAAACACACATCGGGTACATTGAGATGCAACAGTGAACGGTGTTTGCCCGATAACAATATCGCGCCACGAGTCTTCGACATAAGGTGTCTTGGTTTTTACAACAAGATTGGGGCGAAACCGATCCATCGCCACAGGGCGCTGTAACGAGCGGTTCAGCGCGTCGAGGGACGCTGTCCCGATCAGCAGCAGTGGATAACCATCGGCAAAACTGACCTCATCTGCCTCGAACACGCGCTTCCCTTCTGGCAACCAACGTCGGTCCTGATCGCGTTGAAACACCAACCGAACGTCACGCCCGAGGTGGCGCGACAGCCACTCGGCGACCTGATCGCCGCAGTCTGCCACTTCCAATACATCCTTCCAGACGACGACCTCGCGGACCGTCTCAAAATCGTCGCTCACAGTGAGGTGATCGCCGTCCACGCTCAGGCGAAGCGTGCCCTGGTCGACTTCAGCACAGAACCGCACAAGCCGAGGGACCACCCTCCCGGTCAGAAACCGATTGTCGCTGTCAATAACCATCCAGCGCCGATCCCACTGCGGACCTCGCGACCCGACATCGATATGCGCTGCCGCGTTCGCCGACATCGACTTAACCGGATAAAAAAATATGGAATCCAAAATCATCCGGAAAGTCTACAGTGCGGCGCACAGCATCTAAAGCTAAGGCGCTGACCGCCGCTAACTTCCCTGATACGGGAATAAAGACAATCGGATGCCATGACAAACCCTCTCACGTGGTTGAAAGGGCTGGGCCTACAAACCCAGCTCACACTGATGGCGACTGCGTTGATTATGCTGACCACCGCGCTTGGGAGTTACCTCAGCGTCAGCGGCACGCTTGCCGAAGCTCGTGATCAGGTCAGGTCGACTGTAGTGGTATTCGCCGAAGCTGCCTCGCGCGTCACTGATTTTGGTCTGACGACCCAGAACCCGGCTGCGCTCGCGAAGTCCGTCGCTTTCTTGAGTGACGTACCGATCATCGCGGGCGTGGAAGTTCGCAATGCCGAAGGCGTGCAGATCTACCGCGAGATGTTTGCCAACGTGCCGCGGAACGTATTGCTGAATGCGAAAAGCGATATGTCCGCCATCACGCTGAATCCTTTTGGATCCGCAGAGGTTTATCGAATTTCGACTCCGGTCTATGCGCGCCTGAACGACGATCCGCTGGTCACGGGAACCCAGATTAGCATGAGTGATCGTCTACTCGGGACTGTTGACACCATCGTCGACCTCAGCCTTACGCAGCAACGACTTCGCGTCAATATTGTGGTCACCATCGTATCGAGCGCATTGATTGCAGGCTTGGGTGGCGTGTTCGCGTTTTTCGCAGCGAAAAGAATCCTCCGACCCGTACGCGACCTCGTCACCGGTCTCAAAAATGTCTCGGAAGGTAACTTTTCTGCAAAGCTGCCCGACGCCAATGGCAAGGAACTGAAGCAGCTGATGGACGGTTTCAACGTCATGGTGGACGGGCTGCGACATTATCGTCGCGAGACTTTGCGTGCTCGGGAAATTCTCGAGCAACGGGTCGAAGAGCGCACGCAGCAACTGTTCGATGAAAAAGAACGCGCGGAAGCCGCGAGCCGGACCAAGAGTGAGTTCCTCGCAAGAATGAGCCACGAAATTAGAACACCGATGAACGGCGTTCTGGGAATGACCGAGCTGTTGTTGATGGCAGAACTCGGGGAGTCCGAAAGACGTTATGCGAGAACGATCAGAAGCTCAGGTGTTGCACTTCTGGACATCATTAACGACATCCTCGATTTCTCCAAGATCGAAGCGGGCAAAATGGTGCTCGACGCGGCGGAGTTCTATCCTTTTGAAGTTGCAGAGGATGTAGTCTCGATGATGGCCGGGAATGTACAAAACAAGCCCATCGAGCTTTCCGTCGAAGTCGACCCAAATCTGACCACCGCCTTGGTGGGTGATGCCGTGCGTCTGCGTCAGGTGCTAATCAACCTCACAGGGAATGCTATCAAGTTCACGGAGCACGGCGAGGTCAGTCTTGCGGTGTCTTTGACCACACCAATCAAGTCGTCGGATAGTCATGTGTCGCTCCAGTTTTCCGTGTCAGATACCGGTATTGGTATTCATCCGGAGAAACAACAGACGATCTTTGAGTCGTTCATGCAGGAGGATGGGTCCACGACTCGACGCTTCGGAGGAACCGGTCTGGGTCTTGCGATCTCGCGTCAGATTGTCGATCTCATGGGCGGCCGTATTACCGTCGACAGTACACCCGGCGACGGCTCGACTTTTTCGTTTGTGGTCTCGCTACCCATCGCGAAATCCGCTGCAAGAGTGGATATCTTTGACCAGTCTATCGCACTCAACGCTTGTATCGTCTCGAACCATCGACGGCTTCAAGAGTTACTCGCACGCCGGTTGGAACACTGGGGACTTTCGGTCGAGTGCTTTGAAAGCGTGGACGAAATGCAATCGGCTCACAAGAGTTCCGGCCGGCATCCTGATATGTTTTTTGCCGATATCGCCGAAGTCGAGAGCGTGGACCTCGATGCTTGGGCTGCGTATCGTGAGCGGAGTTCGACGTCGGAGCGATCATGCTTTGTATGGATGACGTCCGATGAAAATGTCGATCAATCGACCGCCGGTCGATACGGCTTCAGTCACGTGCTTAGAAAACCCGTAATGTCGCAACCGTTGCTCGCGCTGATCCAGTCGATCGCGCGCGACGGCGACCCAGCAAATGGTCCGTACACGGTTTCGAGCACAGTAAATGAACCATCAAATCTGTCAACGGGACTGCATGTTCTCGTTGTCGAAGACAACAAAGTCAATCAGCGTGTCACGAACGCCATGCTCGACAAACTCGGCGCGTCCCACGAGCTTGCAGAAAACGGCCTTGAGGCAGTCAACCGATTCAAAGACTCGAAGTTTGACCTCGTGCTCATGGACTGCCAGATGCCGGAGATGGACGGTTTTTCCGCAACGCGTATGATCCGCGATATCGAGTCGAACCACCGCGAGACAAGGACACCCATCGTCGCACTAACGGCAAATGCACTGCAGGGCGACGACGCGAAGTGCTTCGATGCAGGAATGGACGATTACATGACCAAACCTTTCACACTTGATGAACTCGCATCAAAACTCGACCACTGGCGGTCAGATCCGACCCAGTCAAATGTCGCTTGACCGTAGTTGATTCGCACGCGGTTTTTCGGATTGAACAAGGTAGAGAAGTAGTGCGCTCACTGCGGCGTATGCCGTGGTTACGCCAACCCACCAAACCGCTGCAGCTGGGATCGCGAGCGCAACAATCCATGCCACGACCGGCGCGGCTGTAAGCCGCAACCACTCGACCGGCGTCGCCCATGCCGCACCATCGGCGAGACCACCCAGGCACGCAAGCAACCACCACAAGGCGATCGCGAGCAACAAGGCCGGCAAAGCCCCATGAGCCTCGAAGACAATTCCCACCAGGAAGGTCAGCACGATCGCAACCGCTAACTGTGCGCCAAGATAGGCATTGAGCGCAGAGCTGTGCACACCGCCGAACCGCTTAAACTCGCTCAGCGGTTTGAACACCAAAGGTCGCGCCTGTTCCGCATCAGCAGATCGCCACCCTGTTCGTCCGAACCAGATTCGCAACTTATTGCGCAATCCCCGGGTCGCGTGCGTATCAGCAATCAAAGAACGATAGACCTGCAGATTTGCATTGATCGGATTGAAACTCTGCAAAGCCTTGCGAACGCCGAATATCGGCGGTTCTGACTCGGGCTCAAATGTGCCAAACAGACGGTCCCAGACAATGAGAATGCCACCATAGTTTTTGTCGATGTATCGCGGATTCTGCGCATGGTGTACCCGGTGGTTCGAAGGGGTCACCAACCAATAGTCCAGCCACCCGAGTCGGTCGATATGCCGGGTATGCACCCAGAACTGATAGATCAGATCGATCGCAGATACTGTCAGGAAGACCTCAACCGGAACCCCGAGAACAAACATCGGGAGATACACCACCCATCCAACCAGAAAGTCGGTACTGGTTTGGCGCAACGCCGTGGTCAGGTTGTATTCCTCACTCTGGTGATGAACGCTGTGCGCCGCCCAGAAGACACTGACCTCATGGCCCAGTCGATGCTTCCAATAATAGAAAAAGTCCCAGACCAGCAAGACACCCATCCACGCCAGTAGCCCTGCCGGCGAGAAGTCGAACCAGGCAAGCGGCATCTGATAGACCGCAAAGTTCTCAAGTACCACCGCGTAAATCGTGATGGATACCAGTTTAGTGAACAGGCCGGTGCTCGAATTGTAGGCACCCGTAGCCAGACTGCCGATCGCATCGTTCATTCGAAAGAAACCCGTCCCGCGCGCACGGTCAAAGTACCACTCCACTCCAATGGCCAGCAGAAAAAATGGTACGGCAAGGGCAATCAAATCCATGTGTGTAAGTATAGCTCCTCCTACTCGCACGTGGCTGATGGCTATGAAACAATCTGTGAAAAGGAGTTGGCGATGACAACAACGGTAGACTGGGTAATCGAGCCGCGGCCTCGCGACCTTGGAGACTTTACCGTCCGACGCGTACTACCGTCGGGTCGAAAGTCCAGCGTCGGTCCATTCGTGTTCTTTGATCACATGGGACCCGCGGAATTTCCACCCGAGCACGGAATTGACGTAAGACCGCACCCGCACATCAATCTTGCGACGGTCACCTATCTGTTCGACGGTAGTTTGATGCACCGCGACAGCATAGGCGCAGTGCAGAGCATCGAACCTGGTGCCGTCAACTGGATGACCGCGGGCCGCGGCATTGTGCACTCGGAACGCAGCAGCGAGCAGTTCCGGGCAGCGCGCAGCAGCATTCACGGCATTCAATCGTGGGTCGCTTTGCCGCAAGCCGAGGAAGAGTGCGAACCTCGCTTTGATCACTATGCGGCAAGCCAGTTGCCGGAGCGTACGATTGGGCAGATCACACTGCGCCAGATCGCGGGCAGCGCGTTCGACATGACGGCGCCCGTCCCGTTTTCGCACCCTATCGCCTATACCGATTGCAATGCAGAGGTGGGTGGCACTTTGGACATTGAAGCGACTTACTCCGAGCGCGCACTGTATGTGGTTCAAGGGTCCGCAACCATCGCCGAAACCGAATATGCTCCAGGCCAGATGCTCATCCTGACGGCGGGCAATTCGGTCACAATCACCTTTGCCGAACGGTCTCGCGCTATGTTCGTCGCGGGTGAACCGTACGCGGAGCCGCGGCACATCTGGTGGAACTTCGTCTCAAGTCGGTTGGAACGAATCGAGCAAGCCAAGCAGGATTGGCGCGACGGACGATTCGAT
This sequence comes from Pseudomonadota bacterium, assembly GCA_038531945.1. Classification (GTDB taxonomy): domain Bacteria; phylum Pseudomonadota; class Gammaproteobacteria; order Steroidobacterales; family Woeseiaceae; genus CALBPI01. The sequence continues at coordinate 11,042 of JBCBBH010000009.1, read as the reverse complement.
TCTGTGCCTGGCGAACATGAATTCATCCCGCTACCGGACTGAGACCAGGATGATCGCATCAGAAAAGGAACTGAGCATTCTCGCAGATGCGCTGCGAGTGCTGGGCGAGGGATTTAGCGATTTACCCGAATTCGAGCGCACGCGCGACTGGCAATCGATCGAGAACGCAGTCCTCGCGGCGGCAGATGCCATGCACGACAACTATCCCTACGGTCACCCGCTGTACGCGGGTCAAATGTTGAAGCCACCCCACCCCGTCGCTCGTCTCGCCTACCAAATGGCGTTGTGGATCAACCCGAACAATCATGCGCTCGATGGCGGTCGTGCGAGCTCACGGATGGAGAAGTCTGCGGTCGAGCAGATCGCCAGCATGTATGACTGGGACACTTATCTCGGCCATCTGACCAGCAGTGGCACGCTCGCGAACCTGGAGGCATTGTGGATCGCCGGTCAGGAACATCCCGGGAAAACCGTCGTAGCCTCATCGGATGCGCACTACACTCACCACCGTTTGTGCCGTGTGCTCGGGCTCCCTTTCGAAGAGATCGCATCGGACGGTGCGGGCAAAATGTGTACCGCATCGCTTGAGGCAAAACTGGCGAACGGGAACATCGGTACCATCGTTGCAACGTTGGGCACGACGGGCTACGGCGCTGTCGACCCACTCCACGAAATCTTGCCACTAGCCCAGCGCTACCGTGTGCGTGTCCATGTCGACGCCGCTTACGGTGGCTATTTCGTACTTGCAAATCGCCTGTCAGAGACCGCGCGGGCGGCATTCGCCAGCATTCGACATACCGACAGTATCGCGATCGATCCGCACAAGCATGGACTGCAGCCCTATGGATGCGGGTGTGTGCTTTTTCGTGAACCAGGCGTGGGCCGCCACTACGACCACCAGTCGCCGTACACCTATTTCTCCAGTGATGAACTGCACCTCGGAGAAATCAGTCTTGAGTGCTCTCGCGCCGGTGCAGCCGCAGTGGCGCTGTGGGCCACGCAACAAGCTTTACCGCTGGATAGGGACGGCGAATTCGCGATAGACCTTTCCAGGTGTCTCAGCGCGGCGCGCGCACTGGCGACTTCCATTGTGGACGATGATGCCACCTATCTGGTAACCGACCCCGAGCTCGACATTGTGGTCTGGGCAATGCACCCAACGGACTCGACACCGGCCAGTGTGCTCGCACAACGCGTGTTCGACCATGCAGCAGCAACCAATCTGCACCTCGCATTAATCGAAGTTCCTAACACACGGCTACCCGCAGAGTTTCACACGAGTGATGCCCAAACCGTGACGTGTCTTCGAAGCTGCCTGATGAAGCCTGAGCATCTCGATGCGCTGCCATTGATCACCGAGAAACTCAAAGCTGCAATGTCGCGCGCTCGAGCAGATCTCTAGCGAATTGTCCAGGCGCCGAGCAGCAGCGCAAAGATCGATAGCAGTACATTCAGCGCAGAATAACCGACGGCAGTCACCAAACCATCTGACATTGCGAGATCGCGGGCCTGGACCGTCATGGCGGACATCGTGGTGAACGCACCGCAAAAACCTGTAACGAACAACAGCGAAAGCGTGTTTGACCAACCGCTATCGATGGCTGCTCCATTGAACCACTGCAGACCGACGCCCGCGAGAAATGAACCCAAAACGTTGACGATCAGCACCGCCAAAGGCGCGCCGCTGGCACCCACTACCGTCTGGACAAGAAAACGCGCCACGGCGCCGCCGGCACCACCTGCGGCTACGGCAACGAGCTGAGTGGCAACCCCCGCCAAGTGAGCCTATCCGGCGAGCTGCAGACGCTCGCGCACCGCGTGGTACTCATCACGCATTTTTTCGATCAACTCACCGACCGGCAGGATTTCGTTGATGCTTCCAACGCCCTGCCCGGCGCCCCAGATGTCCTTCCACGCTTTGCTCTTGGTATTGCCACCACTCCCGAAATCCATCGTCGACTTGTCCGCTGATGGCAGATTGTCCGGGTCCATTCCGGCTTTTTCGATACTCGGTTTCAAATAGTTGCCGAGGACACCAGTGAACAACGACGAATAGACAATATCGGATGCCACGCTATCCACGAGCATCTGCTTGTATCCGGGCACTGCGTTCGCTTCGGTCGTCGCAATGAAACGGGATCCGATATACGCAAGATCTGCCCCGATTGCCTGCGCAGCGAGCACATCATTGCCGGTGCTCATCGAACCGGACAACAGAATCGTGCCGTCAAACTCCTGCCGAAGTTCTTTGATCAGAGCAAATGGACTCAAGGTACCAGCGTGACCGCCCGCCCCGGCACAGACCGCAATAATGCCATCGACACCCTCCGAGATTGCCTTGCGCGCATGGCGGAGGTTGATCACATCATGAAACACCACACCGCCGTAACTGTGTGTTGCGTCAACCACCGCTTTGGGAGGACGGAGGCTGGTGATGATTATCGGCACTTGATGCTTAACACAAGTCTCCATATCCGCCTCGAGGCGATCATTGCTCGCATGGCAAATTTGGTTAACTGCAAATGGCGCAATCGGCTTTTCCGGATTGGCTTTTCGTTCCGCTTCGAGTGTTTCAGTAATCTGGCTCAACCAGTCGTCGAGCAGTGATTGCGGGCGCGCGTTCAACGCAGGGAACGATCCCACAATGCCTGCTTTGCATTGCTCAATCACCAACTCCGGTCCCGACACAATAAACATCGGTGCACCGACGACGGGTATCGACAGACGGTTCTCGAGAACACTCGGTAGGGCCATGGAAGATCTCACTGCGGTAATAAACGTAACCGCATTATACGGACTACGCCAAGCCTTGCTGAAGCTATTGCCGGGAGCCCGCCTCGTACAGCAAGTCGAATGCCTGGTCCTCGCCCGATACGGACTCGAGCGCGAGACGATCGTTGATTTGAAACCGCAGCAATACACTTGACAGCTGGTCGAATACGCCATATGCGTATTGCAGATAAATTCGCTCGGAAAGCTGTTTCCCAGCGAGTATTCGTCCGTCCCTACCGCTGCCATCCAAAGTCAGCGTGTCGAGACCAACCCCGTTCCGAATGGTACTGCTCACACCAAACGCCTGCCGTAATCCAAGCGTAATCGCGGCATCAGCGAGATTCGCTCCTTCGTCCTGGTCGTTATTCGAGAGATTTCGACCGGTTAAAAGCAAGCTGAGCTTTTCCGCATCGCTACGCTCTGGCTCCGAGAACAAATCGCTAACCAGTGCATCCGGCGATCCCGAGATATCGATTCCGACACTACCCGCGTCGATGTCACGTTCGGCTCGAAGCGACAGGTATGGCATCTCCAGGGGTCCGCTGAAATCGAGTACGCCACGTGTCACGGAAAGAGACTGCCCGTAGGCCCTGTAAGCGGCATCGACCAGCTCCAGTCTGCCGTACCCCGCCAACGGCGCTTCGGAGAACTGCTTCAACCGGATCTCACCCGACAAACCGGTTTTCAACCCGAACCCCGATAGTCGTACATCGTCACCCAATGTCGTCGTCACGTCGATATGACGAAAGCTCACCGGCGTCAGAGTCGCGCGCTGATCATCAACTTGTATGACGGCGTCTGGCGAGATGCGCACAGCGCTTGGTGGAAGCGCCTTGACCGCGATGCGTGTGTCATCGAAACATGCCCGCCCTACTACGGACAAGCTATACGGATGCCACCCGAGTGCGAGCCTCGCACTCGCTGACAACCGAACATCCTCAAGATCTGCCAGTAGCGCGTCGGTCGCCAGAAAAGTTCCCCTGACGAAAGGTCCGACCGGTCCCATCCCTGCGCTACCGTCGAAACTAGCTGTGCCGCTGCCGGACTGCGCCGAGGCTCGAATTTTCACAGCGTCAAAGAGACCACCAACGAGATTCACGTCAACACCGCTAAGCGCCGTATTGGTGGGTAAAACAAAAAACTCGCCACCTGACAGCGCACCCTCAATCTGGACACCTGGCGTGCTCCGGGTTCCGCTAACCAACGCAGACACACGAGCTTGACCGCTCCCGATCCGAACGGACGGAACCACCACATCCAAGGTTGCGAGGTCGTTGGTATTCCAATCGATGCGTCCCGCGATGGGCGAGTCAGGTTGCAGCCAGGAATCCAGCGTCAATTCGCCACCCAGCGTCGCGCCACGTCTTGACCTCAACGTTGAGGCCAATTGCAGCAGTCCGTCCTGCCACTGCGCAACGACCTCAGCCACGTCGACATCGATCTGCTGGGTTTCCTCGGACAGAGGATCATCACTGACACGAGCAATTCGCAGACCATCGAGCGAGATTTTCGCAATGCCGTTGATTCGTTCCAACGTGCCTTGCAGATCGACCTCACCGGACACTGCCCCACCGACTTGCCACGTATCCGGAAGTCCAGGAATGCGCTGCAGTGAGTCCAGGGCGAACTGCCCGTCAATATCCAGCTCCTGTGAATCGGTCGCCGCAACACTGAAGCACGACGACAGTAAATCGGCGGCATCGATACAAAGGCCGTCCACGGCCTGCCGCCGGCGACTGATTTCGATCTCAGCAGGCCGGGTTGTCTGAATGGGTATCGGGTGATCCGCCTCCGGCAACGCAGTCGCTTGCAGCGCGCGTACCGACCCGACCCATTCGTTGGACTCCATCCACGCGCCCTCAAGCGCCAACTCAGCGAGATCTACCAAAGCGTGAGTCCCACGCAACGTTACCTGATGTGCCGCTCGGGTCCCGCTCAAGACAACCGATGCGTCGTGAACCTCCTCAACACCCAGAACCGCATGATCAAGCGTTCCGCTCAAGGTCACGGACGCATCGTCGAGTGACGCAGTCAGCTCCGCACCACGTAGCGCGTAGTCACCGACCATCAGGGATGGCGCAACTAAACGGGCGTTACCGCGTGGATCTGATAACGAGCCAGAAACGTCGATTTCACCCTCGATCTGGCCTCCAAACTCTGGCGAAATCACGGACAAGTCCGGTGCATCAACAACAGCCGCAACAATCCAATCGCGCTCAGACTCGAACGACCCGCTTCCGTCAAATCGAACGACGTTTGGACCAATGGCGAGACTGACATTGTCGGCAGTCACTACGTTGTCGGAAAACGCGCCTGCGCCTCGCCCTTCGAGCTGCTGCCCATTCCATATCCCTCTGACATCGAAAGACGCGGAATCTACTGCGAGATTCGGCTGCAGTGTTGCAGAAAAGTCGGCTTTCCCGGTCACCTGCTCAACCTCATGACCGAGCAGTGCGGTTAACGACACCTCATTCATCGACACGCTGCCAACAACAGCATCGTCACCGAGCAAGTACCGCCCATTGACCTCCAACACTCCGCCGACGCCGGGAATCAGCCGAAGTTTTTTGATCTCCAATGCATCGAGTGAACCAACCGCCATCAGATCCAGTTGTGCATACTCGATCTCTGGGTATTCAACATCCGCGTCGGCCGAGAGGCGCCAATCGGAAAGACGCCCTGCAAAATCAAAGCGCAGACGCCGCCAGAAAAGCGTCTGGTCGACGAATGCGAGCCGACCGGCGGCCACCTCCCCCTCTAGCGTGACAGAGACCGGCCGTGCTGCGACTGCACTAACACGGCCAGATACCGAAGCCGATACGGGTTGGTGCGAAACATGTTCGACGACATACTCGTTTCGATCTCCCTCGATTGTGGTGGTCCCGACAATCGAGGTGTCAGCCAGTTGCCAAGCGGTCTCTACGACCAAACTTGAATCGAGCAAACCGCCCATCTCGACCGAACCACTGACGGCGATCCGACCCGCGCCAGTCTCCAGAGACATCGCTCTCGCTGTAAGGATCGACGAGCGGATCGAACCCTCAAAATCAAACGCATTCCATTCGACAACGTCTACAGTGCCCTGGCGAACAACGCCGTCACGGATCGAAAGCTGCTCGATATCAATCGACAACGGTACGCTGACTCGTGCAATCGGCGGCACAACGATATCGCTGACGGATGCGTTTTTTGGTTCACCGGGCGGCAATATCAATTGCAACCCGTCAATCGACAAATCCGCCACGGTGATTTGGCGAAAATTCCACAGCACAGATGGACGCACACGAGCATACAGTCGGTCGATTGATAGCTGCCACCCGTCGGATTCAACCACCGCAGCATGAAGCGACAAACCACCCAATAGACTGCCGTTGACTTCTTCGACTGAGATCACGAAGGGCGCTCGCTCCATTGCGACGGACAGCGACCATCGTGCACCGCTCCTCGTGCCCAACAGCCAGCCAAGACCGAGGACAATCAGCCCCAGAATCACGATGACCGACAAACCGACGCGGCGGACCCAACGGCGTTGCTTCACAGGTCCGCCCCAAAACTGATGTGCAAGCGCAAACCACGCTCGCCGTCGAGTGCGTGCGCCACGTAGGCCCGCAATGGACCAACCGGGGAGCGCCACACCACGCCGACACCGGTTCCGCGTTGCCAGTCGGGTGCGCTTCCCTCGAACGCGCTGCCGATGTCAAAAAACGCGGCGAGCCCGAAGCTCGCTGCAATGTCATGCTCATACTCGATGCTACCGGCAGCGAGACGACTCCCCCCGATAACCTGACCTTCTGCATTGCGCGGCCCGATGGTTTCGAAATCATAGCCGCGCACACTGTTATCGCCACCCGCGAAAAAACGAATTTCCGGCGGCAGTTCTTCGAAGTCGTCACGCCATGTGTAACCAGCTTCCGCCCAGAGTCGAAGACGCCCTTTCCGCCCGATGGGATACAACACTCGTTGGCGAACGTACAGTTGAAAAAAATCTGTGGTTGACACGATCGCGCTACTGGCGGCGCGCAGATTGATATCCGTTGCCGTGCCCCTTCGCGGATTCGACGGACGATCTGCCGTGCGCCGACTCAAGCCCACGACGGGCATCAGCAACGTCGTCTGGTCGTCCGCATCGGCAACGGTAAACCGTGTCTGGCTGGCCTGGACACCATACGTCGAAATCCATTGGTCGCTGAGAACCCGCACCCGCTCCCACCCCAATTGAGCAGCATCGCTATCCGACGTATCGGTGGACTCCGAGGACAACACCAGTTGATACGATGCCCATTCAACAAGTGGATTTTCCAAAGGTCTTCGATAGCGCGCTGAGAAATCGCTCAAGACAGGTGACGCCCTGAGGTCGACATCAATCTGATGGCCACGGCTATTGACTCGACGGTTCCGGTACCCACCACGCAGCCGAGGACCACGGTCCGTTGAAACGCCCGCACCGACAAAGTAGCCAATCCGCTCGACCGGCTCGATTGACACGCGCACGTCGATCACGTGTTCTGCATTTGGTTTCGCGTCCGCCTCCACACGTGCAGAACGAATCAATGCGCTCGACTGCAAGTTCTGTTGTTGTCGTGTGAGCTCGGCTCGATCGAACGGTTTACCCGACCTCAGGAAGACCAATCGATCCAGCAATCCAGCGTCAAACACGGTGTCATCAATCATTACCTGGCCGACTGAATACCGTGGTCCGGTATAGATCACCATCTCCAAATCAACGGATCTCTCACTCGGCTGCACAAGCAACTCCGAGGGCTCGATTCGACTTTCTACATACCCACGAGCGGCCAACATTCTTTGCAGCGATCGTTTAAACGTCGTGTAGTCACCGTGGTGCAGGACAGATCCGACCGTTGGCGCCTTGGAAACCTCATCGCGAAGTCGGATATCCTGCTCACCGGCACCCTGTACCTCAATTGATACGTTCCGATAACGCACCGGTTCGCCGGGTTCAAGTGATAACGTCGCCTGCCAACAGTCCTCGTTCTGATCAAACGCAAGATCAAATTCAGGGTTGTAGTATCCAATCGCTTGAAGCGCAGCCGAGATCTCATTGCTCGCCAACCGTCTCGCCCGAGTCACGTCGGCGGACGCTGCTGCACAGTCAAGATCATCCAAGGTTAGGTAGGCGCGAACGTTGGCCTCGATCGCTTCCGGTAATTCCGGAAAACGAACATCCGCATGTGTCGAACTGAAGCTGAACAACGAAAAAAACGCCACCAACGAGCGAATGGCGGCGCTTCTTCTCAAGTCAGTCGTCTTAGTGGCGATACGCCGGCACACGGCTATCTTGCAAATCGCGGTATCGATCTCGAAGCAAGGTTTGGCGCGTTTCCAACGACACCTCAGCACCATCGATCAACACGTTCGTCGGGTATGAACTCAGTTCAAGTGGGTAACCATCCCAGACAACGACGTCGGCGACCATGCCGGGAGCAAGAGACCCAAAACGATCACCCAGGCCGAGTACGCTGGCCGGTGTTGTCGTGATGGCCCTTAACCCTTCGATCCACGGAAGTCCGTTGGCGACTGCATTTCCGGCAAGCTGCGTGAGATTACGCGCGTTGTGGGTGCTCGTATCCGAGATGATGATACGTACGCCGGCTTCGTGCAGTCGTTGCGCGTTCTGTAGTGTCGACCCGAGTCGATCGAACGACGCCGGCAGATTGTCGAGTGGCGACAACAAAACCGAGACGTTGTCGGCCGCGAGACGATCTGCAACCTGCCACGCTTCCGCACCACCGACAATCACCAGACGCAAGCCATAGCGGTCGGCCAAATCGATGGCCACCCGAATGTCGCTGGCGCGATTGGCGGTCAGATAAACCGGCGTTTCTCCACGAATCACAGACTGCAACGCGTCGAGATCGCTTCGACTGAGACTATACTCGCGGCGCGCACCAGCGTCGTAGGCATCCTTAAACTGTTGGTACTCAATCGCATCATCCAGCGCTGTTTGAAAGTAAAGCTGCGCCGCTGCACGCGAGTCACCCGCAACATCAGCGCCTGTCTCGCCGAGATGAGCGACAATCGCTGACTTTCGCATGACCAGATAGTCATCTCCGTCGCCAAGATGCACCACCGCCGCCGCGCCACTGAAAACACGCCTGCCCTGAGCTGCCCCATCCTCGTCGTCGCTTGAATATGGCACGATCACCGCCCGCGTAATGCCTTCGACTCGACTAATCGGGATCAGCGAAGAACCCGGGTTGTAGGCATCTGAAATATCGAAAGCCGCGGTGAACCGGGGCGAGCACTGAGCAGCATCGACTGTCGAGCGTTCCGCGGAAACTTCAACAATCCCTAACGCGGTATGTGCAGCAAACAGCCCGGGAGTAATCACACGCCCATCCGCCTCGATCACTCGCGCATCGCTCGGCACGTGTCGGCCCTGCTTGATAGAAACGATTTCTCCTTCCTCGATCAGAACGCTGCCGTTTTGCACGGTCCCCTGTCCGGTCATCGTATGGATCGTGCCACCGACAATCGCGATCGTTTCGGCTTTGACTGCAACCGCAGCGAGCAGCAAAAAAACGCAGAAGCAACGCATCAACGGCCCCCTCCTGCAGGTGTTCGCCCTAGCGAAAAGTCGGTGACGGGTTGGTGCGCCGAATCTGCTCGGTCGTACATCAGCGCTCCGTCGATGAATACTTTTTCAGCGCGGCTATAGACGCTAAACGGCGATCGACTCCAAATGACGATGTCCGCCATCTTTCCCGGCTCCAGACTACCCGTCTGACCTTCGATGCCTAACGCGCGTGCAGCGTTCAGCGTGATCCAGCTCAAGGCGTCCGATTCAGTGACATCGACCCCCGCTCTCCTGCCCGCCGCCATCGCCTTGGCCGCCTCCTGATTCAACATTTGAATTCCGACTTCCGAGTCGGAATGGATGATCGCGCAAGCACCCGCCGCATGCACGAACCCGACGTTCTCGCGGATGCCATCATACGCCTCCATCTTAAAGCCCCACCAGTCGGCCCACAGGGCGGCACAAACCTCTTGTTCAGCTAGCAGATCGGCGATTTTGTAGGCTTCGACGGCGTGATGGAATGCGGCGATTTTGTAATCGAACTCCCTCGCTATTTCCATCATCGTCGCCATCTCATCGGCGCGATAGCAATGGTTGTGGACAAGGATGTCGCCGTCGAGCGCACCCGCCAGCGTCTCGAGCTGAAGATCACGTTCCGGCGGCTCACCATCACCCGCTGCTGCGGCTGCCAGTTCGTCCCGGTAGCGTTGCGCTTTGATCCAAGCGGCGCGATAACCCGCAACATTTCCCATGCGTGTCGACGGCGTGTTCCCGCGCCCGCCATACATTCGTTTGGGATCTTCTCCGCAAGCCATTTTCAAACCGTATGGCGCCCCAGGAAATTTCATTTCCTGAACCGTCCGGCCAAACACGTTCTTGATCGTGACACTACGCCCGCCGAACAAATTGGCGGACCCCGGGAGAATCTGCATGGTAGTCACACCGCCCGCGAGTGCCGCTGCAAACCCGGGATCCTGCGGCCACACGCTGTGCTCTGCCCATACCTCGGCGGTGTTAGGTGCGGTAGCTTCATTGCCATCCGAGTGTGCATCTACCCCTGGAGAGGGGTAGACGCCGAGGTGCGAGTGCACATCAATTATGCCGGGCGTCACCACACGGTCTGTTGCGTCGATCACTTTGACGGTCTTCGGCACCCGAAGATCGGTCCCGATGCGCTCGATTCTGCCATCGACGATATAGACATCCGCCTCGCTCAACGTCGCGCCGGTTCCGGTCATGACGGTTGCACCGCGAATCACCAGCGAGTCTGATTCCGGCGCACTGTAACGACTGGCAAAAGCGTCGTCTGCACCCGCGGACGTCCCGGAAGAGTTCCCTCCGCACGCGGATATGCTGAGCATTAACCCTGCGATCACTGTGGTACGACTGATCATTGCGCGCTCTGTCCGTAGCGACCTCTTTTTAAATCTCCGTCAGCTGCCGCCAGCGGGGTCGACCATGAAGACGCCTTCGGTTTCGCAAATGACGGTGCCCGTCGAATCTTCGGTTGCAACACCCCGAAGTGTCACACGGCGACGACGGCGATCAATACACTCGCCGACCAGGGACAGAGTCTCCCCAACACGTGCATGGTGACGATAGCGGATGCTCGCCTTTGCCGTATAAGCCGTGATGCTCTGCAAGTACAACCAGTTCGCCATCACGTGTTGGGGAGACTCTGTCCCTGGTCGGCGAGTGTATTGATCGCCGTCGTCGCCGTGTGACACTTCGGGGT
>JBCBBH010000008.1:0-65208 GCA_038531945.1 Pseudomonadota bacterium | reverse complement strand
GTCCCGTCGGAAACACGCGATCTGAGTTGGACATTGTGATTGTCTCCCGAAGTTCCAAATTTCCAGCGGCAAAGCTGGCGCTACCACAACACCCGGAAACAGACCGGGCGAACTGACTAATCTCCGTCTAGAGTTAGCAGGTAGTTGGACAATACTTCTTCAAAGCCGTAGTTGTCAATTCTAATTGTCATTTTTTTCTGTAAATCTTGAATTACAGATTTGGCACTGTTCTGCCAGCCTTAGCGACTGATACGAATCAAAAAAAACGGCGCCAAGCGGGCGCCGTTTTCTCAACCGTCTCTCGACCAAAAGCCGAGCCTAAAGTGACGCGTTCCTCACCTCTACTTAGTCATCTTTACTTAGAACACGCAATCCAAGGAAACCTGAGAACGGCGCAGATCGACTCGACCAGCGCTCCACCGACGATCCACGCGCAGTTTTCGGCTCCGAGAGCAGTTTCATGCCAATCTTCGACGAAAACGGCGCCGATGTGCCGGACATCCGCTCAACAGATGACCCTCTGGCACTCTTCGGCGTTTTAAGAAGCGGGATTCGGAACAACGACGACAGGGGCGTCGGGTTGTCGTGGCTTAACAGACTGATGCCGAAAGATGAGTCCTTATTGAACTCCCAAAGCTCTGTCTTGGAACTCGTATTCCAGAGAACCGGCATGCCAAGCAGGTCCGAAAACGGTGACGGATTGGCAGGCGTGTAATCAACAATTGCATCAGGATCGACACACGTGGCATCCAGGGTTGTCTGCACAAAACTCCCGGTATTCAGGAACTGTGGGCGCGACGAGACGATAAAACGACCTCGATCAACCGCTGCAAGCAGAGAGTCTCTGTGCTTCTCCATGATCGACCCGGCCGCAACAGCCGCATCGACTTGCGCCTTCGCATCGAGATCCGTCGGGTTGATGACTATGCTGCGACCTCTGGGCTCTTCGCCTTCGACGAGCCTATCGATGGCCGCATGCGCGGCTGCTTCGGATTCAAACAATCGAGTAATGGGTAACATGCGTCTCCCCTTCCGTTATGCGCGGATGCCAAGGCACCCCAGCGGGCACCGGTTATTCGCGTGACGTTCTGAGTTTTGAACCTGTTTACCCGAACAGCGACGGTAAATGGCTCGACGAACCCAACGAACTTCAACGCTTCTTCGACAGATTACGTGCCGCATGTCTAAGTTGTCAACGATTTACGATAAACAAATGTCAGACGAAATTGACGTGATCGTGGAGAATCGGGGGCGTGCTCAGGTCAGAGATTCGGTACCAACGTCAAGGATTGCACGGCATTCGCCTCGATCGCCTCGTCACTAAACCACCAGTAACTCTCTCGACTCGGCTGCGCCCAGACCTCCAATTGATCGGAGAGATTCGGATGACCAGTCCTCCCGACCGCGCCGCCAGGCAATACTGCATACACTTTGTCGGGGTCGTTTAAATCGGCCGTCATGCGCAGTGATGCAAACCATTTGGGGTCATACGGCTCGTTATAGGGGAACAATGCTCGCAGTAACGTCTCGCCCGAGCCTGCCATGGAGATGCTTTGATTGCCTGTCAGCCGACCGACCCACCCCTCGAGTCGCAACGGGCCGCTAAAATGCAATTGATGGACCTCGCCCCATCGCCAGTTTGACCGATCATCGCCGTACGCAGCCGTCAGCCGCTCGACCGCCGCCAAGCCGGCCTGTCGAATCAGATCGGTCAACGATTCCGTGCCGGGTGTGCGCTGATCGTCGAACCAGCGAGATGTGCCCTGCTGCACCATCGCATCAAAACGCTGCTGCCAAACGTACCAGTTCGACAAATACGCCTCCGCTGCCTCAACGCCCAATTCGTCCTCAAACGTAAGTCTGGCGAGCTGCCTCACTGTTTCCTGAAATAAGGTCGGCGCGACCAGATCGATTTCGTCGTGATAGTCCCATTCGGCGAGGATGCTGCCGATCTCTTGCAACACGTCGGATTCGCTCGAAACCAGGGCGTCGGAAAAAATCGGAGCGATATCGCGCGCGAAAAGATTGAGCGTATCGTACTGTCCAAGCCACGCTTGCTCGACGGAGACTGTCGCGGGCGCCATCAATTCCTGTATTCGCCGATATCGATAGTTTGGCGAGGCGAAAGTTGTGTACACATATGGAAAGTTGGCGTCTGCGGTCATGTGATTGGCAGAACCTGTCCAACCTCGTGGCGGATTGATCTCGCCCGGCATTTGGTCCGGTGGGATGCGCCCTGCCCAATTGTCCACGTCGCTCACAACGGCGAACGGTGACATGCCGTCCCCTTCGATCCGCACCGGCGCCGCCCCACTCGCACGCCTCGCGATGTTTCCATCGACGTCGCCGACTACAAAGTTCAGCGATACGATGCGCGTCTGTTCGATCGCTTCCATGGCTTCATCGATGCTGGTGGCTTCCATCAGTTGATCCACACCAAACTCCGAGCCCATGAACTCGGCGGAGGCCCAACGCATCGAAAGAACGATGTCACTCGGAACCGACACGTCAGAAACCACCGGGCCACGACGAGTGAGCCGCACCCGAAGCTCCTCGGTTCGGTAGCCTGCAGCGTCAGTGTCGTCCTTGATGCGGATGGTCTCGCTCAGATCCTCAAACGCAACAGACGTATCTCCTTCCAGATATCGATCAGGGTCATTCGGATCGATCGTCTCGACATAGAGGTCCACGGCATCCGAGTACGCATTGGTCACACCAAACGCGATGTGCTCATTGCGTCCGACGGTGACACCCATCAGTCCCGCACTGACACCGACCACTCGCATGTCCGGCGTAATCAGTCCAACCGGGTGCCACGGTCCCGGTAAATTCCGGCTGTCCAAATGTGGATCGTTGGTTACGATTGCGCCCTTCTGGCCCGCCTTGAAGCCGCTGACAGCCCAGTTGTTGCTACCACCAACACCCAGCTGGCGAATGCCGCCCTGCGTCCATTTCGCAAGCGGCGAAACGTCTCCAACCCAACGTTTGACAGCGGCAACCTCTGGTGCGGCGTCAGCCCCAACGGGTGGGTCGTCCGGGTTGACGACCAGTGGCGCAATCTCTGCGAAAGCGTCAATCCCGATTCTCTGAATGACATCATGCGCGATTAATTCCGCATCGAAATTAGCGGCGCTTTGCCATCCCAGATAAAAAACGACGGCTAACAGATCTTCCGCCGTCCACACCTCCGGCGTGAACCCAGCTAGCTTGAATTCGATCGGATGTGTTTGTTGTCGTTGCAGAATGTAAGCATTCAAACCTGTCAGGAAGTCTGCGATTCGGTGCAAGACCTGCGGTGACAAGAGCTTGGCCTGCTTCCGCCCCAGTCTGTGAAAGCCGATCGTTCGCGCCTCTCGGTCAAGATTCAGGATCACTTCGTTCGGACCGGATCCGAACACCTCCGCGAGCCGGCCGGTCGCCGCACGCCGCAAGGCTTCAACCTGGAACAGGCGATCCTGCCCGGTCACAAAGCCCTGCGCCCGGAGTACGTCTGGCAACGAATCCGCGTAGATATAGGGAACGCCGCTATGATCACGGACCACACGCACGGGCGCCTCCAAACCTTCCAGGAACACCTCACCGTCCGTCTGGCGATCATTGATCATCGGGATAGCGAACCAAATCCCTGCCAGGACGATCACCAACGAAAGTAAAAGAACCAATATCTTCTTTTTCACGGTCCATCCTCTTTTGGAATGTTCAATCACGGGACTACGGTGTCTGCGCCTGCCGACTGTCTCATTGGTACCGCGTTGTCGCAACGTCGAAAATCTCGAGCATACGAAACTGTCGGCAAGCAACCCGGCCCTGCATAATGTAGGAGTTCCGTTGCTCAACACGAGCGATTCACCACGAAGGTACCGCGAATCATGAAAAGAGTTGTCTGGTTAGCGCTTGTTGGATTCGCCCTCATTGCGGACGCGTACGGTCATGACACGTTTTTGAAGCTGGATGATCACTTCCTTGATCCGGATACGACGGCATCGGTTGTCCTAACCAACGGCACGTTCGAATCGAGTCTGAGCAATGTTGCGCTCGACAGATTTCGCGACGCGAGACTAACAGGGCCAAATGGGCTTCATGCGCGACCTGATAAATCACAGTGGACGCTGACTGAAACGACAAATGAACTGACGTTCAACACCGAGAGCAGCGGCACTTACGGCGTCGGTGTATCGATTAAGCCGAGAGTCTTGGAAATGACGGCGGAAGCGTTCGAAAGATATCTGCAAAACGATGGGGTACTCGACGTACTTGAGGCACGACGGGCAGCAGACTCGAGCAAACAAGATGTTGCTGAACGATATTCAAAGCACGTCAAAGCGCTGATTCAGGTGGGTGGTGTTCTCACCGATAACGTCAGCGAAGCTTACGGCTATCCGATTGAAATTGTTCCGCTGGAGAATCCGTTCGGATTGTCTGTCGGAGATGATCTGCCCGTGCGAGTTCTCTTCAAAGGTGAGCCTGTGGCAAACCAAAGCGTTTACGCGAGCCATTCGGGATTCGCGCAGCGCTCAGACAGCGATCAACACCAGGAGGCCGTGGCAACTCGCACCGATGAAAACGGTATCGCCACAATCACGCTGTCGCAGTCCGGCCGCTCGTATATCCGGTTAATCCACATGGTGCCGGTGAACGAGCCGGACGTTGACTACGAGTCCCACTGGGCGACGCTGACGTTCGAGATCCGATAGCCTAACCGTCACAACTACTTTCGAAACGTGTCGATAATCTTTGCGTCCACCCACATGATGTCGTCGCCGCGCGTAAAGAAAAATGCTTTGCCATCCGGGGAAACCACCGGGCAGTAGTCCATCTCCGCGGAATTGATGACATCGCCCATATGGATGTCTTTACCCCATGCGCCATCTGCGCCACGGAAGCTGATATACAGGTCTCCCTCGCCGAGATTGTCATCGCGGCCTGATGAGACATGGATCAAAAACGACTCATCCGGACTGACGAAAATATCCCCTTCATCGTTTTCGGTGTTGATCGCTGGTCCAAGGTTCTCGGGGGTTTCGAAGGTGCCATCGCGATACTGCGCACGATAGCTGTCACGATCATCGCCACTGTCGGCTCGAGTCGATGAGAAATACAGACTGCCATCGGCGACGATCCACGGATACAACTCGTGATCAGGGCCGTTAATTTCAGGACCGAGCGGCTCCGGTGTCAACAATCCATAGCGCGTCACTTGGCTTTTCCAGATGTTGTGTCGTTCCAGGGAATAGCCCGGCAGCGGTCGCGTCGATATGAAATACAGCCAGTCGCCTGAAGGAGAAAACACCATGTCTACTTCAGAATGCCCGGGATACGTTCTTGAAGGCGCGGCCATGCGCGGCCTCGACCACACTCCATCGTCGGAAACGGTCGAGTAGAACATTTTGAACTGCCCATCGATCACCCGCGAGAACATGAAAATTTTCCCGTTCGGCGAAAAGACGGAATTCAGTTCGCGGCTATCGCTGGTCGAAACCAAATCAGGCGCGAACACCTCAGGCTCGAGCCCCGGCAGCTTTTGTCCAAGATAAGGCCCGCTCAGACTCGGCCATTCTGCCTGGGCGAAGATATTGCTGGAACCTAGCATTAGCACAAGAATCAAAACACGCATAAATCGCTCCGACGACGAACAAACCGCAACCTGTCATTGGGCGCGGAACCTTATGGCTACCGCTTACGCTGGGAACCATACGAGATTCCGAGATCTGGCGCATCAGTCACCAGGCCCGAACTTGTGCTACGTTCGATGGCTGAGACTCACGAGGCGTACTGTCCATGGAGAATTTTGTGCGGTTTGCGTTGGCTGCGGTGCTCGCCAGTTTTGTGATGGCTGATGACTCAAACGCGGGCAGTATCGAGTCGGTATCTTTTCACTCTGACGTTCTAAACCGAGACTACAGCTATCTGGTCTACCTGCCTGAAGGTTACGACGTCGATCGCAAAGCACCCTACCCAACCGTCTACCTACTGCACGGCTCTTTCGTGACTGCTGAAATGTGGACCGAAGGGCTGGGAGTCGAACAAAAACTCGATGCGTTGATTCGCAATGATGATATTCCGCCGACGGTGATCGTCATGCCAAACTCGGAGAGCTGGTGGATTGATGGTCGCAACGAGGCTGCTGAAACGGCTTTTTTCAATGAGCTCGTGCCACATGTCGAGAAGCGCTGGCACGTTTCCGACGCAAGGAAAGACCGGTTTGTTGGCGGTATATCGGCGGGTGGATTTGGAACCGTCAACTTCGTATTGAAGCGCCCCGAGATGTTCGCCGCTGGCGTGGCGCTTTCCCCTGCCTCGTACGAAGACCTTCCGCCCGAAGACTCATCGTCATATCAGCACCCGGCCTTTGTCGATGACAAGGGCGATTTCGACTCAGCGCTCTGGCGGTCGGTGAACTATCCCGCACTCATCGACCAGTACCGCGCACAAGACATCGTAGTCCCGCTCTACATCAACTCGGGTGATCATGACTATCTGGACATCGCCTACCATGCCGCGGTGCTCTACCAGAAGTTGAGAGACCATCAACCCGAACATGTCGAGCTACGGATCATCGATGGCGACCATGAGCTTGACGTGTGGGACACAACTTTTGATGAAGCCATGCAATTCATGTTGCAAACGCGATAGATCGCGACGCCGTGCTACCTGGCTAACCATTCTCTGATGCGATTGAGAATCCAAAAAAACGCCAAAAGCGAGCTCGGTGATCTGCTGCGCTACCTCAAGGTTCATCGATTCCTGCCTGCAGACGCATACGGGGAGCTAACCCAGTACCTTTCTAACCGTCAGGAAGAGTTAGTTGTCGAGCGAGTTTTCGAACACTGCGTGACATCAAATGCGGCCTTGCCGCAGGCGTTTTGGAGTCAACTCGCACGTACGGCTTCTGAGATTACCGGTGACCCGGAGTCCTTCGACCGCCTACTTGCTCAATACTCGGACGCGCGCTCCTAAGCAGCCAAAACCGACTTGATGTAATCGGAAATATCGCCCTGCTCTGCGTTAGCAAAAAACAAATCCGAAAATTTTTCACCGGCGATGGTCTGCTTCAACAAATCCTGGTCGACATTTTTCAATACTGACAGCATGTCGTGTGACGCCGCGGCCTTCACCGCGCTAAAGATCTGACGATTCTTGGCCATGATGGCCGCACGCTCTTTAGGGTAGCCCACCCCGCGTTCATGCTCGAATAGCTTGCGATAGCAGTCTTCGAGGTTCAACTCAGCAGCCCAGCCGAATCCCTTGGCATAGGGCATCGACATTGTGTTGCCGTCATTGATCTGGCCAAACAGAAACGCGTCGGTGGGATCGATGACGAGCCCGCAAACGACTCCTGGCATTGCGTTACAAGCGAGCATCGAACCCATTCCTGTCCCGCACCCGGTGATCACGAAATCCACCGCGTTGGTATTGTGCAGAATGCCCGCCAAGATGCCGTTCATGACATACGTCAAGCTGGCCTTATCGTCCGCGCCGTACATGCCGTAGTGGTGAACTTCATGACCGAGTGGCTCCACAACGTTTTTCAGCGCTGTATGCACGATCTCACTTTTCGCCGCCTGACTGTTTTCAATGATCAAACCAATCTTCATTACGCACTCCAAAATTCGACCCGGACTTCGCGCCCTCCCACTGGCGTATTGTCCAAGTCGGAGAAAAATTCCGCAAAGGACTCTCTGTACTTGTCTCCCGAGACAATAGTCGGGAGTCCAAAAGTGCAATCAGCAAGCGGACTCTAGGACCGCGTTAAAGATACTGCGATCGATTCAGATAGCAACCGGTGCAGGACAGGACATTAAGCCTGGAGCGTCGTGCGTCACGAACAAAACCCGGCAGAAACTTGACGTCAGTATCACGATCCTAGGTTCTAAAACAGATCGCAATTTTCGCTTGCTCTGCCTCCAACCAAGCATTGGCGCGTGTTATCTTCGAACCGTTTCTTAACGCAAGGCAAGTGCCGCTCCGATCACGAATTCAGTCACGATGAAGTCCGCCAACAGAATCTGGTTGCTGAAACTCGTGCCCGACGCTCGCCACGGTCGTTGGATTTGCGCAGCCATAATCCTGCTTGCCGGCCTCTTGCTATACGGAACCGCCGCCACGCTGCATTTTCCGGGCTTCGCTGAGTTTCGCACCGATGGCAGCTGGCCCGTGGCGACGTTTTTCGTTTGTGCCGTTGCCTACATCACACCGGTGTTTCATTTGATCTCAGCGCGAGCTGTTCGCACCGCGGAGGCGCTAGCGCCATTCTTGCCGAACCACGATCCTCAATCCTTGCGAACAGAGATCGAATTTCGCTCGCGCGGCTGGGTGTTGAGAACTACAGTTCTGGCGGTCGCGCTATGGCTATTCCAGAGCCGTGTGCTGGCAGGTAGTTGGCGAGCGATGACCGAAAGTCTGACCACGAACCTGTATAGCGCCCTGATGTCCATTGGCCCATTGCCGGTCTGGGTCACAATGGGCGTGGCAATGAGCGCACTGTTCGGCAACGCGCTGTTTTTCAGGAGGCTTGCAAAAGATCTCCAGGTACGAATACTGGAGCCTGACACTTACATGCCAGTGGGAGAAATGGCAGTGACGTCGACGCTCGTCGTAGTCGGCGCATTGGGGCTGCTATCGATTATGTGGCTCGGTGGGCCTGTCAATTGGTGGACTACACTCCCGGCGCTGACGTTTTTCACGCCTTTGTTGATTTTGTTGCTCTTAATTCCCGTGTGGCCGCTGCGAACGAGATTAGTCGAACAGCGTCAGGCATTAGCCGTCAACACGCAGGCTTCTATCCGCCACGCCCAATCGAATAATCCCGCCGATGATGCGACCGCGCTTGCCGCTGCGTTGGCTTTGCGTCGAGAGGTGGCACGACTGCCGACATGGCCGTTCGATGTGCCAGCGATCACGCGGTTCATTAGCTACGCCGTCATTGTGCCTCTGACGTGGGCAGGCGCCGCGCTAATCGAAATGGTCGTCGATGCGCTCTTGTCATAGCTTAGACGTCATCATTCCGCACACACATCGTTCGGCGATGACAGCCAGCGGCAGCGGCTGTGTGCAACGGCCGCGGACTGCTGGTCCGCACGGAGGGCTGCGATGAACATGAGGTCGGGTGTTGTGGTTACCGCGACTCTAGTCTTGCTCAGCGCATGCGCATCGACCTTGCCTGATACCAACAGCTCGAGCGTCACTGAAGTTTTCTGGCGAGGTGTGGATTTGTCGTACGTGAATGAACTTGAGGCTTGCGGGGCGCAATACTCGGATGCCGATGGCAGAACGGATCCGTACAAAATCTTCGAAGCAGCCGGCGCCAACTGGGTGCGACTCCGTCTGTGGCATTCACCAGACTGGACACGCTACGGCACTGCCGAGGATATCGAAACGAGCATCGCAAGAGCGCGGGCCGCCGGTTTCAACGTGCTGCTCGATTTTCACTACTCGGACGATTGGGTCCACCCCGGCAAACAGATTGTGCCCAAGGCATGGGTTGCTCATGTCAACGACACTAAGACGCTGTCTCGCCTGGTCGGGCAATACACCTACGACACGCTAATGCGACTCGCGGCGCTAAACCTGTTGCCCGATGCCGTCCAGGTCGGCAATGAAACCAACACCGATGTGTTGATCACGCAAGAAGTTGCAGAGGATGCGCCCGTGAATTGGACACGGAATGTCCAGCTGCTGAACGCAGGTATCGACGCCGTCAGACAAGTCAGCCGGGAAACAGAGCGGTCGATCGACGTTATGCTACACATCGCTCAGCCGGAGAACGTGGCTCCGTGGTTGACCGCAGGTATCGACGCAGGTCTGCATGAATTCGATCTCATCGGAGTCAGCTACTACGCCAAATGGTCGTCCACACCGTATTCGCGCCTGGGAGCGATCATCACGGATTGGCGACAAAAATTTGATGCGGCGGTTGTGATTGTGGAGACCGCTTACCCCTGGACGACTGCGTCAGCCGATAACGCCAACAACCTTCTGGGCGAAGACAGTCTGATTGATGGCTATCCTGCCAGCATCGAGGGACAGCGTGACCAACTCCGAGATCTCTACGCAACCGTCGTCGACAATGGAGGATTAGGTGTCGTTTATTGGGAACCCGCGTGGATATCGACACCATGCGAAACCCGATGGGGCGCCGGCTCACACTGGGAGAATGCGACGCTATTCGATTTCCAAGGACGATTGCACACTGGCGCAGAATTCCTGCGACCTTGATGCTACGGTTGCGGGCTACGCCCTCACGATTCTGAAGACAAATCCGGAGTAGACCGTTGACGAGTTACCCAAACCTTTTGGCACCGTTAGACCTTGGGTTCACGCAGCTCAGAAACCGCATCCTCATGGGTTCGATGCACACCGGCCTCGAGGACGGGAATCAGCATGAACGGTTAGCGGCCTACTTTCGCGAGCGAGCACGAGGCGAAGTCGGCTTGATCGTGACGGGCGGGTATGCGCCGAATCGAGCTGGGTGGGTAAAGCCATTCGCTGGCAAATTAACAACACGTGGCGAGGCAACAAAACACCGCCGCGTGACCGACGCGGTTCATCAGGAAGGCGGTAAAATCGCACTTCAGATTTTGCATGCGGGTCGCTACGCCTATCACCCGCTGGCGGTCGCCCCCTCCCGCATCCGTTCGCCGATCACACCCTTCACCCCGCGCGAACTCTCTACCAACGCCGTTGAGCGACAAATACAGGATTTCGTCAATTGCGCAAAACGCGCTCGCGAGGCGGGTTATGACGGCGTCGAGATCATGGGATCAGAAGGCTATTTCATCAACGAGTTCCTCGTGAGTCACACCAACCAGAGAAGCGATCAATGGGGCGGAAGCTACGAAAACCGGATGCGGTTGCCGATTGAGATTGTGTCTCGGACTCGCGAAGCGGTCGGTGAGGACTTCATCATTGTTTATCGACTGTCCATGATCGACCTGATTCCTGACGGTAGCACTTGGGACGAAACGGTATTGCTCGCAAAAGCGATTGAAAGCGCGGGCGCAACGATAATCAATACCGGCATCGGATGGCACGAAGCCCGTGTACCAACTATCGCCACATCGGTACCACGCAAGGCGTTTACATGGGTGACACGAAAGATGAAGGAGGAAGTTTCCATTCCGTTGGTGACATCGAATCGAATCAACCTTCCGAGTGTTGCCGAAGAGATTCTCGCGAATGGCGACGCAGATATTGTTTCGTTGGCACGTCCACTATTGGCCGACCCGGAGTTTGCCAAGAAAGCGCGCGAAGATCGTGCGGACGAGATCAATGTATGCATCGCATGCAATCAAGCGTGTTTGGATCACACATTCTCCAACAAGACGAGTAGCTGCCTCGTCAACCCTCGCGCATGCCACGAGACTGAGCTCAACTACAGAGCCGCAGATAGCACTCGTCGATTCGCGGTCGTTGGCGCGGGACCAGCGGGGCTGTCGACGGCGCTGGTACTCGCCGAGCGAGGACACCGGGTTGATCTGTTTGATCAGGCCGACAGTATCGGTGGCCAACTGAACATGGCGAAAATTATCCCCGGGAAAGAAGAGTTTCACGAGATGCTCCGATACTTTTCCCGACAGCTAGAGCTCAGCGACATAGACGTGCATCTCGGTCGGCACGTGACGCAGGAAGACCTTGTCGATGCAGGGTATGACGGTGTCATTGTTGCGACCGGCGTCGTGCCTCGCGATCCGATGATTCCCGGACAGGATCACCCGATGGTGCTGAGCTACATTGATGTCTTGCGAGATAAGCGACCGGTCGGTAAACGCGTAGCAATTATCGGCGCCGGCGGCATTGGCTTTGACGTCGCGGAATACCTGGTGCACAACGAAGGTGAGTCATCCACCATGGATCTCGATGAATGGCTCAAGGAATGGGGCGTTGTCGACCCGGAGGCTTCGCGCGGCGGACTATCTGCCGAGCGGGCGCAACCGAGCCCGCCTGCGCGTGAAGTCACTCTGCTCCAGCGTAAGAAAGGTAAGCTTGGCGCCCGACTGGGCAAGACCACGGGATGGATTCACCGGACGTCGCTGAAGATGAAAAACGTCAAGATGGTGGGTGAAGTGAACTATGAACAAATTTCCGACGAAGGGCTGCTCGTAACGTTCGGGTCCGCACGAAAAGACCCAACGTGGCTCGAAGTCGACAATATTGTGCTTTGCGCCGGGCAACTCCCTTTGCAGGAGTTACGAGCGCCGCTAGAGTCCAAAGGGATCCCGGTACACGTTATCGGGGGTGCGGATATTGCCGCAGAGCTAGACGCGAAACGCGCGATCGATCAAGGGAGCCGGCTGGCGGCGACGCTGTAAATTCCCCAAGTCGAGTGTCAGAAGTCGCGCGCCCTACCCGTTTCTCGCAGCTCGGCGACGCTTCGATTATCACAATCCGCGAGATTTTCCGCGTCCACGACTCCATCCGGCTTTACCACCAGAACCACCGGATTCGAAGTTAACGATTTATAGAGCACACTGCCGTCCTCTAGTAGCGCGCTGACGTAAAACACCAACTCGTTCCAGGGCTGTACGTCAATCGGGTCATCGACCGAGCAAGTCAACACATCCGGCAGGTCGCTAAAGACTCCTGCATTGGTGAATGACGGAGCCCCCGCCGACACAAGCATCAAGATCATTGTCAGTCGTTTCATTGCGAGGCTCCTGGATTCAATACGGGACGCTCGAATAGCACCCGCGACTGTTGCTGCCGAAAAACTACGCGCATTTGCGGCGCTCTCGGTGCAGCCACATATTGCCATCGTATACTCGCGTTGATGGGTGAATCCAATTCAGAGGACGGGAAAGTCATGAGCAAAAATATTTTGATTACAGGCGGCTCATCGGGAATCGGAGAAATCTGCGCCAGACGCGCGGTACAGGCAGGCCATCGGGTCGTTATCGCATCGCGCAGCCAGGAGA
Source organism: Pseudomonadota bacterium (assembly GCA_038531945.1). Classification (GTDB taxonomy): domain Bacteria; phylum Pseudomonadota; class Gammaproteobacteria; order Steroidobacterales; family Woeseiaceae; genus CALBPI01. Next base: position 52,297 of record JBCBBH010000008.1, on the reverse strand, counting down.
AACTGGATGCCATCGTTCACGATTTAGGTCCGGAAAATGCACTGGCTGTTCCTTGCGATGTGACGGATCCGAAAGCTCAAGAAGCGATGTTCGAACGCGCAATAGAGGCATTCGGCCACTTGGATGTTGTCTTCGCCAACGCGGGAATCGGTGCGACCGCTGTAGGCACCGAGAACGGCGACATCAACAACTTTCATCAAATGATCATGATCAACAACTTCGCTGTGACCGTAACCTCAAAACTGGCGATTCCACACCTGAAGCAGACCAAAGGGCAGCTAGTCCTAACGGGCTCACAAGCCGGGCATGTTGCGCTCTCGGGTTCCGTTTACAGCGCGACCAAATGGTTCATTCGCGGGTATGCCAAAAACCTGACCAACGAACTGACACCGCACAACGTTCGCGTTACCAGCATCGATCCGGGAATGGTCGAAACGCCTTTCTTTGAGAATCCCCAACCACAGGCGTTGCGGCCAGATGACATCGCGAACGCGTTTCTGTACGTCGTTGATTTGCCCTCTCATGCCCGCATCGCAGAAATCGAAATCAATCCAATGGTGGGGGCGCACTCTGCATAGCGAAGGCTTTTGGCCGACGCCGTGACAAGTCTCCAACATGGTCATTCGGTAAGGACAATTCGCGGTACGGGAGCTCAAGGGGTCCGTGTCATAGTGTGTACTCGGTTTGGAATGCGTGATCAGCAAGAGTTGAACGAATTCGTATCTGGCATTTGACTGACTTGAAAAATCACGCCAAATTAAGAAATCGAAGCGCCTTAACGGGTGCTTGCGCACGAGGGCATTCAACGTGGATCGCGAACCGCAAATCACACGCATGCTAAACGAGTGGCGAACCGGTGATGCCGACCGCCTGCGAGATATCATCCCGGCGGTCTACGACGAACTCCACCGAGTCGCAAACAGTTATATGCGCAGCCAACCGGAGAACCATACCCTCCAGGCGACGGCTTTGGTGAACGAAGCCTTCCTTCGAATCGGCGACATCAAGGCCGAACTCAAGGATCGCGGGCATTTTGTCGGCATAGTCGCGAACGTTATGCGTCAAATTTTGGTGGAACATGCACGGGCGAAGCTCAGCCAGAAACGCGGCGGTGGCGTTCGCCATCAGTCGCTTGAGGATATTGAGGTTGCCAGTCCTTTGTCTGGACCATCAATTGATGTACTAGCGCTCGAGTCGGTTCTAAAACGAGTTGAAGAGAAAGATCCACGAAAGGTGCGGATCGCAGAGATCTACTTTTTTTGCGGTGCAACTTACGCGGAAACCGCAGCGGCCATGGAAATTTCAGAGGCGACACTGCACAGGGAATTACGCCTACTAAAGGCCCTTCTCGCTCGCCAGCTTTCGCTTGCCGGTACCGACCAAAAACTTTAAGCTTCTGTTTTAAATAGTTTTTTTAATTTTTTAAGATTTTTTGAGGGAATTTTCGTCGCGTTTTCGAATTAGTTAGTAACAGCATCAGACTGGTGATCAGGCGCAAAGCCCACCACAACAGGAGCGATACGATGAACTACTTCGAATACAACGAGTCACGGACCCGCAAAACACCGGTTAAGCCAACGCCCGTCGGCGAAGTGCTCGAGTTCACCGGCGATGAGACGATCGATGTCGTTGAACATGGGATGACCGTCGCTGACGTGCGAGAGTTTATCCGAAACATGCATGCTCACGCAGAAGCTGAACGCGTCAAAACTAACGGTAACGTTGTGACCTTGCGCAAGCAGACAGCCGCCTAGTGATCACGAGTCCGTCAAAGGTCATGAGCGATGAAATCCTCTTTAGCGATTTGCAGCTTCCGACATCCGGTCATAGTCGTTGAGCAACTCGTCGAGATTGGGATTATCGGCTCGCTCGGAACCACCCGTCAGTTCCAGTATCGCTTTCGCCTCAAGATAAAAAGGTTCCGCCGCAGCGAATCGATTCTGGTCTCGAAGGTTGTTCGCGAGACTCCAGCGACTGAGCGCTCGCCAGTAGTCGTCGGGACGTTCAGCCTGATCGAACAAGGCCACTGCACGTCGCAGAACTGCCTCACCGTCATCGTAATTTTGCAACCCGTCACTCAAGACCCAGCCAAGGTTGTTCAAAGCTGCACCGATGAGCAGATGTTCATTCGCGACAGTTTTTTCGAGAATCGAGAGTTGCCGACGGAAGGCCGACTCAGCCGCAAGCCAATTCTGGATGCCGGCGAGAACCAGCCCAAGGTCCTCCAGTGTCGCGGCAACCTGATAGTGGTCGGAACCGAGAGACTCCGAAAAATGCGACTCCGCGCGATTCAAAAATATGAGTGCCTCGTCGGACCGTCCCTGGGCACGGTACAACCGGCCAATGGACAACAAGCTCATTCCAATATCAGGGTGATTCGGCTCAAGCACCTGCTGTCTGATCGACAACGCTCGAACGAGTTGAGCCTCAGCGACGTCGAACCGCTGACGCGCAACATTGATTTGTGCAAGCAAATCGAGATTCTCGGCGACGAGGAAGTGATCTTCGCCCAATTTGCGATCACGAATCTCCAGACTTCGCGACAACAAATTATAGGCCTCGTCGAATCGCTCCTCGCGTTCGAGCAGCCAACCGAGGTGAACGAGACTGTTCGCGACCTCAACCGTATCGCTGCCAAACACCGCTTCACGAATTTGCAGTGCACGGCGGTAATTGGCCTCTGCTGTCTCAGATCGACCGAGATACCACTGCGTTTGTGCAAGTCCATTCAAACTTTCAGCGACACTGGGATCGTTCAAACCGAAAATCGACTCACGGATAGTCAACGCCCGCCTATGTGCTTGTTCCGAGTCGGCATAACGCGCCTGCAGCCGGTACAGCGACCCAAGCGCCGACAAGGAGTCAGCCACATCGGGGTGCCGAGAACCCAAAGTTGCAAGCCTTGCTTCAAGCGCTTGCTCGTCCAACTCCGAAGCCGCGTCGTACAACCCGAGGCTGCTGTACACATCGGCCATCGTCCGCATCATGCGGGTTTGTACCGCAGGCCGATCGCCGAGCGATCTCTCGATTCGGGATGCGCCTCGGTCGAGCAACTCTCTGGCAGTCACCGAATTCCCACGCGCTTCTCCAGGATTCGAGACCTTGAACAGGCCGACCAGGAAATCCGACACCTGACGCAGCGTCTCGGCCTCAAGCTCGGCTTTCGCATAGGCCTCCTGGGCCGCATCACGCGCCGTTTGGGCCGCCGATCGCAGTTGCACCTCTCGAATTCCAAAGGCCAGAAGAAAGACAATGGCAGAACCTGCGATCGACAACCCGATGGCATTTCTACGAAGGTACTTGGTCGCAACGTAAGTCGCTGTGGGCTTGCGCGCGCGAACCGGCAGATGGTTTCGATAGCGTCGCAGATCTGCGAGCAAAGACTCGACCGTTGCGTAACGATCGTTCACCGAAAACGCCAGCGCCTTTTGCAATACGGCCAGCAGGTCGTTGTCAATGCCATGTGCCGCACTCAGCGTCGTCTCACTAGCGAGGGACTCACGTGCCGCCAGTCTGGTTTCCATCGGCATAGTCTCAAGCTCCGAATCACCGAACGGCTTGCGCCGCGTCAGCAGTTGGTACAGGAGTACGCCGAGCGAATAGACGTCACTGGCCGCAGTTGGCGGGTGGCCCGCAATCTGTTCAGGACTGGCATAGTCAGCCGTGAATGCTCTGAGCCCTTTATTGGGATCACTCATCAGTCGAGTGATTCCGAAATCCAGCAAGCACGGGTTTCCGACACTCTCAACCAGGACGTTGGCGGGCTTGATGTCGAGGTGAAGAATCAGATTACTGTGTGCATGCCTGACCGCGTCACAGAGCTTCTCGAAAAGCGCGATTATTTGACGCGGAGACAACGCGCGGTTTTCGCAGAAATGATCGATCCGCACACCATCCACAAACTCCGCCATGAAATACAAACGACCGCCTTCGAGCTGGCCAGAGTCAATAAGCGTTGGGATATAGGGATGCTGGAGCGTTGCCAACGCTTGCAGCTCAGTCTGAAAATGGTCGAGGAATTGATCCTGGTTGAGTTGTTTCTGGACTACTTTGACCGCGACTTTTTTCTGAAATTGCCCATCTGCGCGCGATGCGATGTAAACCTCTCCCATACCGCCTGCGCCCAAAAGAGACTCGATGCGGTACGCACCTATGCGTTTACCCACCAGGCTCTCATCTTGGTGAAGCTCTTCGGAAAGAGCGACAACCGAATTCCGGATTCGCCCGTCATCGAGATCGGCGGCTACCAGTTGAGACAACAGCTGGCGAAGTTCCTCATCTTCTCCACAGGCCTCTTGAATGAAATCGGCGACTTCATCATTCGGCAGTTCAATAGCTTTGTGGAACAGCGACTCCACTTCGGACCAACGATCCTCAATAAACGAGCCGTCAGTCACTTCGCACCCATCGTAACGTGTATCCCATTCGCGCCATGGACACTCCTTAGCCGCTGTTGCGCCGTAATGCAGCGAGGCTCGACTATTGTAGCCCGCAACGTTCGCATGTTGTGGACACGAGCATACCGCCCCTCTGCAGTCTCACTGCAGGGCCGGATTCGTTATGCGACACTGATTCCGTGTCGTTTTTTTAGCTGAGAGATCCCTATGATGACACCGATACGCCGATGCCTGACACTATCCGTCCTGGTTTGCATGGTTGTTTTCTCCTCCAATCGCACGTTTGCAGGTGATCCGTCCAGCGAATTCGAGCAAGACCAGGCGGTTCCCAGATTCCCGTTGAAAATAGCACTGGTGTCTCCACTGCGACCCATAGACACGTCTATACAACACCACTCCGGCTGGCCACTGACGTTTCGAATCAGCTCGAAGATTGATGTGCCTTTGATCGTCCCTGCGGTTCCGGGTGGGTCACCATCAGCTTGGCCGGAACTCGGCGCAACCAGCTTCTTGATGCTGCAGGACCTGGACGGCTGCCCTGCTGCGAATGGACGAGTTACCGGAGCCGACGGTATGCCATTTTGCCCGGTCGTGCCGGGCGACGAGTTGTGGGTTGAATTCACTCCGGACGAGGACTATCCCGACGCTGAAGACGTCTATGGATTCACTGAACTACATACCGCTATGAAAGCGATCGACCGCCAACCTACGATTACGTATCAAGGACGCACTCACACGTTTGGTCCTCGTGTTTCTGACACGCTGGACGGGTTGGGATACGGCGCCAACGATGATCTTCCCGGGTTCGTATTGCTTGCAGAGGAAGGTGTTGGCGTGGTGCTGACCGACCTTGAGACACGCACTGAGGACGGCGTTACGATGACCGCAGGTTGGGAGCCGACAGTTCCCGCGGCACGTCGAAACCTCGCGGGGTTCATGACCTCAGTTGGTTTCGAACTAAACGACGAACGACAAAGAACGACAATCACGACAAGCCTGATCGTACCGCGGCATCTGACCGAGCGCCGATTTCTGGAAGATCAGTGCTTCGAACAGACGCAGGGAGTTTGCGAGACCTTTCGACGTATCGAGGGCAGTCCGCCAGTGCCGGCCGCGGAAGGCAATCTCGATAACTATGATGTGACCATCCGCGCCTTTATGGTGCAAGGCATCGCGCCCAGCACGATGGTCGACTGCAATGCCGATGGCATAGTGAGCGCCGCAGACGCCAAATGCATGGGGCTACGGCTGTTGTCACGTGAGCGCCGATTCACTTTCCGGCAAATCGGCCGTGCAGATGAGTGCAATCTCCTGCGCGACCCTTGGGGGTCGAGTCCTGCTGCTGGGCGAGAATTCGTTGATTTCGACGGAAACGGCGACCTCATTATGATCTCCTGCCCGGGCGGAAGTACCGGTGGTGGATTGCCGCCGCGGCAGCGCTGAAGAAGCTCTCCAACCCGATCAAGGCTTTATCGTATCCGGCTAGACCTCATTGAAGCCGCATTGGGTTTGGAGCGTGACCATCGCCTTTGCAAACGCAGTCCCCATGCGAACAAAGCCATCGGAATCGTAGTGCCAGCCATCTTCGATGTAACCAAGGTTGTCTGTCACGGTGACGTATGCCGCGCAGGCATCCGAATCGACAAACGCTTTCTGGGCCGCCTGCACCGTTCCGATGTAATCCATGACGGTGCCATCTTCGGACATTCCGGAATCAGTGATCTTCCCAATCACGACCGGCAAGTCATCAACACGCAGCGCCGCGCGCAGGAGGTTCATCATTCGAGTAAGGTTTGCCTCGTACGCGTCGGCGGATGCCTGGCTGTCATACGCGTCGGCTTCCCCCTGCATCCATATGATGCCGGATGGCACCAAGCGGTCTGCCCGTCCATCTCCGTCGATATCACTCACCGCGAAAGCATTTCGAATGGTCTTCAATGCATTATCGTACTGGTTGATTCCGTCGCCCTCATCGAACTCCGGATGCCAGTTTCCATAGCCCACGCCATTGGCGAGCCCAGATCCTCCCAATGCGTATTTGATGATCGCAATTCTGGTCCCATCAACCGACTTGCCCATCACATCGCCAAAGAGCAATTCGGGTCCGAAGCGGTCCGACAACTGATTATTCTCGCCATCCGACTTGAAACCGGTACCGAAACCTGGCCGCAGCCCCTGCCAGACACCGACTCCGCCATGGGTTTCATTGTCGAACGCTGGCTGGCCGGTGAAGATCATGACATCTTCAGTATCCAGGCCTAGATCAGCCGGTAATTCCGACACGAACCCATAGCCGTCCATATTCGACTGACCGCCAAGGTAATAGACGCGATAGGTAGCGCCCGTTTCGTCTGCTATAGCGTGCTGCCAACCAAGAGCGCAAAACGCCGAGGCGATAGTCCATGTCAAAACAAGCCGGATTTGTGTCGAAAGCATCGCGCAGACCATCCTCGTAGTAATCAATGCGACGCCCTCACTGTGGCCCTATCGAGACGACAGTTCAAGCGTCGCTGATTCGAACTCGGTCGTCGACGAGCGAGTCTTGTAACTTCACTTATTGGCCTGGAAAAGCCTGCAACAGGAAAGCGTCCGGCTTGACCAACGCAACATTCGGCATCTGCTCAACGAGGTGCTCAAGCCAAAACTTGTGGCCGGCACCGAACAAAACGATCACGCGATCGCCCGGTTCCGTTACATCCATCAGCTTGGAAAAGATTTTTGCATTGCGCATGAACCAATAGGCATTCAGTTCAGCACCGGGTTGCGCTTCGCCCGCGTCAAACTTCAAAAGCTCGTAGTACAGTTCAGGTGAGCTGATGAAGCCGGTGTTGGTTTCGTATAAGGCTTCTGCGACATGCATGGCATCCATCGCCTTCATCGTTGTCGTGATTCGACTCTGAATATCGCCGAGCATTCTCTGTAGTGCCGGGGCTTGATCGGTCGCCATCGCGTGCGCCATGACGGCGTCAAAGGGAAAATAATCCGGCTCATCTTCGACGGGCTGTTCATCAATACCGTAAACACGGCTGACGTTCGCTGCAGCTGCCAATCGGTAGGCCAATTGAACTCGCTCATTTTGAGACGTTGCGTAGTGTGTTTCGTCGAACGTCTGAAAACCCTGATCAACATAATCCGGTGGTTCGCTGACGCGTTCGGTTGCGATGACGGTCGGCGAAAACTGGATCAGCGCGTCGACCGTCTCATCGAGCTGTTTTTGCCGTAACTCGGACCTAACATCGGCCGGCTGTACGGATATCAGGTCTGAATCCGAGGCTTGGAAGTGGTAAGTACCGAGAATCATCACGTGGACGGCGGTTTCGTCCGGTGTTCCAGGTTCCTCACCATGTGCGACCGAACCAAGGACCAAGAAAACGCTCGTAACGAAACCAACAAAGCAACGCATCATCTACACTCTGGGCGCCCCAACGGATCATTGACTCTACCCAGACATGCCAAGCCTGTAAAAAACGCATCCTGGCCAGGGAAAGGGACACTCGCTCCCTCTAAATTTCTGTTTTTTCTCTAGTTTCTCCGACTTCCAAAAGATCTGGCGTTGTGTAGTCAGCGGCAACAATGCGAGTAGTGGATTATGATTCGGGTGATACGGCACCGACTATGCGCGTTTCCGAGCCAGGGAACACGCGTGATTTTCCGCGGTCTATTGGCTCGTACGACAACCGGTCTTGGCAAAATACTAGACAGGCCACAATCGGGACATTGCTCGGCCAGCGGGTCCTTTTGCGGTATATTTTCAGGCATACAACGTTGCCGTGATTACGGTAAACCCAAATTTACTAATGAGTGAATAAGAGCATGAAGAGTCTTTTCAGGCATTTGTTTTTGATCGGCGCACTGTTCGTCGGAACGGCCATGGCGCAAACCACAGAAGAGGGCACCGACTCGGAGACCACTCCGTCGGTCGTTCAGAGCGAGGCAACATCGGATGCGGGAACTTCGCCTGCGGAATCCGAAGTGACCGGAGATACGGGGGAGGTTGTGGGTCCCGCAGACGACACAATCGACGAGATCACCGTTCAGGGTCAGCGCACACCTTTCCAGCTCGAGAAAATCATGATTCAGGCGCGCCTCGATTTCTGGGACGTGTACAACAGCATCAACAACATCGAGGACTACCGCGTGGTATGTCGCAGAGAGGGACGTGCGGGCACGAACCTGAAGGGACCGATGCGGTGCGTCCCAAGATATTTTAGCGAACGAATGTCCGACCTGACGCAAGAGGCGATCATCACGGGTGCACCGGCGCCCTCAATCACGCGTGTCGCGCAACTCACCCGAAACAAAAAGGCCGAAGCGGATCGTTACATGATCGAGCTCATTGAGACTTCGCCGACGTTGCGTGAGAAGTATGAGGACCTGCTTGAAGCGACGGCCAACTTCCAGGCGACGCAACAAAAAGAGGAGTGATCCGCCGCGCGTATTGCGAGCGCCGACTGAACTCCAGGGGCCTGCCCGCCTTTTAACCTCGCTCAGAAACTGAATCGTTGATCCGTCGACAAAGCGGGATCTGCGGCTCCCGTTTGCAAAGGTCGGGTGCGCCGCGATCTCGCCAATATTCATAATAACCAAGGCGTTCGATCAAATCAGCGAAGCGTGTTTCGGCGCGCGCAGTCCCGCCTCGCTCGTAAAACAGCACGACTGAGGTGTCGAACTCACCATCCTCAGAATCCCTTTCGAAAATATCCAGCGCTGAATCAGGTAGCCCACTTTGATCCAGCATATGAAAGGCGAGCCAACCTGGTAGCCCCCGCTCGTACGCTGCGATGATCAGGTCAGAAAACGCCGCGCTATCCGTCGACGGAACACGTTTGCGTTCGATGAAGGCTTCGAACTCTGCTCGGAATGGTCGGAAGGGTGACTTATCGATCCATTGGGCCGCGCTGTCGAGTTCACCGGCCTCGATCATCGAAAACCACTGTCCGACCCAAACGACTGGAGTCTCAACACCAAGGTCAAACCACAAGTAGTCGAGGAGCTCTCGACCGTCCTGCGAGCGGCCGACCTGATGGAGATTCATCGCAACCTCCGTGAGAATCGGCGGTGAATGCGGGTCAAGCTCCCTCGCTCGCAACGTCAGCTCCCCGGCGGCTTCCATCATGCCGAGTTCACGATAGTTTCCCGCAAACCAAAGCAGGACACTGGTGTTGTCGGGATCAGCGGCAAGTGCTTCCTGAAATATGCGTTCCGACTCCAGCCAGTCGCCCTGCGCTTTCGCCACGGTGGCCATGACACTCCGAGGCTCGACGAGGGTTGGATCCAACGATACTGCACGGCCTGCGGCAAGCAGCGCTTCGTTGATCGCATGTTCCGGGCTGTACTTATCCGTGTAGGTTGGCAACGTCAGCCAGGCGGATGCCAATGCAGCCCACGCCTCAGCAAATGTGTCGTCACGCTCAACCGCCTGAGTCAGAAGCTTGATCGCCCGTTGGTTCGGTACGTCCCCCCGCTGGCTCCAAAGCATGCGACCACGTTCATACAACTCTACCGCGATCGGATCAGTTCTCGAATCCGTGAGCTCTGGCGCAACGGATTTGGAGTCTTGTAAAAGCCAGGTCGTCGCGACTCCTATTAACAGCGCTCCGAGTGCCAAAAGCATTGCAACTGGCAATCGAGACGACGTGGTGGCTCTGTGGCTCTGTCCCGCTTCAGGGGCCGACCGGGACTCCACCCATGCGTCGAGCTCGTGCGGCAACGCATACACCGTGCTGCGCTTTTCATGGTGCTGTCGGTGGACCGGAAGCTGCTCAAGGCGCTCCCAGCGTCGCGCCGTACGTTCCCCGCAGCCGAGATAGTTCGCGATTCGCTTCCAACCGACGAGTCGTGATTCCAGCCCTGGTTCCGATTCCGGGGTCACCACAAATCCTGCGCCTCCAGCGATAGTTGTCGACCTGTGCCCTAGGCTAGCGGATCGTCTGGTTGCGGCCAAGTGCGGCCACGCACGGCCAGAGGCCTTGCCGCCGTTGTGTTTCAACATTCCGGCAGTGTCCACTGCAGACTCATCCACGCAGGAGTCTGATGATGTTGCCATTCCCCCACGCCCACTGGTTCGTCGGGTTCTTTCTGATTGTGACCTTCGCAGCGTTCGCGCCTAGCTACTTTATTGTGCTGCCCGACGCCCCCTGGGTTCATCATTTACATGGCATCACAGCTACGCTCTGGATTGTGCTCCTGATGACTCAAAACGTGACGGCGCATAGACGACGCTGGCGCTGGCACGCCGCCGCTGGCATGGCGAGCCTCGTTCTGGTGCCTCTGTTTACGGTTGGCGGTCTGTTGGTCACCCAAAACACCCTGTTGAAGGACACTCTGTTCCGCGAACTGTTTGGTGAAGCACTATCCAGTGCTGACTTCGTGGTCTCTGTCGCTTTCGTCCTGTTGTACGTCAAAGCGCTGCAATACCGTCGAACCCCAGCCATCCATGCGCGTTATATGCTCTCCACTGTCATCTTGCTCTTGGGCCCATCGATTGCGCGCTTCTTCGCCGCATATGTGCCCGGTTTTCTGGTTCGCAGTCTGGAGACGCTACCCAAATTCGGTGCCGCGCTGGACGCCAGCTTCGTGATCGCGACTGGATTGTGTCTGTACTTGATTGTGAAAGACTATCGAGACAATCAACCGGTTTGGCCGTTTGTTTCAGCGTTAATCGCAACCGTGGCCATGCTACTCAGCTATTACACGATTGGATACACAGCGACCTACTCGTCTGTCGCCGCAAAATTTGCAGCACTTCCGGCGGGGCAAATTGCGGCATTCGGGGCGATAACGTCCAGTCTCGCGGTGCTTTGGGCATGGAGACACCCCTATCCAAGGAAATCGGAGCGACGAACGCAAGACATAGTCGCAGGCGCAGCGTCCGATCACGGTTAATGCCATTGTTTTGACCGAAACATGCCCAACGTCGTTTTGTATCGTTTTGAATCTGCCCTCGGGTCAGGCTGAGGCAAGTGCAGTAGGCTCTAGGCTGACCCGTCCAACACAGTCACTGCTTAAATGGCTTTGGTGGCAGCGCATCGCACGACCCGATGGGGTTCGGCTGATTGTCTCGTCCGGTAATCCAGCATTCGTCGTATACGGAGCAATAACACAGTGTGACGCTAATCTCGCCGCTTCGGATAATTTCACGCGCCAAAGCTGCGTCCTTCAGAACAAAAACATCGAGGTCCTGGTCTGGAGAGAGCACGCGTCGGGAGATGTGGGACTGTGTGAAACCGGTTTCCGGCATCTTAAATTCGGCGTCCAACCACTCACCCCAGGTCGCATAAGCCGTTCCATTATGTTCGAGCACAGCGTACCGAACGAGCGCCGGTCCGGTACCTCTGTTGGCCACACCGAATTCTAACGATGTCGCGTCAAAGGAACGAAAAACCTCGATATAGGGCCAGGTAGAGGCACGCGCAAACGATCTATCAATCCACGCCGAGTAAACCGCCACAACAACGGCAACGAAGCTGACCAGCAGTGCGGACATCGCAACCAGCATTTCGCTTTTCTGATACCACCGGCTATCCGTCGTCATCAATGCAAACCTGTCGGTCCTGACTGAGTGTGCCGCCAATTATGCCATTTCTCGACAGACGGCTCGTTGCGTCACGTGCTACTCATTTAACGCAAGCTGCAGTCGCAACTGACGAATCTCTTTGAGAACTGCCAATCGATTCAATCGCATGTTGAACCAGAGCTTCAGCGCGATCTGTGCGCTATTGAGCATGATTGCGAACGCCGCAAACAACAGCGTTTGCTCCAGTGACGTCGACCGCAACATCTGCACAATACAGAAAATAAGTCCACCAGCCGCCAGAAGAATACCTGCCCATGTGAACAGGAAGAACAACCCGTTCTCGCCGCGTAAGCTGCCCCAAACTTCCGCGTAGAAGTTCGGCTCAATCACCGGAACCTCGACATCATCGCGGGTCGACAACAAGTCCTGCAGCTGTTCATCAATCTTTTTCATACGTCATCCTTCTGTAGCTGTGATACCCGCGAACGAATCTGCTCGCGAATTTGAAAAAGTCTGGATTTGATCGTCCCGACCGGCACTTCGTAGACAACGGCTAGCTCCGTAACAGTGAGACCATAGCCATAGAACAGCGTCAGCACGTTTTGGTGGTCCGCATCCAGTCCATCGATTACCTCGGCCAGATCCGTCAACCGCGGATCTGAGGGCTCTGCCGGTGGCTGGGAGTAGTCTCTGGAATCGGAGACCTCGTACTTACGATGGCGGATGCGCCTGCGCAATGCGTCCGCGCAACAGCGGCGATGAATGACGAAAGACCACGCGACGAAGGTCTCTGGCCCTCGCAGACGAGCAACATTCCTGACCATCGCGAGCGCGGCCTCTTGCAGCGCGTCATGCGCTATGTCGGCATTGTCGGTATGGCGCAACGCAAACTGATGCCAGCGAGCGTACCAAAGTCGGTATAGCGCATCGAAGGCCGCACGATCCCCTGCAATGCTGAGTTCAATGAGTGCCCGTTGTTTTCTTGTTGCGCTCACGTCGAAGGTTCACTATTCGATTCCAGTGTCCTTCCTAGAGTCGTCCAGGAGACCGATTTGGTTCAAATCTCCTACGTCCCGCCTAAATAAGTGGTTCAGTACTCTTTCGTTGTGGGCCACGCGCCTGCTCAAAAACAACAGAAATAGCCTCGGTAAGCTCTTGGACGCTAAAAGGCTTGCGCAGAAGATAACCGGGCACGTTGTCCAGTTGATCCCGACGACGCTCGACCCCTGTAAATCCGGAGCAAAACAGAACGTTTACGGATTCGTCGAGCGTCTTGACCTGGTTGTAGACATCGATTCCATCCAGCCCGCCCGGCAGGACGATGTCAAGAATCAGAATATCGAACGGATCACTCCTTCGAACAGTCTCCAACGCGGTCAATCCATCAACTGCGGTCTTCACTTCAAAGTCGAGTGCCTCGAGATGACGACGCATCACACGACGCAGCGGTTCGTTGTCCTCAACCAGCAAGGCGCGCTTGCCCGAACCGAAAAACTGGCGATTCGGTGTGCTGACGTTATTGGGGAAACTCTGCGCCGCGGCACGAGGGAGAAAAAGATCGAACGAGGTACCGGCACCAACTTCCGTCCGTACATCAATGAACCCGTCGGACTGGTGCACGAAACCGTACACCATGCTGAGCCCCAGACCCGATCCTTCGCCCTGTTTAGTCGTGAAAAATGGCTCGAAAATCTGGTCTCGAACCTCATCGGGTATACCCTCTCCATCGTCTGTGAAGGTGAGCTGCACGTATTCTCTCGTCGATGCCCTCGGCCCCAATGACCCGGCGACCTTCGCTTCGTCGGCAGGTTTCGCATTGATCGTCAGTCTTCCACCGAGCTTGGCCGCATCGCGGGCATTCAAAGCCAGATTGACACACGCATCTTCCAGCTGGTGCCGATCCACCATCACCCACAGCACATCCGATGGCAGGACCGCGCTGACTGAAAAATCCTCGCCTAAGGTTCGACGCAGAAGCCGCTCAAGGCTCCCGAAGAACTCATGCAGGTTGATGGCTTCTTTGTGCAGTCGCTGAACTCGCCCAAATGCCAGCAGTCGGTGTGTTAACGCCGCCCCGCGCCGACTCGCTGTCACAATCTCTTCAGCCGACTCACGCCATGCACTTTCACGGTTGGCTGCGACCGCCAGTTCCGCGTTCGCCTGAATCACCGCCAGTAGATTGTTGAAGTCATGCGCGACGCCAGCGGTCAATTGGCCCAGCGCGCGCATACGATCGGAACGCCTCAGCTTGGATGCGGCTTGACGCTCCTTGGTAATCTCCTGAGACGTACCGCGATATCCGATGAACACGCCGCTGTCATCAAATATTGGCCGTCCGTGCGAACGCCACCAGTGAGTGGTGCCGTCGTCCGCAACAATCGAGTACTCAAAATTCATGAAAGACAACCGGGCATCAAGAGTATCTCGATGCGAGCGCCAGTCGGTCTCTTCATCCAACGTCACACCGTCGACGTTCCACAGTGCCTTGCCAAGGAACTGACTGTCCGAGCGGATTCGAAAAGTCTGGTCTGAAGCGCCAATCCAGGTCAGGCGATACTGTGCGTCGGTTTCCCATAGCTGGTGGGCAGCAGTACTCGCAAAGTCCTGTAGCCGCGCTTCGCTGTTAGCCAATCGGCGATTGCTCTCACGAAGTTTGTCTATGGAAGATTCCACGGCTGAGGCCATCGGCCGAAAAATCAGTAACAACTCCGCAAGCACCAACCCGAGGATCAGCAACCAGTTGTACGACAACAAACGTTGCAGCTGCGCCGTCGATGCCGTCTGCGCATCCAACGTCGCCTGGTCGAGTTGTTCGAGTAAAGCACCAAGTGGGCCACTGGACAGACTGGATAGCGCAACCGTGCTCGCTGGCGGCGCGTTACCAACCGACACCGCCCAGGCTTGCGCCAGAAACATGTCGAGCAGGACAGGCTCGCCAAGAGTGGCTGGCGCACTATTCGGTTGCGTCCCGAGCGCGAGGTCGCCAGTAAAGCAATCACCGCCGGCGGTCATCATTTCAGCCATACGCCGGCGTGTTCGAGCTTGCAGAGCCGCTTGAGAGTTCGCCATGAGATGGACGCAACGTCCCAAAACATCGCGAAGTGGCACAGTCCGCGGGTGGTCATGCGCCAGCGAATCCAGGCGCGACGCAATCAAAGCAATGCGTTGCGAGAGCATGCGCTGCCGGCCGGACAGGTTGATTTCCAGAGCGGAGACTTCCTGCCTTAACGTGGCAACGCGCAAGCCAACAAATTGCACCGTGACCAGAACGGCAATCAAGGCAAGGCCAATAGAATAGGCGCGTCGGGGAGAGCTGAGATCAAACCAGGTCAATGGCACCCCCCTGCTACGTCGTCAAAAACTAGACGTCCAGTGTACGGAGACATGGCGCCAGACACCAGGGAACCGATGCCGGAGATTCGCAATCCACTATATCCACCGTATTTTTTAGATGTTGATCAACCGTTTCGCGTCGCTCCCACACCCGCTGCCAGCATTTGTGCCAGTCCATGCGGATCGCGAGCCAACGCCGCGCGGATCCGGATTGCGTGTGGGTCGCAGTCGTGCTCCGCGATCTCACGCTGTACGGCGAGAATGCCGGCATGAGCGATATCGGAGGGTTCGGCCTGCTCAACACCCTGCACGTGCGCAGCCATCCGTGTTCGAACGGAACCAACTATCAAGGCTGCCACGTGGATCCCTTTTGGTCTTAACTCGGCGCGCAAGCAGTCCGATGCGGCTCGTGCGGCAAATTTCGACGGACTGTAACCACCCATTTCGGGTACGGCCACAATACCGCCGGCGGAAAGGACGTTGACAACCGCACCGCCTCCGTTGGCTTCGATGTGCGGTGCAAAGGCGCGTGTCATCGCCACGGTCCCAAAATAATTGACCTCCATTTCCTGACGCATTGCGTTCATATCCGCCGCGCCCATCAATGATTCGCTGGAAAAAACGCCAGCATTGTTCACAAGCAGCGTCACGTCGGTGCAAGTTTTTGCGACTGTCTCAACGTGTCCCGGCTGCGTGACATCCAACTCGACAACTGTCACGCGTTCACCATGTGAGTCAGCTAACGCTTTAGCGTTTTTCGGGTCTCGGGATCCTACATAGACATGAGCGGCGCCCGCCGCCAACAACGCATCTACGAAGGCCTCACCAATACCTCGATTTCCACCCGTCACTAGCGCAACACAATCCTCAATTTTCATGAATCAAGTCTCCGCCAGAACCGACCGAAGCGCCGTTGGATCAATCCATTCCTTGATCGCAGAGATTTTTCCGCCAGTCACCTCGACGATGGCTACGGCCTCGGCCGAATGCGTAGTGCCGTTCGGTCCGGTCACCTCAAGTGTGTGGTGTTGAACATAGCCACCGTCGATCTCCTCCAACCTATGTATGGTGTATTTTCTCGAAGCGCACTTCGCGACCATCAAACGCAGAAGATCCATATTCTCGGCAATGGTTTGAGTTTCGTTACTAAAGTTATGCCAAATCTTGCTATCTGCATGATGACATGCCGCGGCGCCATCAGCGTCACCGACCTCGACCCGATCCATAAAGTGTCTTGCCAGTTCCAGTGTTTTCATTCAGCGATCTCCTCTTTGTGGGCGTGTCTAAGATTCAGTGGGCGGGAACAACGGGTCGGATGGTCCTGCTTCGCAGTCGGCAAACCAACGCATAGGATGTCGCTGCGGTACACGTTCAATCAGCTCGCCGGTGTGCGGCCGAAACCACACCGCGTTAAATGTGCCATCGATCGATATGTCGGCGCGCCACTCCACCAGAGTTTCGGTTCCACCAAAGCGTT
Source organism: Pseudomonadota bacterium (assembly GCA_038531945.1). Classification (GTDB taxonomy): domain Bacteria; phylum Pseudomonadota; class Gammaproteobacteria; order Steroidobacterales; family Woeseiaceae; genus CALBPI01. The sequence continues at coordinate 35,574 of JBCBBH010000008.1, read as the reverse complement.
CGAACCGGGGATGCTCATCCGGATTCTCGCCGAGCACAGAGAGGTTCGGTGTGAAGCCGCCGATCTGCGCTGAAAGCGTGTTGCTATCACGTACAGAAATCCAAAGTGGCGTTGCGCTGTGCTCGATCGTGCGAGTCGGGTCAACTCGCCGGCGCGCGCCCCACGCTACGCGTAAATCGCAGCCTGATCGCACGCTATCGATAAGTCGAGCGACAGACCCATCGACAATTTCGCCGCTCGCATCGTGTGCGAGCTGCAAATGCCACCGGGAATTCGTCGGCGGTGACGCCACGCAACCTGCCATTGCGACCACAAGGCCGAAAAACGCAATGAAACGGGAGCCGGTCAACCAGTCGATAAAGCAATTCGATCGCATATCAGTACTCCAGGTGAGATTTCACGCCAACGGAACGCGCTCGGTGATCGGTCGATGTTCGTCGCGAATCCACTCACTCCATGAGCCAGCGTACAGCCTCGCGCCCTTTATCCCTGCAAGGCTCATTGCCACCAGATGATGACACGCCGTAACGCCGGATCCACACATGACTATTGCAGGCCGATTGTTGAGTAGTTCAGTCCATTCGGCTCGTAGGGTATCAGCGCTCTTGAATTTCCCATTCTCATTCAAGTTCATCGAATAGGGCCGGTTTATCGCACCCGGGATATGGCCTGCACGATCATCGATTGGTTCCTCAATTCCAAGAAAACGAATCGAAGCTCGCGCGTCGATCAGGGCGTCTACGTCACGGTCGATGATTCGCTCGACTTCCTCCGACGAAACGACAAAATCATGTACCGGCGGCGTCGGATACGAAAGCTGGGCATCCGGTTGCGCCACGTCGCTGGATAACTCACCACCCATCTCCATCCATGACTGCAGTCCGCCGTCCAACACGGCGACGTTTTTATGACCGATCCAGCGAAGAAGGAACCAGGTGCGAGCCGCCATAGCGCCGTCGCTGTCGTCGTAAACCACTACTTGTGAGTCTGGTTGCACGCCCAGCTGTCCGACTAGCGATGCGAACTCGGACGCATCTGGCAGCGGATGGCGACCCGTGTCGGGTGTAATCTCACCCGACGCATCCCTTTCGAGGTCAACAAACTGCGCGCCCGGGATGTGTGCTTCTCGATAGCTTTGGAATCCGACATCAGGTTCGGCCAGCGAAAAACGGCAATCCAGAACGACCCACCGGTTGGAATCCAACCGTGCTTGCAGCGATTTGCTATCAATCAACGTCGTGTATGTCACCTGACCACCGATTTGTTCGCGCGCGCCACCAGTGTATCTCAGTTCGGATTGAACAAACTCTAATGCCGAGTGATTAGTGCGACCCTTTTCGAGTGTGATGCATCTAAATCTGGGCAGATACCCGGGAGAGGCACTTTCATGATCCGCACTATTTGTTCTCTACTTCTAATTTCGATACTCATCGAGCCAGGCGTCGCACAGGAAGATCTCTGTGCAGCAATCTCAGAGCACTGCCAACAAAGCGGTAATATGGTGGTGGTTGGATCTGAATCTGACGCACGCGCGACACTCGATGTCATGCAAAGTGCGGCGAGTCAATTTGAGGCGATGTTTGGCAGACAGCCACCGCTAACCGCCCTCGTACCAGGCGGTCGAATTGCCAAAACTCAGCGAGAACAACTGCGAGCAGCGGGTGTCGCCGTCCAACTGCCCTGGATGAGCGACGAAGACAAATTACGACTGCAGAAGAGCGCCGTCAGGCGCCAAGTGGAAGCGCAGACGGCTGACCTCCCTGAGGCTATCCGACAACGCGCACTAGCCACCGCGATGGCCGCAGTTAGTCCTGCCGATGGCGGTGAAACACACGATGGCGCGCTTGCGCATGAGTTAGGCCATTTGTGGTTTATCGAGATGATGCCGTCAAATGGAGGACGCAAGGCACAAGGGCATGCGTACGGTGGTTTTGCACCCGACTGGCTTGATGAGACTTTTGCTGTTCTTCTTGAAAACTCGACACTGAGAGAAAGCCGCCGTCGCACTTTTGCTGAGCTGGAACCGGATTCGATTTGGCCACTCGCGGATTTCCTGACCATGACGCACCCAGCTGCGGCTGCCGCCAAACAACTGCAAGCAACAATGCAGACGGACGCCGTTGATAGCGACAGCCAGATCATCATTCTGACCGCTGACGAAGCCGATGAGTTTCTGGCGGCCTCCGGCGGCGACCGCGCGACCCACTTCTATGCGCAGGTACAGGTATTCTCGGATTTTCTTATCGAAACCAGCGGCGGATCGGCCATCTTTCCTTCTATAGCATCATCTCTGCAGGCAGGGTTGGACTTTGACGATTGGCTGTCCGTGCACGGAGCCGATTTCAATCTACCGAAAACCCTGGGCGCGCTGCAGCGGCAATGGGACGCTTGGCTTAAGGGTTAGATCGCTCATCTTGCAATCTTTTGTTGAGGCGCGTTCGAATCGATTCGGCATAGTTTTGGCACGCAGTCGGGTCCCAAAGTGTGCCGGAACGCAGACGGCGGACCATTCGGCTGGCCGATGGATGCGGGGTTAACAGGAAATCACAGTCGAGCGCAGCGAGCCGCCGCAGACCCTTGCGGAATGCATCGACATACGCTGAATCCGCCGAAAAGCGATAGTCATCCCGACCTATGGGCGACAGGCTGTCAGCATAGACGATATCCAGACAACCACGCGAGTCACAGCTCTGCCACTGCCAACTTAACGCGCCAGGTGTGTGACCGGGCGTCGCGACTGGCATCAAAGACATCTGCCCGAGGGTGACGGGCCTGCCAGGAACCACGAGCCCGCTAACCGTCGCGCCTTCAAACGGATCATGAAGGCCAAACTGAGGGTCGCGGGTCGCCGCCAAACCACTCGCCAGAACAGATGCTGCGGCGCCTGACGCCAATAGCTTTGCGCCGCTCAAAGTCTGCAGATAGTGAATTCCCCCAACATGATCAAAGTGCTCATGCGAATGCAAAAGCACGTTGACGTCTTCGACGCGGAATCCGAGAGACTCAATGTTCCGAACAACATGCTCAGCGCCCTGCCGTGTGCCGCTGTCGATCAGAAAATGTCCAGCCTTGGTGGTAACAAGAATTACGCTGATCCCACATGTGCCAACATAGTAGGTGTTCTCGTGTATCAGGAAGGGCGGCGCAGGTTTATCCCAATCGTCCCATTCGCCGCATTCAGCGAGCCACCGATCGACCGCATCTGCGTTAGTTTCTGGAAAAGCGACCGTTCTGCAGCCCGTGCAGAAGAGGCACAGCAACAATGCGACGACCAACAAACGAGAAATCGAGTCCATGTCGGACAGCGTAAGGCACAGCCACTGTTGAAACCAAACCAGACCCGCTTAGAATGCGAAGGCAACAGACCACCCACCACGTTGGCTCTGCCGTTGTTCTGCGGCCTGACGCCTGGAGAAAACACATGCATATCGATCGCCGCGAGGCACTCCTCGGACTGACTTCATCACTGTTGCTGGCGAATCGTGCACATGCGGGTTTCGATGAACAAGCTTGGTCCAACGAGGTCTTCGCCCACGGTGTCGCCAGTGGTGACCCGGACACCGATAGTGTCGTCCTGTGGACCCGCGTCAGTGGCCTTGCCAACGATGCGAAAGTTCGTTGGGTTGTCGCATCTGATATAGCCATGCAAAAGGTTGTCGCACAAGGCATGACGTCTACCTCTCGTGCACGAGATTTTACGGTCAAAGTCGTACCGAATGGGTTGCCATCTGGCGCTCGCCTCTATTTTCAGTTCGCGGTGGGCGGTGTGAAGTCTCCGATTGGTCGCACGCAGACACTGGCCGATGGTGAACTCGACCGACTGGTTCTTGCGGTTGCAAGTTGTTCGAATTTCCCTTTCGGCCGGTTTAATGGCTACCAGGCAATTGCCGATGACCCGGAAATCGATGTCGTCGTTCATCTCGGCGACTACATCTACGAGTACAGCGAAACGGGTTACGGCGGCGATGACGGCCGCCGCCTCGGCAGAGTGCACGAGCCCAGGCACGAGACGGTTACGCTCAGTGATTACCGTCGCCGCCATGCGCAATACAAATCCGACCCCGGTTCGCTCGCGATGCATGCGGCTCACCCGCTCATTGCCACCTGGGATGACCATGAGTCAACCAACAACCCGTGGGCCGGTGGCGCCCAAAACCATCAAGACGACGAAGGCGCTTGGATGGATCGCCGCACGGTGTCACTGCGTGCGTATTATGAGTGGATGCCTGTCCGTGAGCCCGCCGTTGGTCAGGCGCCGGAACATCGACGAGGGCATTTTAGCTACGGCAATCTCGCGAGCCTCATCGCCGTGGAGACACGACACATGGCGCGTTCGAAACAGATCGAATTCAGCGACCACCGGGACGCTTTGGAGTCCCCGGAGTCCGCCCAGGAGTTCTATCGAACCATTGTTGGCGCTGCCGATCGCCAGATGATTACTGATGAGGACCGTCGCTACTTTCAAAACGCACTTCGTGCGTCCAAAGCAAAGGGCCAACCATGGCGAGTATTTCTCAACCAGACAATTCTTGCGAAGGTGCTATCGCCAAACCTGCAGGACACAACCTTCGCCAACGCGGTCGCGAAGGCGGACGAATCGACAGCGTCTTTGGTCGACGGTCTTACGTCACTCGGCGCTCTGGGGTTACCTGCAAACATGGACGCCTGGGATGGCTACCCTCAAGCTCGTGAGAGACTTTACGAGGCTGCCGCGGCCGTCGGTGTCACCGATCTCCTGGCTGTCACCGGTGACACGCACGTGTTCTGGCAAAATCGCCTTTTTGACAAAGACAACCGTTCGATGGGACTCGAGCTTGGTACGTCCGGAATCACATCTCCCCGTGGATTCAGCCAACTGGGAGCGGCTGCGACACAACGTTTTGACGAACTCACGGCCGAACGGAATGATTCTGTCGATTGGGTCGACGGTGGCCATCGCGGCTATATCAAACTGACCTTAGAGCATGCTCAAGCGACGGCACAATTCGTGGCGCTCTCGAACATCGAGACACGCCGATTTACAACAGATGTCCTTCGTACTGTCAAAATTGTTCGTGACACCGACACGATCAAGTACACCTGATTTGGTCATGCCTCAAACACTAACGACTGCGACGGCAACGGTTTCACTATCGCCTGCCTCAACGTTTTCGACGTATCGCTCAGCGAAGAATAGCAAGACCCTATGACAACCCTGGATCAAATGCTGGACGTACTGCAGGAGTGGAATCAGCGAGCACCTTTGCTTGCGGGACTGGTCGGGGTGTTCGTACTCATCTTGCTGGCCATCACGCTGCATCAACTGAGCCGACGCCTGCTCATCCGTGGCGCTCGCCATCTTGCCGCACAAACCAGTAGTCACTGGGACGACGCTCTGGTCGGCCACAGAATATTCCGCAATCTGTCCCATCTTGTACCGGCGTTCATTCTCTACTTTGGCGTGGACTGGTTCGATCAGCTGCCGAGTCAAGCGGTCGAAATCATCAAGAACACCAGTGTTGCCTATGCGCGTCTGTTTTCTGTTCTGACCGTCGGAGCGCTCATCAACGCTTTGAGCGCGCATTACGAACGGCAGCCCATTTCGCGCGAACGGCCGCTGAAGGGCTTCTTTCAAATATCCAAGATTGTCATCTACTTCCTTGGCACCGTACTCGTCCTCGCGGCATTGGTTGATCGGTCACCTTTGCTCTTCTTCAGTGGATTAGGCGCCCTTACCGCTGTTCTCTTGTTGGTATTCAAGGACACTATTTTGTCTCTTGTTGCCAGCGTTCAGATCTCGACAAGCGGGATACTGAGAGTCGGCGATTGGGTCGAAATGCCACAGTATGGGGCAGACGGCGACGTCATCGATATCGCTTTACACACTGTGCGAATCCAGAACTGGGACAAGACGGTAACGACGATACCGACGCACCGATTCATTTCAGATGCGTTCAAAAATTGGCGCTACATGTCAACCTCCGGTGGTCGCCGGATCAAGCGTGCTATCAACATTGATATCGGCAGCGTACGCTTTCTTCATCGAAACGAGGTGGACGATTTGCGAGAGTTTGCACTATTGCGAGACTACATCGACCACAAGCGCGCGGAACTTGAAATTTCCAATCAGAACCTGGCTGATGACGGGAACGTTAATGCGCGGCGTCTGACCAATCTCGGTACCTTCCGAGCCTATATTCTCGCCTACCTTAAACATCATTCAGAAATCAACTCAAACATGACACTTCTGGTCCGGCAGTTGGACTCGACAGCGACGGGCATTCCGATGGAGATTTATGCATTCACACGCAGCACCGAATGGGCCGAGCATGAGCGAGTGAAAAGTGACGTCTTTGACCATCTGCTCGCGATCGCGCCGAGCTTCGATTTACGGATCTTCCAATCTCCTTCCGGGATTGACATCAGTACCGCCGCGCTACAATTGTCGAACCGCCAAGACGATTAGTTCTTACTACCCAAGCATGAGATTGAGGGTGAACAAATGAAACTTTTTGGCCATCCCGACTCGGGACACGTTTATAAAGTCCGACTGTTACTTTGCACGAATCAAATCGCCCACGACTACGAAACCGTCGATATTTTCGCGCCTCGCGAATCGCGATCGCAGGAGTTTCAAACCAGTGCTCGGTTCGGCGAGGTCCCTACTCTGCTGGATGGTGATCAATCGATGTCACAGTCGAACGCAATCCTCGTTCATCTTGCAAGGCGGTTCGGTCAATGGGGCGCAGAGTCGGAGCACCGGCTCCAACGGGTGCTCGAGTGGCTGTTCTGGGAAGCGAATAAAATCGGAATGTGCCTGCCTCAACTTCGAGCGGATCGTCTGTTCGCGGACTCGAAGCTCGAAACTGAAGCGCGTGTATGGCTCTTGCGTCGCTACCAGCACGACATCGATGTTCTGGACCGACGATTAGCGAAGACAGGAGCGTTTGTGATCGACCAGAGCATCACGATCGCCGACTATTCAATTTGTGGTTATCTTTTTTTCGCCGAGGACGCTGAAGTTGAGATGCCCGCCAACGTAACCACTTGGCTCAACCGTCTTCGAGATTTGACAGGTTGGGCACCACCGAAGGATTTGCTCAGCGCTTAGCCAATACCTTCTCATGCAACTGAACGGGTGCCTGCTAGTTGGTCGCGCCTGTGTATCGCACAAACGTGCCGCCGTACCAATTGCCAGTCGGCTCGTTTTCCGATGTGTACTGCGTCGATTTCATTTCGTAGCGATCTTCATCGACCCATCGATAAGTGTAAAGACGATAGGTACCCGCCGGTTCATCTTCGAATCGAATTTTCAGGGATAGATGACCCTGCGGATCCAATGCGCCTTCGCCAACGCCGACGCGTCGATCACCGAAATGAGACAGATGACTAATCGATTGTCGGTCATTGCTGGCGACCCACAGGATATGACCTTTCAGCTCGCCCGCGCTAACGACGCAGAGGATTGAATAGTCTGTGTTTACCGGCTGGCATTCCGTTAAATGCCCCGGAATGCTCAACTGCTCTACAGTCTTTCCATCCCAGACTTGATAAAACGCATCATCCTCGAGCGTCCAGACCCCCAAAAAACGTTCAAATGGAAACGTATCCGCCTGCGAGTTCCCACCATCCGCCGCCAGAACAGAAATCGGCCACACCGACCAGAGCAGCAACAACCACCGCAAAACGAACGATGCCCCCGGCCTCTCCAACAGTCCAGTCGTCATTTTCACACCTAGCGCAAACAAAAAAGGGTACCGATCCGACGCTTTCCACTCGATCACGAATCGTTGATACTCGGAAGCATAATGCATTACGCAACCCCGAGTCTGCCCATGTCAAAACGAATCGCCACCGCACTCTTGATAGGCCTATTAGCATCGTTCCCGGCGATATTGCCGGCTACCGTTGCTGCGGATTCGCATATCGACGAAGCGAGAATCGTGGAAATTCTTCAAGCGCTCGATGACCGGTCGATGCCGGCAACCACTCGATTGGAGTTTTTCCACGACGACGCCGTCATCATGGCTCCCAACGAGGCGCCGATTAGAGGCCGAATCGCCCTTCTGAAACACCTCACGGATGCCGCTGCAGCAGAAGGTATCCAGCACACGCACTACACGCGAACCGTTGAACGCTTCGATAACATTGTTGTTGCCGAGGGTGGCGTCAGAGGCGAGTGGCGGGACAACCCCGACAGCGAGCCCGTCGCGTTTGCGACCAACAACGTGATCTTGTTTCGGGAAGATGATAGCGGGACGTTAAAAATCTGGAAGGTGATTTTCAACTCAGCCCCTGTTGCCGACGACGGCTAGAAAACCAATCAATTGCCTCGGGGTAATCACATTCGATCAAGGATCGCGACCCAGTCTTTGGTTTTGTCCGGAGGTCGATCTAAGGTTGTTTGTCCACCGCCGCGCACGCGAGCCTCTTCTGTCGCGATGAATGCTCCGCCGCCGACCGGATCAAACCAGCGAACATCGAACCAATGGTCGACACCCGACAAGTCCAAGGCCAATGAAGTGTTCGCCCGACGGTACAAGACGTAGCGGTCCTGATCCTTCTGCAAGCAGTGCAGTTTTGGCTCACGGAGACATGGCGTGAGCCCTGGTATGAAAATCGATTCGATCAACTCGGCGGCTACGTTGGTTTGTCGCCACAACGACTCCCGCTCGCGCCAGTCTTCCGACGTCAGATCATTTTGAGCCCATTGCGCGCCGTAGTACCACTCGACACCCGCCGCACCGGCCAGCAGACTTCCCCACAAGACATCCTGTCGTAGTTGTGCGTGACTATCCGGGCTCTCGGCATCCGGTGCCGCGCCGCGCTGCCATGGCCCTATCTCGTCCATCGTGATTAGCCATTGATGCCCGGCATCCATTGAAGCCTGTCGCCACTGTCGCAGCTCCTCGGACACACGGGCAGGATCGTCTACCTGAAACGAAAGTCCGTCGATCGACTCGAATCCCAGCAATGGTGTGAGAATCGCAGTCTTGTCGTTGCGGCTGGCATGGGTATGCAGCAAAACGGCATGGTCGTACGGATCACGGCTCTTCAGGAAACTCGCCATTGTCATGCGCTGCGCCGTGGTCTGCCCATTCGGGCTCCATGGTACCGGCCCGTTTTCTTCACCGAGATTCCATACCAATGCCGGGTGATGACCGAACCGTGCAATCATTTCGAGAAGGTAGAGTTGTCGGAATCGCCCTGTTTCGCCCCCATCCAACAGCAATTCGTTCTCCGTCTCCTGCAGCACCACGTGCAGCATCACGCCAAGGCGTTGCATATGCGAAAAAACCAAATCCCATTGAGCCAGTCTGCTGCAATCAAATCGATCACGGGTGTCCGCGTCGACATAGGGCCATACATCATCGCCATCGCCAGCGATGTTCATGGTCAGAAAATACTGACTGTTCATGCCTTGACTGGCGAGATAGTTCATCGCACCGATCAACGATTTTCCGCGACCCTCACCCCAGCTCGTATCCTCGGCACGCCAATCCGCCTTATGGCTTGCGAATCGGTGAACGGCAGTCGTCGCACGCGCCTCTCCGTCGCGAGTTTGACTCGTACGGCGGTAGGTAGCATCAAAATCGGAATAGGCAAGCAGATTCTCAGGACTATTGGCGCCACGCTTGATCGACACGTTCTCCTGGTTCGCAAAGCGGAAATAGCCGTTTTCAATCGTCAAGGCACCTCGTGCTCTCTTGTCTGTCGGCATCGTATCGGAGCGATTCACCCAAACCACACCGGTAGCATCCTCGACGGGAACATCGACACCCGCGCCAGCGGCGACCGCCAATGCAATCTCATGCCCGGATCGCAGGCTGGCGCTGTATTCCCATTTGCCGTTGTGCGGCGGGTGAAAATTGACCTGCCAGGTATCGCCGGCGGATGCACTGGTGTTCGCAGAATCCCCGTCTGCCGCATAGAAACCGCGGATCACAAACTGAGATTCACCCGAGCTGAATGTAACCAACAAGCGATAATCCAGAAACGGATTCACGTCATCTGTCTCGGATGTCACCGGACCCCTGAACTGAAGCACAATCGGGGCCCAGGTCTGATGAGATCGAGTTTGCCGTTGCGTCGGTTTGGACGGTTCGGAATGCGGCAATTTCAAACGCTCGATATCGATGAGTTCCGGACTGCCACCCCGCTCTCCGCTTCCCCCCAGAGTGTAGAGGTAGTCACCGATAATGGCGGCCCCGGTACCGTGGCGTCCGCGCCCGAGTCTAGGCCACGTTCGCCACGTCTCGTCCGTGACATTGAAGGCTTCTACCTCATCGTGCGCCAATTGCTGCGTCGCACTTTCTCCGCCAATCACGACGATTTCATCCTGCCACGCCACGACGCTTTGACCTGCGCGCATTGTCGGAATTTCAAACGCGGCGCCCGTCTCCACCCAAGACTGATTCTGCAGATCGAAGACGTCGCCTGCCGACTCCGTCAGATTGAGCACATTGCCGGTGCCTTGAGAGGTTCGACGTCCGCCAAAAACGAATAGCTTGTCGTCGACCACTTCCACCTGAATGTGATCGCGGCTGTGTGGCGCATCCGGGAGCACCTCCCATAGTCCAGTTGCTGGATCGTAACGATCCAACCAGGGCACAGACCCGCCCACATGTCCGTTCGTGATTCCGCCGACGATATAGAAATAACCGTCATGAAAAACGACGCCAGCGCCACCGCGGCGGCGACTCATCGGAATCTCATGACCCCATTCGAAGCGATCTTCCTGTGGACGATAGCGAATCACTTTGCCCACTGGCTGTTCAGTCGGATACGCGCCGGTCATGGCGCCGATCAGAAGGATATGGTCATCAAAAACGACTGGCTGAAAGTGGTGTAATTCCAGAGGTGATTCCGCGCCGGTCGACCACTCGCCAGTCGCCGGATCAAAGATATTGACCGGATTGACGCGCCGTCCACCCAACAAGAACAGGCGGCCCTGATACGCCACCAGGCCTGCCTCATGCCGAGCAACCGGCTGTTCGCCTGTTCCGTGCACCCGCTCCCATTCCCACGGAGTGGTCTCGCACGCCGCCAATCCAAAGGAACAAAGCAGAACAAAAAGCAAACGCACGCCCGTCAGTCGCTTTGATCGCAACGTCAGACGCATCACTCTAGCGCAAGATCGAGTCCATGCTTCGACGCTGCGACCGACTCAAGTGAACTCATGCCATTGGGATAGTCTTCTTGTTCAAGCACAACCCACTCAAGCCCACCCTTTGTGGTCGCGACTCGAGTCAGAGATCGCCAATCAAATTCGCCTTGCCCAATGATTGGGCTTTGGTCTTCGCCGTCGCGCGGGGAAATCTTGTAGTGCGCGGACACGATGCGGTTCGGGTTCCGTTGGATAAATTCGAGTGGATCCCGCTTGGCGTTAACCACCCAGCCAATATCGAGTTGAAGCAGGACCTCATGGTTCGTCTGGCCGGCGATGTAGTCCCAGAAAGTCGCATCGTTAAACTGACCGAACTCTTGCGCATGATTGTGATAGGCAATCTGCATATCGAATTCGCTCAGAGCCTCCGCAGCTGCATTGAGGTCGTCAACCAGCTCGTCGATCTGATCTGGATCCCATCCTCGAGGATCCCAACCAATAATTAGAAGTGATACATCTAACGACTCAAAAAAAGTCACAGTCTGCGGCAGTGCGTCTGGCGTCAGTTGATCAAAAGAGACATGCGCGCTTGATGCACGGAGGTTTAGACCATCGAGGAACTCGCGCAGTGCCGGGGCGTCCTCCGCGTACGGTCCAAAGTCGGACGCGAACTCCACCCCGTCGAACCCCATGGAGGCGAGTGCGCGAATCGTACCTTCGAAATCATCGGCGAGCATATCGCGCACCGACCAGAGTTGAACGCCAACAGGTCGCGGGTTAGCAAGTTGGGAACTCTGGTCGGTGCCGTTCGAGCCAGCACCGCAACCTGAAATCAACAGAACAAAACAAAAACACAAAAAATCTCTCATATTCGTCCCTGTCCCAACTCGTGAACGGCGTAATCCGCCGCCCTTGCTGTAAACGCCATAAAGGTCAACGAGGGGTTCACAACAGCACTGGAAGCGAATGCGCTACCGTCGGTGACAAATAGGTTTGGAATGTCGTGCGACTGATTAAAACCATTCAACACAGAGGTTTTCGAGTCTCGTCCCATCCGTGCCGTACCCACTTCGTGAATTGCAAGTCCCGGATTGTTCTCTCGCACCGTGACCCACGAGGACACTTCCTCCAACCCGATCGATTTCAACATCTGCTGCGCTGACTCGGCGGCGTCTTCCATCATGCGGATTTCGTTATCGGACCAGCGACAATGGATATGCAGTTGCGGAATGCCCCAGCGATCCTTCTTCGTCGAGTGCAATTCGACACGGTTGTCGACGCGCGGAAGCATCTCGCCCTGCGCCGCCAGGTAGAAGCTCCAACGACCCGCATGCGACAATTGATGCTTAAAGTCGGCTCCTATCCCGTCAATCCACGAATGACTGCGCCAGTCCTCTCGTTGAGCCCCACCGGCGTAAGCAAAGCCCCGCAAGTAGTCTTTGTGATAACGATCCGGCTTGTACCTGAAGTTTGGGATGTAGATGCCGGTCGGTCGGCGTCCCGCGTAATACTCATCATCAAACCCTTCGACATAGCCTCGTGCACCCGCATTGTAGTTGTGGTCCATGAGGTAACGACCTAACACGCCGGACCGATTGGCAAGTCCGTTCGGATACTGTCGGGTTTTGCTATTCAGCAGAATTTGTGTGCTCGCCAGCGTGGACGCGCAAAGAAACACCATTCGTCCAAAGTACTCGCGCGTAGTGAGCGTCTCGTTATCGATGACTCTGACGCCTCTCACCCGATTGGTCGCCACATCATGAATCAGACTGTGGACGACACTGTTGGGCGCAATGCTCAAGTTTTCAGTTTTTGCAGCTGCCGGTAGCGTCGCACTTAGCGAGGAAAAATACGCGCCGAATGAACAACCCTTCTGGCACTCGTTGCGAGCCTGACAGCGGACCCGACCCTGGTCAAAGTGAAGCTGTGTTGGTTTTGTCAGGTGCGCTGCTCGCGACATAATCATAGGGCGATCGGGATAGGTCTCTGCAAGGTGCTCCTGGATCGAAATCTCTGGCGAGGTCATCTCGAAAGGCGGTTGGCATATGCTGCTCGGCAACTGCTCCAGCCCATCGTCGTTGCCACTGATTCCGACAAACCGCTCAACCTTCTCGTACCAGGGTTTGAGGTCCGAGTATCGGACCGGCCAATCGACACCAACACCATCCGCTTTGTTCGCTTCAAAGTCCCACCGGTTGAAACGATACGATTGCCGGTGCCACAGCACCGATTTACCTCCCAGTTGGTTGGCGCGAATCCAGTCGAACCCGGTTCCTTTTTCCGTGCTGTAGGGTAACGCCTCATCGTCCCCAAAAAAGTGCTTGGTCGCATCGTTAAACGCATAGCACTTTTGCTGTACCTGATAACGCTTTTCGACGAGGTCTCTCGGGACGCGTGTGCGATGCGCGAACTCCCAGGGCCCCTTACCTTCCCCGACGTAGTCGGTTCGATGTTCGACCAACCTTCCGCGTTCCAGGACCAGCGTCTTCAGACCCTTCTCACAGAACTCCTTGGCCGCCCAGCCGCCACTCATCCCGGAACCAACAACGATGACATCGAAGACGTCCCGGCTCTCATCAATGGCAAAATCGGAGAATTTCATAAGCTCCTCAATAAAAGGCCAACGAGCCCCAGGCGCTGCCCACCGACTTGTAAGGGACGGACCCTTTGAATCCACCCGGGATAGCATCAAATTTCAAAACTTCGGTCGCACCACGTTTCGACGTGAAGTAGCCAAAGACCATCAAGTGTTTCAGGAACCGAAATCTCTGCATCATGGTGGTCGTGAAGGGAGATGCGCCCTGATCAAGCCAGGAGACCAACTGCTCGCGTTCCTCTGTTGTGAGCTCCATGGGTGACCGTCCGAAGCGCGACACCGAGACCTGCGTGAACGTATCGATAAGGCTGGCTACATCACGTTGCTCTCGTTCCGAATGGCACGCAAAAAGCTGGAGATCAACGAATCCCGGAACGTCCAGTGCCAAGCCCCCTGGAGTTTCGGTTTCCGGGAGGACGGTATCCACCATTGCGGCGAGTGATCGCATTGCCTGTCGATCTAACAGTACGCCGTCACTATCAGATGTACCCGCAGGTGTTGCTACTAGTGCCTGCCCCAGACTCGGATAGCTGAGCATCACTCCTGTGGTTGCGAATGCCACAATCGCGGTGCGCCGAGTCACGTTCGAGGTAGAGTCACCCATGACGACGTGCCCCGGTGGGTTTGACCCTGGCAAAGTCGGCCAGGCGACGTTGCCAGGCGTAAAGTGCGCCGTACAGCAACAAAAGTACTGCCGGGAAGATCGCCATACTCTCCAGGGTCGCTTGGCCGGCGAGTCGTTCGATTTCAGTTGGGTTGGTCGCAGATGCCTGCGCCGCTACTCGCGCACTGTCGATCCAAGCTCCGATAACCGGATTCCACGCACTCACCGCCAACATTCCAATCCCGGCGATCAGTGACATTCCGAAAGCGCCGCTCTCTGGTACCTTTTCTGCAACCAAGCCTACCGTTGTCGGCCAGAAATACGTCACACCAAGCGCGAACAACACTGCGCACGGATACACCATCGCTCCCGATACCTGACTCATCAGATAGACGCCGGTCAGCGCCAACGCGGACGACGCCCACAGCACACCAATGGGGTTGAGACGCTCGATTAGTGGTCCGGCGAAGAATCGGCCCACCGCCATGATGCCCGTGACGAGCGCCATGATCAGCATCGGTGATGCACCCGACGCACCGAGCATCCGCTCGATCCATTGTTGAGTGCCCAACTCTGTCGTCGCACTGAGTGACATGCACACAGCAAGAAAAACAAACAACGGTGTCGCCACACCAACGACATTTGAAGCTGTTGAGAGCTTGATGTGATGACGCTCAGGAAAACGCTGCCTCAGGATCAGTATTCCGTAGATAATTGTCGGGACAAACATGATCGCAATCTGCGTTTGCCAACCGAAACCCAAACGGGTCACACCCAGCGAAGCGAGCGCACCGACGACAATCCCACCAGGAAACCACACATGAAATCGATTCAGCATTGTGGTCTTGTTGTCTTCATAGAGATCCGCAACCAACGGATTACAGCCAGCTTCCACGGACCCGTTCGCAAATCCGATACAGAAGCTTGAGATCAACAGTGTCCAGAATCCACTCGCGCCAATAGTCAGGGCAAGGCCGATCAAGTGACCGGCAAACGCGAGCACGATCAGACGCTTCGCACCCAACGCGTTGTAGAGCAATCCGCCGAGCATTGTTGCGACAGGAAATCCGAGGAAGGCCATCGCATTGATCCATCCCAACTGCTGATCATTAAGATCGAACGTCTCACTCAGTTGGGTGAGGATTCCTGCGCGAATTGCAAAGGTCATCGCCGTCACGGTCAGAGCAATACAACTCGCGGTGAACAAACGTTGGCGATCTGCGTCGTTCACGAGGCGGTTCTTCCCGGAGTTCGGTCGAGCCCCAACAGAGCGCTATTGAGTCGACCGTCTTCGCCAGTACCGGCGAAGTCATCGAAGGCATGCTCTGGCTGTCTGATCAAATGACGTTGAATAAACTCAGCCCCCTCTCTGGCGCCATCCTCTGGATGCTTCAGGCAGCACTCCCACTCAAGGACAGCCCAACCGGAATAACCATACTGCGTCAGTTTGCTGAAGACCTGCCCAAAATCGATCTGTCCATCCCCAAGACTTCGAAACCGCCCAGGGCGATCGATCCAATCCTGATATCCGCCATACACCCCACTTCTCCCGCTGGGGCGAAACTCAGCGTCCTTGACGTGAAATGCTCGGATACGTTCTCGATAGATGTCGATAAACGCCAGGTAGTCGAGCTGTTGCAGAACAAAGTGGCTGGGGTCGTAAAGAATGTTTGCGCGCGCATGACCACCAACGGCCTCGACGAATCGTTCAAACGTCACACCATCATGCAAGTCTTCGCCCGGATGCAATTCGTAGCACACGTCAACGCCTGCCTGATCAAATGCGTTAAGGATCGGCTCCCAGCGTCGCGCCAGTTCACGGAACGCGTCCGTTACCAAGCCCTTGGGTCGTTGCGGCCATGGGTAGACGTAAGGCCATAGCAGCGAGCCGGAAAATGTTGCATGTGCCGACAGCCCCAGCCATTCACTCGCGCGTGCCGCATGCATGAGTTGGTCTGAAGCCCAACCAGCCCTGGCGCTCGCATTCCTTTGGATTGATTCCGGTGTAAATGCATCGAACAGCGTATCGAACGCACCGTGCGATGCGACAAGTTGTCCTTGCAAATGCGTGGAAAGCTCACTGATTTTCAGACCTGCTGTCTCCACGACTCCCGCGACTTCATCGCAGTAGGTTTTACTCGATCCTGCGACTGATAGATCGAACACGCGTTCGTCCCAAGTCGGAATCTGGACTGCTTTGTATCCCATCGTCGCAGCCCATCCGCACAATCCCTCAAGCGTATTGAACGGCGCTTCATCCGAACAGAATTGCGCGAGAAAAATCCCCGGTCCCTGAATCACTGCAGCACCCCTCCACCCGTTGGGACCGCGTTCGGCACCCACTTTTTGTCACTTTGACCTGCAGCAATGACATTCTCTATGAATGCCATTCCGCGAACGGCCGCTTCGATCCCGGGCAATTGGGGTGCGTTATGAGTGTCTTTCTGATGTGCAGACGACGAACGAATCTGCGAGACAAAACCCCGATACAGATTTGCAAACGCCTCAATGTAGCCTTCCGGGTGTCCCGCAGGCGTTCGCATGTTACCCGCTGCTTGTGGACACACCACTCCAACACCCGCTCGACGCATTTGCGTCGCCTCGTTTCGCGACTTGATCCACAGAGTATTCGGCTCGAGCTGCGACCACTCCAAAGCGCGATAGTCGCCGATCACGCGTAGACGGAGATTATTCTCATCGCCAATGTGGACTTGACTGGCCAGCAGCGCCCCGCGTGCGCCATTTTTGAACCTGAGCAACACCGTTCCGTCGTCATCGAGCTGTCGGTCCGGCACAACGGTCCCCACGTCCGAACACAACTCGGTGATCGTCGTGCCGCTGACGTATTCGGCGAGATTTGCGGCATGTACACCTATGTCAGCCATACAACAGCTCACGCCGGCCTTGAGTGGGTCGAGTCGCCAACTCGCTTGCTTGGTGGACTGGTCCTCAGATGACGCCAACCAGCCCTGCGTATACTCAACGACTACTTTGACTATGCGACCGAGCCCACCCGCCGCGACTAATTGCCGCGCTTCCTGAATCATCGGATAACCGGTGTAGGTGTGGGCCAGTGCGTAGTGACAGTCGCTCGCTTCTTTCGCCTGAGCAAGTTCGAGCGCTTCTCGCGTACTCATCGTCGCGGGCTTCTCGCAGAACACGTGGAACCCATGTTCAAACGCCAGTCGAGCAGCGTCAAAGTGCAAGTAATTGGGTGTCACGATCGTGACAAACTGCATCCTTTCGGACGCGGGGCGCTTCGCTTCTTCCGCGAACATCGTGGCGTAGTTTGGATAACACCGATCCGAATCAAGATGCAGCGATTCGCCAAAAGACTGGCTACTCGTCGGGTCGGCGCTGAATGCACCACACACAAGCTCAATTTCCCCATCAAGCGCCGCGGCGTGTCGATGAATCGCCCCAATGAAGGCGCCAGGACCACCTCCAACCATTCCCATGCGAACTCTTCCACTTCGCATTTGCTCCCCCGCGCGCCAGTGGTCTTAGCTAAACCTATGCGAATACAAACCGAGCTTGATATGAGAGACTGAGACTATGATGCAAGATTCTCGGCGTTAGGAATTCTCTTCATGATGATTCCATCAGGATTGACAAACTACGTTTGATAGTAAAAACATGTATTTACTGGAACAAATTAAAGTAAAAAAGATTATTGAATTGTTGGATTTAGTGCCCGATGTCCTTTTCTGGGTCAAAGACTCCGACAGCCGCTTTATGTACGGCAACCAGGCATTTCTTGAACATCAAGGCATCAAGAGCGCCAACCAGCTTGAGGGAAAGACGGATTTTGATTTCTCGGCCCGACACCTAGCTGAACAATACGTCCGAGACGATGCCTATGTGCTTGAGGGCGGTGAAGTCACCAACCGCCTCGAAATGAACACCACCGAGGCCGGTGAAATTGCCTGGTTTGCGACCACGAAACGGCCGATTCGGAATCCGAAGGGAGAGATTGTCGGCACCTTCGGAATGACGCGTCATTTCGACCGATTTGAAAACGCCCGATCAGATATCGACGCGGTCAGAGCGCCTGTCGAGTTCGTGCGCGCCAACTATGCCCGCGACATCACGGTCACTGAGATTGCCGAGGCGGCACACCTCAGCCTCAGCGCGTTGGAGCGGCGATTCAAAAAACACTTGAAAAAGACACCGCGCCAATTCCTGGTAGAGGTGCGTCTTGAGCAAGCGCGCCGACTCTTGGTGGAAAGTACGATGCCGATTGCAGAGGTGGCTTTTGCCAGCGGATTTTCTGATCACAGCTATTTCAGTCAGCAGTTCCGCAGGTTCTGGGGCATGCTGCCGTCCGTATTCCGCCGAACTCGGACATTGCTGAAGCCATGAGTTTCGCCAGAAATGTCTGGAACTTCGTTTATCGATTGACGCTGGCCATTCCACGCGCATCGTACCGTTCGCCAATGACCCGATCAGCTAATCTGTTCAATCGATCGACCTGCGCAGGCGCCAACGCCAGTGCCATTGCCGCGACGTTGGACTTGAGATGCTCGAGCTTCGTGGTGCCCGGGATTGTCACTATATGCTCCCCGCGCGATAACACCCATGCGAGCGCAATCTGAGCCGTGGCCACGCCCAACTCGCTTGCAATCGAGTCGATTTCCGCGACTAGTGCGGCATTCGCTGCCAGTGCCTCACCCTGAAACCTTGGCGTTGACGCACGATAGTCCTCTGGAGCGGACGACGATTCGCTGAATCGACCGCTTAGTAACCCCCGGCCGAGCGGCGAGTAGGCAACCAGCGACGTACCCGTCTCCAAACACGCAGGAATCATCTCTGACTCAATATCACGACTGAAGATCGAGTACTCAGACTGCAACGCAGCAATCGGGTGGACACTCGATGCACGCTTCAATGTTTCAGCGGATGCTTCAGACAAGCCAATCGCGCGGACCATACCGGCTTCCACCAGTTCGGCCATCGCCTCGACTGTGGTCTCGATCGGGGTTTCGGTATCTACGCGATGCAAGTAGTACAAATCCACATAATCGGTTCGTAAACGCCGCAATGATCCTTCGATGGCGCGACGACAATTTTCGCGGGATCCGTCAACGCCGATAAACGCTCCAGTAGTGGAGTCGCGCAGTGGCCCAACTTTTGTGGCTATGAACACCTGCTCGCGTCGGTCGTGTAACGCGGTCCCAAGTAGCTGCTCGTTCGTGCTACCCATACCGTACATTTCGGCCGTGTCAAAATGAACGACACCGTGTTCGATGGCCTCATGCAGCAGTCGAACCGCCGCTTTGGCTTCGGTCGGTGGTCCGTAAAACTCGGACAAACCCATGCACCCGAACCCTAGGCTCGGCAAGGTAATTCCGGTATTTCCTAACTCACGCTCTTGCATGCTCGACCCTCCAGCGGTTTTGGTTTGGCCTGGCTCCTCAGAACGACTGCCCGTAGATCCACACCCTTTCATCGGTTACGCCCCCAAGTCCCACTTGGTCTCGCAACTTTGAGGAACCGAGCTTGCGAGCAACGGCCGCGCTGCCTTTATTGCCCTCGATAATCGCATGTATCACTCGCTCCCAGCGCAACTCATCTCGGACGAAGTCGATGCACGCCCTGCCCGCTTCCGTCGCGTAGCCTTTACCCCACGACGACCGCCTTATTGTCCAGCCAATCTCCGGCTCGGGCCAACCGTCGGGATACCACGGCCCAACCCGTCCAACCCAGTCTCCCGTGTGTTTTTCCTCAACAGAGAAAAAACCGAATCCCCGAATGTGCCAATGCCCAATCACCATCGCCATATTTCGCCACGCCACAGAGCGATCCATGGTCTGACCGCCGAGGTATCGCACCGTCTCATCATCGCCCATCGAGTCCGCCCAACCATCGAAATCTCGGACTGGATCGATTGCTCTTAGAATCAGACGTTCCGTTTCAAGTCGGGGAATCTGCATCAGTTGCCCTCCGTTCGCTCACGCCTTCGCGGGTGAGCCTGTATGTCCATTTGCTCATGCCATGGTATCGCACCGCGGTACCGAGATTTCGAGTGAACTTTTCCAAGTGCATGACGAGTCCGATTCGCTTGCCGCACGCGTCGAGGTAAACTGACTTGCAGGTTCAAAGAGGGCATCAGAATGAAACACTTTGGTCGTGGCGCCCTGCTGCTTGTCTGGTTAGGTTTGGTCGCATGCGGCCGTTCAAATACCACGAACGCCGCTGCGGCCGACTGGGTCATTACTGACGCGAGAGTCTACACACTGGCGTGGGATGATCCCGCATTGGACGGAACACCTGCGCCGAATGCGCCATTCGACGGCACGCACTGGACACCCGATGCAACGGCAATCGCGATACTGGATGGCCGCATCGTTGCGGTGGGCTCGGATGATGATATCTCGTCGTGGGTCGGAGCGGATACCATCATGGTCGACCTGAATGGCGCTAGCGTACTTCCCGGTCTTGTCGATTCGCACACGCACATCTTCGAACTCGGCGCATTGTTGAACCGCGTCAACCTGATTGGCGTAAAAACTGAAGACGAGGCGATTGAACGTATCGTGGCACGTGCCGAAATGGTGCCCGCTGGAGAGTGGATCATCGGCAGCGGTTGGGACGAAGGCGCATGGGCCGATCAGTATCCTCGTATAGCTAATCTAAGTGCCGCAGTGCCAAACCACCCGGTTTACATGTCCGGGCTGCACGGCTTTGCCGGTTGGGCCAATCAACGTGCTCTTGAAATCGCAGAGATTGATGCGAGCACCCCAGTGCCCACCGGTGGTGAAGTTCTCCTCGATCAGGACGGGCAACCAACTGGCATCTTTCTGAATCGGGCTGTGACGATGATGACCGACGCGCTGCCGGAAGCCTCCCTGGCATCACTGCGTCGAGATGCATTAGCTGGCCTCCAACAAATGGCGGTCGACGGGTATACAGCGATACATGATGCAGGCGACGACGCGCGAATGATGAGTGCGCTATTGACGTTGGAAAAAAGCGATGAGCTGCCGATTCGAGTGTATGCCATGCTCTCACTCCGCGATGAATACTTGATGCGTCGTTGGATAGAACGCGGTCCGGACTCAGATAGCGATAGTCGACTCGTGACTCGGGCAGTCAAGGCTTACTACGACGGCGCTCTGGGATCGCGCGGCGCACGTTTGCTGGATGACTATTCCGATCTTCCGGGTCACCGTGGTATCAGTGGTGCGGGGTACGGTTTCGACGAGAGTCTCATGGCCGATGCAATGCAGGCCGGATTTCAGATCGCGATTCACGCAATCGGCGACGCAGGAAATCGAGAGGCCATGGACATTCTTGAGCGTGTTTACGCGTCATTCCCGGACACCAAACGCAATCGTCATCGAATCGAGCACGCGCAAGTCATCGCGCCAGAGGATATGCCAAGACTAATCGAGCTTGGATTGATTGCGTCGATGGAACCGCCACATGCCATGGAGGACAAGGCATGGGCCGAAGCACGGCTGGGACCCATCCGCGTTCGCGGCGCCTACGCCTGGCGTACGATCCGGGAATCTGGTGCCGCTCTGACTTTCAATGCCGACAACCCAGGATCGGATCACGATATTTTTTATGGACTCCATTCCGCCGTCACACGACAAGACAAAAATCTTGAGCCCGACGGAGGCTGGTACCCCGACCAGCGCATGTCCATCGAGGAGGCCATACGTGGATACACCACATGGTCGGCCTATGCGAGCTTTCGCGAGTCAGAGGTCGGGATCATCGCACCTGATCGCTGGGCCGACTTGACTGTCATCGATATCGACCCTTTCAACGTGGCGTCGACCTCCCCCAACAAACTGTTAGAAGGACAGATCCTGATGACAGTCGTCGAGGGTAAGATTGTTCATGACGCACGCAACACCCGATGAGGTGCCCAAAAACCGCT
Organism: Pseudomonadota bacterium; assembly: GCA_038531945.1. GTDB lineage: Bacteria > Pseudomonadota > Gammaproteobacteria > Steroidobacterales > Woeseiaceae > CALBPI01. The sequence goes on along the minus strand of JBCBBH010000008.1, from coordinate 13,400 downwards.
TAACGCACCCGTTTGACCCGCATCGGACGTGACGAGCCGCTCTTGGTCAGAGAATAAGCGCCAAACAGCTTTCGCTCGATCGCTACTTCGTCACCCACATCCAGACGAAGTGTCGTGCCGCGGGTTTGACGCCAGACCTGCTCATTGGCAAGTGTGACCACAATCCGATCAGCACGCTTGGCATCGATCTCCGTCACCGTTGTAACAATCCGGTCAACGTCCTCAGCAAGTGGCACAGGTGGCAAACCGAATTCCTCCTCAGACGCCGGATCGACCTTGACGGACGCAACCGCCTCGTCTTGCGCTGGTTCCGATTCAACGTTGTCGGATGTCTCTCCCGCAACGCTGGTTGTAGGCGCCCACGCAAGCGCCCATCGGTCAAAGCAGGCCAAGCGCTCAGAATCCGACACGATCGTTTTGCACTGGAGCGCGTCCGCAAGTGCCGCGTCATCAGCACGGCTCGGACCGGCAGTTGTCACAGCGCCAATGAACGCCGTCAAAAGCGTAAGCGCAAATAGTTTTCGCGAAACTGGCACAATCCGTCTCCCTCTGATGGTCACTCGGTGGCTCTATTCTACGCGTGCTTGCCGGCCACCGCTCGAGCGTCTGGCGTCGCTTGATGAGACGGCAACGTCAGCCGCAGCAGCTCTGCCGCCGCTTCAGCATCACACAGCGCTCGGTGGTGCTGGCGAAGTGGAATATCAAACTCTCGGCATAGCGCCTTAAGAGCGTAGGATTTGCGACCCGGATAGGATTTGCGCATGGAAGCACACGTACACCGCTTTGGTAGTCGCAACCGATGCCCTACTCGCTCAAACTCCATTCGAATGAATCCATAGTCGAAGTTCACGTTGTGTGCGCAAAAAATACTGCCTTCCAGAAATCTGGCGAAATCGTCTGCGATCTCCGCGAACCGTGGCGCCGTCGCGACCATGTCATTTCGAATACCGGTCAACCGGGTGATCTTGGGTGGAATTGGACGATCCGGATTGATCAACGTGGCGAAACGATTAACAACATCGCCATTTACCATCTTGACGGCACCGATTTCCGTAACGCGATGGGCACCGGCGCGGCCGCCCGTGGTCTCGACATCGACAACGCAGTACGGCTGGTCCGGATTGTGCTTCCACTCGACCCGAACTACCGACGTAGGCAAGCCGGCTTCGCATAGCGCTTTAATTCGGCGAATCTGATGACTCCGAATGTGATCACCGGGCGCCTTGACCTCGACGAAAGCGACACGTCCTTCTGCGATTATCATAAGGTCCGGGTAACCGCGCTTTCGTGTTGGAAACGACTGGCACAACGAACGCAAAATCTTGGCAATGCCCGGTTGCGGTGCGTTTTCGATCAACGCAGATATCGCCTGTAGTGTGACCGGGTGCCAGCGGAACAATCCGCGCTGCTCACCGTGGTGGCGGATCGCGCTCTGCAGCAATGTGCGAATCGCCCGGTTCCGATCGCTCAGGGATTCGAGTCGTCGCTCGACCTCAGTCATGTTTCGCGAATAGAAACTTCCATCGACAAGGTGACCCGGAAGACCGTCAAACGGTGAGTGCGCTGCCGTCGCCTCGAAGATGAGGTCCCAGAACAGCAGCCCGAACAAGGTTAGCCAGAGATGATTCTCAGTGCGAAACGCAATCTGCCCTTTGGTTCGATAATGGGAAACGACCGCATACTCAGGGCTGCCCCGGTAATACTCGTCTAACTCCAACGTAACAGCGCGACGCAAGAACTCCGTCGCTTCGGTTCGTGGTTTCGCTCCAAACCGTCGCGCCATCGCATCGACCGCATAGTGGTGCGCAGCCATTGTCTTTGGTGACGTGATATGTGCATTCAGGAGCTCGCGCAATTCGTCAGTCCTTCGTTGCTGCGAGAGTAGCCGACACGCTGAACGCAAGCAGTCGTCCGACCCGCCACGCCGATACACGTCGACGGCCTGCACCGGGTCGCTTCGCGCTTCCAAGCTCCGACCGAGCGCCAGCGCCAGTTTATCGCGATGCTGCTCTGCTACGTTGCTGTCAGCCGCGGGCCATTCTCCAAAGCGGCGCAACACCGCATTTTCGCTATGCGCCAGTCCGCTCTCGAGGCGATGGCGCTCCTTCGCGAAAAAGAACGCATGTTCCGCTTCGTCTTGTGCCGAGAACCGAGGCTCGTAGTCTTCGAAGCCGTGCTCACGTGCAATCCCCAGATCGCGAAGCGTGAGCGGCGACGTACCCGGTGCCATGCGGCCGAAGTACAAAAACTTAAAAAACGCAAAGGAATCGTCTCTTGCGACAACGATCGGCCGCAGTTGCGACACGTTGCGCAAAAATTGCTCCACGTTACCGTTGTCGCGCACGAAGGCGGCACACTGTTTTTTGGTCCACGAAGTCTTGAGTTCCGGTTCATCTGCGCAGGCGACGATGCGCGACTTCGTCAGGCGGACTAAAACTTCATCGAGATCGGCCGGGGTGATCGATCTGACAAAACCGGCACTTCGCAACGGCCCCAAGTGCTCGTCAAGGTCACCAAGCTCGGGATATGTCAGCTTGGAGCGCTCGAAAATCGTGCCCTGTCGATTGAGAAGTCGAACGTACAGACACTGTGCGAGATCCGGTAACGCCTCGAAGTCTCCCAGCCACTGCCGCCTACGGCACGACAGCACCGGCGCGTAATGCCTGACGACGAAGTCGACCAACTCACGGAAATTCTGCCGGTAATAAAACGTCGGAAGCTGTTTCATTACCGATACTGTACATATTTACAGGTCTCGGCGCAGCTCTTCAGCAGATCCTTCGAAACCGACCTGTGCAATAACGAACAGTAACGAATCCCTTCAGAAGCGGGTGGTCAGTGCCGTCAGGAAAAACACCTGGTTCGAGGATTCGATCAGTGTGCTGTCCGCCGCATCCGATAGCAATCGTGACACGCCCATGACCGTCGTCGCACGCCAGCGCTTTCCGACTGGCACACTGATCGCACCCTGCAGACCCGCGCTTTCGAGCCCGGCTCCTGCATCGAATGCATCAAGTCCACTCGCTGCCGCCTCGCTCGAAGTGACGCCGTACAAGGCATCCATGTATTGGCTGTCAGCGATCCTGAGTCGCGGCCCAACCGACCAGAACCCTCGACTGCCAATCCGTCCTCGCCGGGACGCGCCAACGTCGAGATACATTCCCTCGTGCCCAGACGCCAACGCCTGTGCGAGCGTGGTGTTAAGACTCCAACCGCCACGCGCAAACTCCCAGCCAACGCGCAGTTCCGCCGCCGTACCGAATTCGTCGATTCCATCGACGTCCTCGACCTCCCGGTTCGCGAACCCAGGCGCGATCGATACAAAGATATCGTTCGTAGCGCCTCGAGGTCCGCGATCTCGTTTCAGGTAACCGCCGAATCCTTGGGGGATGTTGGCAAAATATTTCACGCCTTGCTGATCCGAGTAGCGGAGGTCGAAATAGGGAACCGGCAGCACTCGATAACTGTCAGAGCCCTGGAACTCAGGGTTCGCGATCAAAGCGAACCCGACATCCGTCGACCACCCAATGGTCGGTGCTGCACTCGGGGCCCCGCCTTGAGCAGGTGGCGATTGGCCGGGTTCCTGCGCGCCCGCCGCAGCCATCCAACCCGCCAACACCACCGTGACAAGGCTTAGCCCAACACGAATCCGCGAACCCATCGGAGAACCTCCTGCACTGAATTGATGAAATCGTAGCCAACGGTGTGTGAATGATCCGTCACGCGGGTGTGAAGCGAGCGTGAATCCTTCTCATTCTGTACCGATAAACCCGCCGGACTGACGCGACCACAAATCGGCATAAATGCCGCCTGACTCGATTAACGTTCGATGGTCACCTGTTTCGACGATTTCGCCTGCCTCCAACACGATCAGCCGATCGAGGGACGCGATCGTCGAAAGTCGATGGGCAATCGCGATCACAGTTTTGCCATGCATCAATTCGAACAGACTCTCCTGAATCGCCGCTTCAACCTCGGAATCAAGTGCCGAAGTCGCCTCATCAAGAATCAGGATGGGCGCATCCTTCAGAAACACTCGAGCGATCGCGATTCGTTGCCGCTGGCCTCCCGACAGTTTGACCCCACGCTCACCGACGAACGCATCCAGACCGACACGACCGCTCTTGTCCTCGAGCGTCTGAATGAATTCCCACGCTTTCGCACGCTCAGCGGCCCAAATGATTTCGTCATCCGATACGTCCGGACGCGAATACGCGATGTTCTCTCGAATCGAGCGATGCAACAGCGAAGTATCTTGCGTAACGACACCGATCTGACTGCGAAGGGAATCCTGCGAGACCCTGCTGATGTCCGTGCCATCAATCGAAATGACGCCGCCCTCAAGGTCGTAAAACCTCAACAACACATTCGTGAGCGTGGTCTTGCCGGCACCGGAACGACCGACAAGTCCGAGCTTTTCTCCTGCAGCGATTTCGAGCGACAAACGCTCGATCGCCCCCGAGCCCTTCCCGTAATGAAAAGTCACGTCCTGGAATGAAATTGCCCCGTGCTGGACAGTGAGATTCACGGCATCGGCCTGGTCGGTTACGGCCTGCGGTTGCGACACCATCGAGGCACCGTCATGCACGACGCCAATGTTCTCGAACAATGCTGACAACTCCCACATGATCCATTGCGACATACCATTCAATCGCAGCGCCAATGCAATCGCTATAGCGATTGCCCCAACGGTCACGGCCTCGCTAAGCCAAAGGCTGATCGCTAGCGCGGACACCGAGAACACAAGAACGATATTGTTGATGTAGACACAGCTCTGCATCAGCGTCACCAGACGCATCTGCTGATGAACGGTCGACAGAAAACGATCCATCCCATCTCGCGCGTAGATTGCCTCCCGACCGGCGTGCGAGAACAGCTTTACCGTCATGATATTGGTATAACTGTCAACGATTCGGCCCGTCATCAACGAGCGTGCATCGGCCTGTTTCTGGCTAACCCGCGACAGACGAGGCACGAAAAACGACACTGCTATTGCGTACAGGACAATCCAGACGAGAAACGGCAGCACGAACCACAAGTCAGCCTGTGCCAACATCACGACGATCGAGAGGAAGTAGACCACGACGTAGACCAGAACATCGGTCAGCTTCATGACAGTCTCGCGGACTGCGAGGGCCGTCTGCATCACTTTGGTCGCCACGCGACCGGCAAATTCGTCGGAGAAAAACGCAAGACTCTGGCCCAGCAGGTATCGGTGCATCTGCCATCGCCCGATCATCGGGTAATTTCCAAGCAACGTCTGATGGATGATGAGGGACTGAAGAACCACCGCCAGCGGCAACAGGATCAGCAAGAAGGCGCCCATCCAGAACAGACGGTTGCCCTCGCGCACCAGGAACCCGTCACGCTCTGCCTCTGCAAGCCAATCGACCAGCGAGCCGAGAAATCCAAACAATGCGACCTCGCCGATCGCAATGATCGCGGCCAACACAGCCATGACGACCAGCCATCCGATCACCGGTTGGGTGTAAGTCCAGCAAAAACCGCTCAGGGACTGTGGAGGTCGTCCGGGATCCGCGGTTGGGAACGGGTCGATTCGAGATTCAAAAAAGCGAAACATGCTCGCCATCCGTGCGCGTGGGCTTTCTATGTTAGCGCAGTCGTCTTGCCGTCAGGCAATCATTCGAACGCGGCGCCGCTGTCTAGTGCCGTAGCAATCTGGTCGGGCGACAGCCCAAGTGACTCGAGCACCGCACGTGTATCGGCGCCCTCCGAGTGCGGCGCTTCGGGTATGGTTGATGGCGTTGCAGAAAACCGCGGCGCCGGCGCGGGTTGCATCACATCGCCGACGTTGATGTAGGTGTTTCGATCACGGTGGTGGGGATGCTCTGACGCCTCGTTCAAGTCAAGGACGGGTGCAAAACAAACATCCGTGCCCTCGAGGCGGTCGATCCACTCCTGCTGGGTTCGCGTGCGAATCGTCGCTTCAATCTGGCGCCTTAACTCAGGCCATACCGAGACATCATGCTGAGCCGTGGCGAGGGACGGATCCAACTGCAGCTTGTCTAGCAACAACTGGAAAAACTGCGGCTCAATGGCACCGATTGCGACAAACCGTGAATCTGCAGTTTCAAACACGTCGTAAAACGGCGCAGCGCCATCGAGCAAATTCGATTCACGACGGGGTCGCCACATCCCGAGCGTCGACAGAGTATGAAAAATCGACATCAAGTGCGCGGAGCCATCGGTGATGGCTGCATCAACGACCTGCCCGCGCCCCGATTGTCGCGCGGAGACAAGCGCCGCCAGGATACCAACAACCAGAAAAAGACTACCACCCGCATAATCGCCGATCAGATTGAGCGGGACGCTCGGTTTTTCCTGTGGTCCAATCGCGGCCAATGCGCCGGTGAGTGCGATGTAATTGATGTCATGTCCAGCCGCTTGGCTCAATGAACCGGATTGCCCCCAGCCCGTCACCCGTCCGTATACAAGCCGCGGATTTCTTTCGAGACAAACCTCAGGACCGAATCCGAGCCGCTCAGCGACACCGGGTCTGAAACCTTCAAACATCGCGTCGGCCGTATCCAGTAGTTTCAGCAACAACTCAACGCCGAGCGGGGTCTTGAGGTCAAGCGCAATCGAACGCTTACCGCGCATGTTGATATCGTGGGCCGCCGGCGGTGCTACTCCGGAGGGCTTGGCAGCACGCTCGACGACAATCACTTCGGCGCCAAGATCGGCGAGCAACATACCCGCGTAGGGGCCTGGTCCGATCCCTCGGATCTCGACTATTCGCAATCCTTCCAATGGTCCCACTAGGCAAACCTCAGATGCTCGTTCAGCGGGAGTTCGCGAATGCGTTTTCCGGTCAGAGAGAACAACGCGTTCGCCAGGGCTGGCGCAGCAGGTGGCACTCCGGGCTCGCCGATTCCCCGAATCCGTTCACCGTTTTCGAGAATCCGAACGTCCACTGAGGGTGCCTCGTGAATTCGGAGCGATGGGTAGTCGTGAAAATTGGATTGCACGATTTTCCCGTCCGCGACATTGATTTCCCCCATGATGGCCGCAGTCAGCCCAAACAGAAGACCGCCGGTCAGTTGCGCTTCGAGGTTTCGCGGGTCTAGCGCCATCCCGACGTCGGCAACGATGCTCGCTTTGACGAGACGAATGCCCCTCTGTGACTCGGCCACTTCAATGACTGCGGCGACGGGAACCCCAAAAGACATCACGAAGGCGATTCCCCTTGCATGACCCTCGGGCAAATCGGTACCCCAAGCCGCAAGATCCGCCACAGCCTCTAGTACTTTTCGGCTGGTAGAATCTGACACCAGGTCGAGTCGCAAATCCAATGGATCGCGACCCGCTGCGACCGCGAGCTCATCGAGCATAGACTCATGGAAAAACCCATTCTGTGAGGCGCCAACCGAGCGCCAGTAGGTCAACGGCAGCATCGGCTGGGCACGATACCCTGTAACACGGTAGTTCGGAATGGCATAGGGCTGATCCCACGCCGCCTGAACAATCGTGGAGTCCGGACCCAACGCCGGGAAGCCAATTCGGCCGAGTTGTGACGCCATGACCGAGTCCGCGGCAAGTTTCAAATCCATCGCTTCGACCGAATTGTCTGACACCGAACCGCGTAAGCGCGCTATCGCAACAGGGCGATATTGGTCGTGCGTCATGTCCTCCTCGCGTGACCACGTGAGATTGATCGGCGTACCCGGCAATGCGCAGGCAACCTCTACCGCGTAGCGCACGAAGTCCATCTCATTCCGTCTGCCGAAACCACCGCCCATGTACGGCGTATGCACATGAACCTGATTCGCATCGAGGTCCGCGACTTCAGCACCTTCCTTAACCGCTTGTGTCGGGTTTTGATTACCGGCCCAGATGTCGAGCCGGTCCGGCCGACACCAAGCCGTTGCATTCATGGGTTCCATCGTCGCATGCGCCAGCAGCGGCACTCGATACTCCGATTCGATGACATCGGCTTCGGCTAAAGCCGCGTCCACGTCCCCGTCATCGCGAAATTGACTGTCAGGCGACGCACCGGTAAAGGCTTGTAGGGTTTGCTCGACAATGCCCTCGGTCGTCAAAGGGTACTCCGCACGCGCCCAATCAAACTCAATCGTCCGGGCAGCCTTAATGGCTCGCCAGGTATTGTCGGCAACCACAGCGACGCCGTCGGTCAAAGGCACGATCGCGTGGACGCCCCGCATCGACTGGGCTACGTCAGCGTTAAACGAGCGCATACCTGCACCAAGATGTGGATTTCGAACCAGCGTTGCGAACAGCATGCCTGGCAACCGCGTGTCGATTGCGAACTCGGCTGCTCCGGTAGACTTCGCTGGAATATCGACACGCGCTTGCGATTGACCAAGCAACCGCCACTCCGATCTGGGTTTCAGTTTGGGCGCAACAGGCAGTTCAACCTGTGACGCACGCTCCGCGAGCTGAACGTAACTGAGCGTTCTTCCGTCGGTGGCGCTGATTGACCCCGAGCCGGTAGCAAGCGACGATACGGAAACATCCAGCGCTTCAGACGCCGCGAGCAATAATGCCTCCCGTGCTGCCGCACCGGCGAGTCGCATTTTTTCGAACCCGTCCACCACCGAAGTTGAACCACCCGTCACTTGCATACTCAAGAATTTCGCCGGTATGCGTGTAAAGTGGCGCGCGCGCTCTGCAGCCCGACTCGTGTCTGTTGGCGCGTAGGGCACGGCCTCTTCCAGAATCACGCTATTGAAGTAGGCCTTTGACGCGGGTCCGTGCGTCACACTGATCTGATTCAGATCGACATCAAGTTCCTCGGCAACCAACGTGGCGAGCGTGGTGTGCACGCCCTGCCCCATTTCCGCTCGAGGTGCGATCAATGTGATACCGCTCGCATCCAGTTTGACGTACGGCGTCAATGCGGCCTCGCCGGGCTTCAAATCTCCCAGAAGAGGGTTCGCGTGAGGACGTTTGTATTGCCAGTACCCGAAAACGACACCACCGGCTATCGCCGCAGAGCCCAACAACACCGTTCTGCGCGTATATTTTTTCACGCGGCTCATGCGAGGTTCTCTTGCAGTGCACCAGCCGCCTGCTTGATGGCCGCGCGAATTCTGGGATAGGTGCCGCAACGGCATAAATTTCCTGCCATCGCACGATCAATGTCCTCATCGCTCGGCTGAGGGTTGCGCTCGAGCAAAGCCGCGGCACTCATGATCTGGCCGGACTGGCAATAGCCGCACTGTGCGACCTGCTGATCGATCCACGCCGTCTGTACAGCGTGCAACGTCGTCGGCGACCCCAGGCCTTCAATCGTTGTCACCGTGCCATTGACTGCGGACACCGGAAAACTGCATGAACGGATGGGGCTACCGTTGACGTGAACGGTGCAGGCGCCACAGGCTCCGATCCCACAACCGTACTTTGTGCCCGTCAAATTCAAAACGTCACGAAGCACCCACAGCAGGGGCATCTCGGGCTCGACGTCGATCTCATAGGACTGACCGTTAATCGACAGGGTCGTTGGCATTGCACACTCCGGATATCACGCTGCGCGGTAGTTCACCTCCGACAATAGTACCGCGATCTTGGGCACATCACTTAGCAGGCACGCCGACCAGTGGATTATCGACAGAAACCAGTTTCCGTCGCACTCCTGCGACATCCTGCGATTGCGACAAGGACGCTCGAAAAACAATCTGCTAGCTTGCAACAGTCGCTATCTTTTGGGAACGCAGCCATGCGTACGACTACATTTCGAACGACGACACTTGCAGCAACAGTGGCAATCCTGGCGGCTTGCGGCGGTAGCGGCGGTGATAGCGACGACTCAACGCCGACGGTCGTGAACCCTTCGCTGTCGATTGGCAACGCCAGCATCACGGAAGGCACCGGCGGAAACGTCACCATGAGTTTCACGGTTTCCGTCGGCGGTTCGCTGCCGGTGGGCGCGCGCTACGCAGATGCAACGGTCGACTACGCGACAGTCGCGGACACCGCGACGGCGGGAAATGACTTTATCGCGACGACAGGCACTTTGCAGCTACCTTCCGGTGTTAGCAACACGACCGTGGATGTTGAAATCGTCGGCGATAGCGAGATCGAACCCGACGAACAGTTTACGCTGGAGCTTTCGTCGCCGACGAACGCCTCGATTACGACCAGCAGCGCGATCGGTGTAATCCGGGACGACGACACACCGATTGCGACATTTGGTCTCGATCAACGCCCCGACAACCAGACGTGTATCGCACCCGCGCGGCCGGCCACAGGTTCCAGCGTTCGATTTGAAGACCCCTACCCGGCATTGCCGTCGTTCACACAACCGACCAAGCTTTTGCTCGAGCCGGGAGCCGGTGCGCGTTGGTTCGTATTGCAAAAAACCGGACAGGTCATGACGTTTGATCCCGCAAACGCCGACTCGATCACCGAGTATCTCGACCTCAACAACACGAGAAGTATTCGGACAAATTCGGAAGGTGGATTGCTAGGAATGGCATTTCATCCAGACTATCCCGTAACGCCCGAAATATTCCTGTCGTACACCATCAATCACTCCAATCCGAGCATGCGCAGTGTCATCTCGAGAATGACGTTGGACGATGTACGTAACCCGGGCCCCGGAACCTTCGAAGAAGTCCTGATACAAATCGACCAGGATTTTGACAATCACAATGGTGGAGACATTGCGTTCGGTCCGGACGGATTCCTCTACATTGGCCTCGGTGACGGCGGCAGTGGCAACGATCCGCGTCAACGATCGCAAGACAACACCCGCTTGCTGGGTGCGATGTTGAGAATCGACGTCATCGGCACGGGGGCGGACTACACTATTCCAACGGACAACCCTTTCGCCGGCAACCCGACCTGCGGTCCGGCCGACAATAGCGAACCATGCCCTGAAATTTTTGCCTGGGGACTTCGTAACCCGTGGCGTTGGGCTTTCGATAGCGACAGCGAAGCCCTGTGGTTGGCGGACGTTGGACAGGGTGCACGCGAGGAAGTCAATCTGATTTCTCGCGGCGGCAACTATGGTTGGCGCTGCAAGGAAGGCACACGAGACACCGTCAACGTCGGCGATTGCCAACCGGACACTCTGATCGACCCGGTCACCGAGTACGACCGGGGATTCGGAAGTTCGATCACGGGCGGACAGGTCTACCGTGGCAATGCGTTGCCGGATCTCGTCGGCTTATACATCTACGGGGATTTCGGTTCCGGACGCGTCTGGGCAGCCCGCCCCGATGCCGAAGGCAACTTCACCAACGACGAACTCGCCCGGACGAACTTCAGCCCCACCGCATTTGCAACCGGGCTCGATGGCGAGCTGTACATGGTCGACATCAATGGCGGCAACGGTCAAGGGCGCGTACGCCGAATGGTAGCCACCTCCGGCAATCCGGTTGACACCATCGCGGACGCGCTCAGCGACACTGGCTGCGTGGACCCAAATGACACCACACAGCCCTATTCCGGTCTGCTGCCATATGGTTTAAACGCGCCTTTTTGGTCGGACAGCGCACTGAAGGATCGCTACATCGGATTGCCGAATGGCGAGACCATTTCCATCGATTCTGACGGTGATTTTGAGTTTCCGGTGGGCACTGTCATCGTCAAGAATTTCTCGTTGGGTAATCGTCTTGTTGAAACACGGCACATCATGCGCCACACCGATGGTGTGTGGGCGGGATACACCTACGAATGGAACGATGCACAAACCGATGCCACACGGGTGCGGGGCGGCAAGACAACACAAATCAACGGACAGACCTGGATCTACCCATCCGAGGCACAGTGCATGCAGTGCCATACGGCGGCGGCCAAATTCGCGCTTGGGCCTGAAATCAATCAACTCAACCGCAACTTCGACTACCCGAGTACCGGTCGGCGTGCAAATCAGCTGGAAACTATCGAACACGTGATGATGTTCACTGCGTCATTGGCTGCACCAGTGTCGCAACTACCTCAACTTGCAGATCCCCTCGACACCACCGCCGACATTGAGGAGCGAGCACGGGCGTACCTCGACACGAACTGTGCGAGTTGCCATCGACCAAACGGACCGGCTCCATCCGATTTGGACTTGCGCTACGAGACAGCGCTCAGCGATACCAACGCCTGCGACGTTGCGCCATCCAGTGGAACACTCGGGATCGCCGATGCCCGCATTATTGCGCCTGGCAATGGCGTCGCATCTGTACTGGTTGAACGGATGAACCGCCGCGATGTCGATGCCATGCCACCGATAGGAAGTGCGTTGATCGACGCCGATGGCGTGGCGTTGATTCGTACCTGGATCGATCAGCTATCGAGCTGTGACTGACGCGGAAAGACAGGCAGCGCATGATGCGCATCGATACCTGTCGTTACGCGTTCACCGACGGACAGCGCCTGCTCATGAGCAACACGAACATTGATGAGCATTTCGTCATCATCGAACCGGATGCAATAAAGACGGGTCTCGCCCTCGTAACGCTGCTCAACCACACGCGCGCCACCTGTGTGTGCTTGCTGCAACGAAATATCGTGCGGTCGAACCAACACATCGACTTCATCGCCATCTGAAAGCGAGTCCTGAACATCGGTGTAGCGCCCTCGCCCAACACTGGTGTGCACCATATCGCCGGCCAGTCGGCCGGGAATCAGCACACCTTCCCCGAGGAATGTCGCGACGAATCGAGTCTCTGGGCGCCGGTAACACGATTCGGCTTTGGCAAGTTGCTCCAGATGACCTCGCTGCATAACACCTACACGATCGCCGACCGCTAAAGCTTCTGCCTGGTCATGGGTTACCCAAATAGCCGGCACACCGGCAGATTTCAACGCGTCTCGTATACGCCACCGAAGACTGGATTTCAGCGCCGCATCCAAATTGGAAAGCGGCTCATCCAGCAACACCAGCCTCGGCGCGTGCGCCAGTGCGCGCGCCAACGCAACGCGTTGCTTTTGGCCGCCCGACAAAGTCGCAGGTTTTTTCGACGCCAGATCGGTGAGTCCCAGCATATCGATCCAGTGCTGCACTCGCTCGTGGTCCTGAACACGGAAGCCAACATTCTCTGCAACTGTCATGTGCGGAAACAGCGCAAAATCCTGGAACATAAGTCCAATATCGCGTCGCTCCGGCGGCAAATTTCGCGAGGCGGTAATGACCTCCTGCCCCAGAATCAACTGGCCGGATGCCAGCGGCTCGAAGCCGGCCACTGCGCGCAGCACACTGCTCTTGCCGCACCCGGTCGGACCGACTAGCGTAATGATTTCACCGTCAGCGAGCTCCAAACTGAAGTCCTGAACGGCTGTCACACTGCCGTATCGGATCGCAAGATTGTTGATGGTCAACATCTCAGACCCGCCCTGCGGCACCGTCGAGACGACGTTCACCGCTTAACATCAACACTACGCCAACGGCGGCAATCCCGAGCTTGTTGTTGATCGCAATTTCCGCC
>JBCBBH010000007.1:0-154209 GCA_038531945.1 Pseudomonadota bacterium | reverse complement strand
CGGTGATCGCACCGGGTTGCATCATTATAGAGGCGACATATCACAGCGTTTCAAATGCTGTGTGCCGCGTACATGCGCGAGGCATCTGAATCGAATCCAACGATTCTCGCCGGTCCGCAGCAGGCCTCGCATCGTCTGCCTGAAGTCGCTTACCGATTCGCGAACCTGGCGTGTCACCAACCTAGGTGTCAACGCTGGTGATCAGCCTTCCCTAGAGTGACCGCAACACTCAAGGAGACGATCATGAAGAATCTGAGCTTCGCTTTTGCTATTGCCCTATGCGCGTTGTCGCTTTCCACTGATGCCATCGCACAAACACTCGCCTCGGAGCGCGAGTGCAATCATATGGGAGGATCCTGGGCGTTTACGCAGACACCGCCTTTGTATGGAATCTGTACCCTCGATCAGTACTACGAGGCGAACTGGACCAACCCATTGGAAATCCAACCGGGTGTACGTCTCGAGATAGTCGCAAACGGACACTTGCACATATCATCGCAGTCAACGGTTTTGGATACCGCGGAACTGGTCGTGAATGGTGGCAGACTCACCAACGATTCCACCCTTCATTTGACGAACAGAGCGATTCTCGAATTCGACGGCGGTGTGTTCAACAATAACGCTTTGCTGGATGTCGAAGGCGATGTTCTAATAAACGACACGCCGCGCGATCCCAACACCAATCTGCCGGACTGCATCCGGAACAACGGTACCCTGCGTTTTTACGACGGCGGCAATTTGCTGCTGCAAGGCGGTTGTATCGACGGAAAAGCCAGCGGTGTGCTGCGGGTGGAGGCTGACGGGACCATGATTTCCTATGCGCAGTCGCTATATCGCGGTGGTGCGACCGACACGATATGGGGTCGATTCATTCAGCATTCGGGTGCATTCAACGAATTCTCGAATCTGACAATGTACGGCGATGCGACTATTGAGGGGTATACCCGAGCCGATCGTAACAATTACTCGACCGAACAGACCGGCTACTTCACGATTGCCGAAGGCGGCAACGTGACGGTATTTGGCAACGGTCTTCTGGAAGTCTATGTAAGCACATTCGACATTGCAGGGAGTCTGCGACTCGAGGATTTTGCTCGACTTCGTGATGACAATGGCTTGACCCTGACCGTTATGGCGAGCGGGTTGATTCAGCTGCAGGGCGGCGCATCGGCCTGGTATTTCAGTAACTTCGTTGACGTCCTCAACGACGGTCGGATCGAAAAGACGTGTCTGTCGAAGTGGTATCCAACGCGCACCTTTCTGGGCAACAAGATCTTCACGCAATACTGCAGACCGGTGCCGATTTCACCACCCCGTTTGCCGACACCGATACCGCTGCTCTGATTCGGATGTTGTTTTCATCATGTTCTGGGCTCACCGAACGAATCGGGGAGCCCTTTTTTTTGGCGATGGGCTCGCGATGCGTTGGCCGGAAATTGGATGAGTTTACGTAGCAACCGATAGAAACATAACAAAGCAAGGAGGTTTCGAGAATGAGACATACGCTCACAACAATCGTCTTGACGATCGCCGTGTCGATCGCAAGCCTTTCGAGTCACGTAGCGTGCGCACAGGTGATCAGCACGCAGGCGGATTGCAATGCCATCGGTGGCCAATGGGACCTCAACGTACCGCGCCCGCAATTCGCTCGTTGCGCGTTGACACAGTATTACCTGGTTGACGCGGGTCGACGACTGGAACTCGACCTTGGCGTTGAGTTGGAGATTCGCGGCAATGGCGTGTTGCACAACCGCGGCCAGATCCTGATCTTGAACACCGCGCAGCTGGATATCCAAGGCGTCTTCACCAACGAAGGATTGGTGGTGGCTGACAACCGCGCCGAGATCTTTTTTCGTCGCGGACAGGTCAACAACAATGGACGCATGGAAATCGAGGGGGACATCTTCATCGTCAATACAGCACGTTTGCCGTCCGGCTGGCGAGAGTGCTGGTACAACTCGGGCTCGATCATGCTGACCAGCGGTGGCAACTTGTTCAACCGTGGTGGCTGTCTGGACGGAGATCGAGGCGGCGCCCTGGATGTTCAGCTCACAGGCACTTTCGTGAATGAGGCCAACGCGTTCTATCGCGGTGGTCGAAGTGACGTGATCACTGGCATCTTTCGCAACGAGCGCGGCGGTTGGGCGCAGCTGCGAAACATGCGCCTCCTTGGGGAATTCGAGAATCACGGTGATGCTTATCTGACGGAAGGCTCCAACGCGTCGCAAGACAACAGCGAAACGCGAATATCAGAGACGGGCATCCTGCGAATCGACTCGAACAGTCAGGTATCGATCGGGACCCGACGTTTTCGTGTTGATGGTGTGCTGGAGGTGCTCAGTGGGCGCTTGCGCGACGCCAACCGCCCGCTTCAGGTGAATGTGGGATCGGGTGGAGACATCCAGTTATACGGTTCGTCGGTTGCGTGGTCGCCTGCGTCGCAAATTGAGCTGAACAACAGCGGTTCGATCGTGAAGCACTGTCTTGCGACCTGGTACTCGGCGATGATCCCACGCGGTAATCCGGTGTATCACCGCCGGTGTTATCCGGTGCCCATTCCGTCCCCGTGGCCTATCCCACTGCCGAATCCGATCTTTGGTCCATGATCGGTGTCCGGGACGGATTGGCAAACTTTGATCAGCGTCGAATTGAGTCCGCGTGTTGATGAAGGCTGATGGCGATCCCCCCGACCCAGATCAGATAGATGATTCCGACGAGTCGCTCATAGCCACCGATCCATGACGGGGTGACAAAGAAAGCGAGCGGCACGAGCCACAGCCAAATGCCGAGACAGAGCGTACAAAAAAGACCCACACGCGGCGCAATACGCGACAAACCTGGCTGCGACGCGCCCATCGCCAAGCCGGTCAGAGATGCAACGATCCACAGCGGATCGTTTGTGTCGGTCGCGGAGGCATAAAGCGATTCAAAATAAAAAGCGACGTAGAATAGCGTGACCCCACTCAGGCATAGCAGCACACGCGCAACCGGCCATAGCCGACCGTGATCCAGTTGTTGCATCGCCTTGGCAAGCGCGAGGTGGGCTGTGCCGAACATCACAATGCCCAACGAGTTCAGTACGCCAAGCCGGGTTTGCGCGAGCGCGCTGATCGGTGTGCTGATCGAGTTGAGATTACCCGAGTACAAAACACCCACGTGTAGTGCGAGGGTCAATAGTGTTGCAAACAGGGCGTACTTAAACCAGATGACACCGCTCCCGCGTCGACTCTGCCGTCTTCCAGCACTCTATCACCGATCGAAGCGTGTAAAGTGAACCGGACTGATCGTTGGTCGCAAGAGACTGCCATGACACCCATATTGCACATTGGCCCAAAGAACTACTCGTCCTGGTCGCTTCGGCCGTGGCTGGTGCTGAAGTGGGGCGAGATTGAGTTTGCAGAACACTACATTCCGCTGGATCAACCGGGATACGGTGAGGGCGAGATCGCCGAGGTCAAAGCGGTGTCTCCGAATGGAACAGTGCCCGCGCTTACGATCGGACAACAGGTGATCTGGGATTCGCTCGCCATCGCTGAATGGGCGGCGGAGCAAGCGCCGGAGCTGTGGCCGACCGATGCATCGACGCGCGCGGAAGCACGTTCGGCAAGTGCGGAAATGCATTCCGGGTTCTTCGGCTTGCGCCGAGATTTACCGATGAACATCACGCGCCGGTGCCCAAATCAGGACTGGCCACAAGACACCGCACGGAACCTGAAAAGGCTGTTCAATCTTTGGCAGGCCTGCCGGTCGGTTCACGCGCGCACAGGACCGTGGCTGTTCGGCAAGCGATCAATTGCGGATGCGTTTTATGCGCCGGTTGCCACACGTCTTAGAACTTACTCAGTACCCGTGAATGCGGTTTGTCAGGCGTACATCGATACCGTGCTGTCGGACTCGGCATTTATGGAGTGGGAGGCTGAGTGCAAAGGCGGCGTTTGGGACAAGCCCGGTTTTCCTGTGCTGGATAACCTGTACGCAAACGACTGACTAGCGAGACCTCTGCCAGTCGTCTCTGGCCGTGTCCACCACAAATGCCTGGATTGCCGCACTGTCGTCGGCGTTGAGGATGGAATCGAAGCCTGGCATGCCGTTATCCCGCAGGATTCCATTCAGAACGATTGAATCCCAGATGTCATGAATTTCTGCGCTCGAATGCCGAAGGTCTGGTGTGATTCCGCCGCTGACCACGTCGATGCCGTGACACATCACACACCGCCGGTAGTAAACCTGCTTGCCGTGCGCCAGTACGTCGGCGCTCGCCGTCATCTCCGGTGGTTCGGGAATGGGCCGTGCTGCGGGCGCCGTGCGTTCCGGCAACTTCGCGGTTCCGCCAATCTTGTAGGCGAGCACTCGACTGATGTTTTCCGATTTCAGGCTGGCGGTCTGTTCGCCGCCGAGCAGCGCAAAAATCGTGCCCCAGCCTGCAGCGACGGCAACGTATTGCTCGCCGTCAATCGCGTAGGTTGCGGGCGCCGCTGCAATGCCGGTCTGCGCGGGTTGCGTCCACAGGCGCTGACCGTTCGACGCGTCGAACGCCGAGAACTCTCCGATCAGACTGCCCTGAAATACGAGGCCACCGGCTGTCGCGAGCGTGCCGCCATTCCAGGGGCCGAGGTGCTGATAGCGCCAGGCTTCTTTTTGTGCAACCGGATCCCAGGCCACGAGCTGGCCGCGCATGATCGCGTTGAGTGTGGCTTTTTGCAGCGCATTGTCCGGCGTTTCCAGCATCGAGAAATCAACACCGGTGTTCCAGAAGCCCTCCGCGAATTCGTAACCACTGTCCTCGAGGTGCGCGGTCGGCAGATCCTGTGACGGGAGGTAGACCAGGCCCGTGTCGGGACTGAATGACATTGGATGCCAGTTATGTCCGCCCAGACCTGACGGCATGGTGACCGCCGGACCGTTGCCGTAGCGCGCGTTGCTGGTTTCGATCGGGCGGCCTGATTCCGGATCGACACCTTTCGCCCAGGTGACGGCGACATAGGGCTCCGCCGAGATCAGCGATCCATCGGTGCGATCCAGCACATAGAAAAAGCCGTTCTTGGGCGCCTGCATCAAGACCTTGCGCGGGCGACCATCGATCTCGAAATCTGCCAGCACCATGTGTTGGGTCGCAGTGAAGTCCCAGGTGTCCCCCGGTGTGGTTTGGTAGTGCCACACGTACTCGCCGGAGTCCGGGCGCAGCGCGACGACTGACGACAGGAATAAATTGTCACCGCCTTGCGGGCTACGAAAGCGTTGGTTCCAAGGAGATCCGTTGCCGACCCCAATGTACAGAAGGTCGAGCTCTGAATCGTACGCCATCGAGTCCCAGACGGTGCCGCCACCGCCTTGCAACCACCACTCTCCAGTCCAGGTCTCGGCGGCTCGCTCCAGTGCCGGATGTTCGAAGCCATCCTCCGGGTTGCCGGGGACGGTGTGGAACCGCCAGTTCATGTCACCGGTCTCGACGTCGTAGGCGCTGACGAACCCTCGCACGCCAAGATCTGCCCCGCCATTGCCGATGATCACGTTGCCCCGGATGATACGAGGTGCGCCGGTGATGGTGTACGGCGGTGTGCGGTCGATGGTGTCGACGCGCCAGTTGACGTTGCCTGTGTCGGCATCGAGCGAAACCAGATAGCCATCCAGCGTGCCGACAAACACACTGCCATCCGCTACGGCGACGCCGCGGTTCACGACGTCACAGCAGGCGTATTGCGCCCAGGATCGCGGTACCTCGGGATCGTAAGTCCACAACAGTTCGCCGGATTTCGCATCCAACGCGTAGACAATACTCCAGGATCCTGTGACGTACAGTCGACTATCGACAACAATCGGCGTGGCCTCAACGCCGCGTTGGGTCGGGATATCGAAATACCACGCTAACCCGAGTTGATCGACGTTGTTTTTGTGAATCTGGTCGAGCGGGCTGAAGCGTGTTTCGGCATGATCCCGGCCGTGGTGGCGCCATTCATGCGCTGCAACCGGTTTCGCATTAGATTCACGAGCGCTGCCGATTCGGGCAGTGGATTGTAGTGGTTCCGCTGCCGCTGGTTTCTCTGGCTGTTCTTCTGCACAGCCGCAGATCACCACGGCGGCTACGGTCAGAATTAAGGGTTTCAGTCGCGTCACCGGTGCCCCCGCGGTAAGTCGTATGCTCGGTCTAGTCGTTGTTGTAGTTTTCCAGAATTCTGGCTTTCAGATACTGGCCTGCGGTGTATCGATCAGACAACCGTGTCTTGCGAGCCGGGTGCAGAAAGTACGGAATCGAAATTCGCGATATGTTCTCAGTCTGTCCTGTCGGGTTGACTACGCGATGCGTGGTCGATGGCAGGTAACCGCCGGAAATTTCCTGCAGCATGTCGCCTGTGTTGATGATCAAATCGCCCTGGCGTCCCTCAAGATCGAGCCATTCGCCATCCAGGGTTCTGACTTGCAGTCCCGGCTGGTCGGCGACGGGCAGCAGCGTGATGTAGTTGATGTCCTCATGCGCTGCCGCGCGCACGCTGCCTTCCGGCTCGTCTCCACGCAATGGCGGGTAATGCAGAATCCGCAACAAACTGTCGTCCCAAGATAACGCCTCCGACCAAACGCCCTCAGCTTGTCGGCAGTCCGACGGTATCGCCGCATCGAGCCAGTCGAGCAGCTGCTTGGCCAGTTTCTCCGCATCTTTGCAATGTGCGATTGCGTCGGCTTCCAGACCGTCGGGGAAAGGCTCGTCGAAACTGACGTGGAAATACTCCTTGATATCAGGCTGTTCGAAACCAACCGCAGTCTCGGCGATATCCGGACCGAAATAACCATACTGATCGTCTTCCTGGGTCAGGTCCTTGACGCGGTAACGATGCTTTTCTTCACTGTCGAAGAACGCTTTCCAACCGGCATACATTCTTTGCAGGCGTTCACCGGATAATGGATGGTTTCGCAAAACGGCGAAGCCCGATTCGGCGATGGACTTTGTGAATTCCTCCGCTGCGTTTGGTGCAGCGTAATCGACGGTTCGAATCACTTTGTTTCCCCTGTTGTGCGCACAAGTGCCACCCATAACAACACCGCCATCACGAAATGGCAGCCTGTTCCGAATTGTAGCGCGCTCGCGGTGCCCGCGAAATCGACAAGCCGACTGGTCAGAAGTGGACTGATTGCCGTACCGAGCGTCGCACCGAGCAATACGCAGGACACCAATCTTGGCGTCGGTGCCTCGAACTGCAGCGTGACGAAGGTGAGCGCCAGTTTTAGCAGCCCCAGATTCGCCACACCCCACAACAAAGCCAGCACCTGCAGTGCGGCGAGATTACCGGTTTGCCATAACGGCACACTACCAACAGCGGTGGCAACCGCCGCGATGGCGAGGAGTCGGTAGGTACCCGCCTGGAGCACGAGCACCGCAACCACGACTTGCGCAATGAACATGCCGGTCCAGAACCTGCTGACCAGGGCGCCACCCTGCGTGACCGGGATGCTATAGGTTTCGCTGAGGTGCGCAGGCAGCCAGAACAGGATCGCGTACTGGCCGAGCGTATACATCGACAGTGCGGCGATGCCCAGCCATGCTGTCGCTGGCCAGATTTTTCGACGTGTCGCCGCACTCGGTTCTCGTGGTGCGCGTCCTGCTGCCGGAAACCGCCCACTGACTGCCAGCACAACAATCAGCGCACAGACGCAAGCGATGAGTGCGAATACACCGCCCGTCGACAGATCTCGACTTAGCATTGTCGTCGTTGCAAAGGGCACGATGACGCCGGCGGCGCTGAAGCAACCGTCGGTCGCAACCAGGGCCGAGGCTCTCTGGTTACCGTCATAAAGGCGTGAAATGGTGGTTGCGGCGGCGGCCAATCCGATGCCACAGCCGACCCCCACGCCTCCGAGTGCGAGCGTGAAAAGTTGCAGCGGGGGCAGCGATGCGAGTGTCACAAGCAAGGCGGACAGGGCGATGAACAGCCCGGCGAACACGAGGCGAAACGCGCTTTGAGTCGGTAGGAACAGTGCCGCGATCGCACCGACCAGAATGCCGAGCGTCAATGCTGAGAATTGCTCGGTCATCGCGCTGACGGTGAGGCCATAATGCCCGGCCAGAGGCGTCGATATGATGCCAATCGGTGCAAGCATCGATGACATGACGAAATACGCCAGAAAACACGCGAGTGTGATCCGTTGTCGATTATTCATGTCTTCGCTGCTCCCAACTCGCTCCGCATTCTGCCACACTGATGCGGCGATACTGAGATACGGTACCCCGTGCACAAAGTCATTTTCGATACAGACCCCGGCGTTGACGACGCGATGGCAATCGCCTTCGCGCATGGTCACCCGGATATTGAATTGCTGGGTCTGACAACGGTTCGAGGCAATGCCTCAGTCGATTTAACGACCCGTAATGCGCTCCATGTCGTCGAACGTCTGGGTTTGACTTGTGGCGTCTATCGCGGTGCCGATGCAGCCCTGCAAGTGCCGACCGGACCGGTGCCGGATTTTGTGCATGGCAGCGACGGGCTTGGCAATACACACCCGCCGACGCCACAAATCACTGCCGGACATCAGAGCGCCGCGGAGTTTATTGTCGAGACCGTCAACGCTGCACCCGGCGAGGTCACTCTGGTCGCGGTCGGACGATTGACCAACCTCGCGCATGCGTTGGCGGTCGATCCATCGATTGCTGTCCGGGTTCGCCAGGTGGTCGTGATGGGTGGTGCACTCGGCGTGGCAGGATTCGGTGGCAACGTTTCGCCGTGCGCCGAGGCTAATATCGCCGGTGATCCTCACGCCGCCGATCAGGTATTTTGTGCGGCCTGGCCGGTGACAATGGTTGGTCTGGACGTCACCATGCACGTAGTGATGGATGCCGATCGGATGCTGCGAATTCGGGATCGGGCGGGTGATGCCGGACACTTCGTCTACTCGATCAGCCGGTTCTACGCGGAGTTCTACGCTTCGAAGGGATACACCGAAGGATTCCCGGTTCACGATTCTTCAGCGCTCGCGTGCCTGGTAGCACCGGACGCCTATACCCTGCAGCGTGGCTCGCTGCGTACGGTGACCGAAGGCATTGCCATTGGCCAGACAGTTCAATCGCCGGAGGGCTCAGCGTTTCCGAAAGGGGCCTGGGATGACTTGCCGATTCAGCAGGTTGCGATCGGCGTCGATGCCGAACGGGTGCTGGATCTTTATGAGCAAACGTTGAGGCGGTTGGCATGAGCGCGCATCAAGCGCTTCCGCGTGCGGAAGGTGAGGCGACCCTCGGCTTGAAACTGCGCGGTGGCCAAACGGTCGTCGACACACTGTACCAGCGCGGTTGTAGCAAGATTCGTTTGCCTCGGGTCGATCCCGGTGAGCCGTTGCAGGCAGTGCTACTGAATACGGCGGGCGGGATGACGGACGGTGATCATGTGGCCCAGTCAGTCCGCTGGGCTCCGGATACGCACGCCGTCGTGACTACGCAGGCGGCAGAGAGAATCTATCGGTCGCGGTCAGGCGACGCATTCATCCACAACAATCTGGACGTTGCGACGCGCGCTCGAGCAGTGTGGCTGCCACAGGAAACCATTTTGTTTGACGGCGCTCGGCTGCAGCGCTTCTGGCGTGCGGATCTTGCAGCCGACAGCGCTTTGCTGGCTGCTGAAACCTGGACTCTGGGTCGCACCGCGATGGGAGAGTCAGTCCGCTCGGGCGGGTTGATCGATGCCTGGGAAATCTATCGCGAGGGGCAGCTGTTGTGGGCCGATCGTTTCCGGTATGACAGTGACCTCGACGGCGATCTGCAAAAATGGATTGCTCAACCCGCGGTCCTCGACGGCAACATCACAATGATGACGATGGTCGTCGTTTGTCCGGATGTCGATGCGGTTTTGTCGACCGTGCGGGATGCGCTTGAACTGGATTCCGTAACGGCGGGCGCAAGCAAAATTGGACCATTGATGCTTTTGCGGGCGGTGGCCGCGAATCCGGTGAGATTGCGCGGAGCTTTGATTCGTGTGCTGGATCACCTACAGTCTGTGCCAAGCGCAGTTCCTGCGTTAGATGGTTTCGTGCTACCGCGCGTTTTTGATTGTTGATCCCGGAAAAGTCATGCAACTGACCCCTCGTGAAAAAGACAAGTTATTGATCTCGATGGCGGCCATTGTCGCGCGTCGACGCCTCGACCGAGGCGTCAAACTGAACTATCCCGAAGCGATTGCGTTGATCTCCGATTTTGTCGTCGAAGGAGCCAGAGACGGCAAGAGTGTTGCGGAATTGATGCAGACTGGCGCTCATGTCATTTCACGTGATCAGGTCATGGAAGGTGTCGCCGAGATGATCCATGACGTTCAGGTCGAGGCCACGTTCCCGGATGGTACTAAGCTTGTGACCGTGCACGATCCGATTCGGTGAGCGGCACCGCAGCGCTACCGGTCGTTGATTTCGGTCGTTTCGACCAGAGCAGGCAGCAACAGCGAGAGATCGCGGCAGCGGTAGATGCCGCGTTGTCACAGGTTGGCTTCATGGCGGTGCGCAACCTCGGCATTTCAGATGAAACGTTGCGCGCGGTGTTCGAAGCGAGTCGGGCGTTTTTCTCGAATCCCTTGGTCGACAAGCAACGTTGTGGATACCAATCAGCTCGCGACAATTTTGGCTACCAAGGCATTGCGCAAGAGAATCTCGATCCGACCGCACCGGCGGATCTCAAGGAAACCTTCACGATGCGAAACCTGCTGCATCGCGACCCCAACGCCACGGACTGGCCAAGCGAGGACTTTCGGCGGTTGATGACAACGTTCTACGAAACGTGTCTTTCGGCCTCGTTCAAGATCATGCAGGCGCTGGCGCTCGCACTCAACACACAAGAGGACTTTTTCAAACGCTGCCATTCCGGCGAAAACGTCACGCTGCGCTTGTTGCACTATCCATCGTTCGAAGGTAGGCGCGTCGCGACGCGACAACTCGGCGCGGGAGCACATTCCGACTACGGGCTTTTGACGCTGTTGTTTCAAGACGGCGTTGGGGGATTAGAAGTGCAGCGCGATCGCGGTGACTGGGCTGCGGTCGCTGCGACGCGCGGAGAGATTGTGATCAACTCGGGAGACCTACTCGAGGTCTGGACCAATGGTCGCTATCGATCAACCGTGCATCGTGTGCAACCGATTCTCGGCACCGATTCCCGTCAATCGATTGCTGTGTTTGTCGACCCGGACAGTGCGACACAAGTCACTGTGCTGCCGAGCTGCACATCGGCGGACAATCCGCCGCGGTTTTCTCCAACAAGCGCCGGTGAGCATTTGCAGCGTCGGATCGAAGCCTCTCACAAGGCGAGGTTCAAGGCGTGAGTCGCACTCGCGAAGTGATCACAGGACATATCGGACTGTTGCTCGCGGGTTCGGCGGCCTACAGCATGTCGACGTTGTTCAGTGCGATGAAACCGGTTTTGCTGACTCGGTTTGTGGAGGAAAATGGTTGGTCGGACGGGTTGGCAGGGGTCGCAGTGGCGATGCCGTTTGTCGGGATAGCGCTGGCGTCGCTTTTGGCGTCGACGCTCGCGGTGCGCTTTTCGCTGCGCGCGCTGGCTCTGGGTCTCGGGGGCATTTTGATTACCGCTGAGGTCGTCAGTGCGCTCGCACCGGGGTCGGTTGAAGTGATCTTGTTGGCTCAGCTGCTTGGTGGGATCGCGGTCGGCGTGCTGATGGGATCCTGCTCACGCATTATCGCGACGCAACGCACGCCGGGTCCGCTGTTTGGCATGGTCGATATGATTGCTGTGCTGCTGATGTCGTCGATGATCGCTCTGATCGGCGCTGCGGTGCAGCTGCGAGGACTCGCCGGGGGTTACGGCGCTGCAGCAGGGGTGGCGCTGGTTCTTACTATTGCAATGCTCGCGTTTCGCGACTCGACCCCGAAATCGAACACACAGCGTATGGCCAAACCGCTGGTCTTCAGTGCGCGTGCGCTGGCAACCGTGCTGATGGCGGTGATTTTCGTTACCTGCTCGGGGCTCGGTTTCACATACATGTTCACGGTCGCGCAAAACCTCGGCATGACCTATGCGGAGGCGGGCAGAGGCATCGGGTTGCTGCTACTTGTGTCCGCTGGCGCTTGTCTTGCGGGCGGTTGGGTCAGCAGTCGGGTCGGGCCTGTTCGACCTCTGGCGGTCGCGTTCTTCGCATGTGCTATGGGTTGGTACTGCGTCATTCATGCTGGAAGTGCGCTGCAGTTCTACGTGGCCCTCGTCCCCGCTATTTTCTCGTTGCAATTCAACTTCCCGGTCTTGTTGGACCTCGCGGGTTCACTCGATGAGGATGGCCGTTGGGGCGCGATCTCAGCGCCGCTGCAGACCAGTGGCTTCGCCTGGGCCGCCATTCTCGCGGGTTGGATAGTCGGTCGATATGGCATTGACGCGCTGCCGATTGCGACCGGTTTCGGCATGGCAATTTGCCTGGGGTTGCTGGTTCCTATTGCCAGATTCAGGCACCACCACCTGCATGTTTCAGCTGTGCGCTGAATTTTTTGGCCGGAACGACATCAAAAATGCGTAAGGTGCGTGCAGGCTGTACGTGCGTGATTGGGAGGACGGCTGACGTGACAAAACGGAATGCGATTTGGCGTCGCTTTTCTGCGCTGTGTTTGTTGATCGGTCTGGCCCTGGGATCCGCGGATAACGTGATGTCCGATGAGAGCCTGGACGCAGCTGACCAGGGCATCTTCATGGCGAATATCTATGATGCTGCGACAGAGGAACCCCTGTCCGATGTTGTTGTCGAGATCGGTGGCGATACATTTCAAACAGACAAGGACGGCGAGACAGGTGAGATCTCGCTTGCCCCCGGCGATTACACGATTACCGCGACGCTGGCGCCATACGAGGTGTATACGAAGGCGTTCACGATACGCTCGGGCACACGCAGAATTTCGGCGATTGGATTAAAGCGCCCTCGGTTTGGTTCGGTACGAAGTCGGGTGGTCGACGCTGAATCCGGTGAGCCGATCGCGGGGGCGTTGGTAGAAATTCGCCGTACCCAGGCGGAGTCGGATGTGGCGGGTCGCGCTTTTTTCAATGAGGTTAGAAGTGGCAGAGTTTCGGTCTGGGCGAGTCATGTGGACTATGCTGATGGCAATGCCGCCGCGGAGCTGGTCGGTGGCGGGTCATTGGAAATTTCGATCGAGTTGAATCCGCGGCAGGAGAACTCGGCTGCGCTGAAAGCTGCGTTCGAGAACGACGGTGGCGTTTACCTCTATGGCATTCAGTTTTCGCCAAGTGGCAACCTGCTTGTCGATGCATCAGCTGAGACATTGAGGGCCGTGCGAGAGGTGATGGCAGAGATGCCCGAGACGCGATTCCTGGTCCTGGCGCATACAGGCGCTGCTGGCAGTGAACCCGACGATCAGGAGCGGTCAGCGCGTCGGGCTCAAGTGTTGATCGATTGGTTGGTGGCGGCGGGTATTGCAGCGGACCGGCTCGAGGGTTCCGGACGAGGCGGATCGGAACCGGTCACCCCGAGTGATTCGCCAAACGGTAGGGCGCTTAATCAGCGTATTGAAATCATCATCGCCGAGTGATGGCGAAGGTCCAGTGGTAGCGATCGAGTCGAGCTATATTCTGTCGCGACGTTTGTCGTAGGTGATCGAACCGTACACACTCTGCGACCAAAGGCATCAGCGAGCGTCAACGTTGCGATGGATATCCAGTCAGCGGTGGTCTGTTTGTATAGGAGGACTCAGGCAGTGAGGAGTGACGGCAGGAAGCGAATTCGGCCCCAAGGGATGCGTGTCATGGCATTGATGGCGAGCATTGTTAGCGCTGGCGCTTTTGCGCAGAGTGCGAATCCGGGGCCGGGTCTAACGGATTCCCGACTTGTCTATGCGAATGCCGTGGAGCGTGCGGCCGCGGCTGCCAACCAGTCCACATTCGAGGCGCTGGACCCGGTCTGCAATCCGGGCGGCGTTTTCGATACCGTGGCAGCGCCCGATGCGTTGCAGCGGCCCGAAGGGTGCACGGATTTGCAGTTCTTCGTGTATTTCACCACTCGCGAGTTGGTGCATTCGGCGAATGCGTTACTGGGCGAGGGTGCTACGGTCTCGAGTCTGGGTGTGGATCAGCGAGGACTCGGCACGGCCTTGCGCTGGACCGCTGCTGAGGAGCTCGCGGTTCAGGGCTCCATGGCAACCCAGTTCTCTTCCAACCAGCTGTCCAATTTTGCCACGCGGATTTCCGCGCTGCGTCAAGGTGCACGCGGTTTTTCGTTTGCCGGGCTGGGTTTGCCCAATACGATTTATGCGGATGCTATGCAAATGGCGAAGCGATTGGATGGTCGCGCTAGCGCCGGGGGCCCATCAGCCAGCCCCTGGGGCGGCTTCCTGAACCTGTCGCTCAGTGACGGTGAGAAATCCTCTACCGGAAACGAGAATGCATTCGATATCGACGGAACCGAAATCGCGTTAGGGGTCGATTACCGATTTCGAAACAACTTCGTACTTGGCGTAATTGGCACTTACAGCGATCAATCGGTTGAGTTCAACAATGACTCTGGATCCGTCTCGGTTGTCGATGGCGGTATTGAAGCTGAAGGGACCGGCGCGTTGGTGTTCGGAATGTTCAACGGTGAGCGCCTGTTCTGGGCAACCTCGATCGGGTTTCAGACGCTGGATTACGATATGCAGCGGGACATCCGCTACCCGTCGTTCAACCCGAATGTCGAAGCTTCCAACTCGACCGCCACGAGTCAACCGGAAGCGGGCATCGTCAATGCGACGCTGGATTTCGGTTATCGCCTGGGGTCGCCCACCGTCGCGTTCGAGCCCTATCTCAGCATCGATTATCTGGATGTGACTGTGGACGCATTTGACGAGACGCGGAGTTTCAACTCGCTCAGTGGCTTGATCGATTCGGATGGATTCAACCTGTCTGTTGATGAGCAATCGTTTCGTTCGATGGACACCGCCATCGGAATGCGTTTGCAGTGGACGCTGACGCCAGAGTTCGGCGTCGTAGTTCCGTATTTGACGACCGAGTATCACTATGAGCTTGAAGACTCCGGGCGCGTGATTCGCGCGCGCTATACGGGCGCCGGCAATGAAGCATTCACTTTTGCGGTCCCGACCGATCCGTTTGACACGGAATACTTCACATGGTCAGTTGGTCTTTCGACTGTGATTCGCGGTGCGCGTCAGCGCAGAGCAGGTGCGCCTGCAGCAGGCGGCCTCAGCGCGTTCGCGCAGTTCCAGTCGGTCGAGCGATTGGAAAACTACGAAGAGCAGGTGGTGTCGGCTGGTGTTCGTTACGAGTTTTAGCAGCGTGGTTATATGCTACGTGTGAATAGGAGAATTAGATGTTGAGTCATGTCATGGTTGGCGTAAATGATATCGAGAAGAGCCGAGCGTTTTACAACGCAGTGCTTGGCGTGCTCGGTGCCGGCGATCCCTTCGAGAACGTCAACCCCACCGGCCAGACGCGTTTGTTTTATAGCCATAACGGCTCAACCTTCTGCCTCAGCGAACCGATCAACGGCGAAGCATCGAGTGTTGCCAACGGCTCGACGATCGGTTTTTTGTGCGACTCTCCTGAGCAAGTGAAGGAGTTGCACGATGTTGCTATCGCCAATGGCGCAACCAGTATCGAAGAGCCACCTGGACCGCGCGAGGGTTCCATGGGCGTGATGCATTTGTGCTATTTCACGGATCTAGATGGACACAAGATTTGCGGTCTGCACAGACCCAGATAGTGCGGAGCGCGTGTCTTTCGTTAGGCCGCGGCTGAGCCGCGGTCAGTTTTTCGATATCCCTTCCGACCGGGCACGTAACATGCAACCTCAGGGATGCGATGGCTGAACACGCAGAGATCATCGAACGCGTTCTCTGTCGCACCATGATCTATCTCTTCGAAGATATGATCCGCGGTGTCCGTTGCGACCACGCTTTGCAGTAAAGCGTATTCGGTGTGCGACACCTCACCGTCGGTCTCCTTGCGCAGGGTTTGCCCATAGTGCAGGGATAAGCCTGGCACGCCGCACTCGAGGAAAAAATCCATAAGGTCGTTGCTGTGGGTACTCGGACAGATTGCCGACAAGCGCGTTTGATTGTGCAGGTATGGAGTCACCGATGGCGAGTGAG
The DNA here is from genome assembly GCA_038531945.1 of Pseudomonadota bacterium. Classification (GTDB taxonomy): domain Bacteria; phylum Pseudomonadota; class Gammaproteobacteria; order Steroidobacterales; family Woeseiaceae; genus CALBPI01. The sequence continues at coordinate 138,153 of JBCBBH010000007.1, read as the reverse complement.
CCGTGACGTTGGTGCGCTCGTCGATCGCCATCTGGATGGCGGTATGATCACGCCAGTGGGTGTGTCCGCTCAGGTGATCGATCGCGCGAATGATTTGCTGCATATTTGCCCGGTGGTGATGGTGTGAGACGCGCGAGGCCAGGTGGAACATGCCGCGATCAATGATCAAACGATACATAAAGCCACGGCCCGGAAGGTGGAACTCACCTGACTTCGCCATCGCATCGAAGACTCGCTGAGCATTTTCTGCTTCTGCGACGACCATGAGGACTTCCTTCTCGTGGTCCTTTGTGATTCTCAACCAACCTAGCCGGTCACGAAGACCACGACCCTCGCTGTAGTACACGATCGGTCCATGGGCTCCGGCTTCGATCGCGGCTTTGCTGACGCGCGGCGAGAGATGGTGGGAAACGGTACAAAATATGATGTTCAGATGGTCGGTTAACGTGTGCGACGCCAGAAGGGTGTCGGCAGTCTCTCGGTTGGGCCATTTTCGAAAATCAGATCCGAAAATCACTCTGTCGCAAACATTGGAAAACACCGCGCCTGTCGCTTGCCGATTCAAATTGCTGGTCTCGACCACTTGACCGACCAATGCCGGTGCCTGGTTCACAGGTGCGAGAAACTGCACGATCGATTTCGCGGGACTGATCGGCGGAAGGTATTTTTGCCACCATTGCTCGCGCAGCAACGTACCGCGCGCCTGCCAGGTCGTCGCATACGCGCCCGGCCGCTCCAGCAGTGCCTGCATGACGGAGTCGACATTGTTCACAGGCAAAACCGCAGTGACCTGCGAGTACTGATCGTGCGGCGCAGCGCTCGTCATGTCTTCACCTGTACAAGATCCTGCAAGGCGGGCGAGTCTTCTCGCGTTTCCTGTTTCCGTTGTGTGCGGTGTGTGTACAGACCAACGGAAAGCACCGTGAGAATAGGGCCAACTGACGCGAGTGCGAGAATTCCGAAGCCATCGCTTGCACCGGGAATATTGGCGCCGATTCCAAGTCCCATGGCGAGTACTAGTGGAACGGTGATTGGGCCAGTCGTAACGCCGGCGCTGTCCCAGCTGAAATTGACGAACTCGTCAGGTGCAATCTTGGTCAACACGATGACCAGCAAATAGGCAGGCATCAGCATATTGATCAATGAAAGTCCGTAAGCGATTTTCATGACTCCTGCGGCGATGCCAAGTCCCACACCAAACGCGACACTCTGCATTAACAGACGTTTACGAAAGGCACCGACCGTAATTCGCTCAACGGTATCGCCGAGCGCATTGAGTGCCGGTTCAGCCAGCGTGGCACCGTAGCCCAGCAAAAAGGCAAAACCGATCGCGACCCATTTGCCACTGTTGATTCCAAAGAGCGGCCCTTCGATATGATTCAGTCCGGAAGGAAAAATCTCCGCGAACGCGATGGGTACGTTGCTGCCAAGTTGACTACCGAGCGGTAGTAGACCCAACGCGATACCAAGCCCGAAAAGCGCCATCCCGGCAAATGCAAAAGCAACGCCGATACCCACATCATTTGTTGGACTGAGCCGCTCCCGAAGGATCACTCGCAGCATGAAGTAGAGAAAGACGCACAATGGGATGATCGCTCGAAGTGCCTCGACAACCGCGCGCCTTGTGAGATCAAAGAAGGATGTCGACCGGTCCCAGTGGTCATCGGTTGTGACAGAAAATTGTCTACGGTAGACCTTGGTAATCATCAACTGCGGGTCCGTCACCTCGATTTTCCCGTTCTTCAGTTTGGAGCTGCCACCGATGATCGCGAATTCGAAATCGTCTGGCAGGGTCCCATTCTCAAGGTAAGTTTTGAACTCGGTCTCAGAAATCGGCTCAAGTCGATTTTCAATCTGCACTGTTGGTGTCGATGGGCTCTCGACGACGAGTTCCTGCGTGGATCCGGTATAGCCCGGTTGACCCCAGTAGTCCGCTTTCTGGTAGTGCAGGATGCCGAGAAGCAGTACAGCCAGAATCGGGAACAACGACGCGAGCGTTACGATTCCGAACCCCGAATTACCGCCACTCCCTGACTCACCACTCGCGACACGGCTAATGCCGATACCCAGCGCGAGAACCAGCGGTACCGTCACCGGTCCGGTGGTCACAGCACCGCAATCCCAGGCCAACCCAAGAATGTCATATAACTCCGGGATTTGACTGCAGTAGAACGACAGCGCTAGTAGCACGCCGACAATCGGCATCGCGAGCCATTTCAGCGGCCACAGGTAAAAAAAGCGCAGTGCGCCAAGAACCACAGCGAAACCAACACCAATGCCAACGGCGGCGACGAGCTGTCCGGCGAAATCGTTTAGTAAACTGTAGAGCAAGGGCGCTTCGGCGGGGACAATACCTGCTCCCGCTGCTTTCAGAACCGCTATCGCGGGTTCGGCAAACGTTGCACCGACGCCAAGCATGAACGCAAACGACAGGATGACGCCCATATGCGCCCGTTTGGGCAGGATCGTTCCGATGGTCTCACCCAACGGCATCAGGCCGAGGCGGAGCCCTTCCATGAAAAACATCAGCCCCGTAATTACTACCAGTATTCCGAGCAGGATCATGCCCGCAAATGCGATCGGGAGCTTGAGCACGACAATCTGGAACAGGCCCAGATACGCGACGATAAACCAGATTCCACCGAGCTGAGTCAGAAATTGCCGTTTGGCATAGGGCCACAGGACTCGCAGCGTATCCCGCAAACCCAATTGATATCTCGGTGATGTCCGACTTGGCGACATGGACTGACACTCAAACTCCAGACTGGGCGTATCGACGATTTCTCGAAAAGCTTGAGTCAGTTACGAGGCAAAGCTGATGCTGGTACAGTGCAATGCAGCGTGATTGGAGGAAATCTATGTTGATTCCAGGCGAGGTCATTGTCGCAACGGGAGACATTGTTCTGAACGAAGGAGCGAAAACCGTCGTTCTGACGGTCGCCAACACGGGCGACCGTCCGGTACAGGTCGGCTCGCACTATCATTTTTTCGAAACCAACAGCGCACTGTCGTTTGATCGAGCAGCAAGTCGGGGTATGCGGCTGGATATCGCGGCGGGCACCGCAGTTCGGTTCGAGCCGGGACAGCAGCGCGAAGTGACGTTGGTGCCGATCTGTGGTGAGCGCCGGATTTATGGTTTTAACCAGGCCGTAATGGGCGCACTCGACTAGGAGACCTAGATGCCAGCAAGACTCTCTCGCCACCAGTACGCGGCGATGTACGGACCGACAACCGGTGATCAGGTGCGGCTTGCCGATACCGACCTGTTTATCGAGGTAGAGCGCGATCTCACGACGTATGGCGAGGAGGTCAAGTTCGGCGGCGGTAAGGTGATTCGTGACGGCATGGGGCAGTCGCAGCGCAGTCGCGCCGACGGGGCTGTCGATACTGTGATCACGAACGCCCTGATCGTTGATTTCACCGGGATTTACAAGGCGGATGTCGGTTTGCGCGATGGCCGGATACATGCCGTCGGCAAAGCGGGTAACCCGGAGACTCAGGACAACGTCGACATCATCATCGGTCCTTCCACTGAGGCGATCGCTGGCGAAGGGAAAATTCTGACGGCCGGTGCGTTCGATGCGCACATCCACTTCATTTGTCCTCAGCAGATTGAGGAAGCTCTGATGTCGGGCGTGACCACAATGCTCGGTGGCGGCACCGGACCGGCGACGGGAACGAACGCAACGACGTGCACTCCGGGCGAATGGCATATCGCTCGGATGCTGCAAGCAGCGGATGCGTTTCCGATGAACCTTGCGTTGTCGGGCAAAGGCAATGCGTCACAGCCTGCTGAGCTTGAGGCGATGGTTCGCGCTGGGGCATGTGCGCTGAAGTTGCACGAGGACTGGGGCACGACGCCGGGTGCGATCGACTGCTGTCTCAGTGTCGCTGACGCGATGGACGTGCAGGTGATGATTCACACCGACACGCTGAACGAAAGTGGCTTTGTCGAAAATACTGTCAAAGCGTTCAAGAACCGCACTATTCACGCGTTTCATACTGAGGGCGCCGGTGGTGGGCACGCGCCGGACATCATTAAGGTCGCGAGCCTTCCCAATGTGATTCCATCATCGACGAATCCCACTCGTCCGTTCACGGTCAATACCGTTGACGAGCATCTCGACATGCTGATGGTCTGCCATCACCTTGACCCGAAGATCGCTGAGGATGTCGCATTCGCCGAGAGTCGCATTCGACGCGAGACTATTGCGGCTGAGGACATCCTGCACGACCTGGGCGCGTTTTCGATTATCGCCTCGGACAGCCAGGCGATGGGGCGAGTCGGTGAAGTCTTGATTCGAACCTGGCAGACGGCCGACAAGATGAAGCGCCAGCGGGGTCGGTTGTCAGATGAAGAAGGCAGCAACGACAATTTTCGTGTTCGGCGATATATCGCGAAATACACGATCAACCCCGCCATCACACATGGCATTTCCGACTACGTCGGTTCGATCGAGGTTGGAAAGTTGGCGGATCTCGTGCTCTGGACTCCCGCATTTTTTGGCGTGAAGCCGGATCTTGTGCTGAAAATGGGGAGTATTGCGGCAGCTCCGATGGGCGATCCGAATGCGTCGATTCCGACGCCGCAGCCGGTTCACTATCGACCGATGTTTGCGAGTTTTGGCAAATCGCTCACGGAAAGTGCCGTGACTTTTGTGTCTACTGCTGCTCAGGAAGCGGGCGTCGGGGATCGCCTCGGACTGGCGAAAACAACGATGCCGGTTCGCGGCACTCGAGACATCTCAAAATCGGATATGCGACTCAATGACGCTTGCCCGGAAATTACCGTCGATCCCGAAACGTACGAAGTACATGCGGACGGCGAATTGTTGACGTGCGAGCCCGCAGAAGTGTTGCCGATGGCGCAGCGATACTTTCTGTTTTGATGATATGCACCGGGATGCGAGCCGCAGTCATCAATCGAGTCGGACAACAAGTACGCCTGAGTTTCAGGTGACAGAAAACCAAAGGGAGACAACAGTGACTTCAAGAATAATCAGTGGTGCGATCGCGCTATTGATCGCGGTGGCAGCTTCGGCCCAGGAAGCGGCCGAGACAGAAGCGGTCAGCGAGGGTCAGCGTATCTACAACAGCCTCAATTTCGAGCAGGGCCCCGGATTGTTTGATGTGACGTCTCGTGCAGCGATCCAACTGCCGGAAGGCTACGATCGCCTGAACCCGAGCGATACGGCCAAGCTGATGGAACTGTACGGCAATATCACGACCACCGAAGAGTGGTATGTCGCGCCGACCGACCAAAGCTGGTTTGCTGTGTTCAGTTATGAGGACAGTGGTTACATCAAGGATGATGAGGAAATCGATTCCGGCGATTTGTTGCGGTCGATCCGTGAGGGCACAGAGGCTGCGAACGCTGAGCGCCGGCGCATGGGTTGGGCCGAACTGAATATCGTGGGGTGGGAGTTCGAGCCTCGATATTCCGATGCGACAAACCGACTGTCCTGGGCGATTCTGGCTGAGAGCGAAGGCAGCGAGATCATCAACTACAACACGCGGCTGTTGGGGCGTACCGGTGTGATGTCGGCTGTTCTGGTCGCAGACGCCGAGAATCTTGATGCGACGGTCTCCGAGTTTGAGAACTTGCTGACAGGCTTCAACTACAAACCCGGCAACCTGTACTCCGAATACCGTGAAGGGGACAAGCTCGCCAAGTACGGGCTGGCTGCGTTGGTGACCGGTGGCGCCGCCGTTGCGGTGGCAAAGAGCAAAGGCTTTATCAAGTTGATTATTGGCGGCATCGTCGCGTTCTTTGCGTTTTTCGGCAACATGTTCAAGCGCTTGTTCTCTCGTAACCGGGAGTGATTGACAGCCTGCTGCTGCACGCGGACATCGCGTTTTTCGCGTTGCTCGCGGCGTTTTATTGCATCGACTGCGGCGCGCTGCTGCATCCGAACGACATCATGCTGGTGGGTTCGGGGCGGCAGGCGTTCGCAGCGATTACCCCGATGGACGGATTTCTGTTCAATCGCAAACACGCCGTGTTCCCCGGGCTGCTGCAGCCGTCTCGTCTGATCGTTTCTCTGTCATGGCCGTCGTCCGATCATCGGCCGGACAAGGCCACGGCGGACTGGGTCGATCAGCTCACCGAAGCGATGAGGTTGCTCACACCCCTGCGTGTCGGTGGCAACGTCTTGCTGGTGATGATGTTCGTCATGCTCCCCGCAAGCTACATCGTAGCCGGCGAGAGTCTTTGGTTGATCGCAGTTGTGCTCGCAACGTATGCAATCGTCGTCGCGATGGTGTTTTCACTGTTATTCCTGCGACGCCGTCTGGAGTTACGATGGGGGCAGGTGCTCGTGCTGGCTTTCGAATCGCTCGTGTGTCCGCCGATTGCGATTAACCTCTACCGAAAGACACTGCTCGCGTCGCGCCGATCCCACAGCACTGATTTGCTCGGCGTTTGTCGGGCGCTACTCGGCGACAGTCGCTACACGCGTCTTTTGCACTCGCTGCGCGAGTTGGCGGAATGGCCAACCGCAAGGACGGACTCGCCGAACTTCGCACAGTGGCGAGCGAGGCTCGACGAGTCCTTCGAGATCGAGCGTTAGGCGCTCTCGGGGTTACCGCCATCTTTGCCGACAAAGAACAACGCCGCGCCCACAACGATGGCACCTCCGCGGATCGCCCATCCCACGGTCGGTCCCCAGTTGTCGATCCACTGCAGCAGACTGAATTCGTAGCCGAATTGGTTAAGCGCAATCGATCCTGCGCCAGCGATCATCAAGTAAAGGCCGATAGTCTTCATGGTCTCCCTCCAAGGACTGTCTATTATTGTTATGGCGATTGAAATGACATCGAAGTCATTTTTGCCAAGGCAGTGTTATACCGAAATTTACGTGCGGTTTGCTAGCATTCACGGCAACACGCGCTTTCGAGACACAGCATGAAGCAGGCAACGCGTTGCATACCGCGGGCGGAAACGACCGATTCTGAGGCGCTAGTGGATTGCGTGGAGCTAACGTTCGACCACCGTTATCGACGTCGGATCAAGATGACGACGCTAAGCGGTGTCGAGTTCTTGTTGAAATTACCGCAAGCGCGAGCCCTGCGGGATGGGGATGTTCTGGTCCTGGACGATCAATCGCGTGTCCGTGTTGTTGCAGCGGACGAGGCCGTCATGTGCGTCACCGCCGCCGACGCGCATGTTCTGATGCGATTGGCCTGGCATATCGGCAATCGCCATTTGCCGGCTGAAATTCACGCGGACTATCTGCTCTTGGCCGAGGACCATGTGATCGCCGAGATGATTCGTGGATTGGGTGGCAAGGTCGAGTTGCAGCGGCGGCCCTTTCATCCTGAGGGTGGTGCGTATGACCACGGCCATTGATTCCGCCGCGTTGTATCGACTGCAGACCTGGTTATCGCCGTCGTTTCCGATCGGTGCGTACACGTTCTCGCACGGCCTTGAGTACGCGGTTGAAGCGCGTTGGGTGAGCGACGTTAGCACTGCACAAAGCTGGCTTGAGAGTCTCCTGCGTCATGGCACCGGGCAAGCGGATCTCGTGCTGGTGGCGGCCGGCTGGCGCGCGAAGACGGATGAATCGCTACATCGTGCGCTGTCGGTCGGGGTGGCGATGGCGGCCAGCCGCGAGCTGCGCCTTGAGACGACGGCGCAGGGCGATGCGTTTTTGCACGCAGTTGGCAACGCGTGGCCATGCGATGCGTTGACTTCGCTTCGGGCGTTTGACGGTGACAAGCCGTATCCGGTGGTTGTGGGTGCAGTCGCCGCGGCGCATGAGGTGCCCCTCGACGCCACACTGCATGCGTACGCGCATGCCTTCCTGTCGAACCTCGTCTCGGCGCTGCTACGTGCGATTCCGCTTGGCCAGTCCGACGGACAGAGACTTGTTGCTGATCTTGAACCGGTCGTCGACGAAGCGGTTCAGCGGGCCACCGATACCGCGCTGCAGAACGTGTTTGCCAGTACGCCGCTGTCGGACATTGCTTCTATGCGGCATGAACAACAATATTCTCGGCTGTTCCGATCATAGGGTGTCATGCTCGAAGGTCCTTGGGCGAACCCAGAGCGATATATGAGGTGATGCTCTGCACCTGCGCCAGCGTGCCCAGAGACTCCGAGTGAAACCGTTTGTAGTCTTCGAGGCTGCCGGCCTCAACTCGCAGCAGATACTCAACAGAACCCGTGATGTTGTGACACTCACGAACCTCCGGCGCGGCCTGCATTGCTGCTTCAAACGCACGCGCATCTTTTTTGAGATGACCTGCGAGTCCCACCATCACAAATACCGTGAGTGCAGCGCCGAGTCGGCGGCGATCCAAAACTGCGCGGTAGCCAATAATGATACCGGCGCGCTCGAGCTCCTGGACCCTTCTCAAGCAAGCGGACGGGGACAACGACACGCGATCGGCGAGCGTCTTGTTGCTGATGCGTCCGTCTTGCTCAAGCTCTTGCAATATTCGTTCGTCAATTGTGTCCATAACCGACGATTATTGCAGATGCGCGATAGATACGCGCATTTATCGTATTAAATTCCGCCGTGCGCGCGATATTGTGTGTCCAGTTTTCCTTAGTTAAGAGGGGCAGAGACCATGGCCATTGAGAAGCTGGATCACTACGGCATCAGCTGCGAACAGGGTTTTTTATGCGCTTACGATGCAGGCAAAGTCGCTCTGCCAGAATATTGGTCAGACGGCGCTCGCGCGGCCATGCAATTGCCGCAGTGGCTGCCGACCGGCGAAGTCAGGCGACATCTTTCCGGCTCGCCTCCGGACCCCGCCACGCTGCAGGTGGATGCCCTGTCGGAGGCCCAAGCCCGAATGGCTATGGTTCACTATTCGTTTATGGTGCAAGCGTGGGTGTGGGGTGAGGAGACGCCGTCCGCGCGATTGCCTGCCGCGCTCGCGGTGCCCACGGTCGCACTGGCGGACCGCTTGGGCCAGCAACCGCTGTTACCGTACAGCGGCTACGTCCTGGACAACTGGACGCTGATCGATCGAGACGCTCCGGTTTCACTCGACAACATCGCGATGATCCAGAATTTCCTGAGTGGCCAGGATGAGGCCTGGTTTGTGTTGATCCATGTCGCGATCGAGGCGCGGGCCGGCGAGGCGCTTGCGCTGATGAAACCGATTGTCGAGGCGATCGAGGACCATGATGCGGACAGCGCAGCCCGGTACCTGGAGTCGATGGCAGCGGTCTGGCGCGACATCAACCAGATTTTCGATCGAATGCCAGAGCGCTGTGATCCGTATGTCTACTTCCGGCGAGTGCGACCGTACATCCACGGTTGGAAAGATAACCCGGGCCTGCCAGACGGCGTGGTGTATGAAGGTGTCGACCGCTATGCGGGTCATGGGCAGGTGTTTCGAGGTCAGACGGGGTCGCAGTCTTCGATCGTGCCGACAATGGATGCCTTGCTCGGCGTCGGTCATGCCGGTGATCCGCTGCGCACCTACCTCGACGAACTGCACCATTATCGTCCGCCGGGTCACCGGCAGTTTATCGAGGATGTTCGCGCGAGTAGTCGGCTACGCGAGTTCGCCAAATCGCAACGGCACACGGCATTGATCAATGCGTACAACGCGAACGTCCAGGGCGTTGCAGATTTTCGCGCCAAACACCTTGAGTATGCGGCGACCTACATCAACAAACAGGGCAAGACCGCAAATGGCAACCACACCGATGTCGGGACAGGCGGTACGCCGTTCATGCGGTATCTCAAAAAACACCGCAACGAAACGCGGGCCAACCTACTCGTGGCTTAGCGTTGATGCTTGCGGTCGGGTTGGCGATATCCGATAGTCGCGAGGCGAGATTGAACGTGTTTGGGAGCGCATATGAGTGCATCGCCTTTGCGAGTGGGGATCGGAGGTCCGGTAGGTAGTGGCAAGACCGCGCTGACCGATGCTCTGTGTAAATTTCTGCGGGATGATCACAATCTTGCGGTGATCACCAACGATATCTATACGCGGGAGGATGCTGAGTTTCTGACGCGCTCCGGCGCGCTCGCCCCGGAGCGAATACTCGGCGTTGAAACCGGAGGCTGCCCGCATACGGCGATTCGCGAGGATGCGTCGATGAATCTTGCGGCCGTGCGCCAGCTTGAGGGCACGTTCGATGGTCTGGACCTGATCATCATCGAGTCGGGTGGCGATAACCTCGCCGCTACGTTTTCTCCGGAACTTGCCGATATCACGATCTATGTTATCGATGTGTCGGCCGGCGACAAGATTCCGCGAAAGGGTGGACCAGGAATCACGCGATCCGATCTGTTGGTGATCAACAAGATCGATCTCGCGCCGCTCGTCGGTGCCGATCTTTCAGTCATGGACCGCGATGCGAAGAAGATGCGCGGACAGTCTCCCTTCGTGTTCACCAACATCAAGGCCGGTGACGGGGTGACGACCGTCGCGAACTTTATTGTCGAGCAGGGTGGGCTGCCTAAATGATGCAGCTCAAAGAGCAGTTTGAGCGCGACGGGTTTGTCGTCATCGAGAACGCGTTCGATGCGGATACTCTGGCATTAGTACGAGCGGCAGCCGACGATATCATCGGTGATTTCGATATCGACAAGCACCGCACGGTGTTCCGTACCGATGACAATGACTCGGGCCGCGACGAGTACTTTTTTCAGTCGGCACAGAACGCATCGTGCTTTCTGGAGGCCGGTGCCCTCGATCATCGCGGTGAGCTCGTCAAACCGAAGCATCTGGCGATCAACAAGATTGGTCATGGAATGCACGATGTAGATGAACGCGTCGCCACATTCTGCCGCCATGAGGTGATCCAGAATGCGCTGCGCGCGCTCGAATGGCGCGATCCGATCGTTCAGCAGACGATGTACATCTTCAAACAGCCAGGGATCGGTGGTGAGGTGCGCTGGCATCAGGATGGCAGCTATTTGATGTCTGATGGGCGGGGCGTACTCGGCATGTGGGTCGCACTGGAAGATGCGAACACCGCCAATGGCTGTCTGTGGATGCAGCCTGGTGCACACACGACACCGTTGCGCGAGCGCTATACCGTCGACTGGCAATCGGGGGAGGCCACGTTGACGACGCTGGATGAGACGCCGTGGGAACACAGCGAGGCGGTCGCTGTTGAAGTGCCCGCAGGCACGTTGGTGTTGTTCTCGGATCACATGCCGCACTACAGCGCGACCAATCGTAGCGCGGCTTCGCGACATGCCTTTACGATGCATATCAGAGAACCGTCCGACCATTGGAATCCGGCGAATTGGCTACAACGGCACGGCGAGGAATTTCGAGTGTATCGCTAGCGTTTCGCTGCGCTGAGAATTTCTGCAAGACGTGGTCGATTGGTTCGAATTTCAGCGTCGCTGAGCCCCTCGAGAGAGTGCGGAAATTTTAGCCACTGGTCGGTCTCATGCAGAAAATAGTGTGGTGCCAGGCCCGTTTCGTTTCGTGAGGGTTTGTACCATGGCACGGCAACACGAATATCATGCGGTGCATTGCGTCTGGTCTTGGTCTTGAGTTCCTCGATGATGGCCGCGATCGTGCGGCCCGTGTCGTAGACGTCATCGACGATCAGTAGCCGGTCCTCAAACTTAACGTTCTTCAACAGATAGTTGATGCCGTAAATCGCGATTTCCCGCGACTGATTGTCGATGCCTGTGTACGACGAAGTGCGCACCGCGATATGGTCCGTCTTGACGCCATGCCAGGCCAGGTATTCCTGCACAGCGATGCCGATTGGTGCCGCGCCGCGCCACAGCGCCAAAATGAACGTCGGCTTGAAGCCGCTGGTCAGAATTCGAGCGCCTAAACGGAAACTATCGAGTAACAATGCTTCGGGATCGATGTAGATCTTTTGCGCCATACGTCAATGTGCCGCGATGGCGAGGACGATGCAACCAGAGTCCATGCTAGGCTTGCGCCATGCGACAGCAACGCTTCATTCAGGAAACCGAGCTTCTCGAGGATTCTTATCGACTGGCCGTGGACATCTTTAATGACGGCTTTCGACCAACATTTGTCGTTGGCTTGTGGCGCGGTGGCAGTACGGTCGGCATTTATGTGCAGGAATGCCTGCAGTATCTGGGTGTTGAGACGGATCACATTGCGCTCAGAACGTCTTATCGAGGGATGCACGACTACGAGGTCATGGTCTCCAATCCAGATCGCAATATTCGTGTTCACGGCACCCAGTATCTGCTGGAGACTCTCAACGCTGAGGATCGACTGCTGATCGTTGATGATGTCAGTGGCTCGGGTCAGACGCTGGACGTTGTGCGCAAGCGTTTAGCCCACAAGCTAAAGCGCAACCTGCCGAACGAGCTGCGGACCGCGACGCTGTTTCATAAACCCGGTCGCAACCGCAGTGGCCGACGTCCAGATTACTTCCGCCATGAGACCGACGAGTGGTTGGTTCTGCCCTACGAGCTCGTGGGTCTCGACATAGACACCCTGCGCGCACACAAGCCTGATGCGGCTGCTTTGCTCCAGCCCGACCTTGTCTCGACCGTCGAATAACCTGCTCTCGCAAGCCGAAAGCCTGATCGGCTGTCGCCGGTCACAGCGCAGAGCTCATCGATATGTTGTTGTTCCTGACATTGGTCATCACGGTGACCGCCATTTGTTTTTTCCTGCACTGGTATAGCTATCGGCATCTGAAATCCGTAATCGTGTCACGCCGTCGATGGGACTTGAATATCTGTTGCGGCAACGTTGATGGCGGCGGCGTCAATGCGGATATTGTTCAGCACAGCGAGGTGCCCAACTTCGTTGAGATTCAGAATATCTACCAACTGCCCTTTGAAGACGGTCAGTTTGAGCACGTTTTGTGTTCGCACACCGCGGAACATATTGACGATCCAGATCGCTTCGACCGCGAACTAAGACGCGTGGGCAAGCACATCACCTACGTATTGCCGCCGATCTGGGATCTTGGCGCCGCGTTGAATGTTCTCGAGCACCGATGAATTTTTCTGTCCGCGCGAAAGGTGCACAAACGGTTACCCAGACGTATTCCGCTGCCGTTTGCACGACATATTCAGTCTCGCCTGGGGCAGAAAATTGCTGCCTGATGAGTCAGCCACACATCACTGGGAAGGTGTGTAGGCAGCCGCTTCCTCTTCCGTCAGTTGGATGACAATCAGTGTGTAGTCGGTGAAGGAAGAGACGATTTCGAATTTGTACGTACCGCCCTCGTCAAAAAGCTTCAGACCGTTGCCGAGCCATTTGCGCGGTTTCATGATGCGGCTGTGAAAACGGCCGCTTCGGCCCTCCAGCAGCTTGAGTTCAAACGCGGCCTGTCCGCGATAGTCGCTGTTCATCCGCCAGTCCAGCAACCAGGGGCCATCCACCTCGAAAATGTCGGTTTGGGTGCTGCGGCTACCCTTGAAGCGAGCCACTTCCTCTTCGGCCATTGCGGTGGTATTCGCGCTAAAGCCAAGCACCAGAAGGCAAACACTGAGGCAAAGCGGGATGGCATGGCGTGCGGTCATGTTGATGGACTCCGAAAGTGCGTCTCGATTGTTACAGATTAATACCGTTTAGATCTTCAGGCGAGCGTGCAAGTTCCCCAAGCTAAAGTCATTCGCAATATTGGTCGCTGACTTGGCATGAAAGAGACTACTGCAAGCGTCATGGGCGCTGACGCTGAGCATTGGAAAGCGCAGTATCGGGAGCTCGTTGCAGAATACGACGAAGTCGAGCGATCTGTGATTGAGGTCAGTCGCTTACTGGCTGAGGTGCTGAGATTGATTGCGTCAGCCAACGACGTCGACACAGAGACGGAAGCGCAAATCAGTATCGCACGTCGGTCACTCGAAGCTCCGGTGGTGGGGCGAACCGATGGGCCAGATCATCGCCTCATTCGAGATCTCGTCAGTCGTGCTCTAAGATCGAACCCAACGAGTCCTGCGGTTGATGAGTCTTCGACGACCCGCGAGCTCCGCGACAAGTTAATGGCCGTCGACGGATTTTCGTTTCAGATGTCTGATGACTACGCTCATCCGGACGCGGTCATCGATTGGGTAGACCAGCTCGTCAATCATCTGCATGCACAGACCACCAAACTGACTGAAACGGAGCGATTCCTCTCAGAAGTGCGCAGCGCACTTGACGGACTTGAGGGACTCGTGGGTGCACTGTCAAAGGACTTGAGCGCAGGAAGAAGTGCGACGATCGGATTACAATCCGATGTGCGTGCGACGGTCGGTGCACTGGAAGACAATGTCGCGGCTTCTGATGATCTTGCCGATTTAAAGGAAAAAGTGCGCCATGGCATTCAGGCGTTGGGAAGCCGGGTCAGCAGGTTTGGCGAATCTGAAGCTGCACGTCTCGATCAGGCAGAACAACGGAATGCAGAGCTGAAGGCGCAGTTATCGACAATGGAATCGCAAGTCGAAACACTCGAGTCCGCGCTCGCTCAGCAAAGAACGCTCGCGCTAAAAGACGCCTTAACCGAAGTTCACAGTCGTGGTGCGTTGGCAGCCCGAGTCGATGAGGAAGTTGCCCGTCACAATCGAGAGGATGCACCTCTCTCGTACGCGATTTGGGATATCGACCATTTCAAACGAATCAACGATGAACATGGTCATCCGGCGGGTGACAGTGTGCTGCACCAAGTGGCGCAGATTCTTGAGCAGTACACTCGAGCTTCCGATTTCGTAGCGCGTTTGGGTGGTGAGGAATTCGTGATCCTGTTGCCGAACACGCCTTCAGTGGATGCTATGACGATAGTCAACAAGTTGCGTGAGCTGTTGGCAGCTAGCCGATTTGAGTGGGAAGGAAATCCGATACCGGTCACGGTCTCCTGCGGTGTTGCCGTGCTGTCGAATGCCGAGTCCGCCGACGATTTGTACGCACGAGCGGACCGAGCTTTGTATCAGGCCAAACGCTCGGGTCGCAACCGCTGCGAACTGGCGTCGTGAAACCCATCATCGCGCATAAGTATCGCTCAGGTAACTCAGGATCTTGCGTGACTCGAACATTGCCTCTCCGGTGTTCGAATCGATCAAGTAGGGAACTTGCACTTTGCCGGCGAGCTCAAAAAGCCGAGTCCGATTGCGTCCCTCGAACTGATATTCCGGCATCCAGCGGTCGCGAATCGGCGGCGGCAGGAAGTCGGTCGCCTTAATCTTGCCCAGTGTTCTCAAGATGTAAGGGATCTCAAGTTCGCACAGACGTTCGCGGACGAGCCGTGCAAACGGGCTGCCTTCAAAGCTGTATAACTCCAGAGGTTGCTCGGGCTGAATCGATGCTGCTGCTCGCAATCCGCGGCCCATGCGCAATCCTGATGCGAATTGAGCGGCCATCGTATTGATCGAACGCAAAACAAAACCAGGCAGTGGACGGCGCTCCGCATAGGTTTCATAGAGATATTGAATGATGCCGACCGAGTCGTAGCGCTCGGTTCCTGTGTTTGGATCGACGATGAACGGAAACTGCGCCTTGCCCCCGCGAGCAACGACCTCTGGACGGAATCTTTCGCCGCCTTTCGGGCAGGGCATTAACTGCACGTCGATATCCAGCGAAGTCACGGCCTCGCGGACGATTCTGCAGTACGGGCAGTTTTCCATATCGTAAAGCTGGATGAGTTGTGCGGGCTGCTTCGCCACTGGTCGTGCGATCAGACCTCTCGGTGTGGTGATCGCGGTTGCAGCCAATGAGCTGGCAAGATCCAGAGAGTTCATCATGATTGGGTCGCTCCTTTGCGCATCTTACTGGATAGCTACCGGATCGGGAGGCCACGGCTTAGAGTCGCCCCTCAGCGGCCAGTTCGATAGCTCGGCGAGTTCATATAGCTCATCAATTCGATCGCCGGGTTCAGGGTGTGTGCTGACGTAGTTGTCCCAACGGATCAGTGCATCCGACTCATCATCGATTTCGGAAAAAAACTGCAGCGCATCGCCGAGATGGCCGTACTCGAGATAGACAAGCTCTAGTCCAAAACGATCCGCTGCGCGCTCCTGGTCTCGACTGAAGCCGCGCAAGGTTAAATCTGCGACAGTGTATCCGACGGACCCGGAGTCACCTGATGAACTCATGGCAGTGAAAAACAATCCCAACGCGGCCGCACGACCCATCTGACGAATATGATCACGGTGGCGAAAGTGACCGAGTTCGTGTGCGAGGACGAATGCCAGTGCGTTCTCTGTTTCCACTACGTCCAAAAGGCCGGTCGTCACGATGATCACACCCCCTGGCAAAGCCATCGCGTTGGGTGCGACGTCGTCGCTGACGTCCAATCGAAACTCATATGGCGTGTCCGGCCAATGCTGCACCAGTCTGTCGAGAACAGCGCGCGCGGCTTCCGCTTGTGGGTGGTCGTTATCCGTTTCGGTGAGTGGCGTCCAGCTCGATAGCCACTCGACTTCTTTCTGAATCGGTACAAAACGGATCAGGATTTCGATCGAGAAGACGATCACGACCGTAGCAATCGCCATGAGCCCGACGAGGCCGAGTACGAGCGTACCAGCCTCTGCTAACGGGTGCGTTTTGCTGACATTGACCGTCGTATCGGGCGCGCGCGGCTCGAAACGCATGGCTACGTGTTGCGCACGCGGATCGCGGTTCCAAAAGCGAGCATTTCGATCCCGGCAGTGCCTTCGCCGCCGTTCGCATTAGCAATCCGTGAGGTTTCCAAACGGACGTTGATCAACGCATTGAAGCCGCCGCGCTTTGCGCTTTCCACCAGTCTCAACATCGCCTCGCGACGGGCTCTGTCGAGCAAAGGCTCATAGGTCTTGATCCGGCCGCCGAAAATTGCTCGCAACCCTGCGATGATGCGCTTGAAGTAGTCGAGTGATATGACGACGCTTCCTGTCAGAAGTTCGACATCGGATGTCTGCCATGCCTCGGGTGTATTCTCGAATGTCATGACCGGAAAACCACGTACCGCTTTCTCGCGTTGCTCGATATTCGCGAAGTGGCGGCGCTCCAGCAGCGTGCCGACGATGTAGGCAAACAGCAGAAGCGCGAGTGGCAGGCCGTAATTCAGAATCAAGGTCAGTGATTCCATGAGCGATCAGCCGACGCGAACAGCCGTTCCGTACGCGAAAAGCTCGGAAGCCCCTTGCGTGATCGAACTCGTGGCGAAGCGTACGTTAACCACTGCGTTTGCGCCCATAGACTGCGCCTGCTGGACCATCCGGTCGGTCGCCTCCTGGCGCGAGTCGGCGAGCAACTCGGTGTATCCCGCGAGCTCACCGCCGACGATATTCTTGAGGCCGGCCATGATATCGCGACCTACGTGCTTGGCACGCACTGTGTTGCCTGTCACAACACCATAGAATTCGAGGATCTGCTTGCCTGGAATGGACTCGGTGTTAGAGAGCAAAATGCTGCTTGAGGTTCGAAGTTCCATGAATTGAAGTCCTGTCAACGCTCATCAATTTCAAGGAATAATAACACCCGACGTTAGAGTCGGAGTGTGCGCGATGACTCAAACTGCTTGTGCGGCGGCGACGGCGGATGCCCATGCCCACTGAAAATTGAAGCCGCCGAGGTGTCCGGTCACATCGACCACCTCGCCGATGAAAAACAAGCCTGGCTGGTTGTGCGCTTCCATCGTTCTGGAGGAAAGCGCATCCGTGTCGACGCCGCCCAGCGTCACCTCGGCCGTGCGATAGCCTTCGGTCGCTGCCGGTTTGATTTGCCACTCGTGAACAGCGGAACTCAGGATGCTCAAGTCATCGGCCGAAAGCTCGGCGTGACGCCGCGACGTCAAGTCTTGCCACTGCTGTGGCCCGAGCTCCGACACCAGAGCTTTGGGCAGTGCTGCGCCGAGAGACGAACCGAGCTGACGTGCTGGCTGCGAAGCGCGTGCCTCGGAGACAAGAGCGCTGATGGGTTGGTTCGGTAGCAGGTCGATACTCAAACTGTCGCCGGGTTGCCAGTAGCTTGAGATCTGAAGCGCTGCTGGACCGCTGAGTCCTCGATGTGTGAACAAAATAGATTCGTGAAACGATTGGTTACCGCAACGTACTGACGCAGGTACGCTGACGCCCGACAAGCGCTCGAACTGGGCTTTTAGCTGCCCGGTAAATGTGAACGGTACAAGCGCTGCGCGTGTATCCAGCACGGGCAGCCCGAATTGACGCGCGAGCTCGTAGCCAAATCCGGAAGCACCCATCTTAGGGATGGAAAGTCCGCCGGTAGCAACGACCAGCGTTGGTGCGCCAAACAGGCCGTGGGCGCAGCGCACGCGATAATCGCCGGGGCGATCCACTTCCGAGACTTCGCTGGACAGGCGGATAACCACGCCTGCATCTGCGCATTCGGCAAGCAACATGCGCGCGATATCTTTCGAGCTATCGTCGCAGAACAGTTGGCCCAGCGTCTTCTCGTGGTAGGGGATACCGTGACGTTCGACCATCGCAATAAAATCCCACTGCGTGTAGCGAGCCAACGCGGACTTGCAGAAATGTGGATTGCGCGAAATGAAGTGCTCAGGTGCGCAGTAGAGATTTGTGAAATTGCATCGTCCACCACCCGACATCAGAATTTTCTTTCCAGGCTTGTTGGACCCTTCCAGCACCAGCACGCGGCGGCCACGTTGGCCGGCGATCGCGGCACACATCAGGCCTGCGGCGCCACCACCTAGAACGATCGTGTCATAGCGCTCCAATGAACTTCAGCGGCATCGGCGTGCGCTCACCGCACGCTCTGTTGACAAAGAAGTACGCCAACACTGGTCGTGGATAGAGCAGTAGCAAACGCGGTAGTCGATGGCGCGCTCCTCCGTCCACAGTTTCAGCAGCAGTTGGGTCTCTTCAGTCCAATCTACGGCAAACAGGTCGACCGACTCTCCCGCCGCGAGCACAGCGTTCACGATTCCGCGACTTCTATACGTCTCGTAACCAAAAGCATTTTCAGCACCGACGGTCTCGGCGATGAACGCGTCCAGATCATCGATTTCCCGCTCGCCATCGTACAGCGCGCCGGAGTCCACTAAGGCTGGGCCGACACCTTTGTTGGTGATCCGCAGCGCGAATCCGTCTTCGCTGTAGTTCTGCATGATTTCGAGATATGGCCAGACGTCGGCGCGCTGTTGTTCGCGCATGGCGGAGACTTCGACAATCGACAAGACCATAGCCACCACCGAGATCACGATCGCGACCAAAGATGTGATTTGGTTCATTCGATCTTGCGCTTGTTTCATCCAAAATCCTTAGCCGCAGGTGGCGTTCGACTGACGTACTATTCGAGCGCTAGTGTATTGGAAAAACGTGAAGGAAGTCCGATGAGCAAGTTCAAAGCGGTGGCTGTGCATTTCGCGCTCAGTTTAAGCATCGTCGCGATCGTGTTGTTTGTGATTTTCACACAGTGGTATCCGCCACCGTATTTCCAGGTCAATGGCGCCCAAAGCGTATTGCGTACGCTGATCGGTGTTGACCTTGTGCTCGGGCCACTTTTGACTGCGATTCTCTACCGGCCGAACAAGCCGGGGCTCAAATTCGACATGTCATTCGTCGCTTTGGTGCAGTTGAGTGCTCTGATTTTTGGCACCAGTGTGCTGTATCAGGAGCGACCGCAGTTTTTGGTCTTCGCGGTGGATCGGTATGTCGTTCTACCCGAGCGCGATGTGATTGACACATCCGGCACTAACGTCGACGCCGCTTGCGAGAACACGCCGTCAAATCCCTGCGTCGCCGTCGCTGTGATTCCACAAGACCCGGAGGTTCGTGGCGAACTGACGATCGACGTGCTTCAGACCGGCATCGACATTGAGCGACGTGCCAACTTGTGGGTCAGTCTGGAGGAGGGTGTTTCGCGAGTACTGGAACGCGCGAAGCCTCTGTCCGCGCTTGAGAAGTTTGATCCGGCGCTCGCAGAGACCGCAGCGCAATTGCGCGATACACACAGCAAAGTCGGTTCGCCACTGTTGTTGGTGCCGATCGTTAACAAGCGCCTCGAAAGTATGTATGCAGTGATCGACGGGTCGAACGCAGCACTACTCGATGTCATTGAAGCGGATCCGTGGGCGCTTTTTTCGAAGCCCGAGGCAGCACCCAACGAAGGCGAGAAGTCAGTCGGTCCGGCAGGATGAGCTGCGTGTGGCGGCGGCTTCTGCTTCTTTTCGCACCCACCATCGCACCGCTCGATCGAGGCCGAGCGGGGCGAGCCAGCCACGCGTCAGCGCAAACAGTCGATAGCCGAGGTTGACCAAAGGTCGCCACCACCCGCGCCCCCAGAAGCGAGCCATGCGAGCCAGACCGAGGGCTGCGTAAATTTCCGCGAATGCATCCGGACCACTGCGCCAGTGCTCTTCGCGATCAACGATGTACAGCGCACCCATCAAATCGGCTTGTGTCAGTCCGGCGTCGCGACACCGGATGTCGTCAAAGTCGTCTTGAGAGCAATCGATCAACTCCAGTACGCCAGCATCATCGATGCTGGTGAGCTCTTCCATCTCGGCGCGACAGATCGGGCAGGATGCGTCGTGGAAAACGGTCAAAGGCGGCTTGAGTTCTGCTGGGTTCATTTTTCGGATTCCAACTCATACCGGTGCGGCTGCAGTATTCAGGACGCGACCGGTGGCTCTTGCGGGTTGTCGTCAGTGATATCGCCCGACTGGAGCAAACCTCGGTGGTTTAGCGTCAACAACAGCATGGCGATCATCAACACCGAGTTTAGCAGGAACGGCCAAACCGGTGAGATGGCGTAAAGCGTCAGGTGAATGATCGGTACGATCGAAAACCCGGCGGCATTCAACGCGCCGGTCAATCCGGCGACGGCACCTTGCTCGTCGGCACTGACAGCGAGTGATGCGCCGGCGCTGAAACCCGGCAACGCGAGACCGGCACCAAGGCCGTTCAACATCAGCGCAAAAACCACAGGCGCAAAACTGTGCCCGAAAGCCAAACCGAGTTGTGCAGCGCCGATGAGACAGGCGCCGGAAATCATCATGGTGCGTGGCGACAGTCGGAAACGCTGAACCAGCACCAGCTGCGAAAAGAGCGCCGCCATCGCGGCACCGGACAGACCCACGCCAACGTATTGTGCAGCCTCGTCCGTCGAGAATTTCAACACGTCGATAAACAAGAACGCGCTCGTTTGCATCGGTGTTGCTACCGCGAAGCTCACAAGCAGACCGTAGATGACAAAGGCGCCGAGTCGTGGATCGCGAAACGACAGCCTGACTTGACTGCGCCTTTGACCCGGCGCAGATTTTTCCGGCAGCAGCAACAGGGTCGCGACCATCACAATCGTCACCAAACCGATAATCAACCAGAACGGTGCTAGCAGGCCAAACACGCTGAACGCGCTGCCAAGCCCCGGACCGAGGACGTTCCCAAGGCCGAACGCTGCAGCCATCCCCGCAATCGCGACCGTCCGGTCTTTGCGGTCGGTTCTGTCCACGATGTAGGCCTGTGAGGCGACCCGGACGCCGGGACCAATCAGCCCGTAAACACTCCGAGTCGCGATCATCAGAATGTAGACAACGACCAGTGCACTGGCGCCGGTGAGGCCGTGATTAATGACTGACACAAAGCCGACGGTGGACACTATGTAGCCCAGCATGCCGATGATCAGGATCGGTTTGCGGCCGAAGCGATCACTGAGACGCCCCCACAGCGGACTTGTGACAACCCAGAGCAAGGCTGACACGGAAAAAATCAGACCGACCTGTCGCTCGCTGAGACCGAGCTCGCGGCCGATCGGTGGCAGGATGCTGAACGTGACGGTCTGCCCCATGCCGATGCAGCACACCGCGCTCAGCAAGAGCGCAAACGCGATTCTCCGCTCCTTCAGGAGCGATGCGGCACCCGCCTGAGTCGGTGAACCTTCGGTCACCCGGTGTTCTGCAGGCCCTGAGCGATCCCGTTAACGCTCGCGAGCAATGCGCCGAGAAGGGCGTCATCTTCGCGTGATCCGGCGCGCCAACGATCCAGCAAATCGATTTGCAGCAGACTCATTGGATCGATGTAGGGATTCCTCAGCATGATGGTTCTTTGCAGTGTTTTATCTGCGTCCAGCAGCCAGCTCGCGTTGGATAGTTCGAGTATGAAATGCAGGGTTTTATCAAACTCTTCCTTGATCGTCGGGAAGAATTGCTCGTGCAAGTCGCCTGCCAGCATCGAATAGCGTTCGGCGATTTCAAGGTCGGATTTCGCGAGCACCATTTCCGCATCGGCCATCAGAGCCCGCACAAAATGCCAGTCCTGCATCATCTTCGAAAACGCGGGAGCACCAAACTCTTGAACGGCCGCCTCGAGACCGGTGCCGAGACCATACCAGCCGGGCAACACAAATCGAGCCTGCGTCCAGGCGAACACCCAGGGAATCGCGCGTAGATCGTTGATGCCTTTTTGTTCCCGTCGCGAAGCAGGACGAGACCCGATCCGCATCCGCTCGATCACGTCGATGGGTGTCGCTTCCCGGAAGTACTGGAAAAAACCGTCGCTATGCCGGGTTAACGCCTGGTACTTATCGCGGCTCGCCTGCGCCACTGTCGACATCATTTTCGACCACTCTGTGTGCACGGTTTCATTCGCGGCAGGTAGCAGGCTGGCGGCGGCGACCGAAGCGGCCGATTGCTCAAGCGTTCGCATGGCAATACCGCGCAGACCGTACTTTTCGTTGATGATCTCACCCTGCTCTGTGAACCGCATTCGACCGGCCACCGTGCCCGCAGGCGCACCACGGACGGCATCGTGCATTTTGCTGCCGCCCCTGCTGACGGTGCCGCCACGACCGTGGAATAACGTCAATTCGATATCATGCTCCGCCAGGGTGTCCCGCAAGGCTGCCTGCGCCTGGTGCAAAGCCCAACGGGCTGAGGCGATGCCGCCATCCTTGTTGCTGTCCGAGTAGCCGATCATGATGGTCTGGCGATCCTTGCGGCGCTCAAGATGCTTGCGGTAAACCGGATTGGCTAGCAGTGCTTGCATGATTCCCGGTCCTGCATCGAGGTCGTCGACAGTCTCCAGGAGTGGCGCGATATCGAGCGGTACCTCGCCGCGGCGGTTACCGAGCTCCGCCCACTGCGCGAGCAGTAACACGGAGACGACATCATCGGCTCCCTGCGTCATGCTGATGATGTACGGACCGATGGACCGCTTGCCGTATTTGCGGTGGCAGAAAGCGATGGACTGGAAGACAGCCAGTGTCTTGCGTACTTGAGTGTCCTGCGTATCTACCGGCGCCTCTCGCGACGTGATCGCTTCGCATAGACGCGCTAGCCGATCGTCCGCTGAGCGACTCAACCAGTCTTCGTCGCCCAGGCATTTGCCGATGACCTCGCGGTGTACGAGCGCGTCTTGCCGAATGTCGAGGGTCGCCATGTGGAAACCAAAACACTCGATACGCCTCTGCAGTCTGCGTACCGCGAACAAACCGGCATTTTGTCCTTTGTTTTGAGTCAGGCTCTGCGCGATCAAATCGACGTCGCCGGCAAACTCCTCGGCAGACTCGTACGGAAAGGCGTCATCATCGTAAGTGCTTTGCAATCGCGCCTGGATAAGCTTCAGGAACGCTCGATAAGGCATGTCGCGATGTCGGTTTGGAACATCCCCCCAGGCTTTGCTGAAGTGGTGTCGGTATTCATCGATTCGGGCATCGATCGCATCGCTGACCTCAACGCGATCTCTGCACTGACTCAATTTACCGGCAACATCGGCGCACTCGCGGAAATAAAGGTCCAGGATCAGGCCACGCTGGCGGGCGAGCGTATTGCGGATGGTCTTGGCGCCGACGTTGGGGTTGCCATCCATGTCTCCGCCGACCCACGAAGCGAACGCAGTCAGCAGCGGAATTTCGAAGGCGCTGGCCGCTTCTTCGCCGTAACTCTGTTCCAGCGCATCGCGCAGATTCTCGTAGAAGGGTGGGATGACTCGGTAGATGACATCCGTCAGGAAGAACAGGACATGCTCGAGTTCGTCCGCGACCGTCATGCTTTCGCTGGGATGCTCCTCGGTCTGCCACCCAGACGTGACCTCTGCGCGAATTACCGCGAGTGCCGCGTTGACTTCCTGAGGCGGGAGCCCAGGATCCAACAGATCGACTAATTTGCGCACGATTCGCTGTTCCTTGCGCAGAATCGTCCGGCGGGTCGGTTCGGTTGGATGTGCGGTAAAAACAGGCTCTACCATCGTGTTTTCCAGCGCGGTCCGAATCTCCTCCAGGGTGCAACCAGCGTCCTTGAACTGCTGGAACAGATCGTGCGCACCGTGAGGTTGATGCGTGTTGTTCTCTCGCATGTACTCGCGACGTCGGCGAATACGGTGGACTTTCTCAGCGGTGTTGACGAGCTGAAAGTAAGTCGAGAAAGCGCGAATGAAATTCTGCGCGTCCGATGCGTCTGGCTTGCCGACCACCCGAGCAAGATCGTCGATCGACCGCTCACCCTCGCGCCTCAGAATGGCTTCGCGGCGCGCCTTCTCCACCCGTTCGTAAAAACCATCACCGCCTTGCTCACGCAACAGTTCTCCGACCATCTTGCCGAGTGTTCGGACGTCGCGGCGCAACGCCCGGTCCTTGTCTGCAAAGACAAGGTCCTTGCGCCCTGGGGGTCTGTGAGTCATGGGTTTTCTCAGTCGCGGAAATTGTTGAACTGCAATGGCATACCGTGGTCGCCTTCTCGCAAAAGGCTAATCACCGCTTGGAGGTCGTCGCGCTTCTTGCCGGTGACTCGCACTTGCTCGCCCTGAATGGCGGCTTGCACCTTGAGCTTCGCGTCCTTGATGGTCTTCACCAGCTTCTTTGCTAATGCGCTGTCGATTCCCTGGCGCACGACGATGTTCTGGCGCGCCTCCTGGCCACTGGTTTCCGGCTCTTGTGCGTCGAGACACGCTATGTCGATGCCGCGCTTGGCCAGCTTGTTGTGAAGAACATCAAGCATCTGCTTTAGCTGGAATTCGACCTGCGCCTTCAAACTCACGGTGGCGTCGGACAGGTTGAATTCGGCGCCGGTGCCTTTGAAGTCGAATCGGTTGGTCACTTCACGGTTTGCTTGGTCGACGGCGTTCGTGAGTTCGTGCATATCCACTTCGGATACGATGTCGAATGAGGGCATAGAGGTCTCCTTCGCCTGTCGATCAGGAAGTTTCTTCGGTCGCGTTATCGGCACGTTCGGCAATCAACGAATCGATGACACCGGTGATGTACTGCCGGGTCTCGTCGTAGTGCTTACCGGTACCTGGGCCCGAAAACCCCGTATGTATTTCACGCACGCCGCCCTCGCGATCAATAAAGATGGTCGTCGGAAATGCGAGGACTTTGTCGAGTGCGGGCAAGGCCTCGTTCGCGAGCGCCTTGTCCGAGATTCCGGCGAGAAGCGTCACGTATTCAATATCGAACTTCTCGCGAAATTCACGAATCTGTTCTATGGCAGCAGCTTCCTCTTCCAAATGCTCGAACATCAGCGCGACAACCTCCACGCCCCGTTCTCGGTAGGCAGGATAGATTTCGCTCATGAACGCCGCTTCATCATGGCAGTTTGGACACCAGCTGCCGGCCAGGGTGACAACAACGATCTTGTTGTCAAAGCGGGCGTCGTCCAGCGACACGAGCTGACCCTCGAGATCCGGAAACTCGAACGTGAAGCGGTCGTAACCCGGCTTCAATTTGGTCAGTGTGGTCGGGTCGGCCAGTCTCGCTTCGGCATTGCGCACACCCGTCCATGTTTCCTGATATTCCGTGCCTGACCAGAAGTTGCCGCTCATTTGTCCGGCTTCATCAACGGTTGCAGTAAACAGGAAGGCATGGGCGCCGTCGAATGTGGACAGTTCCATGGTTTTGCCGCCAACGATACCGCCGAGGTAGCGATAGTCGCCGGTCTCGGTCAGGAACGTTCCCAACAATCGATTGCCGCGCTGGCTGAACTCGCCGACCGCGGGATAGCGTGTGTTATCAGGCTCCGTGAACGTAACGGCCCAGCGGCCCGACACATCTGTCGCAGCTGCCAGCGTGTTGTCTGCTGCCGGACGCGCCCCGGGGCGTGCGACAAACGGCATCACCTGCGTTTTTCCGTAGCGCTTGACCAAGGTCAGAGTGCCACTCAATTCATTGCCCTTGAGGCGGGCGCGCACCTCGTTGTTAAACGCGGGGAAGCGCAAGGTCAGTTCGGCGTCATCCCACTTCACAGCGGGCACTCGCACGCGCTCGCTACCATTGATCAAAGTGACTTCCGGACCCCGGTCCGTCGCTGTGACCTCCATTCCAAACTTGATGTCGCCGCCGGGCACGGTGATATTCGCGTGCCACGGGCCGGTCCGGAGCTCAGCAGAGCCGGTGGTCTCGCTGGCTTGGTCGGCGCCACAGGCCGAGAGCAGCAACAACGAAAAAAAAGTTGAAAACGTAACGAAAGCGCGACGCATGTCAGTCCCCAGATCGATGAGCTACGTATCGTAGCAGACCGGTGCCGATCATCGAACGTTACCGATAGCCCTCGGCCTGCAGTGTGAACAAGCGTGCGTAGCGATCGTTTGATGCCATGAGTGCTTCATGCGTCCCGTGCTCAACGATACGACCATGTTCGATCACAATAATCTGATCGGCGCGACGCACGGTCGAAAACCGATGTGAGATCAACATCGTGATTTTGTTGCCGGTTAGCGCTTGAAAGTGCTCGAACATTTCTGCTTCCGCCGCAGCATCCATCGCGGCGGTGGGTTCATCAAGAATCAGAATATCGGCCTGTTGGCGCATGAACGCACGCGACAAGGCCATTTTCTGCCACTGTCCGATGGAAAGCTCTTGGCCTTTCGCGAACCAACGCCCGAGCTGGGTTTCATAACCCTCAGCCAGGCGGTCGATGAATGGCGCCGCCATCCCGTCGCGGGCCGCATCTGCCCAGCGGTCACGGTCATCGAACGCATCGACGTCGCCCGCGCCGATGTTCTCGCCAACACTCATTTGGTAGTGCGTGAAGTCCTGGAAGATGACTCCGAAGCGTTTGAGCAGCGTGTCCTGCTGCCAGTCTTGCAATGCGGTGCCATCCAGCGTGATTCGCCCTTCGTCCGGTGGATACAGTCCGGTCAGCAATTTGATCAACGTGGTTTTTCCGGCACCGTTCTCACCGACCAGAGCGAGCGACTCTCCCGGTCGAATCGATAAGGAAATATCCTGTAGTGCGGGCTCGGTCGCACCGGGATAGGTGAAACTGACGTTCTCCAGCGCGATACCTGTGCCTGGTGTCTGGCCTTGAGTTGCTGTTCCTGTGGCGACCGGTGAGAGCTGGTCGAGGTACTCGTACAGGTTCGATAAGTACAAATTGTCTTCGTACATCCCGCTAATCGCCGACAAGCTCGCAGCGACAGCGGACTGACCTTGCCGAAAGACCAAAAGGTACATTGTCATCTGACCGAGCGTGATCGCGCCGCCCACTGCGGCCACCGCAATCCAGCCGTAGCTGAAGTAAAACGCAGCGGCACTGAGGATGCCGAGGAAAAAGCCCCAGGTCTCGCGACGTACGGTGAGTTTGCGATCTTCACCGAACAGACGCATGAAAATGCTGCGGTAGCGTTGCAACAGCATCGGTCCGAGCCGAAACAATTTGACCTCTTTGACATGGTCCTCGCGCGCGAGCACGGTTTCGAGGTACATCTGCATTCTGGAGTCCGGTGAGCGCCAGCGGAACAGACGAAACGCATCACCCGAGAATCGGGTTTCTGCAATGAAAGACGGTATCCCCGCGATCAGCAAGATCAGAACTGCCCATACAGAAAACTGGATCAGCAGCACGGCGTAGCTGAGCAGAGAGATGCTGTTTTGAATCAACGCAAACGTTCGATTGACCAGGCTGAGTGGCCGGCTGGAAGCTTCACGTCTGGCGCGTGTCAGCTTGTCGTAGAAGCTGGCGTCCTCGAACTGGGCGACGGACAGCGTCAGCGCCTTGTCGAGGATCATTACGTTGACGCGGTGGCCGAGCTTTGCACGCAACAAAGACTGACAAAGACTGATGCCGCGCTGTGCTGCGCTAATGCTGAGAAACAGTCCGCCTTCGACAGCGACCCAGCGTAGTGCCTCGCTCGGCCCGGTGTTGTTCTGGATGGCATCGACAACCGAATCGACAATCAGTTGGCCCACCCATGCCATCGCGGCGGGCAGCAGACCGGCAATCAGTGTCAGCAAGCCGAATGCGATGGTCAGCGGTTGGCTGGTGGTCCACACCAATGCCAGCGCTTTGCGGCTGAAGCCGAAAACGCCAAGCCCCAGGCTCGGCGAACGCTCCGCGTCAGTGCCTGATTCGGTCACCCGCTGTGCTGCCTAAGGCGCGCGCAGCTTGCGCACGAGCGCAACATAACGAGGCGTAAGACCACCATCGGCAAACATCGGATCACCGTGATCGTCGCGCCCAATAATCTCCTCGCTGGGCTCATACGGCATGGCAGCTTCGGTCGCGTCGAGCGCGGCATGCAGCAGGTCGGCGATCACTGTTTCTTCGCTCAGCCCCGGGAAAAGTGCTGCCAGGGCTTCAACGCGCGCAGCATCGTCGACATCCAGTCGGATCGCGTAGCGTTGCTCGGATTGGGTCACGGCTGGTGTGTCCTGCCAGCGCTGCAACAATTCTTGAAACGCCATATCGCTCCACGGCATTGGCTCATCGATGACGTAAAATGTACCAGATCGGTTCGGCTGAGCTAGCATTGGGCCGTGGCCTGATTCTGGCTATTTGGGGATTCAATAGGTTTGGACGCAGGGACCCTGTCACAACACGGCCTGTTCGCGCTGGTGCTTACAGGCATAGCACTTGCGCTATTCACGCGGGATCGCATCCCGCTTGAGAGCTCGAGCCTCGCCGTTTTGTTGGTGCTGGTCGCAGCATTCCAGCTGTTTCCGTACGTTGTCGATGGCAAGCCCGTCTCCAGCACTCTATTTTTTTCCGGATTCGGCAACGAGGCGCTGATCGCGGTGTGTGCGCTGATGATTGTGGGTAAGGGTATTGAGACCACCGGTGCGTTGCAGCCGCTGGCTGCGATCATCGCGACGGCGTGGCAAGCTCGGCCTGCGCTGGCGATGCTGGCGACGCTAGTCGTCGGGGCGGTGCTCAGTGCGTTCTTAAACAACACACCGATTGTTGTGCTGCTGCTGCCTATTCTGGTCGGTGTGGCGATGCGCGCCGGGTTGTCCGTTTCGGGCATTCTAATGCCGATGGGCCTCGCGACCATTGTCGGTGGAATGGCGACCACCATCGGTACGTCGACCAACCTGCTGGTGTCCGGAATATCGGTTGACCTTGGGCTTGAGCCGTTTGGACTGTTTGATTTCACATTGCCGGTTGCGATAGTCGGCGGGGTCGGGATCCTGTTTTTGTGGTTGGTAGCGCCATTGTTGATCCCGCAGCGCGAGCCTCCGTTGGCCGATACCTCGCCGCGAGTTTTCACCGCGCAACTGTACGTAGTCGAGGGTAGTTTTGCTGTCGGCAAGACCCTGACCGAGGTGCGCACCCGCACTGGAGGACGCTTACGCATCGATCGCATTCAACGCGGTGATTCGCTGTTCCTCGCCAAACTACCTTCGGTGACGTTTCAGGCAGGCGACCGGTTGTACGTTAAAGACACTGCTGAACAGCTCAAGAGCTATGAGCGTGAGCTCGGCGCAAAGCTGTTCAAAGCCGATGGCGAAGCCACCGTCGACGGCGATGTACCGTTCGCGGCTCCAGGCCAGCAGTTGGCCGAGGTGGTTGTGACACGTGGTTCGTTGTTGCATAGACGTACGCTAGACGCGGTGCGCTTCCCGGCGACATTCGGATTATTGCCACTCGCTTTGCATCGTGCGCGCTTCCCAAGTTCGCGCGTCACCCAAGATATTGGGTCGATTCGGTTGCGTGCCGGTGATGTCTTGCTGGTGCAGGGCACCGGCAAGGCGATTGATGCGCTGAAGCAAAACGGTGCGATGCTAGTGCTCGATGGCACGACCGAGCTGCCGCACACGCATCGGGCCAACCGTGCACTCGGCATCATGGCTTTCGTGATCCTGACGGCGGCTTTTGGCTTGTTGCCGATCGCGGCGAGTGCGCTCATCGGTGTTGGGCTGATGTTGTGGACGCATTGTCTGACTTGGGAAAATGTCGCCGAAGCGTTATCGATTCCAATCATCATGATCATTGTGACGAGCCTGGCGCTCGGTAATGCACTGATGGTGACAGGAACGGCCGATTATCTGGCTCTGGCATTCGTTGGGTTGACCGAAGGATTGTCGATTCCGATGATCTTGAGCGGCTTCATGTTGATCATGTCGGTATTGACCAACGTTGTGTCGAACAATGCGGCTGCGGTGATTGGCGCGCCGATTGCCGTCAGTATTGCGACCCAGCTCGGAGTCGACCCAAAACCCTTCGTGCTCGCGGTATTGTTTGGTGCGAACATGAGTTACGCCACGCCCATCGGCTACCAAACCAATTTGTTGGTGCTGAGCGCCGGCGGCTACAGTTTCAGTGATTTCTTGCGGGTCGGAATTCCGCTGACCATCATCATGTGGCTCGGCTTCTCTGTCGTGCTGCCATTGTTGTACGGCCTGTGAGGTTGCGAACCGTCAAGATGACGAAACGGCTGATGCTCGTGGGGCTTGACGCGTGCCATGGCGCGCTGGATACTCGTGCTATGATTTCCGTTTCGAGCACCACAACCATTCGCCGTTGGTGGCACGTCGTCGCACACGGCGGGCTCTAATCGCGAATCGAACCAGTACTCTGACGAGATAGATTTTGACGAACCCGCTTCTGCTTAAGCTGAAGCGGGTTTTTTTATGGGAACCCAAATGCAAACACCGACGGGTGCAATGAGACGGACGCATGGCTGAGTCGAGTGTGTTCGATATCCTTGCCGACACCGATACCCCGGTATCCGCTTGGTTGAAACTTGCCGACCTTGAGCCTCGCTATCTGCTCGAAAGCGTCGAACAGGGACAGCGCGTTGCACGGTATTCGTTTCTGGGTTTCGGCCCGGTTCAACGCACACTGATGACGGCCGATGCACTCACGATGCCTGATGGCAGGTCGCGGGCGCTACCTGAAAATCAGGCGGCGATGCTCGATGCTTTGCGAGAAGCGCTTCGGGCCGCGCCAGACCTTTCCCCGTCTGTTCCGGAGGTCCCGTTTCGAGGCGGACTCGTCGGTGTCGCTGGCTACGATATGGTGCGTCAATTCGAGCGACTGCCGGACGCGCCACCGCCGCCGGACATGCCGCAAGCGGCTTACATGGCGACCGAGTCTTTGCTGGTGTTTGACCACCTGACGCGTCGCGTCGCGCTGTTGCACGCTGGCGACGACAATGCCCGCGCTCAGCTACGTCATCAGGTGATTGAAAAGCTGAGAGGTTCCCTGCCACCAGAAGCCGGGGCCGGTGGCGAGGTTGGAGAGGCGACAGCGAGTCTCACGCGTGAGGCATTCTGCGAGCGAGTAGCGTCGGCTCGCGAGCACATCGCCGCGGGCGACATCTATCAAATTGTTTTGTCGGTTTGTTTTAGTGGACGCACCGACGTGGCGCCATTTGAAGTCTATCGGGCGCTGCGTTTGCTAAATCCGTCGCCCTATATGTTTTTCTGTGATTTCGGTGACCTGCAGGTGGCCGGCTCCTCGCCGGAAGCTTTGGTCCGTTTGTCCGGCTCTGAAGCGTCGCTACGACCGATCGCTGGCACTTTGCCACGTGGCGGCAACGAAGCCGAGGATCAGCGCAATGCCGAAACGCTGCTGGCAGATCCGAAAGAACGAGCTGAGCACGTGATGCTCGTCGATCTCGCGCGCAACGATCTTGGGCGTGTCGCAAAGCCCGGCAGTGTCGCGGTGGCGCCTTACATGTCGATCGAGCGCTACTCGCACGTCATGCACATCGTCAGCGGCGTACAAGGCACACTCGCCGAGGATCGGGACGCCTTCGATTTGTTTGCCGCAGCGTTTCCTGCCGGCACTTTGGTGGGAGCACCCAAAGTTCGTGCGATGCAACTGATCGACGGCTATGAACCGGTCGGTCGAGGCTTGTACGCGGGCACGGTAGGTTATTTCGGCCAGGGCGGGGATATGGACCAGGCGATCACGATTCGCACATTGGTGTTTCGAGATGGGCAATTCAGTTTTCAGGCAGGCGCTGGCATCGTGGCCGATTCGGTCCCGGACAAGGAATACGATGAAGTACTGGCCAAGAGCGCAATTTTGCGACGAGCTCTGCAACTCGCAGGAGCAGGCTTTTGAGTAGTCATGATTTGCCAGTGCGGCTGTTGATGATCGACAACTACGACAGCTTTACTTACAACTTGGTTCAGGCGTTCGCATCGTTCGAGGCCGAAGTGTTGGTGCATCGCAACGATGCGCTGACAGTCGACCAGGCAAAGTCGCTGGAGCCGACCCACCTGGTCATTTCGCCCGGACCCGGCCGACCGGAGGCAGCGGGTCGTTCACTCGAAATGATTGCCGCGTTCGCAAGTGCGATTCCGATCCTCGGTGTATGCCTTGGCCACCAAAGTATCGTGCAACATTTCGGCGGAGCAATCGTTCGAGAAGCACGACTGATGCATGGGAAGACGTCCGATATCCAACACGACCGGCAGGGCGTGTTTGCAGACCTCGACAGCCCAATGCAAGTTGGCCGCTATCACTCGCTCGGCGCGCAACCAGCCACGCTGCCCGATAGCCTCGAGGTCACTGCGACCACTGACCGGAACGAGATCATGGGTGTGCGCCATCGCGAGCTGCAGATCGAGGGCGTGCAGTTTCATCCTGAAAGTGTTCTGACGCCCGAGGGTGACGCATTGATGGCCAATTTCCTGAAACTTCGCGGGGGGCGGCAATGAACGGTTACTCGGACACGCTCGAACAACTGCTGGCGGGTGAATCGCTGTCCGAGGATGCGGCGGCGGCACTGATGGCCGCATTGGCGGCTGATGACTTGCCCGCCGCACAAGCGGGTGCGTTATTGGCGGCACTGCGCGCCAAAGGCGAAACCGCCGACGAAGTTCGTGGGTTCGCTCGTGAGATGCGCAGCCGGGCAGTGCGACCGCCTATCGATTCTGTCGCGGGCGCCGTGGATTGCGTTGGCACGGGTGGTGATGGTTCAGGCAGTTACAACCTGTCGACAGGTGCCGCCCTGTTGGCGGCGGCGTGCGGCGTACCGATCATCAAACATGGCAATCGGTCGGTGTCGAGTCGCTCAGGCAGCGCAGATATGCTGGAGGTGCTCGGTATGAACCTTGGGGCGACGCCGACAGAGGCAGCCGAGCAGTTGCACAAGACGGGATTCACTTTTCTGTTTGCTCCGATCTATCACCCGGCCATGAAAGCGGTTGTGCCAATCCGAAAAGCAATGGGTGTGCGCACGGTCTTCAATATTCTTGGACCACTGACGAATCCAGCAACACCGCCTTTCGGCGTTATCGGCGCATTCGCCGCGCCAGTTGCTCAGCTGATGGCCGACGCGCTGTCCGGTCTGGAGATGCGAAAAGTGTTCGTCGTGCACGGTCACAACGGTTGGGATGAGGCAACACCTGTAGCGCCTTTCGATCTGTGGACAGTTACACCCGGTTCGGTGGTGCACTCGCAGCGAACGCCCGAAGACTATGGTGTCCAGCGCTGCAGCGCGGAGGCGTTGGCAGGTGGCGACGCCGAGCACAATGCGCGAGGCCTGACAGCGGTCATGTACGGCGAAGATCACGGCGCCCACAGAGACGCCTTGCTGATGGGCGTTGCGCTGATGCTGGAGGCATCAGGACGCGTGAGCGATCCGAGGGCAGGCATGGAGGTTGCGGCGCAGTGTATCGATAGCGGAGCGGCTCGTCGGTACCTTGAAACCCTCCGGGCATCTGAATCGTGAGCGATTTTCTGAATGAGATGGCGCGCTCCAGCGCCGAGCGCGTGGAACAGGCTCGCGCGCGGCATGACGACGGCAAAATCATGCAGTTCGCGGAGGTCAGTGCGCCGCCGCAAAAGCTGCGCTTGCACCGTCGGTTCAGCGTTATTGCGGAAATCAAGGCAAGCTCGCCTTCGGAAGGCGCACTCGCAGCCGCAGATCTGGATCGGGCGGACGTGGCTGAGCTCTACGCATCGCATGGCGCGAGCGCGGTCTCGGTGCTAACCGAGCCAGAGCGATTCAGCGGCGCGCTGGAGCACCTGGCGACAGTTGCTTCGGTGTTACATGGGTCCGGGGTGCCAGCGATGCGCAAGGACTTTTTGGTAGATCCGTATCAAGTGGCCGAGGCGCGAATCGCGGGTGCAGGCGGCGTGCTGTTGATTGTCGCGATGTTGAGTGACGAGGTTCTTGAGCGGATGCTTGCGACGGCGATCGCCCTCGATTTGTTTGTTTTGATCGAGTGCTTTGACGCTGACGATCTGACCCGCGCGAGTCGGTTCATGGATGCGGAAAACGTGGTGAACCACCTCATCGCCGGTCAGATCTTATTGGGGATCAACACGCGAGATTTGCGCACGTTAGCTGTGGATACAGGTCGTCTTGAGGCGCTTGCGCCGAGCCTGCCGAGAGATATCCCGGTCATTGCGGAGAGTGGCTTGAAGGTTGCCGAAGATGCTCAGCGCGTCGCCGCATGGGGCTACCGCGGCGCTTTGGTTGGGACGGCACTGATGCGCGCGGAAACGCCGGGTGTGTTGCTGCAATCGATGATTTCGCAGGGCCGATCGGTATGAAGGAATTCATCAAGATCTGCGGGTTGCGAGACACCGACATGGTCGAGGTCGCACTGGCGCACGGTGCCGATGCGATCGGTCTTGTGTTCGCGCGTTCGGTCAGATCGATTCCGGTCCCCGACGCGCGTGTGCTCGTCGACGTGATTCGGCCGGCTGCCAAAGTCGTTGCCGTGATGCGTCATCCAGCACAACAGTTTGCGGTCGAGGTACTGGACCGCGTGCAGCCCGATTTTTTACAGACGGATGTGGAAGACTTCGCGAACCTTCCGCTGCCGGGATCGGTGCAACGATTGCCGGTGTATCGGGATACGGCGCAGTTTACGATCGAGGATCTCCCTCGAACGCTGCTTTTCGAGGGTGGCGACAGCGGCACCGGCGAGACTGCAGACTGGGATCGCGCGGCGGAGATTGCGAAGGCCCGTAACCTGGTGCTCGCTGGCGGTTTATCCGCTGAGAACGTGCATGATGCGATTCTCGCCGTTCGACCGGCCGGCATTGACGTATCCAGTGGCGTCGAGGTGCATCGCGGACACAAGGACGCGGGTGCGATCCGTGCATTTATCGAGGCGGCAAGAACCGCGTTTGAGACGATCAGTAGCGAGTGAGCAAGATGATTGAAGCAACACAACACGCGAAGATGCTTGAAGCACTTTTGCAGGGTGAATTGCCGGATCGGCGGGGCCGGTTCGGTCCTTTCGGCGGACGCTATGTGCCCGAGACGCTCGTTCCGGCGCTCGAACGCCTCGAGGTCGGGATTGACCGGTGGTTACATGACCCGGAGTTTGAGCGCGACTTTTGCCATGAACTGCACGAATGGGTGGGCCGACCGACTGCGCTGACTTTCGCACCGGGACTGAGTGCCGCCTGGGGTGCCGAGGTCTATCTGAAACGAGAGGACCTCGCTCACACCGGTGCGCACAAGATCAACAACGCGATCGGGCAGGCGCTATTGGCGAAACGGTTGGGCGTACAGCGCGTTATCGCGGAAACTGGCGCCGGGCAGCACGGTGTGGCATCAGCGGCGGCGTGTGCCCGCGTTGGGTTGCCTTGCCGTGTCTACATGGGCGCCGTGGACATGCAGCGTCAGGCGCCGAATGTCGATCGGATGCGTCGACTCGGTGCTGAGGTGGTAGGTGTGGAGTCGGGTGACAAGACCTTACGCGCGGCAATCGATGAAGCGCTTCGGGACTGGGTTTCAGACCCGGACGGCACCTACTATTTGTTGGGCTCGGCGGTCGGACCGCATCCGTATCCGTATCTCGTTCGCGAACTGCATCGCTGCATCGGTGACGAGGCGCGTGCGCAGTTCAAGAAGCGGGCAGATGCGCTGCCGGATGCAGTATTTGCCTGTGTGGGTGGTGGATCGAATGCTATCGGACTGTTTCACGCGTTTCTGGGTGACCCTGACGTTAAGATTTTCGGTGTTGAAGCCGGCGGTATTGGAGATGGCCTCGGCGAGAATGCGGCAACGCTTGCGACAGGCACACCCGGTGTTCTGCAGGGGAGCTATACGATGATTCTGCAGAATTCTGACGGTCAGGTGCAGGAGACTCAGTCCGTATCGGCGGGTCTCGACTACTCCGGGGTCGGGCCGGAGCATGCTTTTTTGCAGGCAATCGGTCGTGTGACGTACGTCAGCGAAGGCGACAAGGAGGCACTGGATGCGCTTGCCGAATGTTGTGCGCGCGAAGGGATCCTGACGGCTTTGGAAACCGCACACGCTTTTGCGGGCGCACGCCGCTGGGCAAAACAGAATCCCGGTGCAAAAATTCTGATTGGAAATTCTGGACGGGGTGATAAGGACATGCCGACGCTGATTCAATACCCGGTTGCGGGAGGTGATCATGCAGCCTCATGAATTGATCTCCGAAGCGATCCGAAAGGGTGCGCAACGCGGTGGCGCGATGGTCCCATTTGTTACCGCCGGCTTTCCGACCAAGGAGGCCTTTCCCGAGATTCTTGCCGAGATCGCGCCATCCGCTGATGTCATTGAAATCGGTGTGCCGTTTTCCGATCCGATGGCGGACGGGATGACGATTCAGCGAACCAGTTTCAAGGCAATCGAGAACGGTGTCAGCCTGGGTTGGATCCTCAAGTCGCTGAGCGGACTGAAGGACCGAATCGCGACGCCGTTTGTGCTGATGTCCTATTTGAACCCGATGCTGGCTTACGGTTTCGAGCGCTTGGCTGCGGACTCCGTGAGTGCCGGTGTGTGCGGCTTTATCGTCCCGGACTTACCTTTCGAAGAGTCCGCGCCACTGCGCGATGTTCTCGATGCGGCCGGGTTGGGACTGATTCAATTGGTGACGCCGGCAACACCGCCAGAGCGACTACAAATGCTATGTGATGCCAGTCGCGGATTTGTTTACGCCGTGACCGTGACGGGTATCACCGGCGGTGGCAACGGCTTCACTTCCGAGACCGAGCAATATCTCGCGAGTGTCCGTGAAGCCTCGCCGATACCGGTTTGCGCCGGCTTCGGTGTCCGCGCCCGCGCGGATGTCCTGCGTGTCTCCGAGCACGCTCACGGGGCGATTGTTGGGTCAGCACTTTTGGAAGTGCTGGAAAGAGGCGAGAGTCCCGGCGCTTTCCTTCGCGAACTGCGCGGCACGTGAAAAAGAAAGTCTTCACCGCGGATAGTCTGGTCATGGTGGCGCACTATGCCAATGTGCTGGCGACCGAAGGGATCGCAACCGAGATTCGCAACGCCAATCTTGGCGGCGCGCTCGGGGAAGTACCCTTCACCGAAGTCTGGCCGCAGCTTTGGGTGGTACACGCGCTCGATGAGCAACGCGCCCGCGAAATCATTGAAGAGGTTAGGTCGAGTCCTGCGCCAGACGGCGAGCCCTGGGTTTGCCGGGTCTGTCAGACTTCCAACGAGTACCAGTTTGCCGTTTGCTGGCATTGCGGTGCTCCAGATCACAACGCCTCAGAGACTCCGCTATAGCGGTGATTTCGAGTATTATAAGCGGCTGCGTGCGAGCGATCCTCCGGTTTACAACTCGAGATCGCGCCTAGGAGGACAACCTTGCGCTGGGTAATGCGTTCCAAAATTCACAAGGCTCGGGTCACCGAGGCTGACGTCAACTATGTCGGCAGTATCACGATCGACCAGTCGCTGATCGAGCGGGTCGGACTGTGGGAGAACGAGAAAGTCCTCGTGGTCTCCAACACATCCGGTGCCCGCCTCGAGACGTATGTCATTGCAGGTGAGCGGGAGTCCGGCGTTATTTGCATGAACGGCGCGGCGGCACACCTCATCAGTGAGGGCGAAGAGCTGATTATCATGGCGTTCGAGCTGACCGATCGCCCGCTGGATCCCTGCGCCATTCTGGTCGATGAACGGAATCGATTCGTACGCTATCTGACCGAGATGCCTGCTACGCAGACGTAAGCACCGTCGTCAGGCGACTTGCTGCGGCTGGTTGCCTTGTTTGAACGCCTGCCGAAGCTCGGCAACCATCATTCGCACGCTCTCCGAGACGTCCGGTTCTGCTACGTACACCGGTGGCTCGCGCCGCAGCCCCGCCCAATTGTCGGTGTCGATAACGAACTGCAGATAGCGGATATTCCGGTTGATGGCTTCGATGTAGGGGTTGCGGCCATCGAATAGAGGCTCGATGAATCGATAGGTGCGCTGGAACTCATCGTCTAACCGGTGGCGCGCGCCTTTCTGAAAAAACTCTGGCGTTTTGCGCAGGAGGTCTTCGCCCGATTCGTATTGCATGACCGTCTTGCCATTATCGTCCACGGACATCGCCACCCCACCGATAACGAATTCGTGGAACAGCCGGTCTCGGCACTTCTCGAGATAACAGCGATCGGCCATTTGCGCGAGCAGATCGCCCGTTCCGATCATGAATCCTACGCGAGTGTCGCGCGGGTCCTGCATTTGAAGGTTTCTGAGATCAATTTCGTAGCCCGTGAAGTGGACTAATCGTGTTGCCAGCTCTGCGCAGTGACCGAGACCAACACGTTCCAGATACTCGCGCAAAAACTCGCCGCTTCGTGTCACATGAACGCGAGTGAACACAGCGCCATTGGCGATTTTGTCGTCGCGGGCTTGATGCCGGATGTAACCGGCGTCATGGAACATCGCAATGATCAACGCAAGCTCTGCGCGGGCAGGACCGAGTCGGTGTTCCTCATCGACAGTGCGTTCATGACCGGCAATCAGTCGCGCGACGGCCAATGTCATATCGAGCGTATGTTGCACATCGTGGTAGGTCGTGTCGCAGCCGTGGTAGCCAGGATAACGGCCCGCGAACAGACGTTCGAAGTCGTGAAACGCTAACCAGATTCTGTCGTATGCCGCTTCAGGGAATGTCTCGTAGAACAGCGCCTCAACAGCCTCGCGGACTGCGTTCATTCGAGAGACATCGACGCGATCCGTCACATCGAAGTTGTTGCGTCGATCGCGCAACGATTGTGAGTGCGAAGTTTGTGCCTGCACGCGTCCTGTGCCCACCCCGTGAGTTCGCGAGATCATACGACAAACGCGAGACGCCTGTCAGACCCGATATGGCATAACGTCGATATTTGGGCCGATTGAGCCGAAACTGCGGCTAAATCAGGCTGCGATGATGCCGTCGCGTTGCAACAATGCGTCGATCCGCGCAGCGCGTCCGCGAAAGTCCTCGAAGGCTTCCGCGATGTCGCGGCTGCCTCCGATCTCTAAAATGGCTTCGCGAAAACGTGTCGCAGTTGTGAGGTCGAACACGTTGCCGGCTTCTTCGAACGCAGCGAACGCGTCGGCGGCTAAAACCTCGGCCCATTTATAACTGTAGTAGCCGGCCGCATAGCCACCCGCGAAAATGTGGGTGAACCCATTCTCGAAGCGATTCCACTCGGGCGGTTGCACCAGCGATGTGAGCTCGCGCGTCTTGTTGAGGATGTCGCGTAAAACGCCGGGCGCCGAGGCGTCGTGATGGGCGTGGAGATCGAAATCGAAGATCGCGAATTCCAGTTGCCGGAGCATCTGCAGACCTGCACCTGCGTTGCGAGCCTGATAAAGCCGATCAAAAATCGTTTTCGGAATGGGCTCGCCGGTGTCGACATGGGAGCTGCAACTGCGCAGCACATCGTAATGCCAGGCGTAGTGCTCCATGAACTGGCTCGGCAGTTCAACGGCGTCCCACGGCACACCATTAATTCCGGCAATACTCGGGTACGCCACCTGCGTCAGCAGGTGATGCAACATGTGGCCGAATTCATGGAACAGCGTCACGACTTCCTGGTGTGACAGCTGCGCCTCTGTGTCGCCTTCGCCAGGCGTGAAATTGCAAACCAGGTAGCCAACGGGCAAAGCGCTCGATCCCGGAAGGGATTTGCGCACGACACATTCGTCGATCCACGCGCCACCCCGCTTGCCTCCGCGCGCATACAAGTCCAGATAGAAGCCGCCGATCGATTGACCCTGCACGTCGGTCACTTTGAAAAAGCGGACATCAGGATGCCAGGCGGTTGTGAGCGGCTGCGCCTCGAATTTGACCCCGAACAAACGACTCGCAAGATCGAAGACGCCCTGCAACACCGCCGGGACATTGAAGTACGGTCGCAGTTGCTCGTCGGAGATTGCAAAATCCCGGCTCTTGCAGACTTCGAGGAAGTACGGGACGTCCCATGCCTCGATGGCGTGGCCCGCAGCCGCTGTCAGCGTTTGCAGCTCTCGCTCAGCGCTCGCACGGCTGCGCTGGGCGAGATCCTTCAAGAACGCCTGCACCTCAGGCACTGACTTGGCCATTTTTGGCGCCAACGACATTTGTGCGTAGTTATCAAAACCGAGAAGCGCGGCCATTCGCTGCCTGAGATCGAGAATGTCAGTGATCAGATCGGAATTATCGAAGCCTTCCGGGTGTTCTCCTTCGCTGCTTGCGCGTGTCATCCACGCCCGATAGAACTGCTCACGTGTCGGCCGGTGGCTGCAGTGTGTGATTACCGCTTGATAGGTCGGCTGCGTCAACGAGAACAGCCATCCTGACTGACCTGCCTCGCGCGCTGCAGCAACGGCCTGTCGCAGGACCGTCGCCGGAATTCCTGCGACCGAAGTTTCGGACTCTGTATGCCAGCTCCAGGCGTCGGTACATTGCTGAAGGCGGTTGGAGAACTCCGCTTGCTGCGCGGACAGTCGCTGCGCCAATGTCACGAACTCGCGCTGTTGATCTTCGGGCAGCGCGACTCCGGCGAGTTCGAAATCCCGCAGCATTTTTCGGATTAACTCCCGAGCAGGCGCGTCCGGCGAAGCGGTTTCATCATCAGCCAGAAGGCGTAAAGCCTTATACAAACCCGCATCCTGGCTGAGAACCGTTGAAAAACGCGTCACATCGCCCAGCGCTTCAATAAAGGCCTCCTGGAACTCCGCGTCGTTTTGCACCATGTTCAGGTGCGAGTAAGGAGACCAGCGTCGCGCGAGTTCGTGACGGATCTCCTCGATTCCGTGAACCACCGCCTCAAAGGTCGCGGGGCCATTTCGAACGACCTCTAGACGCTGCCTTAAAGTGTCCAACAGGCTTTTCGTTTCGGCCGCCATCTCGTGCGCCGTGATCCTGGAAAAATCGGGGAGTTGAAACAAGCTGGAATCCGCTGACTGTGTTCTTGCTGTTGGCTGCAGCTGTTCGGCTTTGACATTGGTGTCGAATGACCGAGCGATCTGTGCCGCCGATGCTTTGAAGTGTAGCATGCAGGCTCGATTTACGAGATTGAAGGACCACGGGTGGCAACTGAATACGATTTGATCGTGATTGGCGGTGGCAGCGGGGGCCTGGCACACGCGCAGCGCGCTGTTGAATATGGGGCACGTGTCATGGTCGTTGAGTCGGGCCGCCTGGGCGGTACCTGCGTCAACGTCGGTTGCGTGCCCAAGAAGGTGATGTGGTACGCCG
Organism: Pseudomonadota bacterium; assembly: GCA_038531945.1. Classification (GTDB taxonomy): domain Bacteria; phylum Pseudomonadota; class Gammaproteobacteria; order Steroidobacterales; family Woeseiaceae; genus CALBPI01. Next base: position 96,747 of record JBCBBH010000007.1, on the reverse strand, counting down.
CTAATGTCGCGGAAAACGCCCATATTGCCGAAAGCTACGGGTTCGAGCGTCAGACACCCATGCATCATTGGCGCACGTTGAAAGCCGCACGGGATGCCTACGTGAGTCGGTTGAACGGCATCTATGCGAACAATCTCGATCGTAAATCGATCGACGTGGTTCGAGGCCGGGCGAGTTTTGTCGATGCCAACAGCATCAAGGTGGACGGTCGCTCATACACCGCTGGCGTGATCACGATTGCAACCGGCGGTTATCCTCGTCTGCCAAACGTGCCTGGAGCGGAGCTGGGCATCACCTCCGACGGTTTTTTTGAACTCGAGGAGTTACCGCAGAAAGTCGCGCTGGTCGGTAGCGGCTACGTGGCAGTCGAGCTCGGTGGCGTGTTGCAGGCATTGGGCGCGCAGACGACGGTACTGGTCCGACATGATGGTGTGTTGCGATCTTTCGATCCGATGCTGCGTGAAGCCGTGACCGACGCTATGCAGGCTGATGGTATTGAACTGGTGGATCATTTTGTGCCGAATGCCCTGCATTCTGACGATAAGAGCCTGACATTGAGTGGCACCGATGGGCGGGAATTCGGTGGCTTCGATTGCGTGATCTGGGCAGTGGGTCGGGACCCGGCTATCCACGATCTCGACTTGGCCAGGGCTGGTGTCGCGATGGATTCGGATGGGTTCATCGTGGTAGATGAGTGGCAGAAGACGGCGACAGACCATATCTTTGCGCTGGGGGATGTGACCGGCGCGGTCGCGCTGACGCCAGTGGCGATTGCGGCCGGAAGGCGACTAGCGGATCGGATCTTCGGCGGCATGAAGGATCGCCGACTTGAATATCGCGACATCGCAACTGTTGTGTTCTCACATCCTCCTATGGGTACCGTGGGCTTGACCGAAACGGAGGCCCGCGATCAGTACGGCGATACGGTTCGCGTTTATACCTCTCAATTCACGCCAATGCGCTACGCGCTAGGCGACTACAAACGACGCGCGGCGATGAAGCTGGTGGTTGCGGGTGATGACGAGCGAATTGTTGGCTGTCATGTTTTCGGTGACGGCGCCGACGAGATGATGCAGGGCTTTGCCGTGGCGATCCGGATGGGCGCGACCAAGCGCGATTTCGACGATACTGTGGCCATTCATCCGACCAGCGCCGAGGAGCTTGTGACAATGCGTTAGGTTTCTGCGTCACACGCTTCAGGTCTTACCGCCAAAAAAAAGCCGCACCGGGACGACCCAGTGCGGCTTTTTCGCTTTCGCGGAGCCGAGGTTTACGGCTGAGCTTCTGCTGCCAGAAGATTGAAATCGTCAAGCAGAATCAGGCCAAGCGGCGTGCCGCTGCCCGTAGCGTCGCGGGCGACTGCGGTGTAGACGCCACCCGCTTCGAGCGTAATGTCGATCGGTCCGATCGCCGCGGTGGTCGTGCCTGTGGGCGCGACAGTCACGGTGTAAGTGCCGGCCGGCAGTTGGACGTAGCCGGTCTCTGCACGGAACGGAACATTGCTGAAGTTCGGGCTTACGGTCGTGATATCCGTGCCTGGAGCCGTCGCGAAAATGTCGACGGGCCCTGCAGATGGTGAGCCGTGCAGCACGCGAAGCTGCGCCTGCGTGGCCACGGCACGTCGCTCGTCGACGAGGACTTGTGGGGCTATTTCCGCCAACAAACCTGTCGCATAAACCGAGTATTCGGTACCAGCGGCGAGGTCAAGATCCGCATCAATAACGATGGTTCCCGCATCTCCAGCCGGGGTGACTTTGACGTTATAGGTTGCGGGCGGCACATCGACGAAGCCTGTGAAGTTCGGGAATGCCAGACCTGGCACCAGTGGATTATCAAAGTCATCGTTGACGATGATGTCGACCGCCGGGGCGTCAGGCGAATTGTGGATTACACGCAGGGACGCGGGCGTGTTGGTATCCAGAATTTCACTCGAACCGGTGCCGTCCAGCACGGACAGACTGATCGGAGATTCACCGGTGGTCGTGTTCTGTACGGCCGTGAGCAACAGATCCAACCCGCCTGGCAATGTCAGTGTTCCGCTGTCGTACACGACGGCGGCAGCGTCGCCAGCCAGCGTAACGCGGATCTGGTAGTCGCCACCCGCGACTTCAACCGGACCCAGTGACTCGCCGAAGCTGAAGCTGCCGAGTGCCGCAGAAGCCGCCAGATCGGCGCCTGGAGCGGTTACGTAAACGTCGACGGCGGGGGCGTTCGGCGCGCCGTGTACGACGGTCGCCCGCAAATTGCCGACTGCCGGCGATTCGTTCGGCAATTCGATGATCAAAGGCGCGATGCTCGCGACTTCGCCGGACGCTATTACGGTGTATTCGATGCCCGATGCGAGCTCGAGATCGACGGGTCCGATTACCGTGGTGTTGCCACCCGGCGTCAACCCATCCACCTGCACGTTATATGTGCCAGGCGCGACGACGAGGTTACCCGTGCCATCCTTGAAATTGGCGCCAGCCACTTGCACGGCGCCGTCGATCAGTACATCAACGGCAGGCGCATCCGGGGAGGCGTGCAATACGCGCAGTACCGCAGGCTCCACGATTGTGGTGTCGTCGTCATCCTCAAAAATATCGCAGCCGGTCAGTGCCAGCGTAGAAACGGCGATCATCGCCATCAATTTGTTTCGCAACATGGTCTTCAAGTCCTCCTAAAACGTAAGACGAGTGCGTACTCGGCCGTGATTTCGAAGGCTCGAATTGATCGGATGCAGGTTTTGTCGAATTAATTTGCGGCAGGTAGGCGTTGCAGTACTGGCTTTGTCTCAGGTTGGATACCGCGCCAGATACGGAAGGACTCCGCAGCCTGCTCGATCAACATGCCCCAGCCCGCGCGGGTGCGGCCCGCGTCCGCCTGTTCTGCCCAGGTTATGAACGGCGTCTTGTGTAGCGCGTAGGACAAATCGTAGCAAGCGGTATGACCGCGCTTGATTGCCTGGTGTGGAAACGGTGGTGTTTCGCCGGAAAGGTCGGCCGATGTGGCGTTGATCACAAGGTCGAATGGCTCGACACTTTTGACATCTCCAAAGCGCATGCCTTCAACATTGCCGAGAGCGCCGAAATGGTTTGCCAGCGCGTCCGCTTTGACGACGGTTCGGTTCGCGATCACGATGGACTCGGGTTCCAGATCCAGCAGCGGGCCCAGGATGCCTTGGGTCGCCCCGCCGGCGCCGAGAATCAAGATTCGAGTGTCAGGAATTTCGCACTTCCAGTTGTCGCGCAAATCGCGCACGAGACCAATGCCGTCTGTGTTGAACCCGACCACGCGGTCATTGTCCAGCTTGAGCGTGTTGACGGCGCCGGCGATGCTCGCCGCTTCGCTGAGTTCATCGACAAGGCGGGTAACGCGACTCTTGTGCGGAACGGTCACGTTTAGACCTTTGCCGCCGGCGCGCTGGAACTGCTTGACGACCTTCTCCAGATTGTCGGGGTGCGCCTCGATCAGTTCATAAATCAGTTGTTCGCCGGTCTGTTCCGCAAACTGTTGGTGGATGACCGGGGATTTGCTCTGCGAGATGGGGTAACCGATCACTCCATAGCGATCGAGAATAGCGGTTTCCTGAACCAATAGATCGACTCCCGTTGCCGTCGTTGACCAACCCTTGTACGACTTATGTTACTCGGAGATCCACCGCGCTGCATCGATCGCACTGTAGGTGAGAATGCCTCGAGCGCCAGCGCGCTTGATCGACAACAGTGCCTCCAGCGTCGCTTCGCGTCCGTCTAACCACCCGTTTGCACTCGCGGCTGCCAGCATCGCGTACTCGCCGCTGACCTGATAGGCCAGCACCGGCACCTCGAAATTGGCGGCGACGTCTCGGATCACGTCGAGGTAGGGCATCGCAGGCTTCACCATGACCATGTCGGCACCCTCGTCGACATCGAGCGCAACCTCACGTATTGCCTCCCGGCCGTTGGCGGGGTCCATCTGGTAGCTGTGTTTGCCGCCGCCGCCCAGGTTTCCGGCCGAGCCGACCGCATCCCGGAAAGGGCCGTAGTAGCACGATGCGTACTTTGCGGCATAAGACAGGATCAACGTGTTCGGGAAACCGTTTACTTCCAGCGCGCGCCGAATCGCCCCGATGCGCCCGTCCATCATGTCAGAAGGTGCGACGATATCCGCGCCTGCCTTGGCATGACAGACAGCTTGTCGCTCGAGCATGCTGACCGTCACGTCGTTGAGCACATACCCGGCGGAATCGATGATCCCATCCTGCCCATGGGTCGTATAAGGATCCAGCGCAACATCGGTGATGACGCCGAGATTCGGAAAGCGCTGTTTGATCGCCTTGATGGTGCGCGGCACGAGACCCGCATCGTCATGACACGCACTTCCGTCCTCTGTTTTCAGTTCGCCATCGATGACCGGAAACAGCACGACACCGGGAATTCCGAGCTCGACGGCTGATTCAAGGTGATCCAGGAGGCGGTCGATGCTGCGTCGCGATACCCCCGGCATGGAGGGAACGGGCTCTTCGCGACCCTCACCGTCCAGCACGAACACCGGGTAGAGGAAGTCCTTGGCCGACAGTAAGTGCTCTGCGAGCAGTTCGCGGAGCCAGCCGTAGCGCCGCCGCCGGCGCATTCTGGTGAGCGGAAATCCAGGGGTCTTATCGTTATGCATTCCGAGTGTTCCGATTAGCTGACGGTAGATTTTGGCTATATTCGGCGACGCTGTCCAAGTAAAGTAGGCGGTCAACATCGATAAGGGGGGCGATTTCGGTCGATCGATGAAATAAATGACAAGTTCTCAAGGTCTGTTGATGCACGGTAATGCGAGTGATGCTGCAAGGCAGAAGCGCTTCGAAACACTAGTAGGCGAACATCGGGATGATCTGTTCCGGTACGCCTACTGGTTGAGCAAGGATCCCGCGTTGGCGGAAGATGTCGTGCAAGACGCGATGTTGCGAGCGTGGAAGTCATTGGACTCACTTCGTGAAGATCAGGCTGCGAAGCCCTGGCTGCTCACGATTGTGCGGCGCGAGAATGCGCGATTCTTTGAAAGGAAGCGCCTCGAGACCGTAGATATCGACGAGTTGGTCGGTGCGCCGACGCTGCATCTGGCCACGGAGCAAGACACGGATACCGACGACATGAGAGCGGCGATATTTGCGCTGGATGCAGACTACCGGGAGCCACTGGCTCTGCAGGTGTTAATGGGGCATTCGACGAAAGAAATTGCCGAGATCATGGGTCTTAGTAATGGCGCGGTGCTAACCCGATTGCATCGCGCACGGAAGAAGTTGATTGACGGCTTCGACCTTGGAGAAGATGAATGAACTTTGACGAATTTGAACGGGCGATCCTCGCAGATCCGACGGACGAATCCGCGGAGTTGCTCAAGCGTGCGGAAGAGTGCCCGCGCAGTGCAGAGTTACGTCAAAAGGCGTTGGAACTGGAGCAGCGGCTGCAACGCGCGTTCGAAGTGCCCGTGCCTGATTCCGTTGGCGGATCAATACCCGATATGGCGGCGCTCGCCGCAGCGAAGACCGAGTCGGAATCATCGAGCGATAATGTTGTTCAGCTTGATGCCCGCTCGAAGTCACGATGGCAATTGCCGGCTTGGGTTGGTCTTGCGGCCTGCCTGGCGTTGGTCGCCGGGCTTGTGCTGCGGCAGACTGAGATCGCTGAGGATCCTGCGCTGGGCGGGACGAACCCGCTAGTCGCGGCGGTTCCTGCGGATGCACAAACGGATGCGCTGATCGCTGAAATGATTGAGGCGCTTGGCCCGGAGATATCTTCGAGCATGGTTCAGACGGACCTTCGAGTCAGTTCCGAACAGGTATCGCAGGTGTTGTCGCCGGTTGGTGCATTGATGGATGTAGCGCCAGGACCAATCAGTTACGCAAAAAGTTGCGTCGTCAACGGTGAGCTGGTGCCGCATCTGGTGGTGCAGACCGAGAACGGTCCTGTGACGATTCTTGTGATGCCGAATGTGATGGTCGACGGACCGAAGTCCATCATGCGAGGTGGATATGAGGGCGTCATTCTGCCGGCGGGTGAGGGTGGCAGTGTCGCCATCATCGGGCGCGACAAGGAAAGCGTCGAGGCGGTCAGGGCATCTTCAGGCGAATCGCTCGGCTTTTCGATCTGAGCGCGCTACTTACTCTGCTTCCGCCAATTTCTTTGCGTTCGGACCGCCATTCCGCGTGGCGTTTGTTGTGGTTGGCGAGCACCATTGAGTTTGGTGGACAACTGGCTGGGACAGCATGATGGCAACGGAAGCATCACCCCTCGGACAAACAGATCGTGAGGCCTGCCCTTGGGCACTCGGCGTCAACGACGACTACTTGGCCTACCATGATACCGAGTGGGGCGTGCCGATCGCCGACGACCCAACCCTGTTTGAGTTCCTTGTTCTCGAGTCTGCTCAGGCGGGTTTATCCTGGCGGACGATTCTGGCCAAGCGCGAGGGATACCGACGGGCATTTGCGGACTTCGATGCCAGCGTGGTAGCCGGGTTTGATGAAGCCCGTCGTCATGCACTTCGTGACGATGCTGGCATTGTCCGCAACCGGCTGAAAATTGACGCTACCGTGGTCAATGCACAGCGCTTTCTCGATGTGCAGGCGTCGTTCGGTACGTTCGCCCGTTATTTATGGCGTTTCGTTGATGGTCAGCCGATCCAAAACCAATGGGTCACCCAGGCCGACTGCCCGGCGACGTCAGAAATTTCCGATGCCATCAGTAAAGACCTGAAGCAGCGAGGCTTCAAATTTGTTGGATCGACAACGATGTATGCGTTCATGCAGGCCGTGGGCATGGTGAACGATCATGTTGTCGATTGTCCGAGATATCCGGTGTGTGCAACGCTCGGTGAGACGTTTAGTCTCGATTAGTTGCCAGCCCGTGGCGGCTCAAGCCGCGGGTGCGAGCTCACTCAGCCAGTCGCGGGGTTTCAGCCAGTCTTCCGTCAGCGCGGCCTCAGCGCTACCCGCGTCAGGTTGATAGCCATACTCCCAACGCACCTGCGGGGGAAGTGACATCAAGATCGATTCCGTTCGACCGCCAGATTGCAGTCCGAACAAGGTGCCACGATCGTAGACGAGGTTGAATTCGACGTAGCGGCCGCGTCGGTAGAGTTGGAACTGCCGTTCCCGTTCACCCCACGGATGATTGCGTCGGCGTTGTACGATGGGCGCGTACGCTTGCATGAAGTGATCGCCAACACTTTGCAGGTACGCAAAGCAGCGCTCGAAGCCCCATTCGTTCAGGTCATCGAAAAACAGCCCGCCTATGCCACGAGTCTCGCCTCGGTGGGGCAGGTAGAAATACTCATCGCACCACGCCTTGTGCGCTGGATAAACGTCTGTCCCAAATGGCTCACATGCGGCTTTCGCCGTTTCGTGCCAAGAACGGACATCCTCTGCGAATGGATAAAAAGGCGTCAGATCAAATCCGCCACCAAACCACCAGACAGGGTCTTCATTGTCCTTCAACGCAGCGAAGCATCGCACGTTGGCGTGTGTCGTCGGTATGTAGGGGTTCTCGGGATGGAAGACCAGCGAAACGCCGGCAGCCTCGAATCGTCGGCCGGCCAACTCCGGTCGCGCCTTCGTCGCGCTCGGCGGGAGACCATCGCCCATCACGTGCGAGAAACCGACCCCTGCTTGTTCCATTAACGCGCCATTTTGCAAGATCATCGACCGGCCGCCGCCACCGCCGGGGCGCTCCCAGGCGTCGGTTGTGAACTCGGCCTTGCCATCCAACTCGGCGACTTCGTTCGTGATGCGAATTTGCAGACCCATGAGGTACTCACGCACCTCGGCCAACTGTGATTCAAAACTATGCATTGTGTTGTCCCCACCGAGGGCCAGCGCGCCCCGCGCCGACTGTCAATGTCATGTGACAGGCAAAGTGTACCGTGGCTCGACTAGTCACGCAGCACCTGACCACTCGTGAAGTCGATAATCCGGGATACGCCGCGTTGGTTGCCATTGGCTCGGGGGAGCACTGCATCAACTCGATGGCGGAAATGACGTATCAGTAATGCGGGTCGTCGGATTGGTGCTTGTCCGCTTGTGTTGGCACTGGTCGACACGAGTGCGCCGCCGAACGCCTGACACAACCGCGCCGCCGTCGGGTGTCGAGTGACGCGGACCGCAAGGGTGTTGCGTCCCCCGGTTAACAGCGGTTGGCAACGCGCTGATGCTGGAACGACCCATGTGATCGCGCGCGCGCCGGTCGTTGTATGCAGCGCGGCAAGCAAACGCTGCCGAGCCTCATGGTTGGGCGCCTCAATGTAGGGCAGCAAATGTGCTGCATCGGCGCCAATGACGATCAGTCCTTTGGCACGGTCTCGTCGTTTGATGTCGATCAGTGCCTGCAGTGCGCTGATGTTGTCTGGATCACAGCCAAGCCCGTAAACGCCTTCCGTCGGATAAGCGACGACCCCGCCCGCGCGCAGCACCTGCCGCACGCGGAACGGGACACCGAAAAATCCTGCCATCAGTCGCCGGAAGCGGGACCGCTCTTGCGGAACTTGAGCGTCATTCGATCAGATTCGCCGATCGCGATCATCTCGGCACGCAGGGCATCGTCTTCACGCGACGTTGCAAGCGAAGGCGGCAAGCGCCAGACGAAATCCTCGACTGTCGGTTGGTCCGCCGGATTGGCGTTGATTTCGCTGGTTTCCACCAGTTCAAATCCGGCGGCTTCAACCGCGGCAACGACTGCTGCTTGCTTCAGGTAGCCGGCCGCACCTGTCGCCCACTCATCTGGTGCATCGCTCGGCGCACGGTGTTGCACAATGCCAAGAGTGCCTCCGGGCTTCAGGACGTTGTACGCGTCCTGCAGGGCCTGCGTGCGATAGCCGCCATCATCTTCAAAGCGACTCAGATTGTGCAGCGCGCGAATCATCAGGACCGCGTCGGCGCTTTCCTTCTCGACGTCGCCCATGTCTCCGAATACGAAGGCCTCAACGTTCGCACCGTCGCCCCAGCCATTCGCAGTCTCTACCCATGAAGTCGTCCAGGTTTTCTTTTCTTCAATCTGTTCGTCCGAGAAAAAGCCGAACTTGGGCCACATATCCAACGCGTAATCGACACCGATGAGTGTGCCGCTATCACCAAGGTAGGGGATCAGAATCTTCGAATACCAGCCTCCGCCCGGGAGCGCCTCGACCACGGTCATCCCCGGTTCGATGCCGAGAAACTCAAGTGTGGCGCCGGGGTTGCGCGCTGCATAACGCGCTTTCATTTCCTCTGTCTGGCCGTCTAGCGCAGCCTGCAGCAGGTCGCTGGAGGAAGGGCTCGCGTCGGGTATCGGTGCCTCGACAGCGGTTTCGGGCGCGCTGGCAGCCGCGGATGCGTCCGGTGCCGAATCGCCACACCCTGCGATAAGAGCGAGGGAAAGGGCTGCCATCAACCGGCCGCCAATAACTTGTTTGTCTGCAATGCTCATCTTCCAACTCCTCGTTGTTGGTAGGGCCGATCGGTGAGATGGCCTCAAGTGGATGTTTTCTTGCTGGTGGTCTTTTTCTTAGCTGTCTTCTTTTTGGCGGTTTTCTTTTTCGTAGTCTTTTTCTTGGCCGTTTTTTTCTTGGCGGCCTTTTTTTTGGTTTTCTTCTTACTCACCTTTTTCTTCGTCGCAGCGGATTCATCCCCAGCAGCGGTTTTCTTCGTCGCCTTTTTCTTGCCACGACGGCCACGTTCCGGGGCCTGTGCAAGCAACTCGACACACTCTTCGAGCGTTAACGACTTTGGTTCGCGATCTTTCGGGATTTTGGCGTTTTTCTTCTTGTTCGTGATGTACGGCCCGTAGCGACCATTCAACACCTGGATCCCCTCATCCGGAAAATCGAGTATCAGTCGATTGGCATCGGCGATTTTCTTCTCGGCGATAACCTCGAGCGCGCGCTCCAGGGTAATGGTGTACGGGTCATCGTCGCCCTTGATCGAGACAAACTTGTTGTCGTAGCGCACGTATGGCCCGAACCGTCCTATGCTCGCCGAAACCGCCTCACCCTCGGGTGTCTCGCCGAGTTTGCGTGGCAGCTGGAATAGGTCCAGAGCAGTCTCCAGATCGACGTCGTTCATTTTCTGGCCAGGTCTCAGGCCAGCAAATTTTGGCTTTTCCTCATCGTCTTTCGTGCCAATCTGCACGAACGGGCCATATCGACCCATGCGCACGGATACCGGTTTGCCGGATTTTGGATCGATGCCGAGATCGCGCGACTGAGCGACCTGCTCCCGAGACACGCTTTTGTTCTTGTCGTCGACCTGGCGGTGGAAGGGCTGCCAGAACTCATCGAGCAACGGTACCCACTCGCGGTCACCTCGAGACACGGCGTCGAGGTCGTCCTCCATCCTGGCGGTGAACTCATAATCGACGTATTGCGTGAAATGGTCCGTCAAAAAGCCATTGACGATTCGACCGATGTCGGTTGGCAAAAAGCGACGCCCATCCATCTCCACATATTCGCGATTCTTCAAAGTCGAAATGATGCTCGCGTAGGTTGACGGACGACCGATCCCATACTCTTCGAGCACCTTGACGAGACTCGCTTCCGAGTAACGCGGGGGTGGTTCGGTGAAGTGCTGATTTGCGCGAAGCTCCTTGAGGGATATGAGGTCACCTTCCTCAAGCGGCGGTAGCCGGCGGTCGTTGTCGTCCGCCGCCTGTTCGGTGCGTCCTTCCTGGTAGACAGCCATGAAGCCCGGGTGCACGAGGATCGAGCCGTTTGCACGGAATGTTCCCACCGATGCACCGCCTGCATCTTTCGAACCGGGAACAAGATCCACGGCGACTGTGTCGAAAACTGCCGGCACCATTTGCGAGGCGACGCTGCGCCGCCAAATCAGGCCGTAGAGTTTGAATTGATCGTCGTCGAGTGCTCCGCGCAGGCTGTCGGGGTCGCGTGTTGCGACGGTCGGTCGAATGGCTTCGTGAGCTTCCTGCGCGTTCTTCGATTTTGTGCGGTACTCGCGCTGGGATTCCGGCAGGTTTTCCTTACCGTAGCGCGTTTCGATAACGCCTCGGATTTCATCGATTGCGACCTGCGCAATCGACGGTGAATCGGTACGCATGTAGGTGATCAATCCGACGGTGCCCTCGCCGGGTATATCGATTCCCTCGTAGAGTCGCTGTGCTGTGCGCATCGTGCGTTGCGTGTTAAACCCGAGTTTTCGCGACGCTTCCTGTTGCAGGGTCGATGTTGTAAACGGCGCCGTCGGATTGCGCCGCCGCTGTTTGCGCGTGATAGCGCTGACGTGCAGCTGTCCGCCTGCTGCCTTCGTCACCGCCTCGTGGACTGCCATCGCGGTCGTTTCGTTTTCGAAACTGAACTGCTCGACTTTGTCGCCCTGGTAACTGGTTAGCCTCGCGACAAAGGGTTGCTCGGATTTCTCGACATCTGCCTCAAGCGACCAATACTCCCGAGGTTTGAACGCCTCGATTTCCTGTTCGCGCTCGACGATCATGCGCAGCGCTGGCGACTGCACGCGACCCGCGGAAAGCCCGGGCTGGACCTTTCGCCACAACAGCGGCGAAAGATTGAAACCGACGAGGTAATCCAACGCGCGTCTCGCCTGTTGGGCGTTAACGAGTTCGCTGGACAGGCCTCGCGGACTTGCTATTGCGTCTTGTACCGCCTGCTTGGTGATTTCATAGAACACCACGCGGTGCACCGGCTTATCGCCCAACGCGTTTTTCTCGCGGAGCAGCTCGTACAAATGCCACGAGATCGCTTCGCCCTCGCGGTCCGGGTCAGTGGCGAGGTATAGAGCATCCGATTTCTTGAGTGCTCGAACGATCGCATTGACATGCTTTTCGTTTCGGTCGATGACCCGATATTGCATGCGGTACCCATGCTCGGGGTCCACCGCACCTTCTTTCGGCACGAGATCCCGCACGTGCCCATACGAAGCAAGAACTGCGAAGTCCTTACCGAGGTATTTTTCGATCGTTTTTGCTTTCGCCGGCGATTCGACAATAACGAGGTTCTTGCTCATGGCTTTGGCTGCGGCCTCCGGCCGCTGACGATGTTACGACGGTCGAGCGTTGTGTGGGCGAACATAAAACAGCCGCGTCTAGCGCGGCCTAGGTCTGCGCATATTGAGCTCAAGACGGTCAGTGAATATTCCCTTCGTATTCCTCGAACACGAGATCTTCCATGCGTGAGAAGGCTTGCTCTTGACCGGGTTGGCTAAACAAAACCATCATCACGACCCATTTGATCTGCTCCAGATCGATCTCCGGAGCGTCGAGCGCTAGCAATCGATCGATCACGAGCTCTCGCTGATCCGGTTGGAGGATGCCGATTTGCTCCAGGTAGAGCAAGTAGCCGCGCCCCGAGACGTCAATTCTCGCAGCTTCCGCATCGGTGAAGACTCTGAGACCCGCACTGGTTTGACTGTTCGGAGCAAGCAGGTCTTCGTTGATGGCGAGCCCATCGAGCCAGGTCAGCGCGTGATCGATTTCTGCATCGTGAAAACCGGCCCTCGAAAGCTCATCGCGCAGCTCTCCTTCGCCTGATGCGGCGGGCGTGTCGGTATCGACATAGGTTTCGAACAGGTACATCAACACGTCGAGAACGTTCTCTTTCATTGTGTGCTTCCTACTCCTGCCGACACCGTAGGAATTTGCCGCCCGGCGCCTGAGCGACGATGCCTTCCAATTCCATGATTAGGAGCATGGATGAAAGCTCAGCCGCGGTCAATCCAGTCCGCTCAATCAGCTTTTCGGGCGAAACGGGGTCCCAGCCCAGTGCTTCCACCACCTTCTCATAGTCGGGATCATCGTTTTGCGATGTGGCTGGCGCAGGGTTTGGTGGCGATGGCTCAGCACTGAGCTGTGGGCCGAGTTCCACAAAGATATCGCTGACTTGTTCGACGAGCTGGGCGCCTTGGCGGATCAATTGGTGACAGCCCCGCGCCATCGGATTGTGGATGGATCCGGGTATCGCGAAGACAGCGCGGCCGTGTTCTCCGGCTAATCGAGCGGTAATCAGAGATCCGGACCGCGGTGTGGCTTCGACGACCAGCGTGCCGAGACTCAGGGCGCTGATGATGCGATTGCGGGCGGGGAAGTGACCCGCGTGAGCTTTTGTGCCGGGCGCGTATTCCGAGACGATGAGGCCGCGCTCTGAGATTTCGCTGTGCAGGTCCCGGTTGCGTGCCGGATAAGCGATATCCGGACCTGTACCAAGCACACCGATCGTTGCGCCGTGACCGTCCAACGCGCCGCGGTGTGCAGCGGCATCAATTCCGGCGGCGACCCCGCTGACGATGGCAACACCTTGGGTCGCGATGTGTTTGGCAAAAGCATGTGCGTTGTCGGCCCCGCCTTGCGTCGGGTTACGACTTCCGACAATTGCGATCGACGGCATCGCCAACAGATCGAGGTCGCCACGCGCGAACAGCAGCAACGGCATCCCGGGCAGAGATCGAAGTTGTGTTGGCCACTGCGCCGACTCCGGCGTCAGGATCGTGGCGTTCGGTGTCTGCAGCCAAGCCAGGCAATGCTCGACGAACGCAGGCTCCGGGGACCGGATTGCCTCTATGGCATCGTCGTCCAGACCCGCCGATCGCAGCGCGGAAGCGCTGGCGTGTGTGATCGCTGTTGCGTTGCCGAAGGTCTCAAGGAGACCGTTGAGAGTGGCTGGGCCAACGCCGGGCGCGGCATACAGCGTCAGCCAAGCGTGAACGGTTTGTTCTTCCATCCGCAGCCCTCTCGGTTCCGCTGGTGTCGATCAGCGGATGGGCCAGGCACGGCGAATGAACTTCCGTTTAGCGAGGGTCCTGAACGAGATCGGCAACCTGAATTTCGTTTTCAGCGCTCATGATCAGCCCATAGCTGATCCGGTCATAGGTTTTGAACACCATCATCGTACCTGCTTCTTCATCAGGCAGCTTGACCTGTTCCGCGCCAAACACACCAGAATCACCGATGCGGTCATAGATGACGTCGCCGCGCTGCAGCACTGTGAGGACGTCGCCAGACTCAAGACCATGGCTTTCGCCTCGGTTGATCACGACGACCTGGAACTGGCCGATTCGAGACACACCGTCGATCACAGAAATAATCTCGCCGTCGACCGACTGGGATGGTGGTTTCGGGAAGAAATTCAGCGGTATCACAACATCCTGGTTGATCAGGCGATCACCCGTCAGTATCTCGCGCTGTGACTCGTTGACGAACAACGTGGCGGGGTCTCCGCCGCGACGGATGGTGCCATCGCCGACGTACAACGCGTCGTAACCGACCACGTCGTTATTGTCGGGATCACGCAACTCTCCGTTGATATGAACAACGCTGTAGCGCGAACCCACAACGTCGATATCGCCGCGCGCGTAGAGGTCGACGCCCGCGCTCGAGATCAAGTGATCGCCGCGCGATTTCAGGACGTATGGCAAAGTTTCGAGTTGATCACGCTCAATCACTGCAGCGCGAGTCAAAAATGCGGCGATGGCCTCGTAAGGAATCGTCGTAATCGCTTCTTCGAGCGGAATAACCCGAACTCCCGGCGACAGTCTCGCGTTGCGGCCCGCACCCCGTTCCAGAAGGATGCGCGGCTGCCCATCCACGTAAATCAGGGAGAGCAGATCACCCGGGTAAATCAGGTGTGGGTTTTCGATTTGCGGGTTGACCTGCCAGATCTCCGGCCAATACCAGGGATCTCGCAAGAAAGTCTGAGAGATATCCCACAGGGTGTCGCCACGCTTGACGACGTACTGGTCCGGCGCGCCATCCGCGATCGGCACAGTTTCCACCGGTGTCACGCGCGGGCCGTTGTCGACCGGACGGCGGGTGTTGGTGCTGCCGAGCGAGACGGGTTGTGTCGCTGCTTGCCCTTCGCGACTGACGGGGATCGATTCTTCCCGCTTGCCGCCGAAAGGATTCAGGCCGCAACCGGCTAGCAATCCGGCTGCTGCGGCTAAAATGAGCGTGCGCTTGGCACGTGTTGTGACTGCTAGAGACATTGTGTCCGCAACTCCTGGCAGGTTGTGTCGGGCCGGTGCGGCCCCATATATGTCATATACTATGACGTTGGTCCCCGGCACTAACTGCCAAACACGTCACATAAATGCGTGCGGGACGCTTTTTTACCCCAAAATTATTGACGCATTGTCAATATCTAATTGAGTGAAGTCAAAAATTTAGCGAGCATTTGTAACGCGGTTCGCAACTCGCCCGGATTCGCCTGCGGCAAGTTGTGAATTTCGATGACAGAACACGAGGTAGTGGCATCATGGCCCGATTGAACATTCTGGAATATCCGGACCCCCGACTCCGGACCAAAGCTACAGCCGTCGATGCGGTGGACGATGCTTTGCGCCAGTTGATCGACGACATGTTCGAGACGATGTACGAAGCTCCGGGTATCGGCCTGGCGGCGACACAAGTCGACGTGCACAAGCGACTGCTGGTGGCTGATGTGTCGGAAGATCGCTCGGCGCCATACGCTCTGATCAACCCGGTAATCACCCACAAGGACGGTCTCGAAGTCATGGAAGAGGGCTGTTTGTCGGTTCCGGGCTACTACGAGTCTGTGGAACGTGCTGAACGCATCACAGTGGAGTATCTGGATCGCAACGGTGATTCGCGGACGTTGGAAACGGACGGGCTGTTGGCGGTTTGCATTCAGCATGAGATCGATCATCTGGATGGTAAGCTGTTTGTGGACTATTTGTCCCAAATGAAGCGCCAACGTATCCGCAAACGTCTAGAGCGCGATCGACGTCAGAAACCGACACCGGCGAGTAGTGTTGCAGGACAGTGAACTTCTGAGCTCGGCTCGATTGGGTTTCGCAGGTACGCCGGAATTTGCCGCCACCGCCTTGCGCCATTTACTCGCGATCGGGGTCCGTCCTGAGCTGGTATTGACCCAGCCTGACCGGCCTGCTGGTCGAGGACGCAAGTTGCGCGCGAGTCCGGTGAAGGCGCTCGCTCTGGACGAAGGGCTCAGAGTTGAGCAACCCAAGACACTGAAGTCATCAGAGATTGTCGACGGGCTCGGTCTCGATGCGCTCGACCTCCTGATTGTTGCAGCCTATGGTTTGATTCTGCCGCAGCCGGTGCTCGATGCGCCGCGACTGGGCTGCGTCAACATCCACGCTTCCCTGTTGCCCCGGTGGCGCGGCGCGGCGCCGATTGTGTGGGCGATTGCGGAAGGCGACTCAGTCAGTGGCGTTTGCCTGATGCAGATGGAAGCCGGGCTCGACACCGGCCCGGTCCTCGCAGAACAGCGCACGCCCATTCAAGCCGACGAAACCGCCGCTGATCTGCATGACCGCCTGGCCCAATTGGGCGGTAACTTGCTCGTGCATGATCTGCCCGACATCCTGCGCGGCGCGCTCGACCCGCAAGTGCAGGACCACGAAAATGCAACCTACGCACGTAAGTTGGTGCGTGAAGATGGGGTGATCGATTGGGGTCAACCGGCGGTCGATATCGACCGACGCATCCGCGCTTTCAATCCTTATCCAGGTTGCGTTGCCCGACTCGATGATGAGCCGGTCAAGATCTGGCGGTCCGTGCTCGGGCCAGCCGACCGACGCGAATTGAATGAGCCAGGCAAAGTGTTGAATGTCGGTGCGGACGGGATCGAAGTCGGCTGCCTTCGTGGCAGCGTCCTCTTGACCGAGTTGCAGCGGCCCGGTCGGGAGCGCGTAGCTGCGGCGGCGTTCGCGCAAGCGGTTGCAGTCGGCGATCGTCGATTCGAGAACGGTTAATTGTGGCGCAGGGCAATCCCCGTGCGGCGGCGGCGCGCGCCATTTCAGATGTGATCGATGGTGGGCGATCGCTGGATTTGGCACTACCTTCGGTTCGTGATCGTGCTGGCGATCAATATTCACTGACCGCCAGCCTCGCGTACGGCGTTCTGCGACATCGACGCGTCCTGGAGCATTGGCTCGGCCAGATGCTGAACAAACCACTGTCGAAACGCGATCGTCAGGTTCATGCGTTGTTGCTCGCCGGGCTATTCGAACTCTGGCAGCAAGACACGCCGCGCCATGCTGCAGTGTCGCAGACCGTTGATGCTCTGCATACGCTGAAGCGGCCAGGGCTGAAAGGGCTGGCCAATGCTGTTCTCCGACGCTTTGGTCGCGAGGAGGCCGTACTTACGTCGCAGATCGACACACTGCGTCCCGCGCAGAGGTTTTCGCATCCCGACTGGCTGACAGATCGGATTGGCGAGGACTGGAACGAACGCGCAGAGTCAATTTTGGCTGAGAACAACAAGCGTGCGCCGATGTGGTTGCGTGTCAATCAACGCCGGTGCAAGGCTGACGCCTATGTCGAACGCCTGCTCGCTGAAGGGATTGAAGGCGCACAGCGTTCTCATCTCGCCCCGCACGCGGTTCTGCTGAAGGCGCCATTGCCGGTCTCCGCCTTACCCGGTTTCGATGACGGGTTGGTCTCGGTTCAGGACCTCGCTCCTCAGTTGGCAGCGCCGATGCTGCAGGCCGAACCGGGGATGCGGGTATTGGATGCCTGCGCGGCACCGGGAGGCAAAACCTCGCACCTACAGGAATTGACAGACAACAAGCTGAGTCTCGTTGCACTGGATCGTGATGCCCGGCGGCTTGCGCGCGTCGAAGAGACGCTCGCTCGCCTGGGTCTGGATGCTGAGTGCCAGCAAGGTGATGCCGCGAAGCCGGAAGACTGGTGGGACGGCGTTCCTTTCGAGCGGATTCTGATCGATGCACCGTGCACGGCCACGGGCGTCATCCGCCGACACCCGGATATCAAATCGCTCCGCCGGGACACAGATGTTGAGCCACTCGTCGACACGCAACGTCGGATCCTCGCGGCATTGTGGCCGTTGCTGGCACCAGGCGGCTGTCTGGTTTATGCAACATGCTCGATTCTGAAGGCTGAGAACGCTTTTCAGATGGCCGATTTTTGTCGCGAAATCGCGCCGGACGTAATGTTCGATGAGTTGCTTAATGACAACATTAAAGGTGTAATGAGTTCCCCGGCTGGCGGGGTGCAGCTGTTGCCGGGAACGCAGGGCGCTGATGGGTTCTATCTCTCACGTTTGTGGCGGCCAGCCTGACAAGTAAATGCTCTCAGCTGCGTCTGGACCGTCTGAAATGAACCGTCTTTTGGTCACAATCTGTGTTTGTCTATTCGCTACGGTTGCGATCAGTCCGGCGTGGAGTGACGAGGGCGTCATTGAAATTCGCTCCGCCGAGTCGGAGCTGGTCGACGGCGTTCACCTCGCGATGGCGCGCCTTCAGTACCAACTTTCCGAGCGCATCGAACAGGCACTGGCCGGTGGCATCGCGCTGGAATTTGTTATGGAGTTCGAGATCGACCGTGTGCGCCGCTGGTGGCTGGACGGCAACGTCGATACGGTCCGAGTGTCCTACGAGCTGCGGTTCGATTCTGTGAGCGAGCGCTACACTTTGCGCAACACCAACACCGGGCAGCGCACGACCTATGCCACGATTTTCGGCGCTCTGAACGCGTTGGGTCGAGTGGATCGCCTGCCCCTGATCGACGACACGCTGCTCAGCGAAGACGGTCGTTATCGAGTGTCAATGCGCGCCAGCGTGACCATTTCAGAGTATCCGGTGTCTCTCCGGTATCTCTTGTTCTGGCGCAACGACTGGCGCGCCAGCAGTAACCGTGTGACATGGTCTCTCGATCGCTGAAGCATCTGTTTTACACCGTCGCTGCCGCGGTGGGGCTGGTTCTGGCGCTGAGCGCTTTGGTTCTGCTGGCGAAGACATCCAACAACTCTGCAGAACTCGACCGGCTGTCTCAACTGACGCTCGTCATCAACGGCGTGGGGATCGCCATTCTTGCGGGAATGCTGCTCGGCAATATTTTCCGATTGATCGGTGACCTGCGCCGGCAAGTACCGGGCGCACGCCTCAAGGGACGTATGGTCGCAGCGTTTGTCGCGCTCGCATTGTTGCCGTTGTCGGTGGTCTATTATTTCTCGTTGCAATTTATCAACCGCGGCATCGATACCTGGTTTAGCGTGCAGGTCGAACAGGGTCTCGATGATGCGCTGGAGCTCAGCCGAGCGGCGATGGATATCCAGATTCGCAATGGGTTGCGACGCACGCAGGCGATGGGTCGCCGGATCGAGCGCCAGCAGGAATCGCGATTATTACAAACACTGACCGAAGAGCGAGAGGCATCCGGTGCGCTTGAGGTCGTGTTGTTTTCCGGTCGCAGCCGGATCGTCGCGCTGAGCTCGGAGCGCTCGGTTAACAGTGTCCCGGTGTTGCCGACTGACGAGGTCATGTTGCAGGTCCGCGCGGGACGCCCGTTCGTCAGCCTCGACCCGCTCGACAACGATCAGTACGAAGTCCGAACCGTGATTCCGTTGTCGCAGCCCGCCACACGCGATTTGCGCGTGTTGCGCGCGGTTTATCCGGTCACTCAACGACTGTCCGGTATTGTCTCGAACGTTCGGCAGTCGTACGCCGACTACAGCAAGCTTAAACTTCTGCGCAAACCCCTGAAGAGTACCTTCACCTTATCGCTGACAATCGTCTTGTTGGTCTCGGCACTGGCAGCTGTGTATGGCGCGTTTTTCTTCTCGCGACGTTTGGTTGCACCGATTCAACAGCTGGTTGCCGGTACGGAGGCAGTCGCAAAGGGCAATTTGGAGACGGAGCTGGCACCGCCGCCGCGCGACGAGATCGGTGTGCTCGTCAGCTCGTTCAATGACATGACACGTCGGTTGCGCGCGGCCCGTGATGAGGCGCAGCGAACTCGGGGTGCAGTCGAGGCGGAGCGCGCCAATCTCGAAACGATTCTTGCACGGTTGTCGACGGGTGTTATTGCGCTGACTCCCGATCTTGAAATTCGTACGGCCAATGCGGCTGCAGCAGATATTTTGGGTGTCGATATCGATCAGCGCCGTGGCGAGCCGCTGAAGTCGGTGGCCGAGGGCGAGCTACTGCTGGGTCAATTGGTCGATATCGCGAACGCACACTTTTCGGCTGGCGAAACGGAATGGCGAGAGCAAATCATGCTGCGCGAAGCGGCAGGGCGCCGAGTTCTGACTTGCGCATGCACGGAGCTCACGACGGATCGTGTCGCGCTCGCTGGTTTCGTCATCGTATTCGACGACATCACAACCTTGCTCGAGGCACAGCGAGATGCGGCATGGGGCGAGGTAGCACGCCGATTGGCACACGAAATCAAAAACCCACTGACGCCGATTCAATTGTCCGCAGAACGACTGCGACGCAAATACCTCTCTCAACTCCCTCCGGAAGATGCCCAAATGCTTGACCGCGCGACGCATACAATTGTTCAGCAGGTCGAAGCCATGAAAGAGATGGTGAATGCGTTCTCTGACTACGCACGTGCACCAGAGTTGCAGATCAGTCGGTTCAGCCTGCAGCGGCTGGCGGCCGAAGTTGAGGAGCTCTATCGGGCGGAAGCGCCCCACATTGGCATTGCGCTCGAAAGCGATCCTGATTTGCCGCCGATCGAAGCGGACAACGGGAGGGTCCGACAGATGCTCCACAATCTTCTGCGCAACGCCGTTGAGGCGCTGGCAGGGAGTGAGCGAGGCCACATCGACGTTCAGCTAGCCGCTACCGAGCGTTACGGCCATCCTATGGTCGAAATTGTGGTCACGGATGACGGTCCTGGTTTTCAGACTGCTAGCATGCACCAGGTTTTCGACCCATACGTAACGTCCAAGCCCAAAGGCACTGGGCTGGGGCTTGCCATTGTCAGAAAGCTGGTCGAAGAACATGCTGGTACGATAAGTGCCAGAAATCGACCGGAGGGCGGTGCGCAGGTCCATATTGTGTTGCCGCTCAATGAACATGCGCGTGAGGCGATGCTAACTCGCACACAGCGGCGTACAGAATCACAGAGGGCGCATTCATGACCGCAGCAAGAATCCTCGTTGTCGATGACGAAGCAGATATTCGCACACTGATACAGGAAATCCTTTCCGAGGAAGGTTATGAGGTCACGGTTGCCGCAGACGCTGCCGAGGCTCGCCGAGCGCGCACCGCGTCGGACCCCAATCTGATCTTGCTGGATATCTGGATGCCCGAGACCGACGGCATCACGTTGCTCAAGGAATGGTCGCTTGAAGCGGGTTCTCTGTGCCCGGTAGTCATGATGTCCGGGCACGGTACGGTCGATACGGCGGTTGAAGCGACTCGACTCGGCGCCGTTGACTTCATCGAAAAGCCCTTGTCCCTTGCGAAGCTGCTGCGAACCGTCGAGCGCGGGTTAACGCAGGTGCAAAAGAAACCGCTGACAGAATCGCCCTCACCGTTGATGAGTATTGTGGAAGCAGCCGGGCGCAGTCCGTTGGTGCGAGAGTTGCGCGAACGGGCGACTCAGCTGGCACAGCATGACGCCAATGTCCTGATCGCAGGTGAGCCCGGCAGCGGTCGGGAAGCAATCGCGCGGTTCCTGCATCAGAAAAAACTTGGTGTGGAAGCGCCGTTTATCAGCGTGTCTGCGGGCGCGTTGAGCGAGCAGGGCGCCGCGGCGCAACTTCTGGGTGATGATTCGCCTGGTTTGCTGGCGCGGGCGACGGGTGGCACTTTGTTTATCGCCGAGTTGGGTGATTTGAATTCAGAGGTCCAGAGGTTGTTGTCGGCTGTGTTGCAGCAAGGCAATTTCATGCCGGTCGGTAGTACCCAGGTGATTCCGCTCGAAGCGCGCGTTATCGCGTCGGTGCAGACAGATTATGAGCAGCTTGCGGCGGACAAAAAGCTGCGGCGTGATCTGTTGTCATCGATCAACGTGTTGGGTCTAAAGGTCCCGGCGCTGCGCGACTACGCTGAGGACGTGCCCGACTTGCTTCGCTACTACGTGGACACGCTGGTGGACGAAAAACAGCTCGGATTCAGACGGTTCGGCATCGCCGCGCAGAATCGTCTCAGGAATTATCCATGGCCGGGCAACCTCTCCTCGCTGCGGAACATGGTTCAGCGTTGTCTGATGGCCGGCGGTGAAGAGGAGGTTTCACTGGAAGAAATCGAGGCGGAACTGACGGTCACCCAGGCACCGGTTGAACCACTGGTCAAGCAGGACCTGTTGGCACTGCCACTGCGTGAGGCGCGTGAGCAATTTGAACGCGCTTATCTGACACAGCAGCTGATCTTGTGTGATGGCAAGGTCGGGCAGTTGTCGAAGCGGGTGGGCATGGAGCGCACGCACCTGTATCGCAAACTGAGATCATTGGGCGTCGACTTCAGACAGGCCGGAAGCGGCGAAGACTAGTGCCCGAAACCGGAGAGCGAGATCTCGGCAACCTGCTGGCGGGTCTTTCGCCCATCGTGGCGCCGGTTCCTTATTGCATCACCGTCGAAGCCGCGCCAACCCAGGCTCAAGTAGATGACGCCTTCATGGTCTGTCGCGAAGCCGAGGGGGTGACACTGATCGTCGCCGACGACACCCGCGACATTCGTGATGGGACGCACTATGCCAGGATCACGTTGCAGATCCATTCGAGTCTCGAAGCGGTAGGATTGACCGCGACGGTGTCCGCCGCGCTGATGCACGAATCGATCCCCGCAAATATGGTGGCCGGTTTCTACCATGATCACGTATTCGTACCGTGGTCGATGCGGGAGCGCGCTCTGGCTGCGCTGCAGCGTTTGAGCGATCAGTCCAGCGATTCGGCTTGAGCTGCGCGGACTGTCGGTCGCGACACCGGTGTCAGGGTACCGTCATCGTCAATCCGCACACCGGGCGTGCCGAAATCCATTCGTGACAATCGCTGGACTTCCTGAATTGCGCGCCTTGCAGGGTCCAGCGTCGGACCGCTGGGCCGCAATTGGTGCGTGGCGATCAAGCGACCTTCGATGAACTTACCGTTACCGTCGATAGTGATCTCAAGAATAGGGGCGACGCCTTTGAGTCCTGCGACGCTGATGCCGTAGTAGGTGGCAAAGTTGCCGAGGCTGTATGCGATCAATCGGTCCTTGTAGCGCTCGATCGCACGCACGACATGGGGTCCATGCCCGATCACCGCATCGGCTCCGGCGTCGACCATAGCGCGGGAAAATGCCACCACATCTCCGCGTGGTTCGTTGTAGTAGGTTTCGTCCGCGAAAGGAATATGCAACGCATCCAGACCTTCCGCACCACCATGAAAGCTGACGAGGACAAGATCATGCTCGCGTGACAGGTCAGCGACCTCGAAGGCTGCGTCCGTGATATCGAGCATGCTGAATGAATTGCGCGTGACCGCAAACGCAATCAACGCGACGCGCAAGCCGTTGACTTCCCAGCTCGCAATGTCACCCTCGCGACCGGAGTGCCGTATGCCATGGGACTCGAGCGCTCTCATCGTCGAATCGCGGCCGGCCTCACCGAAGTCGCGGGCATGATTGTTGGCGAGGCTCATGACATCAAAACCAGCACCAGCAAAATGCGCTGCGTAACGCGTCGGTGAGCGAAACAGATAACACGCGCGCGGATTGCTGCATTGCTTTGCCGGCTCGCCGCCATCCAGCAGAACGCCTTCGAGGTTGCCGAACGCAATATCGGCGGACGCGAAATAGGGTGCGACTTCTGTCAGAAAGTCGTTTGCATCATCGTCCGGTAATCGATTCTCCGGGAAGTCGGTACCGAGCATCATGTCACCCGCCGCGGCAATCGTGAGTCGGATCGTCGCCGGATCGGGACGCGCCGGCTCGCTGGGCATGACTTCCACGACAGCCGGCTCAGAGGTTTCGATTGGTGGCACGCTGCCAGGAGTGGGGTCAGCCGGCGGTATGACCGGATTGGCGCAGCCAGAAATACCTGCGAAAACGGCAACCAAGATGCCGAAGCGTTGCTCAGTTCGCACGCTTGCGAACCTGAATATCGATGCCTTCGCGGGTCAGTCTGTCTCGATAGTCATTCAGTCGGCCTAACTCTGTCAGGGGGCCGACGATCACACGATGAAACTGTTGATCGCGTACCTCTACAGTCTGGATTCGTGCGCGCATGCCAAGCAGCGCGACCGTGGCTCGCATCTTGTCGGCATCGTCAGGGTTCTGAAACGATCCGGCTTGGATGATGTAGGCGCCCGGTGCTTCGATTGGTGTGGAGCGTTGCACGGATGGACGGTCTGTGCGACCGACGTCGGTTCGGACCGTGACTTCCTGGTCGGGAAGCAGGTCATAGAAATCATACTCGGCACCCGTGACCTCAAGCGGTTTGACGCGCCGCTCCGGAGCCGCCGGTTTTGAAGTCTGGGTGGTCTCTTGCTTGGGTGACGGATTGTCTGCTGCGCTGCGGCGCAGCTCTGGCAAACCATAGATCCACACGGTGAGCGCGATGGCGAGTCCCGCGCCGAAGCCGAGTAGAAGCGAGCCCCAGTGCGGCCCGGAGCTATTGTTTCGGCGCGTCTTCTTGCGCCGGCTGCCGGCCTTTCGCTTGGCCATCTCTACATGCGCTCCGGTGCGCTCACGCCGAGTAACGTCAGCCCGTTCGCCAGCACCACGCGTGTTGCTGCAATCAGCGCCAAACGAACATGTCTGACGGCGGCATCGTCCACCAGCCACTTGCTGCTGTTGTAGTAGCTATGCAGCTCGCCCGCCAAGTCCCGGAGATAATTGACGAGCGTATGTGGGGCGCGCCGGTCGGCGGCCGCGACGATCGTCTCGGCAAAGCGATCCAGGCGCTGCAGCAAAGCAACTTCATGCGAATCGCTCAGTGTTGCCAAGCCGTCGATACCGGCGGTCTTGTCCCAGTCCAGCGATTGTTCTTCGAGTTCACGAAACACGCTAGCGATGCGTGCGTGCGCGTATTGAATGTAATAGACCGGGTTGTCGTTGCTCGAGGACGTGGCGAGCTCAAGGTCAAAGTCGAGCGGCTGATCATGACTGCGCATGATGTAGAAAAGGCGTGCGGCGTCGTTGCCCACCTCCTCACGCAGCTCACGCAGGGTGACAAAATTGCCGGATCGGGTGCCCATCGCGACCTTCTCGCCACCACGGAACAGACTGACGAACTGAATCAGCTGCACCTCGAGACTGTCGCCGGGCTCGCCCATCGCGACCAATCCAGCGCGCACCCGCGCAATATAGCCATGATGATCCGACCCCAAAGCGTCGAGCAGTACGTCGAAGCCGCGACGTCGTTTGTTCAGGTGGTAGGCGATATCGGAAGCGAAATACGTGCTTTTGCCGTTGTCACGGACCACCACCCGATCTTTCTCATCGTCGAAATCCGTTGCCCGAAACCACAACGCGCCGTCCTTGTCGTACACCACATCACGTTGCTTGAGTACATCGATGGCGGTTTCGAGTGCACCGTCGGTGGTCAGGCTCGCCTCGGAGAAAAATTCGTCTGGCGTGACACCGAAGCCCGCGAGGTCATCGCGAATATCGTCAAGAATCGCATCCTTCGAGAACGCCCGAAGCGCTTTGAATGTCTGGTCGAGATGGCGTTCTGCATTGTGAATCAACGCATCGATATAGCGCTCCTTGCGCTCGTCATCACCGTCATCCGGGGCGCCGTCGAGTAATTGTTCGACGCTAATGGCAGGTGCATCGTTGGCGCGCAACCACTCCTGAGCGATGTCCTGGATGTATTCACCGCGATACCCCGCCTCCGGCAACGGGACGTCGTCGCCGCCGAGTTGGAGTGCACGCACCAGCGTACTGACTGCCAGAATGTCCATCTGACGACCCGCGTCGTTGACGTAGTACTCCTCGTGGACGCTGTGCCCGGCAGCGCGAAGCAGGTTGGCCAGCGTTGCGCCATAGGCTGCGTGCCGTCCGTGTCCTACGTGCAGCGGTCCGGTTGGGTTGGCCGATACGTACTCCACGATAACCCGCTGGGGCTCCGCAGCGACCAGTTTCGGAAACTGCTCGCCCTGATCCAGGATCTCGCCAACCACCGCGGTCGCCTGTGATGCATTCAAAAAGAAGTTCAAGAATCCGGGGCCCGCGATTTCAACTCGATCAATGGCAGAATTCGATGGCATCGCCTCCACGAGATCCTGCGCGATCTGTCTCGGGTTGGCCTTGAACGGTCGTGCAAGTTGCAGCGCAATGTTGCTAGCAAAGTCGCCGTGTTGCTGATCGCGGGTACGGCTGATCTCAATCTCGGGCAGGCCCTCGATCGACGCCTCGCGCGCTGTCGCGACGCGATCGCGCGCCTCACACAGCAAATCCAGGATTGTCTCTTTCACAACAAGCTCACTCTTCAGCCAGCGCGGCAGTGTAACGCGCGGCAGCGCCTTTTTGCAGCGGGTTAGATGTCCTGTTGCGGATCAATATCCAACGACCAACGAACGTCATGGCGCGCGTTGCCGGACGCTAACCATTGCGTAAGGTCGCCGAGTGCCGTTTGCAGCGGGGCGCGCGTATCGCTTTGCAACAAGAGCCTGTAACGATAGCGGTTTCGACGTCTCAACATGTTGGCGGGTGCCGGGCCCAGGCATTGCACAGGATGCCGCGCCAGAGCGCGACTGGCCGCACTCAGAAACGCTATTGCGCGGTGCTCGTCGCGTGCCGCGGCATGCAACACGGCAAGATGTGAATAGGGCGGCCATGTGGCTTGCGCTCGCTCGGCCAGCGCAGCATCGGCGAACGCCGCGTATCCCGACGTGATCAATGTGGCGAGAAGGGGATGGTGAGGAAAGGAAGTCTGGATCAGAACCTCCCCAGGCTCGTGCGATCGACCTGCCCGTCCGGCGACCTGAATCAGGGACTGCGCCAGCCGCTCGCTGGCCCTTAAGTCATTCGCGAAGAAGCCCTGATCGAGATTGACGATAACGACCAGAGTGACGTTTGGCAGGTGGTGTCCCTTGGCTAGCATCTGGGTGCCAATGAGGATCGATAGCTCACCGTTTCGCGCTGCCTCGAGGGTTTTCTCAAGCGCGCCGCGACCGCTTGTGCTGTCCGAATCGATCCGTGCGACCGCGTGTTCCGGAAAGCAAGCGGTCAGTGCGTCTTCGACCCGCTCCGTGCCTTCACCCAGCGGTTTCAGAACGCCCCCGCAAGCATCGCAGCTCGTGGGTATCTCGGTCCTTGTGCCGCAGTGATGACACTGCAGCCGAGCTTGCTGTCGATGTATGGTCAGGTGCGCGTCGCAGTTCGGGCACTCGGCCATTTTCCCGCAATTGGTGCAAATCAGCGTCGGTGCGTAGCCGCGCCGGTTGATGAACACGAGCACCTGTTTGCCACGCTCCAAATGCGCGCGTATCGCATCGATCGCCGGTTGCGCCAGACCGTCGTGAACCTGGAATCGGTTCATATCGATGATCGAAAGTGTTGGCGGGCGCGCGTCGCCTGCGCGTTTGGTGAGTTTGATATGTTGGTAGCGACCATCATGGGCGTTCGCCAGAGTCTCGAACGACGGTGTCGCAGTGCCAAGAATGACCGGTATGTCCAATTGTTGCGCACGCCAGACCGCAAGATCGCGCGCGTGATAGCGAAATCCCTCGTGCTGTTTCAGCGATTGATCGTGCTCCTCGTCGATCACGATCAGGCCAGGCTTCCGTAATGGCAGAAACACACCGGATCGCGTGGCAAGAAAGAGTGCCGCGCTGCCGTCGCGTGCGGCAAGCCACGTGCGGGCGCGCTGATGTTCGGTCAACTCGCTGTGGTAGAGCATGGGGGCGATGCCCAGTCGTTGCTCCAACCGCAATGCGAGTTGCGGCGTCAGTCCAATCTCCGGCACGAGCAACAACACCTGGGCGTGGCGCTCGATGACGTCCGCAATGAGCGAGAGATAGACCTCGGTTTTACCGCTTCCCGTAATGCCGTCGAGCAGGAAAGCGCCAAAACCGGATGTCGCGCGAACGTGCGCAACCGCGGCAGCTTGCTCCTGGTTCAGGTTCAGCCCCGGCATCGGACTGCCAGGCGTCGACGAGACGATTTCCTTCAGGGTCACCGGATGGATCCAGCCCTTGCGCTCGAGAGGGCTGCGCTGTCGACGCCACGCCGATCCCAGTTGGTCGTCGAGACGATCTTCGGCCAGCGGCGTATCGGAGTCGGACAATGCCTGCAGGACCTCGGCCTGGCGCGGCGCGCGCCGAACGATGGCGGCACACAGCGCATTTCGACCATCGGGCGTCAAAGTCCAGGCTTTGGTGTGCAGTGATGAATCACGGCCGGCGCGCAACAATCCGGGTATTGCGGCAGCAAAGACTTCGCCGGGCGGGTGATGGTAGTAACGCGCTGCAAAAGCGAGCAGCGACATCTCGGACTCCGGCACCAAAGGTTCGGCATCCAGGACATCGATAATTGGCTTAAGGGCGCCGGTATGCGGCTTGGCACTGATTGCTTTTGTCCAGACGAGCCCGGTTACTTTGCGTCGGGCAAAGTTCACGAGGACGCGCGAACCTGGGGCCGGCATCGACGCTGATGTGCGGTAGTCGAAGGTTTGTGGAAGTGGGACGTCCACGGCGACCGGTACGGTCGAATCGCTATCTTGTTGTTTTTCCTTCAAGTGCTGCAGAACCTGTGGATAAGTCTGTGGATTGTCCAAGCGGATATCCAAGCTGGCTGGAGTGCCTGTACAAGACCGATTCTGCCCTCGACCTGTGAGATTTTAAAAACCCTATTAAAAACAGCGGTGTACAGCATGTGTCATAAAAATGACGCGACACCTTCGAGTGTCATAAAAATGTATTTGGTCGTGTGTATAACTTAATGGCCGGCCTCGAGTGGGTGATGCCCGTTGTCGCCCCCGGGGTGGCCAAGCGGCCGAGCATTATGGCATGCGGACTCCGTGTCGCCCAGAGGCTGATCGACCGACTTGACGGCGTTCGGAATGCTCTGATTCTATTGGCTGGCGATGCGATGGAATGCGAGCGTTTGTGGTGAATTGATATCGCGAGGCGAAAAGATGGAGCAAATTGCTGCGACAACTGGATTGAGCCAACAAGTACTGCGAACCGATGTCGCGGGTATGCCACTGGAGTGGATCGATTATCGCGAGGCGGCGCGTCTGTACCACACCGGTCAGGTGGCTTATGCTTGCGGCTCGCTCCTGTATACGATTCGCGGTGGCTACAGCGCCCTTGATGGCTCACGGAGCCAGGTCGAGGTCAATTCGATCATTGCGACTCACGGGACACACCAGGGTTTGGCCGAACGTCGCGATGCTTACACGCCACCGCTGAATAACCGGACATTGTTCAAGCGCGACGCGAATATTTGTCAATATTGTGCGCAGCGGTTTCCAAACAGCGAACTGACACGCGACCACATCACGCCGATTTCTCAGCATGGTGAGGATCGCTGGACCAACGTCGCGACCGCATGCCGGCGCTGCAACAACCACAAGGGTGGTCGCACGCCGGAACAGGCTGGGATGCAACTGGTCGCTGTGCCATTTACGCCCACCTACGCCGAATATATTTTCCTCAAGGGTCGGCGCGTTCTGGCAGATCAAATGGAATACCTATTGGCGCATTTTCCGCGTACCAGTCCATTGCACAAACGCGTTCGTGATCATCTGTCCGATGGTGGGATGTATCTCTAACGCTGTCGTTTGAGCCCGCGGTACACTGCTCACCCATGGTGTATCTGATCGATGCGAGCG
This sequence comes from Pseudomonadota bacterium, assembly GCA_038531945.1. Lineage (GTDB taxonomy): Bacteria > Pseudomonadota > Gammaproteobacteria > Steroidobacterales > Woeseiaceae > CALBPI01. Next base: position 67,303 of record JBCBBH010000007.1, on the reverse strand, counting down.
TGTACGTATTCCGCGCCTGGTTTTCAGTGCCGGATGATATGGTCGATGGCGCGGGTAACCCGACCAACGCTTTATTCGGATTTACACGCTTCCTCGCCGATTTTCTCGAGTACGTGAAGCCTGACCAAATTGCGGTTGCGTTTGACGAAAGTCTTGCGATTTCGTACCGCAATCAGATCTACCCGGACTACAAGGCGAATCGCGAACCGGCACCACCCGAGCTCGATCGCCAGTTCAAGCAGTGCCGAAGGATGGCCTCAGCGCTTGGGTTGCGCGAAGCCGCGAGCAACGAATACGAGGCCGATGACATTATCGGCACGCTCGCACTGGACGCGCGCGAGCACGGTGTTCCCTGCACCATTGTCAGCCGCGACAAGGATCTGACACAGCTGTTGGCGCCAGGCGATACGTTTTGGGACTTCGCGAACAACAAGCGGCTCGGCTACGACGATATCCGCGACGTGTTCGGAGTTTATCCGGAGCAAATCGCGGACTTGTTGGCGCTCGCAGGGGACAGTGTCGACAACATCCCTGGTGTACCCGGCGTCGGGCGCAAGACTGCCGCGGCGCTCCTCAATCATTTTGGTAGCCTCGATGTGCTGTACGCCAATCTGGATCGGGTTTGCGACGTGCAGGTGCGCGGTGCGACGAAGCTCGGCGGCAAACTTGAAGCGCACCGCGATATTGCTCATGTGTCCCGGGCTCTGACCGTGATTCCAACCGATGTCCCGCTGGACTTCGATGCGACTTCGCTGCACCGCAAGAGACCCGATCTTGGGCACCTGAACGCGTTGTGCGATGAGGCCGGCTTTGGTCCGGCGTTTCGTCGGCAGGGAGAGCGATTGTGCGATCTGCTGGGCGACGAGGCCTGAGGCGTGCTTAGCCAGTAAACGCGATTTCTAACCCATCGCGTGTTTTGATTCGTCCAATCTCCGTCGAGTGTTGCCCGTCACTGAGTGCGAAGCCGTGATGCGCGAGCCGTGCGATGAAAGCCGTTTCGTTCAAAACGTGCAAGACCAGCACGGGTGGCGCTGGCGGCGTTTCCAGTAACTCGAGCGGCAAAGCGCCGATGTCCAGTGTCAGCTGCAGTGTGGGTGCGGTTTGAAGCTCCGAAGTCGCGACTGCGAACGGTGCCCAGAACGCTGCGCTGACCGTCAACGCCGGCGTCGTGCAGCGCAGCAACCGCCAGCTCAACTCCTGGACCGGCGTCGGTTCTGCACTGGCATGCGTGGTCGCCTCGACCAAAACCAGTCCAAGACCACTGGGTGAATCGCAGCGTGCAAAGTTAAACAGGTCATCGTCTAGCTGTATCTGTGTCCAGTCGGGCGCGTGAGTCGCGGACCAGATTGAGCTCGCCAGCGACGGCCGCGTCAGAACCAGCGATGGCGTGTCGACAAACCCCTGGTGCAGTCCGATGCTGAGTTGACCCAACCGCAGAGCGGTGTAGGGGTGCGACCACGCATCGGTAACACGCAGCTCTGTGAAACCAAGATCTAGAAACTCGGATCGCGCCGACAACAGGTCATCAACGGGCAGTGCGAGTTCGACGAACGAATGGATCATCACTCACTGGAATTTTCGAGACTCTGCGCGCGTTGCGCGCTCGCTTCACGCTCCGCATTGATAGCCGCGATTTGAGATGGCCAGTTTCCGATGGTGTTTTGGACGACCGACGCCAGCACGCCTACGTGAGCTTCGGTCGCGTTGAGGCAAGGGATGTAGCGTAGATCTGCACCTCCGGCCTCCTGATAGATTTCGCGATTCTCCATCGCGATTTCTTCGAGTGTCTCGAGGCAGTCTGCGGCGAACCCCGGGCAGATAACATCGATATTTCCGCCACCGGCTTTACCCCAGTCTTCCAGCGTGTAATCCGTGTACGGCATCAGCCAGGGTTCGCGACCGACACGTGATTGGAAGCTGACAAACCACTGATCGTCGGCCAAGCCCAATTCGTCGGAAACGAGGCGCGCCGTTCTCTGGCACTGGCAGTGGTAGGGATCACCCGCGCGAAAATACCGCTGCGGAATGCCGTGGAAAGAATAGAGCAGGCGTTCCCCGCGACCGTGAGCGTCCCAGTGTTTTCGAACGCTGTCCGCGAGCGCTTTGATGAGCTCGGGATGGTCGTGGTACTGGTTGATGAAGCGAAACTCGGGCACCCAACGCTGTCGGGATAACGACGTGGTCACTGCGTCGAATACCGTGCCCGTGGTGGTCGCGGAATATTGCGGATAGAGCGGTAGAACCGCCAAACGCCGTGCATTGCGTTGACGAAGCCGTCCCAGGGCATCGTCGATCGAGGGTTGTCCATACGACATCGCGAGCTCGACTGCGATCTCGACCCCGGTATCCTCAGTCAAACGATCGGCGATCGCCAGCGACAGTTCTCGACTGAACAACAGCAAGGGCGACCCGTCTTTTGTCCAGATTTCGCGGTATGCCTCTGCCGACCGCTTTGGTCGAATGTTCAGGATGACGAGGTTGAGAATCAGCCACCACAGCCAACGCGGCTGTTCCACGACCCGAGGATCCCATAGGAATTGCTTCAGGTAACGTCGAACCGCTTTGGGTGATGGATCGTCCGGTGTGCCAAGATTGACCACCAAGAGGCCGATTGTCTGCGGGCGTCCGTGATCGAAGTCCGGATCGCCGGTGTAGCGCGCCATGGCTATCCAACCAGTAAAACCGCCGCTACAGTAGCAGTGGGGCGAGGCGCTTGCCAGAGGAGTGAATCATGTCAGACCCGATACAGTCAGATTCGGAAGTTTTGGAATCACCGGTGGCGGTGGAAGTCAGCAAATCGCAGTTGATCCGCGATCTCGTGGTCTTCCAGATCAAGCTGTTCGTCGACGGGCTCCGTGACGTCATTCTGATTCCGGTATCGTTCGGCGCGGCGATTCTGAGTCTCTTGAAGACGGGCGACAAAGCGGGATCGGAATTCTACGAGGTGGTCGCTTTCGGCCGTCAGACCGAAAAGAGCATCAATCTGTTCGAGGCTGCCGATCGCATTGCAACCACAGCCGACGCCGAAGCGATTCCTGAGCTGGATGGCTTGGTCGAAGACGTCGAGTCGTATATGAAAACCCAATATGAGGACGGTAAGTTCGACCAGGTTCGCGACCGGCTGCAGCGGATGATGGACTCCCTCGACAAGAGGCAGCGCTCCGAAAACTCGAAGGATTCGAACGCTTGAGCGTTGACGACGGCGATGGGCTGGAGCCTCCCGCCTGGATCAAGGCGGCGCAAGCGCGTTGGTCTGATGCCGTACGTCCGCGTGATATTGTGCGGGCGGGACCCGGCCAGGAATCGGTTTGGGACTACCCACGACCGCCGCGACTCGAGCGTGAAGCACGCTCAATCAAAATCGAGTTCTCCGGGCAGGTGATCGCCGAGAGCCCACGTGCGATGCGTATTTGCGAAACTGCGAGTCCGCCGACCTATTATCTACCGCCGACCGATGTAGACCTCGAGTGTCTGGTTGCTATCGAGCGCGGCAGTGTCTGCGAATGGAAAGGCGAGGCGGCCTACTTCGACGTTCTTGTCGACAACAGGCGCGCCCCGGCCGCGGTATGGAGTTATCCGAATCCGTTTCGACCGTTCGGCGCGATCGGCGGCTGGTTCGCCTTTATGCCTGCGGCGATGGATCGGTGCTGGGTCGGAGATGCTTTGGTCCGCGCGCAGCCTGGCGGTTTTTACGGCGGCTGGATTACGCCGGAGCTGACCGGCCCTTTCAAGGGCGAGCCCGGGACCGGACACTGGTAAGCCGCGGATCAAAAAAAACGGGTCAGTGAAAGCTGCACGTGATCCTCGTTTTCGAACAGGGACAACGCATCAAGGCCATTGCCTGAATGAAAGAACCGGGCTTCGAGACTGCCTCGCCAGGCACTCCCGAAACGCCGCGATGCTTCGACAGAGGTCACGCCTGCACGGGTGACACTGTCGCGTGTCGACAGCAACAACAACTCGCTGCCAGCGAAGTCGTTGAACGATAGTCGAACGCCGGCGACCCAGTCGTCGTTGGTCGTCACCAACAGATCGGTCGGCCGCGAGTCGTACTGGTACTCGACGATCAGTCCGGCGTCGACCGATGTGCCTGCAACGTTGTTGATCGTGATCTCGAATCCTCCGGTCGCTGCCTCGAACCCACCTCGTGGGTCGCGGCCGCGAATTGCCTCAAGCTTCCACAACCAGTTTCCGGTGACGAGCGTCGCGTCCAACCCGGTTTGGTCAGTGAGGTAGTAAAGGGGTGAGATCGTCGGCAATGCTATCGGTGGGAGTGTTGCGATCGCCTCCGGTGCCACGATCAGAGGCGTGCCATCGGCTAGCGTGAAAATTGGCAAACGGCTCGTACCGGAAAAGTGTGAGAGTGCAAACTCCAGCGGCCCGACGTAATGACTGTAACGAAGTGCGAAGTCGACGTGTTGTTCCTTTCGGGAGGATTCGAAGCGCGCGTTGTCGGCGTCGATAGGCACAGGACCTCTAAGGCGACCCCGTCGGCCCGGAAACGTGCGCTCGCGGAACAGCGGCAGTACGTAAAAATCCCATCGACCCCAATCCGGTTCGACCGACAGCCGGATCATTGGTTGGCCGAGTTTTTGTTCACCATCGGGTCCGGCTGCCAGATCGGTCTGATTCAGTATGTCGACGAGATGGAGGGCCTCCGTGGTCCCCCAGAACTCCTGATTCAATCCGACCAGTATCTCGCCGCCGCTGAATCGTCGGCGCCAGTACAGTTCTGTCACGTCGAGGAGGTTGCGTGAACTGTCGCGATCGTCGACGCGCCCGCGTGCGCTCATCGCAAAGCGATGTTTTCCGAAGTCGCGGAACCCCTCGAGCTGGCCGCTCAAGGTGAGGTCTGCCTGATCTTGCCGCGGATCTGCGCTCTCATTGGGGAACCAGCGCAGACCGACAGTCGTCTGGCTCTGCCATATCCAGCCCGGGGCGTCAGTTTCCCCGAGCGCGGTTGCTGCGAGTAATGCGAGACCCGCGCTAACGCAAATCGCGCAACGCCGTGCGTTCAAACTCTCTCGCATCAAGTCCAGCGCTGAATTGATAGTCCGACCATTCCAAAATGGTACGACGTCCTGTCTGGTGATTGGTCATTTCCATCCGCAATGGCCGCCAGAAACGGTCCTCGAACTGTCTGTGTTGGTCCGCGATGAGGGTTTTGAGGTGCGCACCCGCGCGGTCGTAGTAATCGATCTTCAGGATTCTCAGGTGCTCCTGGTCGAGCCATGCAACTTGCCGCGAGTAGCCCGAAGTGCCGACCGGAATTCGCTCTAGTTCGTACGCGGCTTGATCGGCAACTTGGGTCTCGCCGAGGTAGCGATACTCGTATTTATCGATCGCATCATTGCCGAGGTCCTCATAGGAAAACTCGCTCGACATGAATGCACCAGAACGGTTTCGTGACGAAATCCGTTTGACCCGTTTGATTGCGGGCAGATAGAGCCATTGATCGTCGTCCCGGTCGAGATGACCGTGGGTCAGAAAGGCTGTGCCGCGCACATCGCGGGGATCCTGGAAAAACAAGAGCGTGCGATCGCCGTCATCGTCCCTCTCGAGCGTTTTACTGCGCATCGCCCGCGACACCTGATTGCCGCGGCCGTCGAACAGCGTCATGGTCAACCGAGATTGCGTATCGGCGAAGCCCTGCCCACGACGATCGGCTTCCTCAGCAATCGCGCGGCCGTTTTCCGCGGCCGATTTTTCGGTTGCAAACCCTGGAATGTCGGCCGCCATCGGCGTTGCCGGCACCGCCAGCATGACGAGGATGGCGGCCAGTCTCATCATTGTTGCGCGGTGTTCTCCGCATCGACCTCGCCCGATTTCAGGCGCGCGATGTAGGCATGGTATGCACGCATTGCCTGATAACCCATGATCCACATGATCGGAACGTTGGCGAACAGCATTACGCCGGTGCCCACGCCGGTCATGTTGTCGAGATCGACATCGGTTTCGATCAGACCCAGCGTTGCGACGATGATCAGCAGGCAGAACACAAGTTTGTAGGGCAGCACGGATTTCTCGCCAGCGAGGAATACCATGCCCTGCTCGCCGTAGTAGCTCCACGAGATCATGGTGGAGATTGCAAACAACCACGATGCTACGGTCACGAGCCACATCCCGAGCCCGGGTGCGACCGAGTCGAACGCCCGTGCGGTCATTGTCGCCCCGACGTAGCTCGTGTAGACACCAAGGTCGGTCATCGCCGGACCACCTTGACTCTCAAATGGCGCGAACTCGATCAGCGGCCCGGTTGGACCGTCGACGATGTTGCCGGAGACTTTGTGAAGGTTGTTGCCGGTCGAAGGATTCGGGTCGGCTTCGACAATGATGTAGATCTGCGTGCCAACATCGAGTTGATCGCTGTCGGGTGCCGGAGTGGATTCAATCTGCCAAACGCCCTCGCTGACCTTCGCGATAAACGGTTCGGTCGTCATTACACCTTCTGCGCCTCGATTCCAAACGCCGGTCGAGAGGATGATCAGCGCCGTGAACGTGCACACCACGATCGTATCGATAAACGGCTCCAGCCCTGCCACTACCCCTTCGCGAACCGGTTCATCGGTCTTCGCAGCGGAGTGCGCGATGGGCGATGAACCCTGACCGGCTTCGTTGGAGAACAGCGCACGCTTCATGCCGATCAGGAATGCGTAGCCGACGGTGCCACCCAGGAAGGCGCCACTGGCGTCCTGTGGCGAAAACGCACCTTTAACGATCAGCGCCAACATGGCGGGAATTTGATCGAAGTTAACGATCAGCACGAACGTTCCGGCGATCAGGTACAACGCCACCATGAACGGCACCAGTGTGCCTGCAACTTTACCGATCCGCTTGATGCCGCCAATGATCACAGCGCCGACGATCACCGCGAGGATAACCCCGGTGACAATACTTGGAACGCCGAAGTATGCCTCGGTGATCTCGCCCACGTTCCAGGCCTGGAACATGTTGCCGCCGGTGGCAGTTGAGACCAGCAATGTGAGGCAGAAAACCACGCCGATCGCCTTGCCGAGCCCGCCGAGTCCGGGAGAGATCTGCGGCAGGCCCTGACTGATGACCCACATAGGGCCCCCGTGCGGATTGTCGGGGTCGTCCGTGTTGCGATAGAGCATCGACAGCGTCACTTCGGTGATCTTGATCGCCATGCCAACCAGTCCGACGATCCACATCCAGAAAACCGCACCGGGTCCACCCAATGCGATCGCCAGGGCAACGCCCCCGATGTTGCCGAGACCAACCGTAGCCGATAACGCTGCGGACAGTGCCTGGAAGTGACTGATGGCCCCCGGATCATCGGGGTTGTCGTATTTGCCGCGGACAACGGCCGTGCCGTGCGTCAAGGCGCGATACTGAGCGAATCCACTCCAGAGCGTGAACAGAACCCCCGTACCCAGCAGTGTGAACAACACGGGCTCAGCCCACAGAATGCCGTTCGACACAGCAAGAAAGTTACTCAGTCCTTCCATTCCTCTCCCCAGGTTTGATGCGCGATGACGCTACAAAAGCCCGAGAGTGTAGCAGACCGCGAAAATCCGGCGCCGAAGCCTCAAGTAGCCGACAGAATAGCGGTGACGCCCATGCCCCCGGCTGTGCAGATTGAGATCAGACCGCGGCCTTCACCGCGTTCATGCAGCAACTTAGCCAAAGCTGAGACAATCCGTCCGCCGGTTGCGGCAAACGGGTGCCCCATGGCGAGGCTGCCCCCTTTTATGTTCAGTCGCTCTCGGTCGATTACGCCGAGCGGGGTGTCGCGGCCGAGTTTGTCGCGGCAAAACGATTCCGATTCCCACGCTTTCATCGTCGCCAGTGTCTGTGCTGCAAATGCCTCGTGGATTTCGAATAGGTCGATGTCTTCGAATGTCATTTGCGCACGCTTCATCATTTCCGAGACCGCGTAGGCAGGCGCCATCAGCAGTCCCTCATCATTGACGAAGTCAACCGCTGACGCCTGACAAAAATCCAGGTAAGCGAGCACCGGCAGGTTGCGTGCCTTCGCCCATGCTTCACTCGCGAGCAGTACCGCCGAGGCACCGTCTGTGAGCGGCGTAGAGTTGCCCGCGGTCATGGTGCCCGCAGGTGAACGGTCGAACGCCGGTTTCAGTTTGGCGAGTTTCTCCATTGAGCTATCGCTGCGAATGTTGTTGTCGCGTTCCAGTCCCGCATGTGGCGTCACGAGATCATCGTAAAAGCCGGCTTCCCAGGCGGCATGAGCGCGTTGATGGCTGACCAGTGCCAGGGCATCCTGATCCTCACGGCTGATCGACCATGCCTTTGCGGTCAATTCGGTGCTCTGGCCCATCGAAAGACCGGTGCGTGGTTCTTCGACGCCTGGCAACTCGGGTTTGAAATGTCGAGGCCGTAGCCCGAACCAGGGCTTGATTCGATCGCCCATCGAGCGCGCGCGATAGGCACGCATCATGATGTCCCGGTATTCGTCCGGATAGACGATCGGTGGATCGCTCACCGTGTCGCAGCCACCGCCGATGCCGGCCTCGATCTGACCGAGAGCGATCTTGTTGGCGATCATCACGCAGCTGGACAGGCCCGTACCGCAGGCACGCTGCAAATCAAATGCGGGGGTTTGTGGCGCCAAACCCGATGACAATGTCGCCTCGCGGGCCAGATTCCAGTCGCGCGAGTGCTTGATCACTGCGCCGAGGGAAACTTCGCCGAGCGTCTCGCCCTCCAGGTCGAACCGCGATACCAGTGCTTTGAGCGTCGCGCTCATCATGTCGAGATTGCTTTCGTTGCGATAAGCCGTGTGGCTTCTGGCGAACGGAATACGCGAGCCGCCGATAATGGCGACGCGTCTTGACTGCCCGTCATGCAGCATGGGGTGACTCCAAGAATTGTCCCGCCGCAAGGGTAGCAAAACCGAGAGCATCGGTGCGCCTCTGCCCGAACCGCGTCGGACGGGGCATGAGATCCTCAGGTCTTTTCTGATCGTGCAACGTGTCCGCGAGGATTTTCTTCGTGCGTCTGTTGCGCGCGGGCGGTTGGGCTGCCCAGAAGCTGGCGTTTCCAACGTTCAAAAAACCGCGGGCGGTTCCCGCAGCGGCCTGCTAGGCTGCGCGTCTGGTTGAGTCGAGGCGTTTTCGGTGTCCACACAGGTACTGCCACAGTCTTATTCGCTGCGCGGTGAGTTCGTTCGCTTGCTGAAGCTTGCAGCACCGTTGATCGTGAACAACCTCGCACTCGCTGGCATGGGATTCGCCGACACCGTGATGTCCGGCGAGATCGGTGCAACGACACTTGCGGCTGTTGGTGTTGGGTCTAGCATCTGGATGTTGTTCTTCCTGTTGGCGCTCGGCATTTTGATGGCGATCTCGCCGTTGGGTGCGCGTCATGTTGGGGGTGGACGGCCCACTGAAGTCGGGCGTTATACGCGCCAGGGTTTGTGGTTGGCTCTGGGACTCGCGGCGCTGATCTTCACGTGTGTTCGATTCGGCGCCGAGCCGTTTGTCGTCACCGTGGGTATCGATCCAGGTTTTCGTGATCTGACTATTGAATATCTGCGAGCTATCGCGTTTGGTGCGCCCGCGATTTGTTTGTATCTCGTATTGCGTTATACGACCGAAGCGGTGGGAAGAACGTTGCCGGTCATGGTGGTGTCAATCATCGGATTGGTTGTCAATGTAGTCGGCAACTACGCCTTCATGTTCGGCAATTTCGGAGCGCCTGCGTTGGGCGCTGCTGGTGCCGGCATCGCCAGCGCGCTGATGATGTGGTCGATGTTGCTTTGCTTGTTCGTGCACATGGTGACCAGCCGCCACTACCGCGAGTATCGGTTGTTCGCTTTCGGAGGCGGACCACGCGGCGGTTATCTCAAAGAAATTCTGGCTTTGGGTGTACCGATCATGGTGAGTGTCCTGGCTGAGGCGGGGCTATTCGGCGCGGTATCGTTGTTGATGGGTAAATTGTCGGCCAGCATCGCTGCAGCCCACCAAGTAGCGCTGAACTATGCGTCGACCATGTTCATGATTCCGATGGGTTTGAATTCCGCGATCACCGTGCTGGTCAGTAACGCGATCGGTCGAGACGAGGTCGCTTTGGCACGTGTGCGCGGGTATCTCGGTATTGCCGTTTGCGGTCTGTTCATGGCGCTTTCGGCAACGTTCATGCTGGTGTTTCGCGATGAGATTGTGAATCTGTACTCGCGTGATGGTGATGTGCAGGCTATCGCGCTGTCACTGCTTTTCGTCGCTGCTGTGTTTCAGATTTCCGATGGCATCCAGGTGGGCGCGGCAGGCGCGTTGCGGGGACTGCAGGACACCAAAGTCCCAATGTTCCTGACCACACTGTCCTATTGGGTTATCGCGTTTCCGCTCGCTTACTCGGCAGCGCTCACCATGCGCCTGTCTCCGGCCATGATCTGGGGCGGTTTCGTTGTCGGTTTGACGGTGTCGGCAGTGCTGCTGGTTTGGCGCTACTGGTGGGTGTCGGGCCAGACCGACCGGTTGCGAGCACTCGCCGCCGGCGCCTAGTCGCCAGCACTCTGACCGAAGTTTGGTGCGTCCTCGAGGTATTCGCGCTCCAGGTCGGTGCTCTGCCGACCCAGGATGGCGTTACGATGCGGGAAGCGACCAAACTGCGACACGATATCGCGATGTAGCTCCGCGAAGTCTGCAAAAGTCTGAAAGGTATCCATTTCCGTGCCACCTGCGGCGTCTACCAGCGAGTTGAAAACCGCCACCGATTTGTCTTGCACCTTGCGGGATTCAATGTGCTGCATTGGCATATAAAAGAACACGCGCTGTAACGGCGGTAGCTCCTTGTCATGACCTGCGATAGCACCCTCGACACAGAGCTTCAAGGCTTCGCGGTCATGGGTAAAGGCTTCCGGCTTGCCTCGATGAATGTTGCGGCGGAATTGATCGAGCAAAATGATCAGCGCCAGTCGACCCCTCGCCGATTTTTCCCACTCGGACAACTCGCCCTCGGACGCTGCGGAAACCAGTTTGCCGAATCGGTGCCGAATCTGGATGTCCCGCTCCGGGTTCTCGCTAAACCAGAATTCCATCCTCGCATCGATCGACGGTGTGTCGTGCTCGCGTTCGCGGAACCACAACGCCAGAACTTCATCAATCAGTTTTTCATCGTCTTCATGGCTCACCGCGGTATTCTGACAGAAATGCGCATCCAGAAGGAGATACCTGTGCGATGGTTGCTGTGGGTCGTGCCCTTCCTTGGGTTCATCGTTGGTTGTGGTTCAGACGAAAGTCCGGAAGCTGAGATTCGTGCGCGTATCAGCGCGATGGCCGAGGCTGCCGAGGCGCGCGACGTGGGTGAGCTGGCGGACGGAATCGCCGACGACTATCGCGATCTCGACGGGAATACCAAGGACGACATTGTGCTGCAGATGCGTCGTGTACTTTTGCTGACACGCAACCTCACGGTGAGTACGAACGTCGATGCACTGGATGTTCAAACAGCCGATTTTGCCACCGCGACAGTGCGAGCCCGAGTTACTGATGTCGATATCCGGCGGTTGCAGATCGACGGTGAGGGGGTAGTTTTCGAGCTGGAATGGGCGCTGAACGGCGGGGACTGGCAGATAGTCAGCGCGGATTGGGAACCGAAACACCCCTTGTTGTGAACCGGTGGCTTGCTTTTGTAACGGTCAACGCGTCATTGTTTAGCCTTCCTAGACAAACCCGGGATGTCGAAATGCGAACGCAATGGCTGACAACTCTGATGCTAAGCGGTTTTCTGGTTGGGTGTGGCAATGAAGCGCCACCGGAATCCGCTGCTCCTGACGTGCCGGAAGCGGCTGCGGCAGAACCGGAGCCCGAATACACGATGGAGCAAGTCGGGCGCATTGGTCGAGATAACGATACGGATGCGACTGAGGCGCCGCAGGATGTGAGTACTGATTCACCACAACCTGCAGTTGCGCCGCCCCCCGAGGCCATGGACCCCGAGGCGCAAAACTCTCTTGAAGCGCGCGATGTTGAGAGCTGAACGGGCGGCGCCGGCACTTTGGTTGCCGGAGTAACCGTTGGCGCACTGCACCATTTGATGGCATAAAAGGGTAAGGCTTGCGGCGCACAACCGCGTCGGCGGTTCTGGAACCCGCCCACAAGCCCACTTCCGACCGGGTCACGACGCACCGTTGAAACAGCGCGTCCAGCGCCCGTGTCCGTTGATTATCTCAGCGATTGCCAAAGGACTTATGCCAGCACCCGATAACACCAGTCTTTACGATCCTTCGTTCGAACGTGGCAGTTGCGGCTTCGGCCTGATTGCGAACCTGGAGGATGAGCCCAGTCACTGGCTGGTCGAGACAGCCATCGAGGCACTGACGCGTTTGACGCACCGCGGCGCTGTCGCGGCGGATGGCAAAACCGGCGACGGCTGCGGGCTGCTGATGTCGGCCCCTGAAGCGTTTCTTCGCAGCGTTGCCGATGAGTCGGGTATTGAACTCGGTAAGCGATTTGCCGCGGGCATCGTTTTCCTGAACCAACATCAGACGGTCGCCGGACGCGCCCGATCGGCGCTTGAGCGACAGCTCAGTGATGTCGGCCTGGCAGTCGCAGGTTGGCGGCGCGTACCGCTCGACCCGTCCGTTTGTGGTGCCGAAGCACTTCGCACGCTGCCGTCGATCGAGCAGATATTCGTGCGGGCACCGGCCGGCATGGCGCAGGCACTATTTAATCGCTTGTTGTACATCGCCCGGCGACGCGCTGAACTCGAACTCGCGACAGTTGATGAGTCGTTCTACGTCGCAAGTCTGTGTGCCAACACTTTGGCTTACAAAGGCATGGTCATGCCGGCGGCGCTTCCGGAGTTCTATCGTGACCTTCGCGATCCGCGGCTCGCGAGTTCAGTATGTGTTTTTCACCAGAGGTTTTCGACCAACACCTGGCCGCAATGGCGGCTCGCCCAGCCCTTTCGTTTGATTGCCCATAACGGTGAAATCAACACGATACGCGGCAACCGGAACTGGGCGCTTGCTCGTGCGCGGAATTTTCAGTCCGATAAGTTGCCGGACGTGTCGTCGCTTGAGCCTCTGGTATCAATGGATGGGTCGGACTCGTCAAGTCTCGACAACATGCTGGAAGTGATGCTTGCGGGCGGGATGGACGTGCTGCAGGCGTTGCGATTGTTGGTGCCGCCCGCGTGGCAGGCTGACGAACGCCTCGACGCAGACATCCGCGCGTTTTACGAGTTTTTTGGATGCCATATCGAACCGTGGGATGGCCCCGCGGGCATTGTCATGACGGATGGGCGCTACGCGGCGTGCACGCTGGATCGCAACGGGTTGCGACCTGCTCGCTTCGTGCTGACCAAAGACCGCCATCTGACTGTGGCATCGGAAGTGGGTGTTTACGACTACGATCCAGCGACCGTCGTGCAAAAAGGTCGCCTCGGGCCGGGACAGATGCTCGCGGTCGATCTTGAGAAAGGCGAGCTGTTGCACACGGCGGATGTGCACGAGCGGATCAAGGCCCGTGCGCCATATCGCAAATGGCTGAAAAAAGGGATTCGCTACCTCGAGACTGATCTCGTCGATGTCGCGATGGCGGCAGAACCCATGGACCGGGAGACGCTCGCGCGCTACCAGAAGATGTTCAATCTTTCGGCCGAAGAGCGCAACGAGGTTCTGCGGGTGTTGGCCGAAGCCTCACAGGAGGCGGTCGGGTCGATGGGTGACGACACGCCAATGGCGGTGTTGTCGAAGCAGGTTCGCTCACTGTTTGATTGTTTCCGTCAGCAGTTCGCGCAGGTGACTAACCCACCGATTGATTCGTTGCGCGAGCGCATCGTCATGTCGCTGCAAACCAATATTGGCAAGGAAGCCAATCTGTTTGAGCTGTCTGCCGGCGATGCGGAACACGTCATTATCAACTCGCCGGTGCTGTCGCAGCGTAAGTGGCGCCAACTCGTCAGTCCCGAGCTTTTCGGCGATCGGCATGTCCAGATCGATTTGAATTACGATGCCGACACGCCGCTGGACGAGGCGATCAGCGATATTTGCGCGAAGGCAGAGCAAGCGGTGGCCGCGGGCACATTGCTCGTGTGTTTGTCCGACCGATATCTCGACTCGAACAAACTGCCTGTGCATGCGTTGATGGCGACCGGTGCTGTACATCACCACCTGGTTTCGAAAGGACTGCGGTGCGAATGCAACATCCTGGTCGAGACCGGTTACGCGCGCGATCCGCATCACATTGCGTGTCTGATCGGTTATGGCGCGACTGCCGTGTATCCGTATCTCGCCTATCAGGTCCTCGCGGATCTCGCCCGACTCGGAAAATTTTCGAGCACGCTCGACGGCGCACGTCAGTATGGCAGAGCTTACCGACGTGGGATGCGTAAGGGCCTGTTCAAGATCATGTCGAAAATGGGGATTTCGACGATTGCGAGCTATCGGGGCTCGCAGCTGTTCGAGATCGTTGGCCTCAGCGATGAAGTGGTCGAGCGCTGTTTTCGCGGTACCACCAGCCGCGTGGGTGGTGCCAATTTCGCGGCATTACACGAAGACCAACGAACGCTGGGTCGGCTCGCTTTTGCGCCGGGCGTCCCGGTCAATCAGGGCGGGCTGCTGCGCTTCGTGCACGGTGGCGAATATCATTGCTACAACCCGGACGTGATCGCGACCTTGCAGGCCGCGGTGCGGACGGGCGACTACGAGGTCTACAAGCAATATGCGTCACTGGTTAACGATCGACCTGTCGCCACGCTCAGGGATCTGCTCGATGTACAGTGGGACGGGGATTCCATTGCGCTGAGCGAAGTGGAACCTGTCGCCGATATTGTTCGTCGGTTTGATAGCGCGGGCATGTCACTCGGTGCGTTGTCACCCGAAGCGCACGAGGCACTCGCGATCGCGATGAATCGCTTGGGTGCACGCTCGAATTCGGGTGAGGGTGGCGAAGACCCGAGTCGTTACGGCACTGAGCGCATGTCCCGGATCAAACAAGTGGCCAGCGGCCGGTTCGGCGTCACTGCCGAATATCTGGTGCACGCGGACGTTTTGCAGATCAAGATTGCGCAGGGTGCGAAACCGGGTGAAGGCGGGCAGTTACCGGGGCATAAGGTCGACGAGACGATTGCGCGATTGCGTTATGCGAGCCCGGGTGTCGGTTTGATCTCGCCGCCGCCGCATCATGACATCTATTCGATCGAGGACCTGGCGCAGCTCATTTTCGACCTGAAGCAGGTCAATCCGACAGCGCTGGTCAGCGTAAAACTGGTTTCCGAGCCGGGCGTCGGAACGATAGCCGCGGGTGTTGCAAAGGCATATGCGGATCTCATTACGATATCCGGTTACGACGGCGGCACCGGTGCGAGTCCGCTGACGTCCGTGAAGTATGCCGGTAGTCCCTGGGAGCTCGGGCTCGCAGAGACGCATCAGGTATTGCGCGCCAACCAATTGCGCCACAAGGTGCGTCTGCAGACCGATGGTGGTCTGAAGACCGGCCTGGATGTCATCAAGGCTGCAATGCTCGGCGCTGAAAGTTTCGGATTCGGTACCGCGCCGATGGTGGCGCTGGGCTGTAAGTACCTCAGAATCTGCCACCTGAACAATTGCGCAACGGGTGTGGCAACTCAGAATGCGACCCTGCGTCGTGAACACTTTGTCGGCTTGCCCGAGATGGTCATGAACCTGTTCCGATTCATCGCGGAAGAGACGCGGGAGTATATGGCCGAGCTGGGCGTTCGAACGCTGGATGAGCTCGTAGGAAGAACCGAGCGTTTGCAGCAGGTCGAAGGTCAGACCGACCGACAGCGCGCGTTGGATTTATCCGGTGTGTTGTCACAAGGCGGTTTGGCCGAAGATGTTCCACGTTTCTGCAGTGATCCCAGCAATCCTCCGTTCGATCGCGGTGAACTTGCCGAGCAGATGGTGCTCGATATGAGTGGGGCGATTGAGCGACGGGAGTCGGCCAGGTTCGGGTATGAAGTTCGGAACTTTAATCGCTCGATCGGTGCTCGCGTATCCGGCGAGATCGCGCGGCGACACGGCAATCTAGGCATGGGGGATGCTGTGTTGGACGTCAAGTTGCTGGGCACAGCGGGACAGTCTTTCGGTGCGTGGAATGTCAAAGGGCTTCACCTGACTTTGGAGGGCGACGCCAATGATTACGTTGCCAAGGGCATGACGGCCGGTCGTATCGTGATTCGTCACCCGGAGCGCGCCACCTATGTTGCGCGCGATACCGCAATCATCGGCAATACCTGTTTGTACGGTGCCACCGGCGGGGAGCTGTTTGCCGCGGGCCGAGCGGGTGAACGTTTCGCCGTGCGCAACTCGGGCGCGACTGCGGTCATCGAAGGGGCCGGAGATCACTGTTGTGAGTACATGACCGGCGGTGTGGTCGCCGTGATCGGTGATGTTGGCGTGAATTTCGGCGCGGGCATGACCGGCGGATTTGCGTATGTGCTCGATATCGAGCGCGACTTTGTTGACCGCTACAATCACGAGTTGATCGACATTCATCGAATTTCCCCGGAGACGATGGAGTCACACCTGCATCATCTGCGGCGCTTGCTGTCGCGTCACGCCGAGCTGACCGGCAGTGTCTGGGCGGGCGAAATTCTGGAGGAATATCGCGACATGCTGCCGCGCTTCTGGCTGGTGAAACCGAAAGCGACCGAACTTGGATCGTTGATCACATCTTTGCGACAAGCGGCCTGAGCATGGCGGAATATCCTCTTCAGTTCCTCGAAATACCGCGGCGTGATCCGGATAAGGAAGGCGCTGATACGCGCGTTAAGCATTACGGTGAAATTTACGGTCAGTTCAAAACTGAAGAAGCCGCGGACCAGGCCGGGCGTTGCCTGAACTGCGGCAATCCATACTGCGAATGGAAGTGTCCGGTACACAACTACATACCAAATTGGCTCAATCTGATTCGCGAAGGCAATATTTTCGAGGCGGCAGAGTTGTCGCATCAGACCAATTCGCTACCGGAGGTTTGCGGTCGCGTGTGTCCGCAGGATCGTCTTTGCGAAGGTGCTTGCACGCTGAACGATGGCCTCGGTGCGGTCAGCATCGGCAACATCGAAAAGTACATTACGGATGAGGCCTTGAAGCAGGGATGGCGCCCGGATTTGTCGCACGTTGAACCCACGGGTCGACGCGTGGCGATCGTCGGCGCAGGGCCTGCAGGGCTGGCGGCCGCTGACGTGCTGGCGCGACACGGTGTGGCGCCGACTGTTTTTGATGCGTATCCGGAGATCGGGGGGTTGCTGACCTACGGCATACCGCCGTTCAAGCTCGATAAGCAGGTGGTTCGCCAGCGGCGCGAAATCCTCGAAGGTATGGGCGTTGAGTTCGTGTTGAACACACGAATTGGCGACGATAAATCTTTCGACGCGCTGATTGCCGAGTACGACGCGGTATTCCTCGGGATGGGAACGTACACGTCGGTCAGAGGGGCATTCCCGGGCGAAGATTTACCGGGCGTGTTCGACGCGCTGCCGTTTCTCGTTTCCAACGTCAACAAGACGATGGGTGAGTATGAACGCGTGACCCCGGGTATGAATCTATCGGGCAAGAGAGTGGTGGTGCTCGGCGGCGGTGACACCGGAATGGATTGCAATCGAACTGCGATCCGTCAAGGTGCGACCTCAGTTACCTGCGCCTATCGGCGAGATGAGGCGAACATGCCAGGTTCACGACGCGAAGTTCGCAACGCGCGTGAGGAAGGCGTTGAGTTTTTGTTCAATCGACAACCTGTTGAGATTATAGGAACGGATCACGTGACTGGCGTCAAAGTTGTGACGACTCGACTGGGTGCGCCCGATGCGGGCGGACGACGTCGTCCTGAGCCGATCCCGGGTAGCGAAGAGGTGTTACCCGCCGATTCGGTGATTATCGCGTTCGGTTTCCGACCGAATCCCGCAGCGTGGTTTGACCATCATGATGTGCAAACGCATGACGATGGTCGTGTCTGCGTCTCCACCGATCCGATTACGCCCTTTCAGACCAACAATCCGAAGGTCTTCGCCGGGGGTGATATGGTGCGCGGCTCAGACCTTGTTGTTACCGCCGTGTTCGAGGGGCGCGAAGCCGCTAAGGGAATCGTCAACTATCTGGCAACGCTTCAAGATTCAGAAATCTCGCATCAGGCAGCAGGTTGAATCGGGTCTTCGTTGCCGCGGTGTAGGCTCCCATTTCATGGCCGATAATCAGATCGCCAGCGGTGAGTTCCGGCAGCTCAATATCCTCAGCAACGATATCGATGGAATCGCAGGTCGGCCCCGCAAGTACCGATCGAGCGGTCGGCCCGTCACGCAGAGTCTGCAGCGGGTAGGATGCGTGATCGTAGATCTGACCTGAGAACGAGCCGTACACCCCGTCGTCCAGGTAATACCAGCGAATGCCGTTTCTGTCGGATACGCCCACCACGGTCGTGATGCATTTCACTGCCGGTGCGACAAGGTAGCGACCCGGTTCTGCGATGATGCGCCAGTCATCAGGCAACTCACCCAAAGCGCTTCGAATAGGCGCGCAAAACGCATCGATATCCGTGCCACGACGCGCATAGTCAGCCGGAAAACCACCGCCGATATCAAGAACACTCATCGGAGGTTGATCCGTCGCATTGCGGGTTCGCATCAAAGACGCGCAGCGCTGAATCGCATGAACGTGTTCCGCGGCATCGTGGCACTGCGAGCCCACGTGAAAACTCAGTCCCTTGATGTGTACGCCAATCGTGGCGGCGTGCTCGAGCAGCAGCGGTGCTTCGTCGAAGTCGCAGCCGAACTTTCTCGACAAATCGACGATGGCGCTGCCGCTTCGAAAGCTCACGCGCAGCAGAATTCCGACACGAGCTCGGTACGGTTTGAACTTCTCGAGTTCGCCGATGTTGTCCACCACGAACGTGGTTGCGCCGTACCTCAGTGCATCGCGAATTTCCGAGTCTTTCTTGATCGGATGTGTATGGATGGTTCGTCTGCCGAACACATCCTCCTGCAACAGCAGTTGGGTTTCACCGGCGCTGGCAATGTCGAAACCACCGTCAAGTGCAGCGATTTGGCGAATGACATCTGCTGCCGGTAATGCCTTCACCGCGTAATACAGGCCGACGTTGGGCAGCGCGTTTCGAAGCCGCGCGTATTGCGTCCGAAGGGTCTGTGGATCGTAGACGAGCAAAGGCGAACCAAAGCGCTGGACCAGTTGCCGGTATCGATCTGCATCCGCGGCTTGTGCGACTGGCAAAACGACGCGCACGGAGTTTTGGTCAGTCTCGGTCAAAGCAGTCCTGGATATACCGTGGCAACGCGAACGCGCCAACATGCACGTCGGGTGTGTAATAGCGGGTGTCGATCCCGAGGCGTTCGAAACGCGTCGTGATGGTCTCGGAGGATTGCCGGCGCAACTCTGTATTGTCCGTCGCCCATCCGAACGTCATCAGACCGCCATAGTAGGTCGGTATTGCAGCCGTGTAGAAACTGACGTCATTGAAGTGTGGTCGGAGACGCGCGTAAGTCTGTGTCACCTCATCCGGTTGGAAGAAGGCGACGCCGTTTTGTGTCACGACAATACCGCCTGGATTGAGGCAACGTTTGACCTCGGCGTAAAAGCGCTCACTAAACAGGACCTCCCCAGGACCGATCGGATCTGTGCTGTCTACAATCACCACGTCGAATTGCTGGTCGGTGTTCTGAACGAACGCCATGCCGTCATCGATCACCAGGTTGAGTCTCGGGTCGTCGAAGGCACCAGCGGAGTGATTCGGCAAGTACTGCTTGGCCATCTCTACCACGCTGAGATCGATCTCTACCTGTGTGACGTGCGTCACGGGGTGTTTGATGACTTCGCGCAGCATGCCGCCATCGCCGCCGCCGATGATCAGCACCTGTTCGGCTCGCTCATGAGCGAGCAGCGGGACATGCGCCATCATTTCGTGATACACGAACTCGTCGGCTTCGGTCGTTTGCACAACGCCGTCCAGTGTCATCACCCGACCGAGTGCCGCGTTATGAAAGATCATCAAGTGTTGATGCTCGGTCTTGTCCTCGAAATAGAGCTTATCGATTCGAAATTTCTGCGCCACGCTGTCGTAGAGCGTCTCCTCGAAGTCACTCATTCGTCGCAACCTGTTGCTGGGGAGGCGACAACACCACGACGCAGGTCGTTTATGCTGACCGACGTGGGCACAAAATATTTCTGCAACACACCGGCAGCGAGTTCCGGTCTCGCGTCACCACACATGAAGACGTCAAACGCGGCGAATCCTCGCTCGGGCCAGGTGTGCACGCTGATATGCGATTCCGCCAGTACGGCGACGCCGGATATACCGTCGTTTGGCGTGAAGTGATGCAGGTGGATGTGCAGCAGCGTGGCACCGCAGGTGTCCACGACGTCCCGGAACGCGGCTTCCATCAAGGAGAGGTCATCGAGACCGCACGCGCCCCAAAGGTCGATGATGATGTGCGAGCCCGCAAACTCGACACCGTCTCGAACGATGAAGTGATCCTGAGTGGTTGGACCGACGGGCCCGGATTCTGCGCCCTGTTGGTCATGGCTTGGCCAGACCCCTTCAGGGCGAACGACAACAGCATCGAGCGCCATTGGCATATACCTCACATCAAAACAGGTTGTAACGGCGAGCGCGCAGTCCCGTTTGGTCGAGAGGTCTGTGCGCTGCTAACGAGAAGACATAAAAGCCTTGCGGTCCTAGCAAAAGGTGGCGCGATTTTAGGCATTTTGAAGCCGAGCGCAAGCGGTGCCTGCCCGCGCCGTGCGTCAATGCAATTTGACGCTCGCGCGGGTGGCTTTGTAAATCCGATCGCCCAGCATAATCAACAGGGTTGAAAACCGACCATGCACGGCCGCTTGATGCATTCGGTACAGCGACAAATACGCCATGCGCGCGACCCAGCCCTCAACGAAGATCGTGCCGCGGACGAGGTTCCCCATCAGATTGCCCACAGTCGTGTATTTGCTGAGGCTCACGAGGGACCCGAAGTCTCGATAACGAAACGAGCGCGCAGATCGGCCCTTGCGAGCTGCCAGAATGTTCCGCGCTGCCGTGCTGGCCATCTGGTGTGCCGCCTGCGCACGAGGTGGGATTTCCTGGCCGTCTTTGTCCTTGCAGGCGCAGCAGTCACCGATCGCGAAGACGTTCGGTATGCCAACGACGGACAGGTCCTCGTTCACTTCGATTCGACCGAGTCGGTCGGTAGGCATGCCGCAGTGAGAGAGCCATTCGGGTGCTCGTACGCCAGCGGCCCATACGCTGATGTCCGCTTTGATGCGTTCGTCCTCGCTGGTGACAACCGCATCTTTTTCGACCTTGGCGACGCGCGTTCCGACATAAACCTTGACGCCGATCCGCTCCAGCTCGCGTTTCACTGAGACGCCAATGCGCTCCGGCAATCTCGGCAATAAGCCCGGCGCAGCTTCGATAATGCTGACCGACAGTCGCTCCTTCGAGAAGTGTTCGAAGCCGTACTCGCGAAGTCGCCCGACGACGCTATGCATATCGGCCGCCAACTCCACACCAGTCGCACCGCCGCCGACGATCGCGACCGACAGGACTGCGCTGGTGGATGCTAGGTTCGTCCGTTGCAGCTGCGTTGTAAAATTCTTGTGAAATTTTTCCGCTTGTTCGCGCGAATCGAGTTGACGGCTGTACTCTCGGACCCCTTCGATTCCGAAGTCGTTGCTCAGTGCGCCAACCGCGACGATCAGCGTGTCGTATCGAAACTCTCGCGCGGCGACCATTTCCTGGCCCTCTTCGTCCTGCAGCGCCGCAAGCTGGACCGATTGGTCGGCGGTGTCGATATTCACGACGCGGCCAAGAATGAAATTGAACTTGTGTTTGCGCGCGAGCATCAAATAGCTCGCCTCGTCGTGGTAGCTGTTCATCGACCCCGTGGCCACCTCGTGAAACAACGGTTTCCAGATGTGCGTTGGGTTCTTGTCGATCAGCATCACTTCGACGTCTTTCCGGCGTCGCAGCTTTCGGCCCAATCTCACAGCCAATTCGAGGCCGCCGGCGCCGCCGCCGATGACGATAATTCGTTCCTGCATTTGTTTGGTCTCGACGTAGGGGTCGTGGCGCAGCTGCCCGTCGCGAATCGGGCGTGCAGCGCTACTATAGCGGCATATGGCTCGCAGGATAAAAGAATTCTGTCGCAGATCTAAACCGCGAGCTTGTCACACCCATTGATCGCCAGCTTCAGCGAGGTTCGACGCCTAGTGATGCGTACAAGGCGGTGTAGCTTTCGGCCATCCGAGCCGGGGTGAATTCGTTCATTTTGTGGCTCGCGCCGGCGACACAGCGAGCCTGAAGATCGGTGTCGCTAAGCATCCTATCGATTGCCGATTCGAGTGCTGCCGCGTCTCGCGGCGGTACTAGAAGCCCGGTCTTTTCATGTTCGACGAGGTCGGGCAGTCCATCGACCGCGCTGGCTACCACCGGTACGCGCTGGTACATCGCATCCAGAACAATCGAGCCAAGACCTTCGAAGCGTGATGGAAAAGCAAAGATATCGAATGCAGCGAGGTGACTTGCTACATCTTCGACCTGGCCTGTGAAATGCATGTTGGTGAGGTCACTCGCCAGAGACTTGAGCGTCGACTCATCACTGCCAGATCCGACCAACACGATGCGCCAGTCGGGTCGACGTCGGGCGACCTCAACCAGCGTGTCTTGCCCTTTATGGCGAATAATGAGCGCACCGACGTTGCCGATGATCGGGCCAGGTCCGAACCGTTCGCGCAGTTCGCGCGACACCGTGGCCGTCGCGTCCACTGGTGTGAGAGCACTCGGAATTCGTACGGCGGTTGCATGGCCTGAATAGTCATTCAGATCCGACACGATCGCACTGGACAACCCGACCAGCGCGGCGGCGTTTCGGTAGATCGCCCGGGTCACAGGATTGCGTTTGAGTGGCCGTGTGACTCGTCGCGTGATCACGTAGGGCGCATTACCCAAGAGTCGGGCGAGCGCGCTCGCCTGCACACAGCGTCCTTCATGTGCGTGTGATAGGCGTGCGTCCCGGACGGCACGGGCTGCGGCGAAGATGCCGCCGACTTCGACCAGGTCGAGATCAGGCTGGCCACGCATGCGTGCCGCCAGTTCGGCGTTTTTCCTCACGATTAGCCGTTGGCGAAAACCGAGTGCCGCCAGATGTTCGACCAGAAGCTGAGTCTGCCGCTCGCCACCGCGAAACCCGGCGGCCAGATTTAAATGAGCGATGTCCGTCATGCGCGGATAGTAGCGTTGCGCGTTGCGCACGTCGCGCTTTCGCTCAGTGGAGTGCGCCCCTGGTATTACGATGCGGATTTACAACAGTTTCAGATGGATCTATTTTGGTGCACGAAGATGGTAACGGCCGCCCGAAAAAGGCACTTAAACTACTGATAAATATATCTTTGCGACTAAATGAGGCGCACGAAAACAGCATTGCACCATTTTTGTGCGTAACGATATGTCGTGCAAATGCGACGTTCTTTGCCTTGCGTCGATATTAGTGTTATCACGGGCAAAAGCGGACGCAGAACCGGCGGGAAGACCGGCTAGAACGTCCGTGGACTAACGAAGGCATCAGAGGAGCAAAGAGGATGTTACGACAACCGATCAGGTTGGCACTGGGGCTACCCGCGCTGTCGCTGGCAATGACATTGCCGAGCGGCGCCCTTGCGCAAGATAACGAGGCAGACGATCTGGAAGAGATCGTTGTCACCGGATCCCGAATCCAACGCGATCCCAACTCGATCGCATCGCAGCCGGTGCAGAGTCTCAGCGCCGAGGACATTCAGCTCTCTGGGGAATTCTCGATTTCCGATGTCGTCAACGACGTGCCCGCGCTGTTTTCATCGACCACCTCGGAAAACTCTCTGGACGCAGGCTTTGCCGCCGGTACCAACACATTGAACTTGCGAGGTCTCGGTGCCAACCGCACGTTGGTGTTGGTCGACGGTCGCCGTCATGTTGCTGGCGTTGCCGGGCAACAGGCGGTCGATATCGGATCGATACCGCCGCAACTCATCGAGCGCGTTGAAGTCCTGACTGGTGGCGCGTCTGCGGTTTACGGTGCTGACGCAGTGACCGGTGTCGTCAACTTCATTTTGAAAGACGACTACGAAGGATTCCAGATCGATGCCATGACCGGCGTCTCGAGCGAGGGCGACAGCAACCAGTCGACCATCTCGGCGGTGTGGGGTCAGAACTTCATGGATGATCGCGCTAACTTCACCGTCGCAGTCGACTATCGTCGGGATGACGGATTGTTGGCCGGCGAGCGCGACGATGGTGTGCTGCTCGGGTCAGCGCGCGACTGGGTGAATCCCGCACTCCGTTTCCAGCAGGGGGAAATCACAGACGCCACGCCAAACTTCCAACAGTTTTACAATTTTGATAACACTGGGTTGACCGATTTCGGGCTTCCGATTCCGTTGCCGACCGACGAGGAGTTCGCGGCCGGTGCGAGTCCGCAAGATGCGTTCATCGCTCAATACACGGCTCAGTTCGGGGCCGCTCCAACCCTAACCGAAGCTGAGTTGGCTCTGATCAACCGAGCTGCCACTGCACCTCAACGTGCCGTACTTCCGGGTCGAACGTTCCCGTTCACATCGGGCTATGGGTACATCATCCCGGGCAACCCATTTACGTTCAGCGGTTTCGATCCAGCGACGGACATCGACCTCGATGGCAACGGCCGACCGGACTGCCTCGATTCGTTCACCGGCTACAACTCATCGTTCGGCGATGCAGCGTTCGGTGTCGTTGGCGGCTGCTGGAACGTGGGCGCAGACGGTAGCTACCGCCCGGTGCGCGATGGTCTTGTCTCCGGCAACTTCCAGGGTTTCGGTGGCGACTCTTTGAACACCATTCAGCAGGAAAACGGATACATCATCCCGCCTGAAGAAAAAATCACACTGAACCTACTGGGTCGTTATGACCTGACAGACCGAATGAGTGTGTTTGGGGAGTTCAAGTGGGTGACTCAGGAAAACGAAGACACTATCCGTCCGAACTCCTTCTGGGATCTGTTGTTCGGAGCGCCGGACAATCCGTTCCTGCCGGAGTTTATTCAGCCGGTGGCCGATGCGAACGGCGGTGTAGCGATTACGATTGACCCGATTGGTATTGGCTCTGGTCGACGTCTCGTCGAGCGCGAAACCACGCGCTTGGTGTTGGGTATCGAAGGCGAGCTCGAGAATGGCTGGCAATATGAAGTGTCGGCGAACTACGGGCGTTTTGTTCGTGACCTGACGGATGAAGACTCCATCATCAACGATCGTTATCTTGCCGCCATTGATGCAGTGATAGATCCGGCGACCGGGCAACCGGCATGTCGCTCCTCGGTTGATCCGAGCGCGCCAGCAACGACTACGCCATTCAACATTCCGGATTACGACCCAGGCTATTTCTCGTTCACACCGGGTGATGGCTCATGTGTTCCGCTGAATATCTGGGCGGGTGCGACGGGAATAACGCAGGAAGCGGTCGATTTCGTGACTCAGGACTCGATGACAAAATCCGAATTGCGTCAGGAAGTCTGGTCGGCATTCCTTAGCGGCAACACTGAAGAGTGGTTCTCGCTGCAAGGCGGACCTGTCGGTTTTGCCACTGGCGCCGAGTGGCGTCGTGAAGAATCCTCTTTGACCTTCGATGCGTTCCAGCGCGGCGTTTTGCCTGCGGGCTCTCCGTTTGGCGCCGGCACCAACATCCAGGACGTCAGTGGTAACGCAAACGTCGTCTTCCGACCCGCGTTGGCAAATCGGAACGAACAGGGCGACTACGAGGCGCTTGACGCTTTTGTTGAAGTGTCCTTGCCGCTGCTCGCAGGCGTTACTGGTGCGGAGGAGCTAACGCTCGACGCGGCCGTTCGTGCATCGGACTACACGACGATCGGTGAAGCGGTGACCTGGAAGACCAGCTTGTCTTACGCGCCGGTCGACGACATCCGGTTCCGCAGCACGTTCTCGGAAGCGGTCCGTGCACCGAACATCACCGAGTTGTTCCAGCCGACGACCGGAATTACTTCCCGTCCTGCTGATCCGTGTGATGCCGCACAGATCAGCGCGATCGCTGCCGATGATCCGACACGCGCCGCACGAATCCAGGCCAACTGTGTCGCGGATTTCGCAGCAGTCGGATTGGATCCGTTCGTGAACGGTGTCTATTCGTTCGCCGATCCGCTGTCCGCTGCCTTCGGCGGCGTCTCACGCGGTAACCCTGGCCTGGAAGAGGAAACCGCAGAGACGTTCTCGATCGGTTTTGTGGCGCAGCCAGGATTCCTCGAGGGGCTGACGGTTAGCGTCGACTACTGGAGCATCGACATCGAGCAGGCAATTGCTCAAGTCAGCGACCAGGACATCGTGAATGCGTGCTACGAAGGCAATGATTTGAACCCGCTGTTCTGCGACTTGTTTACGCGAAACGCGGATCCGGGGTCTTTGCAGTTCGGTGGTTTTAACTTCATCGAAGGACAGGTACTCAACTTTGCTGCGCTTGAAACCGACGGCATTGACTTCAGCGTCAGCTACGACTTCAACATCGGTGATCACGGCTTCAACGCGCGGTTGAATGGCACGAAGGTTAACGACTTGAATCGTTTCTCTGATCCGGTCGATCGCAATGTTGTCGATGTGGAACTCGGGGAGGTACAACGCCCGGAACTCGCGGGGAACTTCTTCCTGACGTGGATGTATGAGGGTTGGACGGTGCAGGTCCAAACCTTGTATCAGGATGAGCAGTTGTTGCGCTTCGTTGAAATCGATGATGCCCAGACTCTGTACGGCAACTCGGTGTTTCAGGATGCGTATTGGCAGCACGATTTATCTGCGGCTTATCAGTACAACGACTCGCTGGGTTTCTTCGGCGGTATCAAAAACGTCACTGATGAAGATCCGTTCATTACGGACGTTGGCTATCCGGCCAGTCCCCGCGGACGTTTCTTCTTCTTCGGCGTGAACTACGCCATGTAACAGCGACTGCCTGCCTGGGCGATGATCAAGGCCGACTGACAGCTGTCAGTCGGCCTTTTTTCTTACAGTGTCATAAAGCCCAGCACGCCGCTGTAGATCGTGCCGCCGACTATGCCGAGCGCAACAACGAGTCTCAACAGGGTTGGACCCGCGCCATGCGCTAGTTGGAAGCGGTTCCACAGATCGAGCTTTCTTTGCAGCACATGTTCCTGACCCGGCATTAAAGTCGGATATCCGCTCGGTGTGAATCCAGGCGTCGGTGCTTCACCTGGATCGCTCGATTGCGTCTTGCTGGACATCACCTGGGATTCGCTGTCGATCAGTGCCTCGAGGGAAGCCGCGCGCACGATGCCAAGTGCGTGCGCCATGTGATCCATGATGTCGGAGGCGACCCGGCACCAATCCACCCAATTCTTTTTCGTGACATTGTCGAGCTCAAACTTGGGTGCCTGGCGTTGCCAGTCTTCTATACCGGTGCTCTCGAGAATCGTTGTGGGTAGCGTGATTTGCGATGTCATTGCGCTGACTTCGCGCATTTTGGTTTGCACCTGATTGCACACCTTGAGCATCCGCTTTTTCTCAAAGTGGCCGATTTGCCCGTCTGCTGTGATGACCTGCCACGTGTTCACCAACAGCGCCTGTTCGTTGCGCACGACGGCGCTGAGATGATCAGTGCAGTGCAATAGATGCGTGAGACCGAGTAGCTAGGCCTACCAGCCTCCGCCGACTTCACGCGCTGCCAGCAGGTGTGCCTGGCGACAGTTCGCGTCATGCGTCCTAAGCGCTTCCGCCAATTCGCGCCGCTCGCGCGCGATCTCTTCGAGTGCATCCGGAATGTCGGCTTTGTCGAGTTCCTCGCCGCGATGACGTATCACGCCGCCAGAGGGTTTCATCGCCCCGGATGCCAGCGCTTCCAGTGCATGTCGCTCCGACTCAAGGCTGCGGAATTGTTCGAGACGTTCGCCGACCGTTTTCGGATACAGCTCGGCGGAACCGGTCGGTTCATTGATGCTGGCGCACTGCAGCAGTTCCTCGACACTGGCGAAGTTTCGTACCGGACTACGCGATAAATAGGTACCCCGAAACTCCGACGATAAGGATGCCTTGTTGAAGCGGCTTGCGACCGCATCACCTGCGGCAACGGGTTCCATCTCGTTGATCTTCTCAGGGTTATAGAAATTTCGGCTTATGGTCTCTTTGAGCTGCTGCGGATCTTTGAAAACCACCCAGGCAGGTCGGGGGTCGATCGCTGCGGCGACGTAGGTCTGCTTTGCATTGTCTTCCCGATCCCGGTTCGGCGGATGTGTTGACCACATTTGCGGCGGCGTCGCCATCTGCTCGCTGAAAACGCGGTGCTCGCTGGCATCGCCGGTGGGTTCGGGCACGGCGCCATACGTCTCGTCATCGATGACTCGGGCGATGCTCGCGACCGCCTCGCGCTGGGCTTCGAACAGGTCGCCGATGCGCTTACCGTTGCTGGCTTCTTGACCGACGACGTCCAGTGTGGTCTGCCAGGCCTCGTCAGCCGCCTGCAGTTTATGCAGCGCGTTGACGAGTGCGTCACTTCCGGTGACGGACACGGCCACAAGATCCGCGTTGAATTCCATTTCCCGGCTCAACGCGCGTTCAGCCAGGATGACGATCGAGAACAGCGTGTCCATCAACGAACGGATCGACCAGATGATTAAGGCCAGGATCCAGCCAATCCAGGCAACGCGAATGTCGATTCGAGAGATGAATCGGACCACGGAGTCGAGCCAATCGCGCGTTGCCACCATGTGGGCGATGATTTGCTGCGCAACATACACCCAGCGACCGACTGCCATCGATTTTTGGGCGAAGTGCCCGAACTCGTGCGCCAGGACAGCTTTCAGTTCACCCAGGTTCAAGACGTTGACCAGGCCGAGACCGACAATCAGGTTTTTCTTGGACGGGAAAATCAGATTCAGCAATGACAGATCGTAAAACACTGCCGCATTGACCTCGGGCGTAATGAACACTCGGTGCGGTTTTGGTGCGCCTATTTCATCTGCTAATCGGTGCAGAAAATCGTACAGCACCGGCTCATCGTCCGCGGTCACTTCGATGCCACCCGGGTTGCCCGACTTTCGGACGGTGAACAGCGACTTCAGTAAAAAAATCGTCAGCAGAAAGGAGATGCCAGTCGCGAGCAAGTGAAATAGATCGGATTGTCCCGCGGCGACGCGATCGAAGTTGTTGAGCGCGATGTAAGCAAAACAGGCTGTCAAGCCAAGGTAGATAAGTATGAAGGCCATCAATCCGGCCATGGCAAGCCACGCCTGTCGCTTGTAGCTGGATTTCGCTGTAGTCAGATCCTCCGGCACATTGCGCGGACTCTCCGGATAGTGTGTCGTATTGGACATGTTTCCCCACGGTTTGTTGTTTTTGTCAGATGCGACATAAGGGCCGCACCTTTGACTCGTTCCGGTTTTATCAGAACTGTAGGCCGACGCACCACCCCCTAAGTCGAGGTTCGGATGTTCGACCGCGTTATGTCGTTCTCAAGTGCTTGTCAGAAATTCGACAGGTCGGGCGCGCTGCCGGAGTCGCGCAACCTACTTTGCGTTCGGCTCAAACATGACTTCGAACAACACGCCGTTGCTCTTGTTGCGTGCTCTTATGCTCGCCCCGTGTGCGTCCGCAATGACACGCGCGATATAGAGTCCAAACCCGAGATGTCCTTCGCCAGCGCCATGACGTCGCGAGACCAACGGCATGAACAGACGATCGTGGTCAACGTCAGGCAGCGCAGAGCCGCGATTAAAAACACGCACCGTCGGTTGCGGGTCAGATGTCACCGATAGTTCGATGTCGCTATCACGAGGCGCGAAGGTCACCGCGTTTTCGATCAGCTTGTCGATCATCTGCACCAGTAGCTCCGGGTTCCCGACGACAAAGGCCGATTGCGGTGTTGAGCCTGTGAACTGATGAGTCGGGAACGTCGAGGCGTAAGCCCCTTGCAGCTGCAGACACAACGCATTGATATCGACGGTTGAAAACTCTGCATCCCGAGCGGCCTGCTCTGCACGATTGGCTCTTGTCATCGCCAACAGAGTGCTTTGCAAGCGCTCCACGCCGCTGGCGGCTCGGACCAGAAGCGGTTCGCGATCATCTTCGGTCCGCGCATGGCGCAGGTTATCGAGGGACGAACGCACCACGGCGATCGGCGTGCGAAGCTCATGCGATAGATTGTCTGCAAGTTGCTGCAACCAGGTACGTTGTGTGTCCAGTTGTTGGAGCAGTGATTCGAAGTCGCGGGCGACATCGCCGACTTCGTCAGCCGAACGGCTGCCGGGGAGTTCGGTGGTCAAACGGCCACGTCCATCCAGAGCGGTTCGCGCCGCTTGTGACAAGCGTCGAACCCGCAGCGACAAGCGGGTTGCGAATGCGAGCAGTAGCAACACGATCAAAGCAGTAACACTCATCACCGTCAGAGTCATGCGCGTGCGCTGCGGGCTTGTGAGCGACAGTATTTCGTCGGTCGGCTGGCGCAACACCAGCCCACCGACCACGCCATCGTCTGTACGCATCGGGATAGCTACCTCGCTGATCAGGGTGCCTGTGTCACGGTGGATGGCACGACGCGTCAGCATATTCCCGGCGGCCAGTTGTTGCAGCCATCTGCGACGCTGATCGAAGGCGCGATCGGCGACCGGTAACGCACCGTTCGGGCCGTCAAACACGCGTTGCACCCATCCGGGTGCGCTGGCGTCTGGCGCTTTGTCCTCGGGTAGCCGTCCGATGACCGGGGTGATTCGCCATTGGGTCGCGCTGACCGCGAACATTTCGACACCGGGCACGGCGTGTTCTTCCAGTGCCCGTGACAGGTCGGCACTCGGCACTAGCATGGGCCCGGGTACGCTGCTGTCATGCGTCGACCATAATTGATCCCCGACACTGACCCAGAGACCGAGCCTGCGCTTGCACGGCGTGTTGGGAATGCGTAACTCAAACTGTGAGCCATCCGCATCGGGAATCCACGCGCCACGCAAAGGCGCCGCATCCGCCAGTAACGGCTCGGCGCTAAAACCACCGCTTGCCGTCGGTTCGAACTGGCGTACCAACAGACTACCGTTTTCTGTTGTGCAACTGACAGTGAATTCGACACGATCTGCCAGGTCATGCTGCACGTCGGCATGGACAAATAAAGCACCGTTGAAGGCGCCCGCCAGCACCTGCAAGCGTTCGCGTCCAATGAACGCCGGCTGTGGGACCGTTAGCGTGTTCCAATCAGCAGCGAACCCATCCAGTTGGGGTTCGCGCGTCAGCGGTTCAACAAACCACACGGGCGTCTCGGGAGCGACTTGCAGCACACGGGTCTCGCGCTCGATCAACGGCAGAAGGTTGCGGGCAGTATTCGCGAGGTAGTTGGCCTGCGTTTCACGCAACGCTTGTTCGGTCGCGCGTACATAACCGACACTGGCTACCGGCAGAGCGAGCGTCGCGAGTCCGATCAAAAGCAGTTGTTGTCGCAGGCCAAAGCGCATGGGCAGGTCGGCTAATCTCAGGCGGGTCGCCAGCGATACCCCATCCCGTAGACCGTTTCGATAGCGTCGAACGAGGCGTCGATCGACTGAAATTTTCGACGGATCCGTTTGATATGCGATGTCACTGTATTGTCGTCCAATACAGTGTTAGCCGCATCCATCAACTGTTGACGATTCTTGACGTGTCCCGGATGTCTTGCGAGCGCGACCACCAGCCAGTATTCGGTCAGCGTCAGAGGCACCAGCGTGTCATTCCAGTGCGTCGTGAATCTCGATTCGTCGATGGTGAGCAAGCCACGTTCGAGTCGTGGTGTGTCATTCGATTGCGAGCTCAACGCCGCCTGGCGTCGAAACAACGCGGCAACTCGCGCCAGCAGATGTGCGAGCCCGATGTCCTTCGTCAGATAGTCGTCGGCGCCGAGTCGCAAACCGGAGACGGCGTCAAACTCGCTGTCGCGAGCAGTAAGAAACACAACGGGCAACTCGGCGCTTTGTGCGCGCAACGTCCGGCACAACTCAAACCCGCCTTCGATGTCTTCGCCGAGGTTGACGTCGATGATCACAAGGTCCGGCAGTCGGGCAGCGAAACGCTGTAGCGCCGCGGCGCGCGATGCGTCCAGTGTCGTTCGATAACCCTCGCGTTCGAAAGCCGCGCAGTAGTTTTCGCCGAGCGCGGGATCGTCTTCGACGATCGCGACCCAGCGCGTACTGATGTCAGGAGGTGTTGCCACAATTCGCCACAATCATTGTTGATTTCGCCACTGCGCCGCCACCCGCACGCCACCGCGGTTCGCTGCAATAACGCCTCGTTTTGGAGGAGACTCACGATGCAGCAGCTTGGAAGAGGACGCAAGCGAAACCGTCGCACGACGATCGGATTTTTATGGGGACTGCTGGGTCTTCTGGCCGGCACCGCGCAGGCGAACGATACCGCTTGGCCAGGGGTGGGTACCCTTGAGTTCAACGATGTGGATGCGCATGCGGTGCGATTGGCCACCGATATTCGTATCGACGTGGCTGGCCATCTGGCACGCACGAGAGTCACGCAGCGGTTTCAAAACCCTAGCGATCTGTGGGTGACGGCGAGGTACTTGCTACCACTCCCGAGCGGTGCGGCGGTCGATTCCATGGAGCTATTGATCGGTGAGACGCGGATTGTCGGTGAGATCAAACCGAAGGTCGTGGCCGAGCAGACTTTCCGCGAAGCAGAGCAACGCGGGCAGAAGGCCGCACTGGTCAGCAAGGCACGTCCCAACTTGTTCAACACGGCCGTCAGCAACATTCCACCGCTCGGCGAGGTGACGATCACGATCGAGTATCAAGAGACCGTGGTGCGCGAAGGTGCTCGCTACCGGATGCGGTTGCCGCTGACGCTAACGCCCCGATTCAGTCCGGGCGAGACAATTGCAGCAGTCCCGGACCGGCTGGGCAACGGCTGGGTGCAGGCCACGCATCGCGTGCCGGATGCGCCGCGTATCACACCCGCCATGCTGACGGGCACGCCCGATGATTCGCATCGTTTGACATTGTCAGTGCGGTTGCTCGCAGGCACGCCGCTCGCGGAAATTGTTAGTGACTACCACTGGATCGACGTGACCGAAGCCGGCGCTGGTGAGTACCTTGTATCGCTGGCCAACGACGACGAGCCGCTGGATCATGATTTCAGTCTGAGCTGGATGCCAGCGGTGGGTGAGGACGTAGGCGTCAGCGCGTTTCATCATGCGCGAGATGATCAGTCACATTACTTGTCGCTGCAGCTGATTCCGCCAGCGAGTGTCCTCGGCGAGGCTGCGCAGCGAGAGCTGATTCTGATAATCGACACGTCCGGCAGCATGCAGGGTGTGTCCATCGAACAAGCCCGCTCCGCCGTCCAGTTCGCGATTAGCGAGCTGCGTCCGACAGATCGTTTCAACGTGATCGCATTCAGCGATCAACCGCGTTCACTCTTTGGGCAGGCGCGACCCGCCAGTGACGCGGCTCTGCGTCAAGCGCTGCGTTGGGTGAACGCTTTGTCGGCCGATGGTGGCACGAACATGCAGCCGGCACTGGCCGCAGCGCTTATCGGCGGCGATTCAAACGACACCGATTTGCGGCAGGTGATTTTTGTCACCGACGGTGCGGTCGGCGATGAGTCGATGCTGTTTGAATATATCGAGCGGTCGCTCGGCAAGAGCCGCCTTTTTACGGTCGGTATCGGGTCTGCACCCAATGGTTGGTTCATGCGCAAGGCCGCCGAGTTGGGTCGCGGTCAGGCCGTGACAATCAGTGCGCTTGGCGAAGTTGAAGCGCGTATGCGCGAGCTGTTCGGTCGATTGGGTGCGCCGACGCTCACCGATCTGCAGGCTGCGTGGTCCGATAGCGGTGTGCAACAGCTTCCCGAAACGCTGCCGGATCTTTATGCGGGCGAGCCCATCGATCTGGTCGCCAGGGCACAATCGATGCCGCAAAGTCTGCGCCTGACAGGCACACTGTGGCGCGACGGTGTGCCGAGCGCCTGGACCACAACACTCGATCTCGATGCCGAGTCCAAAGCGGGCGGGCACGGAGTCGGTGTGTCGTGGGCACGCAAACACATTGAGTCTCTGATTGATGATGAGCGACGCAATCGGCTCACTCGCGCCGAAGCAGATGCTGCGATCACCGAAATCGCCTTGGACCACCACATTGTGACCCGCACGACGAGTCTGGTCGCCGTCGCAGCCGCGTCACTGCGTCCCGCGGGTGAACCGCTGGCCGACAAGGCCGTGCCGAATCTGATGCCGTACGGCCAGTCGTTGCCAATCGGCTCGATGGTGTCGACCGCTACGGCTGGCCCGCTGCACCGACTGATCGGCTACTGCGCCATTGTGCTCGCGTTGACCCTGCTGCTGTTGAGCCGCTGGCAAGCGGCCATCGCGCCCGAACGGCGATGAGGGCGGGGCGTAAGGTCATGGCGGTGTTACTCGCGGTCGGCGCGGTCAACCTGGGGCAAGGTCTATATCTGCCGGCCAAAGCGGCGTTCGCGCAGTTCCTGCTGCAGCGAGCGTGGCAGCGCGGCGAAACGGCGCCGGAGGTTATCGATGCCTCGCTGCGTCCGTGGCCTTGGGCCGATACCTACCCGGTCGCTCGACTGACAGGCGAGCGACTGCCGAACGAAATGTTCGTTCTGTCGGGTGGTAGCGGTCGCACGCTCGCGTTTGGCCCCGGGCACCTCGAACACACGGTGCTACCGGGAGATTCAGGCAATAGTGTGATTGCGGGACACCGCGATACCCACTTTCGTTTCCTGGCGGACTTGCAAGCGGGCGACCGCCTCAGGATTGATCGCCGCGACGGTTCGCATCGCATCTTTGAAGTCACCGGACTCGATGTGGTCGATTCGCGGCATGCGGCGATCACGCTCGATACGGACAGACCCACACTGACGCTGGTGACCTGCTATCCGTTTGACGCCATTGAGCCCGGTGGGCCAATGCGCTACGTCGTCACGCTTCAGCCGCCAAGATGAAACGGCCCACCGCGTTCCAGGGCGCGCTGATAGTGCTCGTCATCGTGGCAGCGCTTCAGGCAGGCAGCCATGTTCGGGTATTGCGCCTCGAGATCCGTGCTGACATTGAGGCCCTCCAGGATGAAACTCATGTGGATGTCGGCCGCGGTCAGATGATCACCGGTGAACCAGGTTCGGCTCCCGAGCGTGGCCTCCATGAACTCCATGTTTCGGGTGAGGTTGGCGTCGAGATAGGCTTCTCGGATTTTTCCGGTGATGCCCTTGGCGATGGGTTTGACGAAGAACGGCACCTTCGCGCTGTCGACCCGGCGCAGCAGCAAGCCGATGATCAGCAGCGGCATCATCGTTCCTTCGGCGTAGTGCAACCAGTAGGTGTAATCGCGCCGCGCTTCCGGAGTATCGAGCGGTTGTAGTTTGCCGTCGCTGTAGTGCGTCATCAGATATTCGACGATCGCTCCTGACTCGGCCACCGTGATGTCACCGTCTGTAATGACCGGGGATTTACCCAGTGGATGCACAGCCTTGAGTTCGGGGGGCGCAAGGCTCGTCACGGGGTCACGCGAGTAGCGCTTGATGTCGTAATCGAGTCCCAGCGCTTCCAGTAGCCAGAGGGTTCGTTGCGAGCGAGAGTTTTCGAGGTGATGAACGGTGATCATGCAAGGCTCCGTCAGGGTTCATTGATTCATAGGTCTGCGGCTGGACTGGCTTTCTGTATTGCTACCAGCAGCATCGCGCCTGCCAACAAAATAAACAAGATCGCGATGGCGTGTTCCATGTGCCGTTGCGAAAATCTGCCTTGCAACCGCGGCCCGATCTGACCGCCGATCAACACGCCGGGAATCGAGTAGCACACGAGGTTCCAGGGCACGGCTTGCCAACCGCCTTCCGCGATCACTTGACCAATCAGAGTGAAGGATGCACACGCGACTGTGATGATGACGATGGTCACGGCCGCTGCGACTGCAACCGCGACTGGAACGCCTCGCTTCGTGAGCTGCGGCACGATCACTTCACCGATGCCTACCGACAACATGCCGGTCATGAAAGAGCCGATTCCCGTGGCGAATATGTCTCTCGGCGTCAATGTCGGAACGACGTAGCGATAGGTTTGTCCATGCGCGTCGGTCAGGCTCGAAATGGCGCCCGTCGGGTCTCGCGTTGCGAGTGGCGCGTCGCTGACGAACACGTGTACCGCAGCGATGACGAGCACTAGCACGGCGTAGCCACCGATCAACAACCACTCGGCCATGTACGGCGCGACAAACGCGCCGACGACCGCAATGGGTACCGATATCACCAGGAAACGGCGTACGAGGGAGAAGTCGATTAGCCGGCGACGGTGGTAGCCCAGGAAGCCTGATGAGAACCCAAAGGTCTCGGTCAACAGGGCGGTACCAATCGCTGCGACTGTGCTTTCCAGTGGGTAAGCCGGTCCAAGTAGCGGGAAAACCAGTATAAAAATTGGCGTGAATAAAGCCGCGCCGCCAATACCGCTGAGCATCGCGGCGGTTGCTACACACATAGCAACCGGGAACATGAACCAATACAGCGTGAAATCCATCGGCGGCATTATCCGGGCGACAGGTCGCTGGACACCTGGTTATCCAGCCAGTACTGTACATATCCCCAATTCTGGTGAGACACCTTCGCAATGGCTGTGGCGATTGATGATGCAACCGACTATCTCGACTCGCTGAACGCTGAGCAGCGCGAAGCTGCAGCGTTTGGTCGTTCGGAGTCGGGTCGATGGTCGTCACCGCCGCTGCTGATCATCGCAGGAGCCGGCACCGGCAAGACCATGACCCTGGCGCATCGCGTTGCACATCTTGTGATGTCCGGTGTCGACCCGGAACGCATATTACTTCTGACGTTCTCGCGACGCGCCGCCGCCGAGATGACGCGTCGCGCTGAACGAATCGTCACGGCAGCAGCGGACAAGCGCGGTGCACGGCGCGGTACTCGGCTGCGCTGGTCCGGCACGTTTCATGCGATCGCCAACCGCCTGCTGCGGGAGTATGCGAGGAACCTGGGGCTCGACCCGGCCTTTAGCGTGCTCGATCGTGGCGATGCGGCGGATACCTTGGACGTCGCCCGTCAACGTCTGGCGCTGCACTCCCGCAATCGTCGATTCCCCAAGAAAGATACTTGCCTCGCTATTTATTCACGTTGCGTTAACACCCAGGCGCCGTTGGAGGACACGCTGACCGAGCACTACCCCTGGTGTGTGGAATGGAAAGACGAGCTGACCACGCTGTTTCGCGAGTACGTCGAGATGAAGCAGCAACAACAGGTGCTCGATTATGACGATCTATTGCTGTACTGGTATCACCTAGTATCTGACGCGGATCTCGCCGCGGACTTGTCCGCACGATTTGATCATGTCCTGATCGACGAGTACCAGGACACCAATCGACTTCAGGCGGGAATCCTTCGCGCATTGCGACCCGATGGCGACGGACTGACGGTCGTCGGTGATGACGCGCAATCCATATACGCCTTTCGTGCCGCCGAAGTCGATAATATTTTGAACTTCCCGGATCAGTTTGTGCCCTCTGCTGAGGTGATCACGCTGGCCAGAAATTACCGCTCGGTGCAACCGATCCTCGACTCTGCCAATGCCCTGTTGGCGGAAAGCACACGCCAGTATCGAAAAGACCTGTATTCGTCGCGAACGTCAGGACAGCGGCCGTGTTATGTGACCGTAGAGGACGGCGATGCGGAGGTCGACTATGTCGTGGGGCAGATTCTGGCCGCACGCGAGGCCGGAACGCCGTTGAAGAACCAGGCCGTGTTGTTTCGAAATGCGCACCACAGCGATCGGTTAGAGGTTGAGTTGACCCGACGCAATGTGCCGTTCGTCAAATATGGTGGGCTGAAGTTCCTCGAGGCCGCGCACATCAAGGATCTCCTGTCGGTTCTGAAATGGGCCGACAACCCGCGCAACGCCGCTGCGGGCATGCGGGTGTTGCAGATCATTGAGGGCATTGGTCCGGCACACGCGAACCGTTGCTTTGAGCATGTGGCGGCGAACGAATTTTCACTCAGTGCGCTCGCGAAATTTGATCCGCCGGCTGCGGCGCGTCCGCACTGGGCAGAGTTCAAAAAAACCATGGTCAGCTTGGCCGAACGCGACGCCGCTGTGAGTCAAGGTTGGCAGCAAGACGTGTCCGTTGCTCGGCGTTGGTATCAGCCTTACCTCGAAATGCACTATGAGGCAGCACCGCAACGACTTGCGGATCTTGAGCAGCTTGAACAAATCGCAGGCGGTTATCCCAGTCGCGATCGCTTTCTGGCTGAACTGACGCTCGATCCGCCACAATCGAGCGGCGATCTCGCCGGACCGCCGTTGCTCGATGAGGACTATTTGATCTTGTCGACGGTGCATTCTGCAAAAGGCCAGGAATGGGACAGTGTCTATGTCCTCAATGTCACCGATGGCAACTTTCCGTCGGAGTTCGCAGCGGGTGATGACCGCGCTCTTGATGAGGAGCGTCGACTGCTGTACGTCGCCATGACGCGAGCCAAAAAACAACTTCACCTGATGGCGCCGCTTAAGTTTTTTGTCACCGAACAGCATCGGCTGGGTGATCGACATGTCTACGGCGCACGCAGCCGATTTTTGACCGAATCGATCATGGCAACGCTCGCGCCCGTGTTCCATGGCAATGCCTGTCTGCCGCAAGGTCGTGGTCGTGACAGAGTCAACAAGACGGTCGACGTCGCCACGCGTCTGCGTGACATGTGGTAGGTCTCGGCGCTAGGCTTGTGTGTATTGGTTAAATACTCACGGGAACTGTCATGAGGTTTTTGAAGCCTGCTGTTGCTGCATCGATCATGGTCATGTCGTCGGGACCAGTATCCGCAGATCACTCGCTACAGCACAAACTGGAGCAGGCGACCACCGCACTGACGGATGAGGTTGTCGCGTTGCGGCGCTACTTTCACGAATTCCCGGAACTCAGCAACGAAGAGTTCAAAACCGCCGCGCGCATCACGGAAGAGCTGAAGGCGATGGGACTGGATCCGCAGGTGGGGATCGCCGGAACAGGCGTTGTCGCGTTGATCGAGGGCGGTAAACCCGGGCCACTTGTAGCATTGCGCGCGGATATGGACGGTCTTCCCGTTGTTGAGCAGGTCGACCTCCCGTTTGCATCGAAACAAAAGAGCACCTACCTCGGCAATGAGGTCGGCGTTATGCATGCCTGTGGCCACGATACTCACATGGCGATGGTGCTGGGCGCGGCCAAAGCGCTTGCAGCAAATCGCGAAGACCTGCCCGGCGACGTTCTGGTGATTTTTCAGCCAGCCGAAGAGGGCGCGCCTCCAGGAACGCCGTCATGGGGTGCGAAGTTGATGCTGGAGGAAGGCGTTTTCGAGCCTCGTAAACCGGAAGCGATCTTCGGACTACATACGTTCTCAAACTTACCGGCTGGCCACGTGGCCTATCGATCCGGCCCGGCACTGGCAAGCGCGGACCGATTCGAGATCATCGTGAATGGCAAGCAGACGCACGGTTCTCGACCGTGGGGTGGCGTCGACCCCATTGTGGTTGCAGCACAGATCATCATGGCGGTGCAAACCATCGCGAGTCGGCAGGTTGATGTGACCAAAGCACCTTCTGTGATTTCGTTTGGGATTGTCGATGGTGGCGTGCGCAACAACATCATTCCTGATTCCGTCAAACTGGTCGGAACGATTCGAAACTTCGATATGGGTATCCGTGAGGAGATCCATGCGAAGTTACGCCATACCGCGACCACGATTGCCGAGGCATCGGGTGCGACCGCGGAAGTGACGGTGAGCCTCGGCTACCCGGTGACGGTGAACAACCCGGATTTGACCGCGAAGATGCTGCCGACGGTGCAACGGGTTTTCGGTGACGAACGCGTGTTTGAAGCGCCGCTCGTCACAGGCGCGGAGGACTTCTCATACTTTGCTCTCGAAACACCTGGGTTTTTCCTGTTCCTCGGCGGTGCTCCACTGGATGCGGATGTTTCGAAAACCGCGAGCAACCACTCGCCGTTCTTCTACGTCGACGAGTCGACCTTGCCTTATGGCGTAAGCGTACTCGCACAAATGGTAGCGGATTACCTGACGTCGACCACCGAAACTGCGACCGGAGACTAGATTTGAGTGCTGCGTCTATCAACGAATTGCGCGACGCCGTGAGCGACGCTGAGTGGGAAACACGAGTGGCGCTCGCCGCTGCATACCGCCTTGTTGCGCTGCACGGTTGGGATGATCTCGTGTTCACCCATATCTCTGCCGCAGTGCCGGGTGAGGAGGGGCATTTCCTGATCAATCCCTATGGCATGTTCTTCGAGGAAATCACGGCGAGTAGCCTCGTCAAAGTGAACCTTGCCGGTGAGAAAGTGATGG
The DNA here is from genome assembly GCA_038531945.1 of Pseudomonadota bacterium. Taxonomy (GTDB): domain Bacteria; phylum Pseudomonadota; class Gammaproteobacteria; order Steroidobacterales; family Woeseiaceae; genus CALBPI01. Next base: position 27,027 of record JBCBBH010000007.1, on the reverse strand, counting down.
AGTCGCCGTTCCCGATCAACCCGGCCGGGTTTGTGATCCACAGTGCGATTCACGCGGCGCGGCACGATGTAAAGTGCGTGCTGCACACTCACACTCGCGCGGGAATCGCGGTGTCGGCACAAAAAGAAGGTCTTTTACCGCTGTCGCAACAGAGTCTGTTTCTGATGGCGAACGTCGGCTACCACGACTACGAGGGCGTCGCGCTCAACGATGATGAGAAGCCGAGGCTCGTCGCGGATCTTGGCGACAAGCCCGCTTTGATTCTGCGCAACCACGGTCTGTTGTCTGCGGCGGCGTCGATCCCGGAGGCGTTCCTGATCATGTACACGCTGGAAGTGAGTTGTCAGATTCAGATCAACGCGCAAGCCGGTGGTGGCGAATTGATCTCGATTCCTGATGCGATCCTTGCGGGTGCTTCCGAGCAGCGCAAGCTTGTGACCAAAGGCCTCGGCGCAGAACTTGTATGGCCGGGCCTTCTCCGGAAGCTCGATCGGAACAACCCGGGCTACGACCAATAGATCCGATTCACGTCAGAAACATCTGATACGCCGGGTTATCAGTTTCGTTCGTGTATCGATACCCGAGCGCGCTAAGACGTTGATCGATGTCGGTCGTTGTGCCAACCGGTTTAAGTCCTACCAGTACACGTCCGTAATCTGACCCATGGTTGCGGTAGTGAAACAGTGTGACGTCCCAGTCGTGGCCGAGCGCGTCGAGGAACGCCGCCAATGCGCCAGGGCGCTCAGGAAACTCGAAACGGTACAGACGTTCCCCGGCGACGCGCATTCTGCCGCCCGCCAGGTGTCGGATATGAAGTTGCGCGAGCTCGTTGTCGCTGAGGTCGTGGGCTTCGTATCCCGCATCGACAATTCTCGCAAGCAGCCGACGTTGTTCGGGTAACCCCTCGGTCAGCGCTACGCCGACGAAAATCCGAGCCACTGAGTCTGTCGTGTGGCGATAGTTGAATTCTGTGATCCCAACGTCTCCCAGCGCGCGGCAGAACGCACGAAAGCTCCCGGGTTGCTCGGCGATATGTACCGCGAACAACGCCTCACGGCGCTCCCCGACCGCGGCACGTTCAGCGATATGTCGCAGTCGATCAAAGTTCAGATTCGCGCCACAACACAGCGCGACCAGCGAATGACCGGCGCGGCGCGGACGCCATTGTCGAATCCCCGCGATGGCGAGTGCGCCGGCGGGCTCGACGACAGTGCGAGAGTCTTCGTAGATGTCCCGTATCGCGGCGCAGGTTGCGTCTGTTGAGACTGTGATCACATCATCGAGCAGTTGCTGACACACAGAGAACGTCAGGTCGCCGACCTGCCGGACTGCGACACCATCGGCGAACAATCCGACACTCTCGAGTTGCACCGGGTGCCCGGCATCCAGCGCGCGGCGCATACTGGCGGACTGGATAGGCTCGACACCGATCAACTGCGTGTTCGGCCATCGGTCACGGACTGCCACGGCGATACCTGCGGCGAGACCACCGCCGCCGATAGGCACGAAAACAGCGTCCGGCGGCTCACGCATCTGTTCGATTAACTCCCGCCCAATGGTCGCCTGACCAGCGATGACGTTGGCATCGTTGAACGGATGAATGAAAGTCAGATCTTCACGAGCTGCGACCTCGTGAGCATTGATCTCTGAGGCATCGTAGTTGTCACCCGCCAATCGCACCTCCGCGCCCAACGCTCGAACCGCGTCCACCTTGATCGAGGGTGTGGTAACCGGCATTACGATGACAGCGCGACACTGATGTAGTTTTGCCGCCAGCGCGACGCCTTGTGCATGGTTCCCCGCTGAACTGCAGATAACGCCGTTTGCTCGGGCATCGGCGTCCAGTGCCGCCATCTTGTTGATCGCGCCGCGGAGCTTGAAGGAAAAGACGGGTTGCCGATCTTCACGCTTCAAAAACACATTGGCGTCGAGTGCGTCTGACAGTCTTTGCATACGATCGAGCGGTGAGCGCACTGCAACGCGGTAAACCTGTTCGCTCGCAGCATTGATAAGCGATTGCCAATCGTGTTCGGTTTGCAGTTGTTGTGGATTGCTCATGATTCGATACTAGCCTGACTGTGAGGAATTCACAGCCAAAAAAAACGACGCCGAAGCGCCGTTTTCTGTTTCTTCAGGAACTGTTCAGTTCACTGGATTGCCGTCGGTATCGATCAATCGAAGCTCGCCGATTTCCAATGCTTCGAGTTGTTCACGAATCCGCTCCAGATCGCCGACCACTACCCAGATCATATTGTCGGGCTTCAAGACGCGCTGAGCCTGCGATTGCACCGCGTCCAGCGTCAGGCCGCGCGTGCGGTCGGCGTAGGTTGTCCAATAGTCGTCCGGCAGATCGAATCGAACCATCGCGGCCAACGAACTGTTAACCGAGCCAATCGTCTCCCACCGTCCGGGTAGCGAGAGTGTGTTTTTTGCGATCACGCGCTCAAGTTCTTCTGCGTCAGCCGGTCGCTCCCCGACATAGTCGGATAATTCACGGCGAAGCTCCGCAATCGAGTCAGCGGTCTTGTCGGTTTGCACGGGCGCGAGAATCAGGAATGGCCGTTGTGCCTGGGCATCCACAACCGTCGAGTACGCACCGTAGGACCAGTTTTTATCTTCCCTCAGATTCATGTTGAGGCGTGCGCTGAAGTCGCCACCGAGGACCTGGTTGGCCGCCTCGATCGCGAGGTCTGCTGCGTCTGAGGATGAGGGCACTACATGACCGGCGATGATCATTGACTGCTCCGATCCCTCGCGATTGACGACGTAAATTTGCTCGCTCGATTGTTGCGCGACGGTGTCCAGCGTTTTAGTCGGGGTCTCGCCCGGTCGCCACTTGCCGAAACGTGACTCGATTTCGGGTCGTATCTCCGCGAGCGTCGTATCACCGACGATGATCAATGTTGCGTTGTTAGGACGAATCCAGGTGTTGTGGAAATCCTTGAGTGCGGCTTGATCGATCGCAGACACGCTCGCTTCGGTGCCGGATCCGGTCAACGGTTGGCTGTATGCATGTCCCTCGCCGTACATGATCCGCGGCAGTACTCGCAGCGCCATCGCTTGTGGTTGCGTCCGCTCGCGCTGGATGCCGGCGAGCGTGGACTTTTTCAAGCGGTCCAATTCATTTTCCGGGAAGGCCGGGTTGAGGATGATGTCGGCATAAATATCGAGTGCATCGCCCATCGTTTGCTTCAACGTGTTGAGGCCGATGGTCGCGTTGTCGAGATTACTCCCTGCACCGTAGTTCGCACCGAGTTGTGCAAGCGCTTCGGAAATCTCGAGTGCGCTGAGCTTGCGAGTGCCCTCATCCAGCATGCTCATGGTCAACGATGCCGTGCCGGGCTGGCCGAACTGATCCGCTGCATAGCCAGCGTCGAATACCATACTGAAATTCACGAGCGGCACATCGCTGCGGTTTGCAACGACGAGCTTCAACCCATTGTCGAGTGTCGCTTTCTCGAAGTCCGGGAAACCCACACTCGGGAAGGTGTCCGGATAGGGCACGGCGCTGCGATCCGCACCTTCGCCCTTCGCGGTCAAATTTGAATCGAATGGAACGACGCTCAACACGTACACACCGTCCGTCATCCAGCGTTGAGCGGCAGCTTGTATCGACCGTGTCGTCGCGGCTTCAAGTCTTGCCAAAGAGGTTTTGTAAAAGTCGGGCGATCCACCGTACACAAAGTTCTCAGCAAGGATGTCGGACTTGCCACCGAATCCGCCAACGCGCTCTGCACCGCGCACGAATCCGGCCAGTGCGCCGGTGCGCTCGCGATTGAGCTCATCGCGCGTCGGACCTTTCTCGAGGAAGCGCGCAATCTCTTCATCCATCGCCTGCTCAACTGCTGCGGCGTCTCCGCCGGGCTGCACGGTGGCAGTCACGAGAATGATGCCGGCAATTTCGACCGACAACATACCCGCACTGACGTCCGTCGCGGTTTGGTCGTTATAGACGAGGCGCTCGTAGAGGCGCGAATTTTTCCCACCACCGAGAATTGCGGTTGCCAATTGCAGAAGGTCCGTATCTTCCGCGGCCCACTCGGGGGCGGGCCAGGCCTTGTAAATCCGCGTCTGTGGCACGCGGTCCTGCAACACTTCACGATGTTCTCCATCCAGGCTTGGAACCCAGGCTTCGTGTCGGGCGATCGGTGGGCCGGGAGGGATATCACCGAAGTACAGTTGTGCTTTCTCGCGTGCGACCTCTGGCGTGATGTCGCCGGCGAGGACCAGCACCGCGTTGTTCGGCCCATAGTAAGTCTTGAACCACTCGCGTACGTCCTCCAACGTGGCTGCTTCAACGTCTTCAGCCGATCCGATCGGTAACCACGAATAGGGGTGCCCTTTTGGAAATACGGCCTCTACCAGATGGCCGAACACGCGACCGTAAGGTTGGTTTTCACCTTGACGCTTTTCATTTAGTACGACGCCAATCTGTTCGTCGAGCCGCTCCTGAGACACGGCACCGAGCAGATGCCCCATGCGGTCTGATTCCATGAAGAGCGCAACATCGAGCCCTGTCGTCGGGACATTCTGGAAGTAGTTGGTTCGGTCAAACGAGGTTGTGCCGTTCTGGTCGGTGGCCCCTATTTTTTCGAACGGACCAAAGTACTCATCGTCATAGTTCTCACTGCCGTTGAACATCAGATGCTCGAACAGATGAGCGAATCCGGTACGTCCCGGGCGTTCATCCTTCGAGCCCACGTGATACCAGACGTTGACCGCGACAATCGGTGCCTTGTGGTCTTCATGGACGATAACGGTGAGGCCGTTGTCGAGCTGAAACTGGGTGTAGGGGATTTCCACAGTCTGGCTGTGAGCTACACCGCTTGTGAAGAGTGCAATAGCAAGTAAAAGCACGCGCATAAATTCGTCCTTAGATCGGCTGCCGGAACCGGAAAAATGCGGTGTTTCTGAATGACCGCATTCCGATAGTAGCCGGCGAAACTAACAGTCCAGCCCCTGTTTTGTCCAAGTTGAGGCTGGCCGAAACGAATCAGAATTCGGCGTTTTGGATCGCTTAAGTCATTGACCTACTTGGAAGCAGCAGGATCCGCCAGTTTAAGGTGGGCGGAGTAAGTGCGGTCCATTGGGGTTGCGGTAAAGCCAATGACGCGCTCGCTGACCAGATGTCGCGACACGTAGAAATACATCGGAAGAATCGGATGATCCTCCATCAAGGTCTGCTCGGCTTCGTGCAGTAGTTCGCGCCGTACCGACAGGTCCAGCGTCCGAGCGGCTTCGTCGAGTAACCGGTCGTACTCGGTGTTCTGGTAGCCCGCAAAATTCTGTGGGTGTCCACTGCGGAAAATTTCCAGATAGGTATTGGGGTCGTTGTAGTCACCGGTCCAACCCAGTCGCATGATGTCCCACAGCTCGCGCTTCTCGCGATTGCTGAGCATGACGCGAAACTCCTGGTTGGTGACTTCGAGCCGAGCGCCGAGTGCCTCGCGAACCATAGCCTGGAGTGCGACGGCAACCTTCCTGTGTGCATCGCCGGTGTTGTAGATAAGCGTTGCTTTCAGCGGCGTCGAGTCGTCAAAACCTGCTTCCCGGTACAACTCTCGGGCTCGCGCCAGTTGTTGGTCTCTCGGCAGCTCGCGCCAATCGAATGAGAAGCTGTCGTAGTTCGCGATTCCTGGCGGTACGACGCCGAAGGCGCCGGTTTGTCCGGCACCGAGCACCGATTCGGTCAGCGCGTCGCGGTCCAGTGCGATGCTCATCGCCTCACGCAGACGCACATCCGAGAACGGTGCCTCGGTGAGATCGAAAACCATGAAATACACACTCAGATTGGTCGTGACGTGTAACTGATCGCCATAGCGCGCTTTCAGCGACTGGAACTGTCCGTTTGGTGTGCTCGATGTGATGTCGAGCTCCCCTGCCTCAAACAATCGCAACTCGGTGGCGGTGTCCTCGATTGCCAAGTACTCCACCTGCTCGATAGCAACATTCGCTGCATCACGATAGTTCGGATTTTTCTTGAGTGTTATTCGGTCGCCCACGCGCTGATCAACCAGCGTGTAGGGGCCGTTGGTCACCGAGTGTTCGGAGCGCACGAACCGCAGCCCATGGGCCTCGAAACTCTCTCGGTGGAGCGGAAACGTGACCCAGCTTGTGAGTAGCCCAAGAAAAAATGGTGTCGGCTGCTCAAGCCGCAGTTCCAGTGTGCGCTCGTCAAGTGCCCGAATGCCCAGTTCATCAACAGGCAATTCACCGGCGGTCACTGGCGAAGCGTTTTGAATCGGTTTCAGCAAAGGTGCATAGGCGCTTGCCGTGGCCGGATCGATGGTTCGACGAAGCCCCGCCGCGAAGTCTTCGGCGACCAACGGGTCACCGTTTGACCAGCGAAGTCCGTCGCGCAGCGTGAACGTGTACACCAGACCATCGTCGGAGATCGTCCATGATTCTGCTGCACCGGGCACCAACTCACCGCCGGGGGCTTCGCCGATCAGGCCTTCATAGAGGTCCCGCAGGATCGCGCCGGAGCCGGTGCCCTCAGCACGATGCGGATCGAGCGACTGCGGCGGGGCGGGAATGGCGCGTCGCAGGACATCGAGTGTTTCTCCGTCAGCAGCCCCCGGGTCGTGACTCCCGCAGGCACCGATCACGACAAGCGCGATCGCGGTCAATGTCCATCGCATCACAGCGTCTCCTCCCGGGCTGCGTTTCGAGGATACTCGCACAAGGCGTAAACCGAGACCATGACTTCGGTCACGCGCGCTGGCCATGCAATTGTGCGCTCGGCATTCCATAATGTGCGTATGAATGATGCTGAACACCGCACACCTTATCCGCTGATCGAACCATTTCAGACTGCCTATCTTGAGGTCAGTGATGGTCATCGCTTGTACTACGAGCAGTCCGGCAACCCACATGGTAAACCCGTCATCGTGTTGCACGGGGGGCCCGGTGGCGGCAGCAGCCCGAGCATGCGCCGCTTTTTCAACCCGGATACATACCGTATCGTCATCTTCGACCAGCGCGGTGCGGGCAAAAGCACACCGCACGCCAGCCTTGAGCACAACACGACCCAGGACTTGATCAACGATATCGAGATCTTGCGCGAAGCCTTGGAGATCCGGCGCTGGCAAGTCTTCGGTGGTTCGTGGGGCAGCACGTTGGCGCTGGCTTATTCGCAAGCGCATCCAGACCGTGTCACAGAACTCGTGTTGCGCGGAATTTTCATGCTGCGACCCAAGGAGCTACGTTGGTTTTATCAGCATGGCGCCAGCGAGATTTACCCGGATCTGTGGCAGCACTATCTTGCCCCGATACCTGAGGCAGAGCGCGACGATTTACTGCGCGCCTACCATCGCCGTCTGACTAGCGATGACGAAAATCAGCGACTGGAGGCGGCGCGCGCCTGGTCGATTTGGGAAGGGGCAACCAGCTTCCTTCGACCGAATCAGGTCGCCACCGCCGAGTTTGGTGAGGCGGCTCATGCATTGGCGATGGCGCGTATCGAGTGTCACTACTTCGTGAACCAGGGTTTCATGGCGCCCAACCAGTTGATCGATAACATCGACAAGATCCGACACATTCCCGCGGTCATTGTGCAAGGCCGATATGATGTGGTGTGTCCGGCGGTCAGCGCTTGGGAGTTGCACCAGGCGTGGCCGGAGTCGAAGCTTGTGATCGTCGACGACGCCGGACATTCAGCATTCGAGCCCGGCAACGCTGCGGCTCTGGTGCATGCGACTGATACATTTTCTGCGGGGCGAGGATGAGTCAAACAACACTGTTTCGAAACGCGCGATTGATCAACGAAGGTGCCGAGCAGGCGTCGGACCTCCTTGTAGTCGACGGTCGCATCGAGAAAATCGCCGGTGAAATTTCGCCGCCGACGGGTGCGACCGAAGTTGATGTTGAGGGACGGCTGCTGATGCCGGGAATGATCGATGATCAGGTGCATTTCCGCGAGCCTGGGCTGACCGCAAAGGGCGATCTGACGACGGAGTCGAGGGCCTCGGTGGCTGGCGGAACAACCAGTTTCATGGACATGCCGAACGTCAATCCGCCGATCACGACGCGACCCGCGCTGGCAGATAAGTACGCGCTGGCAAAGGGTCGGTGTCACGCGAATTACGCGTTTTACTTCGGCGCGACCAACGACAATCTCGAGGAGATCAAAGCGCTTAAACCAGAGGAGACCTGTGGCATCAAGGCCTTCATGGGCGCCTCGACAGGTAGTCTGCTGGTTGACGATGCCGATGCGCTCGACAATCTGTTTCGCTTCGCGCCGGTCCTCGTCGTGACGCATTGCGAGGACTCGCCCATGATCTGGGCTGCAGAGCGTGCTGCCCGAGATGAACTGGGTGACAACGTGCCGCTATCGATGCATCCGGAAATTCGCAGTGCCGCCGCGTGTCTCAAATCGTCTGCGCTGGCCACAGGTTTGGCGCGGGAGCATGATGCCCGATTGCATGTGCTGCATTTGACGACTGCCGACGAGATGCCGCAATTCGCGCGCGGTACGAGATACGGCAAACGGATCACCGCAGAAATCTGTATTCATCATCTTTGGTTTTCTGCGGATGACTATGAAACGCTTGGCACGCGCATCAAGTGCAACCCTGCGATCAAAGCGAGCGAGCACCGTGCGGCGCTCCGGCAGGCTTTGGTGGACGGGCGCCTCGATGTCATTGCGACAGATCACGCCCCGCACCTCGCCGAGGAGAAGGATCGACACTATTTTGCAGCGCCCGCTGGGTTACCGCTGACCGAGCATGCATTGGTTGCCGCGCTCGATCTTGCCGCAGAGCTCGACGTGGATGTTCCTTTTATGGTCGATAAGCTCGCGCACGCATCCGCCGACCTGTTCGGCATCGCGGATCGCGGCTACCTCAGGGAAGGTTACTGGGCGGATCTTGTGATCGTCGATCCCGATGCACCGTGGACGACGCGAGACGCCGACGTGCGTTACAAATGCCAATGGACGCCCTTCGATGGCCATGAATTTCGCCATCGCGTGACGGGGACATGGGTTAACGGTGTGCATGCCTACGACGGACAGCGCGTGCTCGACGTGCGTGCCGGCGTGCCCTTGGCGTGTAACAGCGGGCGTGACCAGAACGTCGTTCGTCGCTAAGCGTCTGGTTGTCAGGGCTTCCCCGCGTGGCGCCACCGGAGTAAGCTTCTCCCAGGGACAAAAAACCACTGGGGGCAGATAAGCGTGAGCTGCGGGGGCGGCGCCACGTTTGTCGAACTTGATGCAGCCAACTGACACCGGTCGACCTGAGTATTTCCACAAGGTTGTCGATTGCCAATGGGCATGCCCCGCGCACACCAATGTGCCGGAGTACATTCGACTGATTGCTCAAGGTCGTTTCAGCGACGCCTACATGGTGAATCGCGAGTCGAATGTGTTTCCCGGGATTCTGGGCCGTGTTTGTGATCGGCCGTGCGAGCCTGCATGCAGACGCGGGCGCGTCGAAGATGAACCGGTAGCTATTTGCCGACTCAAGCGGGTTGCGGCCGATCATCGCGATGACATTCGTGATCGCTTGCCGAGTGCGCCTTCGCAGAAAAATGGTAAACGGATCGCGTTGATCGGCGCAGGATGCGCGTCGCTGACCGTTGCCAACGATCTCGCACCACTCGGCTATGAAATCGATTTATTCGAAGCGCATGCCAAGCCGGGTGGATTGATGCGGACCAATATTCCCCAGTTCCGATTGCCGCCGACGGTGCTCGATGAGGAAATCGGTTACGTACTCGACATGGGTGTAAATGCGCACTTCAACCATCCGATCGCGTCGTTGCGAGACGTTTTGGATAAACAGCAATACGACGCCGTGTTCGTCGGCACCGGTGCGCCTAAAGGCCGGGAATTGTCTTTGCCGGGTCGTCACGACAGTGAGTCGGTGCACATCGGCATCCAGTGGCTCGAGTCGGTGGCTTTCGAGCACACGAAATCCATCGGCAAGCGTGTACTGATCATCGGGGTGGGTAACACTGCGATGGATTGTTGTCGCACCGCGCTGCGCCTCGGCGCTGAGTCGGTGAAGGTCATGGCACGCAAGCCGCGACGCTATTTCAAAGCGTCGGCCTGGGAGTTGGACGACGCTGAGGAAGAGAATGTCGACATTGTCGTCAACCATTCGCCGCGCGAATTTGTTGTCGAAGACGGCAAGCTACGCGGCATGTGGTTCGATGAGATGGGCTACGAGACGGATTCCGAAGGCAACATCGATCGCGGCCGCGTCATCGGTGAGCAGTTCATCCCCTGCGACGATGTGATTCTGGCGATTGGCCAGGAGAACGCTTTCGATTGGATCGAGCGAGATATCGGGCTTGAGTTCAACCAGTGGGACTGTCCTGTCGTTGACGAGACCACACTTATGTCGACGCGACCAGGCGTGTTCTTCGGCGGGGATGCGGCGTTCGGACCGAAAAACATCATTTGGGGCGTCGCGCACGGTCACGAGGCGGCGATTTCCATTCATCGGTTCTGCTCGGGCGAGGACGTCACCGAGCGACCGCCACACGGTATGCATCTGGCCGCCCAAAAAATGGGCATACACGAGTGGAGCTATTCCAATAACTACGATGCCAGCGAACGGCGGTTAATGCCGCATGTCGATTTGAAGGAACGCTTCCGGAAACTCGATATTGAAGTGGAGTTGGGCTTCAGCGCGGAACAGACGCTCGCGGAAGTCGAGCGCTGCCTGAATTGTGATGTGCAGACCGTGTTCAACGCATCCGCGTGCATCGAATGTGATGCCTGTATCGATATCTGCCCGACGCAATGCCTGACGATGACCGACAATGGGAACGAGGCGGATCTCAGGACTCGACTGACAGCGCCGTGCGCCAATCCGGACGCGCCGTTGTTTGTGTCGGAGGATTTGCCGCAGACACAGCGTGTCATGGTCAAGGACGAGGATCTGTGCGTGCATTGCAGTCTTTGCGCCGAACGCTGTCCGACCGGTGCCTGGGATATGCAAAAGTCGACGCTGTTGCAGCCGCGTGCGGCAGATGCGGTTACAGCACCGCGCTGGGTCAAGGCGGGTTGAGCGATGACTGACCATAACGCTCTGATCAACGATGTCGTGATTCGCGTGGCGACGGTCAACGGCAGCGGATCAGCCAGTGCCAATGGCTTGCTGCTGAAGGCGTTATTTCGAATGGGCATTCCCGTTTGCGGCAAGAACTTTTTTCCATCCAACATTCAGGGCTTGCCAACCTGGTATCAAATCCGCGCGACAGGCGCCGGCTATCTTGCAGCTGCAGACCGCGTGGACGTCATGGTTGCGATGAATGCACAGACCTACGCTCAGGATCTCGCTGCGGTCGCGCCCGGTGGCGTGTTGATCTACGACAGCACGTGGCCTCGACACCGCGACTTGCAGCGCGATGATGTGACCGTACTCGGGGTGCCGTTGTCACAGATGTGCAACGAGGCTTTCGACGGTGCGCGTGCACGTGTCTTGATGAAGAACATCGCGTACGTCGGGGTGCTCGCGGCGCTGCTGGACATCGAAGTCGATGTCATCGCCAACCTGCTCAAAGAGACCTATGGCAGCAAGCCGGCGCTCGCCGAGGCCAATCAGAAGGCGATCATGCTCGGGCATGATTACGCAAAGGCGCACTTTTCGTGCCCGATGCCGCGTCATGTCGAGCGCGCCGACGCAACCGAAGGGCATGTGTTGATCGACGGGAATACGGCTGCGGGTCTCGGCTGCGTTTACGCCGGCGCGACGGTTGGTGCCTGGTATCCGATCACACCATCCACGTCTCTGATGGATGCGTTCACCGGATTCTGCGAGCAGTTCCGAGTCGATCCAGAGACTGGTGAGAAGCGCTATTGCATTGTGCAAGCGGAGGATGAGCTGGCTGCGATCGGCATGGTGCTCGGTGCCAATTGGATGGGGGCGCGGGCGTTCACACCGACCAGCGGTCCAGGCGTCTCGCTGATGAGCGAGTTTCTTGGCTTTGCCTACTACGCGGAAATTCCGGCCGTATTGTTCAACGTTCAGCGCACGGGTCCGTCGACCGGCATGCCGACGCGCACGCAACAAAGCGATCTCTTGAGCTGCGCGTATGCATCGCACGGCGATACGCGTCAGGTGTTGTTGTTCCCGGCGAATCCGCATGAGTGCTTCGATATGTCGGTCACTGCTTTTGATCTTGCGGAGCGGTTGCAAACGCCGGTGCTTGTCCTGTCCGATCTCGATATCGGTATGAACGACTGGATGGTGCCGGAGCTTGAGTGGGACGAGTCCTATGTTCCCGATCGCGGCAAGGTGCTCGATGCAGAGGCTTTGGCGGCTGCGTCCGAGCGGTTTCAGCGCTACCGAGACTCGGATGGCGACGCGATCCCCTATCGAACCCTTCCAGGCGTTGATGAGAAGGGGGCTTACTTCACGCGCGGGTCGGGTCACAACGCCGCCGGTGGCTATACCGAGGACTCCGCCGAGTACCGCGATGTCATGGATCGGCTACTGCGAAAATGGGAGCGCGCCGCCACGTTGGTTCCAACGGCTGTCGTGACTCGAACGTTGGGTGCCAGTGCGGGAATCATTGCGATCGGCAGCTCGGACTTTGCGGTACATGAGGCATTGGATCGACTCGGAGACGAGGGCATCACGATGGACTATTTGCGAATCCGCGCATTTCCGTTTGACGAGGCAGTAACCGAATTCCTTCAGCAGCATGACCGCGTGTTTGTTGTCGAACAAAATCGGGATGGTCAGCTGCGTAGCTTATTGATGAACGAACTGAACGCTTCGCCGGAACAGTTGATTGCCGTGTGTCACTACGACGGACAGCCAATAACGGCGCGCGATGTCGTCACGCCGATCATGACCGCCTTGGCCAAGGAGCGTGCCGCATGAGCTTTATTGCCAAGCCCAAAGTCGCGCATCCCGGGTTACCGCGAAACCGTCATGGCTTGACGATTCGCGACTACGAAGGTGCTTTGTCGACTTTATGCGCTGGCTGCGGTCATGACTCCGTCACCGCCGCCATCGTGCAGGCAGCTTTTGAGTTGGAAATAGCACCGCATGGGCTGGCCAAGATGAGTGGGATCGGCTGCTCGTCTAAAACTCCCGCGTACTTCATGAGCGGATCGCACGGATTTAATTCCGTGCACGGCCGGATGCCGTCGGTGACGACCGGTGCGAATGCGGCACACCATGACCTCTTGTATCTCGGAATTTCGGGCGATGGCGATTCACTGTCGATCGGCATGGGGCAGTTTGCCCACGTCATCCGCCGCAATCTGAACATGACCTACCTCATTGAGAACAACGGCGTGTATGGCCTGACGAAAGGCCAGTTCTCGGCATCGGCGGATGTTGGCTCGACGACCAAGCGAGGTGTGGCCAACACTCAACCGCCTATCGATCCGGTGTCGATTGCATTGAGCCTCGGCGCCAGTTTCGTCGCGCGCGGCTTCTCGGGGGACAAGCAGCAGTTGGTGCCGCTGTTGAAGTCGGCGTTGAAGCACCGTGGCTTCGCGTTATTGGATGTGATCAGTCCGTGCGTGACGTTCAATAACCACGAGGGCTCTACCAAAAGTTACGCACACAGCCGCTCGCACACACTGCCCGTGGTGCACGCCGACTACGTTGCGAGTGCCGATGAAATCACTGCCCAGTACGCCGAGGGTGAGGCGATTGCTGTGCCGATGCACGACGGCAGCGAAGTGCGCCTGCGTAAACTCGAGTCTTCCTACGATCCGACGGATCGAATCGCCGCCATCGAGTCCGTGGAGCGACATGCGCGAGACGGTGAAGTTGTGACGGGACTTTTGTACATCGATCCTCAACGCCCCGACCTGCATGCGGTTAACCGAACTGTCGGGACGCCGCTGCGCGATCTCGCGCATGGCGACTTATGTCCCGGCAGTCAGGCGCTCGCCGATCTGCAAAGCCGCTGGCGCTAGTCGGCGGTCAGAAGTAAACCTTCGCGCCGATGGTCCAGGTCGTCGTATCGTCGATGACCTGAACCCAAGGACCCAGAGCCAGCGCATCGGTGAGGAAAAAGTCAATTCCGACAGTCGCGATTTCCTCGTCCTCGGCATTGTCGAGACTCAGGTTGGCGAGCGAGCCATACAACTCGATGTCTTCGTGCAGCATTGTCCGAATACCAACGGATGTGAACAACCCGTCGTCTTCATCCTCGAAGAAAGGCGTCTCGAATCGCGCATCGGCGAACCCAAGTCGCAAAACCAGATCGGTGCTCGGTGAAATCGAGAAGTTGAACCCACCGCCATACACGGTCGTACTAATGTCGACATTGTCGTCGAATTCGAGGCGATCGTAGTTCGCGAACAAGTGGAACGCGCCACCAACTTCGACGAATCCGTTTAGAACAAAGCCATCACCGTCCACGTCAAACTCGTCGAAACCATCGTTGACCTCCACCTCTGACTCGGCGTATCTCAGCTCGAGGTAGTCATAACTCAGACGGTTGTTGTCGGCGCTTGCGCCGCCGCTGACCAATGCCAGTGCGGCGGCAATAACTGCACGATTCTTCATTTCGAGGGTCTCCTGCTTGCAGGGTCTTGCAATCAATGTTTGTTTTCAGTGCCTAGATTAATCAGCCAAACTGAACGCAGCCTGAAGCGAGCGAGTCGGGTAAACTATCGGCTTACTTTTTTGCCGAGTGATCGAATGCTGCGCACAGTCAAGGGCGTACTCGTACTCATTCCCATCGTGCTCAACATCGTGTTCTGGTTCATACCGATCATGGTGTTTGCGCTGGTTCGATTGCTGTTGCCGTTTCCTGCGGTGCGGCGGTTCACATCGCGTGTGTTGATCGCCTGTGGCGAGAACTGGATCAGCGTTAACAACTGGCTCGAGGACGTCACTCAGGACATTCGATGGGAATTTCACGGCACTGACACATTGCGCCGCAACGACTGGTATCTCGTCATGGCGAATCATCAGTCGTGGGTGGATATCATTGTGTTGCAACGTGCACTGAATCGTCGGATCCCTTTCCTGAAGTTTTTCATCAAACAGGTACTGATCTGGATCCCGTTTCTGGGGCTCGCCTGGTGGGCGATGGATATGCCGTTCATGAAGCGCTACTCACGATCGTATCTAGAAAAGCACCCTGAAAAACGCGGTCAGGATCTCGAGGCCACACGCCGATCCTGTGAACGGTTCTCCGAAGTCCCGACGTCGGTGATCAATTTCGTGGAAGGCACACGGTTCACGCAGGAAAAACATGCGAAGGTCAGCAGCGAGTTCCGCAACCTGCTACCCCCGAAAGCCGGCGGCATTGCATTTGCGCTGTCGGTCATGGGCGAGCAGTTTCGCTCGTTGCTCGATGTGACTGTGGTCTATCCGGAGGGTTCTCCAACGTTCTGGGATCTGGTCACCGGCCGAATCCACAAGGTTATTGTCGATGTGCGCGAGCTTCCCGTCGAATCGTGGATGCAGGGTGGTGACTACCTGAATGATGAGGCGTATCGTCAGCGGTTTCAGGTGTGGCTCGTGGAGCTATGGCGCGCGAAAGACGCGCGTATCGATGCGCTAATAGCCGCATCCGAGCTTCAGAGTTAGCCATTTGGAGTACATATTGAAGTCACCGAGCTTCAGGATCGATCACCGAAATGCCAAATCGTAAAGACCTGCGCGGCGCCGATATCCTGCGCGATTCTTCTCTCAACAAATCCACAGCGTTCACGATGGAGGAGCGCGAGGCGCTCGGTCTGCGCGGCCTGTTGCCGCCAACCGTGAACACCCAGGAGCAGCAGCTGCAACGCGTGCTGGCAAGCCTGCGTCGCAAGAGTTCGGATATCGAGCGCTACATCTCGCTGCGTGCACTACAGACGCGCAGCCGCCCGCTGTTCTATCGGTTGGTCATGGACCACATCGAAGAGATCATGCCGCTCATCTACACACCGACCGTGGGCGAGGCCTGCAAGGAATTCGCGCATATCTTCCGCGCGGCTCGCGGCTTGTACGTCTCCATCGATGATGCCGGTGATGTCGATAAGCTCCTCGCGAACTGGGACGAAGAGGATATTCGCATTATCGTTGTGACCGACGGTGAACGGATCCTTGGTCTCGGCGACCTCGGCAGTAACGGCATGGGGATCTCCATTGGCAAGCTGGCGCTCTACACCGCGTGCGCTGGCATTCACCCGGAACAAACCTTGCCGCTGGTGCTCGATGTGGGCACCGACAATGAAGAGTTGCGTGATGATCCGTTGTATCTCGGCATTCCGCGGCCACGCGTTCGTGGTGAGGCCTATGAAGCGCTGGTCGACGAGTTTATCCAAGCCGCTGAGAAGCGCTTTCCTCGTGCACTGATCCAGTTTGAGGATTTCTCGACGCCCAATGCGCAGATGTTCCTTGATCGCTACCGCGATCAAATCCTGTGCTTCAACGATGATATTCAGGGCACTGCATCCGTTGCGTTGGCTGGAATCATCGCGTCCACTCGCGTCACAGGCGTGCCGCTGAAGGAGATGCGCGTCATGTTCCTGGGTCACGGTTCCGCGGCGACCGGAATCGCAGATCTGTTGGTCTCGAGCAAGATGGACGAAGGACTCAGCGAGGCGGAAGCGTGCGATCAGATTCGTTTTGTCGGGCGTGACGGTGTGATCACGCGTGCTTCGGCGAAAGCGACCGGGCCGCTGGAGCGTTTCGCGCCCGATTTACCGCCTGCGGATTTCAGCGCCGCCATCGAGCGCTTCAAGCCGCACGGGCTGATCGGCGCGACCGGCTCACCCGGTACCTTTACAGAAGCGGTCGTAAAGCAGATGGCCGCGATCAACGAACGTCCAGTGATTTTCGCGCTGTCGAACCCCACCTCACGGGCGGAGTGCACTGCGGAGCAGGCCTATCGCTGGAGCGATGGCCGTGCGCTGTTCGCCAGTGGCAGTCCGTTTGCACCAGTGAAACTCGGCAGCAAGACGCACTGGCCCGGGCAGGGCAACAACGCGTACGTGTTCCCCGGCGTCGGTCTCGGCGCTGTTGCGATTGGCGCGACCCGGGTGACCGATGTGATGTTCCTTGAGGCTGCGCGCTGTCTTGCCAACCTGATTCGCGATGAGGATCTTGCGGTGGGCACGTTGTACCCGCCGCTGACACAGATTCGCCAGGTATCGCTTGCGGTGGCGGTGTCCGTCGCGGAGCGCGCCTACACCGACGGTCTGGCGACGGTGCCGCGACCCGACGATCTGCAAGCGTTCATCGCGGAGACGATGTACGACCCGACGTACTGATGCCATTGTGGTGGCTGTATGTCGTCAGAAGCTCAGACGGTAGTCTGTACACCGGCATCAGCACCGATCCCACTCGGCGTCTGGAGAAACACGCAACCGGTAAAGGCGCTCGAGCGTTGCGAGGGCGCGGGCCACTCAAGCTCGTCGCACAGTGTCAGGCGGGTGATCGCGCCGCCGCCAGTCGTGCGGAGTACGCGTTCAAACAGCTGACCAAAGCCGATAAGGAAGCCACGCTCGCGGGGGGTAGCAAAGCGTTACTGGCGTTCGCCCGGGCTTACGTCGATGACGCCTCGGATTGATCGTCGCTGACATTCTCCTGGTCGGTTCTGAGCAGGGTGGCGAGCTCAGCGGCGGCTTCATGTACGGTCTGAATCATCGCTTTTTCGTCATGACGGTAAGCGCTTTGCTTGCGTAGGTAAGCCTCGTCGTGTTCAAGGAACGTTCGCGTGACGCGTTCAGCGCGTTCCTGCGGGTATCCCATCATCTGCAACAATGCCTCAGTCGCTTTGAGACTGGAGTACAACGTGTCTCGGATGGGATTCTCTATGCCGAGCTCCATGAGCTGGTGTGCATGAAACCGATTGCGCGCACGCGCGAGGATTTTGAGATGCGGGAAGTGCTTGCGGATGACCCTCGCAGCTTCGACGGACTGCTCAATATCATCGATCGCGAGAATCAAGTACTTTGCGTCCTTGGCGCCGGCCGCTTCCAGCAAGTCCTCACGCCGAGCATCGCCAAAATAGACTTTGTTGCCGAAGCGGCGCACCACATCGACCTGCTCGGGACTTGATTCAAGTGCAGTGAACGGGATGCCTTTGCTGCGCAGGATCCGACCGATGATCTGTCCAAACCGACCGAAGCTCACGATCACAATTTCCGGATGGTCGTTGTCGATGGTGTCGTAAGTCGGTGGTTTGCTGTTGGCACTACGCTTCAGCCAGGCGTCGGCCGCGATCATGACGAGCGGCGTCAGCGCCATTGAGATACTGACGACGACGATCAAAAAATCGGCGAGATCGCGAGCCATGACGTTCTCGGTCACGGCGGCGGTAAACAACACGAAGCCAAATTCACCGCCTTGCGACAAGATCAGCCCGAGGCGCAGTCTCTCGCTGGTTTCCATCTGGAAGCGTAAGGCGATAAGCATGAGAATCAGCGTCTTGACCGCCATTAAAACAATGACGGCGATGATCAGCGTGCCGGCCTGTTCGACCACCAGAGACAGGTTCACCGACATACCGACCGCGATGAAAAACAAGCCGAGAAGCAAGCCTTTGAAGTTTTCGATATCGACTTCGAGCTGATGGCGGTACTCGGAATCGGCGAGCAGCATGCCGGCGATAAAAGCGCCGAGACCCATCGACAGGCCGACCTTGTACATCAGCGTGGCCGCGCCGATAACGACCAGTAGCGAAACCGCGGTCAGCAGCTCGCGCACGTCGGTGCCCGCGACGATGCGCAAGATCGGGCGCAACGCGTAGCGACCGCCCACGACGAGCACAACGATGGCGCCAACGGCTTTGCCGATGGCAATCCAGTCGATGGTCATGCCCTCTGGCGCGGCCAGCAACGGCATCAAGGCCAGCATCGGAATGACCGCCATATCCTGGAACAGCAACACAGCAAACGCGGAGCGACCATAGCGTTGTGCGAGTTCGTGTCGCTCGGCCAGCAACTGCATCGTGAATGCCGTCGACGACAAGGCGAGGCCGTAACCGATTGCCACGGCGGCGCGCCAATCGATGCCGACGGCAATGACGAGGCCGGCAAGTACGGCTCCGGTAATCAGCACCTGGAACCCGCCGAGACCGAACACAGCTTTCCGGAGCAGCCAAAGCCGCGACGGCTGCATCTCGAGTCCAATGATGAATAGCAGGAAAACGACGCCTAACTCGGCGAAGTGCAGAATCGTATCGACGTCAGTAACCAGTTTCAGGACCGAAGGTCCGATGATGACGCCGGCGAGCAGATATCCGAGCACGGACCCGAGACCGATCTTCTTGGTCAGGGGCACAGTGACGACGGCGACCGCGAGGTACACCAAGACTTCAGTTAGGAAATTCACGCCGCCTCCTGGCTTGTGGCTACCAAGGAGTCTAGCTGAGTATGCCGCGTCGCGTGTTATTAGTCGGTGCTAGGATCGATGCCGGGATTTCGAAAACGGCCCTCGCGAATGACGAGAGTGCTTTATTTGGTTACCCGGTACGGGAACACCCAGGTCTCGCCAGTCGTGTTACGCACGTTGATGCGATAGTCACCAGGCGTCGCTGCAGCACCGCGCAACAAGACGGTCAGCTCGCTACCGTCGACGCTCTTCAGGTTCGGAACTGTTGAAATCAGATCGCCTGCACCATTCAGTACCGTGGCTTCGTACGTATCATCAACCGCCATGCCGAGATCCAGTGCGAGCAATACCTCGGTGGCTCCGTCGAGTGACACGTCGACACCTTCGTCAGCGCCACGAGTCGGCTCCAGATAGGCGAGGGTGACATTGCCGGTGCCGAGCGGCTGCTCGGTGTCGAGCGACGATCCGACCGCCATCACCGCAATGGCTGCGACCGCGAAAAACGATGCGGCAGCGCTGTAGACCGGTGAGGTGAGAAGACGATGCAACGCGCTCTTGCGCTCGCGCGCCTGCTGCAGGGATGCCACTTCACCCGACGGCGCTGCAGTCTGTTTCACCTGCTTCATCAAGCGCTCGCTGAGATCGAGCTCCTCCATCGTTTCGGGGCAGCCCGCGTAGAAGTCCTCGAACGCCATCGCCTGCTCTTCGGTGAGCTGGCTCATCAAATAGCGATCCACCAGATTGTGCTCGACCACCATGTGTCGGGTGATCCGGTCAAAGTTTTCCATGAGTTAGTCCTCGTCGCGCCGGGAGATCAAATCTGCCGCTGCGGCATGCGCACTGGATTCCAGTAGTGCGCGGAAACGTTTTTTCGCGCGGTACAACACGCGGTTGAAGTGTAGGTCGGTCAAATCCAGCGCACTGCAAATGCTGGCTTTGTCTTCCTGTTGCAAATAGAAGCGAATCAAAATGGCTCGATCGCGCTCCGGTCTGAGTTCATCCAGCAGCTCGCGGACCGCTGTCGCCTCCTGGGCATCGTTGGTCTCGCTGAATTGCGTCGATGAGACGGTGTCTGCTGATGCATCGATCGCGTCGCTGTCTGTGTATGTACGTCGGCGCTGCGAGCGACGAATCTCGCCGATCAGGAGGTTCCGGCCTGTGCTCTGAATAAAGCCCGCCAGTTTCTCCGGCTCGTTGATGCCGCGATCGCGCAGTCGCTCAATAACCACGCGAAACACGTCCTGGTGCAAGTCTTCCGCAAGATCGGCATCGCCTGCCCGGCGACGTAGCATGTACAGCAACGGCCGGCTGTAGCGCACCACGAGCTCTTGCTCGGCACTACGGTCGCCGTCGGCGATCCGTTCGGCGAGGGCGCGCGCAACCGCACCTTCGTCCTTGGACGATAAATCCCCGGAAGCACCCGATTCGGTGCGATCCGACTCTCTCCCCTTCATGGGGCCATATTCTGGCAGAAGTCGGACTGGCAGTCTGTAGACGTTGTTTCGCATCGTGCGCTCCGGGGATAGTGTCATCCGTTACTTACTAGGTGTCGCGAGGTTACTCCGGATCCCACCCATCGTCGCCCCCCCACTGGCCTTGGTCAGGGTTTCGTTTGTGCTTGGATCTTATGACGTTGCATGCCTTGCCAGGCGTTATGGACATCTCAAACGTCGTCTTGTCCGTTAGCGTGCCGCTCACGGTGCCCGTCTCCGCGCAATACGTACCCGTCGCACCGTCCCACAGTCGTTCATTTTCTGGCTTCTTCTTGCTGCGCTGCCGGAACTGCACCGTCCTCTTGTCGTGGATACAGATATAGAGCAGGTCGCCAACCTCCATTGGAACCTGTTCGCCGTCTTCATTTTTCACGGTGCGCACCAACCAAACCCAATCGTAGGTCTCTGCGCTGATGATGGATTGTTCTTGTTGAACCATGCGATACCCCTTTCCGTTCGCTCTAACGTGTTTGTGCACCTCAATTGTGCACCCATTCGAATCCCTTGCTGTCACACGGGACGTTGTTATCCCACGTGATCTCAGTCTAAGGGTCGCCAGTCACCGTGTAGCACGAATGCCGACCAATAGTAGGGGTCTCGGAACCTCCGGTTTTCCCGAAGCTTGACTTTTGCAGCCGCTAACGCTGCGTCTGGAGCCAGTCCATCGCGCAATAGACCTGCGTAGAAGTGTTCCATTAGTTCGGCAGTCGCGCGATCTGAAGCGGGCCAAAGACTAGCCACCACACGTCTCGCACCGGCGTACATGAAGCCCTGCGTAAGACCTAAGAGTCCCTCGCCTGCGAGTTCTCGGCCGAGTGCCGTGTCGCAAGCCGATAATGTGACAAGTTCGGCATTCATGCGTAACTCGTAGATATCTCGCAGGCCAACGAACCCGTCTTGAGCATTGCCCGATTCATCGAACAACGAGAGCATCACTCCAGTCCGAGCGGGCGTCTCGTCATCCGCAAAACCGTGGGTCGCCAGGTGGACAATAGAAGCGCGCTCGAAATCGTCAGACTGTAAAGTCGCTGTATTCGCTGAAAAGCCAGAGTAGGAAGTCACACTTTCCGGCGCGAATTTCACCAATACTTCGGCTTCCTTGGCACTCAGTCTCAGTCGGTTAAGCGAATCTCTATCCGCGCCGGAAGTCGGTGATTGCTCGGTGAGCCTGACGTCGGAACTACCGAACACGGGATCGGATACGGAAAAGACGGCACCGTTCGACTCCCTATTTTTTGCTCTACTGAGTGAAAGCGCAGTCAGAGACGGCTGGTAGCTAACTGCCTTGCCCAGTAGCAAGGGAGGTTGATCTTTAGCGACTAGTAGTGCATCGAAAGGCAGATAATGCAAAGCTCCATCGGCCACGATGGAAACTCGAGCGCTATTTTTCATTTCATCTGCGAACGGGCTCAACAGTACACGTCCTGCGGTTAGAAGCGCCTCTCCAGACCGTCCTCGTCGCTTCAATGCCGAATGTAGCTCAAGCGCTAGTTCGCGTAATGATCCTTTATCTGGTAGCTCTGCGATCTTCAGTGCATCACGGCTGATCAACCAAGCATACGAAGTTCTTTCCCCAAGGAAGTACTGCAATACTACGGTCCCTGGATCGAGAGTCGCCTGTAGTTCGGCAAAGGACAGGGATACGTCGCGCTGGGTTGCGCTGAAACGCGGGTCAAACTCCGCAATCTCAGCGTCAAGAGCGTCCAGTCTGGCTAGCAGATCAGCAATCGGTTCGTTGCCCCGTCCTCTGAGTCTGGCCTGCTCGCGTCGGTTGATCTCCGCTCTGAGGTCTGACCTCTCATTGAGAAGCTCTTGAGGCGCGTCGACCGGTGGCGCCGAATTGCCTTTCTCCAAAACATCAATAAGCGTTTGTGCGCGATAGCTTTCAGCCGCTTCAAGCGCAGACGAGATTTCACCGTCGAGCACTCTGGAGTCGATGACCATCTCGTATGCGCTTTGGACTGTTGCTTGGTAACTAGCACGTAGTTCGAGTTGCTGGATATCTCCACGCATTGCTTCAACCTTCTCGATCGCTGCTCGGGCATCGCTCAGAGCCCCGCGAGGATCCGCAGCCAAGAATTTCGTTCTTGCTCGTACAGTCAGAGATTCTGCATGGCGCAGTGAATTTTCAGCACGTGAACTGACGGCGACAGCCGTATCAGCGAATTCCAGGGCCGCACGTTGGTCTCCAATGCTCAGTTCAATCCTCGCTGCAAGCAGAAACGTGGTGGTCTTGAGATTGTCGAATTCATCGCCCGTGCGATACGCCTCAAGAATAGGTTCGATCATCTCTCGAGCAGTCGACGGATCATCCAAAAGTAGAACATTCTTGATCTGA
This sequence comes from Pseudomonadota bacterium, assembly GCA_038531945.1. Lineage (GTDB taxonomy): Bacteria > Pseudomonadota > Gammaproteobacteria > Steroidobacterales > Woeseiaceae > CALBPI01. Next base: position 3,946 of record JBCBBH010000007.1, on the reverse strand, counting down.
AGAAGTGCAAGACGTTTGCGTAAGGCTGAGTCTGTCGAGTTTGCTGAGACTTCTTGCAATTCAGCAAGGATGGCTGTTGTTCGATCCGACTCCTCAAGAAGACTCAAAGCTCTCGCCAGAGTTAGTCCGGTCCGCAACCTAGCCCTCGCGTTAACACGGCTAGATGTATCAAAGGCGCGTTGCGCTAAGTCGGCAGCCTGTCTGTAAGCGCCCATGCGGCCGTAGGTAATGGCCATGTTGTTTAATGTACGGACGATCTCGGGCGTGTTCTGCAGTTTCTCTAGGATTTCTAACGATTCACTCAGCAGAGCGAACGACTCTTGAAACCGGCCTAGTCGTCCTAGTTCCAGCGCGTTGGTCCTGCACAGTCTCGCCCTCAATTCGCTTTCTTTTGGGAGAGATGGATGAGAGAGCGCACGGCTCAGGAATTCGAGTGCCTTGCGCGGTTGACCTCTCAGAGAAAAGGTGCCGCCAAGGTTGTTGAGTGCCTGGATTTCCTGATCTGCGGCTCCGATTTCTCTTGCGACTCTAACTATCCGTCGGTAGCAGAGTTCGGCGTCTTCGAGTTCCCGCCTACGAAACTGCAAGAAGCAGAGATTGGACTCAGCGGGACTGACTGCAAGGTCTTGATATGATTCAGATAAAAGCTCGGCAGCAAGCGCTAACGTCTCCGCACCTGCGCCAAGTTGACCTTGCTCAATCATCACCAGGCCAAGAGTGTTGTTTGCGTGCCCACGATCCCACGCGCTCGCCTGAATAGTTGCGGCTCGCTGAGCGGCATTCCTGGAAGCTTCAAACTGTTGGAGATCGTAGTAGAGGCCGGCTGCCATTCGCCATCGGGAGACCGAAGCAGCATCCTGGTCGCCTAGTGCACCCCATTGTTCAGCCAGCGCTAAGCTGCGTACAGCGCGTTCTCGAACATTGCTACCTGTTTCGTCCTCGAACGTGGCCAGCAAAGCCTCTTCCGCTTCCAATACACTATTAGGCAACGCGCTGGCATTGATCAGGCTCAAGTGAATCTCGCCCGTCAGTGCCTTGCGATTGGTGACTCTGGGTGTGAATTTTAAGGACAGAGCGTCATCGGTTTGAATCGGATACAGGATCAAGTGTTCGCTTGACGCCGGCAGCGTGACGGCGGAATCGCCGATGCCGTCAATCGTCAGCGTTGTATTACAAAACCGATCAGCTTTGCCGAGCAGCCAGCGTCCGGCGGGCAGGGTTACGGTAACCGATTCATCGTCCGCGATGACCAAGGGCGCTGCGGACAAGTCGCGGGGCTCGGCAAAAGCTTGGGGTGTGACGGCGATCCCCAGCAGGCAAAGCGCCACCCACCAGAGGTTGTAGCGTCCCCAGAGGCCGCACCTTGCCTCGCTCACACACCCCATATCGGCATGGTCGCATTCGCACACAGGGGCCGCAAGCGCTTGTGCGGCTTCCCTTTTCCGGCCCGTCGATGCCAGAATGGCGACCCGATAGTGTTATGCCGTAAACCTATGACCGCCGAACGCCTATTCGCTTTGTTGATTTGCCTGGCCATTTTGACCGGCTGCGGTGAGAAAGATACGGCTACCGCGCCGGCTGATTCGGCGCCGGAGTCTTCAGCCGACACGAGCGAGCAACCAGCTGACAGCGACCAGTCAGCCCTGCGCGAGCCGTTGGCGGTGGCGGGCGAAATGTTCCCTTACAGCGAGACAGACGACGATTTGATTCGGGGTTACTTCGCGTTCCCGGAGACGATGGTCGAGCCGTTGCCCGCGGTCATCATGATTCACGAGTGGTGGGGGTTGACCGACGGCGTCAAGGCGGCGGCCGAGGAACTGGCGGCGCAAGGTTTCATGGTGCTTGCCGTCGACATGTACTACGGCGAAGCGACCAACGATGGCGCCAAAGCCGGGGCACTGGCGCGGCAGCTTCTCGAAGATATGGAGTCCGGCGATGAGAATCTGACGGCGGCCATCAAATTCCTGAAGGATGTCGCTGGCGCGCCTGTCGTTGCCGCTTATGGTTGGTCGCAGGGTGCTCAGTGGGCGGTTCGATGTGCGCAGAACAACGGTGAGGATATCTCAGCGGTTGTTGCGTACTACGGTCAGCCGGATACGGATCCGACGTCCGTCGAGGCAATGAGCGCGCCGGTCCTGACGATCCACGGCGGTGAGGACAGCACCATCCCGATGGCTGACGTGCGAGCGTTCCGCGAGGTCGCAGCGGCGCTCGGCAAGACGGTCGATGTCATGGTCGTACTCGAGGGGATCAACGGCTTTGCGAGCCCTGGCGACCGTCGGTTCAACCAAGCCCATGCCGAGCGGGCATTTGATCGGGCCGTGGGTTTTCTACACAAGAACCTTAACGCTGCGCGTATCGCTCAATAGATCAAACTGGTCAACTTGCGGCGGCCCTGCTGGACCCGCTCGTCGCCGCTACCGAGATAGTCGAAGAGATGGAACAGATGCTGCCGTATCTCCGGGCGCTCGTCTTTCGTGCCTGCACTGAACAGCGCCAGCAGCTCATCAATCGCCGAAGCATGGTCGTCGTCCAACGCAGTTCGCAGTGCTTCCTGGATTGCTTCTGGCACTTCGCCGTCAGATGCCGCATCGCGACGCAATGCGATTTCGGCGCGTAACTTACTGACCGGTTCGCTGCGATCTTCTTCGTCGGGTAACTCGCCGAGACGCGTCAGTGCCGACTCAAACTGGCCGAGCGCCAGCTCTGTGCGGGCGAGGTCGATCTTGATAGTTGCGTTCTCCGGATCCTGCGCAAGTGCTTCCATAAGTTGTTGATGGGCGGCTTCATGATCGCCGTCCGATAGCGCGGCGTTGTCGGCGACCGGTGCCACCGGTTCGTCACTCGAAACGTACGGTTCGATCAGTCGGACGAGTTCCTGCTCCGGTTGCAGGCCGATGATCTGCTCTACTGGCTGACCGCCATGAAACAGCACCAGCATCGGGATGCTGCGAACCCCGAATGCGCCCGCGAGCGCCTGCTCTTCGTCAACATTCACTTTTGCGACCAGAAGCTTGCCGGCATAGCGCTCGGTGAGGTTGTCGAGCATCGGCGCAATCTGTTGGCACGGGCCACACCAGGGCGCCCAGAAGTCGATGAGAACCGGAACATCCGAATTCACAACGCGCGCTTCGAATTCCTGTGCCGTGATATCAAAAATCCAGCTATTGGTTCCGGTGGCGGTGTTCATTGCGGTGTCCTTTGTTTGAGCTTCCTCAAGAAATGGGTTCGGTTTGGCTGAACTCAACTGAAAAAATGTGTCGGGGCCGGATGGACAGGGGGGAGAGTCCATGCTTGTGGCGTCTGACGCGTGGTCAGACCCGGCCCCTTCACTAACGGAACCACCAAAAGGGGGGGCGGTGGCACCGGTGTCCGTCACGCCTCGTCGCGACAGACCGGGGAGTGTCAGGTGCGCTCCTTCAGAGGGGGGAGAGGAGAGTGAGCGTCCCTGACTTTTCGAACGCTTTATGCGCTAGCGGACATCCTCTGCGACCAGTGAACTGCGCTTCGGTCCGAGAATCGCCTCAAGAGCGAGTTTCGACTCGGTTTGCAGATCTTCACTGGCGCGCTCGCCGATCGCATCGACCGACACGCTAAGATGCGCTCGGAAGTCGATGACGTCAGTTGCGTAGCCGCGTACGATGACCTCATCCATGGTCGTCACTGATGTTTCGGCCATGGCAGGTGCATGTAGCGCGCCTGCTGCGGCGAGAACGATCGCGGACGTCCAGCGTCGCCATGCTCTGTGCTTCATGTTGCTACCTTCCTTTTCAGTGGTTGCTGTCCGACGAGGGTCGGGCATACCAACAACCTGTTCTGTACTAACCTATTGCAGAGGTCGTGCCAACTCTGAAAGTCAGTAAAAACAATAGCTTACGCATCTATTGACGTCACGGTATTTCGTAAATTACGATTTATCGTAATTATATTGACGATTTTCCGTAAA
>JBCBBH010000006.1:0-169868 GCA_038531945.1 Pseudomonadota bacterium | reverse complement strand
GGTCGATCATCAGGAATGCTTCATCGATGGATCCAGGCAGACGGATGAAGCGCTTCTTGATCTGCCTTTCGTCGGGATCGCCAGTCGAGACCTGGACGCATGCCAACCGTATTGGATCGATCGTCGCCACAACGAACTCCAGCGGAAATCTTGTCGACAAGTACCGTTACTCGCCGTACGGCATGTCTGGTACGGAGGGCGATGGTGGATTCCCATTCCGGTTTACTGGGCAACGGCTAGATCCAGAGACTGGGCTCTACTACTACAAGGCCCGGTACTACGATCCAGAATTGGGGAGATTTCTGCAAACCGATCCGATCGGGTATGAGGATCAGATGAATCTCTATGCGTATGTTGGGAATGATCCCCGCAATATGGTTGACGCGACTGGAAAGTGTGCAAGTATCAATGACGACGACGTGAAACTTGAGTGTGAAGTTGCCCGATTCGAAGCCGTCGAGGGTGCAAAAGACTTTCTTGGCGGAGAGTCAGTGCGCAAAGGTCAATTGGAAACAGGATACATTGCAACATTCAATGTAAATACCAGGCAGGTTACCGTCAGGACAGGTGACGCGGCCGGGAAAAGGAGTCGTGACGGAATTGGCTTTACCGATTCCAACGGAGACGACTTGAGAGTTCAAAAGGATTCAGACGGAAGGATAACGCAGGAAAATGAGCAAGGAAACCGAGTGGCTGGAGATGAAGTTCTTCTCGCAACAGGACATACTCATCCTAAGTCTGATCATGATATGAGAGCGGTTCGGAACGCTCGGAACAGAAGTAACGAAGACATTCAAGGTAACCGTGTCGACATTCAATTGAGTTTTTCTGCACCGATGGTGATTAAGACTCCGAGTGGAAAGTTGAAAGTTTTCAGGAATGGTGTGGAGACCAATTGATGCGCCACTTTTTGAGCAGATTCGCAGTTGTATCTTTCTTTGTTCTGTGTTTTGTTTCGTGCAGCACAACACAGATCAGCAATGGCGTCATTTCGATCCATCTCAGTGCTTTCAAAGAAGAAAATTATCGACAGTTAGATGCTGCGGCCGACAAGACTGTTTGCATTAGCGGTGCACTGAGTCTGTATGTAGACGGTGTTAGCTTTTTTCTTCATCCAGAGGAAATCGGTGAAACTGTTTTTCTGTACCCTGCACGCGTATTAACCGACATTGACTTCTTCGAACTGATGCCAGAAGGTGGGAATCCGCAGGTATTCTTCAGTATTGTTTGCGGTGACTTGATCAATAAAACAACGAACCGATGTAAAAGACTGGACTGCCGCAAGTACAAACTTCTGAACTCACGAATTATCGCTCGTGAACTGGAAACGCCCCCGAGGACAGGGGGCCCCTAGAGAAACGTCTTCGAGGTGCAGTGGCATAGTGAATTTGGTCACTTCATTGTAGGTGATAAGATCACCTGAGAGGTTAGGTGAGTCAACAATGAGCAGAAAAAGCAGACCGTTTTTTGATCCTGAATTCCGACTCGAATCGGCAAAATTGGTTGTCGATCAGAACTACAGCATGAGAGAAGCAGCCAGTACTGTTGGAGTTGGACATTCGACGATGGGTAAGTGGGTCAGCCAACACCGCCACGAGCGTCGCGGCGTGAGTCCTAAGCAGAGTCCGATGACTGCCGATCAGCACCGTATCAAAGCGCTTGAGAAACAGCGGACCGCTAGGACAGGCACACCCTCACCGCGACGCACGACGGTCAAACGACACTCTTAGCTCCCTAGCAGCTCCCTAGGACAGGCACGTACTGAAGAGACCAAGAGGGTTGATGGTGTACGGAGATTCGACCAGAGTACTGTCCGATCGGGAATTGGGGTCGAACTGATTAGCTCGACTAGGACAGGCGCACAACCAAAAGAACAGACACTAAGATACTCGTTCCGAAGATAGAGAAAGAGGTTTGGAGGTCGTTCGGGTCGAACTAGCTGCCAGTGAATCCGACGAGCAAGCGCAGACCTCCTGTCTACCATTGACTTCCTCGGGTGCGGATCAATTGCATCATTTTTCTGAGCCTCTTGCATCGGCAATGCTGGACTTCAATTCGTACCCATACTAGTTTCTCGCTTCGTATAGACGTGAGATAAAACAAGTGCAGACTTTCCGACTCTTGGGGTTCTTCCTCTTCGGTTACGTATTCGCTACCTCGAATCCTGTCTGGGCCGAACCTGCGATGACAGCCGAGGACGCGGCGCGCTTCACCCATCTCGCGGTTGAGTGCATTCCTCAGGAATACCCAAACAAGCTGAATCAGCTATTGGGAGATGCCACGCACCTGCAGTCGCCCAAGACTCTGCATCCCGCGTTCTTCGGTTGCTATGACTGGCATTCATCCGTCCATGGGCACTGGATGTTGGTCAAGGCACTGAAAGAGTACAACGACCTAGCGGATCGGGAAGAGGTGTTCGAATTGTTGATGGAGTCCATCACTGTCGACAACATCGCTACCGAACTTGTCTACTTCAAACAGGAATCGAAAAGCTGGGAGCGCATGTACGGCTGGGCATGGCTCCTGCAATTGCAAAGCGAGTTAGTCAGTTGGGACGAACCGCGGGCCCTGTCGATGGCGAGTGCACTGCAACCGCTGGCGACATACATCCGAGATCGCTACGTCGAATTCCTGCCGATACAGACCTATCCGGTGAGAACTGGCGTACATCCCAACACCGCGTTCGGCCTGTCATTCGCGTATGACTACGCCATTGTTGTTGAAGACGATGAGTTCGCCGAACTGATCAAAGACACGGCCATACGTTACTACGGCGAAGACACGGCGTGTCCGATCACGTGGGAACCGAGCGGTGAGGACTTCCTGTCTGCGTGCTTGGAAGAGGCCGCATTGATGTCGCGCGTGCTCCCGACTGATCAGTTCGAAAATTGGCTTGCGGAGTTTCTGCCCGCGTTAGGCGAGGGTGCGGGTTTAGAACCTGCAGACGTCAGCGATCGTACCGATCCGAAGATCGTACACCTCGATGGATTGAACCTCAGTCGAACCTGGAATCTGTTCGTGATCGCAAACGCAGTAGAGGATGCCGAGCAGGCAGAGGCGCTCAGATCGATGGCGGACCGGCATCTTGCTGCTTCGCTACCGTTTGTCACGGGCGACCACTACGTCGGCTCTCACTGGTTGGGTTCGTTTGCGATTTACGCGCTGACTCGGCCGCGCTGAACCAGGCTCTCGTTCGCATAGGTATGCATGTAGCTCGCGCATTGGCGGGCTGCTAGCGTCTGCGAAACGTCTTGGAGCTCGCAGGGTTTTACCAGATCGGGTTGACCGCTTTGCTTGCGAGGTTGTGTTAATTCGGTTCGACCTCTTTTCCCTTCTTTTCGCTTACTTTCATCGATCCAATTCATGGGTACGGCATGAACGCGCATTGGCTGCGCCTTGGCGTGCTTATCGACAGCGTGGTCTGTGTGCCAGCATGGCATCGCAGTTTGAATTCGCGCTTTGTGAACGACTACACCACTGCGGTCGGTCGCAGGGCACGGCGTGTTGTCGATTGTCTAGGGAGATTGATCATGAGTTGCTTGTTGCGCCCTTTGTGTTTGACCCTTTCTTTCCTATTGTTATCGCCACTGCTGGTCGCCGAAGAGCATTCAGGTGGGGTTGAGCCTGCGTGGGACCCGTCCTCCTACGAACCATATCCTTATCCTTACTATGTTACTGACAAAGATCGCTATACAGCGGCGCCAGCACCAAAAAACACGGTGAACCGACACGGCGAACTTGAGCACATCGGCGATGGAATATTCGGTGTTCATTGGTTTGTTCAAGCCAAGCAGGCGGTTTGGCATTTCGTGACTGCAGGTGACCCAAAGAAGGATGTCGTACTCTTTGTGCACGGCTATCCCGACACGTGGTATGCGTATGCCAAAGTGATGCGACTGCTAGCAGATGATTACTACGTCATAGCGGTGGACACGCTCGGGTATGGACAGTCGGCCAAGGGCGCCGATGTTGACGTCAGTTATTCGGCAGTGGCTAAAGATCTGATCGCCTTGTTGGAGCGTATCGATGTCTCGCGTCTTCACCTAATCACACACGACCGCGGGAGCGTTATCGCTGATCACTTGTTGGCGGATGCGCGCTTCAGTCAGCGGGTACGGTCGTTCCTTCGTATGCAACAGTCATTTGACCAACCGCATGGGCTTCCACGCCCACCGCACGCTCAAATGGCGACCGTCGAATTTCAAAGCCGACCTAACTTAATTGAAGGGCTCTATTCGGGGGACTATGTGTCAGTCAAATTGCCAGAGGAAGAAATCGAGCGCTTGGCATGGGAATGGGGATTCCCCGGCACGGCAGAGGCCGCGGCAAGAACATTTCGTGGGACGAGTTTCGACATCGAACGCGAATTCCGATTGCGACATACGATTCCCAATCTGACCATGCCGGTGTTCATCGTGCAGGGTGATGACGATCCAGGACAGCACCCTGAGGAATACGCATACTCAGCTGGACTGCTGCCACACGGCAAAGTCGTGATTGTGGATGCCAATCATTTTATACATGCGGAGAAACCTGAATTGGTTGCCGATCTTGCAAGAGAGTTGTTCTCGCAAGCTCGCCCGTGAACGGCGAATATGAGAGGAAGGCTGGAGCGCCGAGGGGCCGGCGGGACTTGACCGAGTGAATCTAGATTAGAGCCTCGACGTAATCGCGGCTCCTCGATTGAAAAAAACTGTATTTGCTAGCGACCTTCGTCAAGGAACTGCAGTCCGTCATCACGTATCTGACGCAGAGCTTTTCGCGCCATCCGGGCGGAGAGCCAAGCGAGCAACAGTGGTGCGATAACTAAGAGTAACGGCGCGGCCACTAATCCCACCCACGGAATCGGATCGACCAACCAGGGTCGAGTCTTTAGAAACAGCGTGGTCGTCCAATGGGTTCCCCAGATAGTGAGACCGACGAAAGCGAGTGCGGCTGCGACCATCAGCGCAAGGATCAGTGGTCGTTGAAACCGAACCAGGCCGTTCGTTAAGACGTGAGAGACCAGTTGCTCAATCATGGTGTTGCTGCGAGGTGCTCGTCAAAGTAATCGCTCATGCTCGAATGCAAATGGAGTAGGGTGCCTTCCCGCTCACGTAGGCCGTGAGTGCGGTTGGGATACGAGATGAAGTCGAATTTCTTGTTCAGTCGAACAAGCTCATCGATGAGGCGTTCGCTACCCTGGTAGTGCACGTTATCGTCACCGGTCCCGTGAACTAGCAGCAGCTTGCCTTCGAGGTTGTTGGCGTGTGTGATCGGTGAGCCTTGCTCATAACCTTCTGCGTGATCTTCGAGCAAACCCGAATAACGCTCCTGGTAGATCGCGTCATACAAGCGCTGGTCCGGTACCGGTGCACGTGATACGCCGACTTTGTATAACTCCGGATAACGGAAGAGCATATTCAGTGTCATCGAGCCGCCGCCAGAATGGCCCCATATCCCGACCCGGTCCGGGTCGATAAAGGACCACCGATCCATCATGGCTTTAAGGGAATCCGCTTGATCCCGCGACGACAGAACACCGATCCCGCCATACAGGGCTTTTCGAAAATCTCGTCCGCGTAACGAAGGCGTGCCGCGATTGTCCACGGATGCGACGAGGTATCCCTTTTGCGCCATCAACAGATGCCACAGATGGCGGTGTCCGCCCCAAGCGTCACGTACCGTCTGACCCGCCACCTCACCGTAGACGAAGTTCACTAACGGATACTGCTTTGCCGGGTCAAAATCAGGCGGATAAATGATGTAGCCATCGAGCGTCAGATCATCTTGGGCTTGAACTTGGAAAAATTCGTGTGTCCCGAGATCGAGTGCGGCTATGCGATCAATCAGTGCTTGGTTATCCTCGAACGTCTCGAGCACCCGATGGGTCTCAAGTGCAATGAGTCGATATTGAGGCGGCTGCATGAACGAAGAATGGGTATGGACGGCATGTCTGCCATCGTCTGATATCTTGTAGGCGTTCGTCCCGGTATAGCCTTCCGGCGTAAGGCGAACTTTGTCACCGAATCCGCTCAGAGGCGCGCGATACAGATATCGCTGGCCCATGTGATCGGGCGATGCGGTGAAATAGATCCAACCACCTTCCGTGTCGATTTTCAGGAGCTCGGCGATGTCGTAGTCGCCGGGTGTCAAGTCTTCGACCGAGGTACCATCGCGCGACACCTTGTGCACGTGGCGCCATCCGTTGCGCTCCGAAACAAACGCAAATGTATGACCGTCATCGAGCCACTCCACGTCGTGAAAATCGTCGAGATGCTCCGCTTCTTGATCAACAAAAATGTTTTGGCTTTCGCCAGTCGCGGCGTCGACGAGATAGATCGTGTTGGTATCCTGCTTTCGGTTCACGTGCTGCAGCAGCAACTCGTCACTTCGATCCGTCCACTGCATGCGCGGGATGTAGTTATCTCGTGGATCACCAGGAACCGACGCCCATACGGTTTTGCCCGACTCAATAGCGGCAATGCCGATTCGTGCTGCTGAGACAGTCTCTCCAACTTTCGGGTATGGAATACGTGTGACCGTTGGATACAGGCTGTCGGTGTTGTTGATCAGCAAGAAGTCTCGCACGCCGGAGGTATCGAACTGCCAAAATGCGATGTGCGAGCCATCGGGGCTCCATCGAAAACCATCACGAATACTGAACTCCTCTTCGTAGGCCCAACTCATGATGCCGTTGATGATGTCGTCGCTGGTCCGTTCGGTGAGTTGAACAATTGCCCCAGATTCCAGATCTTCAACGGAGACGTTGGCCTCGCGTACGTAGGCGACTTTCTTGCCGTCCGGCGAGAACTTTGCGAATTGCAGAGTACTCGGCTCGGCGTCCGGCCCACCCAACTGCGCAATCAATCCTGATTCGAGATCTAGCGCAAAATAGTCGCCGCGTGACTTAACGCGCCACACTCGCACGCTATTGGCGTACAACAGCAGCTTGCTTTGGTCTTTGGACCAAGCGTAATCGTCAATAACGAGGGGTTTGTCCGTGCCAGGGACAACCAGGTCTTCAGCAGACAGGATGACCGTACGTTCCAACGTCTCGAAGTCGTAGCTCACGAGGTCCTTCGGCTGTTCGACGAGATCGCCTGTGTCGTCGACTGCCAAGGCTGCATCCTCATACGCGGGATTCACCTCGAGCACCGTGAATGAAGCGCCGTCCGGATGCCAGCGCGATGCGACCGGCGATTCCGCATCATACAAACGTTGCTCGAAGATCAGCTCGTTGCTGAGTGTTGTCGCGTAGGTCATGGGCGCTTCGCCTCTATCGTCGACGGTTTGACACGCAGCCGCGTTCGCAAGCAAAGCGAGTAGGGCGCATATCGTGAGTGTTCTCGGAGACGTTGTCATGGGCACGGCTTCTCATTGTTGTGTCGGATTTCGCTGTGGAATCATCGCTCGATGTGTCGAATAGCGAGTCAAGAGTGACAAGAACCGCGGCAATAGTCGACCTTCGCGGCTTGTCATGCATCGCAGCTAATCTAAACTAGCGGGCTAGCTGAATTACACAGAGACTCGTTATGCTGCGTATCGCCTGTTCCGTCGTTTTATTCTCCTTATCCATTGCCGGGGGTGCAGAGCCTTTCACCGCCGAGCACCTCGTCGCGCTGGACCGCGTGGGCGCGCCTGTCGTGTCTCCGGACGGAACCATGGTGGTTTACCCGGTTCGTCATGCCGATCTGGAGGCCGACAAGGGGCACTACGACCTTTGGATGAGCCCGGTTGATGGGGGTGAGGCAAGACGCCTGACGACGCATGTGGCGAGCGACACATCACCATCCTGGAGCGCAGACGGACAGTCCATCCTGTTTCTGTCAAATCGTGGCGATTCAACGCAAGTCTGGCGCTTGCCGATTGATGGGGGCGAAGCGCAACCGGTCACCGATCTACCGCTGTCGGTCGGGTCTTATCGTGCATCCCCTGCCGGTGATCGCCTAGTCGTGTCGTTGTCGGTTTATCTGGATTGCGACGATTTGGCATGCACAACGGAGCGTATGGACGCGTCCGCCGACACCAAAGTCTCGGCGAAGCAGTACGACCAACTGTTCATGCGCCACTGGGACTACTGGATGGACGACACCCGTTCACAGTTGTTCTCGATTGCGTTGGACGAGAACGGCGTCGCGAGCGGCGAGCCAGTCCGAGTGACGCTGATCGATGCGGATGTTCCTTCGCGTGTGTGGGGTGGCAATGAAGAGTATGCAATCTCGCCGGATGGCAAGTCGCTTTTCTTTGCCGCACGACTTCGCGACGCATCAGAGCCCGCTTCCACAAATTTCGATATTTACTCAACATCGCTCAACAAACCGACCGCCCCGGAGAATCTGACGGCAGACAATCAGGCTTGGGATACCGCGCCGATTGTCGGTCCGGATGGCCGATACTTGGCCTACAAGGCCATGGCGCGCCCTGGCTTCGAAGCCGACCAGTATCGGATCCAGTTGCGGGATTTGAAGTCTGGTGAAACACGCGCTTTGGCGGCGGACTGGGATCGTTCGCCATCCAGCATCACCTTCGCGCCGGACGGACAGTTCATTCTGGCGCCCGCTCAGGACGTCGGTCACAAAACTTTGTGGCGCGTCGGTATCGACGGCAGCGCGCCGGTCAAGCTGATCGGTGGTGGCTCGCTCGGCGCGTTTGCAGCGACCGGCGATCGAATTGTCTACACGATGAGTACGTTCACGTCGCCGGCTGAGCTTTATGCATTGGATCTGGAAACGGATCAAACGTCGCAACTAACCGCTTTCACGGCTGCGGCGCTCGACGGCGTTGAAATGGGCGAGTACGAGCAGTTTTCGTTTGAAGGTGCGAACGGGGATACGGTCTACGGCTTCGTCGTCAAGCCCGCGAATTTCAAGCGACGGGCGAGCTACCCGATCGCATTCTTGATCCACGGTGGACCGCAGGGCAGCTTCGCGAACAATTTCCATTACCGCTGGAACCCGCAAACCTATGCGGGTCAGGGCTTTGCGTCAGTCATCATCGACTTCCACGGCTCCACCGGCTACGGCCAAGCCTTCACGGACAGCATTACCGACGATTGGGGTGGTAAGCCGCTCGAAGACCTACAGCTCGGTTTGGCCGCAGCCCTTGAGCAGTTCGATTTCCTGGACGGCGACCGAGTATGCGCCTTGGGTGCGTCTTACGGCGGATACATGATCAACTGGATTGCCAGCCAGTGGCCAGATCGGTTCGACTGCTTGGTCAACCATGATGGCATTTTTGACAATCGGTCGATGTACTTCGCTACTGAAGAGCTCTGGTTCCCAGAGTGGGAGCACGGTGGTCCCTATTTCCAGAATCCAGAAGGGCATGAGAAACACAATCCCGCGCTATTTGTGAATCAGTGGCGAGCACCGATGCTCGTGATTCACGGCGAACTCGACTACCGAGTGCCGATCACGCAAGGCATCGCCACATTCACCGCACTGCAGCGACAGGGCATCGAGAGTCGATTCCTGTACTTCCCCGATGAAAACCACTGGGTTTTGAAGCCGCACAACTCAATGCATTGGCATGAGCAGGTCAACGCTTGGCTCCATCAATATCTCGATGAATAACTGATCGAGACGCCATGGATGGCGCAAAGTCCTAAGCCGATCGGCGAATGGGTTCGGATCGCTCAGACGATCCCCCAAACTTTCGGTTATTAGCACATAACCAATGGGTCGTTCGCGGCCTTTGGGATGTGTCGTACTCTCGGCCACGGTTATGGTCTTGCGGTACGACCCAAATGGTGTCTCCAACCTCGGCGCTCAATTCACCTACTGGTGTCCTTTCGGTCGATCAGCTCACGGCGTTGGACGCAGCGGTTGGGCCGCTCAACCCTGATCAGCTGATCTGGGCGAGCGGTTACGTGGCCGGCTTAGCAGCCGCGCTGCGCCCCTCTCAAACTACCGTCGGTCCGACGCAGCTTGAAACGACGTCGACGGCGAACGTGCCCGAGCTTGCGATCGTCTACGGCAGTCAAACGGGTCACAGTGAGGCGATTGCCGAAACGCTTCATCAATCGGCACAACAGGCCGGGTTTGCAACGAAACTGCTCAATATGTCGGATTTGTCAGCGCGGAAGCTCGCCAAAGAGCGCTGGGTCGCGCTGGTCGTCAGCACGCACGGGGAGGGCGATCCACCGGACGATGCCATTATGCTTTTGGAGCAACTAGGCAAGCCCCGGGCGCCGAGTTTCACGGACACGCAATTCTCGGTGCTTGCTTTGGGCGACTCGAGCTACGCGAAGTTTTGCCAAACCGGCAAGGACTTTGAGGCGGCATTAGTTAGCCTGGGTGCCAAAACCATTGCACCGATCGTCGAGTGCGATGTCGACTATCAGACGTCGGCTGCTGAGTGGCGAGAGCGGGTTTTAACCGACTACGCCAGTCTCGTCAGCGCAGATAGCACGCGCCCGGCATTGCACGTCGTTCCGGCGGCGCAAACGCAACTGACCGAGGGTGTCGCAACGGTCGTCGCAAACCAACGTATTACCGGAGACCGGTCCAGTAAGGTCGTACATCACCTTGAGCTCGCTTTCGACACACCACTCGATTATCAGCCGGGCGATTCGGTCGGATTGAAGGTCGCGAATCCAGACATCGTCGTTGAGGCGCTACTTACAGCCGCGGGCTTTGATGGCAATACTCCGATCGTGATTGATGGATCCGAGGTCGCTTTGTTCGACGCGCTAAAAACGCAGTTTGAAGTGACACGAATCTCCGGGCCACTCTTAGAGGCCTATGCGCGACTCGATGGCGTACAGGGTCTCTCTAAGCTGCTTGAGGACTCAGAGTCGAAGGGCGCGCTGATAAGCTCGGGGCATATCGCCGATATCATCACGCGGTTTCCGCATACAGCTAGCGCACAAACCTTCGTGGACTGTCTGCGGCCCTTGCAGCACCGACTCTACTCCATCGCGTCGTCTCCAATGGAGACCGAAGACGAAATTCATATCACGGTTGCCGAGGTGAACTTCGACATTGAAGGAAGTACTCGTCAGGGCGCGGTGAGCCGCACACTCATCCATGATCTTGAAGAAGGCGATGAGTTTCGTGCGTTCATTGAGCCGAACACTCGCTTTCGATTGCCGCCGTCGCCAGATACAGATGTGATCATGATTGGGCCAGGCACCGGAGTCGCACCGTTCCGTTCCTTTGTTCAACACCGTGCAGCAGAAGAGGCGACGGGTCGACACTGGTTGTTCTTCGGAGATCGCACGTTCTCCGAGGACTTCCTGTATCAAGCCGAGTGGCAACGTCAGCTGAGAGAAGGCGCACTCGACCATATCGATCTCGCGTTTTCTCGTGATCAAGCCGAGAAGGTCTACGTTCAGGACCGGCTGCGTTCACGGGCGGAACAATTACTTGAGTGGATCGATGGTGGTGCGGCGATTTACGTCTGTGGCGATGCAAGTGCGATGGCACCCGATGTCCATGCCGCTCTGGTCGAGATTCTGGCATCGCGGCACGACGGCGACCTCGAGGCGGGTGCGGCAGATCTCGAAGCGCTAAGACGTGAACGTCGCTATTTGCGGGATGTTTACTAATGACTAAATCGGACTCCAAGACACCACTTTCGCCGGTAGAAGGCATCAAAACCCGAAGCCGGCATTTGCGGGGCACTTTGGTTGACAGTCTGTCTGACCGTGTCACCGGCGCGATTGCAGAAGACGACACGCAAGTCTCCAAGTTCCACGGCATCTACCAACAAGATGACCGCGATCGTCGAGACGAGCGCCAGCGGCAGAAGCTGGAGCCGGCGTACAGCTTTATGATTCGCGGTCGGTTGCCAGGCGGTAAATGCACGCCTGAGCAGTGGCTCGCGATTGAAGCGCTCGGTGAGCAGTACGCGTCGACCGGTGTGCGGTTGACGACACGACAAGCGTTTCAGTTTCACGGCGTCATCAAGGGTGCGTTAAAGCCCACGATTCAAGGGATCGATGCGGCACTGCTCGACACAATTGCTGCCTGCGGCGACGTGAATCGGAACGTGATGTGCAGCCCGAATCCTCACCTGTCGCAAGTCCATAGCGAAGTCGATGCGATTGCCGCGGCGTTGAGCGCACATCTGACCCCACAGACGCGGGCCTATCACGAGATCTGGTTGGACGGTGAGAAGGTGACCGAAGCGCCCGAGGTTGTGGAGCCAATTTACGGCGACACATACCTACCAAGAAAGTTTAAGACGGGCTTTGTGATTCCTCCCCAGAATGATGTCGATGTATTTACACAAGATCTCGGCTTTGTCGCGATCGTCGACGGCGACACTCTTGTCGGGTTCAACGTCACGGCAGGCGGCGGCATGGGATCGACGCATGGGGATACGACCACGTTCCCCCGTCTGGCTGACACGTTGGGGTTCATTACCCCGGACAAGGTGCTCGACACGGCGACGGCTATCGTGACGACGCAACGAGATTTCGGCAACCGCGCCAATCGAAAAAATGCACGTCTCAAGTACACGATTGAGATCATGGGACTGGAGTCATTTCGCCAAGAAGTTGAATCACGCCAGGGTTTCGCGTTCGAAGCACCAAGGGCTGTTCAGTTCGACCAGTCGGGCGACCGGCTCGGATGGGTGGAAGCTGAAGACGGTTTGTGGCATTTCGGTCTGTTCATCCCGAGTGGGCGAGTGCGCGATCATGCCGACGGGCCGCTCTACCAAAGTGGACTGATCGAGATCGCTAAGGTGCATGACGGTGAGTTCCGTGTGACGCCCAACCAGAACCTGATCATCGCCGGGGTTAGCACAGAGCAAAAAGTGCTCATTAGCGGCCTGCTGGCGGCACATGGACTCGCGGAGCCAACATCCGCGTTAGCGGCGGGGGCTATGGCCTGCGTTGCTCTGCTTACCTGTGCGCTCGCGATGGCCGATGCGGAGCGCTTTTTGCCCGAACTCACCGAACAGGTCGCTGCGATCTTCGTGCGCCATGGTTTACCGGAACAGGACTTGTCGATGCGGGTCACGGGATGTCCGAATGGGTGCGCGAGACCGTTCGTCGCAGAGATCGCATTGGTCGGCAAGGCACCTGGTCACTACAACCTGTACTTGGGCGGACGTCACGACGGCACACGGCTGAACAAACTGTACCGAGAGAATATCTCGGTCGGCGAGATACTGACCGAGCTCGATGACCTGGTCGCCAAGTTTTCGGAAACAAGAAACGCCGATGAACGTTTCGGTGACTTCTGTATTCGTGCCGGAATAATCGCCGAGACGACGGCGGGCCGGAACTTCCATGATGCTGTGAGTACTGCCGCATGAGCTCGACCACACCGCTGACTCTTGAACCTCAGTCCGCTTCGCCCGAAATCGAAACGCTCGCCGGACAGCTTGATGGGTTTGACGCATCCAAGCGCATCGAATGGGCGCTGGACAATCTCCCTGGCACCCACGTGCTGTCATCGAGCTTCGGCGCGCAAGCCGCTGTCTCATTGCACCTGATGAATGATATTAGCCCGGGACTACCCGTCGTACTTGTGGATACCGGGTATCTGTTTCCCGAGACCTATCAGTTTGTCGATGCGCTGACGGACCGGCTCAACCTGAATCTGCATGTCGCCAAGCCCGCTGTCAGCGCCGCGTGGCAAGAAGCCCGATACGGAAAGCGCTGGCAAGATCCTGAATCCGGCCTGGACGGTTACCTCAAAGACAACAAAGTCGATCCGCTGCTCCGAACTCTCGATGAGCTGGACACGGGGACTTGGTTCGCCGGTCTACGCCGTGCACAGTCTGCCGGACGGGCGCATCGTGCTGCTCTCGAAACTGCTGGCTCCCGCTGGAAGGTGCACCCCATTATCGATTGGAGTGACCGTGATGTGCATCGATATTTGAAGCGCCACGACCTGCCGTACCACCCATTGTGGAATTCCGGCTACTTGTCGATTGGTGATGTGCACTCGACGCGTTCCATTCACGAAGTAGGCAATGTCACCGAGCTGCGTTTCGGCGGTAATCGACGCGAGTGCGGCATCCACGGCCCGGATCGTTCGGTCTGATGGAGTATTTTCCACTCTTCGCTGAAGTCAAGAATCGACTAGTCGTCGTGATCGGTGGTGGCGAAGTTGCCAGTCGAAAGATCACGCTGCTCAAACGGGCTGGCGCACGAATTCTTGTAATCGCGCCAACGCTGCATCATCAAGTTCAGGAATGGCTCGGTCGTGGCGACATTGAGCACCTCAACAAGACGTTCATCGAGTCCGATCTCGATGAAACCTGGTTGGTGGTTGCGGCGACCGGCGATTCACGGGTCAATGAGCAGGTCGCGGCAGCAGCAGAGGCTCGCCGCGTATGGTGCAACGTCGTCGATGCGCCGAAACACTGCAGCTTCATAACGCCTGCGATCATCGATCGATCACCGTTGATGATTGCAATTTCAAGTGCTGGCGCGGCGCCGGTTCTGGCCAGAATGTGGCGTGAGCGATTGGAACGTCAACTTCACCCGCAGCTGGGCAAACTCGCGTTACTGGCGCGGCACTGGCGAGGCAGGGTGAAGCGGGCATTAAAGTCTCTGTCGGCACGCCGCCGGTTTTGGGAAGCGCTGTTTGATAGCCCGGCAGTGACCGCGCTCGAGCGCGGCCAGCCGCAGCAGGCGATTCGTGAGACGGGCGCTTTGCTACGCCAGCATCGAAACGATGAACGCGTGCGTCGCACCGGGGAAGCCTGGCTGGTCGGCGCCGGTCCAGGCGATCCCGGTTTGTTAACCATTCGTGCCCAAGCTCTGCTGCAGCGTGCGGATGTCGTGCTGCATGATCGCTTGGTGTCCACCGAGGTGTTGGAACTTGCGCGCCGTGATGCGGAACTCATCGACGTCGGTAAACCGATACCCGGCACAGGAAACGCCAACCGTGTCCAGTCTGACACGAATCAGCTACTGGTGGATTTGGTGGCAGCAGGCCATCGCGTCTGTCGTTTGAAGGGTGGTGATCCCTTCATCTTTGGTCGTGGCGGCGAAGAGGTACAGGCGTTGGTCGATGCCGGCCTCCCGTTTCAAGTCGTTCCCGGCATCACAGCGGCTGCCGCGTGCGGCGCTTATGCCGGTATTCCGCTGACACATCGCGACTATGCGCAGTCGGTTGCACTGGTCACGGCGCACGGGAAACGCAATGTCGATCAGCTCGATTGGGCGTCGCTCGCGCGGGACCGTCAAACGCTGGCGTTTTACATGGGCGTGTCGCGCTATGGGCAGGTCTCCGCTCGCCTGATTGCACATGGCCGAGCTGCTTCAACACCTGTTGCGATTGTGGAGCGCGGCAGCCTGCCGACGCAACGTGTTATCGTCACGACCCTTGGAGATCTACCGACTCGAACGCATGCAGCAGGAATTCAAGCACCCGCCATACTCTACGTTGGCGAGGTCGCGCAACTGGCGTCCTCTCATCATTGGTTTGGCGACCCACCGGTTACGATTCCACCGATCAATCCTCTCGCTGCCGCGACCGGCTGACACACCGCGGGTTGGCTCGCTATGAAGCTCCAACAACTTCGGTTTCTTATCGGCGTGGTCGATCACGAGTTGAACATGACCGCGGCGGCGGAATCGTTGTTTACCTCGCAACCCGGCGTCAGCAAACAGCTCCGCTCGCTCGAGCAGGAGCTCGGCGTCCAGCTATTTCATCGTCAAGGTCGGAAACTGACCGGGCTGACGAAGGCAGGGCGTTCGGTCGTGCCGCGCGCACGTCGAGTCTTGCGAGAAATCGATGGAATACGAACGGCGACTGAAGAACACCGCAGTGGCGTCTATGACAGTCTTTCGATTGCGACTACGCACACCCAGGCGCGTTATGTGCTACCTGAGATTTTGACCAAGTTTCGCGAACGATTTCCCGACGTGACCCTGAACCTCCATCAAGGCACATCGGAGCAGATTGCCGATATGATCCGGCAACGTTCGGTGGACATCGCGATGGCAACAGGTTCGGAACATTTGTTTGTCGATCTCGAACGTCTGCCGTGCTTTCAATGGGACCGCGTCATACTGGTACCAACAGGCCACGAGTTGGCATCTCGCAACGAACCCATCGATCTCGCCACCCTCGCGCGATATCCGTTGGTCACTTACGTCTTTAGCGCGGGACGCGAGTCGTCTCTGCACCGCGCGTTCGCCGAGCACGGTCATGAGCCGGATGTCGTGTTCACCGCGCGTGATGCGGATGTCATCAAAACCTACGTCAAGCTTGGTATGGGCGTAGGCATCGTCGCTTCGATGGCTTATGAGTGTGATGATTCAGATCAGCTCGAGATGATCGAAGTGCCTGGTTTGTTTCCTCGCCAGACGACCTGGTTTGGATGGCATAAAGACCGTAGCCCGAATCAGCCGATGGTCGAGTTGTTGCTACTCGTCGCACCGTGGTTATCGGAGCCACAGGTTCTCGCTATGACTGATGGTAACGCGTCGCTTCCCCAGCCGGACTGTGCGCTACCCGTATTGTCTGGCTGCCAACCGCTGGTCGACTGCCCGTCTTAGTCACGCGGAAGCCGCAATTTTGCCATCGCGATCAGGATCGGCGGGATTCGTCGAGAACAAGGCAATCTTGTTGCCGTGCGGATCGCGTAAATAACCCACGTAGAAGTTAGCGCTGTAGATTGCTCGAAAACCGGGTTCACCTTCGTCTGTGCCGCCCGCGGCAAGAGCGGCAGCGTGCAGGTTTCGAACCTGAGCTTGATCGCGCGCCTGGAACGCGACCATAGTGCCGTTCCCGGGTGACGTTGGTTGGCCATCGAAGGGATGCAGAACATAGAGATCGACGCTCGCGGAGGTTTGATCATTCTCTGCAGGAATACTGAAACTCAGCCCACCGGGCTCGCGGGAATGCGTGTATCCGAGCGCCGGAAGAAACGAACCGTAGAATCGCTCCGCTGCATCGAAATCGTCGGCGCCGACCGTCAGGTAAGAGATCATGTTGTGGTTCCTCAGTCGGTCGGATGTTTATCCGGGTTCATGACACCTGTGTTCACATTAACACGCTGATCTTGGGTTTGGCGGTGGTTCAGTGGCACGGAGAGTGCTTGACCGAGATGACTGTTGGATCGACCATCGAGAAACAGGAAAACACAGCAACGATCATCGAGGCGTATTTTATGAACATCAATAAGCGTGACTTTCTCAAGATGACGGGCGTTGCAGGCCTAGCCACGACCTTACCGGTGACAGCGACCGCGGCACCGTCGACAGAACTGAAATCAATGACGGGTGCTGCGAAGCCTATTTCCGTTGCTGAGCGACAGTCTCGCGTGGCCAAGGCGCAGCGATTGATGGCCAGGAACAACATCGATGCGGTTCTGATCGAAGCGGGCACCGCGCTGAATTACTTCACCGGCGTGCGTTGGTGGCGGTCCGAGCGATTTACCGGCGTGGTCATTCCACGTGAGGGAGAGATCGCATTCGTCACTCCATACTTCGAAGAGCCTTCCGTGCGCGAGAGCATGTCGTTCGGCGATGACGTACGCACCTGGCATGAGCACGAAAACCCCTATGACCTGGTTGCGGGCATCCTCGCCGACCGAGGCCTCAAAGGCGGCACGTTAGGAATCGAAGAAACCACGCGACATTTTATCTCCGATGGCGTGCAGCAATCCGCACCCAACTTCAAGGCAGTCTCCGCCAACCCGGTGACTCGTGGATGCCGTATGTTCAAGTCCAGGAATGAAATCGCGCTGATGCAGGCAGCGAGCGATGTCACGATGGCCGCATACCGCTACATTTACCCGAAAGTCGAGAAGGGTATGAGCAGCCGTGATATCTCGATGATGATGAGCGAGGCAACACAGGCACTCGGCGGTGCCGTGCGATTCTCTAGCGTGCTACTGAACGAATCGACCGCGTATCCGCACGGTTCCGATGTGCCGCAGACCGTCGGGGAGGGCAGCATGATCCTAATGGACTGCGGCTGCGCCGTGCATGACTACGTATCGGACATCTCGCGATCATGGGTGTATGGGGAACCCTCTGCCAAACAGCGGAAAGTCTGGGAAATCTGCAAACGCGGTCAGGAGCTGGCGCTAGAGACTGCGGAAGTTGGGTTAGCCGCTGGCAAGGTCGATGATGCGGTGCGTGCATACTATGAAAGCGAAGGCTTCGGGCCCGACTATGCCACGCCAGGTCTGTCCCACCGCTTGGGGCACGGCATTGGCATGGATGGTCACGAGTCGATCAATTTCGTGCGTGGCGAGACCACACCGTTGACCCCAGGGATGTGCTTTTCTGACGAACCCGGCATCTACATCTTCGGTGAGTTCGGAATCCGACTCGAAGACTGCCTGTACATGACCGAGGAGGGACCAAGACTGTTCACTCAGTTTTCGCCGTCTATTGATCAGCCATTCGGA
The DNA here is from genome assembly GCA_038531945.1 of Pseudomonadota bacterium. GTDB lineage: Bacteria > Pseudomonadota > Gammaproteobacteria > Steroidobacterales > Woeseiaceae > CALBPI01. The sequence goes on along the minus strand of JBCBBH010000006.1, from coordinate 151,556 downwards.
TGAACCAGCGGGCTTCAGAATTCGATCAGAAACAGGTTCGAATCCGCGCGACGGAGAAGCTCCTTCTCGCTTAGCTCCGACGAGTTCCATTCAAGCAACGCGTCTTTCTCTTCGGATTTGTGAAACAACAGTAAGTGATCGCCAATGATTTTGAAGTTGGTGGGATCGAGCGGGAGTACCATGCCGTGCGCGAGACTGAAAGGGCATGCTTTGTATTTGGGTCGGTACCGGTCTGGATTTTCAGCAAACAGCGTCACCTGCGCCTTTGACGTCAAAAAGTAGGTTTCACCTTTGTGTTCGACCGCGAATTCGGGGCTTCCTCGCTCCGCCTTGTTCTCGGTGAAGTAGGACACAGGACTGTATCCGCCAATTGCAGGTTCCTGCGTCGTGTCTTGGGCAAAAGCGGCAGTGCAACTGATCACAGCCATCATCAAAGCGAAGAGTGTCGATAGATTCTTTTTCATGATCGTCTGCCTGCATGACGTGAGCGAGTGCCACATAGGACCCCGAAGACCGGGAGAATGTTACGGCTATTGCGCAACCCGGCGCGTTGGCCCATTCTCGCGTGGTGCAACGCCTCCGAAAAATCCGAGCGAGCGCATTGTAGGTTGTTTCGCGTACGTTGGTTGAAAGAAGAGTGGAGGGGAAAATAACGCAATGACCGCCGATACGCCATCTGTTGGCCACGACAGATCTTCCTTTTGGTTCGGACCGTGGATCCAGGCTGCTCGTCCGATAGCGTTCCCAATGATCCTTGTGCCATTGTTGATCGGGCAAGCCATGGCATTCCGTTACGGCAATACCTTTGGGTGGGTACTGCTGGGGTATTCCATTGCATTCGGTGCGCTCTTCCAATTGTACCTGCTGTACACGAACGATCACGCCGATGAAGCAATCGACAAGACCAATCATCAGCATTGGTTGTCGGGTGGCTCCCGCGTACTACCCGAAGGCAAGCTAACTGGCGATCAGCTGCTCGCCGGTTCTCGAGTAGCGCTCGTTGTGCTTGTGGTTTTGGTCGGTTCTCTGGCTGTATTTGCCGACCGACCGCTGATGTTGGTCGCTTCGGTGTTAGCGGTTGCGCTGTGTTGGGCCTATAACCGACCGCCGATGCAGTGGTCCTACCGTGGCCGCGGCGACGTCTTGCAAGGAATGGGTTGTGGTGTTTTGTTACCGTTGATCGGCTACTACCTGCAGGTTGGAACGGTATTCGGCTTCCCTTGGCCCACACTGGTGCCGCTGTTTCTGATCTTCTACGCCGGCAACATGGTGACGGCATTGCCGGACTTCGCCTCCGATGTGAATGGCGGCAAACGAACCTTCCCGGTGCGCCACGGGCAGGCGCGGGCGCGCTGGACCATTCTGGGAACACTGGCCGTTGCGTTTGCCAGTCTGCCTGTGGTGTCCTCAGTGCTTCCCGCTTGGATATTGGCTGGGATTGCAGGGCCCTCGGTTGCGATCCTCGTCGGCGTCGTAGTGTCGGGTCTTGTGAAACGTGCGGACGTCGCCGAATTCCCCCAGTGTCTGGCGTTCGTCAACTGGATATCAGTCAGTCAAGCGTGGTTTCTTTGCGCTTGGATCAGTGCGCTATTCTGGGAAAGTACTTTGTGAGAGTCGCAGTTGTTGGCAGCGGTATTGCTGGGCTGAGCGCGGCTTGGCTATTGAGCACGCGTCATGAAGTGACGCTGTTTGAAAAGAGTGAGCATCTTGGAATGGATTCGCACTCACTTGAGATAGAGACCTCGGCTGGTACCGTCCGCATCGACGTCCCGATGCGCGTATTTTTTGATGGCTTTTATCCGAATCTATCGAAGCTCTACCGACACCTATCGATCGAATTCGAACCGATCAATTACTCAGCCTCATTCGGTCTACTTGATGAAGCGACTTACTTTCGATTTGATAATTACAGAGTAGGGCGGTACGCCGTGCCGTTCCTAAAAGGTCGGCGTTCGCTCGGCCGCAAAGCGCTAAGGATCGGACTCGACAATCTTCGATTTTTCCGACAAATCGATCGTTTGCTAAAAGCAGGCATTGCCGACGAGGTCACACTAGAAGCGTTCATTGAGCAGCACAACTACTCCAGTGCTTTTGCCGACGGCTACCTCTATCCTGCGTTCGCGGGGATCTGTACTTGCAGCACCGACAGCGTCAAAGCCTATCCAGCGAGAGTGATTCTCGAGTACCTGAACAGCGGCTTGCTCCTGTCTTCGGTCCAACGAGTGACAGCGGGCACCCAGGACGTCGTGCAGCGATTGGTGAAGGATGTCCATGACGTCCAACTTGGTATGCAAGTTGTCGCTGTTACCGCGACGAATGACGGTGTCGATGTCGAGACCTACCACGCATTGGAGCGTTTCGATCATGTCGTCATGGCATCGCAGGCTAACCAATCCGCGGCCCTGCTGTGCGGCACTACGGGCAATGAGCATCGCATACTCAAAAATTTTCACTACGAACCCAGCCAGGTCATTGTGCACAACGATGCCAACCTCGCGCCAAAGGGCGGACCGACAAACTGGGCACCGGTCAATTTTTTGATGTCCAAGTCTGCATCTACGCCGATGGCGACGATTTGGCTGAATGCGATCCAGCCGCTCCCTGATTCCCACACGATTTTTCAAACCTGGAATCCAGTGGTCGAACCGGAGTCGGACTCAGTCTTCGGTATAGCGGAGTTTGAGCGCCCCGTCGTCACGGAGACGACCTTGCGAGCGCTGCACGATTTCAATTCCCTGCACGAACAGCCTGGCCGACGCATTTGGCTGTGCGGCTCATATGCCAGTCACAGCATCCCTTTGCTTGAGAGTGCCGTGACGTCTGCATTTCGCGTCGGCGAAAAGTTGGGTTGTCGTCTTCCTTGGTAGTTTCGCGGGTTGCTTGCTGAGGTGACATCGCAATCCAACGGGCGAACTTATATTAAACATTAACGTTAATTAACAATTCTGTTTAATATTAGCTTATGCCATCTGACGAATCACTCAACCAGATCTTTGCTGCGCTATCGCATCCCGCGCGGCGCGCGATTATCGCGAGGCTTGCAACGGGAGCGGCGACGGTCAACGAGCTCGCGGAACCGTTCCAAATGAGCCTGCCGGCCGTATCGCGTCACATCAAAGTCTTGGAGCGGTCTGGTCTCATCCGGCAGGGACAGGATGCCCAGTTCCGCCCCTGCGAATTGGATGCTGAACCGTTGCGTCAAGTTGCGAGTTGGACCGAGGTTTATCGACCCATTTGGGAAGCTCGGTTCGTCCAGATGGAAGCTCAGCTGAAAGCACTGCAGGGAGAGTCCGATGACTAATGACATTGAATGGGTTCGAATCGAAAAGCGATTCGACGCGCCGATTGAGACGGTATGGATGATGTGGGCCGAGGCTGAGCACTTCGCGAGTTGGTATGGTCCGAATGGTGCACGCGTCGACATCAAAGCCATCGACGCGACCGTAGGCGGTGCTCGGCATTTCTCAATGACGATGGAGACGCCAGATCGCACGATGACGATGTGGTTTGTCGGTGAGTTCAAAGAAGTCACGCCACCGAACCGACTCGTTTACACGGAAAGCCTCTCCGATGAGCAGGGCAACATTGTTCAGCCCAAAAGCATGGGGATGCCGGCCGATCACCCAGAGGTAACGGAAGTGATCGTGCAATTGAGTGACTCAAACGGCGGCACGGTCATGACCATGACCCACGTTGGCGTCCCGGCCCAATCCGGTGGTGCGGGCGGATGGGCGCAAGCCTTCGACAAACTGGCCGAAGCGCTCGCTTAGCATCGCGCTCTCAACAATCTGGCCGTGGCAAATCCATCTTTAGACGGATGGTCTCGGCGCTACGCTGCTCTAGGCTACTGACCATCGGAGTTGATGTTGAGCAGTCGGGAATGTTCGAGCGGGCCGCAAAGAGGCGAAATCAACGCCTAATCACAACAATACCCAAATTAACGATCTGCGCGCTATTGGGAGCGTTCGTTTGTTCGGATGCATTTGCGGATCGACTGCAAGTCGACGCGTCGGCGCACGCGGTCTGGCATATCTTTGCTGCGATTTTGCTGTATCTCCATATTGGTGGAGGTGGCGTCGGGCTGGTCTCCGGCGCCGTGGCGGCTGTTGCGAGAAAAGGCAGCAACGTTCATCGCACAGCGGGGTACGCGTTCGTTATGTCGATGGCAGTTTCGTATTCGGTTGGTACTCTCGTTGCGCCATTCCTGGAAGAAGGGCAGCGACCCAACTTTGTTGCCGGAATCCTGGCCCTCTATCTTTTGCTTTCTGGCTTAGCCTCGGCAAGGCAGAAGATCGTTCGCGGAGGAGTGTGGCAACGAGCAGGGTTGCTTATAGCTCTCTGCATTACCGGTATGGGACTGTTGTTCATGTACCAGGCGAATAACGACGTCACTGGCACAGTGGATGGTGCGCCAGTCGAGGCATTCGGACTTTTCGTTGTTGTAGGTGTGCTTGGCGCAGCTGGAGAGATCAATGCATTGATGCGTCAACGACTTTCGCGTGCGGCCCGATTACGACGGCACCTTTGGCGCATGTGTATGTCATTTTTCATTGCAAGCGGTTCACTGTTCTTCGGTCAACTCCAGGTGTTCCCCAGTGCGTTTAGTGAATCATTTGCTCCTATCGCCTTTGGCTTCGCACCACTTTTGGTGATGGTGGTTTTTCTCGCGCGGTCGTGGTTTTCAGCCTGGCGAAACAGGCACTCTGCGATTCGGTCTAGTCGAACAAATCTCGGATGACAGGAGCCGGTATCTGCACGCCTTCGAGCCGCAGGAGTTGTCGTTTGGTTCGAACACCACCGTGGGCCGAAAAACCACCAATGTCCCCGCCGCTGGCGAGCACCCGATGGCAGGGAACAACTACGGGCCAGGGGTTCTCGCCCATGGCAATTCCAATCGCGCGAGCAGCGCCGGGCTTATCCAGTCGCGTAGCCAACTCACCATACGTTGTTGTAGTGCCTCGGGGTACATTTCGAAGCATGCGATAGACACTGGACCGAAAAGGCGAGAGCCGACTGACGTCCAGTGTGGTGTCGTCCATCGAGACGTCCTCACCGGCGAAGTAGGCACTCAGTGTGTTGACGGCTCGGTGAACAAATGGTGGGACCTGCTCGTTCGTTTGATCGAGGTTGTCGCTCAAACGGCGGGTGATATCCTCGAGAGAGGGTTCCGCAATCAGTACACGTGTCAGTCCCTGATCGCTCCAAGCGACAGCGCAGATTCCAAGAGGCGTAGTGAAATGCTGGTAGGGCATCGGTCCAGCTTAGCGACGCTCAATCATCAATCGCAATGTCTATTGCGACAAGACTGGCGGATTGACTAGACAGCGCGGGACGTGCCCCGCCCCGGAGGGGAGAGAGTGGGGCACGTCCCGCCAAACGTCACCAGAAGGTCATTCGAATGTCACAGTCAAGGTTGGCACAGTGAAGTCGTACGCATCGAGCGATGAGTTGTTGCCCGGTGATGCCGCGTAGTTCGACGAGAAGAATCCGATGCCCTCATTGTCAAAAAGGCCGTTTGCCCAGTTCTGCACGACACCCGTCATATTGATCGCATAGTCTTGCCCAACGAATGTCGGATACGCGATGTCGCGCGTCCAGCCGGCGTTGTAGTAAAGCAACCCTGTCGCTTGATTCCAGGTCACCGTCGACTGGTCCCAGAACGTGGCTACCGTACCGATATCGAAATTCTGAGGGTTGAAGCCGGGTGGCGCTGTTCTCGACTCGAAGTTTAACGTGGCCGATACGATGGTTCTGCCTTGCAGCGAAGTCGTATCGAATTTCACCAAACCGGCAAACGCGACGGAATCTGATGTGCCGGTGAGGTTGAACGCCCAGTTCACGCCGACCGCTGGAAACGAATTTGGATAGGCTGTCTCGGCAACCTGACTGTCGAGTGAGTTAGCTATTACAGCGTTAGTCGCGATGGCCGAAAGCGTCACGGTTTGTTGGCCCGCTGTAGTCGTGAAACGCACGCCGGTATTGTTCGACTCTCCAGCCGAATTGAACGCTCTGACGAATATGTCGTAGCGCGTGTTCGGCTGCAGTCCAGTCACTTGCAGTGCTGTGATGTCCGCGCCAACTTGAGCGAATTGGGTAAAACCGTTCATACAGCGCAGCAGATTAGACGAAACGACAATCGTGCCCGTACACGTACCCAGTTCAAAACCGGTTTCATTGTCGGAATTGTCGACCCAGGTGATCGTCACACTCGTCTCACCGAGGTTCGCAATGCCCGGCTCAGTCGGTGCCTCGGGGACAGCACTGGGCGGTGCCAGTGTAGTTCCATTGGCCGATCGAGAGGCAGTTGATTCGCCCGCACTGTTGAATGCACTGACTCGGTACCAGTATTCCGTGGACGGGCGCAACGCTCGATCCACGTAGTTGGCCTCTGCGGCGAGCGTTGTGGCGATTTCAACGTAGCTGCCATTTTCGGATTCAGAACGGAACACGCGGAATCCGGTTTCATTGTCACTGGTATCGGTCCAGTTCAACGTCAGAGAGCTCGCAGTTGCACTGCCGACCGTCAGACCGGATGGTGTCGTTGGAACTGTGATCGGCGGTGCCGAAGTCATACCACTAACCGGGGCGGTCAGCGCAGATTCGCCCGTCGCATTGAAGGCAGAGATTCGATACCAATAAGTGGTGGAGGGGGCCAGCCCGGTGTTGGTATAGCTCGTCGCGGAGGCGGCGGTTGTGGTCACTTCGACGTATTGACCATCGCGCGATGCTGACCGGTAGATTCGGAAACCCGTTTCATTGTCGCTCAGGTCCATCCATCTCAATGTCAATGAACTACTGGTCGCATCGCCAACCGTCGGGACGGATGGCGTTGTTGGGATACGGGCATCCGCCGGTGTTGTGATCTCCTGGATATTGGAGTCCGGCGAACTACCGGCCGAATTGATCGCGACGACTTTGAACGCATAGTCGGTCGCAGGGTCCAGACCATCGATAACCACCGATGTTTCATTTGCAGGCCGAGTGCTGACGAGGTTGAAGTTACCTGCCGTCCCAAGCGCCTGGAACACCTCGAAACTCGACTCATTGTCCGAGTTGTCGATCCAAAACAGTTGCACTGACGTGCTGTTGATTGCCGATCCGTTGAGACCACTTGGGGCTAGCGGCGGTTGGAGCGGCGCTGCTTCGGTCGTCACAGACGCCACATTCGAAAAATCGGATTGACCGTCTGCGTTCGACGCAGCTACACGGTAGTAGTAAGTCGTGGCTGGCGTCAGGCCCGAATCCGCGTAGGACTGCGAGTCCGCAGCGACCGTTGCAGCGACTGTGAACCCAGTCGTTATGGATACAGCGCTTCGTTCGATGACAAAACTCTGTTCGTTGTCGGAATTGTCGCGCCACATCAGGTCCACACTGCCGGAAGACGTAGCCACGGCGTTGGCGTCGGTCGGCGCAGCGGGTGCCGGGGTACTTAGCCGCGTTGCCGTGATCGACGATGTGCCGCTGCAGCTTTGGGTGCCATCGGTCCAACTCCAGGTCGCGTTGCCTGTCGCTGAATCACCCGAGAAGTTCAGGATGAGCGATGAGACCGTAGTCGTGCCTCCGTCTTCCGGATAGCTGCCGCTCCAGGTGAGCTCATTACCGGTCATCGTGCCGCTGCGGCTGACACCACCGTAAGTGACGACGACCTGCGAGCCATTCTGCGTCACTGTTGCCACATAGGTGTTGGTCGTTCCACTGCTGCCACAATCGTCGGCCAGCGTTTCACTGATCTGCCATTCGCCTGCAACGACAGGAACTGCCGGTGGCTGTGGGTCAGGTGAATCACTCCCTCCGCCACCACCGCCGCCGCATCCCGTTACGAGCAGCAACAGAGCCGTCAGTATCCAAACCTTTGAGAAATCTCGACTCGCCATTCTGGCCTCCCCATGGAATCTCACTGCTAACGCAGTCGTTTCAGAACACGGGAAAAGCTATCTTTCAGGGCGCTGCACGACCTTACGGAAGTCTTACAAGGAGCTAACGGTTGTCTACCATTGAACATAACCCACGGTCACAAGCGTGACTCCAACCGCGCGACCTCTCTGTTTGCTGCTAGGCGCGTGGCGTTGCATTGCACCGGAAGACGAGAATGGGGCGCGCTTGCAGCACTTCGCGTTTATTGCGACGAACTGTCCATCAATGCGAGTACGGCCGAGAGCATCGCGCGCACGCCAACAAGAATCGCTGCGTCGTCGGCGACGTAATCGGGGCTGTGCGGAAAACCGACAGTGCCAGCCTCGGCATTATTCACTCCGAGAAAGTACATGACTCCCGGTGTGTGCTTTTGGAACGAGCCGAAATCCTCGCTGAAGGCCGGAAAGACCTTTGCAAAAGATCGAACCTGCAGTTGCGCTTCCAATGCACTCATCGCATTGGTTGAGCGCCTCAGGACGGAGGGATCGTTGTCGACGCCTTCGAGCGCTTGCGAATAGTCCACCAGGACTTCAACATCCGGCAACTGCACGGCATCAATTGCCTGCATCACTTTCCGGCGTATCTCAGGGCGGTTTTCGATTCCGGCCGACATGACGAGCCCACTAACGACAACTTCAGGTTCGACGGGGTGCTTTCTCGGAGGTGCTAAATCGAGATAAATAAAGTCGGGTGTCGTGGGCTCCAGTGCCGCTTCAGGACGAATCGTCGAGACCGCCATCAGCGCTGCGTGCAGGTCCGATGCGGCGCTATCGAGTTCTCCATTTCCTCTCAGCGTCACCGACAGTCGGGCACGACCAGCGAGTAAGGAACCCGGGTGACTCGCTAGCACACCCAGTTCCATCGGAAACGTATGCACAGCCAGTATCGCCTCCGGTTTCACACTCGCAAACACACCATCTGCCAGCATGGCCTCCGCGCCGGTCCCAGCCTCCTCAGCGGGTTGAAAAATCAGCACGATATTGCCCGGCAGGGTGCTACGGATTTCCGCGAGCCCAATTGCGAGACCAATGCCCACGGTCGTATGAAGATCATGCCCACAGTTGTGTCGAACGCCCTCTACTACGGACGAATATGAAACGGGATCGACCGAAAAGTCTCGACTCGCGTCCATGTCAGCACGAAAACCGATCGTTGGGCCGTTCTCCGCCCCAGGGGCCTGACCACGCAAGACACCGACGACGCCGTGGCCACCAACATTCGTGCGAACCTCATAGCCGAGCGATCTGAGACGCTCGGCGACGCGCATCGACGTTCGAACCTCCTGGCCGGAGAGTTCTGGATGACGATGCAGGTCATGTCGAAACTCGATGAGTTGATCCTCCACTGCGGTGACAGACGCCACAGCACGCACGTGGTTGGCTTGAAGGTCCGAGGCTCGCGGCAATGTTTGACATCCCGCCATCAAGATCGTCGCTGAGATCAGCAGGGTTCTGAGAAATACGCCGGATTCAGGAACACAACAGAACACAGTCTCACCTCGCAATGAATCGATTGGGTCAATCGCATTGCAGGGGTTTTTCCGATCGTTTTCGTCCGAATTGGCCAAGTCGGACGTCTGATCCGATAGGTTCAGACGCTTCCCGCGTCAAGATCTCGTCGATACTGGCTTGGCGTCATGCTCGTGTATTGCTTGAAGATAGCGTTGAATGTGCTTTTAGACGCGAATCCTGCCTCAAGCGCGATATCCAGCAGCTTGTCATCCGTATCGCGTAACCGTTCGCACACATACTCGACACGATAGGTGTTCACGAACTCATAGAAATTCTTACCGGCGTGCCGATTCAATGCCTCCGAAATATGGTGCGTGCTGAGACCGGTGGTCTGCGCCAAACGCGATAGAGTCAGGGACGAGTCGCGGAAGAGCTGCTGTGACTCAACCGCAGCGACAACGATGTCGAACAATTCCGCTCTGGTGCTGTCGTCTAGAAGAGCCGTTTCGCGTGGCTTCCGTTCCCGCTGTTTTGTGACCGCGGCCAATTGCTGAATGTTGAACAACTTTGGATGGCGCCATTGAGCAGCGGAAATAATGTAGATGATGCTGACCAACAGAATATCTGCGGCAAATGAGTACGAGTAGGGCGACGCCACGTTGCTGAGCGCGAAGATTGCTTTGAGTACCCATGCGAACAGCAATGTGATGGTAAAAACCAGCAGCCACGTGAACGTTGCTGGATGAAAATTCGCGATTTCATCAGGCGCTCGTTGCTTTAGCCGCAGCGTGGTCCCGATGGCAAGCGGCAGGTACACCAGACCTTGACCGACCATGACAATCTCGGCGAGCGCGATCCGCCAGGAATCAATAGGTGTGCCCTGAATCCATCGGACGAGTGTTTCGGGTTGCAGCACGAGGAAATCGAAGACCAGTACATAACAAATGAGCAGCGGGATGCCATGCAGTGCATCACGCCATGCCAGTGGCTGATCGAGCAATGCATTCCGGCAGTACAGGTAAATCAATCCGCCGAGACTGGCAGGCAGATAAAACAGCCATCCTGCGACGTGCAGGAACAGCGCTTCGTTGCGAGCGGTCAGTAAGAACGATAAGCCAAACATCAGCGAGAGGATGAGGCAGATCACACCAAGTAGGCGGCTTGCCTGCGACACACGATGATCGGTCGTCAACAGTACGAGCATCAACAATCCTTGAAACGCACCGATGGCCGCGACGTATTGTTGTAGGTTTGACATGCGTCCGGTGAGTTCGCTCGCGCGTTCGAACAGTCGCCGTAGTATCGCTGGTTAGCCCATTCGGGAGCAACACACACCGTCGTTCAGATGCATGGGACGGCCACAGCTGTTGAGCTGGTTGCAGATACACGATGGCTTGTGCATTCTCCCGAGGCTGACGATATCCAGAAAACTGTATGGAGAGGGCGATGCCGAGAGCGATTTACGGACTGGTGTTGGTGGGACTACTCCAGATGCCAGGCGCGTGGGCGGACAATCACGCGGACGATTTCAATCGATTCACTGCAGAGCATGTCTTCGACATCGAATACGGTGACGATCCGAACATCTCACCGGACGGAAAGACCATCGTGTATGTCCGACGTTCGATGGACAAACTGTCCGACCGCATTAGGGGAGATCTGTGGACATTGGATGTTGAGTCGGGTGCCCATCGACCGTTGATCGTCGGAGGCTCGTCCGCCGTACGCCCACGCTGGTCTCCTAAAGGCGACCGATTGCTATACACGACATATAGCGGCGGTGCACCGGAGCTGCGAGTTCTTTACATGGACACGGGCGACAGCGTGTCGCTGTCCCAGTTCTCTGCATCACCGAATGCTGCCGTTTGGTCGCCTGACGGCTCCACCATTGCGTTCAGTATGTTCGTGGAGGGCGAGACCCCCAGTTTTGCCAAAGCGCCCAAAGCACCGAAGGGTTCCGAGTGGTCAGCGCCAGTGCGTGTTTTCGACGACATCACGTTTCGTTTCGATGGACAGGGCTATTTGTCCGAGGGCACAACTCACGTCTTCACCATACCCGCCGACGGGGGCACGCCACGACAGGTGACATCCGGGGACGTGGACTACCGGCAACCCGAATGGCTGGGTAACGGATCGATTCTTGTTGTAGGCAACCCCAACGACGACCGTGATCTGGACAGAATCGAGAGCGACATCTTTGCGATCGATCTACAAACTCTGGAGATGTCGCGTCTGACCGAACGTGACGGGCCGGATAGCAACCCGAAAGTGTCGCCCGACGACGAGCGAGTCGCTTATCTCGGGTTTGACGACAAGGTGTTGTCTTACCAACAGACCGGGCTCTATGTCATGGCGGCCGACGGCAGTGACCCACAGCGCATTGCCGCCGGGTTTGATCGCACGATCGGTGACATCGCCTGGAGTCGCGATGGTCGGTCTGTTTACGCGCTGATCGAGGACGCCGGAGACATGGCGATCATCGAAATCGATCTTGACGGGGGTGTAGAGCGGCTGATCACGGACGTCGGAGGTACGTCGATTGGCCGACCGTACGCCGGCGGCGCGTACTCGGTTTCCAACACCAGTCGGCCGGTGTTCGCATACACGGTGGCGTCACCCGACAAGCCAGCGGATATTGCCGTCGCAGGGAGCCGAATCAAGGATCGTTCTCTGACCGATCTGAACGCGGATCTCCTGCCATTTCTCGATATGGCGCCAATTCAGGAAATCAAAGTTCCGTCCTCCCACGACGGTCTTGAGATCGAGGCGTGGGTCGCCTTGCCGCCGGGCTTCAAGAAAGATGGCAGCTACCCGATGATTCTCGAGATTCACGGTGGACCTTACGCTCAGTATGGACCCAGCTTCTCTGCGGAGATTCAACGCTATGCGGCAGAAGGCTATGTGACGGTGTACACGAATCCCCGTGGCTCGACCGGCTACGGTGAGAAGTTCGCGCTGGAAATAGACCTGGCCTATCCCGGATATGACTACGACGATTTGATGAGCGTGGTTGATCACCTCGTCGCCGAGAATTACGTCAGTGAGGACCGGTTGTTTGTTACGGGTGGTTCCGGCGGAGGCATCCTGACGGCCTGGATCGTCGGCAAGACAGAGCGTTTCGCTGCGGCTGCATCCGTCAAACCGGTGATCAACTGGATGACGATGGCGCTATCCGCGGATATCGCGGCGCTCGTGAAGCGCCACTGGATTCGCGCAGAGCCCTGGGAAGATCCCGACGCCTTTCTGGATCGGTCCCCAATTATGCTGGTCGAAAACGTCACGACGCCAACGCTCGTTATGGTCGGCGAAGAAGACTGGCGCACGCCGACGTGGGAGGCGGAGCAATTCTATACCGCACTCAAAATGCGCGAGGTTGATACGGCACTCATCCGCGTGCCGGGGTCATCGCATTACATCGCGGGTCGTCCAAGCCGACTGATCGCGAAAACTGACAACATCATGGGTTGGTTTGCGAAGTATGACCCTGAAAGGAAAGAGTAGAGGGATCGCTTTGCGCGACCAACTCGTCGTCGGTCGCCGTCGCGGAAGCTGGTAATCACGTCTCATTAGGCGTAATGTCAAACGCGTGACGGTGGCAGCGCTTTGCGCTGAGTTGCCGTCGATGATCGAACGTCGTGGTGTTGAAGGGCACGGCTGTTAGCAGTTACAGCTCCTTAAAGTGGAGCTGGTCTGAGGCAGTGTATGGACCCGAAGCACGTTATCGCTGGCCCTATTCTTCGGCGCGTTGAGAAACGCAGCGTCTCCGTTTGGCTCGCGTTTAAATCGGATCCCATACCGCAAGACGATGTCTTGCTGCGAATGCGTTTGCGCCTCTATGACGTGCGTGAAGTCAGGATGCGTGCCGCAAATCGACCCACGACGGGTTTCTCCACTGTGCCAAATGGCATCGAACCCATTCCGCTTGCAACCCACGATCACAACGGTCGCCCAATACCAGAGTCTGCCCGCCTGCATCGAATCGGAGAGCGTCTGTATGTCGGTGTTGTCACGGTTCGCCCGCAGGTCGCGCTACAAGCCGGAGAGATCTACAGCTACAACATTTATATCGAAGATTCGAATCGACCAAGCTTACATGTCGACTTCTTCAGCGCCGGGCTTCTGACAAAATCGCCATCGACGAGCAAGCGGGTTCAACTTCCGATCGGCTATAAGTCTGGCCACCTCCCGACGTTTTGCGTGCCACAGGATGATGTCAGCAAGTTGAAGATCGCACAGGCGTCCTGTCGAAAAGCGCATGGACCAGGTTCCGATGCGCTGGCGCTTCTCGACAAGGAAATCGAATCGAATCGCCTGAAGCCCGATACTCGACTTCAACAACTGTTTCTCACCGGGGATCAAGTCTATGCAGACGATGTACCTGGCGCGCTGCTGCGGTACATGCACGACTACGACGGCAAGCGCATTGTTGCTGATGACAAGGTTCATTTGGCAGAGGACGACAGGCAGAAGATCGAACTGAGCAAGTTTCCGCCCTACCTGCGTCAGAAGCTGATCCAGAATCACGCCGGATTGACGAGTGGGGAAGCACTTTGTCATGTGTTGAGTTTTGGTGAGTACTGCAGTTTGTATCTTCACTATTGGAACGTCCGTGCTTGGAGCACCTCGTTCGTTGAACACATGGCGAAACTCAAGGACGGCAGTAGGGCAAAGCTTGATGCAGTCGTCGATGAAATTTTTGACGGCATGGATGCCGACAGTGGTATTCGGGACCTGATCGATGAAGTAGTCAGTGATCGCGACGCCCTCGAACGTCTCATCGACGATGAGACTCGCGCCATATTCATTCCGACCTCAGGCGGTCAGGTCGCGGCTCAAACGCAACTCGCTGCATTCAAGGATTGGCTCGACGACCAGAAAAAGACGCTTCGCGGTGAGCTCAAGTCGCTCTATAAATTTTTCAAAGATCTTCCGAAAGTTTCAAGACTACTTGCCAATATTCCGAGTTACATGATCTTTGACGATCATGAAGTCACGGATGACTGGTATCTGAGCGAGCGTTGGCGAAACCAAGTAATCGGTCAGTCCCGACGATTTGGTCGTGATGTGGTCCGCAACGGGTTGATGGCTTACTGCTTGTTTCAGGACTGGGGTAATCGTCCGAGTGAGTATGTCGCCGAGGAGCCCATCGACGCATCGGCGGGGGCAAGCACGGTGGCAGCGACAGCCGGAGCTGCGGCGGGTGCCGGTGCGGCTTCAGGAGGTGGGGCGGCCGGAGTAGCAGCCGGGGCAGCAGCCGGAGCTGCGGCGGGAGCGGCCGCAGGAGATGGGCTAACTTTGGAGAGAGTCAGCAAACCTACGGAATTGCTGCGTGCCATCCTCAAATATTGCGATCAGGTTCAAACGAATCCCGACGCAGACAATCTTCAGTCCAGCTTTATTGATCCAATTGAAGACCTGCTCGGCTTCGGGGGGCTATCGGATGAAGATGTTGTGCACTGGCACTATCAAGTACCGACCGGGCCGGCGACGACCGTTGTCCTCGACACCCGTACCAAACGGAAATATGACTCACTGAATTCGCCACCCGGGTTAATCAAGCACAGCACGTTAGTCGAACAACTGCCAATGGTGAATCCGTCTGGCAGTCAGGCGCCGTTCCTGATCATTGTATCCGCTGCGCCAGCGCCCGGTCTGTCGAGCTTCGAGGAGCTGATTCAGCCAGCGGCGGCCGCCGCTATCGGAATCGCCAATTCGGGCGGTGATAACCCCGGCATTCTGAGTGGATACATTGGTGCGGACTATGAAGCATGGGGGTTCAACACAAAGACTTTTGAAGATTTTCTGGATCGACTCAGCCAGCACAAAAAGGTCATCGTGCTGTCAGGCGATGTTCATTACGGCTTTTCGACAGTACTCGACTATTGGAAAGGTAGCGCCCGAGCTCCGAAATCGCGGATCGTTACGTTCACCTCGAGTGCCGCGAAGAATGAAGTGCATGGACCATTCCATTTGGTGCGCTCGGGTCTCGCGCACAAGGCACTCACGGGTATCGGTGATCGCCTCGAGAAAGTCGGGTGGAAAGATCGCGTACTGACCGTTACGGGCACCGCCAGCATCAGAAACCGCCAGCGTCTGCGGTCAAATCCTGCGGTGATTCCGGTCGCCGGCTGGAAGGCAGGTGCGCGAGTGAACAGAAACCCCGATTTTCGCTGGCGACTTAGCGTTATCAGTGATGAGCGACAGCGCGAAGGCGCGTTAATCGGTGACGAGGACATTGTGGTCGAAGATGACGAGCCGCTCGACTTGCCATCGGTAGACGCCGGATATTCGAATGCAGTGCAGCAGCACCAACACGACTTCATATCCGGTGTACGTCGACGCATGGTGTGGCCAGCGAACGTTGGACTGTTGTCGTTCGAGGAAGAGGACAACGTGCTATCTGCAAAGCACGAGTTTCTTTTTTACGCGCGTGAGCGCGGCGCGGATCCAAAATCCGGCAAGCACGTGGAACACAAAATCGCACTCGTTGCCGCCGATGAAGACACCAATCGGCCAGAGTTACCTTAGGAAGGCGCAGTGGAAGACGAAGAACTGAATTCGGATTTTTTCCAGTCACTGTTCAAGTTCATTCGAAAGATGCTGGAGCCCGCGACTGCGATTTTCGGTGATGCGGACGCTCGCAACGAGCTGCTGGGAACACTTGGCCTGGACAGCGATACCGACATCGGCGAATTACCGTCGACGACAGCACTCGATCGTTACATCGAATCCGCCGTCGAGGATCTGGACGGGTTCGCGTTGGCAGGTGCGGTTAGCGATCTTGTCCAACTGACGGTTGCAATTGAGGGTGTCATTCGCGCTGCGCTCAACGAGGAAGAAGACGCAGGTTTCGCCCTAGACGAGATCATGGCCGCATTTTTCAATATTCTGTTGATGGAATACATCCGGCGCAACAATCCGCCAGCCCACGCTTTTGCTCAACTCGTCACCGTCATCAACGCAAACTCTGCTGCCATCGGAGGTTCAGAGGGTATTGCGAAGACTATCGGTTCGTTCTTCAAACGCTTGGCGAGTGGACTGGATACACCGGAGTCTGCGGAAGCGCTGACTCAGACGATCTTTGCCGCGCTGGCCGGTGGGTTTCTCGCAATAGACCACTTTGCGATCAAAGACAGTGAAGTATTCGACCTGAGGTTGGATTACGGCTTCGATGCATATCGTGGCAGCAGTACGCCCAATCTCGACGCCATCGCTGACCGCGCTTTGACGTATTCAATTGCGGTTGCGCCTCACGACAACCCGGCGAATCGGGGAGAGTTTTTCAACACACTGGCTTTTGTTCCAGAAACGCATGGCGGTGGTGCACTTGTGACGGAGTTGGCCGGTGAAGTCGACCTTCTTATACCGGTAGAAGAGGACGCTTCGTTCAAGATCGATGTCGATGGCGACGGCGTGTTCCGAATTGGCACTCGACCTGCAGCCGATCTCGGTAAGGCAAATAAACTCGCTGTAACGTTTAAGCACAAGCTACCCAAGGATTTCAAAACGAAGTTTTTTCCGACTCCGGAGATCCTTCTCGGCATCAAGGAGTATGCAGCGAAGTTCACGTTGAAACCGGACGATTTCGACATCAATTTCAAAGTGAAGATGCCCTTCGAGATGAAGCGTGATCGGGAAGCCGGATTTCCCGGGAACCTACTTCCGAAAACCACAAAAAAGGATATTGATCTCGAATTCGGTTACTCCGAAAAACGTGACTTCTATTTCGGCAGTGGTGGCGGGAATCCCAAAGCACCCGTTGAAGAGGGCGAGGCCACCGAAGAAACAGATCCAGCGACAGAGCCCAATCTTCTCGAGAAAGTTCTGGAGAAACTCTTCAACCTTATCGACCTTCGTATTGAGATCAATAAGGACATCAAAGACGTCGTCGGCATCGAAGTGCTTCACCTGAAAACCGGTGCGAATGAAGGTCTCGAGACGATCACGATCGAAAGCTCTTTGGACTTTTGGGTCAAGTTTACATCGGCCGTCAAAGTCTCAATCAGTCGACTCGGGGCGGAAATGGTTTTCACGGAGCGTGAAGATAATGGAGGTTTTCTCGGTTACGACCTGAATGTTGACTTCAAGCCGCCGACGGGTGCGGGTCTTGCGGTTAATGCCGGACCCATAGGAGGAGGGGGGTACCTCTACTTTGACAAGGACAAAGGCGAGTATTTCGGTGCACTCGAATTCCTGATCAAAGATGTGCTTACCATCAAAGCCGTAGGTGTCATCAATACGATCATGCCGGACGGCTCCGACGGCTTTTCGATGCTCGTACTCGTATCTGGCGAGTACGCTGTTCCCCTGCAATTCGGGTTTTTCCTGAATGGACTCGGTGGACTCATGGGAATTGATCGTACGATCAATGTCGAGGCTCTGCGTGTTGGTGTTCGTACCAACGCGATCAACAGCATCATGTTCCCCGAAGATGTTGTTGGAAACATCTCACGCATCATCAACGATATTCAGGACTTCTTTCCGATCAAGGAGGACCAGTTCGCTGTCGGCCTGATGGCACGCATAGGCTACGGCGGCACGAATCTCCTGCTAATGGATCTTGGGGTCATCGTGGAGTGGCCTGATCCGAAGATCATTATTCTTGGCGTCATCCGCATTAGTGCGCCTCGAGAAGACTCCGATACCCTCCGACTGCAGGTGAACTTCCTCGGCGTCATAGACACCGTAAATCAGTTTGTCTATTTCGAAGCGCAACTCTACGACTCGCAATTCGTCGGCATTGAACTGACGGGATCGCTCGCGTTTGTCGCAGGGTGGGGCGACAACGGAATGTTTGCCATCAGCATTGGTGGTTTCCATCCAGACTTCAACGACTACCCAACCGTACCAACACTTCCCGGTGCGTTCCGCGATATGGATCGAGTCGGCTTGTCGCTGTTGAGCGGCAAGAACCCGACGCTGACCCTTCAGTTCTATGTTGCGTACACGTCGAACTCATTCCAGTTCGGTGCTCGGCTGGAACTCCTGGCATCTGGACCGGCGAATTTCAACCTGTACGGTCTTCTCGCGTTCGACGCATTGTTTATTTTCGATCCGTTCAGCTTTTCTCTGACGCTCGAAGCGACACTAGCGATACGTCGCAAGCGAAAAATCCTGTTCGGTATCAGCTTCCGCGGCACGCTTACCGGTCCACATCCGTGGAATATTGACGGTGAGGTGAGCTTCGGAATCCTCTTCTTCGACATTACGATTCCCGTACGCGCGACCTGGGGCAATGAGCTCGAAGAAATTGCGAGCACACGAATTGAACTGACGGCTTTGCTTCGGCAGGAACTCGAAAACCGTGACAATTGGCAAGGTCGCGCCGGCAAGCGTCTGCACCACACGGTGACACACCGTGAGCTGGACCGACTGGAAGACTCTACGTTAGTCGTCTACCCATTCGGTGAATTGGGATTCGGGCAAGATGTGTTGCCATTGAACTACGATATCGAGAAGTTTGGAGACAAAGTACCTGAGGGTGCCAACCGCATTGGAATCAGTGCTGTACGCATTGGCGATGAGGTACTCCCTACGCAAAAACGTAAAGCGCTGTTTGCAGCCGGCAATTTCACCAAATTGTCTGAGAATGAGAAGCTGTCGCGCAAATCGTTTGAGCGCTTTGAAAATGGATTCACGCTGCAGGGAACGCAGTCGATCAACACATCCCCACGAACGGTATCGCCGGTCACACTCGACTATGAGTTGAACTATACCGAGGACGACCCGGCGGAAGCGGCGCAGGTAAAACTTCCGCTTGATGCGTTTCGTCACCTGGTACGTGGTGCAGGGGCTTCCGCTTCCACACTGTCCTGGTCGAATCAACAGTCCGGCGGGCCGAATGCGCTTCAGACAATACAGATCGACCCCGATCCACAGCAATTCGCCATTGCGAGCACCGCGACCTTGCGGGAAGCCAACAGCGCAGATCGCTTTTCAACGCTGGCGGAAGCGACAAGGGCACTCGATGCAGTGGTTGCGAACGATCCGGATATGGAAGGTCAACTTCAGGTAGTTCAGACGTATGAACTCGCGGGGTAGCGGCAAATGAGCTTTGGTCGGTATCAGTTTTTGTCATGGGCGCGTCGAGGAATCGCCGACGCGATTCGGCAAAAAGACACGTTGGGGAGACGCGATGGCGCGGTCATCGAGCGAGCTCGTGTTCCAGTCGAAGTCGAGCTGACCACTGGCGAGACCATATCGCAGAACTTTGCCTTGATGGGGCCTGGCGATGTCGTCGGTGTCAATCCACAAAGCATCATTCGTACAGAACCACGTGATGGCGTAGGTGATTACGAACCCAACTATCTTCCGTACGTCGAGTTCTATGACGAAGACTTTCCATTTCGATACACACCGGCTGCGGCAGCATCGGATGATTTGAAGTTAAGACCGTGGTTGTCGCTTATCGTCCTGAAGTCGGCAGAGTTTGTCGAGACATCGCGACGCGAGCCACTTAGTTCGATACAGATCGTCAACCCACAAGCGCTTCAACCGAACGACGAATTGCACTTGTGGTGCCACATGCATTCGAATCTCCCACATGAAGAATCACAGTTCGATCAGTTTCTTGATGGGTTGGAAGAAGATGTAAAGAAAGACCCGGATGGCGTCTACAGCCGGCTACTGTGTCCGCGGCAACTGGAGCCAAAGACACCCTATTATGCGTTCCTGATTCCAACCTTTGAAACAGGCCGTCGCGCGGGACTTGGACAGTCACCGGCCGGAGTGCCAGCGCAACAGCCTGCCTGGCCGAACGAAGCCACGGAGTTTCCCGTTTATCACCGATTTGCATTCGCCACTGGAAAGAACTTCGATTTCGAGTACCTCGTCAAGCAACTCCAACCGCGCGTAATGGATGAACGAGTGGGTGTGCGAGAGATGGATTGCTCTCAACCCGGTTTTATTCGCGCTGATGCAAACGGCGCAGTGCGGGCCCCCAATCCATCTACGTTATTGCTTGAGGGCGCTGTCATCGCACCGAACGCCCGGCGTTCCGTGTTTCCGCCTGCGACGAGACCACAGCCGTTCCTCGACGACGTGGAAGCGCTCGTCAACCTAAATACAGTGCGGGTTCAGTCAGACGATCAAGACCCCTATGTGTCGATTCCGTTCTACGGGATGTTTCACGCGATGCGTCGCGATACACGTTCGTCTGGCAAACGGGTCATCCCCAACTTTGATGCGAGCGGTTCGAACTGGTTTGACGAACTGAATCGGGATCCTCGAACTCGTGTTCCCGCGGGCTTCGGTAAGCGCGTCGTACAGGAGAACCAGGAATC
This sequence comes from Pseudomonadota bacterium, assembly GCA_038531945.1. GTDB lineage: Bacteria > Pseudomonadota > Gammaproteobacteria > Steroidobacterales > Woeseiaceae > CALBPI01. The sequence goes on along the minus strand of JBCBBH010000006.1, from coordinate 130,909 downwards.
ATTCTCCGATGCCGCCTGGCAACAGCTCGGGGACGTGCTCGATGCAAACCGGAAGCTGAAGCAAGCGCGGTTCACGTCGGTCGTCATGCAACAGCTTTATGCCAAGAATGTTGCCTCGCAAGACGAAAGCCAGTTCCTATCGATGATCGCACCGATGACATCACGCGTACTCGGCCTGCGAGGCACGGTGCGAAACGATGTTGTTACGAGCCGCGTCAGTGAGTCCGTATTCTCCGGTGTGTTCGCTCGCATGACACGATCAACAACCTCGATCGTTCGGGGCTTGAAGAATCGCGGACGCGAGAGTGGGTTTTCGCTTCTGAATGCGGTTCCGAAAATGGATCGAGCGAACGGAATTCGCCCGGATAAGGACGGCAAGTTTCAACCCGTTTCGCCAGTGCGGAACCTGAATACGTTTGACGCACCGTCCACAGCGTCTGCGGTACGCGTCTGGAGCACGCAGTCAAATTTGGTTTCCGACTTTGCCTCGAATCAGGATGGGTTTACGGGTGGACTTCCCCCCGTTTCCGATTGGCTGACCCGCTTCGATCCGCAGCGGTTTCAGTTGGATAGCGACGGGTTGGTTGAAGGCGCGCTTCCATTGGTTGGCGTGCCGGCCACACGAACCCCTACTGCCCGGAGACCATCCTCTGGCACACGCACTGCGCCTGTGGCGCCTGGAACCGCCGGCCGAACCACCCTCCGTCCGCGAGTAAGGCCCGGCGAGTTGCGACCGCAGATTACACGCCGTGATATGACGTTCGTTACGACGACGGTCGCGAATAACCGTGAGTCGACCCGCGCTCACAACGCTGCAGTTCGTGGAGCCTACTCAGCGCTGAACGAGCGCTTCGATGTCACCCGACACCAAGATGCTCTGCCCGCATTGTCGGCACGGGCTGCATCTAGGCGCGTCGCACTGTCGATAGCGCCGAATCGAGCATATAACGAGCGACTCCAACAAGTTCTTAAATGGCCGCCCGGCACATTTCGCCCAGAACCTGAAGCGTTTCTACCGGCAATGGCGTATCCGGATCTTCCGTCGCCAACTTACAAATATCTACTGGATATCGACAAGGAGTTCTTACTCCCTAATCTCGAGTTGATCGAGAACAACACGCTATCGCTTTTAAAGACCAATCAAAGATTTATCGAGTCGTATCTCGTTGGAATGAACTATGAGATGGGGCGGGAGCTCATGTGGCGTGAGTATCCCACGGATATGCGCGGGAGCTACTTTCGACAGTTCTGGGATGTCAGTGGATTTGTCACGCCTGATTCAACACCACAGGATTCTGAAGCTCTAAAAGATATCAAGCCAATCCATCAGTGGCGACGCAATAGTCGGCTTGGACGCCACAATGCCCGGGATCCAGATGAAGACAGTGAGCAACTGGTTTTTGTGATTCGCGGTGATCTTCTACGCAAGTTTCCCAACACCGTAATTTTCGCGCAGAAAGCGCTCCCGAACTCAGCGCCGGATGCGACCACCGAGACGATGATTCGAAGCGATGAGATGACAGATGCTCAACTCGCGACCGAGATCAAGTTTCCCCTCTATCAAGCGCAGATCGACCCTGATATCAAACTGCTGGGATTTGATTTGACCGTAAGGGAAGCGACGGGCGCTACACAAACTTCCTCGGTTTCGGCGAGCGGCTCCGCGAACGCACCGGACAGCCTGGGCTGGTATTTCATTATTGCGGAAGTACCCGGGGAGCCTCGCTTCGGCATGGATATTTCGTTCGATCCTAACGAGCCGAATGAACTCACATGGAATGATTTGTCATGGAAGAATTTTCAGGGCGACATCGATTTTGTTACCGCCCGTCGCCGACCGAGTGGCCGAGTGGAGCGGGGCTCGGCTAGAGCGTTTCCGAGCGATCCATCGGTGGGTCGCTGGGGACACAGCTCCGCTGATATGGCGGCCATATTGCTACAGCGTCCGGCAATGATTGCGGTGCATGCCAAGGAAATGCTGGAGTCGCAGGTTGCGCAACCCGTTGACAGGGACGAGCGACTTACGTTGTTCGCGTATTTGAGTGGTGTGCCAAGACTGAGATTCTAGGAGGCGGAATGCCAACCTTCGATGAAAACATTGCTGCGATTCAACAAGCTCGAGACGTAGTTGATCGGGCACAATCCCGCGTCTACATGGCGCGACTCGCGGCTCAGCGTGCGAGGGGTGATGACCTGGACGATGGTGCGCTCGCATCCGCCTTGCGCGGACCAACAGCGCAACTGGATCGCGCAAACGCGCGCCTGAACGATGCGGTGAACCGGTTACATACGGCCCGTGATTACCGGCGGATTGCAAAGAATCTTGACGCGGAGTTCCCGCTGGTCATGCTGCCGGTTCGACTTGAAACTCGATTTGTTGATGACCAATCCGGTCAGGTTCTTCTCGTAAGAGTCTACCCAGATGATTTTCACGTTCACTCGTTTGAGCCTTTATTGACTGACGATGAGGTCAGCGCGGGTCAAGACTATTGGCGTGCGCTGCTTCGGATCAACCGCTTGAACCCCGATGAGCCCGACGTAAGCAAACAGGAAATCTGGAACATGTTCGCCCGTCGACTGGGTCGGGCGCGAGCGGTTTGGGTAGCGAAGCAGACGACCCCCGCAAATTGGCGACCAAACAGCCGGTTCTCTGAGGACCGTCTCAGGTTTCCCGATCAAGACGAGACCAAGACGCACGACTGGACTCGTGCACCTCAAACCCAAATTCTGCCCGACCGGTTCGTGCTACAGATATACAACAACGGACAACAAGTTCATCACACCGTCGGCAAACCGGTACCCGACAATGTGTTTTTGGGTCCTGACCCGTTCCTCGCCGAGAAAGCGTTCCAAGAGACTGAGCAGCGAATCGAACTTGATGAAAGCTTCGCCTGGATGAGCGATTTCGATGCAGCCGTCGACAAGGGACTCGCATTTCGCATCCCGGTGACTCCGGACATGCTCAACGGGGGTCGTATTGAACGACTGGTCGTCTGCGGCGTGCTGGCTAGCGCGGACCCGGCGAAAAGTCAGTCTCTGCTCGAGGCCCATTTGCATGCGCACCAGTATTCCACCAAAGGATTGAGTTTCCTGTCGCTCGGTACGCCGACCAACAATACCGACACGTCGGCTTCGGGCTATCGCCGCAACGATTTCGAGTTGCCCAACGGCTACTACGACGCATCGCCGGTCGAGTCACTATCCAACCAGTCGGACACGGACGGACATGCTTTTGCGACAGCACTCGGGATCAATCCCGACGGATTTTCCGAAACGCGCGATGCCGACATGACGCAGGTGGCCGATGCGCGGGCGATGAACGACGCGTTGTATCCGGCCACCGTAGGATATTTTTTCGAAGTGCTGACGAGACCCGCGTTGAGCCGCATAGCGCAAGATCGACTTCGTGAGTTTTTTCGAGAGAACGTCTCGTCATCCGGACCTGTTCCGTCGATCCGTGTTGGAGATCAACCCTACGGTGTCCTTGTGACGAGCGACCTCAGCCGGTGGACAGAACCAAATGATGATCCGCTGATGAGTCAGATGCTACCGATTCTCAGACTTCTGCAAAGCACGTGGTCTCGCATGGCAGACGAGAAAGTCGCGTATGTCGCAAAACCGGGTGACGCGGAGGAAATCCTGCTCGACATCATGGGACTGTCGCCACACTCAACATCATTTCGGCAGCGATCGGGGCACCTCAACGATGTGCCGTTGAGTGCCACGAACGTTTCGAACTCAACGCGCGCCTTTCAGCGGCAGCAAAACACGATCATGAGCTGGCTCGCACAGGCCGGGTACCAAGGGCAGGGATTCCCACTGATCAGCGCACTCTCGTTCTATCGAGACAATGATCGAATTAGACGCAGACACCTCGTGGACCGTAAACGAGTGTCAGCCGATCGGTTTCTTGATGATCTTGGGTCGGCGCCACAAAATTTTATTGAATGGCTGTCGACCGAAACATCAACCGATGCATTGGAGCAGCATAAACTTCCGGGCGCCAAACCCCCACGTTCCGTCCTTTATTTTTTGCTGCGACACGCGTTGCTGCTCAGCCTGCAGAAGGCGGCAGTGTCGTTTTATCGCCGTGAAGGCGTTGAGATCTCACGTCTGACCGCAGAGAAGAGCCTGTTGAACTTCGACCGAGACGTTCGTGATCTAACGACATGGGAGCTCTTGCGAGGTGCACCGAGAACCGTCGATCGCCGTCGCTTCAATGTTCGTATCCCTGTGGGCGATCATTTGCTCGGTATGCGGCGTAACGCATCGGCTGTCGCTGAGCTCAATCTTGTCCGGCAAGCCGCTCGTCGACTAGCCGGACTGTCGACGGAAGCTTTAGAGCGCCACCTGATTGGTCACCTCGATTTGACGTCGTATCGGTTGGACGCATGGCACACGGGAGTGTTTACTCGCCGACTGTTCCGCAATCGTCAACAAAAAGGACGTGGTCTTTACTTGGGCGCTTACGGATGGCTCGAGAACATTCGGCCGGCGCCTAAAGCCGAGGTGAGGGTGGCAGAGGAGCTGACGCCTCCGAGTGGTGGTAGCGTGCAAGAACTACGCGGGAACGCGGGGTTTGTGCACACGCCCTCGTTGAATCACGCAACTGCGGCCGGCGTACTCCTCGCGGGGTATCGAAACCGAGCCTCGCGAGACAAGCCTTCTGTGTTCTCCGTCAATCTGAGCTCGGCAAGGGTCCGCCGCGCTCAGTCGTTGATGAGCGGCATTCAAAACGGGCAGGCACTGGAAGCATTGCTTGGCTATCAGTTCGAGCGCGCGCTGCATGACAGGACCAGCGCAACACCAACCGTCAACCTTAATCGGCATATCCTGACGTTGCGTGAGCGCTTCCCGATTGAGCACGTAGGTATTGCACAGGCCGGGAGCGAAGCACAGGAGACGGTGCCTGCCTATTCTGTCGTAGACGGAATGAAATTGGTGGAGAGCGATGAAAGTGATTTGCGTCAGTTGTCCATTCCAGCACCGGACCGGCAAGCGATAGAGGAAGAAATTGATCAATTGAGAGATGTACTTGATGCGATGGGTGACCTTCTCACAAGCGACGCGGCATTCCAGATGGTACAGGGCAAAGGCGATCGACTCGCCGGTCTCCTCAACAGTTTCAATGAAGCCTCGTTGCCACCACAGCTGGAGGTTCAGGAGACGCCACGCAGTACTCAATTGACCGTCAACAACACCGTATGTCTGGCCATGACACGAGTAGCTGCTCTCGAAGCAGACATGGGCTGGTCATCCAGAGCGACGCCGCGCACGCGAGCGGAGCCAGGCATCAACCGCTGGCTCGGACACCAACTTGGCAGGGCTGACCGGATTGTTGCCAGCGTTGCGATCGCTGACGGCGACGAGCGGCGGCGGAGGCAGAAGTTCAGTCTCGCCGATCTTAACTTGCAGCCCATTGATCTTGTCTACACCGCAGGTATCGACATCGAAACCGGAGCGCGTAGCCTTGAACCTGCGTTGGTCAACGCCTATACCGCAGAAGTTGATGTCGCGGATGACGATCGCATTGTTGTCGAGTTTGATACCTCACAAAAATCTGCGCGTGAACGCACAGTCGCTGAGGTTCTTCCGCTTCTCCGATACCTGCGATTGATGATCACAACAGCGAAACCGGCCAGCGCGCGCGATTTTCGACCACGATCACAAACAGTTGACGAAAACCCGGACGCCTTGTTCGGTTGGGATGTCGCCACTTTCGATCGCCGCGTGGGCGCGTTGATCCGACAATTTGATGCGGCGTTGAACCGACTGGAGAGCAGGGCACCGAATGGCATTCGACCACGGTCTGTTGACAACCCAGCGACGCTCGGCGAGGCGTTTGCGGAATTCGAGGCGCGTGGCCGTGATCGAACCTATTTTGAAGCGATGGCGCTAGCGCCGCGAGCTGCTTCACAGATTCGTTCGGCGCTGGCATCGCTACCCTTGTTCGGGATGCGAGCACCGCGACTGGATACTATCGATACCACATCGGCTGCGGCACGGGGAGATTTGCTATCCGCTGCGGCGACTGCATGGCGTGAAGCACGTAAACGTTACAGCGTAGCCGTCGCCAAGCGAGCGGAGGCTGCAAACTCAGAGATAAGTCCTGATCTGCAGGTCGCGCGCTTGATCGATGCTGGCAGATCTGTATTAGGCGATGACTTTGTATTGCTTCCAGAGTTTCGGCTTGGGAATGCGAGTGATATCCGGCGTTCTCTGGAAGAGGGGTCTTCGCAACTTCTCAATCACTACGCAACGACTTATGAGACGACGCCTGCGCTCGCCATCGAAAACTGGTTACAGTCACTCACTCCGGTGCGCCCTGCGATTCATCGTCTCGAGACCATACGCATGATCACGGAATTCAACGGCGGGCAATCAGTTTCGTTTGATGCAGTGCAGTTGCCGTACCGCGAAGGTGACTCGTGGTTATCTGTTGAGTTTCCAGCTGAGGACCCGGATACCGGCGAGCCATTCAGCATCAAGGATGACACGCTGAGCCTTTGCATCTCCGGTCTGGACGCCGCGAGGGTTGGCGGGCGTCAGAGAATGCTGAAGCTTGATCACTGGACCGAATCAATACCGATGCCCTCTGAAGTAACGGGCGTCGCGTTCAATTACAACCAACCGAATGCATCGGCTCCCAATGCAATTCTCGTCGCTGTGGAACCGAGCGGAGGCGAACACTGGTCCTGGGATGCTCTGACCGGCACCCTGACCGATACCATGGATCGCGCGAGAACGCGCGCTGTCGAACCCGCACAGATTCTCGAGGAAGGTAGTCTGGATGTGCTGTTGCCCATGACGATCGCGAGCTTCGATCTCAACGAGAGCAATCTGTCGCTGGATTACCTTGCTACCAATGACGAATTGGTGGCCAGACTCAGGTCGCAATACCAGCTGTATCAGGGGCTGGATTAGGTACTACAGGGGAGTATTGAAATGCCGGATGTATTGCCGTTCGCCCGACTCAAACGACAAGGTACGAGGTTCGTAGCGCCTCACATTCGTACCTACAACCGCCTTGAAACCAATCCGCGCTCGAGCAATTTCGATCAGAGCTTGTCAATGGCCTGTCATGATCCGATGTGGTTTCTGTGCAGACAATGGCAGTTTGGTGAATTCGAGGGCGAAGACGCTGGAACGCCAGCCCAGGCCCGGGTCTTGGGAGTGCACAGCCAACCGAAGGAGATCGGCATGGCCGACGGGGCAACTGTCCCGTTCGACACGGATGAGGCGTTAGAAACCTATGTCGAAAAAGAACTGTTGCAACCCACCCTTTTCCTGCGCGCACAGATGGGACGCCAGTTTTGTCTTCTGCTCTCAAGAGCGAGGCTGAAGCGTTACACCAAGGTATTTGCTGAAGCTGTTCCGCTTGATCGAGTTGTCGCGGATGATGATCCGGACGGACAAGCCTTGTCGCTGTCTCTGGGCCAGCATCTTCCAGACGGTTTCCGGCTTTTTGAGATTATGACACGCAACGAATTCGTTGATCTCTACACGACTCTTGCCGATATCGAAAATGAAGACCATGATGCGCTTGCCGAGATCGAGGTGCAGTTCTTTAACTGGTATGTCACGTTGTACAGCCAACCCATCGACACGGAAAGCGCATGGTCTGCGTCTCGCCTCGAGTATCAGTTCTCGTTAAACGCGCGAAACGATGGGCCTGGCACTCGCAAGCTCATTGCGGATCAGTATCCGGGCGGACGGTTGGACTGGCCAGCGTTCGATCAAACGACAGAGCGGCGACGTCGGCCTCGCGGCGAGCTCGCGAATGACAATGCAGTTCCACAGCGTGTAGTTCAAACGTTTTTGCCTACGCCCCTGAAATTCAGCGGTATGCCGCACCCGAGGCTCTGGCAGATGGAGGAAGGTGAAGTCAACTTCGGACGGATCAGCGCATCGCCAACATCGCTGCTAAACGTCTTGCTTGCCCAGTTCGGTTTGACGTACTCGAACGACTGGTTTGTCCTGCCGTACGAACTGGAAACAAACACACTCTGTGACATCAAGACTATTGTGGTCACAGACGTGTTTGGCCAAAATCTGGCCGTTCGACCCGCGATCGAGGACCCCGAGTCAAACTGGCAGCAATTTGCAATGTTTCACCAAACCGAGCGCGACAACGCGACAACTGGTGAGAGCCGGTTTTATCTTGCGCCGGCTATCGGGCAGCGACTGGAAAGCGAAGACATCGAGCGCATCAATCTGATTCGGGATGAGATGTCGAATCTCGTGTGGGGTATTGAACAGGTGGTTGCAAGCGACGCAGGCTCTGGTCGACTTTTAAAGCGTGAACTGCCGTCGTTGGACCAATTCGAGCCAGCTGACGACGTCTCGAATATTCGATATGTCTTGGGAAATACGGTTCCCGACAACTGGATTCCATTTGTGCCTGCGCATGCACGTGGGTCAGAGCGCGAAATCCGACTACAGCGCGCGAAGCTGCCCAACAGCAGAGGACCACAAGGTAAGATCTTGAGCGAAGTTCAACCGGTGTACTTCATTGAGGAAGAGGAGGTACCACGCGCCGGTGTGCTTGTATCTCGACGCTTCCAGCGGACACGGTGGCTCGGCGGCAAAACCCTGCTCTGGATGGGTCGAAGGAAGCAGACTGGACTTGGAGAAGGTATCGCCAATCTGGTCTTTGATAGTATTCGCGATATCGACCGATAGATCCCTGAGAAAAGCTGCTAATGCGTGGCGGCAACACACTCCGAACACAAAAAAACCCGGCGTAAAGCCGGGTTTTTTCTGTTCCGAAACTGTGGTCGGATTTACAGGAACTTCAGCAGAATTCCGCCGTATTGCACAAAGAACGGCACAAACACAAGCGACAAAATCGCTGAAAGTTTGATCAGGATATTCAGCGACGGTCCGGATGTGTCCTTCAGCGGATCTCCGACGGTGTCACCAACAACTGCTGCCTTGTGATTGTCGGTTCCTTTACCACCGAGGTTACCGGCCTCGATGTATTTCTTGGCGTTGTCCCAGGCACCTCCTGAGTTGGACGCCGAGATCGCGAGCACGCCGCCTGCGACCAACGAGCCGGCCAAAAGACCTGCCGTCGCCTGGATACCAAACAAGAAACCTGTGACCAGCGGTGCACCCATAATGAGAATGCCGGGAGCGACCATTTCGCGAACCGCTGCTTGCGTTGAGATCGCGACACACTGCGCGTAATCGGGATCACCCGTGCCTTCCATGATGCCTGGAATTTCTTTGAACTGACGTCGAACTTCCTCGATCATTTTGAACGCTGCGGAACCCACCGACTTCATGGTCATGGCGGTGAACAGTGCGGGCAATACTGCACCAATGAACAGACCACTGAAGACCATTGGGTCCAACAGATTAATTGAACCAAGGAGGTCTGAGGTCGGGTCCTGTTCCTTCAGCAACAAGTCTGCACGAGTCAGGAACGCGGCGAATAAGGCAAGTGACGTCAGGATAGCTGCCCCAATCGCGAAGCCCTTGCCGATTGCGGCAGTGGTGTTGCCAGCTGAGTCGAGAACGTCGGTACGTTCCCGAACGTGCTCTGGCATACCTGCCATTTCGGCGATACCGCCGGCGTTATCAGCGACGGGGCCATACGCGTCGATCGTCAGCGCGATCACCAGGGTTCCCAACATGCCCAGCGACGCGATAGCGACACCGTACATACCCGCCAACATCCAGGGGATGTAGATCGCAAGCCCAATCGCGAGATACGGCCCTACCGCACTCTTGTAACCAAGTGCGAGACCGAAAATGATGTTGGTTGCCGTACCGGTCTGACAAGACTCAGCGACTTCGCGAACCGGCTTGTACTGATCCGACGTGTAGTACTCCGTCAGCAGTCCGACAACCAGCCCAGCAATCAATCCCGTCAGGAAACACAAATACACGCCCATCGATGTGTACTCGATTCCGGCAATTGCGAAGTCACCAGGAATCAGCATGTTGGTCACGAAATACATGACGACCGCCATTAACGCACTCGAGATGATCAACATGCGTTTCAGCGCAGGTCCGACTTGTGCCTCGGTGTTCACCCGGATCATCAGGATCGTCAGCAAGCTCACCGGAATGCCGATTGCGGAGATCACAATCGGATAGAGGAGGGCGTCGACGTTGCCTGCGAAAGCAATCGCAGAGATCACCATCGCCGCGCAGGTACTTTCCGCACAAGACCCGAACAAGTCGGCGCCCATGCCAGCGACATCACCGACGTTGTCGCCCACGTTATCGGCGATCACTGCCGGGTTGCGAGGATCGTCTTCTGGAATCCCGGCTTCGACTTTACCGACGAGGTCAGCGCCCACATCGGCCGCTTTGGTGAAAATGCCGCCACCCACGCGAGCAAACAGCGCAATGGCTGAGCCACCCAGACCGAAACCGGCAATCACTTCCATGAGGATGTGCGGTGGCAGATCCGCCGGCAGCACATACTTGAGGCCGAGATAGATCAGCAGCATGCCGAGCGACGCGAGACTCACGAGTGCGAAGCCCATGACCGAGCCGGAGTGCAGCGCAATATTGAAGGCGCTGGACAAAGACTGGTTTGCGGACACGGTCGTGCGCGCATTGCCGGCCGTCGCAATCTTCATGCCGATAAACCCGCTAACAATCGAGATAATCGACCCGAAAATGAACGCTACCGCGGTGTAGATACCTTCGTTAACGTCTTTGGTGTGGTGATCATCGATCAGCAGCGCAATGACGATGCCGAACACGACCATGAAAATGGCCATGAACTTGTATTCCTGCTTGAGAAACGCCATCGCGCCGTCTGCGATCGCGGAATGGATCTTGCGCAGTTTGCTACGCGTGTCTGCGTCCTCGACACCCATATCCACCGCGACTCGACTGACCGAGCGCGAGTAGAAGAAGGCCACAGCCAGTCCAAACAAGGACAAGGCCAGGATGATTGCAATTGACATGCTGATTGTTACTCCGTGTTGGTCGTCCGGAGTTCGACACAGTAGTTACCGCTCGGGCATACCTTGGACGGTGCCTAAACAATAAGCCAGCGTGATCGAAAGTCCCCCGACAGATTCAAATCTGTATTGTTATCCGTGGCAGGCCGATCGTAAAAAGCTGCTCACAAGGAGTCGCCTTCGGTCCCTAATTGGACCTACCAAACGCGCGTGATCGTATCACAAAGCGAGTTGATCGGTCGGAAGACAGAACACATGGGTCGGGTGACCGCGCCCTGGCAGCTTGGTGCCCGGTTTTGACCTTGATGACGCAAAGCGAAGATTTCATTTCCATTTTTGCGGAATGCGTTCAGAATTCGTCCAATCCATGGTCAAGCTTTCAAGAAAAAGACACTCAAAACGCCTCGCACGAGCAGGTTGGATTACCGCACTGCTTTTTTCTTGTTCGACACCCATTTTGGCTGCCGAGGACGAGCTGGGGGCCTGGATCATTGTTTCAGGGAATGACCCCATCCGGATCAACGGCGAACCCACACCCTGGCGTTTCGCATTCGACGCGCAGAACCGGCATGTCGAAGATACAGTAGGATTCCGGCAGTATCTGCTGAGACCGTCGGTCGGCTACACACTCGATTCTGGAGTTCAGGTGTGGTTTGGGTTTGGGCGATTCGAAACCGAACCCGCGAACGGCCGTGCAAGGTTCGAAAATCGATATTGGCAGCAGCTCAACCTCAAACTCGGCAATTTCGGTGGCGGGACGCTGTCGGGTCGGTTACGAGTGGAAGAACGGCTTTTGAGTACGGGCGATGATACCGCCGTGGTTGCTCGCGTGATGCTCCGCTACACAAAGCCGTTCGGCAATGCTCGTGGTCAGTACTGGGCGTTCGGCGTTGAGCCGTTTATCGATTTTCGCGACACGGACTGGGGCGCGGAAGAGGGCGTTAGTCAGAATCGTGTCACACTCGGCATTGGCCGAACTGTTAGCGAGCATTTGTCCGTCGAGATGGGTTACATGAACCAGTACTTCTTTCGTCAGACGAGACAAGACAGAAGCAACCATCTGGCGACCGTAAATTTTCGAATGAATTTTTGATGCATATGCTTACGCACTCTCTGATGAAAAATGCTGTCGTGCTGTCAGTCACACTCGTCGCGTCGATGCTCCCTGGCGGATGTTTATCCGCGTTAGCCGACGAAGCTGAGCCGCCGATCAACACCGAGCGCCCGAGTTTCAGTGCTTCTCCAGTGGCGTTGATGACCGGGGCAATTCAGATTGAGACCGGCTACCAATACACGGATGACTCGGCCTCGATAGATACGTTTCCCAATCTGCTTTTGCGCTATGGCTTCGACGAATTCTGGGAGATTCAGTTCGGCTGGGCCGGTGAGAACCGCGTGGATCTCGGTAGCTCGACCATTCGCGGGGCGACGGACGTATCAATAGGCGTAAAGCGATCGTTGGATATTCACAGCGATGCAACTGCACTAGCGCTGCTTGCGACGGTGTCCTTGCCAACTGGCAACCGCGCCTTCTCATCGGACAGCGTTGACCCGTCGGTCGGACTGTTATGGTCGCATGAGACAAATTTGAGTTGGTTCGGCACTGCACTCGTCGGTGAGAGTGATGGTGATATCGTTTTGAGCAACGGCATTGGCCTGTCGTTTAGCGTGGCATCCAAGACTGGCGCGTACCTCGAGTTCGTCACTCAGGTGCCGGAGGGCAGGGGACCGGCACACACGCTCAACGGTGGACTGTCGTTTACGCCGCAGAACAATATCCAATGGGATGTTTACGGCGGCACCGGCCTTAATGACCGAGCCGCCGATTGGTTTGTTGGCGCAGGGTTTGCGATCCGGCTTTAACGCACTGGAGGAAAGAGACCTCACTTCAACCGCATAGCGGACGACCTTCCGTCCATCAGGCGGTTGCTCGCTCACTCGCCGATTCTGCGCGAACTGTGTTCGTCGGCAGGGCGGAAGCGCCTACACAAAGATCGCGTCCGCTTTGCTTGGCGAAATACATTGCCTGATCTGCTGCGAACACAAGCTCGCGGGCATTCAGCACCGGACGACTCGGCTCACTACACGCTATACCGATCGAGACGGTCACGGGGATCTTCGTATTCTCAAAGTAAACCGAATCGTTTCGCAGCGTGTCACAGATTCGCTCACCGAATCGTTTCGCATCCGTTTCGTTCATCGTGGGCAGTAGGACTACAAACTCTTCGCCCCCAAAACGACTGACCATGTCGGTGCCTCGAACAAGTCGCTTTAGGGACGTGGCCAGCCACTTCAGCACTTCATCGCCGGCGAGATGGCCGTGAGTATCGTTTATATGTTTGAAATGATCTGCATCGATGAACATCAGGCTGATGGACTGCTGGGTTTCTTGCGCATGATCGAACGCACGTTCCAGCTCGCGCTCGAAGTAGGCTCTGTTGTGGACGCCGGTCAGCGTATCGAGTCGTCCGTCTTTTTCGAGCACCGCAACCCTTCGCTCGAGCTGGACGATACGATCATCTGGTGCGGACAGGTCTACGCCCATGACGTACTCAAACAACAGCGCCTTTGAGGTGGTCATAAGAGCCAGCGGCTCGATAATCAAATCAGTCTCGAACAGATGCTCGGTTTCAGCAATCGCGCGTCCGATATCGTCCTCAAGGCCGTCCGCTTTTTCGCCACACACACCTTTAAGTAAATTCAGTGTCCGACCGATACGCATCTCGTCTCGATCAACCAACGCATCTGCAAGTACGCCGGATCCAGCGACACACCAGGTCAATTGATCGATATCCGAACCCTGAGTCAAAGACGCTAGGTCATGGCTGTGGCGTACGAGGTCGACAACAATATCCGGAAACGCCCAATGTTCGAGTAGCCAAACACCGATCGCTGAATGATCAACTCCGAGACGCGTGCGCTCCACCTCGATAAGAGTTTCGTGATCCGCGCCGGTCATACTGGAGTAAACATCCGGTTGGACTTCATTGATTGCGAGAACTCCAATGTCCTGAACCAGCGCTGCAAGAAAACCTGTTTCGACAGACGGTAACTCCAGAGCGGTTGCCAACTGCCGCGCAATCGCCGCACTAACAATAGAACGACGACCGAGCCACTCCGCGTCGATGCCCGTTTGGTCTTCCGAGGAAGATGCGTTGAACGTATCCGCAAGAGAGAAGCTCAAGGTGGTCATTACCGTAGCTCGAACTCCGAGCCGCGATACCGCGTGCTGTACGTTGTCGCTTCCTGCACCGCGCCGGTATGCAGCCGCATTGGCTATCGCAATGAGCTTGGCGCTGATAGCAGCATCGTTCTCGACAATGGTTGCGAGATCCGAGAGACCGTAGTCATCGTTATTGATGGTTTCGACCACCTTGGCGGCTGCAGCTGGAAGCGTAGGCAGTGATTCACACGCTGCGAGCTTGTCTTGCAATTCTGGTGACATTCCTTCGTTGGCGGCCGGCAACTTGGTAGCTTGAGCACATATAGCTGGTATTTCCAACGGAAATAGCGACTGTGATTCCCAACTTGAAAGCCGGTGACGGTGGTTTTGGCCAGGTGGTGGGACTCGGAGCGATAATGGGTCAGTACTAATGGAAGCGGTACTTTTCCGGCACGGACCTATGGCGAACGATAACAATGTATCCGACCCAGTGCGCGATGAACCAGCGGGATACATCTTCGTGTCCTACTCACGGAAAGACGAAACGTTTGTTTCACAGCTAACGCCAGCAATCGCGGCGCGTGGTTGGGAGACGTGGGTCGACGTGGACGCGATTCGACCCTCCGAGAAGTGGATGCCGAGCATTGAGGCTGCCATCGACAGAGCCGAAGCTGTACTGGTCGTCGTTTCGCCGAATTCACTCGCGTCAAGGATCTGCGGGAAGGAAGTCGAGCATGCGGCAAAGCAACAGAAACGGCTTATCCCAGTGGTGTATGAGGACGTAAGTATCGGCGTCCCCGAGGCGCTCCAAGAACTCAATTGGATATTCGCGCGGGACAGCGATTCGCTGGCAGAGGCCACTTCCCAGATCGTGGAGGCGATAGAGACCGATCTGGATTGGGTGCACGCGCACACCCGACTGTTGGTTGAAGCCACGGCATGGGATCAACGGGGTCGCGACGCTAGCTTCACCTTGCGAGGTACGGAGCTGACCGAGCTCGAGGAACACCGGGTCGTCGCCGCCGACAAAAAACCGCGTCTGACACGACTACAATCCGAGTTTTTGCTCGAGAGTCGGAGAGTCTCTAATCGCCGCTCTCGGCTCATCTTGGGCGGCATCTCTCTGTCGGTGTTGATTGCAGCCGTGCTCGCCGTATTCGGCTGGCTGCAGCGCGAGGAGCGAGAGAGACAGGAAAAGATTGCCGACGCAAGAAGATTGCTGAGCCAATCAGAAGTGCTGCGTTCGGCGCCTGAAGACGAGCAGGGCAGGCGACAGGAAGGTCTGCGCTCCGCGACTAGGGCGATGGCTGCGCTTGCTCGTCTGGGCAGTGACGTAATCGACGCCGATCGCGCTGTCCGCGAGAGCTATGCCCGGGTCGACAAGCGGCGAGACCCATTCCCGGAAATGAAGGACTGGCGGGTGGCGAATGTGACGTTCACCGAGGATGGTCGCTACGCCGTGTTCTACACTAAGGATGAACATCTCGTTCGGCTTGATCTCGTCGATGGCACCACACACCTTCCATGCCGGCGACGTAGCGACGACCCAAGCGAAAGTCGAGGCAGCTATGGACGCCACATGTCGCTTGATCGGGAAGGACGGATTCTGGCTCTGCGCACTTATGGCGGAACGAATGTCACCGGTGGCTGGAACCGGCTGGCGATCTGGGACCTAGTCCGCTGTGAAGTCATCGCGCGGCACGAGCTGGCAGACGACGAACCGGACGACATCACCGGTATCGCCCTCACGCCCGACGGCAACGCCTTGCTGTACTGGGGTTATGGCCGTGTACGCGAATGGCAGCACGCTGCAGGCACTTTCCGTGACGTACCAATTGCCCCCACCGCGCGAGACTTTGCGCCAAACCCAGAGCGAGAACTAGGAATCGCGTACTCGCCTGATCCGGACGGGCGCGCCCTCGAGCTGGAAGTGTTTGACCTGGCAAATGGTGACGTTCTTTACGGTTGGGATGAGAGTGACGTAGTCGATCGAATGCAATGGACGCCATCCGGACTTGTCCTCTCGATGTTAGATCGACACGCCTTTGTCTCGTCGACCGGTGAGCGGCGAGGCCTCATCAAAGTTTCCACCGATCAGCAAATGGCATTGAACGAGAACGGCAGTGTCTTCGCCGTGATGCCAGACTCACGTACGGTTGAAGTGTATGACGTTGCCAGCGGTGAACGCATCGCGCGAACGCGACGAAAATCCGACGTGATCGGCATTGCCTTCCTGAATGGCCTCGATGAACTGGCATTGGTCAGCAACTACCGCTTTGACATGGACGTATGGCAATACGCCGAATCCGGCAGCTACGCACGTCTGCGCATCGATAACACTGCCGAACGACTGTACTTCAGTTCCGACAGCGACACGCTCCAGGCCGTAGTCGGTGATCAAACGCTGAATTGGCGAATGCCACAAGGACCCGAATACTCGGCGCCAGAGCCGTTGCCGGGGCAGGCAGAGGAACAGCTGGCCACTGAATCCTCAGAAGATATCGCCCCTGGAAAGCGCACGCTGCGTGAGGTCGTTGGGCGTTTCGGTCGCCGCGCTGTGCTGCTCTGCGAGAAACAGACCCGCGGGGGCTGCAATCGTCGCCTCGAAATGTGGGATAACGACGTGCGGCTCGGGACGGTGGAATTGGAGCCAGTTCTGGACGAAGTCCAGCAAGCGTTTCTGACCTTTTCAGGGAATGATGAGTACCTCATCGTCGCATCTCGCGCCAAACTTCGTGTGCTTGAGTGGCAGTCGCTGGCAGATGTCGCTGAGATTTTGGTCAATCAGGTGGAACGCGCGGCGGTTTCACCCGGACTGCAACGCGCCGCGACGTTGGACCGTGATGGCACCACGCGGATTTGGAACCTTGCCGAAAACATCCAGATTGCTCAGTTCAGGCTCGACCGGCACGCACGCGCGATGGCGCTCAGCGACGACAATCGATGGCTGGCGGTACTGAAAGATGGTGGCCGCGTCGTTGAGGTGTATGCGCTATCTCCGCCGGACCTGATCAACCAGGCCTGTCGCTTTATGGAGGCGATCTGCCCAGATGCTGTGGATGCCAGTGATAGTGCCAACGATCATTTTCTCTAATCCAACCTTCCGCGTCCGATAACGATCAGCGCACCGTAAACCGTCTCGCGCGAAAATAGCCAACGCTCCTACGAGAGGCTAGCAACGCAAACTTGCTCGACATTTGGCATCAGTCTCCTTTGGAACGATCCGGTGCGTAGTGATTGATCCGATAGCCATCGATTTTTCGCCGCATCATCTCTCTGAAAAATCGCAAACCTAGTCTCCATTTCCATGGTAGGCGTTTGGCCAGCGATGGTGAAACATCCGCGAAACTGACCGATTTCTGTAGCGTCCAATTCGAAGTCCACTTGGCGACCTCCGAGGGGTCGTCGCAAGCCCAGCGAAACCAGCTTTCCTTGGGTAGGTGTCGCATGGCGTCATGCTGATCCTGAGTGCTGACCATCACGGTGTTCGTGGTGTCGGTGATCAGCTCGCCTTCAGGGAAGCGCTCTGCCAATTGCGCAATGCCGCGTTTGACCTCGTGGTTGTCTAAATAGATGAGCACCGCTTCGCTCACAAACAGATGCGGTGCGTTGGATTCCGCAACCGTTTGCATCCAACCTGTGTTGAGGAAGGAGGCCTCTAACATCTGACACCGAGGCAACTCGGTAAAGTAACGACGACGCATCGCGATCACGTCCGGCAGATCCAGATCAAACCAATGTACCCGACCATTATCCAGACGGTCGAACCGGGTATTCAGGCCGCAGCCAATTTCTACGACGGTTCCGTCCGGATGCCGGTGCAAAAACTCTGCGACCATTTCGTCATACATCAGTGTTCTGACGCTCGCGCCAGCAAGACTCGGTGCCCGGCGCCATTTTTCAAAATCATAGTCGAGTCGATCTACGATCTCGAGTGCTTTCGCGTCGTAGAGCATCCCGTTCGGTTTGCGCGATTCTGCGGCACGACCGAGCAGCGGTATTAGCAACGTTTCTTGCACGGGCCCTAATTCCACCGAGTCTTTCATAGCCTTTCCCAAAACGAGATCAGAGCTTGAAACTACCAGAAATAAACACGAATGAGAATCATTCGTGTTATCCTAATTCCATTGAACGTCAGCAATCGGTGAATTCTGGTGCGCTACTCCGTTTCAACGATCAGCGAGCTTGAGCATCACGTCGGGCGCAAGCCCGCTGCAGCCGACATGAAGGTCATCGACCATATTGATCCTGTCGCTGCTCGCTGGCTGGAAGCGGCATGCATCGGGTTCATTGGCTTTTCACACGCCGAAAATATGACGTTGACCATTGTTGATGCAGGCGCCTTGCATGTCACCCGAGATTGCTTGTGTTTCAGCGCTGCCGCTATGGATGACCGGAGACTGGCGAAGGTCGGGCGGCAAGTCGGGACCTTGTGGCTTCTCCCTGGAACCAATGAAACTATTCGAGTCAATGGCGTTGTTGCCAGCGTGGATGCGGGTGCAGTGTCGATACGCGTAGTTGAGTGTTTCGCGCATTGTGGCAAGGCTTTGATCCGCTCTGAGTTTTGGTCGCCGTCATCAAGGGCGAGTGACAATGCGTATACCGATCCCACTATCGCTGTGTCGCGCTCGCGGCTGATGATAATCGCCACTTCGAACGCATCGGGCGCGGTTGACGTCAGCCCTAAGGGTGATCCTGCTGGGTTACTTGCGCAGTTTGATGGCAACACACTGCGAGTTGCTGAGCGGCCAGGCAATCGGCGAACCGATGGGTTTCGCAATATTCTTGAACAACCGCGCGTGGCCTTTCTGCTGCTGGAGCCTGGGGCCACGCGGATCATTCGGGGTCATGGCGTAGCGAGGCTCACAACACACCCAACGACGCTCGAGGGTTTTGCGGTCGAAAAAAAAATTCCCAAATTGGCACTCGAAGTTTCCGTGGACGCTATCAAGATTGAAACCAGTGATGCGTTTGGTGTCGTTGCTCCCTGGCAATTGACGCCTGACCCTTCAGTTAATGGCGCCGCGGAAGTGTTTGCCGCACACGTCAAAATCAACCGGGCACGTAACGTTTCGGATCGTGTCGCCAAAGTCCTTGTGAGTATGCCGGGCATGATGAACGCAGCATTGCGCAGTGACTACAAGAAAAATCTCTACTAAAGGCAGAGCAACGCGTGTGTTGAACCTCCATTAGTGTAGCCATAAACACAAGCCGTGGAGTGTGCTTTCGAAGTTTGTAGTATTCGAGCATAGACTGAATAAGGACTGCGATTCTATTGAATCCGATAGCCCATCTTTCGCTCGCTGTAGTGATCGATGATGCAACGGCATACCCAATGCAAGCAGCGCTCGGACTCGGAGCAAAAAGCGGACAGTGCGTTAACGAAACGACTGGGTGCCGAAGCCTCGAATAAATGCGTATGATCCACATGGCACACCGGGATTTCTGGTTCGAAAGATCCCGCACTCACTTAACTCCCTTTGACTCAAACGCGAGACGTGGTTCAAATCTCCAAACGCAAAAGCCCCGAGTCGGACGCACAGCGCTGCCCTGACGCGTCGCCTACGGACGGCAGCAAGCCGATCATTACAGCGACGGATAATTCGCAGCCCTTTGAAGAACTTGCAGCGCTGTATGGTGAGTACCTGAAGCCGCTCGCCGTCGCCCTGCGCAGCATCTACGGTGACGGTCCGCCGGATCCGGAAGAGGTCGCACAGGAAGCGTTCCATCGGGTGGTTAATCACAAAAACCCAGCGTCGATATCCAACCTGAAAGCGTTCATTTGGCGGACTGCACGTAACCTTGTCATTGACGAAAAGAAGCGCGTTTCCGTTCGTAGTCGGTACGATTTCGAAATAGAGCAACTTTTTTTTGCGTTTGAGGGTGGCGCTTCGACACCCGAAACACTCATAACAGCAAGGGAACAGTTAGAACTCATCAATGAGGCTTTGGGTAAGATGCCTGAGAAGCGCCGCCGCGCCTTTGTTTTGCACCGCGTAGAAGGCATGACAATCACTGAAACCGGTCGCCGTCTGGGCATTGGTCGCACCGCGGCAGCGAAGCACATTGCCCGCGCTGCCGCCGATTTGCACGCTCTGTTGCTGGAGTAGCATCATGCTCCGAGAACATTCACCGAGCGAGTTTCGTGTCACCAAGGATATGTTGCGGGCAGCACACGAGTGGCGTGTGACGTTGAGCGACGACGGTGTGTCGCCCGAGGATCGAGCGAGATTTGCACAGTGGTACGACGCCAGCCCGCTGCATGCGCATGCCTTCGATCAAGCCGAAACCTTCTGGCAGGCGCTTGGTACCCTGAAAGCGGAGCAGATCAACGCGCACTATTTGGTGCCAGGCGATCAAGAGCGACGTGCAAAACCGTTGCTCGCGTTTCACTGGTACCAATGGGCGGCGGGTGTTGCCGCCTTGTTCATAGTCACACTTCTGATTCGAAGTCTTGTCGGCATAAACGGCGACTCGGACATCATGGCTACCGAAAGAAGTTTCGTCACAGCGATTGGCGAGTCGCTGGATGTGACGCTCGACGACGGGACGCAGTTGTCACTGGGCCCGTCGACCGAACTTCGCGTGGTTTTCGGTCAACGCGAGCGAGCGCTCTACCTGACGACGGGCCAGATCTTCCTGGACGTGGCCAGTGATCCAGATCGTCCTCTCGTTGCGAGCGTTGGTGCTTTTGACGCCCGCGTCGTCGGCACCGCGTTCGACCTGCGTTCGATAAGCGGTAAGACCTCAGTTGAGGTCGTTGAAGGCGTTGTCGCCGTTTCTTATCCCTACATCATTCGCGGCGAGCTCTCCGAACTTAGGCGGTCCCGAACCGTTAACGCCGGTTCGGGCGTCTCCGCATCCAAGGAGACCGGTCTCGTCGACCCATACAGTATTAATTCAAATAGAATCGGTGCGTGGCGCAAAGGACGGCTGATCTTCGAAGACACGTTGCTGTCGGACATGATCGATGATCTGAATCGCTACAACACGCGTTCCGTTAGGCTTAATGACCCGGACGGTGAGCTCTCGACGGCTACGGTAACCGGCGCGTTTGATGCTAGCGATACCGATTCTATCCTAACAACGCTCACGGAAATCCTCCCGGTGACGCTGAGCGAGATGGACGGTGTTGTCGAGATCATCCCGGCATCGGTCAACTGAGTGGCTCCGCGGATCTCGGAGATGTCAAAAAAAGTTCGGTAGCAGGGTGTCGTTTCACGTCGACAAAAAGTCATAGGACAAGAATGCGTCTCGTTCGCATTTATGTGCTCGACCTTTTGGAGATACTGTGAGAATGAACTCGCTTAACCGCCGAATCGCTGCAGTCCTGACAGGATTGGCTTTACTCGCTGCCGCGAGCTCGGGATACGGACAGCAGGAAACCGGTGATACGCGCGAACTCAGTATCGCTGCTGGACCGCTCGCCCGGACTCTGATTAAAATTTCAAACGCGTTCGAAGTGAGCATTCTCGCGGATAGCGCTGTGTTGTCAGAACAGCAGGCGCCCGCGATCAATGGCACGCTGAACCTCGAGGGTGCACTGCAGCGGGCGCTGGAAGGGTCGGGCCTAGCTATCTCCGAATCGACGAGCGGGGCGTATCGTTTGACGGCACAGGCAACGCAGTCTGTGACTGAGGAAACACAGCGCAGCGCGCCCCCGCCGTCAGGCGAGCCAGTTGAAGAACTCATCGTCTTTGGCGTAAAGCAAAACCAGTCACTGCAGGATGTCGAGATATCGACGGAGATTTTTAGCGAGGCACGGCTGGCTAGAGAGCAGATTACTGAGTTGTCGGAGCTGCTTCTCAAGGTGCCGAACGTCACGACGATCGGCGGCGCGGACTCAAACTTCTCCATGCGAGGAATTGGACGTGCGGGCGTTGGCGGTGCGGGTCAGGGCGTCACGTCGAGCGTCTACGTGGACGGGTCGCCGGTCACAAGTCTGAACTTTAATCGCGGACCGCTGGCGTTGTGGGATCTCGAACAGGTCGAGGTTCTGAGGGGCCCGCAGTCTTCCATTCAGGGCAGAAACGCGCTTGCGGGTGCCATATTTGTAAAAACCGCGGACCCGACGTTTGAGCCTGAGGGCAAGCTGCGATTGACGTACGCGGAGGGTGAAACCTATCAAGCCGCAGGGGCCTTGGGAGGACCGTTGATCGACGGTTGGCTTGCCGGGCGTATTGCCTTCGACGCGCAGGGATCCGACGGCTTTCTTAGCAACACAACGCTGGGCGGAATCGATTTCAATGTTACTGAGAGTCTCACCATTCGATCGAAACTGCTGCTCGCTCCGGAGCGACTGCCCAAATTTACGACCAAACTCACGGTCGATATTGGTGCCTCGGAGGTGTTCGGCGAGGATGCGCTACGTGTTGTCACACCAACCCGCTTATCCGACCCGAACTTTACCGACTTCGACCCGTCGGCGTTGGTCACCGCACGCGATGAACCGGTGAACAACGACAACGAAGGACTCCGGGTGATCAGTGAAACCACTTATGCGTTCAGCGATTCGGTCACTGGCCGTGCCTTGATTACGTATGAAGACTTTTCAACGACCAGGACCTTCGGTGATGTGAATCAGGTAAGTCGTTTTGGGGGTTTCACCGAAAACGACTTTGAAGAAACCATCGCGTCTGTGGAGACCCGACTCGAACTCAATTTCGAAACTGTTCAAGGCGTTGTCGGTTTTTACTTGCTCGAAGAAGAGCGTAAATCTTTTCGCGATTCGCGCACCGTGTTGCAGGAACAGGCGCGCGGTCTTGCAGGCCCCATTGCGCCTCTTGTGAACGTGACCCCGCCTGACTCCCTGATTTTTGTGCAGAGCGGGGAGACGTTTACCACCGACAACTACGCCGCGTTTGCCCAGTTTGATTGGCAGTTCGCACCCAAGTGGACGCTCGGTATCGGTGCCCGGTACGACCAGGAAGAGTTTTCCGAGAGCGGGCGATTTTTCAACAGCGGCGCTACGCCGGACTCTTGTGAGATCACAGCACCGGCAGCGCTGTTTGGCGGCCCAAATTTAGATCTGATAACGCTACCGTGCGGCTTGGCCGTAGCTCAATTCTTTGGCCCAAATTCAGAGCCGGTCACATCGGCCGATTTCTCTGCTTTTCTGCCGCGGGCGTCGCTAACCCATCAGATCAACGACAATAGCTCAGTGTTCGCGTCCTTGTCGCGTGGCTACCGTGCTGGCGGTGCTTTCGTTGCGATCGAGCAAAATCCGCTTGTCGCGGGCTTCACTCAGTTTGTCGGGGAATACGATCCGGAGTTTCTCGATACCTTTGAGATAGGGACTCGAAACATTCTGTTGGACGGACGCCTGACGCTGAATGCGAACGTGTTTTATTCAAAGTACGACGATCAGCAGGTGTTGGTGGATGGTTTTGACCCAACACGTGGAGACGACGATCTGATCGTGAATGCCGGTGAAAGTACGTTATACGGGCTTGAGTTTAGCGCTGACTACAAGGTCAACGATTCGCTAGGCGTGTTCTGGACGCTAGGTCTTCTGGAGGCAGAGTTCGATGATTTCCCGTTCGCGGTGGACACGGACGGCAATCCGACGAACCCTGCTGATCCAAGCTTTGCTAACCTCGCTGGCAATTCGTTTTCCAATGCGCCAGGCGTCACCTTTACGCTGGGTGCTAACTGGGAGTCGGAATCCGGTTGGTTTGGGTATGGCAGTCTGAGCTACACCGGCGAAGTGGAATCCAGCGTTCTCAATATCGACAACGACGATCTGCGACAGGCGCTCCAGGAGGCAGGCGATGATCCGAATCTGGCAAGAGGGTTTGAGTCCGCCGGTGAAGCGCGTTTCGATCTGACCGGACGATTCGGTTGGCAATCTGACACGCTGCAGGTGTTTGTGTTCGGCACGAACCTGTTGGATGCCGATGCCTTCACTTCGCGCGGATTCGCCAATGTGGGCACGCAGACAGGTACGATCAATCTGCAGTCGCCGAACTTTGTAGTGCAACCACCGCGTATCGTTGGTGTGGGTTTAGAAGTTCGGTTGTAGTGAACATCGTAAAGACGCTCCCCATCGGTTCCAGACCGGGTGAGCGGGGCAAAACGGCGAAGCCCAGGACGACTCGCCAACGGCTCTATGAGCTGCATGCGTGGACCGGATTCCATCTGGCCGTAGTCATGTTCGTGGTTCTGTTCACCGGCACGTTCGCCACCATTTCGAATGAACTGGACTGGTTGGTTCAGGACGACATGCGC
This sequence comes from Pseudomonadota bacterium, assembly GCA_038531945.1. Classification (GTDB taxonomy): domain Bacteria; phylum Pseudomonadota; class Gammaproteobacteria; order Steroidobacterales; family Woeseiaceae; genus CALBPI01. The sequence goes on along the minus strand of JBCBBH010000006.1, from coordinate 106,594 downwards.
GTGACCCCAGGCGATGAAGAAGTCTCTATGGAAGTCATGCTAGACGCCGTTCGTGACTATGCACCGAGCGCGACAATACTCGGTATCCAGAAAATGATGGGTGATCGCTTCGCCTATCGAGTGACAGTTTTCGACGACAATGCAACGCAGCAGTTTATCCATGTCGATCAATGGACGGGGGAGGTGACCGGACAGACTCCTTACTTTACGCTGCAGCGATTGTTCCGAGATTTTCACCGCTACCTGTACCTTCCCAAGGTGATTGGGCTCACGATCGTCTGCTCGATGGGCGTGATTTTGTTGATCTCGCTATACACGGGTCTGAAGACGTCGAGGAACTGGCGAACCTTGATGACACGTATTCGCACCAACAAAGGCATGCGAGTTTTTATCGGCGATGCGCATAAGTCGGCGGGTCTGTGGAGTGTGTGGTTCATCGTGCTGATGATCGTTACCGGACTGTGGTACTACGCCGAGTTTCTGGGTAAAAACTTCGAACCGCCGGTACCCAATGCGTTGAGAGACCGCGGGGCTATACCGAAAGATGTCTTCTTCGCGCCATCGGTCGAAGACATCACCGACATTGCGCAGGAGGCGTTTCCCGAACTCGAAATATCAGCCGTTACCTTCTCCTCCTTCGCCGGCAGTTCAATCCGTGTGATGGGTAGTGCCGGCAACCCGATTGTTCGGCAACGCGCGAATGCGGTTTATCTTGATCCAACGACGCTAGAGGTACTGCATGTTCGCCGAGCCAGTGAGCTACCGACCGTACAGTGGCTTAACCAGATTGCGGACCCGCTGCACTTTGGCGACTTCGGTGGGCTTACACTCAAGCTCGTGTACTTTGTGTTTGGTCTGTTTATGACTGGCCTCTCGGCAAGCGGCGTTTGGTTGACGATGCGACGTTTGAAACGGCTAGGTGTTAGCCGCCTACAGATCGGTGTGTTGCCTGTGATATTGATCTCGGTGCTTTTCGCATCACTGACCTACAGCATATCCAAGCTCCCAATCCTCGCAGGACTGAGGCCCGCTCCTTACGTTTGGTACATCGTTGGGTTGTTCCTTGCGGGCGGTGCGATACTCTGCAGCGCGAGGCTTTATCAGCGATTCAAACGCGGTCCTATATGGCGCATTCGGAATGTGACATTAGCAGTGTTGACCTTGTCGATGACGGCGGGCGCAACTCATGCAACGCTTTTACAAAATCCGTTTCTACCGGCCTCGGAGCGCGGCTTGGGCCAGCGAACGACCGGGCCTGTTGTCGCCGAGCTTTATCTCGAGACGACCGCTGATAATGCGATGACGGGAAGCGCGCGTTTTATCATCGAGAGCGCACCTGGGAATGGAGTCGATTCGGAGAGAGGGCGCCTGAACTTGAAGTCGATGAGCGTTGACGTCTTTCGCAATGGAGTGCCAATCGACGACGATGCTACGACCAATAGGAAGTTTCGACTGGCCACTGTCCGCCAGCCCGCATACCTGAGATTGCCCAGTCAATCGTTGGAGATGGCAACGGATATCGTTGCGACCTTCGAGCTGCACAACGGCGCTGCGCATACATTACAGTGGTCTCTCGTCGAGAACCGCTAAGGGCCTGGCGCCGTTACCTGTCCGCAACGTTTACCGCGTAACAACAACGCTTGCCAGAGTCTATCGACTTAACGACGATTTCCTGAGATCTGCGTCTTGCAATCCCGTCGTGCACCGTTTGCTGGCTATGAGTTGCTTGACCGATAGAGTTGTTCTGACCGTGGATTCGGTCAAGACTCAAGCGACAGGGGCATGAGACAAATAGTAGCGTTAACGGCGCATTGTCTATGGTCAAGCTCACTGCGTGTATCAAGAGGCAAACAACCCATCTGCACACTAGCGACGCTTTGTCCAAAGTCGTAAAAAAAAGAGATGCTCAAACAGCGATGAATCGTTTCAATGAATCCAAGTTCAATGGACTGCGTGCCGCTGATGTCACCAACTGGGTCGGACTGGTCTTCATCGTTTCCCTCACATGCGCATGCACCGTCAACCAACAGCCTCTTCGGATGTACGAAGACGTTGAGATACTGGAGCGAGAATATGCGCATCACGCATCTGATCCAACGCCGATATTGATATTGGGTACCTTCCATTTTCTGGGTTCCGCATCAGACGAGCGCACTCTCAAGGGACTAGACATGCTGTCGCAGAAAAGACAGCTTGAGATCGAGGAACTCCTGGCGCGTCTTGCGGAGTTTCGACCGACGCATATCGCCGTTGAGGTGGATCGCAGCCAACAGAATAAGCTTAATGAACGGTATGAGAGCTATATCTCTGGACAGTACACACTAACTGCCAACGAAATCGATCAAATTGCTTTTCGACTAGGAGAGATGCTTAAGCATGAGAAATTGTATGCGGTCGATGCGAAGGGTCGGCCCTACGCGAACGCCATCGATGCGGAACAATTTGCGGTGGAAAACTCGCAGCAATACTTGCTATCGGATCCAATTGAAGAAGCTTGGACGGCCATGCACGACAAAAAGGACGAATTCGCCAGATCGCGAACACTTATCGAGAACCTACGAGTGATCAATAGCATTCAGACGCTACGGCTGTCGCATTCGATCTATTTGACCCGTTCACTTGGCATAACGGATGGCGTGACGTATCCGTATGCCGATGGTTTCGTGTCGAAGTGGTACAACCGGAACCTCCGAATCTTTGGTAATCTTCTTGCGCTTCAAACCGATGGTGCGGATCGTATACTCGTCCTCATCGGGAGCGGTCACGCACCAATATTGCGACACTTGGCAGAGCACTCTGGATCGCTTCAGGCTGTTAACGTGATTGACGTCCTACCGCCTCGACCACACTTCATTCCCCCCTGTTTTATTTTGTGTTGATCTGAGGCCGGATCGGGCATGACTCGGTAACAACAACCAGTGGCAACCTCCGGCGTCGCAGATCGTCGATTCAAAAAGTCCTTAGTCCGAATCGGCGAAATCGACCATTTAGCGTCCGTTTCTTTAGGCTATCCCGAGACCTGTTTCGCGAATGTGCTCTAGTATGCTCTCGCACCCAAACCCGTACGCATCCATCGCAAGAACCCCATAACTAAACGAGTCATGAATGCGACACTGTCGCTCGTTTGATCTCCTGGCACCCAGCGCGACAAACAACGGCAGAATGTGATCCATCGTAGGGTGGTTGCGTCGGCCGTGGGGCCCGCGCTCGACAGCGTGCAAAACACTTTCCCAATCTTCCGCGAGAATTCGGTCTTGCAACCAGTCGGAAAATTCGCGCGCCCAGAAGGGCACGGGCGCTTCGAGATGAGCTCTATTACTGAAGAATGCTTCGAGGTTATGGGTTGTACTGCCAGAGCCGAGAATCAGCACCCCGCGATGACGAAATTGGCCGAGCACTTCTCCGAGCCGAACGTGGTGCTGAACAGAGGCTTGTGGCTGAATCGAAACCTGTACGACCGGGATCTTTGCACTGGGATACATTAATCTCAAGGGGACCCAGGCACCGTGGTCAAGCCCACGATCGGCATTTGTGTATGCGGCATCGAACGCTGCGCGCAGTGCATCAGCTATCTCTGACGCAAGGTCGGGGGATCCTTTGACCTTATATTCGATTTGATACAGCGCATTATCGAACACGGTAAAGTCATGCACCGTTGACGGAAACGCGTTCGTTGTCACTTCAGGAATGGCGGTCTCATAGTGCGCGGATACGACAACAATCGCATCAGGCCGCGGTAGAGTTTGGCCGAGGCGAATGAGGAATTGCCTCGCCGCACAGTCTTCGATCGCGAGGGTCGGAGCACCATGGCTCACGAACAGGCTTGGGAGAAGGGCGTTCATATCGATTCCCAGGGATTGGCGCAAAATCGGTAGTACAAGTGCGCGCCTTGGTGAGACGCGCACCGCCGGAGCGTTACTGTTTTGTGCCTTCCACATTCAAAGTTAGGAACACTTTTGTGGAACTCGGGCCGAGGTCGAATGGAATGCCAAAATCGGCGAGGACAATTTCAGTAGTTCCGACAAATCCCTGTCGGACGTCACCCCAAGGGTCTTGGCCGCCGCCAACGTAAGTCGTGTCTATTTCGATCGATTTTTGAACGCCACGTAACGTCAGATCGCCGATGACGCGGAGATTGTTCTCATCGATTCGTTCAACATTGGTGCTGCGGAAGGTCACGTCAGGGAACCGGTCTGCGGCGAGGAAGTCGTCGCTGCGAAGGTGATTATCACGCTCGGTGTGGTTGCTGTTAATGCTTGTCGTTTCGACCGTGACGTTTACGTTGGAATTTTCTGGATTCTTTTCGTCAAAAAAGAAGACTCCGTCAAAGGAATCAAATCGGCCCTCTAGCCAACTGAACCCGAAATGACTGATCTTGAAGTTGATCGACGCATGGGCGCCAGCAGTGTCAATTACGTAAGTGTCAGCGTGTGAAGGTGTCGTCGCGAGGACGATCCCTGCGTAGAACATGATCAGACTTCTGCAAAATTTCATGGATTGCTCTCCAGCTAAGCGTGGTAAATCAAAGTATGTGCCGGCAACGGCATAGGTCTTTTGCGACCAATGTGCCTAATTGAGACGCTCAGCATGTTGACAATTTCCCGAATGTTGATAAATAGGTTTTTCATTGGATATTTATCAACATATTGTTGTTTATGGATACAATCGAAGGAATGCGCACTTTCGTTGCAGTCGTCGACCAAGGGTCGTTCAGCGGCGCAGCCGAGCGGCTCGCAATATCCAGCGCACTCGCGAGCAAATATGTGGGGCAGCTAGAGAAACGGCTCGACCATCGCTTGCTGAATCGAACAACACGCTCTTTGTCATTGACTGAAATCGGAGCGGTGTATTTGGCTCGATGCAGACAGCTCCTCGAGGATTTCGATCAACTGGAAGGCGCGTTGCGTGACAAGCACCTCCGGCCATCAGGGAACCTTGTTGTAGCAGCACCTGTGAGTTTTGGAGATCTGTACACCGCTGACTTCGCCGCAAAGTTCATCGACGCGTATCCGCAAATCAATATCGAACTTCGGTTCTCAGATCGATTCGTCAATCTCGTTGAAGAAGGAATTGATGTGGCACTACGAATTGCACATCTCGCTGACTCTTCGTTGGTGGCGAGGAAACTCGCTACGGTCAGGATCGTCGCGTGTGCCGCGCCGACGTATCTGGAAAGGCGCGGCCTGCCGACGCACCCCAGCGACCTGGAGCGTCACGATTGTGTACTGGACACCAATTTCAAAGACGCTGGGCAGTGGCCGTTTCAAGAGGAGGGGCGCCCACTTCCCACCAAAGTCTCTGGTCGAGTTCGCGTCAACAGCGCTACAGCGGTCCGCGCGATGGTGCTCAGTGGCAAGGGCATCGGACTGATTCCCAGTTATGCGATCGATCATGACTTTCGTGACGGTCGCCTAGTTGAGGTCCTCGAAGCGTACCGCCCCGTAGACTTGGGTTTGTACGCCGTCTATCCGCACAATCGATATCTGGCGTCGAAAGTGAGAGCTTTTATCGACTTTGCGGTTGAACAGTTCGGTAACGATCAGCCTTGGGGTGATCGGGGCATTGTGACCCCGAGTAGTTCGTCAGTTACTTGATCAAGCCAAAGTCACACATTATGCGCTGCTGATCGAGCTATTCGATCCGCTTCCATCCGGAGGGCACCACCGATACCCGGCTCGGAATCCGAGTGGCCATTCCCGTCAACGAACCAGAGTCGACTATCGACGTGTTGTTCAAGCAGCGCTTGATGCAGCCGCCACGCGGCGGTCGGCAGACAGACGTGATCTGCTCTGCCGTGCACCATCGAGACCTTGATATCACGCAGCCGCGCCAGACACTCAGGTTGCAGCAACTGACCTTCTCCCAGGAAGCCGCCAGCAAGCATGTACACCACCTCCAGGCTTGCGAACGGAATTAGTGTTTTCGGTGTCGCTAGTGTCGCGGCGATACGTTCGTGGTTGGGCATGGCCGATGATAGCGCCAGCTCGTAGCCCACAAACGCCGCCGCTGCGGCGTCGCGCGTATCCGGGTTGGACAAGAGAATTCGGTAACCCTCGACCAGGTCGTCGGGCCTGCTGCTGGCCAACGACGGATGCGTCACGACGAAATCCCGATACGCTGCCCAGACCTCTGGGTAGTGCCGGGCCGTTGTTCCGTTGCGGAACAGATCGTCCACTTCATCGCGCAGAAACGTAAAGATGCCGCGCAGGAGCAGATTCTTCATTCGATCGGCGTGCGCCTGGGCGTAGGCCAGCGCCAGCGTCGAACCCCAAGAGCCGCCTAGTACGAGGTGCCAGCGGTCGACACCGAGATGCTCGCGTAACACTTCAAGGTCGGCGACAAGATGTTCGGTGGTGTTATCCGCGAGAGCGCGGTCGAAATCCTCGGCGACATTCGGTCGACTCTGGCCCGAGCCGCGTTGGTCGAGCAATACAATGCGGTATTTGTCCGGGTCAAAGAATTGCCGCACGCCAGGACGCGTGCCGCCACCGGGGCCGCCGTGTAAGAACAGAGCTGGCAGCCCGTCGGCGTTGCCGGAGACTTCGTAGTAAAGCTCATGGCTAGCTTCGTCGCCGACCTTTAGGAAGCCGGTTTCGTAGGGCGCTATTGGCGGATGGAGTTCGGTGTTCGGAAGATCAACGCGTGGAGCGCTCATTGGTAGTCCTCGTTCAAGTAACGACAGACTGACATCGACATGGCGGCCAAGTCCAGCGAGGTCTTGCAACGCCTGGAAGCATTCGCAGACCGTCTGCCCAGAATGAGGAGTGCGGTTACTTTGTTGATGAGCACGTCATGCGCTAAATTGCGCGAGATGCGGTTACCCGCCGTTTTCCAGGATACGGTATGAGCAAAACGACACCCATTGTCGAGGATGATTACGGATTTGATCAGATCATCGACCGCCGCGATACCAACGCGCTGGTTCAGGAGGGATACGAGGACTATCTGTTCGATGGGAAAGCGCTAGACCTTAGCTGCGATCCCAGTGATCTGATTCATCTGTGGATCGCCGATATGGCGCTTCCGGCTCCGCGTTCCGCGGTCGACGCTATGTCGGATCGCCTGCAGCATCCGATTTTCGGCTACACAGGGCATTTCGACGATGCGTATTACGATGTCCTGCACGCGTGGTCGCAGCGGCACTACGGCTGGTCGTTCCCACGGGAGCATTTGCTGCTTTCGTCTGGCGTTGTCCCGGCGCTTTACAAGCTTGTGAAGCTGTTCTGCCAGCCCGGCGACAAGGTGGTGACGCTATCACCGACGTATGGGTACTTCCAACACGCGACGGTCGCGGGGCGTGCGACACTCTTGACGTCCGGCCTGCAAAAAACAGATGGCGTTTACGCCATTGATTTCGCCGATTTGCGTCAAAAGGCGGCAGACCCTGCAACCAAGCTGATGCTGCTGTGCCACCCGCATAACCCAACGGGACGACTCTGGTCAGACGATGAACTGCGACAAATCGCGGAGGTCTGTTTCGACAACGGCGTTGTGATCGTCTCCGACGAAATCCATTGTGATCTGCTGAGGCAAGGGCGGACGCACACCCCACTGGCGACGCTCTTCCCGGATGCGGACTCGATCATCACCTGCTCAGGCCCCAGCAAGACGTTCAACCTGGCCGGTCTGCAGATTGCCAACGTGATCATCAAGGACCCCGGGATACGTGACCGGTGGATCAGAAACTCACTGCCCGTGGTTAACCCCATCAGCCTCGCTGGCGCTCGCGGCGCCTATGAGGGTGGGGCGGTGTGGCTGACAGCGCTGCGTCGACATCTTGATAAGAACTTCGAAGTCCTCGACGCGTTGTTACACGAACATCTACCGCAAGCAGCGTGCTCCACGCCTGAAGCGACCTATCTGAGCTGGATCGATCTGGCCGCGTATTTCCCGTATCCACGAAACCTGACCCGTTTCCTCGCTGAGCGTGCCGGCGTGTTGGTCGAAGGCGCAGAGATGTTCGTGGCAGACGGTGGGCAGCACATCCGGATGAATATCGCGTGCCCAACGGCAACGGTCGAGACGGCGGTGGCACGGATAGCCGCGGCGATTGACTCTCGCTAGTCGTGCATTGATCCAAGGCCGCTGCGCTGCCAGGACTACCTCGATCACCGGGATTCACAGCATACAGTGCACTAAACTCTGATAACTGGACGGGGAGGGGTATCGATCATGGTGAATTTTCAGTTATTGCTCATCGATGGCCTGGTTCTCAGTGTCATCGTAGGGACCATCGTGGTGACCAGTTTCATCAAACGACCGTGAATCTGGATACGAGACTTCCCGGATGACATTGGTGAAATGGCCCAGCCAATGACTGCTCAAGAGAAATCACTGGCGTTGAAAGTCGGGTTGTCTACCGTTGCGGTGATGTTGGGGACACTCGCGATAAGTACGGTGAGGTTCGGATTCGAAGGTGGCTTCTGGTTAGCGGTTTTGCACGCCTACCTGCTGTTCCAGTTCTTTAACGTTGTTGATGTCGCCATTGATTGGGCGGCTCTGGCATTGATCGATCCAGCAGACCCGCCAATACCTGGTACGGCAGGGGCGCCGGGATGGAGTAATTACCCATATCACGCAATCGCAAGCATCAAAGGTGTTTTTTTAGGCATTCCAATTGCCATGCTGGCTGCATCCTTGGGATGGTTGTACTGGGGTTTTGTATCGCTGTAGTCACGACTGCGGAACCGTGCAAAGCGGTATAAGTCTCATCCGGTGTCGGTGGACAACGATGATCGCGCGTTGCAATGGACTCCATGGACAGTACCGAACGAACATGCAATTCTTGAATTTCACGTTCTGCGGAGGGTATTAACTTGTTAGAACAACCAACTGTAGGTGCCTTCGCGATTGTTCCGAGCAACGACTTATCTTCTGCGATTCCGTTCTGGGAAAAGATTGGATTCGAGCGCGTAGGTGGAGCAGGCGACTACGTGATCATGGCGGGATGGGATTGCGAGGTGCATCTGACTCAGGCAGGGGAAGGACCTTGGCGAGTACCGGCGGACCACAATCCGTTTGGCGTCTTCCTTCGCAGCCCCCATGTGGAGGAAATAGCGGCGCTCGCGGATGAATTAGTCATTCGTCCGGGAGGAGTACTGCGCCACCGCGAATGGGGGTTGTATGAAGTTGGGATCAACGCACCCGACGGCCTATTGCTTCGAGTCGGTTGGCCTTCCAGCCTGGTCAAGCGAGCGTAGAGTTGTAAAGCGAGTCTGCTGGTTGAGCAGCGGATATTGGGTTCCCTGTGCGATGTCCCGACATTCTGCTTGAATCAGTCCCGAGATTTGGCTGTCCTGTAAGTCCTAGCGAAAGTACGGACGCTTCTCCTCTGCTGCCAGATTTATAGCGAAGGCCTGCTCGACCGCGGTATCACGTTCCTGGGTGACACCTGGGATCAAAAGGAAACCTGCTCCACGGCACTGGCCTCGCTCTCCGATTGAATAATGCGAGCCGCTTGCAAATAGGCGTGGTATTGTGTCGCTTCTCACCAGACGATCAAAGAGAACTGGAAAGGCAACTCAAAAGACAGAGAAATCACGTAAGAAACAATTGGCATATGAAAGACCACAATGCAGCCGCTGTACGCGCATGATGGTAGGTGTCCGGATCAGCTTATCCAAAGCTAGCAATCAATCTCTTCACCACGCCGCCACTTTTGAAAGGCTTCAACAACAAATTCGTCGATGCGCGTGCTCGAGACATCGACCGACTTAGAAAAACGAATGCACCCCTTACCGGTATTTAATCCGCTCAGGAGTTTTCCATTCGGATCAATCTTTGAAATATCACCAACGTAATGTTCGAGCGTTGGCCGTAGCTAGGCCAGGGCTGCCCCCATGCGGTCGCGAAATGAGAGCTTCCCCAACTGCGCATTGATCTCCTCGTATCCGTGATGGACATGACTACCAGACGGCCGATCCATCGACAAAATCAGACCGCGGTTTTTGTCACACATGGTGAAGAAACCGGGGAGGGTTCCAGGTCGGACAAACGACGTTTCGGATTACTGCTTTGTCTCAGGAGGAAGACGAGAGGTGGGCTCTCACTCCAGTGGCTTAAAGAAGTAGGAACGTGCGTCAGAAGGCGAACGCACCTGGCGAATCTTTGGATACAAATCGGCCTAGCCAAAGACAAAACTCTTGAGAGGCTTCACTGTTTCGATTGGTGTGAATACGCATTGGTTTACCTTTGCTTTCTCTTCGGCAAAGGTTCCGAACAACGCGTCCCATAGTTGAGGAACTAGGAGTCGACTATGACAAGCGATAACAGTGCATCCGACATTGGCTGCGCAAAACTGTAGTGACAGCAGATTGTAGGTACTCGCGGCTGGCCTAACTCACTGACCGCGCGAGGCCGACAACGGCCGAGTACCGAAATTTGGCTGGGATCTCTACAGCCAACAATCGGAACTTTCCCTGACTCCCAGCCAAAAGTCGGGACTCCCCTGCGATATGCGGCGACCACAGCACTGCCGGCGTCACTTTTGACAGATTGCGCGAGGTGAAAATAGCTATAAAACTGGGGTGCAGCGCGGACGTTGCTTTGTGGATGCTGCGTACTACCAAAGTAACTCATAACAACCGCAATGCGAGCCAATTTGGGCCATCTACCGTAATCACCAGAATTGACTGCAACGAATCTGCGAAGGCCCTGCAAGTCAGCAATGCTCCGATCACAGCGGTTTTTCGAACAACTTTCCTACCGCACGGGTCATCCGATCTTCGGCGCCTCTGACCTCGACTAGGCGCTCGTAGGCTTCGCGCATTCTCTTTTCACCCGAAGTAGCATCAGTGAGGGCCTCGCACGCACCGAGATACCCGCTTGCAACGGCGACTTGCCATGGATTGCCCGGGTAGGCCGCTTCCAATCCAGCGTGTGCCGATTCCAATAATGGCATCGCCTCATTGCAACGCCCCTGTTCCTGTAACAACACGCCCAATTCGCGCATCGCGTTGAATGTTTGCGGATGCGCCTCACCCGACACACGCCGCGTATCCTCAAATGCTTGCCGGATACTTTTCTCGGCCATGTCGGTTTCACCAAGCAGGCGTTGCATGACGCCGATCGCCAGTCGGTCCTGGTGGACATATTGGTGATCTTCGCCAAGGGCAGCGATGTCCTTCTCGAGGGTTTGCTGATACATCGCAAGCGCTTTGGAAAAGTCATTTCGATCTGCGTGAATAGCTGCGATGTTGCTGAATCTAGTCGCTATTTCCGGGTGATCGTCGCCGTAGAGACGCCGGGTCATTTCCAAGGAGTCGGTGAGCAGCGCGAGCGCTCCGTCCAGATCCCGCAGGTCAGCGAGGAGGTTACCCACGTTATTCAATGCGGTTGACACGTCTGGATGATCAGCGTCGCCGTGTGCATTGCGCAAAATCTCCAGTGCTTCTTGTTGCAACGGCAGCGCCTCTTCTGGCAACCCTTGATACTTCAGAACATTCGCCAAACTGCCGGCTGCGTTAGCAATTTGTGGGTGGTCGGCGGGAAGGACCCGTCGTTGCGCCTCCAGTAGCTCGCGGAGAGTGACTTCGGCCTCTTCGCGACGTCCAGCCCTAGTCAAAGCTTCTGCTAGCGCATGCTGCGCGAGCAGCGTCTGCGGATGGTCGCTACCCGAGACCGACTGGCGGATCTCGATAGAACTTGTTAACGCGTCGATTGCGCCGTCAAGCTCATCGAGCTTGGTCAATAAATAGCCGCGCGAGATCAATACGTCGGCGAGCACTAGCGGCGACTCAGATCGAATGTCTCGCGCCGCCGCCTCAATAGTGTCGAGCAGAGCACGGGCTTCATCGTAGTTGGCCGTTTCGTCGGCGATCGCAAACAACTCGCGCTGCGTGTAGATGGTGTTTTCGTGGCGCGCTCCATGGACACGTAGGCGGACGCCCAGCGCTTGCTCCAACAGCGGTTTCGCCTGATCGTACCGCGCCTCGATTGAATGCACCGTACCGAGCGTGTGCAAAGTCGTGCCGAGATCGGCATCCTCAGCCAACCCGTACCTGGTGCGTTGCGCGATCGCGTTATCGAGCATATCGATCGACGGTTCATAGAGTCCAAGTTTGGCGTACGCAATGGCGATGACCATCATCAGCGAGACCTGAACCTCCGGTTCGCTATCAAGGTCAGCGCCAACCCGTTCAGCACCACGATCGAGCATTTCCCGTGCTGTGGTTTCGGCACCCCGACTCTCGTCGGGGTAAGTGGCTTCGAACAGGTCGGTTAGAAACGTGGCAACCTCCTCTGACTGTCGCGCCTCAGTCCGCGCGCGATCGCGTTCTGTGGCGAGCTGAGCCGTGTAAAAGGCAACGAGTGAGGTGGTCATGACGACCACGGCGCCGGCCGCTGCCAGCGCACGGCGATGCCGAGAGAGGAAACGCTGGGTGACATAGCCGAAGGCTTCCCCGCGCGCACGCACCGGGTGATGCGCGAGATGACGCTCCACGTCCTCGGCGAGCTCGCGCGGCGCCGCATAGCGATCCGTTGGTGTTTTGCGTAGCGCTTTGAGCACAATGGCGTCGAGGTCACCTGCGAGTTGCCGTGAGAGCTGCTCAGCGGTGGTCGCTCTGGCTTGCGCGCTCTCAGGGCTGATCGCCACGGCAGACGGTTTAGCGGCGTCTTGATCCAATATTGCACGCGGCAATGAGAACCGATCAGTCTCGTCGACGTCGTACGGCATCGCGCCGGTAAGCAGTCGATACAACAGGTGACCCAACGCGTATACGTCGGTGGCTGTGGTCACGGGCTTGCCGCCGAGCTGCTCAGGACTGGCTGTCGCCGGCGTCATCACATCGCCAATGTCGGTAGTGAGGTGCAGTTCCAGATCACGGGCACGTTGAGCATCAGTTAGCTTCGCAATGCCGAAATCCAGCAGTTTTGGTGTGCCGTCGGCGGTGACCAAGATGTTTGACGCCTTGATATCGCGGTGCACAACCAGGTTTCGGTGTGCGTACTCGACCGCTTTGCAAATCTCAAGGAACAGCAGAAGACGCTCGCGGATCGACAGCTGTTGTTGATCGCAGTACTGATCGACCGCAATGCCATCGACATACTCCATGACGAGATAGGGAATACCGTCTTCTGTCTCGCCGCCGTCGAACAGGCGTGCGATATTGGGGTGGTCCAGGCCCGCGAGAATCTGTCGCTCGGTACGAAACCGACTGATTAGCTCGGCGGTCGCCCGGCGACGGTCGACGAGCTTGATCGCGACCTTCTGGTCAAAATGCCCGTCTGCCCGTTGTGCAAGCCATACCTGCCCCATGCCACCACGCCCCAGCACGTTGAGCATGTGATAAGGACCTATATTGACCGGCGCCGCTGTGTCATCGAGGCGATTCTGCAGCTCGCTGGCCACGCCAGCGACCATGGCATCGACCGCGGCGTCATCGGATTCACCCTGCGCCAGTAACTCACGCACATAGGTGGCCACAATGTGGTCGTCGGTGCACGCCGAAGAGATATAGGCGTCTTGCTCATTCGGGGGCAGTCTCACTGCTTCCTGATAAACGGCGCGTACCTTGGCAAATCGCTCCGACGTTATATCGTCTGATGTGCTCATGAGAGCTCCCGCTTCAGCCACGCCTTTGCGAGCCGAATATCCTCATAGAGCGTGGAGACAGATATGCCAAGCGCTTGTGCTGTTTCTTCGTAGCCCATTCCGCCAAAAAACCGATATTCAATGCCCTTTGCCAAACGAGCGTCTAATTGCTCTAGTTTTTCCAATGCATCACTAAATTCGACCAGCGCGTCGCTGGGTCCGGTGATGACCGCTGCTTCATCAAAGGTGAGTTGGCGCGCGCCACCGCCCCGTTTCGCAGCCACTTTACTGCGCGCGTGATCAACCAGAATACGCCGCATCAACCGAGCGGCAAGCGCAAAAAAATGACTTCGATCGTTGAAGCTTAAGTTGCCTCCTGCAAGGCGCAGGTAGGCTTCGTTCACGAGCGCTGTCGCCTGTAGGGTCACGGGCTCGTGCTCGCGCCGCATGTAGCCGGATGCAATCCGGTGCAGCTCGTCGTAAAGGTACGGTCCGATACGTTCCAGTGCCGCGGTATCGCCCTGCTGCCAATCCGCTAGTAAAGCTGTTACGTCGTCTTTTTTCATCTTGCGACCATCTGTCTCCGCCCGTGTCCAGTGTACGGGCACCGATTGCGCATCTCTAGCGCTCGTCCTGTCCGATTCGGTATCACCCGCAATGGTGTTACAGCTTTTTTTCGGAAATTCTGTTCGGGATTGCGCTTGTCTCTATGAAGCCACAAAAAACAGTATTGGAGACAGACATGTCATCCCTCAAACAACTCTATCTGGCCCGCGGCCGAATCGCCGCGGTCAATGCTTCGCCACTCCCGACACGGGTTTCTCGTACCGCAAAGGCCTGGCGAACAGCCCGTAACCGAGCGACAAGCCAGCTTAGTCAACGTGGGATAGTCAGAATGCACCAAGCGAATGGACGCCTAACCGGACGATTGAGCTACCTTCTTGCAATAGCCGTAACGCTACTCATCGCGGGGTGCGGCGGGGGCGGCGGCAGCAGTCCTGCGCCGACGCTAACCAACTCGCCGCCAACGGCGAACGCTGGGCCAGACCAAAGCGCTGTAGAGAGAGATGTGTTGCAACTCGCTGGATCCGGTTCAGACTCGGATGGCGGTACCCTTGAATACGCGTGGTCCCAAGTAAGTGGCCCGGTTGGGACCTTCAGCTCATTGACGGATCCCATCGCGACGTTTGCCGTCCCGCTAATACCGGTAGGCGCCGAGGAAGCGATTGTACTTCGCCTGACTGTTCGTGATGGACAGGGCGGAAGCACCAGCGACGAGGTCACCATCAACGCCGCCTCGAATGACTACGTGGTCTACACCACGCAGAGAGACGTGCCCACGCGTGAGCTCTATGCGTATTACACCCAGACCGGCACAGAGGCCAAGCTCAATGGGACGCTGCCGGTGGGCGGTAACGTCATATCCTTCAAGATTTCGCCAGATGGGAAGCGTATCGCCTATACGGCGAGCGCCGAGCGCGCGACTAAATTTGACCTTTATGTAGTCAACGCGGACGGCTCAGGTAACACCAGGGTCAGTGCAGACATGGCGAACGTCGACGGGGATGTGTTCGAATTCGAATGGTCGCCGGACAGTTCTCAGCTGGTTTACTCGGCCGATGCCGACCTCGACAACATCAATGAGATTTTTCTAGTCGGTCGAGACGGTGCGAACCCGACTAAAATAAACGGGTCCGTCGGTAGTGGAGTCGTGCGCCTCGGGTCGCCAACGTGGTCGCCCGATGGTCGCTACATACTTCAGAGCGTGTTCGACACTGGAACAGCGCGCCTCCTAGGACTCAATACGCACGATACAACGGCGGGAGGATTCAGCAGCGTACGTATTACTTCGGTGCCAAGCACAGGACGAATCAAGGAAATTAGTTGGACTGCAGACAGCTCCGGTGTTGTCTTCAGAGCTGACGCGGACACACCGGGCGTCGATGAGTTGTATCTTGCGTTCCCTGACGGAAGTGAATCTATAAAGCTCAATGATCCGGTGGACGCGGATCAGGACGTTAGGAGTTTCCGCTTAGCACCTGACGCATCCCGCGTAGCTTATGTTGTTGGGGACGGACTGGCTTTGAACGAGCGGATATACACGTGTCTCTTGAACGGCTCTGCTAATGTCGAGCTGAGCCCAACACCGCCACTCGCCGACAGCATCATCTTTTACAGTTGGTCACCCGATGCAACGCGCATCGCCTATACGTTAAGGCAAGATGACGCCACTAAGACTGAGCTCTACGCATCCGACCCTGACGGCGCAAACAATACGAAACTCAATGGCGCTTTGATGGGTAATACCGCCCGCGAAATTGAGTGGGCGCCCGATAGCAGCCGCGTTGCTTACTTTGCCCTGCAAGACTCTGCCACCACTTTCGAAATCTATTCGTCAAACGCCGACGGCACCGGCAACATCAAACTGAGTGGCCCACTAGCACCTGGCGGAGGCAACGCTTTTCTTGGGCCGGGCTTATCGTCATGGTCACCCGACAGCCAGCGGTACCTCTATGCGTCGACACCACTCGACCGAAGTGTTTTTGAGCTGACCGTTAGTGAGATTGGATCAACTCAGGCGCAAGTGACACGGACGCCGGCGGGTCGGTTTCGATTCTTTGGCAAATGGTCGGCTGACAGCAGTAGTGTGATCTATGTTTCGGAACAAGATACTGCAGATATCGAGGAGCTCTATCTCGCCTCAGCCGACGGTCTGACCAACATCAAGATCTCGGGCAACACGAGTCTCTTCTCAAACTCCTTCGGGATGTTTGAGTGGTCACCTTGACCGTCGGTCCGAGCTGGATATCCGTGGAAGCGAGGTCAAAGACTGACTCGGTGTCGTCGAGCCACATTGCGAGCGTCGGTCTTGTTGGTCATGCCGTTACAGGTGGCCAATATCAGATCAGACAGTAGGCAACTGTAAGGAGCCGCTGCACCGCAGCTAGCGGCGCTCTGACTTGTATCGATAAGGGGGATTATCGCTAGTAATAGCTATTCTGATGGAGTAGGGGCCTGGAATAGACTCTCATTTAGCTGTTACGTTACGAAACGATATACACTACAAGCCCTTTGAATAAGCCTCTTGGAGCGGATCATGCCCAGATCAGGTATCAGCTACGAAGACGTGGAAGCGGCGATCAATACGCTCGAGAAAGCAGGCCTGACACCCTCGATCAGGCTGATTCGCGAGAAACTCGGCAAGGGCAGCCTGTCCACGATTGCCGAGCACAAGCGAGCATTCGATGCCAACCGAGCCACGGGCCCAGGACCGGCCATCCCGGATCCGGTGGCCAAACACCTCCTGGCCGGTGCCCAAAGCTTCTGGCAAGAGCTGGTCGACGCGGCCGAGGGGCAAATTGAGGCCATACAGGCGAATTCTGACGACCACAAAAGGGAGCTACAGCGCGAACTCGAAGACGCTCAGCATGCTCTTTCGTTGACTCAAGACACCGTTGGCGAACTCCAGGCCAAGTTGGGCGATTGTGATACTCGCCTCACCGAGATGCGAAAAATACTCGCAGAGCGTGACGAGACACTCTCGGAGCAAGCCATTCTGGTCAGCAGGCTTCAAACCGAGCGTGATGCGACGATTGAACAGCGAACTACGCTGCAATCGGAACTTGAGTCCACTCGAACAGCGCTAGCATCGGCTCAAGCAGAAGCCGCTCAGCTGTCAGAGCGACTAGAACGTCAAGCGGTCGAAAATTCCAAGGACAAGGTTACGCTTCAGAAGCACTTTAATGAATACAAAGACCGATTGGTCACGATGTCAGACGAGCGCCGGCAGGCATTGGATGCACAAAGAGTCGCGGAGAAACATGCAACCGCAATGGACAAACAGGCCGAGGAGGTCATACGGGAGTCAGAGCGACTCAAGCGGGAGCTGACAGACGCGCAAGACGAAGTACGTCTTCTCACTGAGACTATCGGGGAGGTACGAGGCGAGGTATCGACGTTACAAGCCACGTCATCGCGACAGCTTGCCGATAGAGATGCAAAGTTAGAGGCACTCCAAGAAGAAGTTGAAACACTGAAATCACAAGTTCGCGATTATGCGAACACCGACCGCAGCTTGGTCCAAGCACTTATTGACGAGCGGCAGTCGACACGCGGTTGAGTAATCTGCTCTGGACACGGGTCTCGACAGGGCTCCGCTTGGACCTAAGGTGTGATAATTCAGACCCGACCGTACAGCCGCTGTCTGGTTTGATAGAGACTTGAGACCGCTTTAAAGTAAAACGCTGCCGCGCATGCACAGGGATAACGTGCGACGGCAAATGACCCATTGCAGCCAGTCGTCGATTGGAGCGAACTAGGAAAATTGGATTACTAAATGGACATTGCGAGGATCGAGGGCCAATTTGTTGTGGCTGCGGAGAAGATCGGAGTTGCGGTCTATGATTTTGATTTCCGCCTACACTTCGACTGCTCGCATCCTTCAAGCTTTGACGGGGAGACATGCATCCTCCGAACAGGTCCTATTAGTGAGTATTCAGCCGTGTGGAGTGAATACAGGGACATCGGCTTGAGTCTGGTGAACTCTCCAGAAGAGCATCAACGATGTAGCGATCTAGAATATTGGTACCCCTTGATTGAAGATCTAACGCCGAAAAGTGAGATCTACGAAGAGTTACCAACCGCCCGTGAAGCCGAGGAGAGATTCGGTTGGCCCATGTTCGTCAAAGGGGCCCGCCAAACCAGCCGTCACAACCCGGATCTATCGATAATACGAGACAAACATGCATATGAACGGCTCGTTCAACAGTATTCACTCGATTCAATCCTTCACTGGCAGAAACCCGTAATTCGTGAGTTCGTGCGGCTTGAGCGCGTTGAGGGGGAGGTTCCTGGCAAACCCCCAGTCTCAAAGGAGTATCGTTCGTTCTGGTGGCATGGCGAGTTGGTCGGATGTGATCGTTATTGGTACCAAGTACCCGCGTACGAATGCGCTTCCCTAAGAGCCGGAATAGAAATTGCGAGAGAAGCAGCGCGTCGTGTTGCCTGCCCGTTTCTAGTCGTAGATTTCGCAATGACAGCAGATGGTGACTGGATCGTTATCGAATGCAATGACGCGCAGGAATCCGGGTACGCCGCGATCGCCCCTCAAGTGCTTTGGCGGAATATCATCGAAATATCGCGTCTTAACGGAAAGGCCTGATCTGAAACGTCTGACTTCAACCGACCGCTTGTGGCCGATTCCAGCATCTCGATGAGAGGCGGTTATCATCGCCGACGTTGTCCCATAACAGTCACTGGAATTGAGCCTGTAGCGTAAGTTTGGTGGTGTTGTGAACTTAGGTTATAAACCATAAATGTATGAAAGAGGTTTTGAGACAAGCAAGGAAAGATATAAGCGACTGGTCAAGGATGTAACGATCTTCTTTGGAGCGCTGAGCAGTGGTGCTGGCATCTACGTTCTCGGTTCGCATGCTCTTGATGCAAACATTGGTGCGATCGGTCATGCACTTTGGAGTTGGCTGAGCAACGTGAGCAATTTCTGGTATGACCTGCTATCAATATTTTTCAGCCTGAACCTCACCCAACTTACGCGGAACCTAATCAGTCTGTACTTTATTCTTGGGTTAACTACCTCCAGAGCGTGGTATGTTTTTTCGCTCGAAAGACCCATTGAGTATCGGTTCAAAGGGAATAGATTCTATTGGGATATCCCGCATGAATTCGTTTCTGAGACCGTTTGCGACAGTGAGCTGCGAGCACCGTTCGCATCCACCCTTGCGCTACCTCTGTTATGGCCGGTGCTGCTTCCTTATCTATATTGGTGGCATGATGGGCGAGGTAACAACGATTTCGAGGATATTCCTGACACTCACGAATCGGATGGAAAGTCTGATTGGAGAATCTACGTTTACCGGACAAGAGCCTCGTACCGAAAGTTCTTTTGGTTTCAGGTGTCCGCGACGCTTACCCTTGGGCTATGTGTCATGAGCGCCGATTCGTTGTTTGGGTAGCACGTTCTCGAACTGACTGCTCATCGCGCTTGTACTGTACGGAACCGCGACTTTATCGCACCAACTGAATGTTTTTTGGGGTGGACGCCACTACCACCAAATACTGCGCGCGTTACCGATGTGCCGAGAAGCTGCATCTTTGCGTGGCGGTTATTCGTATACTGTCGAAGATTGGGTGCTAGCTGCTACTTGTTAGATGGAAATCCGGCAGCTCTTAGGGTGGGTCGACACGGACGTACAGAGTACCTGTACAGATCTCTGAATAGTTGGAACACGGTCTTCGCTAAACCATTGAATCCAGGCTTTCAACTTGCTTCCGAGTAGGGGAACAACAACAGCTTCCGCTTCCGAATTGCAGAACAAACTGCGCAAACTCTGAATTCATTGGAACAAATTGCGCACTCGGCCAAGATCGGTAGTTTTTGTCCTTTTCCGAGCTTAGGAGGCCTTGCGTTGCGATATCAGGAATTTCATGTAGTTTTCCGCAAATTCCCGTTCGTCTGCGGTCAACCGTTGCGCAAGTTTTTCAGTGTTAGATACGACAGGTTTGGGCGACTGTTCGTCGACTAGCTCTTCTACAGTGACCCCATAATACCTCGCAAGCGCGACAACCTGTTTGTAGCCAGGATTCTCAATGCGAGATGTTTCGATAGCGGATAGGGTCGCTACTGTGGTTCCGACATTCTCTGCAACAACCGCCAACTTCAATCCGTCGGACGTACGCAATGCCTTCAATCTTGGGCCAACGCCAGCGATATTGGTGTTGGGTTCACTTCTATATTCAACGGTGTCCGCTTGTCCGGTTTTCAATTGTTAATATCCGCTCTTGCTACTAATCGTGATTGCTAGTTCTAGTTAAATAGAATCATGTCCCGGGCCGTCCGCGCTCTCTGTCGCACCCTCCCAAGCCTGTCGTATTGTCTCAATAATCGTGCGATTAACAAGTCGCGAGCATGAACCTTCCCATTTTGGTTATCGGGTTACCGTAATCTACTTTACTAGAAAATGAATCTGCCGTTCTGTAGCTTCAGGCGCTCGTTGCCAAATGGGCGCCGTAGTGAAAGAGAACTCGAGATTCAAGAAGACGACCATCACCGCCTGGTCACCACGCTTCGCGCGTCCCGGAGACTCCTGGTGGTCAATCGTTCATAAATTCGCGGCGTTCAATGGTCTGCGCGGTCCCGTCACTCGCGGGCTGTTGGGACTGGAATGCGACAGTACTAAGTGCGCCAGTGACGACAGCGACATCGCAGAACGCAGCCCACACCTGCTTCTTCAGCCGTCTGAGGCGCGAGCTCGCGCTTCGGCAACCTTCGTACCCCGAATGATTCTTGATGAGTTCGGAAGAGGACAAGTGTTTCACTCGGACCTTCGATTTTGCGAGGCTTGCCTTGCCGTCGGATTCCACAGTCCGGTCTATCAAATCCGCTATGTACAACGCTGTCCCATTCATGACGTGGCATTGCGATCGCACTGCCCAAGTTGCCATCGCAAGGTTCCGATGTCCTGCAGCAATCAAGCGCTGGCGCACGCGTATGCGTGCAAATGCGGGCATTCCTTTCTTATGGACATTGCCAAGTCTGGCATGAGAGCGCTGATAGGCGAATTGGATACGTCACCCATCATCGCGTGGCAAGAGTGGGCGCGTAGCTGGGGCAATAATTGGCTCTTCAAAGAGTTCGCTTCCAGCCCTACCAAAGGAATGCCGCTGCTGGGTGCTCAGGGCGCAAGGGCGGCGTTCAATGCACTATGGTCGGTGCGCCCCCCTAGGCACTGGACTACCGACGCGGTGGATTTCGAATCCGCTCCACCGTGTCACGAAACAGCGTTACCACAGTCTCGTCTACTCAGTGAACTCGATCCATCGACGTCACGAGTGGAACAGCTGTTTCCAGTTGTTCAAAAGCACGCTCGTCACATCATCCGCACGACAATGAAGGACATAGAGGCGTCGAACCCGGACTGTACCTCTGAGAGAAGAACGCACTGTCCGACCGCCGAGCTGGCGGCGGCCTGGAAACGGTATTGGACACCGAGCAAAGAGATGCCTGCGGACTGTGCGATGGATCAACCCTATTTATCCAAGCCCCATTTAGCCCTGTTGAGTCGCCTTGATTGGGGCTTAGGAACAACCGGTCAGAAAAATTCTCGGTTAACGAAGTTGGCGCCGAGCTGGGCAAAGAAGCTTTTGGCAACAACCATGCACACGGCGCTTGTCCTCCAACTTCAACTAGCGATTGAGCGCCAGCAACTTATTGATTACCAGCGCCCCACACACCCGGCAGGCTCATTGCGCGATAGTGCTATTCGCATGCTGGTTGATACCGATGATCGGCGACTGAGGATCTGGGCGCCCTCCGTGTTTGAATCATACGTAGCTCTGTCGTCACTACTTCGTGGAGCGAATTGCGATGCATGAGCTGCCGACAGAGCTTGGAGAGGCGCTGGCCACCCTAAACGCGGATCGTGCAGCAATCCTAAACAACTGGCTGTTATCGAAGTCGATAACGGTCTCACGTGAATCACTGAGATCTCTGCACGCGGACCTGATTTACCTTTTTCGGTTCTGCGAACGAGAGAGCTACGTTTGGATGCCTACGCCGAATGACACGTTGCGACAGTTATTGAGAGCGCAGATCGGCAATTGTTCGAATGGTTTGATCCAACGTATGTTCAGCCACATCCGGCAGGCGAACGAAGCGTTGGACAACAACCCCTTCGATGCGCCTGTTCTTCAGGTACTTCGGGATCTCCAGGCCGGCCAGTCCCAGACACGGTTTCAGCCAGTTCGAGTTGGTCAACTACGCAAAGCCACCGCCAATCTGGGTGTTGATCCCATGAGCCTCTACACGCGGGCTATTCTCTGGGCTATCTACGACACACAGTTCCGAATATCGAGTCTACTAAGCGCCCGGCTCGAAACGCTCAAGGTCGTACGACCCAGCGGTCAGGTATGGGTGCCGCCGCCGGCCCGGCCAGTGAGATGGGAAGAGGATGGCGGATTCATTCCCCCTTCAACCGCTTGTCATATGCGCGACTGGTTCCGTTCGGTCGGTATTGTCGAAGGTTTTTTGTTCCCCAGAATTCGGCGTTGCCAAGTCACTGACGAGAAAAGCACACCGGCGCAAGCCCGGCAAATCATTCGCGCATCACTCGATGCAGCCGGTTTCCACGAGCGGCTTCCTTTTCAATCTATTCGCGAAGGCGCACTTGCCGACATGGTAACGGCTGATGTTGGCATCCCAAAGATCATGCGGCGAAATGGATTGAAGTCCTACGTCAGCGTGAAGAAGTATTTCGCGAACACACTGCTGCTGGATGGCGGGTCGCTCTTGCTAGCGAAGCATCAGGGGCGCTGGGGAGAACCGCATGGTTACTAGACCGACCATCGAACCATCGCCGATTGAAATCCCTGAATACCGACGTATGGGAAACAACTATCACTTTGACTACAGCCTAAGCCGCGACGAGTACGTCGAGTTTGATGGCCCACTCGAATACGCCTTTTGGCTCTTGAAGGAGGGGGATCCAAAGGTCGTCAAGCTATGTCCGCAACCGCTCAAAGTAGAAGAGCGGATTAACGGGAAAAAGCTCAACTACACCTTTGATCTATGGACGCTAGAGGACGACGTTGGCGAGATCCTTTGGGACGTGAAAGACAAGAAGCGTTTGGTTCAAGACGTCAACGGGCGATGGGCACCGGCCAAGTGGCCCCTGATCGAACAATGGGCCTCGCAACGTAACGCCGAGGTACGCTTCGTCACGCAAAAGCAAATACTGACGCCAAAGAATAAGCTTCTAATCCAAAACTGGCATGAAATGCTTCGCTTCGTTGGGCCCGCGTCACCGCGCATCACCCAAGCGGAACGAGACGAGGTAGTCGAGCTCGTTGCTGAAGGCGCCGCCAGTATCGGAACATTACTCCGGACTCTATTTCGTCTGGATGCCGACAAAGTAATTTCTGCGATCGTGCGTCTTGTCCATGCTGGTCTTCTGACGGCCAACGTGGATGAGCGGCCGTTTAATGCCGACACGATAATTGGGAGGGCTGGTGGGTAGGAAACGCATACTCTCGACGATTGGCGATCCTGTTATGCGGGATCTCCACAATTGGCCGGACATATCGGTACCGAACGAAGAGCGTAAGGACTACGACGCGAAAAGAAAACTGCTTCTGGATTGGTACGACAACGACAACGTAAGGGACGTTGTTGCCGCTCACGAAACAACGACCTCGGCACTCTACTACTGGCTGAAATCGTGTCTCAAAACGGATCGAACGGGTCAAATTCGAGGCTTTGCTGGGCTACGGAAACACTCGGGTGATCGGACGTACATTCGTACCAGTACGTCGAAGAGAAACTACTCGGGCCGATTCAAAGCATTCATGGCCAAACATCCGGCGATTGCGGCGTCCGTGGAGGATGCCTACCACAATGGATTCGTAAATGGTTCGGAATACGGTGGCGTTCTATTAGAGAAATCCGTCCTGAACTGGTTCGACAAGCTCTGTGCAAAAGAGGGTATTCGCCAAGATCAGTATCCACGGTGCCTAAAGAGCAAGGGGAGAACTGGCCTCAATGGCTTTCTGCGACATTTGGACGAGCGTCGCAGCGCGAAACAGCTAAAGCAGCGGGAAGGCCAGGTTGCCTACACGAACTATCTTGGGTCCGAACCTAGTGATGAGTCGCGCCTGTGCGTCTATCCGTATCGGGAGGTTGAAGTTGACGCACAACACATGGATCTGATGATGGTCGTGCTTGTGATCACGCCGGAAGGTGTTGTGAAGCCACAACTCATTGGTCGTTGTTGGTTGTATGCCGCGATCGATGTCGCATCTCGCGCAATCATTGGCTACCACCTGAGTCTAAACGAAAAGGTCACCAAAGAAGACTTTCTAGAATGCATTGCCAAGACCCTTCGCCCATGGAAACCAAAAACCATTTCCATACCCGAGCTCTACTACCCGGAAGGTTCGGGACTTCCATCAGGGGAGGTTAAGGACTGCGGCTGGCGTCGATTCTCACTTGTACGTCTAGATAACGACCGTATTCACCTGTCTGCAGACACGAGTCGAAAACTGATGGAGACGATCGGTTGTGCCGTGCATCTGGGCAAGCCGGCGGTGCCGTTGGGTCGCCCTTTCATTGAGCGTTTCTTCCGGAAACTGGGTGAGCTCGGTTGGCACCAGCTTCCGTCAACGACCGGCTCGGATCCGAAGAGTCCGTTGCGCCGTAATCCGGGCAGCGCCGCCAAGAAATACAGAATTTCGCTTGATGAGATCGAACAGGTACTGGATGTGTTTATTGCGCGTTACAACGCGACATCGACAGGGGTCTCTCCGCTGTATCACACGAGTCCGCTGCAGTATCTAGAGAATTTCGTGCTCACGGAACCGCTTCTTCCGTGCCAGGTGCCAGAACCAATACGTAAACGGTTGCCGATGTTGTGCGACGTTTACCGCGCAACCATTACCGGAAGCCGTGCGAACCGGCGCCAGCCGGTGGTTCACTGGAGAAATGCAAAGTACAAGGGCGCCGCACTGCAAGGTGCCTGGAGTCTAATCGGCAAGGAGGTGGATCTTCACTACTGTCGAGACGATATCTCCAAAGTGGTTGCCACTCTGGCAGAGACGGGCGCGTCAATTGGCGAGCTTTTGGCACAACCTCCATGGCATCGGCCACATTCGTTTCGCACTCGTCTGCGAATTTCAAAGCATCCCTGTCGCGTCGACTTTGAGGACAGCAATGATGCGGTACTGGCCTATCAACGCTTCGTTTCCCGCCGAATGGAAGAATCAACCAAAGCGGCGAAAGAAATGGCCCGTATGGAGCGAGAAAACAGCTCCACCCGTGGCAGCCATGTCGACCCTATTGATCCGGACGACTACTTCACGCGACAGCCGGATTTTGTGCCGTCGCGAGACGATTGGATAGAAATCTAATGGCAGACAGCAACGCGCCACATGACAGCAACATGCACGACAGCGGCTACGTTTGTGTACCCCCGACTTCGAAGGGTCGCGCTCGGAAGTCCATTCTGGATGCACCGCGATTCAGTCCGTTTCGATATCGACGTATGTTGCTGCCCACGCAAGCGATCACCGAGTTCGTGAACGCGATCGCCGATTGGATTCGTACTGGCACACCCGGTGCACTGGTGTATGCGCATTCCCGATTCGGAAAGACGTCGAGCATCAAGTATATGTGCCAGTTTCTGAATCTGCTGCTGGGAATCCACTGGCCAGTTTTCTCGATCACTTGTGCCAACAACCGCGGCCAACGTCCTGGTAGCTACTACGAACATATTCTTGAGGATCTGTGCTTCGTCGCACCGGCGAATGGTAGAGTTGCCGACAAACGGCGATCGATTCTCAACACGATTGAAGCCGCATGCATTCACCGGGACGCCTACAATTTCATTCTCTTTGTCGATGAAGTCCAGGCTATGACTGAAGACCAATGGGGATACCTACTAGAGTTGTACAATCAGTTTGAACGGCGAGATTTACAGCCGCTTGTTATTCTCGTGGGCCAGCATGAAGCCAAAGACATACCGGGCGTCATACGCGGAACGAATCGATGGCCGGTTCTCGGCCGATTCATGCAAGAGGTCTATCCTTTTCGAGGCGTAGAGTCGGCCGATGACCTAAAGCGCTTGTTGAGGAGCTACGACGAAGATTCGGCCGCCCTTGACACGGACAACCGACCCATCACCCGCATAGCTTTGCCAAAGGCGTATCACAACGGACTGCGACTGGAAGCGGTAGCCGAAGAGGTTTGGCACGGACTGACCACTGCTCGCGAGACCCGGATGCCGGATAGTCCGTTGAAGAGCTACCCGATGCCGGTGATTACGGCAGGCGTCCTAGGCACGTTGTCGCTGATAGCATCGCGCGATGCGCCGAACTACATCCCCTCGCGGAAGGACTTCAAGCGAGGGTTTCTTTCCCGCGGTGGAGGGTTGTTGAATGTCGACTATGACCGGCGGGTCTAAGAGGCTCGTTATGTCGCGAGGCTTACGGTCCAGGCGGACAGCGCTATGAGCGTGCTCGGCACCGGTGTGTCGAAGATACTGCCGCCTCCTGTGGCCGGCCCTTGGGACTGCTGTGTCTGACGGGCGGTGACTGCCAGGTGTAGTGGCAGCGGCCGAGTGGCGGTGTGATTAGCGCTTGAGTCGGTCGAACAAGTCAATCAGCTCGGAGACTTTCTCACGCTGAGTCTTCTCGTTGCCACTGGCAATCGCCGATTCCACGCACGTGGCTGCATGATCTTTCAGAATTTCGCTCTCCGCGCGCCCCAGAGCCGCTTTCACTGCTTGCATCTGGTGTAGTACATCAATGCAGTAACGGCCCTCCTCAAGCATGCGGATGACACCGCGCACTTGGCCTTCAATACGTCGCAATCGCTTGATGGTCGGTGTGACTTCGGTCATTGACAGATACCCCCTAGGGGTTTAGATTGTAATCATCATTTCGGCCTCATACCACTATTTGATGAGCAGATTGCGCACCATTGTCAGTCAGATCGCAGCGTTCAGCGTGATTGCTACGCAGTTGCTGTGTGGCTGTGCCGGTGCGTCCGATGTGATGCCAGTAATCGTCGACTCGCCCGCGGCGATGTCGGCATCGAGCTTGCACCACGAGGGTGAGCGCACTGAGCGGCCACCTTGTCACGGTCAGGCAGACAGCGCAGCCGAGGGCCCGGGCGGTGCTCCCGATGATGCTCACGACTGCACGCATTGCGCATCGAGTCTGGCCATGGCCGGTCACGGTGAGTTACCGGTGCTGCTCGCCACGGTCACGACCGAGCTGCCCGACCTGGGTGCCGAACCCGAGCCAGTACGCTCGTCCGTCATTCCGCGCACGCACCTGTTCGACAGCGGGCCTCCCGCTGTGGCCGCGTCGCTGCCTGCTGAGACACTCGTCTCGCTCAAACTGCTGCTTCTGATCTAGAGCCCGTTCGCCGCTTTTGCGACTGAGCGCGGTGTGTGGTGTCGCACACGCGCTCCTCGCATCGATTGCGTCGGGCCGGGCCTTTTGCTTCCGGTTGGCGCTCACCGACTGGCTTACCGGGAGCAAGCAGTGCTTCATCGAATCTATTTCGCGAACCGCATACGCGGTCTCGCAAGCGCCCACGTCGCGCATTCAGGGGTCTGACCGTGGCGGGTTGGATCGAACCGAACATCCATCCGGTGTTCGTGCATTTTGCTTTGGCGTTGATCGTCACCGCAGCATTGTGCTGTGTGATCGCAGTCCTATCTCGCCGACCAGAGCGTAGGCGCTCTGCCATGCATGCCAGCGACTGGATGCTGGGGATCGGTGTGGTGGCTGTTGCCGCGTCCGTCGCAGCGGGACTGCAGGCCTATTACACGGTCGCGCACGACGGCCCGTCACATGTGGCGATGACCGCTCACCGCAACTGGGCAATTGCCAGCGCCGTGCTGGTTGTCGCGATTGCGCTGTGGCGCTATGTCACTCGACACGCTGAGCCAAGTCGATTCTTTGCAGCGGGTCTGGTGGTCGCAGCACTGGCCGTCGGTGCCACTGCGGCGCGCGGTGGGGGACTGGTCTATCAGTATGGGCTCGGCGTAGCTGCGCTGCCTGAGGTGGGCGCCGACGGGCATGATCACCACGGTCATAGCGCTCATGATCACGCAGACGGCGACTCAGGCACCGGACAGACCGATGACCACGCCCACGCGCGCGCCGACGTCAGTGTCACCGCGCCCCACGCGAGCGATCACGATAGCGATCACGCGCATGCTGAGAGCGATCACCACGCACACAGCGAGAGCACGTCACAGGACACCATCGACGCGCGCTCGCCGCTCGAGCGCCAGATGCTGGCTGTCGCAGATGACTTCGCGCAAGCAATCCGCTCGGGCGATGCGGATGCGGTGAAAGCGTTGGTTACTCAGGACCTGTGGGTGGCCGAAGGCGGCACTGTTGAACGCTCGTTTGCTGAGTACGCCGCGCATCACCTGCCATCGGACATGGCCTTTGCGGCCGCAACGACATCCAACACAGTCGACCAGCGCGTGATCGGCGGTGAGCACCTTGCGGTGGTGATCCGCCAGTTCCAACTGCACGGCGAGTACCGCAACCAAGTCATACATAGCCAGCTCGTTGAGACCCTGGTGCTTGCCCATCAAGGCGAGTCCTGGCGCGTGCGGCATGTGCACTGGTCATCGGCACCGCTCGACGGCGAGCACACGCACTAGAGGAGCGCCACATCATGCAATCCAATGACAAGCACAGCCCGGACCATGCGCACTGCAATAGCCACGCACCGGTGCCAGAGGATGCTCGATACGACCGCGTACCGGAAGGCTATGCGGGCATGGTCTATACCTGCCCCATGCACCCGCAGGTGCGTGATGTGCGCGACAGCGGTTGTCCGATCTGTGGCATGGCGCTCGAGCCAGAGCGCTTCGAGTGCGGTATGGCCGAGTCGACCGAAGAGCTCGACGACATGACACGCCGGTTCTGGGTCAGCGCCGCACTCACGCTCCCGGTGTTGATCTATGTCATGGGCGAGATGATGCCGGGCAAGCCTTTCGAGGGGATGATCTCCCCGGCGATCACGCAATGGGGCCAGTTGCTGTTGAGCGCTCCGGTGGTGCTGTGGGGCGGTTGGCCGTTCTTTGTGCGCGGCTATCAGTCGGTACGCACCATGAACCTGAACATGTTCACGCTGATCGCGTTGGGTGTGGGCGTGGCGTTCATCTACTCGGTGGTTGCGATTCTTGCGCCCGATCTGTTTCCGGAGAGCTTCCGAAACACTCAAGGCCAGGTTGCGCTGTACTTTGAAGCCGCCGCGGTAATCACCACCCTGGTATTGCTCGGTCAGGTGCTCGAGCTTCGTGCGCGCAGTGCAACCTCAGGTGCCATCCGTGCGCTACTGGAGCTCACTCCGCCCACCGCGCGCCGCATTGAACGCGATGGTTCGGAAGTTGAGATCGAGATTGATGCGGTTCAGCTGGGCGATCGGCTGCGGGTCCGACCGGGTGAGAAAGTCCCGGTCGATGGCGAGGTCGTCGACGGTCGCTCGCGTGTCGATGAGTCGATGATCACCGGCGAGCCGGTGCCGGTGGATAAAGCGCACGGCGATGCGGTGACCGGCGGCACAGTCAACGGCACGGGCGCGCTTGTGATCGGCGCAACCCGGGTCGGTGAGGACACCACGCTCTCGCGGATTGTGGCCATGGTGGCCGATGCGCAGCGCTCCAGAGCACCGATTCAGCGCTTGGTCGATCTGGTGGCGGCCTGGTTTGTGCCGGCGGTGGTGGTGATTGCGCTGCTCACCTTTGCCCTCTGGGCCTGGCTCGGACCGGCACCGGCGATGGCCTACGCCGTTGTCAATGCAGTGGCGGTACTGATCATTGCTTGTCCATGCGCGCTGGGACTGGCGACACCCATGTCGATCATGGTGGCCACCGGCAAGGGAGCGGCACACGGCGTACTGATCAAGAATGCCGAAGCACTCGAGCGTTTCGAGACGGTGGACACCGTTGTGGTCGACAAGACCGGCACGCTCACCGAAGGCCGTCCCACACTGGTCACAGTGGAGCCGGTCGATGGGGTTACCCAGACCGAGCTGTTGCGTTGGGTCGCGGCGGTGGAGTCGGCCAGCGAGCATCCCCTGGCAGAGGCCATTGTGCGTGGCGCGGCGGATCACGATGTGGCGATTGAGCCGGTTGCCGATTTTCATTCGGTCACCGGACAGGGCGCACGCGGGCGCGTCGACGGGCGACACGTGGCGATCGGCAACGAAAAGCTCATGCGCGCGAGCGGTGCGCACAGCGAGGAGCTGTTCGCTCGCGCCCAAACGCTTCGCGGGCAAGGCCAAACGGTGATGTTCGTCGCGCTCGAAGATGCACCGGCCGGGCTGATCAGCGTCACCGATCCGATCAAAGATAGCACCGCCGACGCAATCGCTCAGCTGCACCGCGCCGGACTGCGCGTGGTGATGCTCACCGGTGACAGTCTGAAGACCGCCCAAAGCGTCGCCAACACCTTAGGGATCGATGATGTTCAGGCCGATGTTTCGCCCGAAGACAAACACCGGATTATCGGCGAGCTGCAGGCCAGCGGGGCGGTCGTTGCCATGGCCGGCGATGGCATCAACGATGCCCCGGCACTGGCCCGGGCCGACGTCGGTGTGGCCATGGGCACAGGCACCGATGTGGCGATTGAAAGCGCCGCTGTGACGCTGGTTCGAGGTGACATTCTGGGCATCGCCCAGGCGCAGCGTCTGAGTCGTCTGACGATGCGCAACATCCGACAGAACCTGGTCTTTGCGTTCGGCTACAACGCGCTCGGCGTGCCCATCGCCGCCGGTGTGCTTTATCCATCGTTTGGCCTGCTGTTGAGCCCGATGATCGCGGCCGCCGCGATGAGCCTCTCCTCAGTGTCCGTCATTGCCAATGCGCTTCGACTGCGCTCGGCGAAATTGTAGGAGGGGATATCCATGTCAGATAACACACAATACGAATCGGGCAGCCTGAGTCTGCTTGGCACCGTCGCGATGGGCACGGGCGTGATGATCGGTGCCGGCATCTTCGCGCTGACCGGCCAGGTCGCCGAATACGCCGGGGCGTGGTTTCCGCTGGCCTTTGTCGTTGCGGCAATTATCAGCGGCTTCAGCGCCTACAGCTACATCAAGGTCTCCCGACAATACCCTTCGGCCGGGGGCATCGCGATGATCCTGCAAAAAGCCTACGGCCCTGTCACTGTGACCGGCGCTGCCGCGCTGTTGATGGCTTTCTCGATGATCATCAACGAGAGTCTCGTCGCGCGAACCTTTGGCACCTACACACTGCAGTTGTTTGGGATCGACAGCTCGAGTGTCCTCGTTCCCGTCTTGGCCATTGGCTTAATTGTTGTCGCTTTCATCGCCAATGTGGCGGGCAATGACGTCGTCGGTCGACTCTCGAAAATCACCGCGGTGCTCAAGATCGGCGGCATCGTTGCATTCTCTATTGTCGCGCTGTGGGCTGCCGGCTTTTCATTCGAGCCTGAGGCGACCGCGAGCGCCGGTGTCGGTCACGCAACCGACTTTCTCGCCGCAGTGGCGTTGGCCATTTTGGCCTACAAGGGCTTCACCACGATCACCAACAGCGGCGATGAGGTTGAATCGCCGGAGCGCAATGTCGGACGCGCCATTGTGATCTCGCTCGCCATCTGCGCGGTGATCTACGTGTTGGTGTGTTTTGCGGTCGCCGCGTCTTTGAGTATCGACGAGATTGTCGCTGCCAAAGACTACGCCTTGGCCGAGGCGGCACGACCGGCGATCGGCGAGTGGGGCGTGTGGGGAACGGTGGCCATCGCAATCATCGCGACCGCCTCAGGACTGCTCGCAAGCGTGTTCGCCGTCTCACGCATGCTCGCCATGCTCACCGACATGAACCTAATCCCGCACCGCCACTTTGGCCTGCCCGGCGATGCGCAACGCCACACCCTGGTGTTCACGGTGGTCGCCGCAGCGATCCTGGCGGCCTTCTTTGATCTCTCGCGCATCGCCGCATTGGGCGCGATCCTCTATCTGGTGATGGACATCATCATCCATTGGGGTGTACTTCGTCAGTTAAGAGACGACGTTCACGCCACTAGCTGGGTGCTGATTACCGCCATCGTGCTCGATATCGTCGTCTTGGGGGCCTTTCTTGCCATCAAGGGCGCAAGCGATCCAACGATCGTGGTGATTTCGGTCGTTGCCATCATCGCAGTCTTTGGTTTCGAGGCGCTGTTTCTCAAGCGTTGGCGTGATGCGGACGATCAGCACGAGGCGCATCGCTCATGACGTTCGCGGTAACCCTTGGCGCCGGCGCGTTGATCGTTTGTGGCTTTACTCACTACCTGGCCATGCACTGGCTCTACCGGTGGGTGCTGTGCTGTGCGCTTGGCAAGGCGCTCAAGAGCCAGCTGTTACTCATCGCACTTGTGCTTGTCCACCTGGTTGAGGCCGCGGTGTACACCATCGCGTTTGCCCTGGGCGCACGACTGGGACTCGGCGGATTCATTCAAAGCGAGCCTGTGAGTGCCATGAGTAGCTACTACTTCTCACTAGTGAACTACACCTCGCTGGGTCTGGGCGACATCTACCCCTCTGGGCACCAGCGCTTTATCGCAGGACTTGAATCGCTGAACGGCTTTCTTCTGATTTCCTGCTCGGCGGCGCTGTTGTTTTTGTCCGCCACCCAAGCAAACCCCAAGGAGGCATCCCATGCAGCCTAATTTCCTCTGTCGCGCCCGCCTTTCGAAACGGTGGTGCTGGCTGGTCATAGCGCTACCGTTTGGCGCCGCTTCGGTCTTCGCTCAAGGCGAGCCCTTACTGACGCTCGAGCAAGCCGAAGAGCAAGCACTCGGCCAAGAGCCCGGCCGGGAGGCCTTGCTCGCCGAAGCCGATGCGCTTCGCGAACAATCGGTGGTGGCCGGGCAACTGCCTGACCCACAGCTTCGTCTTGGTGTAGGAAATTTCCCGATTGAGTCAGGCGGTTTCACGACCGAAGGCATGACCCAAGCCCAAGTTGGCGTACGTCAGGCATTTCCACCGGGCAAAACGCGCTCGCTCGGGACGCGTCAGTTTCAGGAGCGCGCCAATCAGCTCACTCGAAGCGCCGATGCGAGAGCGCGTGATGTCACAACCACCGTGCGCCAGGCCTGGCTCGATACCTTCTACTGGCAGCAAGCGCACATGATCGTGTCCGAGGCACGGCCGTACTTTTCGGACCTGGTCACCGTGACCCGCTCTCTGTACAGCGTCGGCCGTCGCGACCAACACGATGTTCTTCAAGCTGAACTTGAACTCAGCCGACTGGACGAGCGGCTCATCGACATCAGCCGGGAGCTCGCGCGCGCTCGCGCGCGGCTCTCCGAGTGGGCGCCGAGCGCCGCCACACAGCCTGTCGGCGCCGGTTTGCCCGCCTGGGAGCGCCTACCGCCCCTGGAAACGCTGGTCGAAGGGCTTCTTGAGCACCCCCGGCTGCGGGCCGCTGAGGCCGCAATCGATGCACGTCAGACTGGCATCTCGCTTGCGGAGCAGCAGTACAAACCCGGCTGGGCGATCGATCTGGGCTACGGCTACCGTGATGGGTCGCTGCCCAACGGCGATCCACGCTCGGATTTTATGAGCGTGATGGTCACCGTGGATGTCCCACTGTTTCGTGCTAAGCGCCAGGACCGGGCAGTGGCCGCGGCAAGACAGCAGCGTAGGGCGGCCAGTGAGACGCGCGAGCAGCTCGCGCGAGAGCTCGAGAGCCGACTTCGGTCGGAGTTTGCGCGCTGGCAGGACCTGACGCGTCAGCTCGAACTTTATGAACGCACCATCGTGCCTCAGGCCGAGGATCGTGCGCGCGCTGCTCTGCTGGCCTATCAATCCGACAGCGGAGATTTCGATGACGTGATGCGCGGACAAATCGACGTGCTGGATCTGCGAGTGGTGTGGGAACGACTGAAGGCCGAGCGTGCACAAAGCTTCGCCGTGCTGGCCAACCTTGGAGGGTTAACACCATGAAAACGATTTTGATTGCCACGGTGGTGGGGTTGTTGACCCTCGCCGGTGGGTACTGGCTCGGTCAACACCAGTCTCACGACGCCAGTGTGGGTGCTACGAGCGACGCAGGCTCGGGTGAGCGCGAGATTCTCTACTACAAAGCGCCAATGGACCCGAACTACCGACGCGACGAGCCTGGTAAGTCTCCGATGGGGATGGATCTGGTGCCGGTCTACGCGGATGAAGCCAGCGGTGGCGATGCCGGAGCGGTCAAGATCTCGCCGACGGTGGTCAACAACCTGGGCGTTCGAACCGCGCCAGTAGAGGTCGGCGCACTGTCCCGAGAGATCGAAACGGTCGGCTACATCGGTTACGACGAAGATACCCTTCACAAGATCAGCACTCGAGTGGATGGCTGGATCGAGCGACTGCTCGTCGACGCCACCGGCGATCCCGTCGAGCAAGGCCAGGCGCTGTTTGAGCTCTATTCACCGACACTGGTTAACGCGCAAGAGGAATACATCGCGGCGCTCCAAAGCCGCAATACTGCACTGCACGCAGCCTCAAGGGCACGCCTGGCTGCGCTCGGCGTGAGCGCCAGTGAAATCAAGCGTCTTGAGAAAGACCGGCGTGTGCGCCAACGCATCACCGTCTACGCACCGCAGTCGGGCGTGGTTGCCCATCTGGGTGTGCGAGAAGGGCAGTTCGTCACCGAAGCCACCGACATCATGTCGATCGGCTCACTTGAGGAGGTTTGGTTGATGGCTGAGGTGTTTGAACGCCAGTCCGGCTGGTTGGCAGCAGGCCAGATGGCCAATGTCACGCTGGATGCGCTGGGTAGCATGAAACGCACCGGTACCGTCGACTACGTCTACCCCGAGCTTGACCCGAAGACCCGTACGCTGAGCGCAAGGATTCGGCTAAACAACGCCGATAAGGCGCTGAAACCGAACATGTTCGCACGCGCACGCATCCGCGCTGCAGCCATCGAAAACGCGCTCTACGTGCCGCAAGAAGCGTTGATACGTGGCGGCCGGGTTGATCGGGTGGTGCTCGCTACCGGTGAGGGCACCTTCCGGGCCCAACCAGTCTCGGTGGGTATTGAGTCGGGCAACCGAGTACAGATCACCAAAGGGGTGTCTCGCGGCGACACCGTGGTGACCTCTGGTCAGTTTCTGATCGATTCAGAATCGAACATCGACACCGCATTGGCGCGCATGGACACCGCCGCAGGCGACCAGGATACCCCGATGGGTGAGATGCAGCACGATTCGATGAGCGCGACGCAGCACGACCGTGCTGCAGTTATGGCCACGGTCAAGGCTGTCGATCGCGATGCGCGAACAATCACACTGGAGCACGGGCCGATTCAGGCATGGTCGATGCCCGGAATGACCATGGTGTTCGATGTCGACGAACAAGTTGAGTTGTCTTCATTGGGTAAGAGCGCAAGCGTACACGCCGAGATTGAACGACGTGACAGTGGTCGGTTTGTCGTGGCTGCCGTGCATGCGATGGCGCAGGGCGAGCACACCGCTAGCTCGTCGACGTCTGCCACAGCGCAGCGCGCGCTGCCCGATACCGCCGATATGATGGCCACCGTCAAAGCCGTTGATCACAACGAGCGCACCATCACCCTCAGCCACGAGACGATTGAGGCGTGGATGATGCCGGGCATGACCATGGCCTTTGCGGCGCCGGACGATTTGGATCTGGCGAACATCACCGTCGGCACGCGCGCGCATGTGGATATCGAGCGGCTCGCTCCAGGGCGCTTTGCGATTGTTGAATTTCATCCACTGCCGGCGGCGCGTAACGCCAAGTCAGATGACCATGCTGACCATGACATGTCTGGACACGATATGTCCGGCCATGACGATGGTCCGAACCATGGTGACAAGGGCAAGCATGAGGGCCATGAGGGCCATGAGGGCCATCAAAGATGATTGCCGCACTCATCCAGTGGTCGATCCGCAATCGCTTCCTGGTGTTGCTCGCCTCAGTATTCCTCGTCGGGTGGGGCATCTACGCCATGCGCCAAACACCGATCGATGCGCTGCCAGACCTCTCTGATGTGCAGGTCATCATCAAGACCTCCTATCCCGGCCAAGCGCCACAGGTGGTTGAAGATCAAGTGACCTATCCGCTGAGTACAGCAATGCTCTCCGTGCCCAAGGCGGTGACCGTGCGCGGCTATTCTTTCTTCGGCGACTCTTACGTCTACATCATCTTTGAAGACGATACCGATCTGTACTGGGCACGCTCGCGCGTGCTCGAGTACCTAAGCCAGGTGGCCGGTCAGCTGCCCGACGCGGCTAAACCTGCACTGGGGCCGGACGCGACCGGTGTCGGCTGGATCTACGAATACGCTTTGGTTGATCGCACCGGTCAGCACGATCTGTCCGAGCTCAGAAGTCTGCAAGACTGGTTTTTGAAGTACGAGCTGCAGACCGTGCCGGGCGTGGCAGAGGTGGCCACGATGGGCGGCATGGTGCGCCAATACCAGGTGATCGTCGATCCGGATCGACTGCGGGCGTTCGACCTGCCGCTTTCGGCCATCAAAATGGCGATCCGAAACGCAAACCAGGAGACCGGTGGCTCGGTGGTGGAGATGGCTGAAGCCGAGTACATGGTGCGCGCCAGTGGCTATCTGCAGGGCACCCAGGACCTGGCCACCGTCCCGCTTGGCGTGGATGAGAAGGGCACACCGATCGTCGTCGGTGACGTTGCCGATGTGCGCATCGGTCCGCAAATGCGCCGCGGTGTGGTCGAGCTCAACGGTGAAGGCGAAGTCGTCGGTGGTGTGGTGGTCATGCGCTGGGGCGAGAACGCCTCAAAAACCATCGATGCGGTCAAAGCAAGACTCGACACCCTCAAGGCCAGCCTGCCAGACGGGGTCGAGATTGTTGAGACCTATGACCGCTCGACGCTGATCAACCGTGCCGTGGATAACCTGCAGGGCAAGCTCATCGAAGAGTTTCTGGTGGTTGGGCTGATCTGCGCGGTGTTCCTATTCCACCTGCGCTCGGCGGCAGTGATCCTGGTCAGCCTGCCGATCGGCATTCTGGTGGCCATCATCGTCATGAAACTGCAAGGCATCAATGCCAACATCATGTCGCTCGGGGGGATTGCGATTGCCATTGGTGCGATGGTCGACGCGGCCATTGTCATGATCGAGAATGTCCATAAGCACATCGAGCAGGCCCCGCTGACCGATGAGAACCGCTGGGAGGTGATCGGCGAGGCGGCCAGTGAAGTGGGGCCAGCGCTGTTCTTCTCACTGCTCATCATCACGTTGAGCTTTCTGCCGGTGTTCACGCTCGAAGCGCAGGAAGGGCGGCTGTTTGCGCCGCTGGCCTATACCAAGACGTACGCCATGGCTGCCGCTGCCGGCCTTGCCATCACACTGGTTCCGGTGCTGATGGGTTACTTCATCCGCGGTCGGATAATGGCCGAAACCAAGAACCCCATCAACCGAGCGCTGATCGCGGTCTATCGGCCCGTGATCAATGCAGTGATGAAAGCGCCACGCCTGACGCTGGTTGGGGCCGCGGTCGTTCTGGTTATTGGGTTATGGCCTGCCACACAACTGGGCTCTGAGTTTATGCCGCCGCTCGATGAGGGTGACCTGATGTACATGCCAACGACCTACCCAGGCGTGTCCATCGACAAAGCGCGCGAGATTCTCCAACAGACCAACAAGATGATCGCCACGCTCCCGGAGGTCAAAAGCGTGTTCGGCAAGATCGGGCGGGGCGAGACCGCGACAGATCCGGCGCCACTGACGATGATCGAGACCGTGATACAGCTCAAACCCCAGGAGGAATGGCGCACTGACATGACCTCAGAGGGTATCCGCGCCGAGCTCGATCGCATTGTGCGCTACCCCGGGCTCACCAACGCGTGGGTGATGCCGATCAAGACCCGAATCGATATGTTGGCCACCGGCATCAAGACGCCAGTCGGCATCAAGGTCGCCGGTCCGGACCTCTCGGTGATACAGCAGATTGGGCAGGATCTGGAGCGCATCATTGAAACTGTGCCTGGCACCGCTTCGGTCTACTCCGAGCGCGTTGCTGGGGGGCGCTATGTTGATGTTGATATCGATCGCGCGCGTGCCGCGAGATACGGGCTGAACATCAGCGATGTGCAGGACATCGTGAGATCCGCCATCGGCGGCATGAACGTCACACAAACCGTAGAAGGCCTAGAGCGCTATCCGGTCAACGTGCGCTACCCGCAGCGCGTGCGCGACTCCCTTGAGCAGCTGCGCCTGCTGCCAATCGTCACGCCAACCGGCGCGCGCATTGCACTTGCTGACGTGGCCGCGGTTGATGTTGCTGACGGGCCGCCAGTGATCAAGAGTGAAAACGCGCGTTTGAATGGCTGGACGTACGTGGACATCACAGGCCGCGATCTGGGCTCGTACGTCTCCGAAGCACAGCAGGTTGTTCGCAATCAACTGGACCTACCTGCAGGTTACGCGCTGTCTTGGTCGGGCCAGTACGAGTACATGGTGCGCGCCAAAGAGCGCCTCACCCTCGTCGGTCCGGTGACGCTTGGCATCATTGTCCTGCTGTTGTACCTGAACTTTCGCCGTTTCACCGATGTCGCCATTATCATGGGCACGCTGCCGATGGCCTTGGTCGGTGGGTTCTGGCTCATGTACCTGCTTGATTATGATCTGTCGGTCGCCGTCGGTGTCGGGTTCATTGCGCTTGCCGGCGTTGCGGTCGAGATCGGCGTGGTGATGCTCGTCTATCTCGATCAAGCCATGCGCCGCAAGCAAGCCCAGGCTGACGCCGATGAACGGGCGCTCGATATCGTTGATGTCCAGGACGCGGTAATCGACGGGGCGGTGCTTCGCGTTCGACCCATCATGATGACCGTGTCCGCCACCATCGCCGGGCTATTGCCGATCATGTTCGGCTCCGGCACGGGCTCTGAAGTGATGCGGCGCATTGCCGCGCCGATGGTGGGCGGCATGGTCAGTGCCACACTGCTCACGCTTGTGGTGATCCCGGCGATCTTTCTCCTCTGGCAATCGCGCCAAGTGGAGGTAGCCAAAACGAGATCGCAGCGCCTTAGACAAAGCTAAATCACGTCGCCACCTATGGGACAAATGCCCCCAATCGGTAACTGTCCTCTCAGGTCTTTCTGATAACAGCAGTGCGCTACTTGTTTAGGGCGTCAAATCCAGCGGGCGGCGACAGGTGGCCATACGTGTCGTGACCGCAGTGTTCGTGATCATTGAGTGTTGCCAGAATTTGGCACTGAGCGACGGAGCCACCCTCGCAACAGCGAATCATTCGTTGTAACTCAGCCTCCAAGGCCTTCAGCCGGGTCAGTCGATCCTGAACATCTGCAAGTTGGCGTCGAGCAATGCCGTCCACGTCGGCACAATCCTCTGCCGGCTCAATTTGCAACTCAATAAGATCACGGATCGCTTGCATCGGAAAACCCAGACCACGGGCATGGCGAATAAACAAAATGCGCTGCAGCGCTTCATCGTCGTACAAGCGTTGGCCGCCCTCGCTGCGCGGCGCAGCATCAATGAGGTCCACAGACTCGTAATAGCGAATTGTGGTGACTTTTACACCGCTCAGCTTCGATAGCTGGCCAATGGTCATCGGTTTCGTAATGGTTTTCACACGATTCTTCTTGCATCTACAGTGGCTGTAGAGTCTAGGATAGACAACATCAATGTCAAACGAGATGGAATGTACCAATGTCAGACTCTTGCCAAACTGCCTTCGACGGAATGTCTGAGGGCTACCGACGCGCATTGTGGGCGGTGATCGGCATCAACGGTGCGATGTTTTTCGTCGAAATCTTTGCTGGCATCAGCGCTCAGTCTCAGGCGCTCAAGGCCGACGCGCTCGACTTTGCTGGAGACACAGCTACTTACGCATTGAGTCTTTTTGTCATCGGGGCCTCGGTTAAGACCAGAGCGCTCGCGTCAGTGTTCAAAGCGGCAACGCTGGGCGCTATGGCGCTGACGGTTTTGACGCTGACCGTGCTGCAATTCACAAATGGCGCTGAGCCTGCGGCGCAGACCATGGGCATTGTCGGTGTCATTGCGCTGGTAGCTAACTTGCTGAGCGTTGTTATTCTGCTGCGATGGCGCGATGGAGATAGCAATGTGCGGTCGGTATGGCTGTGCTCGCGCAATGACGCCATTGGCAATGTCGGTGTGATTGCAGCCGGCGTTCTCGTTGCTGCAACAGGCACGGCATGGCCAGACTTGATCGTCGCCACGCTGTTGGCAAGCTTGTTTCTTCGCTCATCCGTAGCGATCTTCCAGCAAGCGCGATCAGAACTGCGTCATGACGAAGCCTGTCAGGATGGATAAGAGAACGGTCGAGGATCAGTCGAATGCGCACAAATTTGACTGCTACCTCAAGGCCGACTGTGGCGCCGGACGCAGCCGTGACCGACGAGAGGGAAGATAATGCAACCTGAAATCCGTGTGGTCATTGCCAAAGAAATGGAACAGGCTCGCGCACATTTTCGTGCCGAGCGGTACGAGACTTGTTTTTCTCACTTGGAGCGCGCCCATATCCTGGGGCAACGTTACTTTGCGTGGCACCTAATTAGTCACGCCTGGATGCTACGTGTGGCGATTCGCCGCGCCGATCTGCGCGAGTCCATCGGTCAAGTCATGCGGTTAATCGCTGTCGTGCCTGGTTATCTTGTTGGCTGGGTGCCGAAGGGTAATAGTGGCGGTGCGAACGTTTCTGCAATCAAACCCATGCCGGCGCCGGACGATTTAGCTCCGTTAATCGCTGATTACAATGTCTGGAATGACGTGGCAAAGCGCTGCCTGCTGTGGTTGCTCGTTCTAGGCGCATTGATAGCTGGCATGTCGTTTGCGTGATATTGGTAAGGTAAAAGCGGTGAAGAAGAGACTGCTCATCGGTTTGGTTTGTCTACTTGCAATCCCAGTTGCAGCTATTGTCGTTGTCGACGTGATGCGCGCTATCGATGCCCGCAAGATTGACACCGATTGGGAGCAAAGCAATCAGCCCGTAGTTGCAGCTATTGCAACAACCAGCACAATCGAAGTACTGCCCCTCGTTAATTGGCATTCATACAGATCCGATTTGGAAACCGAAGCGGGCGTGTCCTATCTCATAAAGACGGACTCCGAAACCATTCTTTTCGATGTTGGCTTCAATCATCGCGATGCCGATCCGTCGCCGTTAGAGCAGAACATGCAGGCGCTGGGATTGGATATCAACGAGGTTGACTTGGTGTTCCTCAGCCACCTTCACAGGGACCATGTCGGGGGCGCCCGGTGGAGTAATAGGCAGACGTTTTCACCATTTGCTCAGCAAGTGGACTTGGCGCATGCACAGATCGTTGCGCCGCAATCGTTAGACTACCCTGGCGCAGCCGTCCAGGTTGCCGTGACACCTCAGCTTTTGCGCAAAGGGGTCGCGACGACCGGGCCAATTTCGCGCAGACTCTTTATCGGTCAAATTGATGAGCAAGCGCTTGTGCTTAACCTTGCAGGGCGGGGGCTGGTAGTGGTTGTTGGATGCGGACACCAAACGGTTCCAAGACTATTGGCTCGTATTGAGGCTTCGTTCGATGTGCCGATCTATGGCGTGATTGGCGATCTCCACTATCCATTACCAGAAGGGAGATTGAAATTGGTGGGTATCGATGCACAGCGTCGGCTTGCGTCAGGCGATGGTATTTTCCGTCCGATAACGATGGAGCAGATGACGACAGACTTGGATCTGCTCGACAAGCGTCTCGGATTCATCATGCTGGGCGGGCATGACACTAGCGATGAGGTGTTAGCCAAGTTTTCAGATCGCTTCGGCGATCGTTTTCACAGGGCAACCGTGGGCGAGCCTGTCATCGTTGAATGAGTAGCCTGCTGTGGTTTCCTGTGTTGCAAGGTATATGACCAACGATGACACGAGTGTCTCTGACAACGAGTGTGAACTCTATCCTGCACTTACCGCTAAAGGTGGGCTAGTATTATGGACATGCGTCGTTTCGTAAGCCAAATCGTGATCTTGTCTATGCTGTTTATGAGCATAGAGGGCGCGAGCGATATGCTTCTGGACGGTGTTCCGCATGGCAACGATGCGGCTCACGCGGCGGAGTTTGGGCATGCTCTAGACAAGCATGACGGAAGCGTATCCGATTCGCAGCTCGACGGTGATCATTGTGAACACTGCTGCCACGGTCACTGCACGGCCATTGTTTCTCAAGTCGATCCGTGCGTCGCACCGCTAAGCACCGACGAGCGTCGCGGCGCAAACCAAAACGTCTTGCGAAACTTCGCTCAAGCCCCGCCGACGCCTCCCCCTAACGCCTAAATCCGCTTTTCTGCTTTAAGACTGCGTGTGCCAAGGACTGATTGGCGCGCCGTTCAATACTAGGTATTCGGAAGACGATTTATGCGCAATCCACTTTGTGGACTGGCCCTATTGCTGGCCAGTCTGTTTGTTGTACCTGCGATCGCACTAGAGATTGAGACCGATCGCGATATTCCTTCGGGGGCCGATCCGGCGTTGGTTCGGTTTGTTCAGAGTGTGGTGGAGTCCAATCCGCGCGTGCAGGCCGCTCAGTCGGCGCTCACTGCCAGCGACTCGCTTCGCGATGCTGCGTCCCGCCCTTTGTACAATCCGCGCCTGAGTCTCGACGTTGAAAATGCGGATATTGATACCCGGGCTCTCGGCATTAGTCAGACGCTGGATTGGAACGGTAAGCGAAAAGCACGAACCGCGATCGCCGATTTCGACCGGCTAGCAGTGCAGGCCGAGGTGCTCTCTACGCGTTGGACGGTCACCGTTGAGTTGCTGGCTGGTTTGGCGTTGCACCAAACGGGCGTTGATCGCGACGCCCTGGCGGGCGCGCGTGAGCAGGTCATGCAGGACTTTGCACAACTGGCGCAACGCCGATTTGATGCCGGTGATCTGAGCCAAACCGAGGTCGCACTCGCCAATCTCGCCGCCACGCAAGCGAGAATAGAGAAAGCAACGGCCCGAGCCAGGCTCGCGGAGGCTCGACAAGCGGTACGCAATATTGCACCGCGTTCGCCAGCCACCGAATGGCCATCGCTGTCCGATGCCATGCCGCAACTGCCACGAAGCGCTTCAGATACGCAATCGCTCGTGCTCGCGTTACCGAATGTCGTCGCTGTGCGTCGGCAGGCGGAATCCGCCGATGCGGTCGTAGATCTTCGTCGACGCGAACGCAAACCAGACCCAACGATTAGCCTTGCAGGTGGCGAGGCCGACGGCGAAACCCTGGTGGGCGTGAACGTTTCGATCCCGTTGTTTGTACGCAATCGCTTTAGTAACGAGCTCAATGCGGCCATGGCGCAACGCAGTCAAGCACGGCAAATTGCCGACGATGTGATGCAACGTGCGCACGCGAGGCTTATCGGCGCGGCCGAACGATACGAGCTTTCTCGCGGAGCATGGCGCGATTGGAAGCTGACAGGACAAGCCAGCCTCACTCAACAAACGGTTCAACTGCGCCGCTTGTGGCAAGCCGGCGAACTTAATACCACGGATTACCTGGTGCAAGTGCGCCAAACGCTCGACGTACAGGAGAGCGCGTTGGAATTACGCCAGGCCTTGTGGAATGCCTGGTTTGAGTGGCTGTGGGCGTCGGGACAAGTTGACGCTTGGCTCGGGCAAGGAGTCCTGCAATGACCATTCGCCTAGCTCGCAGTTACCCCCAGACAGACTCGGAGACTTCCGCCATGAAAATGATCAAGTTGAGCACGCTGCTTGCGTGCCTGCTCGTCACAGTGCCTGGCAACGCGCAACAACGCGACGAGCAGAATACAGAAGCGGAACGCGCGAGCGAAACGGCGCGCCATGATGATCACGATGTGGAAGGTCGCGATGAAGACGAGGATCACGACGAAGAGGGTGCTGCAATTGAGCTTAGCGCTGCAGAGCGAAATGCGGCTGGTATCGTCGTCGACACCGTCGCACCCCAGGCATTGAGCGAAACGGTGCGCGTCCCGGGTGAGGTGATCAACAACGCCTATCGGTCCTCTCGCGTCACGCCGCGGATCACAGCGCAAGTGGCCGCACGGCATGTGACGTTGGGCGAAGATGTACAAATTGGGCAGCGGCTTGTGACGCTGTCGAGTGTCGCGATGGCCGAGGCGCAGGGCGCGTTGATTGTTGCTGATCGAGAATGGCGACGTGTCAAAGCGCTTGGCAGAGATACGGTGTCGGCACGTCGATACACCGAGGCGCAGGTGACCCAGCAGCAGGCGCTCGCCAAAGTACTGGCCTACGGCATGACCGAAGCATACGCCTCCGAGTTGGTTGCCACCGGTGATGCCAGCAAGGCGACTGGTGCATTTGACTTGCTGGCGGCACAGGCGGGCACCGTGTTGGCCGATGACTTCGTTGTCGGTGAGTTGATCGAACCCGGCCGCGTGCTGGTCGAGATCAGCGATGAGTCGGTGGTGTGGGTCGAGGCCCAAACGGTTCCTAGTGGGCTACCCGGCATCGATGACGGCACCACTGCGCGCGTCAGTCTTGACGGCATCAAGTGGATTGACGGCACCGTTATCCAGCGGCATCACCGTTTGGAT
This sequence comes from Pseudomonadota bacterium, assembly GCA_038531945.1. Classification (GTDB taxonomy): domain Bacteria; phylum Pseudomonadota; class Gammaproteobacteria; order Steroidobacterales; family Woeseiaceae; genus CALBPI01. The sequence goes on along the minus strand of JBCBBH010000006.1, from coordinate 62,011 downwards.
GAAACGACGCGTACGCAAGGGTTGCGAATCGAGGTGGACAACGCAGAGCATCGTTTGCACGCAGGTCAGTTCGTTCAGGTCGACATTCTGACCGGCACTTCGGAGCCCTTGCTCGCTGTCCCAAGCTCTGCCGTCACAATGGTCGAAGGCGCACCCACAGTCTTCAAACTCAAAGACGGTGACAAGTTTCATGCGGAGGAAATCGATCCGGGTCCGACCGTCGGGGATTGGATTGTCGTTCGGGGCGGACTCATGTCCGGTGACCAAATTGCGGTAGCCGGGGTGTTCCACCTTAAATCGCTCAAGCTCAAATCATCGATTGGCGAAGGCCACGCGCACTAGGAGATCGGCATGTTAGAGAAACTCGTTGAATCCTCCTTGCGCTACAAGTTTTTGGTGCTGATTGTTTTTGGCGTGATCGCGGCTCTCGGATGGCGCTCAATGGTGACGGTACCCATCGACGCCTTTCCTGACGTGACGCCGGTGCAGGTAAACATATACACCGAGTCCCCGGGCTTGGCTGCGGAGGACATTGAGCAACTGCTGACGTTCCCGATCGAGTCCGGGATGGCTGGGCTGCCTAAGGTGCAAGAGATTCGGTCGGTGAGTCTGTTCGGCTTGTCGTACGTGTCGGTCTACTTCGAGGACGATATGGACATCTATTTCGCCCGGCGGCTCGTCATGGAACGGTTGGCCGAAGTCGGCGACCGCATCCCCGAGGGCTACGGCACGCCGGAGATGGGTCCCAACTCCTCGGGGCTTGGTCAGGTGTTCTGGTATACGGTCGAGCGCGCCGACGAGCAGCTCAACGCCGCCGTGACCGACATGGATCTGCGAACGCTCCAGGATTGGTCAATACGGTTGATCCTCAGAACCGCACCCGGCGTCGACGACGTGCTGTCCTGGGGCGGGCGAGAACGACAATATCAAGTGGTCATCGATCCGCTGAGTTTGATCAAGTATGACCTGGCCTTCACCGACGTTATGAGCGTCATCCAGGCCAACAATCGTCAAGTCGGAGGCCAATACGTCAATCTCGGTGCGGAGCAATATTTAGTGCGTGGGTTGGGCTTAGTCGAAGGCGAGCGCGACATTGGTGACATGGTCGTAAAAGTAGAGGACGGAACGCCCGTCTACCTGCGCGATGTCGCCACTATCGAGCAAGCCCCGTCCTTACGTTTCGGTGCGGTCACACGCGATGGCAAAGAGGTTGTCCTGGGTATGGCACTGTCGCGCATTGGTACTAATGCGGCCGACGTAGTCGACAGCATCAAGCAGAAGATCGAGATTGCGGAATCGGCATTGCCGGAAGGCGTCTTATTGGACCCGGTGTATGAGCGAACCGAACTCGTAGACAAGGCGGTGTCTACTGCGACGCAGGCCCTCGTTCATGGCGCTATCCTCGTCACCATCATCCTGTTTCTGTTCCTGGGTGAGTTGCGCTCGGCGCTCGTTGTGATCGCGGCGTTGCCCATTTCGATGCTGATCGCCTTTATCTTCATGGAGCAGGCTGGATTGTCAGCAAACCTCATGTCGTTGGCGGGTCTTGCAATTGCAGTCGGCATGCTCGCCGATGGCGCGGTTGTGATGGTGGAGAACGCGTTTCGTATCATGTCGGAGCGGCAGGCCGAAGCGCAGGAGGTCGATCATACCTCGGCCGTTCTGGACGCGGCTCGCGACGTGGTCAAACCAATCGCGTTTGCGGTCTTGATCATCATTGTCGTATTTATGCCGCTGTTCAGCCTCGAAGGGCTGGAGGCCAAATTATTCAAGCCAATGGCGCTCACCATCAGCTTTGCGATGGCCGGCGCGTTGTTGATTACGTTGACCCTGACGCCTGTGCTCGCGGCCATTATCTTGAAACCCACGGAAGCCCGCGACACGTTGTTGATGCGATGGATCAAGCGTATCTATTTGCCGTTGCTGTCTTGGGCGCGCGCCGGCAAAAGCCGTATCATTTTCGGTGCGCTTGGTCTTATGGTCGCAAGCTTTGCGCTGTTTCCATTCCTGGGTAAAGAGTTCATGCCGCAGCTCCAAGAGGGCTCGATCATGTGGCGTGTGACGTCAATTCCATCGACGTCCTTGGATCAGTCCATTGAGATCTCCAAGAAGATCGAGATGGCATTGAGCGACTACCCAGAAGTCGCGACCACCATCGCCATGATCGGCCGGGCCGAGAAAGGCGAGACCGCCGACGTCAACTATATGGAAATCTACACCGGCCTCACGCCAAAGAGCGAGTGGACGCGCTCCATTGACGAGCTGGCCGACGACATGCGCGAAACCATGGAAGAAGCGGTGCCAACCGCTGTCTTCGCTTTTACTCAGCCGATCCAAATGCGCGTCGAAGAGTTGATTTCGGGCGTACGATCAACCCTGGCGGCAAAGATCTACGGACAGGACCTTAGCGAGCTGGATCGCCTGAGTGCGGAGATTCGCGATGTGATCGCCAACGTTGACGGGGTTGCCGACCTTTCCTTGGAAGCCAACGTGGGTAAACCGCAGATTCAAATCAAGGTAAGGCGTGACCAACTTGCGCGGTTTGGCCTCAACGCTGATGACGTGTTGTCCGTAGTACGAACAGGTATCGGCAATGAGCCGGTATCCACACTCATTGACGGTGTGCGTCGTTTCGAGATCACCGCGCGGCTTGACGATGCGGCCAAAGCCTCTGTGCAATCGATTCAACGCATCCCGCTCAAGACGAGTGGCGGCGCCATCGTACCTTTGTCGGCCGTCGCAGACGTGAAGGTGAGTGAGGGCTATTCGTTTGTGCGTCGCGAGCGTTTGCAGCGCTACGCAGTGATTCAAATGGACGTGCGCGGTCGCGACGTCAACGGGTTTGTCCAGGATGCAGACGCGGCCATCGAACAACAAATTGAACTACCGCCAGGGTATTGGATTGAGTGGGGTGGCTCGTTTGACAACCAACAGCGTGCGTTAGCGCGGTTGTCCGTCATCGTGCCACTCACGATCTTCTTTATCTTCGTGTTGTTGTACACGGCATTCAATTCGATCAAGTACGCCACGATGATCATCGCTAACGTTCCATTTGCAGCGGTTGGTGGTGTGGTATCGCTCTGGATCTCCGGTCAATACTTGTCAGTACCCTCGGCGATCGGCTTTGTCGCGGTCTTCGGGATGGCGATGCTCAATGGTGTGGTACTGATATCGTTCATTAACGAGCTGCGAGAACGAGGCATACCGCTATCTGATGCGGTGCGCCGGGGCTGCGAGTTGCGACTTCGCCCGGTATTGATGACGGCGTTCACGACCATTCTTGCGATCGTGCCTTTGCTGCTATCGACCGGCGTTGGTGCCGAGACGCAGCGACCGTTGGCGTCAGTGGTTATCGGCGGTTTATTCACATCCACATTGATGACGCTCGTGTTGCTCCCCGTGATTTACGAGTGGGCGGAATCAAGGACAGAGCAGCCGGTGGTACGGGCGGCGAAGTGAGTCCAGCGTCCCTCTTACGAATGCTGACTATAGCGTCGCTGGCGCCCGCAACATGTGTCACTTGTCTATTGACGATAGCCCACCATGTCCCAGCAAAGACTTGGCGGCGTTTTCGCTCGCATTTTTTGGACAAGAGGGTCTTGCAGTTCACGGCAACACCGTTCCGGGAGGATCGCGCTCGTGCGGACGGTCGGCCGCTCTACGATTATTCGTTGTGAAAGGCTCAAGAGGACGGTTACTTTAAAAGCGTGCGCCATCTGCCAGTAAACGGTGTCGATATCGAAGACTCGGATCGGAGTATTTTGAGAGTATTGGGCGAAAGGCTCCAGCAGGACCTAGATGATGGATATCCCCATCTGGCGTTCGAGCGCGATCGCCTGACCGCGGCGCCGGCCCGTGCGATGGGCGCCTAGGACATGCGCCGGCTCGACGCACTTTTGCGCGACGATGCCGGTCTGCACGCCATCTCGTTGATCAAACACCACCCGCGCGACTTCAGTCACCGTCAGCTGCTAGTCGAGATCGAGCGCGGCGACCTTTCTCCTCTGGAAATCGTGCCAAGTGGAAGTCGTCGGGTGAGGCGTCGGCGGCGCATCATCACACAACAACTGTAAAGGACTGATATGACAAACGACTCTCAAGAACCTCAACACACACGCGCCGATCTGCACCGCATGGTGATGGAAGGGCACGTGTGTCCCTACGGCCTAAAAGCCAAAGATCTTCTTGAGCGCGAAGGTTACTCGGTCAATGATCACTGGCTCGATTCTCGGGATGAGACGGATGCCTTCAAGCGCGAGCACAACGTTGAGACGACGCCGCAGGTGTTCATCGACGGGCGTCGCATCGGCGGGTACGACGCACTACGAGAGCATTTCGGTTACCAGACAAAGATGAGGACGAAGAGACCTATCAGCCGGTGATTGCGATCTTCTCGGTGGCTCTATCGATGGCCATTGCGCTCAGTTGGGTGGCGTACGAGACGATCTTGACCCTGCGTGTGGCTGAATGGTTTGTGGCCATCTCGATGACGCTGCTTGGTCTTCAGAAGCTTCAGAACGTGGAATCGTTCAGCACCATGTTTTTGAACTACGACTTACTGGCGCAACGCCATGTGCGCTACGGTTATGTCTATCCGTTCGCCGAGACACTGGCCGGGCTGTTGATGATCGCTGGTGTGCTGACCTGGCTGTCCGTACCCTTGGCCTTGTTCATTGGCACGGTCGGCGCTGTATCGGTCTTCAAAGCGGTCTACATCGATAAACGTGAGCTTAAGTGCGCCTGCGTTGGTGGCTCAAGTAACGTGCCGCTTGGGTTTGTCTCGCTCACGGAGAATTTGATGATGATCACCATGGGGTTGTGGATGTGGCTGAAATGACTGAACAGGCGCTGACCATGCGACTTGGTGCGAAAGCACACTAGCGAAAGAACATGGTCTTAATCTGGTCCTCAAAGCGCTCCACCACCACGCTGTCACAGGCGTGTTCGTCCATGATGCGCCGCACGCCTTGCGTGACAGCTGTGATGCCCCCGTTGCCAACGCCCTGATCAACCATGGAAGCCAAAAAGTTGGTGGGCTGCATCGTGCCCACGTGACGAAAAATGATCTCGAACTCTTTGTTGATCAGAAACTCATCCCGGGTTGTGTAACCCTCGCTGCGCGCGATTTCGATGCCCAGCAGATTGCGCGTAACCGTCGTCGGTACGGTTCGCGTCACGACGAATTTGGCGGCATCGGCCCTCAGGCATCGCTGATACCCGCGCTGGTAGTTGAGCAAGTACGTCGCCGTCATTGGCTCAACTAAACGGATTTGATTGATCGTCCAGCGCATCAATCGGGTCAAAACGTCGTCACTGCCCAATTGATCAAACACACGTTGGAACGCTGCATGGTACTGCCTATCGAGCCGATCAACAGTACGCGTATCGCCGGCGTACACGGCGTTGAGAAACTCACCACCAGGGTAGTCGCTGAACGGTGCAAGCTCAGCCCGCTTGGCGGTCACCGCACGCGCGATCGGTTGATACGCCTGAGTGTCACGATCAACACTCAGCACGGACTGCTCGAGCAGCGTCTCGATCCCAGCGACGGTGTCACGCGCGCGCACCGCCGCCGACAGTGACCCTTGTTCGGCGAGTAGCAGAGCTTGACGATCGGCTGCCGCTCGGTCCTTGAGTGCTGTGAACGCGGGCACATCCAGTAGCGCGCCGTAGCGTTGCTCCAAGGAGCGGTAGTACGCATTGAGCTGGCTCAAGCCCGAAGTACCGTCAGGCCGCGGGTCGTAGCGTTGCGCGTAAGCGTCCAACTCGGTCTGGGCAAACTGTGCCGCCTGGCGATTGCGCTGGGCGTCGAAGCGATCTTTGACGGCGCGGGCCGCGTCAGGGCTGACATAGCGTGCCAGCGCGCTGTTGGTCCGCCGGTTTAGTGGCGCCAAATTCGAACGCACATCGGCAATGCTGGTCTGCTGTTCAGCATACTCACTGGCCGCGCGAACGATGTGGGCGTTAATGTAGTTGGCGGCGCGCTGCTGAGCCAAGGTTGCCGCCTCAGCGCTAACCACGAACTCTGAGCGTGCCTCTCGGCGCGCGGCCTGGGCGGCTTGTTGTTCAGCGAGTTGCTCTTGGCGCGAGCGACGGGTCAGTCGAGTGGGTGACTCCATCGCACTGGCAGATCCCACCACATAGCGTTGCTCAAACGTTGCGATATTCTCAAGCTCTGCGAAACCTGGTGTGCGCTCTGAGAGCAGGTCCTCCAGCGCCGCGTTCATACGCTCGCTGCCATCGCTGGCTCTTTTCGCCGCCAGCTGCACACTGAAATTGAACTCACCATCCGGCCACAATACTTGGGTATACAACTGCGCCGCACGCGTCATCTGATTGACGGCTTGCGCATTGCCAGGGTCGGTGAATGAGATGGCCTGCTCGAGCCATGAGCGAGCGATTTTACGCGCGTAGGGGTAGAGCAGCGCGTTCATGCGGCTGCCGGGTCGCTGCCGCACCACGTTCAGCGCAGTGGCCGCGGTTTGCGCCTGCCCGCCGACGGATTGGATCGCACCCCAGCAAGGTCGAGCAATCTGATTTTCGAGCTTGGCGAGATCACGCTTCGACAGTCTGTCGAAGGACTTGCCAAAGAACGGCTCGAACCGGCGCGCTTCAAACAACGCGTACGCACCGTAGGCGGCCGCGCCGCGAAGCTGGATGCTGTATTGATCGTAGGCGAGTGATTGACTGATCCAATCGATCGTTTTCTGATCGCAGCTGGCTCGTGGATCCACTTTGGGACGGTAGAGTTTCGGCTCTGACTGAGAGACGATCGCTGAAGCTTCACCGCCAAATCGTTTGCCCATCACCCAAACACTGCACGCGCGACCAAGCGACCAATTGACGCTGCCGATCATGCGATCGCCCGCCGCCGAGACTACGCCTTGCGCACGAATCTCCGCTGCTCGCCCTTGCCCGGTACCCAACGCTAGAGAGCCGGTCTGGCGATCATACTGCGCAACGATCGGCAACGATTCGGCGTAGGGTTGACTATGCTTTTTGAAGGTGGGGCCGAGAATGCGGCGCGTCATTGTGCCCGATAGCCGCTGTGCGTCTTGGCCACTCAGCTCGATGCGGAACTGGTTGGTATAGCCATCGCACTGGAACACACCGTCCCAGTGTCCAGTGATGCGCTCAACCGATGCAAATGCGCTCGACTGGGCATCGCTCGACTGAGCGTTGCTCGCATGCCCTACCGTTAGCACCAAGATCAACGCCAACAAGTAGCGACGAGCGGACAGAGGCGCTGCAGCAAACAAGCGTGGCAACATCAAGGCGATCCTTTGTCAGTCAATGAAACCCTGGCTCGATACTCAGCTGATCGTCGTTTGAGTTCAACCCGTGTCACGCGTCGCGACCGATGGGTCTTGTCGCATCGCAAGACTTTTTGCTCGGTTTGAGTACACTCAATCCCATGGGGACCCATGATGCATCCAAACCGAAGGCGCTTTACCTGGACTATCAGTCCACGACACCGGTCGATCCGTCGGTATTGGAGGCCATGCTGCCGTTTTTTTCTGAGGAGTTCGGCAACGCGCACTCCACCAGTCACGCCTACGGCTGGTCTGCAGACGCCGCACTGACGGCTGCGCGCGGACGGCTGGCATCGGCGCTGGGCGCACAGGCACAGGAGATCGTCTTCACTTCCGGAGCAACAGAGGCAACCCATACGGCCATCTTGGGGCTGCTTGCGCGCGCAGCGTCTTCGAAACCGCATCTGATCAGTGTGGCCACCGAACACAAAGCGACGCTCGGCGCACTGGCGCATGCGCAGGCAGACTTCGGCGCCACAGTCACGCTCCTGGCGGTTGGCCCAGACGGGCAGGTTGATCCCGAAGCGGTCGCCGATGCGATCACGGATGACACGGTTCTGGTCAGTGTGATGGGCGTCAACAATGAAACCGGTGTGATCCAGCCGATTCAAAAAATCGCCAAACTATGTAGCGCGAAGAATGTGGTTTTCCACACCGATCTGGCGCAAGCGGTCGGCCGGATACCGATCCATTTGGCACGAAGCGGTATTGGTCTTGCCAGCCTGTCCGCCCACAAGGTGTACGGACCGATGGGGATCGGCGCGTTGTACTGTTGCGAAGCGCTGCAAGCGCGATTGACGCCAATGCTGCGCGGCGGCGGGCAGGAACAAGGCATCCGCTCAGGAACGGTGCCCGTGGCGTTGGCGGTGGGCTTTGGGGAAGCGGTGTCGCTGGTCAGCCGACGAAGGACAAAAGAAGCCAAGCGCCTGGCGATGCTCGAGAGCGTGTTTCTGGATCGGTTACGCGCCTATGTCCCGGGTGTATCGGTCAACGCCGCGAATGCTGATCGGGTCGCCGGTTGCTTGAATCTTCACTTCCGCGGCATCGATGCCGAAGCCTTGTTGGGGGCAATGCCCGGCGTTGCCGTATCGTTGGGGTCGGCTTGCACCAGTGCCGCGCCGGAGCCATCTCATGTACTCACCGCGATGGGGCTTGACTATGAATCGGTGATGGGATCGATTCGGTTGAGCTTCGGTGCGCCGACGACAGAGGAGCAGGCGCTGTTCGCCGCCGATCATATCGGTCAAGCGGTCAAAAGGTTGGGCGCCGCAGCGTAGCCCGCTCGCTACTCCTCGTGACTTGGCGTACACTGTCACGAGGAGAGAAAACATGCAGGCGACGCGAGCCCTCAACAACCCATCCAGCACACCGCCGGAACGCTACTCAGGGCATGAGTCGTTTGCTTGCCGATACGGCTGGCTGACAAAAATCTATCAACTGATCTGTCTTCAACCTGAATATTTTCAGGATATCGACCAGATGATGGTAGAGCTGGGCTTGGGCAAGAATATGGCCAAGTCGCTTCGCTTCTGGGTCGGCGGCTTCGATCTGGTCGCCGATACCGCCGCGCGCACCATTGAGCGCACCGCTTTCGCGGATTGGCTGCTGGATGCCAAAAAAGGCCATGACCCCTATCTCGAAGACCTTCAGAGCCTGTGGCTACTGCACTGGCGACTGACGGCAACCGCGCACCTGGCCGCTTGGCATTTATTGTTCTACGAAACGCCTGAAACCGAAACCCTCCGCAGCCGTGCTCAAGAGCGACTCATCCAGCGCTCGCAGAGCACCGGGCGCACACTGGCCCCATCCACGGCGCGTCAGCACATCGATATCTTTTTGAGCACGTATGCGGCAAGGCCTGCTCGTTCGGCCAACGCACTAGAGCATGTTTTGGCCTGTCCACTACAAGAGCTGGGACTGGTTAGCGTGCGCTCTCACGATCGCAACGATGATGTGGTGTTGCTCGAGCGCGGCGAGCGGCCCTCACTGGCACCAATCACTCTGGCGCGCCTGATCGCCGACTACTGGCGCTTGCGCGCACCGGCCGACCGCTCGATTTCGCTGGCGTCGCTGATGCTCGATGTGGCGAGCCCCGGCCTGGTGTTGCGCATGGAGGAGGGGGCGTTGGCGGAGAGCATCGACGCCATGGTGCGTGAGTATCCCAAGGTGTTCATCTACACCCACGGCATTGAGCGCCAGACACTCACCTGCAAGGCTGACTCTTTGGATGAGATGGTCCAACTGCTGGAGTACGTGTAGGTGGCTGCACCAAAAGCCACGTGGCACAACACGGTTCGCGTGGCTGACCGATACGTTCGTGCGGTCAATATCGAGCGCGATCTACCCGACCCGGAGGCGCTGCGCGGTTATCGGTTGACCGGCAGAGCCGAAGCGGCGCTCAAACGTATCCTCTCAGGGCTGCACGATGGATCGACCCAGCGCGCATGGCGCCTTACCGGTCCGTACGGCGGTGGTAAGTCGTCGCTGGCACTGCTGCTGGCTTGCCTGTTTCGCGATCAGTTCGCCCGCAACAAACGCGCAGGAAAACTCGTTCACGCCAGCGCACCGGACGTGCATAAGCTTGGCGCCCAGGCGCTTGCGTATCGCCCCTTGGTGGTGCAAGGACACTTTGCGGACGTCTCGATTGCGATTGCTGAGGCTGTGCTCGACCAACTGACCGCGCAGCGCAATAGCGCTGCGCGCAAGAAGCTGACCAAAGACCTCAAGTCCTTCATTGCCAAGCGCAATGAGGCACGCGCACCGGCCGACGGGGTGCTCGATCTGCTCGATGAGTTCGCCGACCTGGAAACGCGCTCAACCAGCCCGTTTGTCGGCGTGATCGTGATCATCGATGAGCTCGGCCGGTTCCTGGACTACGCCGCAAGCGAACAGGCCAATCTGGATGCTGGGTTTTTCCAGGCATTGGCAGAGCGCGCTGCAGGTAAGCGTGAGACAGCCATCGCAACGGTCGGGATCCTGCATCAGCGGTTTGAGGATTACGCACGCGCCGGCAGCACAAGCGATCGCTCGCTCGAATGGCGCAAGGTCGCCGAACGGTTTGAAGAGGTCACGCTGGAGGAGCCCATCGATGGCTCATTGGCGTTGATAAACGATGCCATTGAGTTGACACCCAACCGACTCAGCGCAGCGACCCGCAAAGCAGCAAACGCCCGGGTTAAGCTTGGCGATAGCCTGGGCGTGCTCCCGTCGGATTTAAGAGTAGCATCACCGAGTGCTCTGTATCCGCTGCATCCGGCGACCGCGCTTGCGCTCTCAGTGCTCTCACGGCGGCTGGGGCAGACCGAACGCTCCGTGTTTTCTTTTCTGACCTCTCAGGACGTTGGCGGATTCCAGGCGTTTCTGGCAGCAACCGCCCCTGAGCCTGATTGCGCCTATCGACTCAGCGATCTATGCGACTACCTACTTGCGCACGGCGCAAGCTATCTTGCCGACAGTGAGCGCAACAAGCGCTGGTCCATGCTCCAGGAGCGTCTGCGCGGTGCACCCTTGCACAATCCCGTAGAGCTCAATGTGCTCAAAACCGTGGGCGTGCTGAATGTACTGGAGCCGATGCCGGGCATCGCCTGCACCTTGGAACACTTGAGCTTTGCCATTGCCGATCAGCGCAAGAACCGCGCCGTGACCCAAGCGGTGGCCAATCTGATCAAGAAAGGCGTGCTGTTCAAACGCCAGGCGACCGATGAGCTGTGCGTCTGGCCGAGAAGCAGTGTGGATTTGGCCGGTGAATATCAACGTGCGGTACGACAGGTTGGGCCGGTACACCGCCTGGACACCGTACTCGCCGACATGCCGAGCGCGCGTCCGGTGGTTGCGCACCGTCACTACATCGAGACAGGGACGCTCAGGACGCTCGATGTTCGGGTGCTGCCAGATATCAAAACGCTAAAAAGTGGGTCCAATTCAGCCGACGCCTTTGATGCGGCGCTGCTGATCGTGCCGGTCTATCCGACTGATGACCTCGAAGGCGTCGCGACAGCACTTCGTGCCGCCAGCAAGTCACAGCCGCTCGGTGTGGTCTGTACCGTGCAAGTGGTCTCGCAAGCGGCACTCGATGCGGCACGCGATATCAGCGCTTGGCGGTTGGTCTCGGACAATTGTGCCGAGCTGCGGGTTGATGCGGTTGCCAAGTCTGAGCTGGCCGATGCGCTTGCGCGTTCGCAAGAACGCCTGGATCGAACACTGACGGGTTTTTTGACGTTGCAGGGCGAGGCAACCATTCAGCTGTTTCACCAAGGAAAAACCGCCAACATCGGTAGCGGCGCAGCACTCAGTCGTTGGGTCTCCAAACTCATGGACGAGAAGTTCCCCCAAGCCCCAGTCTTTCACAACGAACTCATCAATCGTGTCTCGGTATCAACCCAAGCGGCTACCGCACGCGGTCGCCTGCTGGCCGCGATGCTCGGCAACGAGCAACAGCAGGCGCTTGGAATCCGTAAGACTCCGCCCGAGAAAGCGCTCTACTGGACGCTGTTCGCCACCTCTGGAATGCACCGTAAAGTTCGAGGCGTGTGGCAGTTCGCCCCGCCGGCGAAAGACAGCTCGTGGTCTGCCGCATGGCAGAGCGTGGTTGATGGGCTCACAGGCAGAACACCGGCCACCATCAGTCAGGTGGTTGCCACCTTGACGCAACCCCCTATCGGTCTGCGAGAGGCACCGGCACTGGTGCTGTGTGTAGCCGTACTGCTGGCCAATCGCTACCAGCTTGCACTGCGCGAAGATGGATCGTTCGTCACCGAACTGACCACGCCGCACCTGGATCGCATGGCGAAATCACCGGATCGTTTCGATGCGAGAATTTTGCCAGCCACCAAAGCCAATGCTGATCTTGTGGAGATTTACGCGAAGGTGTTCGCCGCTGATCAAAACGGCAGTGACATCGGTGACGTTTTGCGATCCCTCTATCGGTGGTATCTCGAGCTGCCAAGCTACACGCTACAAACCCGGTCAGTTGCGAAACCCGCACGTGCCTTGCTCACAGCGATGAGCAAAGCAGCCGAGCCTGTCACACTGCTCAAAGAAGCACTGCCAGAGGCACTCGGCGTCAAGATCAACGCCCGGGCGACACCCACCCAGCGCGACGCACTCAAGCGTGCGCTCACCAAGCAGGTGAACGCGATCAACGCGGCGCTACCCGAACTAATGGATCGCATTCGGGCCGTTTGCGCGAGCAGTTTTGGGCTGCCGGCGACCGCCCCCATATCGGATCTTCGCCAACACATCTCGTCGTTGTGTGAGCTTGCCGGTCCAATGCCCGCCGAGCCTGATGTCTCTGCGCTCAAACTTCGCACAGATGACACCGAGCGCAGCGATGCCCAGTGGCTCGATTCGGTCGCAAACCTCATGGCCACGATGGCGCCCGGGGCATGGGAGGACGACACGCTGTCAGCGTTTGAGCTCTCAATGTCGAGACTGGCAACGCTTCTGAGCCGTGTGGCGGTGATATCCAACGCAGCCAAGCAAAACGGAACAACAACCAAGGGCATCGTTGGGGTGCATATTGTCGATGTCTCAGGGCGTGACAAGATGCTCACGGTAAACACAGCGGTGAACGATCCGGCGGCCGACAAAGACTATGCGCGTATACGTAAAGTTGTCGCCACTTCGGCCGATCCGCAACGTGTACTGGCGAAACTACTGTCCGAGTTTGCGCTCGCGAAAACCGATTAGGGTAGGGGAGATAACATGGCATCAACCGAAACGCGTCACATCTTAAGTCTGTCCGGCGGCAAGGACAGTGCGGCGCTTGCTGTTTACCTCCGAGATCGCGTCGACAACATGGAGTACATCTTCAACGACACCGGCAAAGAGCTACCCGAGACCTACCAATATCTGGACCGGATCGGTGACTACCTGGGTCGCCCAGTGACGCGGCTGAACGCGGAGACAACGTTCGATCACTGGTATGACATGTACGGCGGCATGATCCCCTCCAATCATCGGCGTTGGTGTACCAAAATGCTCAAGCTCAAACCATTTGAGCAGTATGTCGGTGACGATCCCGTGGTCAACTACATCGGTATCCGCGCCGATGAGAACCGAAAAGGCTACATCAGCCATAAAGCGAATATCACACCTGCCTATCCGTTCATCGATGACGGATTGGTGCTCGAGGACATCAAACGCATTCTGCGCGACTCCGGCGTCGGTTTGCCGCCCTACACAGAATGGGGCAGGACGCGCTCTGGCTGTTACTTCTGTTTCTATCAGCAAAAGATCGAGTGGGTGGCGTTGCTCGAGCGTCACCCTGAGCTGTATGCGAAAGCTGAGGAGTACGAGAAGGAGTTTGAGCCGACGGGGAATCTATTCACCTGGTCCAACGGGGAGAAGCTCTCAGACCTTCGAAAACCCGAGCGGGTTGCGCAGATTCGCGCTGACGCGGCCAAGCGGGCCGCGAGGCAAAAGGGACGCGGGAAGAATCTCCGATTGGTTGATGTGTTCCGGAGAGAATTTGAACAGGATCCGGAGTTTGAAGAAGGGTGCTTGGTGTGCAGCGTCTGATAGCAAGAGAGGGGCGTTAGTCCGGTGTCATTCAAGGTCGCCGCTCGAACGGTTCTGGAACTCGGCTCGGAACTAATCAGTTCCGACGCAATTGCTCTGTACGAGCTGATCAAGAACGCCATCGATGCGGAGTCCGACAGCGGTGTCGAAATTGATTTCGTCGTCACGCTATCGGCCAAGAATTATCGAGACCTGCTGGCTCAGTTTAATGAGGCCGAAGACGAGTCCTTTGACGAGTGGGCCGAACGAATTGCGAAGGCTCTCGAATCCGATGCGCTTGACGAGCATGTAGACACCGTCCGGACGATGGTCGACGAAGCGGAGGATTGGGATGAGATTGAGGGCGCCATCGAGCATGCGTACAACGATCTGAGTTACATCGAAATTCGCGACACCGGCTGCGGCATGAGCCTAGCCGATCTTCGCGAGGCATTTCTGACCATCGGCACTCCGCGGCGTTACAAGGTTCTCAAACAGGCAATGGATGAGAACGACACGAGCCGCTCTCCAGTTCTGGGCGAAAAGGGCGTCGGTCGCCTGTCCGCCATGCGCCTAGGCGATACTTTGGAGGTCGAAACCGCCACGGCAGGTGGCAAGTATATCAACAGGTTATCCATAGACTGGACCAGATTTGCTGAGAATTTGGATCAGCTGATTCAGGACGTGCCCGTAGAACCGGAACGTGGGCAACGAAAACCGGACTCGGAACAGCACGGCACGGTGATCCGAGTCCGCCGGCTAACGGCCAGTTGGTCCCGGGGTAAGCTCGAGAATCTGGCCAACAAACAACTCGCACGGATTACTGATCCCTTTGACACGCAGACGCGACGGTTTGGCATTTACCTGAGCTACAACGGTGATGCGATCGACTTCGTTCGTTTTGTCCGCAAAACCCTATTCAAAGAAGCACACGCGCGTCTGCGGGGCGAATACAGGGTAAGCGCAAGCGGGGATCCAGAGCTGGTACTGACGCTATCAGCACCCCTGTTCGGCCGAGCCGAACAGACTGAGACTTACGACAAGGCCAATCTGGTATCAATTGCTGGGGAGACGCTAGATCAGATCGCCACAGAAGCCCTTTTCGATCTCGGTCCGTTCAAATTCGATCTGTATTGGTTCAATCGACAAAGGTTAAAAAAGCCGGCGGGTTTTGAGTCACGGCGCGAATTCCTAGATCTCGTCAAGAGTTGGTCGGGGATCATGCTGTATCGCGACGGCTACCAAGTGTTGCCGTACGGGGATGAAGACACCGACTGGCTGGAACTCGATCGAAAAGCGCTCGGTGCTGGCGGCTACAAACTCAACAAGGCCCAGTTCGTTGGCCGGGTATCAATATCACGCATCGCCAACCCTGACCTGGTCGACCAGACCAACCGTGAAGGCCTGCGGGATTGTGATGAAAAAAGGGCCCTGATTGGGTTGTTGCAGTTCGCCGTGCAGGACAGGCTGAAGGGATTCTTGGAAGAGAGTGAGCGCGCGGAAAAACGTGCGGATGAGGTCGCGGACGATCCCAAACAACGCAAGCGCGAGGTCAAGGAATTGAACCGCCGCACTCGGGACACGCTGAAACAGGTCGAGCCGAAAGACAAAGAGGATCGAGTGCTTCTCAAGCAAGTTTTTGAGATGTACGCCGAGTTTGAGAGCAAGTACCGTGCAATCGAGCTGGCCCTGGAGGCGGCCAAAGACGAACATGAGCGGCTGGTAGACCTTGCTGGCGTCGGTCTGATCATTGAGAGCCTAGCCCACGAGCTCACACGGACCGTGGAGTATTCCGCGACGGTTCTCAATCAACAAAAGAAGCAAGGACTGCCACCGGAGGTCCGCGATTTTTATTCGACGCTCAAAGCGAGCATGGCATCGATTGAGAAGCGCCTAAAAATCATTGATCCCTTGTCACCATCGGGACGGCAGCGGCGTACGGACCGCGATCTTCGTAAGATCATTGACGCGGTCGTTGCCACCCACGAAGCGCAGTTCAACCGTCACAATATCAAAGTCCGTGTAAAGCCCGAGAAGGCCAAACCGCTGCCGGTATTCGCAGTCGAGGGGCGCATCATCCAGATCGTCGAAAATCTGATCAGCAACTCGGTCTATTGGATCAAGGCGCAACGCAAAGCGCAGCGACAGGACGCCTCAAAATTCCCGGAGTCCATCACGATCGAGTTGACGGAAAAGCCGGTGCCCACGATTCGATTCAGTGATTCCGGGCCTGGCATCCCGCTGGAACGCAAGGACCAAGTGTTCGCGCCGTTCTTTTCTACCAAGCCGTCCAGTACGCGGCAAGGTCTGGGTCTTTACATCGCGCGTGAGTGTGCCGAGTTTCACGGCGGGTCGATCGAGCTGGATGTGGACGAGGTCAACGAACACGGGAATCTGGCGACGTTCATGGTAGAGATTCCCGATACGCGCGAACGCTAGAGGGGCGGGGCAGCATGCAGGAACAGACAGCGGAGGTCGTTCGCAAACAGAAGCTTCGGACAGCGCTGATCATCGATGATGCTTACGATGCACCGACCGCCGGTAGCGTCGTCTCCGAGCGTCAGGCGTTTATCAACCAACTCAGGAGCGACGCCGACTTTGCTGCTGTCGGCGCCGTACTCGGCATCGAACCGTTAGGTGAGGACCGTCTGATCGAGCTGCTGGATAGTGACGAAACGGTGCAGGCCTTGCACCAAGCCCGCGGTCAGATGCCGGGCGGCTCCGCTAATGCACTTTTCGGTGCCTGGGAAGCCAAGCAGGACGTCAAGCGCATTGAGCTCGAGCCTATTGAGCAGTTGCTGGAAGCCGTCGGATTCGATGTATCAACCTGTGGTGCCACCAGAGTGCCGGATAGCGCCAATCCGGACTTGGTTATCATGGACCTGTTTCTAAACGACGCCGAGCAGGACGGTGCCAACTCGGCCGATCTGGCCGCCGCAATACTGGACCCTCTACTGCCAAAAGACGACACCCCGCCTCTGGTGGTGCTGGTCTCCACTCGAAAGCCTGATCTACAGGCGGTCAATGAGCGATTCCGACTGAAGGCTAACGTTCCCGGCTGTCGATTTGCCTTTGTAGCCAAGAATGATTTTCGCGACGACCAAGATGAAGCGGTTTATCGGTTGTTCCGGCTTTTCGATCACGCTGAGAATTCCGCCGTATTTGATCGGTTCAGCCGACAGATAGAGACGTCGGCCGCGCGGGCAAACAGGGAGTTCGTGAGTCTTCTTCGGCGATTCGAATTGTCAGACTACGCCGACTTGGTCGACCTGGTCGTCGACGCCGAAGGAATCCCGCTGCGGCAATATCTTCTCGACCTTTTTGCCCTGTCGTGGGCATCGGTTGTCGAATCGAGCACAGACGTAGCAGCGGCGCTGAGTGAATTGGACGCGCTGGGACTGAACGTGGATCGGTACCCACCGAACGAGCTCGCTCCGAACGATGCCGTATTGGAGATGTATGAGAAGGCGCTGTTCCGCCACGGTGACGGCCTGCAGGCTCTGGATTGCTTCGCAAAACTCGCGCTGGGTGACGTATTGCAGAGTCGCGAGACCGAGACGGGTTTTCCTGACCTATACCTGACCATCGTCCAGGACTGCGACCAGACGCGGGGCGACCCGCCAGATGCGGCATTCCTGATAAAGGGTCACGTGGCGGAATTGCCGAGATTTCGAGACCTCAAGGTCAAGGCCTACCCTTTTACCCACAAGGGGCAACGCTTGGTGGTCTCCTGGGACGTGGAGGCCTGGCAGACCCTGCGGCCAGCCGAATTCGACGGGTTTATGACCGAGCACGGTCTGGAGCGGTGTTTGCAGCTTCGGCCGCCTTGGTCACTGTCGTTGCAGTCGGCTTTCTTTCAGCATCTGTCACGCCCGGCCGAAATGGCGATGCCGCATGCGGTCCACGGAGTTGATCTGCAGGTACTTGTGAGGGACCAAAACGGTCGTGGACGATCGTTGATCAATTTCGATGGCCGAACCAACGGGTTTTTGTTGGCTGGTCGAAGGAAGAACGCCGTCACACGGCTTGTAATGTCTAGTGCCTTCGCGGTCCAGTTACGAAGCGAGATTCGGCAGGTCAAGGAACAAGATGGCACCCTCGAGCCGGAAACCAAAGACTGGCTTGAGGATCTGCTGAAAACGCCAGCTAAACTACAGGCGCTGCGCGCGCAACTTGAACTACACAAAGACGGCAAACAGAAAGCACAACCCCAAGTCCTGGCCGGTGCAGGTGTAGCTTCCAAACCGGAGGCTCACTGGACGGTGGGTCAAGGTCTTGGGACAGCTCAAAATGTTGGCCCCAACCGGCTGGTGATCAACGTCAGAGTCGTCGATCAATATCCTCCCGAGTCTGAGAAATCATCGGGGTAGGCCGTAGCGCCTTGCGACATACAGGGAGTGCAGGCGGAAGCGGCGAAACGTCATTGCTCGAGAAGCTCACTAGCGGCGTGATTCTCGAACAACTCCTCTGAGCGAACGTATTCACGCATAACGTCGAGCGACTTGTGCCTAGACTGATCGGCCATCTTGAATACGCTTGCCCGGTTCTTCGCCGCACTGGTCAGAAATCCACTCCGTAGGCTGTGACCGGCATAATTCTTCGGATCCAATCCAACGCGATACGCGAGATCCTTGATTACTAGAGCCACACTCTGCGCGTTGAGTCTTTGCTCGCCAACTCTGTCGCCGCGGAACATGCGTCGGAAGAGGGCGCCTCGTTCGATACCCGCAACAGTCATCCAATCGTTCAGCGCCGTGATGGGGCAGTAGGGTGAACCCGTCTGTTTGAGAATCGCAATCGTCTGCCCTTGAGCCTCCTGGTCAGTTTTGGATTGCGCGATGGTCACCTTCATGCCCTCATCACGCGACTCAAGGTCCCAGGTATTTAAACCCACAAGCTCCGATCGACGGAATGCGCCGGCAAAGCCAAACAGGAGGAGGGCGCGGTCACGCAAGCCCTTCGCTGTTTCGGGCTCCACCGCATCCGCCATCCGTTTGATGTCCTCATCGAGCGCAGCGGCCTTCTTCTGAGGGGGCTGCGCCCAGTTCCTACGGATGCCGCGCATCACTTCGGCGACTTTGAGCGCGTTGTGTGGGGATGTATGTCCGGCGCCCAAGTGCACTAGACGAATCGCCGCCAACCGGCGTGTCAGCGTGGATGGGTTCAAACCATTGTCTGCTTGCTGGGCGACAAACATAGCCACGGTATCCGGCTCTGCGGGCAGGCTCGGCAGTCCGATACGACCGCACCAAGCCTCGAACTGGCGCCAGTCGTTGCGGTAGGCGCGCCAGGTGGCTTCTGAGCGGCTCTTTTTGGCGTAGCGCTGGGCGGTTGCCATGGCCTGATCGAGCTCGATCTGGGCCAAGGCGCTTCTAAGAGGTGTTACAGAACGGTCCATGACTGAAGCGTAAGGTATTCAGGCATTTAAATATAGTGAGAAGGCATATTATCGCTAGTAATAGTGATTTTGACAGAAGGGAGCACTTCCCGGAGAGACTTCTGTAGCGTTACGTTACGTAACCGAATACACTAGAAACCCAGTTTTAACGAGCGTGGAGCTTGGTATGCCGCGACAGGGGGTCAGTTACAGCGACGTGGAGTCCGCCATCCAATCGCTCAGCAAAGCGGGTCTTACGCCGTCCATTCGCCTGATTCGCGAGCAAATCGGGAAAGGCAGTCTGTCCACCATCGCCGAGCACAAGCGCACATTTGATGCGAAGCAGCTCGCCGGGCCAGGGCCTGCGTTGCCGGACCCCGTGAGCCAACACCTGATGACCGGCGCCAAAGCGTTGTGGCAAGAGTTGGTGGACGCCGCCGAGGGACAGATTGAGGCGATCCAAACGGCTTCTACTGAATCGACGCAAAGCTTGGAGCGCGAGCTTGATGAAGCTCAGCAGGCGCTGGTATCAGCGAGAGACACGATCGGTGAGCTCAGAGCGACGCTCGGTGAACGTGATGTTCAGCTAGAGGTTGCACAGCAAGCCATGTCGGATCATGAGCAAGATCTCAATGAACAAGCGGTTCTCATGAGCCGTCTTGAGGCAGAGCGTGACGCATTGACCCACCAACGAGCCGCGATGTACGCGGAACTAGACGCAACCCGTAAGGCACTCACCTCCAGCCAGGCGGAGACGGCGCAACTCACAGAGCGTATTGAGCGTCAAGCGGTCGAGTCGGCAAAAGACAAGGTCACGCTGCAAAAGCACTTTAACGAGTACAAGGACCGTTTGGTCACTATGTCAGACGAGAGGAGGCAGGCTTTGAAGGGTCAGAGGGAGGCTGAAAAGCACGCCGCTGCAATGGAAAAGCAAGTATCGGAGTCTGAGCAGTCGGCAGAGCGAATCAATCGAGAATTAGTCGACTCGCGGGACGAAGTGCGATTCCTTACAGAGGCACTGGGAGAAGCACGCGGCGAGTTATCGACGTTGCAGGCGAGTTACTCCGAGCAACTTGCTGATCGCGATGCACAGTTGAAAACACTTGAGGGAGAACTAAAGATGGTGCAATCGCAAGTGCGTGAGTATGCGAGTACTGATCGCAGCTTGGTCCAAGCACTCATAGACGAACGACAATCGACACGCGCTTGAGACTGGGTTCACAGGACTCACGCAGCCTTTCTGTTGCAGCGGACTCAGCAGGAAATTCCCGAAGTTCTGATTCCAACTATCGGAATCCGACAACCGGAATTGACCCGTCAATACCAATCGGCGATTCGCTTGCACCACTAAGCGCGTTTTCACCACAAAATGATATTTCTGAATAATCAGGCAACTGCGTTCACCGTTGCACAACCTCAAAATTGGGAGATTAGGCTTTTCACCAAAAAATGATATTTGTGAATAATCGACGAAAAATACATTGAAAAACCGTAAGTTAAGTTTTGGTATTTTTGGATCACCGCCGTAGTTTTGGCTTTAGCAAATCATGAAACAACAACGCGACGTCGCTTCGGTGTGTGCGCACAATGGATTGCAAGGATCTGTCTGTCGAGACACCAGCGGTATGGTAACGGACAACGTTTTGTACGCTAGGCTTGGTGCGTAAGCTGCTTTTGGATCTCTATATGAATGACACGATGCCACCATTCGGAAACTATGATGACTCAGACATTCGCCGCGCGAGGGTTACGGCCGCGGCGATCAACTACGACGCGATCCAACAACACTTGGCGAGATACATGGAGAAATACGCGGGGACGCAGTTTAATTAGCTCATTGGTGGATACATCGACCCGAATCGAGGTTTCACGTATGCGTTCGAAGGACTTTTAGAGCGCATTGGAGACGGAATTGGTAACAATCGTTTCCTGAGTGAACTCGGTTTTGCGACGGGCGCATTTTTGAGCTGTGATGCCAGTTCAGTCCTACCGCGTAAAGCGCGAGACATACGATCTCACGTTGCCAAAGCGGTACGTCAACTACCTGCGGAAGGCAACACCGCCATTCACGTCGCACTAGAGACAATGGATGGCCCCGCGGTGGAGTCTCTGAGACACGCGCGAAATGATTCCACTATGCTAGTTTTGATTTTGAGGGACGACCAGTACCGTGGCTGTACTGCCACTTGTTGCAAGCTTATTCACCACCAAACGGGACCTGGGTATTTGATGAGACTGACCGAAACTTCGGGTCTAGTGCTGATTCGCCTTTGGATGACAAAGCGATCATCGTTCCTACGGAATACCGAGATGCCGACAACGGCGTTCATTGGCTGAAAGAGCCACCATAGCCGAGACTTCGGAGAACACGTCGAAGGTAGCAATCAGGTCCTAATCGAGTAGGACCGAAAGAGTGTTCCAACAATTCAGAAGAGTTTGTTCCAAAGATTCAGAAGTCTGCACAGTACCAAGGCGCCGCACCGACATATTAGGCTCACAGACCGCGCATAATGTATATTATGTTAAATCTTGTATGTTTCACGGTTGTAATGCTCAACAGGTAAAGCCCCTCACTTTGCAGCCGCTACCGTCAAGATGAAGTTGCGTAAACTCAATCTGGAACAGCTCCCGCCTATCCTGTTGTCGTTCGCCGGCATCTTGGGCATAGGTCCAATGGCCGTGTTTCGGCTGATCGAGGGCAACTTACTCGTTGCAGCAATTGACGCAGCTGCTGCTTTGGCATTTGGTGTTGTGGCGTGGTTCGTCTACGTACGAGGCGCAGTTCGGATCCCAAGCATTTGCATGGCGGTCATTGCGTTCGCCACCGTTGTGTCCGCAGTTTCCATTCGCGGCCCTGAACACCTGATTTGGATGTATCCGTCCATCGTCGCCATGTTTTATCTGTTGAATCCAAAAGAAGCCGCGGTCGCTGCTCTGCTTGCGATTGGTGCAGTATTCCCTGTCATCTTAAAGACGCAAGACACCGGTGGTGTCGCGATCTTCCTGGCGTCGCTCGCAGTCACAATTGCGCTGTCTGTAGCATTCGCAGCGCTGGCCGCAGGACAACGTCGTGAGCTCTATAAGATCACCTTGATTGACTCACTGACGGGGATAGGAAACCGACGAGCGCTGGACGTTGCATTAGACAAAGCAATTGGCGCCAGCAAACGGGCTGGTTCGTTTGTTTTGATTATGATGGACATTGATCACTTCAAGTCGGTGAACGACATTCACGGGCACTCGACGGGTGACGAAGTACTGCGACGAATCGCGAAGGTCATTGGTAGCAAGATCCGGCCCACGGATGCTTGTTTTCGTGCAGGCGGCGAGGAATTCGTGATCCTCGCGACCTCTGCGGATATCGAGCAGGCGCAGATTCTTGCAGAGCGTTTGAGAATCGCTGTCGCCGGTATCGAACACGTGTCGTCGAGTTCGAAGGACACGCTGACAGTGACCGCATCTTTTGGTCTGGCCGAACACCGCAGCGGTGAGAGTCGCGATTCGCTGTATCGTCGCGCGGACGATGCACTTTATGAAGCCAAACGTAGTGGACGAAATCGGTTGCACTTGTCTGAAGGTACAGCAAGCCTGAGTGGCACTGCCAACTACGCGGCCCTTCAAGAAGTTGAGTCGGAGCAAAGTCTGAGTGAAGCGTCCTGACGACCGTTCTGTATTACGGTACACGCATGGACCATGATGCTCGGCATCGACCCAGTTTTAGTCGAACGCTACCAGAAAGACTTCCGAAAGACTTTTGCAACATTCAGGTCGTGACCTACTCGCCGGTCAGCCTGGATCCGTGTCTTTTATGATTCAGTCCAAGTCCGGTTTTTGAAACAGCATTAGGTGCTGCTGCGGCAAATCGTCGAGCGTGCGAACCCACTCCAGTCCGACCGCCTCCATTTCAAGGATCGCCTGAGCTTCAGTCATTTTGTGCAAACGCTTGATGGGGACTGCTCGGTCCTCCGCTCGATACTCGACCAAGGCCAAAATGCCGCCTGGTCGCAGCGCTGCTTGAATCCCCTTCCCCATTTCGTACGGGAATGAAAATTCATGGTACGCATCGACGATCAAAACGAGGTCGACGCTGGACACCGGCAGGGCTGGGTCTTGCTCGGTGCTTAAAAGCCGCTCAATATTCTCGACGCCGGATTCACGCTGACGATCTGAGATGATATCCAGCATTTCCTGCTGAATATCGACAGCGAGCACCCTGCCCTGCGGCACACGTTCGGCGATCGGAAAAGCGAAATATCCTGTCCCTGCGCCGATATCCGCAACGACACTATTTGGCTTGAGCGGCAGCAAATCGATCAATAGATCCGTACGTTCAGACGCCACCCGGTCGGAACGCTCCAGCCATGCCGCACCGCGATGGCCCATGACATGGGATATCTCTCTGCCCATGTAGATTTTACCGATACCGTCGTAGTTGACGGCTCCCTGCGTGTACCGAGATTGCGTATCGGACTCCGCTGCAGCAGGGCTGGAATCGGCCGAGCAACCCGTGATCGAAGCGGACAGCAATGCGCAAAGCACCAGGAAATCAACGAAAGAAACGGTTCGCGGCATAGTCAGGCTCGATCAAACTGCGGTCGTTAGAGAGTTCGCGAACCGGTAGCATACGGATGCAAGTGGCTATCTGGAAATAGAGCGAATGATCATCGAATCCATCAATCCGGCGACAGAAGAGATCGAAGCCCGATTCGAGACGCTGTCCGATACCGATCTGGAAGGTCGTATCGCGCTGGCCAGCGCATCTGAACGTCGACACCGCGACACAACGCTGCAGGAACGAATCGCGTGGATAACAGCGGCCCGTCGCCTGCTAGAGGAACGACAGGAAACGCTGGCAGAAATGATCACCCAGGAAATGGGAAAACCCGTGGCGTCGGCGATCCTCGAGATCCGAAAGTGCATGACGGTCTGCGATTATTACGCAGAGAACGGGGCCGCGCTTTTAGCAGATCGCCCGGTCCAAACGGTCGCAAGCGATAGTTTTGTCCGGCACCTGCCACTTGGGATCGTGCTGGCGATCATGCCGTGGAACTTTCCGTTCTGGCAGGTATTTCGGTTCGCGATCCCGGCATTGATGGCGGGCAACGTTGTCCTGCTAAAGCATGCGGAAAACACGTTGGGCTGCAGCGCTTTGATAGAAGCTCTATTCCGCGAAGCTGGCGTTCCGTCCGGCGGATTTCAGTCCTTGGTGATCTCGGTAGCGCAGACCCAAAAACTGCTCACCGACCCACGCGTTCGCGCCGCGACCTTTACCGGATCCGAGAGCGCAGGCCAGGCGGTTGCAGAGACTGCTGGCAAGCATTTGAAAAAGGTAGTTCTGGAACTGGGTGGCTCCGACCCGTTCATCGTGATGCCAAGTGCGGACCTGGATCAAGCCGTCGTTGATGCCACGCGCGGACGACTGAACAACTGCGGCCAATCCTGCATTGCTGCAAAGCGAATTATCATACATCGCGATTTGTATACCGAGTTTCGCGACGCTCTTGTTGCGTCTTTCGAATCGCAAACGGTGGGATCGCCGCTCGATCAACAAACCCAGATCGGGCCGATGGCGACCGAGGCGTTGCGTGCGCGTTTGCATGATCAGGTATCGGAATCACTGGCACTGGGCGCAACTGCAATAACGGCGACGGACCCAATCGAACGACCAGGCTGGTTCTATCGACCGACAATCCTCGAGAACATCCCCACTGCAGCCCCCGCATCCAGCGAAGAGTTATTCGGACCTGTCGCCAGCCTTTTTGAAGTGAACAGCTTTGACGATGCCATACGACTCGCAAACCAAACTCGGTTTGGACTCGGATCGGTGCTTTACAGTCGAGATGATCAGGAGGTTGCGCGTGCGTTTAACGAGATTGAAGCGGGCGCAACCTTCGTCAACACCATAACGGCGTCGGACCCTAACCTCCCGTTCGGTGGAATCAAGCACTCTGGCTACGGGCGCGAACTAGCCGCCGAAGGCATGCATGAGTTTATGAATCTTAAAACCTGCTGGATTCGATAGTAGCCGGCGCCGCTTAAAGCTTGGGAATCAAGACGGGTGTACGTGCCTTGTAGGCTTCGTAGTCCTCTTGCCCGCCCCATTTCTCATCAGCACGTTTCTCGAGCAACGGTATGCCGCTGACCTTGGTCAACAAGAACATCACAAAAACGGGCGAAATGAGCGTCAGATATTGCCAGCCTTGCAGTATGGGCACGGCCAAGATTGCCATTCCGACCCACAGCACGATTTCTCCGAAGTAATTCGGGTGACGAGATTTCGACCAGAGACCGACATCGATGAACTGACCATGATTATCAGGATTCTCTCGGAACTTTGATTTCTGGTTGTCGGCAACGACCTCGATCGCAAAACCGATGATCCATATCGCTAACCCGATGTAGCCAACGATACCAAGCGGCTTGGAGTGACCGCTGGTAATGATTGCCAAAGCGGCGCCCACTGTCAGCACCACCCACAAGCCTTGAAGCGTCCACGCCATCAAAAATCGTATGGGCCGTGTTTTTATGGCATCGAAACGGCCATCCTTGCCGTCTTTCGAGATCCGGCGAAACAGGAAGGTCGCCAGACGACCCGACCACAAAATCACGCACGCAGCAGCAATTTTTCCCCGTAAATCGACGCTCGGCGTCAGAACCAGAGCCACCGCAATAACGCTGATGTAACTGATTCCACCCGTCAGGTCATAAAACTTTTCGGTGCGCCCAACAGCGCTTGGCACAAACACTAGCCAGTTGATCGCATACGCCAACGCAGCGCATAACGCGAAGACCGGCCATCCTTGTACCGTCGCACTGCCCTTGCTACCTGCCCATCCGATCAAGGCACCCAACCCCACGGCGATGGTGATTGCAATCAGGATTTGCGCATTGCTGCGGTCGGATTCGGATTCAGTATCTGTCATGAAGCTTCCGCTTTTGGCCATTGAGTATGTGCGAACAGGTTGATTCTAGCCTGTTCCGTGATCTTGACCACAGCCGGGTGCTTGAGTTTCCTTTCCGGTGAGATCGCGTAGTAGTTTTCGGTGAGCGCATCGGTCTGTCCGATCACTCGAGTACGGTACATCGTGCAGATTTCTTTTTCGATCGCGGTCGGTCCCATGAAGACGCCTACGCCCGCCTCGCCCAGAGCTTTCATCAATGCACTGTCAGCGATTTCGCCAACGATATTGGGTACCACGTCGATACTGTCAAACCAATCATCAATCCGACGTCGCAATGCAGTCGCCGCAGTTGGCAAAAGAAAAGGCAGCTCATTCAGGCAATCCGGGAACGCACCGCTGGCTGACTCGGCCAGCGCCTCGGAGGCGAAGAAACTAAGGCCGCTTTCGCCCAATCGATGGTTGTACGCGCGCAAACTCAGTCCTTGCTGAAGTGGCTGGTCGGACAAGACGATATCCAGCTTGTGCGTCGCCAGATCACCGAGCAACTCGCTTAGCGATGCTTCGTAGCATTTCAGGCGAATCGGTTCAGCCACTTCGAACGCAGGCGCCAGAATTCGTTCGGCGATCAACTTGGGCATGGAGCTAACCATCCCGACCTTGAACGTCAACGCCCCACCCTGCGACTCGCCATGCACCACGTTTGCAAGCTCGGCACCCAAGGTGAAAATCTCATCAGCGTATTCGAAGACCATCTCACCGAAGTCGGTCAGCTCGAGCCGACGGCCGACACGGTTAAAAAGCTGCCTCCCCATCGCTTGTTCGAGCATGCGCAACTGCCCACTGATCGTCTGAGGCGTGATATGCATCGCCTCCGCGGCCGCCGCCATGCTGCCTTCACGCGCGACCGCCCAGAAATATTGCAAATGACTGTAGTTAAGGTGTCTCATTGCCGCACTCCAAGTCGTTAGGAATTACCGATTCAGATGTCGCATATCATCGGAATTTCGATCAATTCTGGCAAATCGAATTATACGCGTCTAACTATCGGTTTTCTCAAACTATTAGCTTGCGGCGCTTGCGTTCACCCGAAACTAGAGTGCCATCAATGCCTATGCGATCATCGCTGCGTGATATTGAGATACCTGATCGTCTGCCTGGCCCTTTGGGTTCCCGACTCACGTGCCTGCCCAGTCCGAATTGCGGTTGCCAGCAATTTCGAACCGACCCTGCGTTCCGTGATCAGCACTTCGGAAACACTATCCGATCATAAAATTCAAATTATTTCAGGATCTTCCGGACGCTTGTTCATGCAGATTGTAAATGGGGCGCCATTCGATTTGTATTTTTCCGCGGACGTCGAAAAACCTTCGCAGTTGGCTGCCATGGGTATGACCATGGGCGCACCGTGGGTCTATGCCTATGGACGGCTCGCGCTTTGGACGCCTGATCGAGCAGCTGAAAATAGGCCCATCCCTGGCCCCATGGCACTAGCGAATCCACGCGTCGCCCCGTATGGCGTGGCTGCACGTGCGTGGATCAGCTCATTGAGTGAGGCAGACAGGCCGGCCACCGAGGTGGTGGCCGAGAATGTCGCGCATGCCTTTCATTTCGCGAACAGTCGCAACGCCGGTTCCGCGTTGGTGTCGCTTGCTCAATTGCTCGCGGAGTCTATTCCAGAACGGGAATACCAATTGCTGACCGATCCTGCTGTGCCGGCGATTACGCAGGCCGCCGTTCAAATCAAACGGGGTGGAGCTTGCGCCAAAGCACAGGAAGTTTATCTGGCGTTGCAAGCACCCGAAGCGCGGGCGCATATACGACGCCAGGGTTACAACGCACCAGACCCATCCTTATGAGCAGCGCCGACGCATCCGCATTGCTACTGTCCGTGAAGCTCGCTTGCGTCACGACAATGGTGCTCATGGCGATCGGCATTCCTTTGGCATGGTGGCTCGCGCGATCGCGAGGTTTCGTGGCGTCCATGGCTAATGTTCTCGTCGCCCTCCCCTTGGTGTTGCCACCGAGCGTTCTCGGCTTCTACCTGCTGCTCGCGATGGGGCCCAACGGTCCGATTGGTGCGGTGACCCAATCGATGTCGATTGGCAGTCTCGCGTTTTCTTTCGAAGGATTGGTGGTTGCGAGCGTGCTTTACTCACTGCCGTTTGTCGTGCAGCCACTCCAGGCCGCATTCGCGTCCGTCCCACAGCGGATGCTCGACGCGACAGCAACGCTTGGCACGAAACCGATGGAAGTCTTCCTTCGAGTCGCGCTACCCATGAGTCGCAGAGGCTTATTGGTGTCGGCGATCCTCGGGTTTGCACATACGATCGGCGAATTCGGTGTCGTCTTGATGATCGGCGGCAGTATCCCCGACGAAACCCGCGTTGTGTCTGTGCAAATTTACGACCATGTCGAAGCTCTTGATTATGCTTCAGCGCACCAACTTTCTCTCACCCTGGTCGTCTTTTCGATCCTCGTCCTGACACTCGTCTACTGGATCTGGGATGGCTCACACAGCCGGTCGAGTGAGGCCGCACAATGAACGGCCTGCGTGTCCAGTTAAATGGTCTGGCCTATCGGAACTTCGCACTCGATGTGGATTTCGCGGTGACATCAGGAACCTGCACCGGCATATTCGGCCGATCGGGCAGCGGCAAGAGCACATTGCTACGCTGTATCGCAGGCGTACAACACATACCCGGCGAGATTCACTGGAATAACGAGGCGTGGCTGAATCGGGAAACACGTGTCGCGGCACACATTCGACGAGCGGCGATGGTCTTTCAGTCCCCTACTCTGCTTCCCCATCGAACGGTTGAACAGAATCTAAACCAAGGACTGCGTCATTCACCGAAAGGCGATCGGACGACGGTGGCGAAGTTGGCAGGACAGTTCGAGCTAACCAATCTATTGCAAAGAGCGGCTGGCTCGTTGTCGGGCGGTCAACAACAACGA
Organism: Pseudomonadota bacterium; assembly: GCA_038531945.1. GTDB lineage: Bacteria > Pseudomonadota > Gammaproteobacteria > Steroidobacterales > Woeseiaceae > CALBPI01. The sequence goes on along the minus strand of JBCBBH010000006.1, from coordinate 32,966 downwards.
GTCGCCCTGGCCCGCGCAGTTGCGGCGAGTCCACCGGTTCTTTTGCTGGATGAGCCTTTGACCGGACTCGACTCGGAAGCGCAAGACAAAATGCTGCAGGTACTCATGCGGCTGCAGCAAACCGGACAAACCATCCTGTTCGTTAGTCACTCTGCGTCCGCTCTTGGATTGCTGGCGAACCATATCATTGTGATTAGCGATGGCGTTCAGACACTTCAAGGCACTTCGCAAGAGATCTTTGAACATCCATTGGCGCCGCAACCGCTAACCGCTCAGGCCGGCGTCATGCTGCGCAATGGAAAAGTCGCCGAAAACAACGGAGGTCTGGCGCGGGTGGTATTCGGTGATGTGGAGTTTCAAGTGGCGTCGACGTTGTTGGACGGTGCGTCGCTCAACCTCAGAATTCTGGCCGATGATGTCAGTATCGCTTTGCCGACAACCGGTGTGACCAGCATCATGAATTCACTTCCTTCGATCATTTCATCCGTCGCGGTAACCGATGCCAATCCAATGGCACTCCTGACACTGGACTGCAAAGGCGTGCGGTTGCTGTCGCGCATCACCAAAAAAGCACTCCAGAAGCTTGGGGTCGGGCAAGGCGACGCTGTCGAAGCACAAGTGAAGTCTGCGGCTATCATTGCTTTCCCGACCGACGCGGGTCACGACCCATGATGGAGTGGTCAGTTAACCCTGATTGGATTCGAGCCGGCGCCTTCGTCGTTGCACTGCTTGGCCTTCTTACCTGGGAGAGAATCGCGCCGCGTAGACGTCCGACTGCTCTGGCCCGCCGCTGGTTCGGCAACATGGGTCTACTGTTGAGCGGCACCTTATTCGTTCGCATCGTGTTGCCTATCGTGCCCGTTGGCGTTGCGCTCTGGGCGCAGACGCAGGGCCTCGGTCTTCTAAACCTAGTAGCAATACCCCCGTGGCTTTCCGTCGTGGCGGGAGTGATGATTTTGGATTTCGCAATCTACTGGCAGCACCGCGCAATGCATGCAGTGCCGTTACTGTGGCGATTGCATCGTGTTCATCATGCGGATACCGGCTTCGATGTCACCACAGCTCTCCGATTTCATCCGCTGGAGATTGGACTGTCGTTACTCTACAAGTTCGCTGTGATAGTTCTGTTTGGTGCGTCGCCAATCGCGGTGTTCGTGTTTGAGCTACTTCTCAATATCAGTGCGATGTTCAATCACTCCAACATTCGCCTCCCTGAATCCGTTGATCGTGTGCTCCGTCGTGTGTTGGTGACGCCGGATTTTCATCGCGTTCATCACTCATCACGGGAAAGCGAAACCAACCAAAACTTTGGGTTTTGCCTGACCCTTTGGGACTACTTGTTTGGTAGTTATACCGCGCAACCCCGATCGGCACATGAACAGATGGAAATTGGTCTGTCGGAGTTTCGGCGGGACTCAGAAAACGGTCTGGTTGCGTTGTTGACCCAGCCGTTTCGCCGCCCTAACTGAAATTTTTTGAACTTTTGACTAAACCGTTGGTGATTTCATTTCACTAACGCTATAACCAACGTTCAAAGTCCGCGCGGGAGGCCACCGATGATTTCACGCCAGTCGCTTGTCCATGCAACGATTCTTGTCGTGTCGCTGCTGCTCGGTGCATGCGGTGGTGGCGGCGGTGGTAACGATGCGCCGCCCCCAGTCTCGAATCCACCGCCCACGCCTGCACCGCCACCAGTCAGCAAAGCGGAGATCGACGCGGCCAGCCGAATGATCCAGCGTGCATCTTTTGGTATTGCCTACGACGAACTTGAGTCGGCTGCGCAGCTATCGCCTGAGACATGGCTTGACCAACAGCTTGCGCTCCCCGCCACCTACCACCGCGGTGTAATGGAGGAAGTTCTATCTCGGCGAGCCCGAGGTGAATTCGACGCATTTGAAGAGGACATCGAATACCTGATATTTGCTCGCCGAATCGCCTGGTGGCACAACACTTTGACGGCTCCCGACACGGTGCGCCAACGGGTCGCGTATGCTTTGAGTCAGATCTTTGTCGTCTCCGATCGCGTAGACACGCTGGAGATCTATCCGTACGCACTGAATACCTACTATGACCTGCTGCTGCAGCACGCCTTCGGCAACTATCGGGACTTGCTGCGCGATGTCACGCTTAGCCCGGCGATGGGGCTTTATCTGAGCCACCTCAACAATCGTGCCGCGGATCCTGCCCGCAACATCTTCCCCGACGAAAACTATGCGCGCGAAGTCATGCAGCTTTTCTCGATTGGCCTGTTCGAATTGAATCTGGACGGCAGTCCTCGGCTGGATGCAAATGGCCGCCCCATTCCCAGCTACGACAATGACGACATCCGTGAATTTGCGGAGATTTTCACCGGATTGTCATTCGGTGGGCCCGGTGCATTTTTCGGTAACCGCGACGAACCAAATTTCTCGGTCCCGATGCAAATGTTCGATGCCGCGCACGAACCCGGGCAGAAACACCTGTTGAACGGTTTTGTTGTCCCAGCAGGACAGAGCGGTATTCAGGACGTCGAGCTTGCGATCGATAACCTGTTTAACCATCCCAACGTTGGGCCTTTTATTGGCCGTCAGTTGATTCAGCGCCTGGTGACATCCAACCCGTCTCCTGCATATATCGAACGCGTCGCGCGAGTGTTCAATGACAACGGAGCAGGTATACGAGGTGACTTGCGAGCTGTGGTGCGTTCAATTTTACTCGATCCGGAAGCCACTTCACCTGCGGATCCTCTGACCGTGTCCGGTGCGCTACGTGAACCTCTGGTCAGATACATCACGCTGCTACGCCAATTCAAGATTGATTCAACAGACTCATTGGTCGCCGCGACAGGCTACCTGATTCAGCAGGCGGTCAACCAACATCCGATGTCGGCACCGAGCGTGTTCAATTTTTATCTACCAGACCACACTCCAGCCGGTCCGATTGCTGATGCGGGTTTGGTCGCACCGGAATTTCAAATCACGAACGCAACGACCATCATCGGTTGGCCGAATGTGCTGGACGCGATCGTCCTCGGCGACTTTCCCGCTGAAACCCCCGAAGGTTTTGATCCGGTAACACTGGACTTTGATCCCTGGATTGCGCTTGCGGATGACACCACGGAGTTGATACGAGCCCTCGACAGTCTGCTCACCGCAGGGCAGCTTGATCCCGCTTTGGCAGACGTTTGGATCGCCGAGCTCGACGCCATCGAGGACCGGTCCTTCCGGTTCCGTTCAGCGCTGTGGTTGTTCCTGATATCTCCCGAATACGTGGTTCTACAGTGAGGTTGTTTACATGAAGATGAATCGACGCCAATTCCTGAACCACACCTGCGCGACCGGAACGACGGCACTCACGTCAGTAACAGCATTGGGGTCACTCGGCATGATGCGCAGTGCCAGCGCACAAACCGCGGGTGATTACAGAGCGCTGGTCTGTATTCTGCTGGCCGGCGGCAACGATGCATACAACATGTTAGTACCGACTGACGGTCCTCAGTACGCAGCATACTCGACCATTCGCTCCGACCTGGCGTTGCCGAGAGACACCCTCCTCGCGCTAAATTTCCCCGAAACCAGCGACCGCACATTCGGGTTACATCCCGGCATGGGCCGCTTGGCTGGACTCATCAATTCGGGTGACGCTGCAATGGTTGCCAACGTCGGCACCTTGCTCGAGCCGTTCGACGCCCAAGCTGTTGAGAACGGCACAGCAACGCTTCCGGTCGGATTGTTTTCGCACGCCGATCAAATTGCACAATGGCAAACCGCAATGCCAGACCAACGCTCGGCCGTCGGATGGGGTGGTCGTATGGCCGATCTGATGCAAGGCATCAACTTGGCGAACGGCGTATCAATGAACGTGTCGCTATCTGGCTCCAATACGTTCCAGAGCGGTCGGACTACGAACGAATTCAGTATCACATCTGAAGGCGACGGCGCGCTCAGCATCAACGGCTACGACGAAGATAGCTTCTTCGGCGATTTTCGACGCCGCACGACAGACAGTCTGCTCAGCCCAACTCGCACTCAGATCCTTCGATCAGAGTACCGGCGACGATTCCGAGATGCGATTGACGCCAACACGACGTTTGCGACCGCAATGCAGGACGCAGCGCAACTGCAAACGACCTTCTCTGCCAATGGACTTTCACAGGCTTTGCGCCAGGTAGCACGCGTTATCAGTGCGCGCGATCAACTTGGCGCGTCGCGACAGACGTTTTTCGTGACTGTCGGCGGTTGGGACCATCACGATGAGGTCATTCAAAATCAGGCGCGCATGCTACCGATGGTCAGCAACGCACTCGCAGAGTTTCGCGATGCATTAGTCGAGCTTGCGGCGTTTGATGCGGTGACCACGTTTACGATTTCAGATTTTGCACGAACACTGACATCGAATGGACGCGGTTCTGACCACGGTTGGGGCGGTCATCATGTGGTCATGGGCGGCGATGTATCCGGCGGCCGGCTATTCGGCGACTACCCGCTCCTTGCAGACAACTCTGTGCTTGACGTGGGACGTGGCATCTATGCACCTACCCTGGCGACCGATGAGTATTTCGCTGATCTCGCTTTGTGGTTCGGCGTCAGTGACAGCGATCTCGCGCTTGTGCTCCCCAATGTCCGACGTTTTGTCGCATCGGGTAGTGGCAGCCCGCTGGGTCTGTTCGGCGGTTAGACTGCTGCGATGGGATAGTTGTGGATTCGCGAGTAGATGAAACAGGACGACGTCGATGACCAGAGTTTGGTCAAGTCCTACCGCCGCGGCGACCTGGCTTCCTTTGATCGCCTGGTCGTGCGGCACCAGGATCGACTATTTCGCCTGGCCCGGGCTTGGCTCAGTGACGAAACCCTCGCGTCTGATGCAACCCAGGAGGTCTTCATGCGCGCAATGACGGGGCTTCGAAAATTTCAGTTCCGAGCGCAGCCTTTTTCCTGGCTGTACCAAACGCTTCGGAACGTCTGCCACGAGATGAACCGAGGCGACTCGCCGCAGTTATACACCGAACGTGCCGACTCGCACCCGGGGCCCTACGAGTCCACCGCGCTTTCGCATGACACCGCGAGAATGCAAGCTCTGATTCAGGACCTACCCGAAAGACAGCGAGAGGTGCTACTGCTACGGGTTTTCGAGGACCTCGACGTGACGACAACGGCCAATGCAATGGGTTGTCGCCCTGGCACGGTCAAGGCACTCCTGAGTCAGGCGCGGCAAAATCTGAAGGCCCTATGGCCATGACAATCGATCGCGAGACACCGTCGGTGGATACTATTCTGCGCGAATCCGCCACGACATGGCGCGAGACGAAAGCGCCCGCAGGCATCCGGAAGAACATCGAACGCGCCAATCGCCCGGTGCCGAATACACAGGGTCGACTTTGGTGGGCGCTGTCAGCGGGTCTGGCTGCGACGATGCTCGTGACTTTCGCAGTCATGATAAGTCCAGAGTCGCAGCATGACCGACCGATAAGACTCAAAATGGTGAGCACCCAGTCATTGCGAGCGCCATCGACGGCTCGCCTGCGTTCTCCCGGCACATTGGTGTCACCTTCCATCCCTTCCGCACCCGCAAGACCCAGACGCTTGCCGGATGATGACCAAGATTCAAAAAGACCTGCCTTATTGGAGTCCGACGATGTCGCTTAGAAATTTCATGTTATCCACGACAGCAGTCGTGCTGTTCAGTGCTGCCCCGATCGCAACAGCACAACAGAGCGAAGAGCTTGAGATGATGCAGCAGTTCATGTCCGTGATGGATGGATACTTCTCTATCATCGAGTCCACCCACGATATTGCGTCAACTCCGGAGAAATCGGCTATTCTGCAAATGCAGAAGATCAAAGAGATCTATGAGGACCGTGGTGAAGGAGCCCGAGCCGTAGGCGTCTTGAGACAAGTGTTGTCGGAGAGTCAAAACCCGACGATTCGAAGCGCTGCCGTATTGATCCTCAGTGACCTGCTCAATGAAACAGGACGTGCCGATGAAGCGATCAAAGTGCTGGAACAAGGACTCGCGGAAAGCGTTCAGGCTGCAAACAGCACCGAGGACTGACTAGATCCGGTCGGATGGCGCATCCAACACCGAAATTCGATCCAGACGATCCAAAAGTTCGACCAGGGACCGCGCAAACGCCTTGCGTTTTGGCAATAGATCCTTCCCTGCCGGATCGATCAACTTCAAGTTGTCCATCAAACTGTAGGCGTTGTCGAAAAACAGCTTTCCGACCGACGCTTCGCTCGAAATTCGGCGTTGCAGATACGCTTGCTTGCCATACGCGAACGCTTGCTCAAGGCAGGTCTTGCGATCAATGGTCTGTCCACCCGGTATTGCGCAAACCACCCGCGCGACGACACCGTAAGCATCGACGAACGGCAGTAATGCGGCACGTGACATCAACGGTCTCAAGCGCGTGAGTAGCGCATCGGCAAAGCCTTCATCCGTGACCAGACTCTCTTGCCAATTTTCGCTGTAGCGATTTAGCTCTTTATCGACTTTCTCGCGGAAAGCCTCACGCGAAACATAGAAGAACTCAAACTTGAACAAATCTCGAAGTCGGTCTACTTCAAGCCAGAAAGCGTCCAACCTGGGCTCTACGTCCGACGGTAGACTAAGCAATGCCAATTCAACGAAAGCCTTGACCACAAAGTGGTGCACGATGGTGTTGCGATAGTAACTGGCAACACCGTGCTGATCCGGTGCGAGTGTGTAAACGATATCCGGTCCCTCATCGAAACGAGTGACTAGTCCACTTTCTCCGAGCACGTCAGCGAGCTCATTCAGTTTGGCAGGTGCACTCTGGTCGAAGTCACTCGCAATTCGTATCCCGCGCGCTCTTGCCCAGCGAAGGTAGCGCAGCATTTGCCGCCCGAGTTGGTTGCGCGTTAATGCGCGCGGTGCTGCACCCAACAAAATCATCGTCACCAAAGACGCTAATGTAATCGGTGTCACTCGGTTCGCCTGAACACCGACTTCGAATGCGAGCTTCTTCAGGCTCAGTCCGTCCTGCACAGCAGCGGGATCGGCAACAACAATCGGCTCACCGAAATCGATATAAATCCGACCCAGTCGTTTGCGAAGACCACGCAAGTAGCCAATGAACCAACGCAACGACTCGGGCTGCTTCACGCCACCACTCTGCTCACGCACATAGTCCCGCACATCACCGATCAAGTCGTAGTTCAGCGCCACCGGCACAACATGTAAATCGGTCGATTCGGTGACCGCCGCCGCCTCGAGCACATACTTCAACAAACCATAGCGCGGCGGCATTAACTTACCCACTCTCGATCGCGTGCCCTCGAACGCCCAGGTCAAAGGAAAGCGCTTCTCAAGCAGATAACCGATGTACTGCCTCAAGATCATCTTGTAGAGCAGATCATCTTGAAAACTGCGCCGAATGAAAATGCCTCCGGATCGTCGTGCCGCGTAACCCAGACCAGCGAACGCCATGTTGACGCCACCCAACAAGTGCGGCACGGGAAAATCATTTTCGAACATCATCGAGTAGACCGCGAACCCATCTACATGCGTCTTGTGCGTCCACAGCAATACAGTGGGTTTGTTTCGGACGATGTCTCGGATGCGATCAAGTTGTTCGCTATCCATCACGAAGTCCTGCTCGTACCCCATCCCGATGACCCGCCGGTTGAACGCCGCGATACCGTCTTGCCACGCTGCCTGCGGAATTGCGATGAGCTCCTTGAAGATCTCTTCGGCTCGCGCTTCGAGGTCGCGAATCGGCTCGCCGGTCTCGTCAGCCACACGCGCCAGTGCTTGCTGGTAGCGGCGACTCGCCTTCATGTTGTCGGCGATGCGGCGAGGCACTTTGTAGCGCCCACCACGCAGTTTGCGTTCGGCAATGTCAAGTGCAAGTCCAGCACGACCTGCAATGAACTGCGCGAGTCCCGCTCGATCCGCGGCACTCTGCCCCGTGGCTTCGAAACGCTGTTGAAGCTCGGCGAGCGTCGCGGACGTAGCGGAAACGCATTCAGCGCGGTCCGGCTCTTGCTTCAGAATCTGCCGAGCCTTCTTCTCTGAAGGTTGTCGAAAATCACCGCGCAACAAGTCACGAAACCGAGGCGGTCGGGTCCGCTGCGGTTTAGCTTGTTGCCAGACAATTCGCACCGGGACCAATTCGGTTACCGAATCCAACTCGAGAAACGGAATCAATGCCCTTGCGTCGATCGCTTCCTGACGGTTCGCAATTGGCAGCAGTAAACAAACAGGTTGCACGCCATCGGGTGCCGTCTGCGTGATCCACTCCTTCAGGTGCTCGGCTTCGAGCTGATGTGCGGCGTCGAGAATAAACAGCGGCGTCGGAGCGTCTGTTTCAGGCCAAGGTGTGGTCATCCGTCGGATTCCATATCGTCGCCGTCTGTTTGACCCAGTGTTTTCAGGAACTGCTGGCGGACCGCTTCGACCTGCTTGGCCATATTCTTGGCGGTCCAGCGTTTGGTCGATATTGGTTTCAGAACGTCGACCACAACGGTCGCTGGACGAAATACGAAGTCGCCCTTTGGCGCGACATCCATCGAGTTGTGGATGACTACAGGCACAATCGGAACGCCCGCCTGGCGCGCGAGATGAAAAGCGCCTTTCTTGAATGGCAGCAGCTTGCCCGTCACAGACCGCGTGCCCTCTGGTGCGATCACCACGGACTTACCGTCCTTCTGCATCACATCGACAAGGGGCTTCATCGCTTCGATCGCACTCGCCGAGTTCTTGCGATCAATCAGCACGGCGCCGCCCAACTCCAAAACCTGGCCGATGATCGGCATATTGCGCAGCTCTTTTTTGCCGACGCCAGCGACGTCCTGCCTGAGCAACTTCAAAATTACCAACAAGTCGGCTTTGCTTTGATGGTTAAACACAAACACGGCGGGTCGTTGCTGCCACAGGTTTGCTTCACCCCGAATTTCCAGCTCGAGTCCGATCAACGCACTCGCGGTTTCGGTGAACATCGCCAGTGAGAAGTTTTGCATCTTTCGTCGCGAACGCGTCAGCGCCAGGATCGGCAACCCGGCCACAAAAGAGGCGGCCAGGCTGCCAGTCGCAGCGGCCGAGCGAATCCACTCTGAAGCTTTCGCTCTGCCTCGCGAGCGGAAGCGATAAATCGGCCATTCTCGTGATTCCGCCACCTCGCGCAGCGGTCGATTCGGATTGATTACCCGCGGCCATCGAACAGCTTCCAACAACTCGATGTCGTCGAAACTGTCGGAATAGAAGTAGCTTTTCGCGAGGTCGGTTCCCGTTTTGTCACACAAATCATGAGCCGCAATGACTTTGCCTGGACCAAAACAGGTCGGGCGCACCACCTGTCCGGTGAATGACCCATCGACCACCTCAAGCTCCGTGCTGTAGCGGTGCTCAATGCCAAGTTCGTCAGCCGCCGCTGAAATCTGGTACGGAGTCGCAGACGACACAATGGCAAGGGTGTGCCCCATCGACTGGTGCGCCTCGATAAGGGCGCGGGTCTCGGGGTAGATCAAGCGTGCGATATATTTGTGGAAGACCTCATTGGCGAATGCTTGGTAGTCCGCTTCGGACGTACCGCGCAGGTACTGCATTGCGCTTGCCATCATCGCGGAAAAGCCAATGTCCCCGATTCCAAAGCGCGTCATGACAGCAGCCATCTCTGACAAGTCGGAGACCTGAAAGTCGCCTCGCTTAAGCTGCTCGCGCATGAACACGGTCGCCGAGTAGCCCGCGATAATTGTTCCGTCGAAATCGAAGATAGCCGCGACGCTTGGCCCCTTTGGCCCTGAAAGTACGCCGTCAATGAGCTCGCGATGGATCATCAGCGCAGAAGATGAGGGGGTTGTAGCCATTACGCGTCCGCAACAATATCAATAAAGGTCTCGACACTTTGATCGGCGAAGTCCGAGAACACGCCGTCAACATTTTGCGAGACCAACGAGGCGTGGAGTTCTCGAAAGCTGCCAAATCCGGGTGGCAATGCATCCGCCCGAATGGTGTAGGGGTGCACTGCTAGATTCAGCGCATGGGCTTGCTCGACTAGTGGCGTTGCCAGAAGTTTCCCGTTGGATACTGTATACAGCTGATTCAACCACGGCCCGATGCCTGCCACGATGCCTTTCAGACCGACCAACCCATCGGGCGCCAGCAGGTCGGCATATCGGGTTTCCGATTCGCCCCAGGAATCATCGGCAATCAACTGAACCATCGGATAAATTGGATCAAATTCTTCACGTATCCGTATGTTTTCTTTGAGATCAAAACACTGAAGGTACACCTGCTCAGGTGTGTCACGGTAGCCGTGTGCCGCTAGCACCTCGAGTGTTGCTTGTGCGAGATCGATGCCCTCGGAATGATGCCAGGCGGGTTTTTTTACTTCCGGATAGATTCCGACGACCCGCCCGGTGCTGTGGTTGAGTCCGCGAACCAGTCGCAACTCCTCATCCAATGTCGGTATTCGAAACTCGGTAGGGCCGGCCGGATAGCGATCCGCGAAGACCGGATTCCCCGAAGCATCGACCCGCTCGTTCAAGCGCAGCTGCTTCAGCTCGTGAAGATCGAAATCTCTTGCGTAGAAACGGCCGTCGTCACGCGCTCGATCGGGAAACACCGAAGCGACATCCGTGACACGATCAATATGAATATCGTGGAGAACAACGCAATGACCGTCGCGGCTCGCCACAACGTCCTGTTCCAGGAATGCGGCCCCACTCGCGTGCGCCATCGCCTTGCAGGCCAGTGAATGCTCGGGCAGGTAGCCCGATGCACCTCGATGCGCAATCACCAGTGGGATTGGCATCTTTTGACGCAAAGGGCCTGACATCAAACGCTAGCCGTCATGGAAAGTCGATCACTTCCCAGCGCTGGGTATCTTCGTTGCGTGCCAGCCGGCGGATCGCGTCCACGATCTCGCGCTCGTTCCAATCGACCGTATCATCGGCGCGCGAAGACAAGTCGCCCGGCGTAACAGTTGTTCGTCCGAACGCATGTATCAGCAATATCGGTTTTCCCATTGCCTTGGCCGCGTTGATCATGAACTCCGCCCAATCGCGCTTCTCGGCCCAAATTGGCATCAAAAACACCATGATTTCGCTGGCATCGATTTGGCGGCGCAGTTCGTCTTTCAGAGACTCCACCCCGCCCGACGGCTTTGCATCCGGTTCGCTGACGTTGATGTAGTAAAAGCGTTCAACGCTTTCCAGATACTCAAATACCCGCAAATAGTCCGCATCGGAGCGGAACAGGTGTGTGACGAAGACCCGGATAGGGTTGTGTTCGGACATGTTATCTCCGCACTGAAATCGCTAGATCCCGTAAATTGTAACCACGTAAGGCACTGTTTGGCGACAAATCCCGGTAGAATAACCGACTTTGTGCGAACCGGGATGTGCCTCCGATGCGGTTGGTTCTCTACAACATTCGTTACGGCGTGGGGTTTGGCCTGTCCACCCACCTGCCGGTACCCGGCGCAGGCTACGTGCTCGGCAATGCCGGTCATCTCGATAAGTTGGTTGCATACCTGAAGTCCTTGAACCCGGACATCGTCGGGCTCATTGAAGTCGACACAGGATCGATTCGCTCACGCAACGTCAACCAGGCGGAGATGATCGCAGAGGCGCTTGGGCACCATAGCTCGTTCGAGACCAAGTACGGCTCAGGTTCGATCAACCAAGTGGTGCCAATACTGCGCAAGCAAGGCAATGCATTCCTCGCAGCGCCGACTATCCATAACGAACGGTTTCACTATTTTGATACCGGCATCAAAAAACTGATCATCGAACTCGAATTGGATAACGTCGCGATTTTTCTGGTGCACCTGTCGTTGAAGTACCGGCACCGCCATTTGCAGTTGCGGCACTTGTACGATTTGGTGGCGGCAACTGAAAAACCCGTGATGGTCATCGGCGATTTCAACACCTTCTGGGGGCAGAACGAAATCTACCTGTTTCAAAAGGCGGCAGGGTTAGAGAGCGCAAACACACGCGCCCTTCCGTCCTATCCGAGCCGCAGCCCGCGCAAAGAGCTCGACTTTATCCTGTACCAACCGGGAATCCAGATCGATCATTTCGAGATTCCTGACGTGCAGCTTTCCGATCACTTACCACTAGTTTGTGACTTCACAGTCACGGGCTGATACAGGGGACATACCATGGCTAGCTTGGAGCACTGGGGTGCTGAACGAGATGACGACAACCGGCTTTGGTTGACATTGGACAAGGCGGACAGCGGCGCGAATGTTCTGTCCGGGCCGGTTTTGAAAGAACTGGACCATCTTCTTGACCAGGCGTACACCAACCCGCCCAAGGCTTTGTTGGTTCAGTCCGCCAAAAAAAGCGGTTTCATTATGGGCGCTGACATCAACGAGTTCACAGTCCTGAAGCACGAGCAGGAGGCGTATGAGCTCGTCCGGCTGGGGCAACAGGTGCTCGACCGACTGGAGCAAGCAGCGTTTCCCACGGTGGCTATTGTTGACGGTTTCGCCCTTGGAGGCGGCTTGGAACTCGCGATGGCGTGTCATTATCGCGTGGCGGTCGACACCGACAAAAAGGTAATCGGACTGCCGGAAGTGAAGCTCGGAATTCATCCTGGGTTTGGCGGCACAGTTCGTGCCGTGCGCTTGGCTGGGGTCGCGGAAGCCATGCCTCTGATGCTAACCGGTAAGTCAATTACACCGAAAAAGGCGCAACGCATTGGCCTCGTGGATCGCGTTTGCAATCGCGACGAGGCCGACAGCGTAGCACTCCAGATTGCGGCCGCACGTCCGGCACGTCGTCGCGCACCGGTGTTGCAACGCCTGATGAATCTCGCCCCACTGCGTGGATTGGTTGCGAACAAGATGGTCGCCCAGACCCGTGCGAAAGCCCGCCCGGATCACTACCCCGCCCCTTTCGCGATTATCGACCTGTGGCGTGCGCACGGTGCCAACGTTCGCACCGGCTATGAAGCGGAAGCACGCTCTATCGCCCGATTGATGGTCGGGCCCACAGCTCAGAACCTGGTGCGCGTGTTTTTTCTTCAGAACGGCTTGAAAGGCCAAGGCAAGCGCCCTAAGGAACGGATCGAGCGCGTGCATGTCGTTGGAGCCGGAGTTATGGGGGGCGATATCGCAGCCTGGTGCGCACAGCAAGGCATGCAAGTGTCACTGCAAGATCGTGAACTCAAATACATCTCCCCGGCGCTGGAACGTGCGGAGAAACTGTTCGAGCGCAAGTCAAAAGGCAACGCCAAGAAGCTCAGTGACATGAAGGCAAGGCTGGTCGCCGACGTCGATGGCGATGCGGTTGCAGAAGCGGATCTGGTTATCGAGGCAATTTTCGAGAACCTTGAAGCTAAGCAAAGCCTTTACGACGCCCTCGTTCCCAAAATGAAACCCGGCGCCATTCTTGCCACGAACACCAGTAGCATCCCGTTGGAGACTCTGCGTGAGCGCCTGCCCGAGCCGCAAAGGTTTATCGGGCTGCACTTTTTCAATCCAGTCGCGCTGATGCCTCTGGTCGAAGTCATCAGGAGTGCTGACACATCCGAAGAAGCAATCGATATCGGGACCGCGTTTGTCAAGACAATCGGCAAGTTGCCGCTGGTTTGTGGAAGTGCTCCCGGGTTTGTGGTGAACCGAATTCTCGCCCCTTACATGGGTGAGGCCTTCCGGCTTGCAGAAAGTGGTGTTGCCCTGCGCGAAATCGATGAGGCTGCGGTCGAGTTTGGTATGCCTATGGGGCCGATCGAACTCGCCGACTCCGTTGGCCTTGATGTTGGCCTGAGCGTGGCACAGATACTGGGTGGATCCGCCGAGGACACCGCTGAATTGGCAAATATGGTCAAAGCAGGAAAGTTGGGCCGCAAATCCGGCCAGGGCTTCTATGAATGGCAGGATGGCAAACCGATCAAGCCAGAGACCCGCGGAACGGCAGCACCAACGGATCTTACGGATCGCTTGATCCTTCCGATGGTCAACGAGGCGGTGCATTGCCGGGCGGAAGGCGTTGTTGGCGACGACGATTTGCTGGATGCAGGTGTCATTTTTGGAACGGGCTTCGCGCCATTTCGCGGCGGGCCGTTGCATTATTGTCGAGAGCGAGGTGTGTCAGAAGTCCGACGGACACTGGAAGGGCTTGCCGATAGCCTGGACGAGCGCTTCAGACCAGACTCCGACGCTTGGGATCAGTTTGCCGCGAGGGAAGACTGATTGGAGATGCACGTCCGCTGGAATGGTAGAATTAACAGATACAACAGATCGAATCCATGACCGAGAAGACACTCACCATCGATGAATTGCGGCGTTTCTCTCCGCTAGACGGACTCAAGGCAGAGAACCTTACCGCACTCGCGAAGAAAACCCTGGTGCGTAAACTCGAACCTGCGCAGCTGTTATTCAGTGAGGGAGACACTGAGAAGAAGACCTATTACATGTTGAGCGGCACCATGGAGTTGATCGAACAGGGCTCGGTCGTCGAACTGCTCGACGCAGGATCTCCCCGGGCGCGAAACCCGCTGGCGCCGTTGCTGCCTCGTCGCTATAGCGCTCGTGCCAAGGACACTGTCCACTACCTTCAAATCGACAGCGATCTGCTGGATGTCATGCTGACTTGGGATCAAACCGGCACCTACGAGGTCGGAGAGTTCCAGGAAGACATTGACACTGGCGACGACTGGATGACGAAACTCCTGCGGAGCAAAGCGTTCCACAAGATTCCGCCGGCCAATATCCAAGCGATTTTCATGCGCATGCAGCAAGTGAACTTCAAAGCCGGCGACCAGATCATCAAGCAAGGCACTGACGGAGATTTTTTCTACGTTTTGACCCGCGGCACAGCGGTGGTGACGCGCGAAACACCGCTAAACAAAGAAGGTATTCGACTCGCAGAACTGCATGTCGGTGACACGTTTGGAGAAGAAGCACTTATTGCCGATGCCAAACGAAATGCGACTGTTACGATGGCGACGGACGGATCCGTTATGCGGTTGAACAAAGATGATTTTCGCACGCTGCTCAACGAGCCGATGCTCGAGTGGGTCGACATGGCTGAAGCCAGCAAAATCATCGAACAAGGCGGCGTCTGGCTCGACGTGCGCTTACCCAGTGAGTTTCAAAATTTCAGTAAGCCAGGGGCTGTCAATATGCCGCTGTACTTTATTCGCCTGAAGCTCGGCACTCTGGATCCTGAAACCCCTTACGTCGTTTGTTGCGATACCGGCAGAAGAAGTTCAGCGGGCGCATACATAATGAACGAGAGAGGATTCCGAACCTATGTGTTGAAAGGTGGCTTGGCCCAGGGCTAACGCTGAATCTGACCGGTAGCCCAACGCGGGCACCGAATCACATCGTGTGTGTCGCTTTGTCACCGCCGAGTGCACCGGCGAGATAGTTCTCAATTTTCTTCTGTGTATTGCCCTGGTCTTGCTCGGAGAACTGTACGCCGATCCCTGCCGTCCTCTGCCCTTGCGCACCTTTTGGGGTAATCCAAATAACCTTTCCCGCAACAGGCAAACGTTCGTCCTCGCCCATCAGATTGAGCAGCATGAAGACCTCGTCACCCAACCGGTATGAGCTGTTGGTTGGAATAAACAAACCACCGTTTTTGACATAGGGCATGTACGCGAGATAGAGCGCACTCTTGTCTTTGATTGTCAGCTGTAGCAGGCCCGGTTTGGTCATTGAGAGGTTCTCTTTACACGATCATCGTTTGCGCGGATTGCCGGAACCCATTGGTCCAGGGAATCAACAGCGCTTCCATCGTCAACTCCGCATTGAAGCTGCCGGGTTGCAGGCGCGTTGCGCGATTCAGGGTCTCTAGATAACAAAACAGCCCAGCGAGGTCTATGACATAACCTGAAAAATCCGACCCAGCTCCCACTTCGAGACCACTTTCCGAGCGAATTGTCTCAATAGCCGTCATGCGCACCGCCTCCAGCGTTCGCTCAAAACCCAGAACCTCAGCCTCGGCGGCGACCTCCAGCGCGGAGCCCCGCCCACCCAGCAACTCACGGAGCTGGCTGCGCAATCGAATCAATGTGGCGATCTCGCCCGACTCGATCAACGATTGCGCCAGCAGCGGCGCGCCGTTGACCCACGCGAGCGCTTGTTGGACATCTGTGAGGGCCAAGCCGCAAGAAACCAACCACTCGGTCGCCGCATCGGTCGCCGGCGCGGCAATAGAAATCCGCTCGCAGCGACTGAGGACAGTCGCTGGGAGACGAGCTGCATCGTGGCTTAGCAAGATGATCCACCGTTGCGCCACCGGCTCCTCGAGTGTCTTGAGCAACGCATTGGCCGCCGCCGTGGTCATCTGCTCGGCCGGTTCGATTAGCGTCGCGATACCTCTGGCACCGTGACTCGACAACGTCAGCGTCTCGCCCAACTCACGGATCTGATTGACCGAAATCGTGTGCTTTTTCTCTTCCGGCGTCACATAGACAAAATCCGGAGAGATCTCCGCCAGACGGGTTTCGGGTCCTGCGGGTTCGAGTCCCAGCAAGCGCTGCACCAACCACATCGCCAGAGTGTGTTTGCCCACCCCTTTCGGCCCTTGCAACAGCAACGCGTGACCCAGTCGGTCAGCAATCATTTGCCGGCTGAAGGTCTCTGCAATCGGCTCGAGCCATGGCAGCAGAGTCATCGCTGGCGCCACCGACTGACCATGCTGTTGGCGAGTCGTTCCAACTGACCAGAAACACCGTCGAGGTCCTGATTTGCATCGATACGATGGAAGCGTGTGGGGTGTTTCTCCAAGAGCCTCTCGTAACCTCTGCCAGCTCGTTCGAAAAACTCCGTGCGTTCCTGCTCAATCCGATCACGGGGCGCACCGCGCCGACCCAAGCGATCTTCGGCATGATGGCGATCAGCCGTTAGGAGGATTGTGGCATCCGGCCAAAGGTCGCCGTGCACCCATTTGGCCAAGCGCTCGATCCACTCCAACGACAAACCGCGTCCGTAGCCCTGATACGCCAGCGTGGCATCGGTAAAGCGATCAGAGACAACCCACTGCCCCCGATCGAGCGCGGGCCGAATGATGTTATCGACGTTCTGCGCACGCGCCGCGAACATCAACAACAACTCAGTCATATCTGTCATTGTTTCGTCTCGCGACGCGAGAACAAGCTGACGAATCTGTTCCGCAGTTTCGGTCCCACCTGGCTCGCGCGTGGTCACATAGTCGATTTCGTGGGAATCCAGTAACTCTGAGAAACACGCGATCGCAGTGGTCTTGCCGACGCCTTCAAGACCCTCGAACGAAACAAAATAACCTCGGCGCATACGACTACTGATTCCTGATTTTTTTCAGGTATTGCTGCACGGCACGCTCGTGCGCCTCAACAGAATCTGTAAAAACATGTCGCCCATCAGAATCACCGCTCGCGACGAAAAACAACGCACTCCCATCGCTGGGGTTAGCCACCGCATCCAGGGATGCTCTTCCTGCGAGCGCGATCGGGGTCGGCGGCAGACCATCGATCCTGTAGGTGTTGTACCGGTTGTCGTCGGTAAGGTCGCGGCGCCGAATATCGCCGTCATAACGGATGCCAACACCGTAGATCACGGTGGGATCGGTCTGCAGGCGCATCGACCGAACCAATCGTCGATCGAACACTCCGGCGATTTCGGCACGCTCATCATCGCGGCTCGTTTCTTTCTCAACGATTGAGGCCAGCGTCAGCATCGCACGTTTGTCGGGAAGCGTATCCCGGACTCTACGACCGAGCCACGCCGCATCCAGTTCACGTTGCATTTTTTGGTGCGCGAGGCGCAATAACTCGGAAGCCTTGGTGCCGGGCGCAAACTGATAGGTGTCCGGATACAGCCACCCTTCAATGTTGTCGACCTCCAGGTCAAGCGCAGAAATCAGGGCATCGCTCGCAGTCTCCGACAAAAACGCCACACCATCGGCTCGGTGTTCGATCGCGATATCCAGATCATTTGCAATATCCGAATGCTGGATGACGGCCTCGACCGCCTGCGCGGCCGTCCAACCTTCGATGAATTGCACGCGCACCAGATCAACCGCACCATCACGTAACTGATCGAGCAACCCGGAGGGAGTCAGTCCGGGCGTCAGCGTGTAGCGGCCCGCCTGGATCTGATTACCTCGGTCGGCAAGACGCGCGTGCCAACGCACCGCCCGGGGGTGAGCGATCACATTGTCAGCCGCCAAAACCTCAAGGATCGCGCCCAGTGTCTGCCCCGGTTCCACCGTCAGCGCGTAGTCGGACTGATGCTGCATCGGCGTCCGGGCATAGTCATTCAACCAATACCATCCACCCGCAGCACAGGCAGCAGCCAGTGCTGTAAGAGCGATCAATATCAGTAGCCCGCGTTTCATCGATCAAGCCCAGGATGACTTCAGTAGACGGGATCGTAACCCGTTCGCGACCGGGGTATCGAGCGAGAACGGTTGCTTTGCGATTTCACTGACGGAAATTACGCCTCGCAACGCGTTCGTCAGGAAACACTCGGAGGCCAGCGACACCATACCGTGGGCTATGGCGCAACGCCTGACATCGATCTGCTCGCTGACCCATTCGGCCATGACGCCGCGCACGCCCTGTGAGATCAGTCGCGGCGTCAAAACCTCGCCGTCGACCACGAAAAAAACGTTACTGCTGGTCGCGCAAACGACTCTTCCTTGAGCATCAAGGATCAGCCGCTCGCCTTGCTCATCAGGCCCGCCGGTCGCAAGCACGTCGGGCAGTCGATTTAGGTGCTTTAAACCCGCCAGGACTGGATCTCCGCCCGACCGGGACACAAAGCCTCCGATACTCACGCGCTCAGTCGCAGGTTTCATTGGCCCCGTCTGCCAGAATCGCATTGCTGTGGTAGTCGTCGGCGCATAGCCTCGTCCGCGCGCCGTCCGCGTGACGATCAGTTTCACCCAATCAGAATCGGGAGCCTGTTCCAGCACGTCTCGCAGCTCTTGTTGCAACCCGGTGTGAATGCTCTGCCAATCCAGACGGAGCACCTCGGCTCCTTTTTTCAGTCGCGACAAATGTCGATCGAGCCAGGGCACAAGTCCTCGCCGAACCCGACAAGTCTCAAATAAGCCGTCTCCGTAAGCGAGGCCACGATTGTCCAGCTCCAGTGGGCTATTCATCACGCGGTCGTCTCTTGCATACCAACCGCGCGAAGCATGCCCAGCGCTTTGGCGTTTGTCTCAAGAAGCTCATGTGTCGGATCGGAATCGGCGACTATGCCTGCCCCTGCCGAACAACGAACCTCCTGCTCGATCAGTGTCAGCGTGCGGATCAGAATGTTCAGGTCCATGTCGCCAGATCGATTCAGGTAACCCAGAGATCCCGTGTACGCACCGCGCGTTCGTTGCTCAAGTTGCGAGATCAGCTCCATACACCGAACTTTTGGACACCCGGTGATCGTGCCACCCGGGAACAGCGCACTAAGCACTTCTCCGGGGGTCACATCGGTGCGCAACACGCCGCGCACATTCGACACGATATGGTGTACGTGCGCATACGATTCGACGGTCATGTACTCATCCACCTCGACGCTACCTGGCACACAAATTCTCCCAAGATCATTACGTTCCAGATCGATTAGCATGACATGTTCTGCCAATTCTTTTGGGTGCGACGTCAGCTCCTGAATCAGCGCCGCGTCCGCGGCGGGCGTCGTGCCACGGGGTCGCGTACCGGCGATCGGCCGAGTCGATACCAAATTCCCCTGAACGCGTACCAACCGTTCGGGGGATGAAGAGACAACATCCATTTCCGGTAGGCGTACAAGCGCGGAAAACGGTGCCGGATTGCTCTCTCGCAATGCCGCGTACAGTGCACAGGCATTTTGACGACTGTAGGCCCCACGCCACTGCCGCGACAGGTTTGCCTGATAGACCTCCCCCGCCTCGATAGCCGTCTTCGCGTGCGCCACAGCTGCCTGAAACACATCGGCGTTGCCCGACTCGAGTGATGCGCGAGGCGCGGCCGGCACTGACCACTGACGCTCCTGTGCGCGTTTATAGTCCCGTGTCAGCGTCGACATCGCGCTTGCGTGCGCTTCCTCGACCACAGCGTAAGCGCGTGTTTGCGCGCCGCGTATCACAACAATGGCAGCCGGACATCGCAACGCGACCGCCAGCGGTTGCGCCGGGTCGTAGGTGAGATCGAGTGACGGCTCGACTTCCGCCGCGAACTCGTACGACAAAAACACGCACCATCCGCCCGCAAACGGCAATCTCGAATCGATCGCTGTACGCTCAGCGCGCCACCAGTCATCCAGCGAATCAGTAAACCGCTTAGGATTCGCAAAGCGCGCACCGGTGCCCCATCCCGTCACTCGCTCAGGATTTCCCTGCACCGACGCGATGCCGCCAGTGGGTAGTGCGAACAGGACATCAACGGCCTCCTCGGAGGCCCCACCCTCGGAGCTGAGAAGACCCGGATAGCGATCCGGATAGTGCGAGACGAGGTCCAACAATTCCGGTACCTCGCCTGGCAGCACTCTAACGAGTGACTGCGCCATCACCGATCACTACGGTGCCTTTTTGAACACCAAAGTGCCGTTGGTGCCACCGAATCCGAATGAGTTAGACGCCACCGCATTGAGCTCGGCCGACCTCGCCGTATGCGGGACGTAGTCGAGATCGCACTGCGGATCCGGATTGTCCAGATTGACCGTTGGCGGGATGACTCCGTCGCGCAAAGCTAAGATGCTGAAAATCGCCTCGACAGCTCCAGCGGCACCCAACAGGTGACCCGTTACTGACTTGGTGGCACTAACTGCAATTTTGCTCGCGTGATCACCGAAGGCATGCTTGATAGCGACAGTCTCGGCGATATCACCTGCAATCGTCGACGTTGCGTGACCGTTCAGATAGTCGATATCCGACGGGTTCAATCCAGCGTCTCGAACAGCATTTTGCATGCTGCGTCTTGCACCATGCCCATCTTCCGGCGGTGAGGTGATGTGAAAGGCATCGCCACTCATTCCAAAGCCCGCCAACTCCGCATAGATTGTCGCTCCCCGTGCCTTCGCATGATCGTATGACTCAAGCACCAGCGCTCCCGCGCCATCGCCGAGCACAAACCCATCTCGATCGCGATCAAAGGGTCTGCTCGCACGGCCTGGATCATCGTTGCGGGTCGACAATGCTCTTGCAGCACAGAACCCGCCAAGTCCCATCGGCGTAGTCGCGTATTCAGCGCCGCCCGCGAGCATCACATCGGCATCGCCGTATGCAATGGTTCTTGCAGCGAGGCCAACCGCGTGCGTAGACGTAGTACAAGCAGTGACGACACTCAGATTGGGGCCGGTCAGACCATGCATCATGCTGACGTGACCCGAGATCATGTTGATGATGCTCCCCGGCACGAAAAACGGCGAAATTTTTCTTGGACTTTTCGCAGCCAGATACTTCTCGTGATTGGCCTCAATTGTGCCAATGCCGCCAATACCTGCACCCATCAGTACGCCGATCCGCTCCGCGTTCTGCTCTGTGACTTCGATGCCGCTGTCTTCGAGTGCCTGATTGCAAGACGCGATGCCGTACTGAATAAAGGTGTCTATTTTGCGAGCTTCCTTCCGCGGAACTCCGAATGCCTCGGGATCGAAGCCACGGACACAACCGCCGAACCGCGTCGTGAACTCACTGACATCGAAACTGTCGATCGCACTAATGCCCGGACGACCTTCGACGACTGCGTTCCACGCGGTCTGTATATCGTTCCCTACCGGCGAGATGATGCCCATGCCAGTAACGACAACTCGTTGTTTGCTCATGCTATGACTCTCAAACGGAATCCGGCGCCTATGAAAGGCGCCGGACTACTGAATCCGATGCAACACCTAAAGGGCGTGCACCTCCGAATGCAACAAATTAGCTGGACTTGCGTGCGTTGACGTAATCAATGGCCTGTTGCACGGTCGTGATCTTCTCGGCGTCTTCGTCCGGAATCTCAGTCTCAAACTCCTCCTCGAGCGCCATCACCAACTCTACGGTGTCCAGTGAATCTGCTCCGAGATCATCGACGAAAGATGCCGCGTTGGTGACTTCTTCCTTGTTCACACCAAGCTGCTCGGCAACAATGCTCTTGACCTGGTCTTCAATACTGCTCATTGGCTGAGAATCCTCATAAATCTATACAGTTTAGCCACTTAGCGAAATATGGATCGCGTCCAACCGCCCCCGGGCATCCGGCTATTATACAAAATCTGCACGGCAAAAACGCAAGGCTTCAATTCATTGCCATGCCGCCGTTGATATGCAGCGTCTCGCCCGTAATGTAGCCACCGGCTGGGCTCGCCAGGTAAACCGCTGCTGCAGCGATATCGGCAGGTTTCCCAAGGGTTCCCGAAGGGACCTGGCTCAACATTGCCGCTTTCTGCTCCTCCGTCAACACATCGGTCATATCCGTCTCGATAAACCCAGGCGCGATCAAATTGGCGGTTACGCCGCGGCTGCCGAGCTCGCGCGCAACCGAACGGACGAAGCCGCCTAGCCCGGCCTTCGCGGCCGAATAGTTGGCCTGACCTGGGTTTCCGGTTGTCCCAACGACTGATGAAATCGCGATGATGCGACCGAAGCGCTGCTTCATCATCGGACGAATCAGCGCCTTGGTGAGCCGAAATACGCCCGTCAGGTTCGTATTCAGCACAGCGCCCCACTCGTCGTCCTGCATCCGCATTAGTAGGTTATCGCGGGTAATACCCGCGTTATGCACGAGGATCGTCGGGGCGTCGGCTTTCAACGCGCTCGCAAGCGACTCGATGCTGGCTGGATCTGAAACGTCCAACACCGCGCCCCGACCGGCGTCGCCGAGTCGGTCGGATATCTTCGCTGCACCCGCATCAGACGTCGCGGTTCCGATTACTGTCGCACCCGCTTCGGCCAGATGATCCGCAATAGCGGCACCGATGCCGCGCGATGCACCGGTTACCAGAGCGACGCGATCTGTAAGTGTGTCTTTCGAAAAAATACCGTTCATTCTCACCCCGCCTCTAGAGATGTCGCGCTCAAAGCCTCGTCAAAAACGGCTGGCTTTTCGATCGAGAAGACCGTCAATTGTCGATTAATCCGCTTTTGTAGTCCTGCCAGCACATTGCCGGCGCCGCATTCCACGATCGTGGTGACCTTGTGATTTCCCAGGCTGCGCATGACTTCCACCCATCGCACCGGACTGAATAACTGGCGTATGAGGGCGTCGCAGATATCGGCCGCGTCGGTCGGCGACTTGACGTCGACGTTGTTCACAACCGGCAGTCCTGGCGAGGTCATCGTGATCTCCGCCAACGCTTCGGCAAGACGATCGGCCGCCGGCTGCATCAGCATACAATGCGATGGCACACTCACCGGCAGTGGCAACGCGCGCCGCGCGCCGCCAGCTTTGCAATGTTCGATCGCCGCGTCGACGGCCGTTTTTTCGCCCGCGATCACCACCTGACCCGGTGCATTGAAGTTGGCCGGTGCAACCACACCCTCTTGCACTGCCGCACAGGCAGCCTGCACCACATCGTCATCCAGCCCCAGGATTGCCGCCATTGCACCTTCCCCGTGCGGCACGGCGTCCTGCATGAAGCGACCGCGCTGCTCGACCAAACGCACCGCGTCGGCGAAATCCAGGGTGCCGGCACACACCAGGGCGGAATATTCACCGAGGCTGTGCCCTGCCATGACGACGGGCGAAACACCTTCCGACGTCGACCATTCTCGCCAAAGCGCCACGCTGGCGGTGAGCAACGCCGGCTGCGTGATTTCTGTCCGGGCCAAATGGCCGTCGGGATCATCCTGGCAAATCGACCAGAGGTCGTAGCCCAACGCTTCGGACGCTTCCTTGAAAGTCTCGCGGATCGCGGGGCGAGATTCGGCGATGTCACCGAGCATGCCAGCGGATTGGGAACCCTGGCCGGGGAACACGAAAGCAACGGTCATTGTCGGTCCTGTCGATCAGAAAGCCTGTAATGATCTCACAACTGAGAACCGCGTCGAAAGGCCCAGAATATGCCGCCGACCAGAGCCCCATAAACCGCACCGAACCAATGCGCTTGTTCGATGACATTTCCGCCGATTAACTCAGCGGTTGCTGCAGTCGCACCGAATTGCACTTCCCAGCCAATTTTGACGATCAATCCGCCGAGCAGCAGCACCGATTCCAACCGGTGCTCGCGGAACATGGCGATTCCGCCCAGTGCGGCTACGCCATGCAGAACGCCCGATGCCCCCACATAGCGTTCGAGGTCGGGTAGGACTATCCACAAACCCACTGACACGAACACGCTCGCCGTAAACCAGAACCAGGCCCACTGCCGTGCTGTCAGACAGCGACCCACCAAAGCTGCCAGCAGCGCCAGCGCGAGCGCATTCATTAGGGCATGTTGCCAATTCAGATGCACGAGATGCGCAGATACCAGGCGCCACGCCTCAACCGGCAGTTTCGATCGGAAATAGGCGAAAACGTCGGCAACGTGGCTGGGTAGGAACGCCGAAACTGCGATAATGAAGGCGAGTATTCCAAGAACCCATAGCCCCGAACGTGGGCGCGGGCGCAGAGTGTGGACCGGGTCAGGGGCTGTCATGCAGGGGCTCTGGTATCATTCCGCGCGAACTTATCGGGTCTGGCGACGTCAATAACCGGCACAGACCTCAGTCTGCACAACACAGCATTGGAGTGTCCAGTCATGCAGAGCGAAAGACGAATAACCCACGCGCGGCAATCAGGCTTCACCCTTCTCGAGGTGATCGTGGTTGTTGTCATTATCGGCGTTCTGGCCGCTGCGGTCGGGCCGAAGATTTTCGGCAACGTCTACAAGGCGCAGGTCACGCGCGTAAAATCTGATCTCGGGAGTATTGAAGCCGCGCTGAAGATTTACCGCCTCGATAACTTCGTTTACCCCACCAGCGAACAAGGCCTTCGTGCCCTCGTCGAGCGACCGAATGACCCGAATCTCACGAACTACGCGGCCGACGGTTACCTTGACGCGATGCCTAAGGATCCCTGGGGGCGTGAGTATGTTTACCTGACCCCTGGGCAACGCAGCGACTATGACATCTATTCGCTCGGTCGTGATGGCCAGCAGGGCGGCGAAGGCGAAGACGCGGACATCGGCAACTGGGAGTGACGTGAAGCCGATGCGACGCAATCCACGCGGGTTTAGCCTAATCGAAATTCTCGTCGCTTTGGTCATCCTGTTGGTGATCGTCGTCGTCGCATTGCCCAAGATCACCCTGACCAACAGGCAGTCTCCTACAGAGACTGCCGCCGGAAAATTCGCCGACACGATTCAGTTGCTGCGCGATGAGGCGGCGCTGCAAGGGCGCAACTTTGGCCTTCGTTTCGAACCAGATGGCTACGAGATTCTCGATCTTGACCCAGACACTGGTGCCTGGTTAACCCTCAGCGACGATCCCATGTTTGCCCCGAAAGTCTTCGGCGACGATATCAATCTGGCACTCGTGGTGGAACAACGGGAAGTCGAACTGGAACGGATTAAAGACGAGGATAGCGACGAGGAGCAGTTGGACGCGTTCGGCAATCCGATCGAAACTGCTACACAACCGCCGCACGTCGTTATTTTGACCAGTGGCGAGATGACACCCTTCGAGCTCGACTTTGAACGCTTTGGTAGCGATGCATTCGTTCAACTGAACGGTGATGCTTTTGGCGAACTTGAGTTGCTGACAGCGCGGCCATGAGCCTTCGTCACGACACCGGGTTCACGCTGGTCGAAGTCATGGTCGCTTTGGTCATCGTGGCGCTCGCTCTTGCGGGCGCGGGCGTGCTGTTGGGTCAGCGCACCAATGACGTTTTTCAGCTGCGTGATCGGACCCTGGCGATATTGATCGCGAGCAACGCGATCGCAGAAGTTCGCCTGTCTCGCCAATACCCCGACGTGGGACGCTCCACTGCCGAAATTGAGTACGGTCGCCGCGAATGGATTGTAGAGACTGTGGTTTCAGAGTCCGGAATCGAGGGGCTACGCCGACTCGACGTCAGTGTCTTGCGTCCTGACGACACCAACGTTCGCACCGTGAGCGGTTTTGTATCGCGCGCTCAGCCACCGCCGGCCGTAGGCGTCCCCGCGTACGCTCAACTCGACGAAGTCGAAAATGAAAATCGCCAATAGACGGCGGACACAGATCGGCATCACCCTGATGGAGGTGATGGTCGCGGTGTTCGTGTTTGGCATACTGTCCGTGATGTCCTGGCGTATTTTCTTCCAGGCGCTGGAGACCGATGAGCGTTTGAAACGCGAGATTGGAGAACTCTTGCAACTGCAACGCGCGATGTCGGTGCTCGGCAGCGATTTCGCACAGTACCATCCGCGTCCGGTGCGTGAACCTGTCGGCAACGCCTGGCGTCCGCCATTGCTGGCGGACGCGCGCAGCAACTACATCGTGGAAGTGACTCGCACGGGTTACGGCAATCCACTGCAAGCGCCGCGCGCAACAACCCAGCGGATCGCATACCGATTCGAAGACGGTGAAGTCATCCGCGCGCAATGGCCAGTGCTCGACCCGGTTGTCGCAACCGTGCCGCAGGAGGCCGTGCTGCTCGATGGCGTTGAACAGATCCTGTTTCGCTTTCTCGGCGAGGCCGATGATAGCTGGAGCGAGCAGTGGCCACCGCTCAACGCCACCACCGCTCCGCCCCCACGTGCTATCGAGGTCCAGGTAGTTCACGAATACTGGGGCGAATTGCGTCGCGTCATCGAGGTTGGCTCATGAGACGCCAACGAGGTGCGGTCGCACTAATCTTTGCTCTGTTTTTGGCGGCACTCGTGGCGTCGGTCATGACGCAAATCGCATATGACGTAACGCTGCAGATTCGACGAACCGAAAGCCTGCTGTGGCAGGAACAGGCCCGCCTTGCCGCGCTCGGGGCTGAGGATTGGATTGGCGATATTCTGCGCCAGGACAAGACCGACTCTGACAACGATCACTTCGGCGAAATCTGGGCCCAGGAGCTGCCACCACTGCCGGTCGAGGGCGTCGGCATTCAAGGAACCATCACCGGTGTGGTGCAAGACCTGCAAGGTCGCTTCAATCTGAACAACCTCACCGATACCGCTGGCGAACCGATCGAAATCGAGGTCGAGCGGTTCCGTCGACTGCTGGCTGCGTTGGAACTGGACCCACAAATCGCTGACGCGGTCATCGACTGGATCGATCTGGATACCGAACCGCGGTTTCCAGGTGGTGCAGAGGATGAGATTTACACGACGAGGATACCGCCACTGCGCGCACCGAACCTCGCGTTTCGATCGGCCTCGGAGCTCGCGATCATCGAGGGCATTCCTGCCGAGGCGCTACAGCCGCTGTACCAGCACGTCACCGCCCTGCCCGCACAAACCCCGATCAATGTGAATACCGCGCCACCACTGCTGCTCCAGGTACTCGATGAAAACCTATCGGCCGGGGATGTCGAACAGGTCATCGAGGAGCGCACCGAGATCGGTATCGAAGATCTTCAAGTCACTTTTGCCGGCCTGTTAGAGGACGATGTGATCGCAACGCTCGGTACGACCAGCGATTTTTTCGAGCTTCGAACGATTGTGCGTATTGGCACTATTCGGTTCACGATGTACTCTCTTCTCTACCGTACCGATCAGGGTCAGGTAGCTGTGGTTCAACGCAGCTACGGCAATCCCCCATGAAACAAGCGTTGCAGAATAAGAGGGGTTCGGCTTGAGCGACATAATCTACGCAGGCATCAGCGACGTGGAAGCGCAAACCCTGACTTGGGTTCGGGCCTCCTCGGATGGCGATGTCATGAGTGAACCCGGTCGCGGCTCATGGGCACAACTCGCGAGCACCGCAGGCACGACCCCTGTCAGCCTGATCGTTTGCTGCGGAGATCTTTCCGGTGTCGAAACCGACCTGCCGGTTTCCGGCAAGAAGCTGCTAAGCGCACTGCCGTATGCACTCGAAGAGCAGTTTCCCGGAGAGGTAGAGAACCTGCATTTCGCAGTCGGTGACAAGCGCACCGACGGCAAGCGCCAGGTCAACGTTCTCCCGAAGACGACGCTCGACAGTATTGTTGCGTCGAGCCAGGAAGCCGGTGTTCAACCTCGTACAATTTATGCAGTACAGGATGCGCTCGATGCACCGGAAGGACATCTTCACGTTCTATTGGTAGACGATTTAACGATCGTAGATGGCGCCGGTGTGGCACCGGTGACGTTCACGGGGTTGCCCCTGACACTCGCCATCACAGCGGCGCTCGATAGCGCGCAATACCACGATCTGGACGTTCGTCAAATCACGATTTACGCCGACTCAAAGGCGCAAGAAAGACACGGCGACGCACTTCAGGTCAGCGAGTTTGCCGATACACCACTGGAAGTGCGCGAACTGTCGCAAGGGTGGTTCGGATTTGCAGCCCGGGCGCTGCTGGCACGGCCCGGCGTGAACCTTCTGCAAGGACAATTCGGCGTAAAGAACGACGCGTTGGCGTTGCTGCGTCCGTGGTACGCCGCCGCCGCACTTCTGGTGGCCGTCGGTTTCGTGGCGTTCGCAGGAACAGCGGTAGAGGCGTTTGCCTTGTCAAAACGCTCGACTGCATTGGACGAGCAAATACTGGATCGGTTGCAACGCATTGACGGGCAACGCGTAGAGGCATCCAGAGCATCAGCGCTGCTGTCCCGTGTGCTAAGTCGGCGTGCGCCGGGAAGTGCTGGGGGCAATGCAACGGATGGGCAAGCTTCAAGCGTTCAGTTTCTGGACATGCTCGGTGCACTCGCGGGAGCGCGAGGTTCCAACTCTCTGCAGATCGAAGCCATCAGCTTTGACAACGGAACACTGAATCTTCAGGTCGTTACTGAGTCGGACATTGCGCTCGAAAATCTCAAGGACGCGATTGCCCGTGGCGATGAGATTGATGCGCGAATCCTGCGCACCGAACGCAAGGATGAAAACGCTGTCGCTGGTCGGTTGCAGGTTACGGGGGGCAGCGAATGAGCGAGTGGTTCCAATCGTTACAGAAGCGAGAACAAATCCTGGTCGTGAGCGCTGGTGTCATCCTGACGGTGCTCGGAATATATTTGTATGTCATCGAACCGGTGATGTTGAAGCACGATGCGAAAGCGCGGGAAGTCGAGAACAAGATCGAGTTGATCGGCGATGCAGATCGCTACCTCGCGAGCCGCGGCGGCAGCACAGCATCGCCAACCGGTGGCGGCGCTGAGGACTCCCTGACACTAATCGTCGCAAACACAGCAAGAGCCAACGGCCTGGGCTCCGCCTACACCAGCAGCTCACCGACCGGCAATGATGCGATACGGGTCAATTTCGAGAATGCCGGATTTGATGACCTGGTCCGCTGGCTTGGAATATTGTCCAACGCGCACAACCTCAATGTCAGTCAGGCCCGAATGACGGACCGTTCAGAGGTCGGACGCGTCGACGCCAGCTTTGTGCTGCAACGCGGCTAGCCGGGGAATTCGCCATGGTAAAACGAGCACTGTGGGTGGCTATCCCGATTTTTGTAGTGGGTTTGCTCGCGCGGCTACCGGCATCAGTCGCGCTCGGCTGGTTCCTTCCCGACCAGATCCAAACACGTGGAATACAAGGCACAATCTGGAGCGGTACCATCGGCGCCGTTTCTGTCGATGGACTTGGCATCGGACCTGTCCAATGGAAACTTGCGCCGCTGGCTTTGCTGACCGGTCGTGCGAAGGCACGCATAGAAACGCAGTTGCCTGGCGGGTTCTTTGACGGCACAGTTTCCGCTTCGCTGACCGGCAGAATTGTTGCGCAGAATTTACGCGCACAAATTGATCTTGCCCCTCTGACCCGCAATGCTTCCATGGGGCCGTCCCGCGGTATCGCACGGGCCTCCGCCGCGCGGTTGGAAATCGAACAACAGTGGCCGGTCTCAGTTTCCGATGGGGTACTTGAACTGCGTGAGCTCACCTACCTCGGGATCGGTACGCAACCCCTTGGATCGCATCGCATCACCTTCGCTGAGCCTGAGAATGACAGCGAGTTTCCCGTCACCGGCGTCATTGAGACGCTGGAAGGTGCGTTCGATGTCAATGCCACTTTGCGCCTCGCAACAGACTCGCGTTACGAGTTGACGGGCACCGTTGCGCTCACCAATGAGGCACCGCAACGGCTCAAACAGCAGATCAGCGTCGCTCTCGGTCAACCGGACGCCGCGGGCCGTTTCCGTCTTGACGAGCGCGGTGTGCTGATCGATCCCTAGCGGACAGAGACAAGGCGCCCAAGTGCAACGAGAAACAATCCTCGGCGCACATCCTCTCGATTCAATTCACGAAACTCGCTCAGCCCGAGTACCGCGGTTTCGTAGCGCAGCAATTGCTCTCGATACTGCGCGCGCGATCGCTCGATGAATTCCTCGACCGATTCCGCCTCATCGGGTAGTGCCGTTTTGTAGTCGATAATCCACAGTTCACCATCAGCTCGTCGGACGACACGATCGACGACGACGCGTCGTGCGCCGCCAGACGTGTTGGTCCAGACTTCAAACTCAGAGCGATTGTCGAGGTGGTGGCTTCCGACAATCCAACGGCCTGCCTCACTATCGAGGCCCACCTCCAGCGTCTCAAGCACTCGTGCGGCGCACGAAGGAACCTGACCTGCGGAGACGCCAAGCCGGGCGAGCCACTGCTCCGTCCGGACCTTGCGATCATCGATACTGTTAAGCACAGACAAAGGCGCTTCGCGATCAGCAAGTGCGCGCAACCATTCATGAACAACAGTGCCAACGTGCCTGGCTTCGGCGTCACCGCGATCAATAGGATCAGCATCGATCACCCGATCAACGCCGAGCGATTGTGTTGTGGAGCCCAAAGGCGGTTTCCAGGGCTCAGAAATCGTTGCGTGCAACGGCGGAACAAAAATCGGTTCTTTGGTTTTTGGAATCGTTTCGACGGCTGGCATGTCATCCAGTTTCGGCAGATGCGGCAAAGCCTGCGACCAAATTGTGGAAAGTAGTGTGTGAGCGGTTGGCCTTTTCCATTGCGTACCTTTGGACAACCGCTCAGCACGGATAAACAAGTGCAACGACGCCCTGGCGCGTGTTGTGGCGACATACAGCAACCGTTTGAGCTCGTTAGATGCACGAACGGTTTCCAGGCGTCGCAAGAGCTTGGTAAGTGGGTCACGGTCTTCGGCATGACGGTAACCCGAGGCGGCAAAGACTACCGCTGGATTGTCTGAGTTGCCGCCAAACTCGACTTGCAGCGGCGGAAACGAATCGGTCTGCGAAGTCACCGATAACCCTGGCATCAGGACATGATCAAACTCGAGGCCTTTGGACGAATAAATCGTCATCACGACGACTCGAGCGCCGGGCACTCCGCCACTCACTTTCCGATCGCTTAGTCGCTTCTCTAGCAATGCGGGCTGATGCAACCGCCCACTCTGCTCAAGCTCCTCGACAGCCGCGAAAAAACTAGACGCCGCTTCCAGCTCCGACCGGGACTGCAATATCGCTGGGCCACCCAATGACCCCCACAGACGTTCAACGCGCGAGCGAAGCGACTGCGTCGCAGCCATGGCCTGCGCTTTTTCAAATTTTTCTAGAAAATCGCAGACGCGCGCGTGTGTCCCGCGTGTCCAGAGTTTGGTGTTCAAAATCGCTGCGGTGCGTTTGCGCAATTCGGCACTCGATCCCTCGAAACTGTCTAGCATCAGCGCATCGAGTGCTTCCAAACTGACGCCACACCAGGGCGCCCGAAGGCAACCCAGCCATGCGAGGTCGTCATCTGGCATTTCCAGCGCACGCGTTAGTGCCAGTAGATCCTGGACTTCTGCACGCTCGGTCAGTCGTTCCATATCAATGGACTCGAACGCGACGCCTCGACGCTCGAGGCTATCGAGGACCGGCGACAGTGCATGCCGGGTTCGACCGACGATTGCGATCGTTCGATCCGGTTGACCCAACAACGTTTGCACTTGCGCCGCGACATAGTCTGCTTCTTCGCTGGCGTCCCCCTCCCGGCAATGCCAGTGAACGGCACCTTCAGAGGAGGCACTAGGCGCCGCTGCCGACTGCGCGTGGGCAACCGCTTCATCGATGGGGTTGTTTTCTTCGCTGAAAACCTCTTTGAACGTTGTGTTGACCCAGTCGATCAAAGGCGCACATGAACGAAAATTTGTCGATAAACGAATCGGGACGAGCGCCACGTGTCCGATGCCCTCCTCCCAGGCGCGCAAGAACAGACTCACCTCGGCACCCCGAAAGCCATAGATCGATTGCATCGGGTCACCGACACAGAACAGCGTCCGCCCATCATCCGGTTGCCAGCCTGCTGTAAGCCGTTCGAGCAAACGATACTGTCGCGCACTTGTGTCCTGCATTTCATCGACCAGCAGGTGTTGCAGTCGATAGTCGTATTGCAGCGCGAGGTCGCCAACTGAATCGTCGTCACCGAGGGTGTCGAGTGCACTCGCTGCCAACTCGGGATAGTCGTAGAGTCCAGCCTCATTCATTAGTCGAGTGAATTCAGCGCTGGCAAGCCGCAGTGCAGTCATCGTGGCTAACACACCCGCCCATTGATCTTCTGTGTAGATGGGCTGTGGGAGATAACGCGCAGCATCGAACGCTGTGGCCAACCCATCAACACTGTGAAGTCGCTGGAGAAGGTCTTCAACGTCTTTCTTGTGTGCTTTCTCGGTGCTGACAAAACCCTGTCGCTTATCGACCTTCTTGCGCCACTGAGGTTTGTTGGCAACGAGCAGCACCTGCGCCGCAAAACGCCAATACGCAACGTCGCTGCGCGCATCTGCCGGTGATGACGGAAATGCCGCCAGCACTGTCTGTTCGGATAGCGTTCGATGTGCAACACGCAGGCTTCGCCAAATTGACTGCTCCTCATCCGCGCTCAAGCCCTGCCAACACTTGTGCAGTGTCGTTTCCACCAGTTCCTTGAGCAACGCTTCGCTTGCCGCTCGAAGTTGCATGGGATCTCTCTCGAGACTGCGCACGACGACCGGCAGCCACTTGTCGCGACTCTTCAGCATCGAGACCATTTGGCGACGCCATGCTGCGCTATCGAGATCAACCAACGAACCCGCTGAAGCTGTCCGCTACGCGTTTTCGTTGGT
>JBCBBH010000005.1:0-304191 GCA_038531945.1 Pseudomonadota bacterium | reverse complement strand
CCACCCTCACGAATCGCGAACCGAAGTCCATCTTCCATCGCGATCGGCGCAATCAACTCAACCACCATCTGTGCGTAGTGACGCGTGTCACTCTCGTACTCCACGTGCGCGGTCGCAATCGTGATACCGCGGGCCTTCTCCTCAGGCGCGTTATCAATCTGATCGTATGCGCGAACCTCACCACCGTGCTTCTCCGCCATACACTTGGTCAGCGCCGCCGTCAGCGTCGTCTTACCATGGTCAACGTGGCCAATCGTACCCACGTTCACGTGGGGCTTGGTTCTCTCAAACTTCTCTTTCGACATCGACCTAACTCTCCGGTCTGTTCAATACAATCTCAAACACAAATTTCAAACGTGGTGCCCATAACTGGAGTCGAACCAGTGACCTCTTCCTTACCAAGAAAGTGCTCTACCGCCTGAGCTATATGGGCTATGTTCCTTGTCGAGCGCACCTTTCAATCTGGAGCGGGTGATGGGAATCGAACCCACATCATCAGCTTGGAAGGCTGAGGTTCTACCGTTGAACTACACCCGCCTGATCGTTACTCGCCAGTTAAACCGCCAATTAAACCGCCAGTCAAAACGCCAGTTGTTTTCTCCGCGCCCAGAAGCCTTTTTCCTCAGCCGCTAAAAAAGCCGGATCACCATCAATGACCCGGCAGACCGCCCAAAACGGCCCTGCATCCACACTTATATATATCGCTCTGTTTGGTGGAGGGGGTAGGATTCGAACCTACGTAGGCATAGCCAGCAGATTTACAGTCTGCCCTCGTTGACCGCTTGAGTACCCCTCCGCGAAGTACAGCCGGGTATTCTCCATCCGCGCCACCTATGGTGTCAACCGGATACCAGAAAAAAAGCGGACGTCTGGCGGACACTTTGGGCTGCCTGCCCGAGCGCCTTCGTCGAAAGCCAGCTCGGCAGGGAAGCTACACCAGTTGCGCGCGCCGGCACCAATGCCACGGTTCGTACACGTACCCGTACGGATTACCGCGCGGGTAGCTCATCGTAAACCCATGATCTTTAGCGTTTTTTTGTAGCCACTCGAAGGCTGGACTGCGCTCGAATGCTTCCACGAGGGGCGGCACCCCTGGCGTGGCAATATCCACAGCACAACCGGTGTGGTGCTCGCTGCAACCGGGCGCAGCGTTTACCTTTAGAATCTGGTCAAGTGTCTGACCTTTATCAAGTTTTTGCTGAATCAACGTGGCCTGATACTCGAAACTGCGATAGCCGCTGACCAGCAACAAATCGATACCTTCGGTCGCTGCCGCCTGGCGCATGCCAACCCATTGGCCAGCAGTCACCGGCTCGAGAAGCTGCTCGCGCCCGATAATGTTCGGGCCAGCACTGACCAAAGAGGTCGCTTCAACAAAAACAGGTAAATCGTGCCGCGCGGCGTAGTCGCTTGGAATACCGACGGTCTCCAGGATTTTTGAAAGGCTCGTTGCCGACACCGTGACGCTCTGTGATCGAAACGGAGCGTAGTGTAACAGCCAGCGCAGAAGCGCTGCGCCCGATACAATGCGCGCCCATGGAGAAAGACACTCTGTTCGATACCCGAGGAGCGGGCCGCGTTCAATTTCGCTTCGACGACACGGTAGCTCGTGTCTTCCCGGATATGATCAACCGCTCCGTGCCAGGCTATGCGGCATCATTGGACGGCATTTCCTTGATCGCCCACCAAGTCGTGCGTCCTGGCGGCAGAGTCTACGATCTCGGTTGCACTTTGGGCGCGGCGCTACTCGCCGCTGCCAAGGGAATCGGGGATCGGCCGGCGACCCTGATCGGCATCGACAACAGCGAGGCGATGATCTCGCGCTGCCGTGAGGACGCTCGATTCGACAATCAATCGCAGCAATTTGAGTTCGAGCTCTGCCAGATTGAGCAAATGTCCTTCGAACCAGCCGACCTTGTGATTCTGAACTACACATTGCAGTTTTTGCCGCCACCTGCGCGCACACCGGTGCTGGCGCGCGTCTTTCGTGCGCTGCGACCCGGTGGCGCATTGGTCCTGGCCGAGAAGTTCAGTTTCGAGGCTCCGGGCATAGCCGAACGAATGACAGCGCTGCATCATGACTTCAAACGGGCGCATCACTATTCGGATCTCGAAATCGCCGGCAAACGCGCTGCGCTCGAGAATGTCTTGATCGCAGAGACACGACAGAACCACGCCGACCGCCTGGCGGACATTGGATTTACCGATATCGTCCTGTGGCACGCCTCCATCAATTTTGGCGCGTTCCTGGCGTTCCGCGCGGATGATTGATCTCACAGAAGCGCATTTCCGCGAGACGCTCGAAGCCACAGTGTTTTCCCGCCATGCGGAGGCACTGACTCACGCACTAATCGCGGAAGTTCCAAAACACGGCGACTGGCCCAGCTGGGCGCAGGCAATTTCGGCGCTACCCGAATCAGTGGATTCAGTCGCACTGGCTCCGACACCCACGATCAGGTTTTCACCGCCGCCCGATGGCGACGCGTTAGCCGAGACGCTGATGGCGCTGCACCCGTGGCGCAAGGGCCCGTGGCGTTTCGACTCCGTCGAGATCGATGCGGAATGGCGCAGCGACCAGAAGTGGGATCGCCTGATCGATGCGGGCATCGATTTCCGTGACGCACGGGTACTCGATATCGGCGGGGGGAACGGCTACTTCTCGATACGTGCCGCAGCTGAGGCGTCGGCCGTTCTGAACGTCGATCCTACCCTTCTGTTCTACGCGCAGTTTCTTGCGTTCACGCGAGCCGCGCGGCTGACCTCAGTCGCGATGGTGCCGCTGAGATTCGAGTCGCTGCCGCCGGTGGGATCTTTCAACATCGTTATGAGCATGGGTGTTCTCTATCACCGGCGAGATCCCTTCGAACATCTGCAAGCGATCAAATCACGGCTGAATTCCAAGGGTTTATTGATCCTCGAAACTCTGGTCGTAGATGGGAACAGCGACACGGTTCTGGTGCCTCGTGACCGCTACGCGAGAATGCGCAACGTATGGTTTTTGCCGAGCGTTGAGGCGCTCAAAACTTGGCTCGCCCGGGCGGGCTTTACAGATATCGAGTGTCACGACGTGACGACGACGAGCGCAGACGAACAACGCGCAACACCGTGGATGCGTTTTGAGTCATTGGACGCCGCGCTGTTGCCCGGTGACCCATCGACCACCATCGAGGGTCACCCTGCGCCCTGCCGCGCACTTTTGACGGCGAGGACCAGATCGACATGACCCTCGGATTCGACACCTTGATGCCGGAGCAAATCCTGTCGGCGATCGAGTATTCCGGCCTGAGGTGTACGGGTGAGCTCCTCGCGCTGAATAGCTACGAGAACCGCGTCTATCGAGCTGCGCTCGAAACAGGTGAACGCGTCGTCGCGAAGTTCTACCGCCCAGGCCGGTGGTCTGATCAAGCTATTGAAGAAGAGCATGACTACGCACTGCAGCTTGCGAACTCCGAGCTGGGTGTTGTGGCACCTGAAGTATTTGATGGCGAATCGCTCCTGCATGTCGACGGGTTCAGGCTGGCGATTTACCCATGTGTCGGTGGCCGTTGGCCCGCGGTGGACAATGATGATTTGCTGCGCCAGATTGGACGTCTCGTCGCCCGCATGCATTTGACAACCAGCAGAATTCAATTCGCACACCGGCCAGCGATCAATGTCGGCAGTTTCGGTTGGGAGGCACGTGATGCGGTCTTGGACAGCTGCTTCGTTCCGCCCTCGCTGGAGGCTGCCTATGAGTCCGTCACGAACGACCTTTTGGACCACGTTGAATCTTCACTAGCGTCAGTGCAGGTGCAACACCTTGCCATTCACAATGACTTACACCCGGGCAACCTTCTGCAGGATGACGCAACCCTGCATGTTGTTGATACCGACGATGCGGCGAATGGACCTGCAGTACAGGACTTGTGGATGCTGCTGTCCGGGCCGCGAGCACAGCAAGCAACCCAGCTGGATGCGGTGCTTGAGGGCTATCAACAATTCAGGGATTTTGATTTTGCCGAACTGGCGCTCATAGAGCCGTTGAGAACTCTGCGAATTGTCAACTACGCAGCGTGGCTCGCGAGACGATGGCACGACCCGGCGTTCAAAAACGCATTTCCCTGGTTTGATGGTGCGAGGTACTGGAACGAACATATTCTGGCGCTTCGAGAGCAGCAGGACGCGATGCAGACACCGTTCCAACTGATGGCAGCCGACTAGCCGGGGTAGACCTCGAACACCCCGCACGCCACCACCACGGGAGACGTCGCTTCCCCGCCCAGCGGGCCTAGTACAACGACTGTGCGTTGATTGAGACTCGCGACGTTTTCCGCCAATGGTCCAGGTATCGAAAACTTGCCCTGTCCGAAGTCCGTGGCATCGAATTCGCCAACTGTTTCGGTGGGTTTTGGATCTGCGCAGCCACCGGATGAAGCGGTCGCTAATCGATACCGCCCTGCAGTCAACTGATCGATTGCGCCACCGAAAACCACTCGGTCAGCGCCTGGCATTGCCACCAACGCCCCCTCGACAGCGAGATCAGTAGTAGGCCGCAACACCGCCATCAGTGCTCGTGGGCCGTCAGATCCTGGTGCTTGTGCACCCGAGCCGAAATGATCCGGCATAAGTGGCTCCGGACGCTGGCCGCAACCGGCAACCAACAAACCACACAGCACTGAAAGAGCCAACGCACGCATCATCGCTTTCCGGTCACGAAATTCACCGAGACTAGAATCGGCGCCGCGGTTGGCGTGACCGCCAATAGAGCAGCAGGACCAGCCCGGCGACCATACCGCCGAGGTGGGCGAAGTGGGCGATTCCGGTATTGATACCGCTCGCACCCACAAAGAATTCGATTAGGCCGAAAACAACCACCATATATTTCGCTTTCATCGGAATCGGCGGAAACAACAACATGATCTGACGTTCGGGATATGTCATACCAAACGCCAACAGGATGCCGTACACGCCCCCGGAAGCGCCGATCATCGGGTTTGTGATACCGCCTGTCGCAAGACTCAGCGCGAATTGCCCGGCTGCACCACCCAGGACACTGACAAAAAAGAAGAGCAGGAATCGCCCGGATCCCCAGCGATACTCCAACTCCCTGCCGAACATCCACAGTGCGAACATATTGAATGCCAGATGCGCGACGTCCCCGTGGAGGAACGCGTATGTGATCGGCTGCCAGAAACGGAAATAAGGTTCGAACGTGAACAGCGCGAAATACCCCCCAAACTGTTGCAGGGACGTGGCGCGGAGCAGGACAAAAACAACGGCGCAGCTAATCAGCAGGCCGAAAATTACAGGTGGAAACGTATCTTGTCGGTTCATTCGCTGCATGGTCAGGCGTTGTCGTCGATGGTGTGAGCCAGTATAACGACTAGCCCGCACAAACCCCGCCCTGACTTTTAATCGGAGTCCAAATGAGCCGCTCTCGCAAGCGCATCCAGGTGACTGGTGCCCGCCAGAACAACCTCAAGAATCTCGATATCGATCTGCCCTTGAACGAGTTGATCGTCGTCACCGGAGTCTCCGGCAGCGGCAAGTCGTCACTCGCGTTCGATACGATTTACGCGGAAGGCCAACGCCGGTATGTCGAGACGTTTTCACCGTATGCGCGCCAGTTTCTCGACAGGATGGACAAGCCGCAGGTAGATCAGGTTCGCGGAATTCCGCCTGCTATTGCGATCGACCAAACCAACCCGGTTCGAACATCGCGTTCGACCGTTGGCACGATGACGGAACTCAATGACCACCTGAAGCTACTGTACGCGCGCGCAGCGGACCTCTACAACGGCATTTCCGACGAACGAATTGTCGAAGATTCACCGCAGTCGATATGGGCGAAAGTCTCCGAACGAATGGCGGATGCGCGTATCGCGATCACATTTGAGCAGCCGCTACCGAAGCAATTCACGTTCGACGAGATGCGGACATTCCTTTCCCAACAGGGCTACACACGCGTCACGGAGAAACCGGGCGATTTGCTGCAGGTCACTCAGGACCGAATCCGAGTGCGCGATCGCTCCAAAGATCGGTTCTTTGAGGCCGTGGAGACCGCATTGGCGCGTGGCAGCGGACGTGTGACGATCGTCAACCTCGACAACGAGACAGAACACGTGTTTTCCGAGAGGTTGTACTGCCCGGAACTCGACAAGACTTTCGACTTCCCAACGCCGAGTCGGTTTTCATTCAATTCCCCACTGGGCGCTTGCGAAACCTGCCGTGGGTTTGGCCGAACGATGGGAATCGATATGGATCTCGTTGTTCCGGACAGCAGCGCGAGCTTGCGCGACGGTGCCATCAAACCGATCCAAACCGGCCAATTTGCCGAACTACAAACCCGACTAGTCGGTCGCGCGAAAGCGGCGAACGTGGATATCGACAAGCCCTGGCACAAACTCTCAGCTAGAGAGTTGGAATGGGTCATGGTCGGCGACGAGTATCGGAAAGGCAATAAGTACTGGCCCGGTATCGATGCGGTCTTTGAGTGGTTGGAGAGCAAGGCGTACAAAATGCACGTCCGCGTCCTGCTGTCGCGCTACCGAAGTTACGAAGAATGCGCGACTTGCCACGGCGCACGACTAAAGCCTGACGCGTTGTGTTGGCGCCTCGGGGATAAGGCGCTAACCGAAGCGGTAGCACCGGAACATGCAGGTCCGTCGCCCGGCCTGAATATTCACCAATTGATGCTGCTACCAATTCAAAGGCTTGCAGAGTTTTTCGATCGCTTAACCCTGAATCGCGAATCGGATGAAGCGATGGACCTGTTACTCGACGCGATCCGCACTCGCATCGGTTTTCTGCGGGACACAGGGCTCGGCTACCTGACCCTGGATCGTCAGTCGCGAACCTTGTCAGGTGGAGAGGTGCAGCGCATCAACCTGACAACGGCGCTCGGAACGTCACTGGTCAACACGCTTTTTGTACTGGACGAACCGAGCATCGGTCTGCACCCTCGCGACCTCGACCGAATCAACGAAGTACTACTGCGCTTGCGTGATGCCGGGAACACGCTTCTGGTCGTCGAGCATGACCCAGCAGTCATGCTCGTGGCCGACCGGATTGTGGATATGGGACCGGGCCCTGGCGCAGCGGGTGGCTCGATCGTATTCAATGGTAAGCCCAGCGCGCTGGCGCGCAGTAAACGTTCGCCCACCGCCCCTTATCTTGCCGGACTACGCAACGTCGCCGACGTGCGCAAAGGTCGCAACATTACACAGGACGGTGAAAAACTCAGCTTGATCGGTGCGCGCCAGCACAACCTCAAGTCGATCGACGTTGAGATCCCTCTACACGGACTGGTCGCCGTGACCGGCGTGTCGGGCAGTGGAAAGTCCACTCTGATCGGCGACATCCTCTACCCAGCACTGTGCCGAAAGCTTGGTAAGGGTGGTCCGACCCCTGGCGAGCATGACGGAGTGCACGGTATTGAGTTGCTCGACGATGTGGTGTTCGTCGACCAGAGCCAGATTGGTAAAACGACGCGCTCGAACCCTGCAAGCTTTGTTGGCGCATTCGACCCCATACGCAAGCGGTTCGCAAAGACGCCGCTAGCGGAGGAACGCGGATATACCGCGGGTACATTCAGTTTCAATTCTGGAAACGGACGCTGCCCGACCTGCGGTGGCAACGGGTTCGAGCACATCGAAATGCAGTTCCTCTCCGACGTGTACATCCGTTGCGGTACTTGCGATGGTCGTCGCTATCGTGACGAGGTCTTGGAAGTCAAACTGCTGCCGACAGGCTCGGACTCAAAGCCCCTTTCAATCTCCGATGTACTCGAGCTTACAGTCCGCGAAGCTTGCGAGTTCTTTAGTGACGCGCCCGATGTTCTGTCGCGGCTCCAGCCGCTGCTGGACGTCGGCCTTGATTACGTCGCGCTTGGACAACCCGTGCCGACGCTGTCTGGCGGAGAGTCACAAAGACTGAAACTCGCCAAGCACCTCGCTGAGGCCGCGAAACGCAAAGGTCAACAAAAGCTGTTTCTGTTCGATGAGCCAACAACCGGTTTGCATTTCAGCGATATCGAAACGCTACTGCTCGCTTTCGACCAGCTGCTGGAGGCCGGCCACAGCATCATCGTCATCGAGCATAACCTTGACGTCGTCGGCGCTGCCGACTGGGTCATCGACCTTGGACCGGAAGGTGGAGAGCTCGGTGGTGAGTTACTTTTCTGCGGGCCGCCACAAGAACTGCTGAGTCAAAGACAGAACGCCACCGGTAGCGCGTTGGCAAAGTACCGGCAGGCGGTATCGAAGGGATATAGCGTCGCTGACCCAGCTCAAACATACCGGACCAATGCCGATTCGAGCACGGCAATCACAGTTCACAACGCGCGCGAGCACAACCTGCGGTCGATCGATGTCAGCATCCCTAGAGACAAGTTCACGACCATTACCGGTGTGTCAGGCAGCGGTAAGTCGACGCTCGCCTTCGATATCGTTTTCAACGAGGGTCAGCGACGCTACCTCGAGTCACTAAACGCCTATGCACGCCAGTTTGTGCAGCCAGCGTCGCGCCCTGACGTCGACGCAGTGAACGGGATTCCGCCGACCGTCGCGATAGAACAGCGAACGAGCCGCGGCGGTCGACGCAGCACGGTGGGCACCCTGACTGAAATCTACCACTTCCTACGTTTGTTGTTCGTCAAGCTGGGCGTCTCGTACTGTCCAGAGTGTCGCGTCGCCATCGAACCGCAAAGCATCGACCAAGTCGTAGCAACGTTGATGCGAAAGCGGCGGGGCGAGAATATTTGCGTACTGGCACCGCTGGTCGTATCGCGCAAAGGCTACTACACAGACCTCGCGCGCTGGGCCGCCAACAAGGGATTTTCAGAACTGGTAGTCGATGGACAGCTGCTGCAAACCGACAACTGGCCGCGACTCGAACGCTACAAGACGCATGACATCGATTTACCAGTCGCGTCGCTGACCGTATCACCGAACGATGAAGACGCTTTACGCGCAGCGATATCAGAGGCATTTGAGCTCGGTGACGGTCTCGCGGTCGTCGCACGCAATGCAACCGCGAAGAAACGCCAGTTGTTTTCGCGTCGCCGAGCCTGTCCTTCATGCCAAAAGAGTTTTCCGGAACTCGATCCCCGACTGTTTTCTTACAACTCTCCGCAAGGCTGGTGCGGCGACTGCCAGGGGACAGGGCAAGTTGTCGAAAAAGAAGATGCACCGCCGACGACCTGTGGTAGTTGTGACGGCAAACGTCTGAACGAGGTGGCGCTCGCAGTCGAGCTCCGCGGGAAGACGATTGCAGAGTTAAACGAACTGTCCGTCGAGGAAGCGGCCAATTACTTTGAATCCGTCAACCTGAACGGCAGAGACGCAGAGATCGCAAGGGATGTGATGACAGAGTTGACCGCTCGGTTGCAGTTTCTGAAAAACGTCGGGCTGGGGTATCTACAATTGTCGCGAGCCGCGCCGACATTGTCTGGTGGTGAAGCTCAGAGAATCCGGCTCGCCGCGCAGCTCGGCTCCAACCTTCGCGGGGTCTGCTACATCCTCGATGAGCCAACTATTGGCTTGCACGCTCGCGACAACCAACGGCTGCTGAAAACGTTGATGGGCCTCCAGAAACAAGGCAATACGGTCGTGGTGGTCGAGCACGATGAAGAGACGATCCGAGCGTCTCAGCACGTCATCGATATCGGGCCCGGCGCAGGTCAACGTGGCGGGCATGTTGTCGCTACCGGAACACCGAAAGCGATACAACGCAGTCGCAAGTCTCTCACCGGCAAAATGCTGCGAGAACCCCTCAGCCATCCGCTCCGCACACATTGGCGTGATATCAATCCTCGGCGGAAGAGCGCCGCGGTTCTGGAGATCAAGGGCGCCAACCGGAACAACCTCAGAAACGTTAACGTTCGACTGCCACTCGGTGCACTCGTGGCGGTTACAGGCGTATCCGGAAGCGGGAAGAGCAGCTTGATTCGTGGGGTCCTGCAGGACAATCTGGAACGCCTGATCAGTGCCCGCAACGCGCGCAAACGAAAAATGCCGCCACTGGAAGACTGTCGCTCATTGTCCGGCTGGGAGTCGATCAAAAGGGTTCTCGAAGTCGACCAGACGCCGATCGGCAAAACACCGCGGTCCTGCCCTGCAACCTACGTCGGCTTCTGGGATGAAATTCGCAAACTATTTGCGGCAACGCCCGAAGCGCGTATCCGTGGCTACACAGCTAGTCGATTCTCGTTTAACACCGCGGAAGGTCGCTGCCCGGAGTGCGACGGACAAGGCATGCGACGAATTGAGATGAACTTCCTGCCTGACGTCCGTGTGGTTTGTGAAGCCTGTGGTGGTTCGCGCTTTGCGCCTGACACGCTGTTGGTGAAATATCGCGACCAATCGATCGGCGACATTCTGCAAATGGCCGTGGAGGATGCGATTCCATTCTTCGCGGCACACCCGAAAATCCTTCACCCGCTCGAGCTACTCCGCGATGTCGGCCTTGGATATCTCACGCTCGGTCAGCCCAGCCCAACACTTTCGGGCGGCGAGGCACAGCGAATCAAACTGGTCACGGAGTTGGCGAAAGCGCGACCCGGACCAGAACCCGCCGAGCGTAGTGCAACAGACAACCCCAACCACACGTTGTACGTATTGGATGAGCCGACAATTGGTCTGCACATGGCAGATGTCGAAAAATTGATCCGGGTCTTGCACCGTCTCGTCGATGCTGGTCACTCTGTATACACTGTCGAACATAACTTAGACATGATTGCGGAAGCAGATTGGATTGTCGATATCGGACCGGAAGGTGGCACTGCCGGCGGACGCATTGTTGCCCAGGGAGCACCTACCCAAGTATCTGAAAAATCGGAAAAATCCTTAACTGGCGCTGCGCTCGCCAAAATTTTGACAACAGATCCTTAAAACTTAGACAAACAAGTGGATTTGTATAATAGCGATGTGTTAGTGTCGAACACGCGAAGATCAACTTGGGGGTACCGCCATATTTATGGCCGTACCAAGGAGCATTTCATGGCTACTGACAAAACCGACGCCTTCGGTGAGTCTGCCAAAACCACTGGTTATTCCATCGGCGCGGTATCCCGACTCACAGGCATTTCAACTCACACACTCCGAATCTGGGAACGTCGCTACAGCGCGATTGTCGCAGACCGCACCGACAGCGGGCGGCGGATTTATTCCAAATCGGACATCGAAAAACTTTCACTGCTGAAATCGCTGTCCGACAACGGTTCATCGATTGGGCAGATCGCCAACCTGTCTACCGAGGAACTGAAAGCTCGGCGCGATCAACTGATCGAGCAGAGCAATAGCCTGCAACTCGTTGCCAACGTCGGTTTAGTCCGCGTCGCTGCGTATGGCGGCTTCGCTCTGGAGAACCTCCCGGACCGGATCAACAACCCCGGGCGACTCGAGGTGTCGTTGTGCACAACTGACCTGGACGACTTCTCCGATCAGGTGCAAAGAGCAGAGCCGGATGTGCTGTTGCTCGAGTTTCCGGTGATCGATACGGATACACGCTTCACCGTCGGTAAGCTGCGTCGCTTGGCGGGATCACGACGGGTGATCGTCCTATTCAACTTTGGTACGACGCAAGAACTCGAGGCGCTCGCGGCAGATCGTGTGGAGCTGCTGCGCTCACCGGTAACCACGCAAACGCTGTACCAGTTGCTGCGCCGTGGTGCTGAGAATCGACCGGTACTGGAAGAGGCTGCGCCCCCGCAGCAGAACCATTTTGAGGTTAATGCTCAAGATGCCGTGACCCGCCGTCGTTTTAATGACGTCGAACTCGCGCAACTCGCGCGGACCTCAACCACTGTCGAATGCGAATGTCCGAAACATACTGCAGATCTCGTGCAAAACCTGTGCGCGTTCGAGGAGTACAGTCAGCAATGTGAGTCGCGCAACGAGACGGATGCGCAGCTGCATAACTATCTCTACTATATGACCGCCAGAGCGCGGGCTATCATGGAAGAGGCTTTAGGCACGCTCGCGGAGGCGGAAGGTTTCTTGCCCTCGCACAAGAA
This sequence comes from Pseudomonadota bacterium, assembly GCA_038531945.1. GTDB lineage: Bacteria > Pseudomonadota > Gammaproteobacteria > Steroidobacterales > Woeseiaceae > CALBPI01. Next base: position 292,199 of record JBCBBH010000005.1, on the reverse strand, counting down.
TCGCGGCAACTAAGCGTACCGTCCATAACCGGGCTCGGATGGCAATCCGGGCCCGGTTTTTTTATGGTCGGCCAATGACGCGACGAACCACGATCTCGAAACTCACAACAACGACCGCGATCTGGCTTTTTGCGATCAGCGCAGCGCACGCCAGAGTGGTCGTCAATCGTGACCAGAACGTCGTCTATCACCTCGACTGCGCGACTGGCCTGATTCTATGTACTAGCGCGGCGTTCGAGTCGGTGGAAGAACTCGAGGAGTTCGGATTCGATGCCCAACGGTGGCGCCAGCACCGAACACGAACGTCAACTTCCATCGATACGCCGCTGGTCGGACCGCCGGCCTGGCTACCGTCACCGAAGCGCTGGCTCGGAGTCTCGAATCGCGGGACCACGGCGCTGAAAGACGACGAGTCCCCAGCGTTGGCGTCGCTTTCTCGGCAAGTCGTTGACGAACTCACGGAGAACTGGCGCGACGACCAACGCGGTCGATTGGACCATGTCGCGCTGCAGCTGGAGTTGCGATCGCGCGATATCGATCTACCGTCAATCATGAATTCGGTCGCCGGTTTGTTTGATACAGACGTCGAGAAAACACCTGACATCGTACTGATCGCCACAGATCACCCAAGCCTCGGCAGCGTTGCGACGCGCGCCGGGCACACGCTATTCGTTGAATCGCCGCGACATGACACCGGTCGCAGCCGCCTCCCTGTGGTCGCGCACGAGTGGACACATCATTTGTTCGAACGCATGTCGGGCGCCGTCTCTGACTCTCTGCTGAACGCATTTGAGAAGTCGGGGTCAGCGTGCGCGACACCTGCCTACCATTTGCTTGAAGAGGTCCTCGCAACCGCCGTTGGGGACGGCATCGTCGCCGCTCAGTTGTTCCGCGACGCTGACGACACGGCCTACCTGAGCACTTCAGAGAGCTTCTACGCTGACGCGGACATAGACGCCATGGCAAAAGCGGTGGTCCCGCTGTTACAACACCAGTTGGGTTCCGGGAGACCGCTGGACACGGATTTCGCCGCTCAATACCTTGAGCTTGCGGAGCGAGTCTTAAGCGCCCGATGTAATGATTTACAGGCGCGCTTGCGGATGAGCGCCATTGTGCAGACCAGCCATGATTACGATGCCGCCTACCAACTGTTGCGTGACCGGCTCGCCATTCGCACGGCGCTCATCGACGTGACTGAGGATCTGAATTCACACGATACTGCTTTGACCCGCTACACCGGGCTGACGGGGGTCGTTCTGAGTGACATTGCCGGGCTCGACCGGTTAGCGGGTATCGCGGACCTGCCGACTCGCGAAGCATTGAAGGCCGTCGCGTCCGCAGAAGGTGCCGCTGTACTCGCTCTCCCCCGAAATCAACACGCCGAGGTTTACTTTATCGTTGGCAAAAACCCGGCCGCGACATCACTTGCGGCCGTGCATTTTATCGCGCATCGGCGACAACGCTTCTCCGGCTGGTGGCTTCCGTTGCGAGAGGCCTCAATACCAGAACGAAACGAATAGCTGGACAACGTCCGCCTCCAGGCTGAACAGACGCTCCTGACCTGGCAACGCCTCGGTGTCACGCAAGTCGCGGAAATTCTCGTAGTCGATCAGCATGCGATCCCAAAATAGCGACACTCGGCCGCGATCGAGGAATCCCATACCTTCCTTGCCGAAATCCCACGCTGCACCGACGCGAATCGTATTGCTCGTGAAGGTACTGAGTTCCTTGTCTCGTGCAAGGAAGTTCTGGAAATCAAATCTTGGGAACAGATCCGCATAGAAATCAGCCTGATCCTGCGTGTAGAAGCGATAGCGCGCGCTAAACGTCAGCGAATCGCGCCACGGGTGGGTGTAACCCAACTCGTAGCTGCTCGCAACGATGCCCCATGTATCGGAGAAATACCGATATTCACCGTGCAGTGCAGCGCGGTAAGGCAGGTAATATCGGGCGCCAATTGAGGCCGCTCCGCTGGTTCTCGTATTCGGATAGCGTTCACTCTGCAGACTGAATGTCGATCCGCCTTCGTCGAGATAGCGCACCGCTCGATATGGGTTGTTCAAAAACCCTTCGTCGGTGATGCCCTCGAAGTTGAACGTCATGATCAGATTTCTCGTCAGGATCTGACTGATACCGATGCCGTATTGCTGACGCGACACATCCTCGGCAAACGTCGGGTCGGTGACCTGGCCGACAACGTCATCGCCGAGACCGTACGCCAGTGTGACGGTGGTCAGATCCCCAAACAGGTTTTGGCTAATCGCCAAGCTGTACGTTCTCGCCTCGAAGTCATTCTCGTCGCTCTGCGTGACGCCAAGCGACATCATCGTCCCACCGCGCAGGTAGTCGATACCGACAGAGTATTGTGTTCGTTCCTCTTCGTACGGACTGGCGGTAGTCACGACGTCGATCGATGCGCTGGAAATCATGTCGACGTAGTAGTTCCCGGTGACCGAGACGCTCTTACCCAGTTTCTTTCGTAGCAGTACCGACGGACCCTCAATGGTGATGTTGTCACCCTCATAGCGGTGGTACATCACGTCGGTACGATCCTCCGGGAGCACCGCCGCATCGGCTGTGTCGATCATCAGCATGGCGGCAATGGGCACCACCGCGAGAAGAAAACGCGTCATAGTCATCAGGTCACACCTATCGCCGTTCAGTTACAACCGCAGCCGCCACCGACACTTCCCATAGCACCCCGTGCCCCTTCGCGGGACTCATAGACGTGGTGCATGTACGAGGCCGAAACCGGGTCATGCTCGAGGAACATGATCGGGTCCGCGAGTCGATCTCGCTCGTACGGCTTAACCCACGGTTCCACGTTGGAACATGCCGTCGTAGCCAACAGCACGCCGGCTGCCAGCGCGAATCGGACCACTCGTCCGTTGCTAAGAGATTTCAACATCGTCATGTCTACCCCTCCTGACTCAAAAGAAAAAACTGAAACCCATGTGACCGGTCAAGTTGTGAACGGTCTTGCTCTCGCCGAGCAAATCACTATCGAAAACGTGATCTCTGAAATCGACCCGCAGGGCGAATACATCGTTAAACAGCAGGCGATAGCCGGCACCAAAATTGATGGTGAACACATCATCACCGCCGAAACGTGTGCTGCCCAAACCACCGATCAAGTAAAAGGATTGGTTGAACGCACGATTGCGGCCGAAAAACGCCTCGCCCGGGAACAAATTCCAACCCACCGACGCGTTGTAGTACGTGAACTGACGCTCATCATCGGTCAACAGCTCTGCGGCGCCCGAGAGTCGCTCGAAACTGGTCTCCTCGGTGTCCGTGCGACCGATCGCAGCTTCAGCGAACAGTGACTCGGAGAAGTGATACGCCAAGGTCGCACCCACTACAGGACTGGCGCCGAAATCCTCGACACTCATGATCCCAGCGAATGCGCCAATCTCGAAATCTTCTGTGTCGATTTTCGGCTTTACGATCTCGCGGCGCTCGACTTCAGGCTCGATCACCTGCTCCGGCGCCTCCGCTGTACCGGTGTCTTTCGCCTTGCCGAAAAAGGGCAGCGAAGAGCAGCCACTCGTCAGCATCACGGTAACGCCAGTCAGCGTCAGAAAAAGAATCCGAAACCGACTTTCCATTCGTCCACTTCCTCGTTCTCATCGCGGCTGGTCAACACCACGTTGTTTTTGTATTCCGCACGCAACACGAACCGCCGTGTCACGTAAATTCTTGCGCCGGCGCCAACGACCGCGACCTGGTCTGTCCGATCTGGCGTGCTTACCAACGTACTCTTTGGCCGCGTCTGCACAACGCCCGTTCCCATCGTGAAGTACGGTGAAATCCGCCACTCAGGCCAGGTTTCATGCACCACGTTGACGGTGCCGATCCAGCCGGTTGAAAAGTTCCCGATTAGCTGAGTGCCCCAGACTTCCACCGACAGATTCCGGGAAATGGAGTACCCGCCATAGACCGAAACCGTATCTGCCCCGGAAAAATCTCCGGTCAGAATACCCGTCTCCCAGCGACGCTGGAGAAACTCGTCCCGCCCGACTCGCTCAAACTCGGTGGTTTCGCCTGCTTCATCCAGCGTCTGCTCCATCTGGACGATGTTCACCCAGCCTTCGCGGCCGCGCTCGGTTCTCACTTTGAACCAGTCGGTTTTGCGCCGGATGATCTCGACGTTCTCGCCGCGCTCCGCCACATAGGTGATGGGATAACCCTTACCCGGACCGGTCCGCATCTCGATAAACGGGTCAGCGACAGCAACTTCGCGATACTCACGCGCTTCCAGTATCGCGCTACTTGCCAGCGATACGATCAACAACATGATTTGCAAAGTCGTTCTGAGCATTGAGTCCTAGTCCATTGGAACCGCGAACGGATTGTTGTAGTACTGGCCGCCCACATCGAGCCACTCGCTCAATAGTCGCAGCTCGTCAGGCGTCAAGTAGCCAGCGTGCGTGCCACCGGCCTCAAATCGATCAAAGAAACGCTGCGAGGCGTTTGCGCCGTTAGAGGACATGCTCGCGGGTACATTCACCGTTTCAAAAATCGGTTGGTTGGTATCGGGGTCAACACCAACTTCGACCAGAAGATCCTGCAACGCGCCCATATTCAGCTCTTGCGCGTTGTCGTTGAATAGCAGCTCACGGAACGATGTAAACACGTCCTGATCCTGATCGGACAAGCCATCGCTGAGGTCCAGTTGCGCAATCGGCACGCGTAGCTGATTCGCTTCGTCGCGCGGTGAATGACAGCTGATGCAAGTGAAATCGCTCACCGGTTCGCCGAGCGCATTCAGTGTGAGGCGCGGAAACGACCACAGCGGATGGATCGCTTCCTCGTAGTTGATCGTGCTCCGGCAACTGGCACTCCAGTTCTGGACGCAGTCCTGCGAGGTCGGCGTCAGTGTGTTCAGAAGACGATACTCGTAGGAGAACGGCTCATCCGGTGCGCGACCCGCTGTCGCAGCGTCCGTCCAGTCATCGACAAAGACCACATCCATGGACGGCTCGATCGCAGCGCAATTGTCTGTTCCGCAGCTGATCCGTGCCCGCACTTCCGCCATCGACTCGCCGATATCGGCGAAGTATGCAGGGTTCGTGTTCGGGTACGGCAATCCGGTCTGCGTCGCGCCATCGTGCGCACTGTCGAACGCCCCGTTTCGGCCATGCGACTGACCGCTGCCGCCGTCGTGACAGCCTGTACAACGCAACTCTTCGCCAGGTCGCACCTGCAACCAGTTGTTGTGACTCGGCCCGATGCGGCGCGCGTTTCCGTCGACAATACTAAACGTCAGTGCTACGTCAGCCGGAGCCTTTACGACCACCGAACCATCGGGCGCGATCGGCGTGTAACCCAGAATCTCTCGCATATAGTCCACACGACCGAATGCAAAGTTGGGAATCTCCAGAATTTCTTCATCCGGAATCGACACGGCTTTCTCGAGACGCAGGAATCGCGCGGGCCGTTCGGCCGCTGTTGTTTGCGCAGGATCCGCTAGCACGTCGATACCACCAGGTGCGGTGTCGGCACCCATCACATCGTAAACACTGCGAATATTGATGACACCAACACCTTCGTCAGCAATTGTTGGGTCCAACCCGAAGACGTTACTGCCCGGAAGAATAACCGGTGCATTGGTACGCGGTTCGGCGGCAACGATATCCGAAAAAATAACCCCTTCTTCCGGCGGAACCACCGGCAACTGAGTCTCATCCTCTCGGTCGTAGATCCAAATGCCGTACAAAGCAGGGGCTGCGACGAGATTCGGATCAACCAGATTGGTTTCCGTACACGGCAGGATCTGCAATTCCGCGTTCTGCAGCCGGCACTGGCTCCAACTGAGCAGCAGGCGGTCGGTGCCGTCACGCAAGGGGTAAGCCGACCGATAGCGGCCACCGGGCGAAATCGCCTCCGCGCCTGCGATAACGTCATTGACCGTTGCTGGTGTCTGCGCCGGGCCACTCATTCCCATGTTAACGGCCAGCGCCTGCGAATTTTCAACATAGGTATTGACGTCAATGTCGACCAACGCACCACCGGTGGTTTCCGCCATAAACGGTTTCAATAACGCGACCAAAGTACCGTCGGGGAGAATTTCGGGTTGTACGAACTGCTCTTCCTGTCCGTCGCCATCAACATCATGGCTGTTTGCACCGTACAGCAGCTCAAGGCCGGATCCATCCGGGTTCATCCGGTAGAGGTTTATCTCATTCGTGCCGCCGATGTTATCCCAGCGACTGAACACGACGGTCCCATCGTCAAGTACGACCGGGTTCAACTCATGGCTCTGGTTGAAGCCGATTTGTTCAATATTGGAACCGTCGGAATTCATCGCATGCAGATTGAACGCCGGCTCATTGCGGTCACCGTCGAGCGCAGGAAACTGCGGTTTACCCTCGTCGAGTAGAATCGCCACGGACTGCCGCTGCCGAGTCGAGCTGAACAGAATACGTCCATCCGGCAGGTAGCGAGGTGCAATGTCATGGCCGTTTTCGGCGGTGATGTCGGAACTGATCACCCGGCGCAGCGTCTCTGACGGAATATCGTATTCCCAAATATTCCAGGTAACTTGCTCGTCTTCGTCAAGATCCGGGTCAAATGGATAGCGCATCGCGAAAGCGACCTTCGTCGCATCGAAGGACACCGAAACATCGCGAATGTCGGCCAGGCCTTCCGTAAAGCTTCCCGTTAAATCAACATCCGGCGTGCTGGGCGAAGCGCGATCGCGGAAAAACAGGTCCGCGCCCGGATTGAAGCTCAATACAACACGAATATCCTCGATGATCGGCGCGCCATCGTCATCGACGGGCAACGGCCGTTTCACGTAAAAAATCGGAAACTCGAGTGCGACGGGATCGGGATCCTGACCGCCTCCAAAACCGACCTGATCGCCCTCCTCGCCGCCGCTGTTACAGCCGGCAACGATGGCGCAGGTGCTGACCAGTGCCAGCCCTCGAACCCACCAATTTGTGCGTAACCCGAAATTCATCGCTTTCATGGACACCACCTCGGCTTCTTGCCGCCGGCAGCTCTGTCTCTTCTGGAGACTGGCTTTTTCGTCCGTCGCACCTCGCAATTGAACGTAATCTGCATGGTGACGACCGACCGCCGGGCATTCTGTTAACAACATCACAATTCGACACGGACCGGCATCGCAGTACGCAGAACCGTGGACTTCGTCGCCTTGCGTACCGATCAGCGGTGTCCTTACCTGTGAACCGGAGCGAAGTATAGAAAGGAGTTTTTAGTCGGCGTAATGTCTCAAAACCAAGACAACAGATTCGTCGAACGGCCGGGTGTAGCCGCTGCCAGCGATAAAGCTGTTGTTATTGAAGCGTTTTCACGCACTATCGAAGGCTGGATCCAGTGTCGATCCTGGGACCGTCAAGCTTTGAAACTGTGAACTCATCGCTCCCAACGAAATGACAACGCCTATGCCAACGCGCGGCACCTTTGTCTGCATCAGGCGACAAAAAAAAATTTCAGCAAAAACAGTGCATTAACGCTCTATCGTTCAGCTACTGTCGAATCGCCCCGACAACGGTTTTACATAGTCAAACTGCAGCTGTATACAGCTTTTCGTTGCTATCTCTCTGTTTTTATTGCGTTTTGGTTTATTCCCCTCCGATCAGCATCAGACTGGCACAACCTTTGCTTCATACCCCCTGACAACGCCGAAACCGCAATTTACGGACGGATTCGGGTCGATTCGGGCAGTTTGTGAGCGTGATCACTGCAAATTGTGTCGACTTCGACCACATTAGCGACCGAGCACATGGAGCTGTGCCACTGCGCAACGGGATCGGCGAACAGGTTATCGGTTTACGCGTTGGGAGCGATCCCGACGATCAACGAGAGCAGGGGCACATGAACACAATTCAGAGATGCAAGGCAACGCTGCTGGCGACCCTGGGTCTGACGTTAGCGATGGCATCGGCCACCGCGAACGCCGGTCCTCGCGAGCAGGCCAAAAGGATGCACGATCGTCTCGCCGGCGTTCCGCCGACGGAAGCCGTGCTGAATGCAATGGAGACCGCGATCGCAGGTGGCAATGCGGAAGGAGCCGCACAGATTGCGATGCAAAACGACGCGTTCTACGACGTGACATTGAAGAATTTCGTGACGCCCTGGACCAATCGTGACGGCGACGTCTTTGCACCGCTGAACGATTACACTGCGACGGTCATCGGCATGGTGCGCGACGAGGTACCCTTTAACCAGGTGCTGTCGGCAGACATTGTTTATGTCGCCGACACGAGCCTTGGATTGCCGGGTTACTCCATGACGGACAATCGGCTGTATGAGGAGCTTGAGTCGCGCGCACTGCCGCTGCAGGATGCGCTGGTTCGCACCACACAGTCCGCGGTGACCGATCTACCGGCCAACGCTACCGCTGGCGTCATGACTTCTCGCGCCGCGGCCGAAGCGTTTTTCATTGCCGGCACCAACCGCGCGATGTTCCGGTGGACTTTGCTCAACCACCTGTGTGACGACCTCGAACAGGTCAAAGACGTAACGCGCCCACCGGATCGTATCCGGCAAGACGTGACGCGCTCGCCGGGCGGCGACAGCCGATTGTTCCTCAACAACTGCATTGGCTGCCACAGCGTGATGGATCCGATGGCACAGGCGTTCGCCTACTACAACTTCAATGAGGAGACCGGCCGTATCGAATACTCCGCGGGCGCAGTGCATCCGAAGTATTTTAATAACGACGCCAACTTCCCTTTCGGATTCCGCACGCCGGACGACGCATGGGAAAACCGCATGCGGCAGGGCCGCAATGCTTTGCTCGGCTGGGATGAGTCTCTGCCGGGCCAAGGCAACGGTGCCAAGTCAATGGGCCAGGAGCTGGCTAACAGCGCAGAGTTCGCTCAGTGCCAAGCCCGTAAAGTTTTCCGCAATGTATGCCTACGCGAGCCGGTGGATGCCGCTGATCGTGCAGAGCTCGGCAACATGGTGAATTCGCTGACGACAGGGGGTTACAACCTGAAGCAGTCTTTCGCCGAAGCCGCAACCTACTGCATCGGCGATTGAGGAGAGGATGATGAAACAGATACTAGTGAATACTGTTGCACAGCTCCCGCGTCGTGCCAGAAACGGAATCGCTCTGATCGCTATGACTGTGCTGATTTCCGCATGCTCCGGTGGTGCTGGAACACAAGAAAACCCGGTTACGAGCGTCCCTGACGACACGAACTACAACGGCCCACCGCCCGCAACAGCTGACGTCCAGGCCTTCCGCATCAACGTCTGGGACAATATTCAGGCTGAAGCGGGTTGTGGCGACTGTCACGGTACGGGTGGGCAGGTCCCGACATTCGCGCGGACCGACGATATCAATTTGGCTTATGCAGACTCCAATCCGCTAGCCAATCTAACCGCTCCGGGTGATTCTCGGTTGGTCACCAAGGTTGGCGGTGGCCATAACTGCTGGGTTTCTAGCGATGCGGTTTGCGCCGACTTGATGGAGACCTGGGTAACTGGTTGGGCGGGCGACTTGGTCGCCGGTGGCGGTCGCACGATCGATCTCACACCGCCAGTTCCGAAGGAGCCAGGTTCAAGCCGAAACTTCCCGGCAGACGCCACTTTGTTCGCGACAACTGTGCATCCGATCCTGACGCAATACTGCTCAGGATGTCACACGTCGAGCGCAGCAAACTCGCAATCGCCCTACTTCGCAGAAGCCGATCTGATTACGGCCTACGACGCCGCGAAACCAAAAATCGCGTTGGACGATGCAGAAAATTCGCGCTTGGTGTTGCGTTTGGGTAGCGAGTTCCATAATTGCTGGAGCGATTGTTCTTCGAACTCGACCGAGATGGAAGCCGCAATCCTGGCGATGGCAAACAGCATCACGCCGACGCAGGTTGACCCTTCGCTGACGATCAGCCGAGCGCTGACCATCTTTGACGGTGTGGCTGCCAGCGGCGGTAACCGCTACGAAGCGAATGCGATTGCCACGTATGAGTTCAAGACCGGTCAAGGCACAACCGCATTCGATACAAGCGGCGTGTCACCAGCGATGGACCTGACGCTGTCGGGTGACTTCGACTGGGTCGGTGGCTTTGGTGTCACGATTCGCGAGGGCCGCGGCCAAGCAAGAACCGCAGACAGCCGCAAGCTGTTCGACATGATCCAGAACACTGGCGAATACTCGATTGAAGCGTGGGTCGTTCCGGCTAACGTTACGCAGGAGCAGGCGCGCATCGTCAGCTACTCGGCCGGTGCAATGGCTCGCAACTTCACGCTGGGTCAAACGCTGTACGACTACACGTTCCAGAACCGCAGCAGCGTCACCGATGCCAATGGTATGCCGCTGATTCAGACGCCAAGTGCGGATGAAGTTCTGCAATCGACGCTACAACACGTCGTCGCCAACTTCGATCCGGTCAATGGTCGCTCGATCTACGTCAACGGTCAGCTGATTCAATCGAATGATGAAGCCGGCGGCGGCTCCATCGACGAGTGGGATGACACCTACGCGTTTGTATTGGGTAATGAAGTCAGTGGCGACGGGCAGTTTGCAGGTACGTTCCGCTACGTATCTATCCATAACCGTGTGTTGACGGAAGCGCAGATCCTGCAGAACTTTGATGCCGGTGTCGGTGAGAAGTTCTACCTGCTGTTCGGCGTGTCGCATCTGATCGACGTGCCGGAGGCATACATTCTGTTCGAAGTCGCTCAGTTTGATAATTTCGGGTACTTGTTCAGTGAGCCGCATTTCATCAGCCTCGATCAGACTGCTGAGTTCTCTGGTATCCCGCTACAAGGCCTCAGAGTCGGCATCAACGGTCGCGAGATCGAGATCGGACAGACGTATCGGACCCTCGACACGATGTTGGACAGCTCGGTTCTCGAAGAGTTGGGACAGCCTTTAACCGAACTCGGCGCAGTATTCGCCGCGGAGCAAGGTCCAGAAGGGGATGAGTTCTTCCTGTCCTTCGACGTCCTCGGCGACAACGTGAATGTTCGTCTGGATCCGGTACCGCTCGCACCGCCACCACCGGTTGACGGCGAACCCGTCGCTGACATTGGCGTGCGGACGTTCGAGGAAATCGACGCGACGATGTCGATGATCACGGGTGTGCCGAGAACACAACCGGATGTCCGCACGACCTACGAGTTGGTCCGGCAGCAAATGCCGAATTCGGACGCGTTGAATGGCTTCCTGGCCTCCCACCAGGTCGGTATTTCGCAGCTGGCGGTTGAGTATTGCAACGCCTTGGTGTCGGACACCGGGCTGCGCGCGAGCTTCTTCCCGGGCATGAACTTCAACGCGCCAGCGAATTCCGCTTTCGCGAATCAGGCGGGTCGAGACCTACTGATCACACCGATCCTCGATGCCGTCGTCGGGAATGGATTGGCGAGCCAACCGGAACGCACTGTCGTTGAGGGCGAATTGAACAATCTGATCGGTCGATTGACCACCTGCGGCGCAAGCTGTGACGCAGGTCGTACACAAACCGTTGGCATCGCTGCATGCTCTGCCGCTCTAGGCAGTGCAGCTATGCTGGTGCAGTAACAACATAGGCAGAAACATCATGGGTAAGAAAAAAGTAAATCTTCATCCGGACGCGCCACTGCTGCACCCGGACCACAAACGTCCAGTGACCCGACGCGAGTTCATCGCTCAGGGGTTCATGGCTGGTACGACCACAGCGCTTACGGGCGGGCTGTTCAGTCTATTCGCCAACCCGCGCGAGGCTGCGGCAGCACTCTCTTCGGATCTACAACCTTTGAGATCCGGGTGTGGACTCGAACTGGTCGGCGCAGGTCGAATACCATTCGTCTGCTTCGATCTAGCAGGTGGCGCCAATATTGCAGGATCCAACGCACTCGTTGGCGGTCCCGGCGGTCAGTTGGACTTCCTGTCGACCGCAGGCTACGACAAGTTAGGCCTGCCGGGAGACATGACGCCCGCGTCGGTCAACCCGGACACCGGAACGAATGATTTCATTCGCACCGACCTCGGTCTGGCGTTCCACTCCGATAGTGCGTTCCTGCGCGGTATTCTGGAGCGTTGCTCGCCGACGACTATCGCTAACACCAACGGCGCGATTCTGGTCAACCGATCGGAAAACGATACTGGCAACAATCCCCACAATCCAATGTATGCCATCGCACGCACTGGTGCCCGGGGCGAACTGCTGGACCTGATTGGATCACGCACGAGTGAGTCTGGTGGCAACTCCATGGCTCCGGCCTCGATGATCGATGCCGCGCTCCGTCCCACGAAGGTGGATCGTCCAACTGACGTCACAGGCCTGGTCGACACCGGCAAACTGGTTGGGCTGTTGTCGCAGGAAGACGCGGTTGCCGTACTGGAGTCCGTCTACCGTCTCAGCGATCGCAAGATGGATAACGTCAATACCCAAATCAGCGCCGACGCCGTCGTCAAAGATCTGGTGCGTTGTGGCTACCTGAAGTCAGCTGACCTCGCCGACCGATTCGGCGATCCTTCTCAGCTCAATCCTTCGCTGGATGCTGACCTGGTCGGACCCACCGGCATCTTCTCGCAAGCCGAGTACGATGACGATCGAGAATTCCGCAAGACGGCTTCAATCATGAAACTGGTTGCAAACGGGTATGCGGGTGCCGGCACGATTACGATGGGTGGCTATGACTACCACGGTGGTCGCCGCGCGCGCGGTGAGATCCGTGACCTGCGCGCCGGACGTTGCATGGGTGCGGCACTCGAATACGCGGCACGCCGCAACGTGCCACTGTTCATGTATGTTTTCAGCGACGGTTCCGTCTCGAGCAACGGTGTGATCGATGACACGGTCGAAGGACGTGGCAAGTTTGAATGGGTCAGTGACAATCAGAGCACCGCGGCGGCGATGATTTTGGTTTACAACCCCAACGGTCGGCCGCAGCTGTTTTCTGGCGACAATATCGCACCCGAGAACCACCAGCAGATCGGATACTTCCGACCAGACGGTTCCGGTGAGCGGGGCAGTAGTCCTATAGCGAATAACGTCAATCTGCTGGTCGAAGCGGTTGTTCTGAACTACCTAGCTGCACATGGCGACCAGGCATCTTTCGAGACCTTGTTCCCACAACATGGGCTGGGCAACGTTGCGCTGCGCGATAGCTTGACGGCTTTCGATCCGATCTTGTGATCTGAATCAGACGATATCGAGAGATATCGTAGCGAGCAGACAGTGTCGTTTCCGTCTGCAACCGGAAAGGGCTGGCACCGAAAGGCGCTGGCCCTTTTCTTTGCGCGACGAAACGGAACCGTGTTCGGCGGCAGCCATCACTCGCTACCGGGCGCCTCCGCCGCTTCCTGATCGCCAGAAGCCTCATCAACCGAAGTCGGCGCATCATCCGACGGCTCGACCTGCTCTGCCTGCTCTGCCTGCTCGTCGACGGACTCGTCCATAACTGGAGATGCTGAGCCGGTCTCGATCAAACGGACTAACCGTTCCAGCTGCAGTCCAAGTGTCGCATCGACCGCCGGTGCGATCTGATCCAGCCCATCCGGATCATAACCGCCGACCCGATATTCCATCGCCAGAGCAGTGCCGGTCTCATCATCTGCGAAACTGAACGTCATATTGCCATCAACACCCATAAGGCCCAGAGGGCCCAGACCACCGGTCAAGCGCAGTAGATTCTCTTTGCGGATTGCGGTCACCGTCAGATGGACCACAGCATCTGCAGCCCCGAGGTCTTCACAAAAACAGCCTAAGGCCCGCGGTTCGATATACAGATTAGTCGCATCACCGGAGTAGGTATGCGCCCCGTCCCACCACTCAGCGACATGGCCTAACAACATGCGCCACACAGTCTCCCGCGGCGCTACGATTCGCAGTTCATGTCGGACCACGAAGCCCGTTTTTTCTGCGTGCAGTACCTCTGCACTGCTGGTCGCTGCCAGACTGGCAAATAGCACTGCCATCACTGCCTGTTTGTTGATCAATCGCATCACATCACCCCGGTTGCCCATTGCCTGAGCATACTGCGTTGTCATGCTCACTGCATCGTAGCGCGCACTCGTGGCGCGCCAAGCGGTCGCCCATGCCACAACAAGGCAAGTCCTGCGCCAGTGATCAGGTGCCACACGCCCCACCAAGCGGTCAACAATGCGGTCCCACCCAGCCCGGCAAAGAATGTGAAGATAACGGTCAAACCCAAAGCGGTGTTCTGGATACCGACTTCGATCGTGATGGAGCGTGCTTCGCCGTCATGGAGTCGACAGACTCTCGCCAGCAGAAAGCCCGCCAGAAGGGCCAATCCGTTGTGGATCGCCGCGATGCCGACGATCGCGTGCGCTTGCGCGACAAACACTTTGCCATTTGCCACAAACGCCACGACGACAAACAGGCCGAACGCTCCCATCGAGAAGATCTTGAAGGGTGTACGCAGTCGGTCCGCCAGCGTCGGCCTCAGCGCGCCAACCAGTGCACCGGCGCATGCCGGAAACAACAGCACACTAATCACCAACACCAGCATCTGCAGCCAGTCGATATGCACCGCCCGAAGCAGCTCCGCCACGTCGGGCACAAATTGCCCCCAGAACACGATGGCGAACGGAGTCGTCACAAAACAAATCGCGCTGGTGATCGCCGACAACGCTATGCTCAGGGCAATATCACCCTTTGCAAGATGCGAAAAGAAGTTACTGACACTGCCACCTGGACAGGCCGCGATGATGATCATACCCAGGGCGAGTGAAGGGTGTGGCTGAAGTGCCAACGCCAGCGCGACTGTGACGAGCGGCAGGAGCAACCACTGTCCCGCCAATCCGACAAAGAGCACCGGCCATCGGCCGCGCAGGTTGCTGACATCTCGCCAGCGCAGGTCCAGACCGACACCGAACATGATGAGTGCTAGCAGCACATTGAGTGCCAGCAACGCGTCCGGGTTGAAGTTGAGTTGCGCTTGGTCGAGTGCTGCCAAGCCGTCCGCCCTGGCTATTCTAGGTTGTAGTCCAGGTAAGCATACACGCGTTGAGCTACCGCCTGCCCACGAACTTCTCGTGGCTCATAGCGCCATTCGGACACGGCGCGAATAGCAGAGCGGTCGAAAACTCCCGATGCAGCGCTCGATTCTACGACCTCGATGTCGCGCGTAGTGCCATCGGTTGCCACTGTGAATTCGATTTTTAGTCGGCCATTGAGGCCACGCCGCAACGCTGTGCGTGGATACACAGGCGCGACAGCGCGAACGCGCCGCAAAGTCGCGGCAGAAACCGTCTCAGCAACCGCTAACTCGATAAACGCCCGATCGATCGCGGTCTGAACATTGGCAGCAGCGTTCGGATCCAACGAAGCGATTTCACCTTGCAGTGATTCTGCTGATGCGAGGTCACCACGGCTTGCCGCGTCGCGCGCCTCAGTGCCAAGCAGCGCCACAAGTTGAGCCTGAACCTGATCCCGCCCTTCTGTGTTTACGGGAATATCGCGGAGTTGCGCAATCGCGCCACTAGAGCCGGTGAGCGTACCCTCCCGGAGTGCCGTGCGAACACCGGCCAGCGGGTCAACAACCGCAGCGCTGGAGGTCGCCGGGGGGGCTGCCGTTTCGCTGCGTGCGCGCGCCGCGGCAGCCTGCTGTTGTTGCTCGCGCTGCTGTCGTGCACGACGCGCGGCGGCGGCCTCAGCAGCGGCTTGCTGTTCCACACGGTAGGCCACCAGAGCGTCGCGCACGGCGGATCGCGTCTCCAACAACGCGGCCGGTTCAGCTCGCGGCAGCCCGGCAAGCCCATCAAGAATTCGATTTGCCTCGCCCTCTGCTCCTCGACGGGCCGCAGCAATCGCCTCGTTGCCTTGCGATTCACGGAAACTCTCAAGGTCGCTGCGGTAGGCATCCACCGCACTGGACGTAACGCCTGCGTTGTTGATCTGTTCCGCTAAGAATGCGCCACGCTGCCAGTCACGATCGGCCACTGCTGTCGCGATCTGCGTGCCAATCTCCGATACGGCCTCGTTCAACTCCGCTTCCGCTTCCGCATTTTCGGGGTTTTGTTCAAGGTACAGCGAGTAGTAGTACAACGCGTTGTTGCTCGAGGGTTCAACGAGCATCCCGGACTGGACTGCCAGCCGCGCTCGGGTCAGTAACTCATCCGACACCGAATCGGAGGCGATCACCGCCTGAATCTGCTCTTCTTCGGGAGTGGCTTCGACGATCATTGGTGGCTCGGACTCGACGACCGCAGAGTCCTTGCCGAAAAAGAAATAGGCCAGCATGCCGCCGGCAACTACCAACGCGCCGATAAGCAGCGGCGTGTCCATCGAACGTTTTGGCCCGTCGTCCATGCCTTGTTCGAGGTTGTCCATTTGTTCCCCACTCACAGCCATCGGATGCGTCCGCCTACGACTTGCGGCGCCAGAACTTACCGAGCGACTTGATGCGGTCAATGACGGTGTCCATTGCACCCGTCTTCACTCGATCGAGCTCTTCGCTCGTCTCAACCTGCATCCTCGGGATCAGGCTCGGATCAGCACGCATTTGAAGGTGACGCAACGCGCCGCCGTTGACGTTTTGCAACAAACGATCGTGTGCCACAGGCTTCGACATGTAGCGGAAGACCTGTCCATGGTTGATCAAGGAAATCATCTCCGCCGCGTCACGATCATCACTGACGACGATCGCGATCAGTTCCGGAAGATGCTGTTTGAATTTGTTCAGGACTTTACGAAGCACGGATCCTTCGCTGCTCACTTCCGATATCAGCACACCAGCCTTGCGTTGCATGATGAGCTCGAGCACCTTGATCAAGCGATTTGCATGGTAGAGCTTGTAGCGGGAACCGAGTACAGACTGGACCTCGTTGAAGAACTCGTCACTCAACGTGAACACAACAACGCCGACGCCCTCCATATCGCGGAACGCGTCGGAACGCGCACCATGCTGGACGCTGTCGCCGGACAAGATGACCTGTTCGCCGGTTTCTGCGGCACGATCAATGGGCTGGGGCTCAGGCGCATCCTCAACGGGATCGGCCTTGCCGCGTGCTGCCAACATCGCAGGAATAAGCGAAGGGCCGCGTCGCCGTCCGATCGGTCGAGTCTGCGTGCCAATCGCAGCATCAGGTGTGTCATCCGCACCATCGCGCGACTCCTCCGCTACTTCCGTCTCAGCCACAGGCGTTGGCTGGGGTGACACCTCGGAGAAATCAGTCGGCGTCGGTTCGAGAATCGGCGCATCAGATGCCTCAACAGCCAGCTCGATCGTCGCTCTCAGATGCTCAGGCGGGCATGGCTTCGACAGAAAGCGGAAAACCTCACCGACGTTGATCGAACCTTCGATCGCATCCAGATCTGCGTAGCCAGTCAGCAAAATGCGCATGGTGCGGGGTGCTTGTTCGCGAACCGCGCCCAGCACTTCAACGCCTTCCATTTCGGGCATGCGCTGGTCTGCGACAATGACGTCTGCGTCCTTTTCCACGCACATGCGGATGGCTTCCTCACCAGATGTGGTCAGGAATAGCTCATAATCGCGGCGGAACAATGCCCGCATCGCGTTCAGCACCCGCTTTTCGTCATCAACGAAAACAACGCGCGGCTTACGCGACGGATCGCGCTGCCGCACGCCTCCGTTCAATTCTTCACTTGCTTGCGTTAAAGCCATGATTCGCCGGGCGCCTATGCTGTCTTCTCGGCCGGAAACGCAAGGTCACCCTCGCCTTCGGTCAATTGACCGGATTCCAGCGCTTCGGTTAGTGCTTCAAGCTCTTCGAGCTCGCGTGCCATGTCGCTCATACCGTCGTCCGTGCCGACCGGTAGGCTTATGGTAAAAGTAGATCCCTTTCCTACTTGAGACTGAATGTCCAACGATCCGTCGTGCGCGTCAATGATTTTTTGACTAATCGACAATCCGAGCCCAGTCCCTTTGCCCACTTCCTTGGTTGTAAAGAAGGGATCGCGAATCTTCGATAACGTGTCTTCGTCCATACCTTCCCCAGTGTCTTTCACACTGATCAAGGCACGATCGTTCTCTGCCCAGGTGGTAATGGTCAGTACGCCATCTCTGCCCATCGCATCCGCTGCGTTCTTGATCAGGTTCAGCAAAACCTGATTGATCTGGCTCGGTGAGCAGGTCACCGGCGGAAGATCTCCGAGGTTCTTGCGCACCTCTATGCCGCCCTTCAGGACGTTTTTGGCGATGACAAGTGTGCGATCGACACCATCGTTCAAATTCACCTTATCGGTCGCAGCACGGTCCAATCGACTGAAGTCTTTCAGGGATTGCGCCATCTCCGACAATTGTTCGAGCCCTTCCGAGCTGTCGTTCAACAAGTCGTTACATTCTTCGAGGTCATCGCGCATACCTTCCTGGTTCAGTGCGTGATCGAGCCGCCGAAGCTGTTTGACGAAGGCGTCTTTGTCCGCACCGCCCGCCCGCAACAAGCCGAGCATGTCGTCCGTGATCGAAACGAATTGATTGAAGCTCGATAACCGCTCCTTGATCAACGTGGTGTTGCTCAGCAGATACCAAAGTGGCGTGTTGATCTCATGACTGATACCCGCGACCAGCTCGCCGAGCGAAGACATTTTCTCTGCCTGAACCAACTGCGCCTGCGACTCCTTCAATTCTGAGTAAGCCGACGACAACTCACGCGTCCGCTCGCCAACCCGTTCTTCCAACGAGATGTTGAATTGCTCCAACTCGGCATTCGTGTCGTTCAACTGCTCATTACTCTGCCGCAGCCGAACCAGCGCGAAACCGGTGAGCAACAGCATGAGGCCCGCGACACCGCCAAGCAGCAATCGAGCACGATCTGCCCGCGACGTGACCCGCGCATTATTGGCAGACACCGATCCGTAGAGCCGCTGCGCGGCGGATGGGAAATCGGCTGCGTCGACTTCGTTCAGTGCATCGAGCGCTTCTGTTCTTGTGGTCAGGACGGTGCGAGACGCGTCCAGCAACGCCGCGAGTCCCGCCGGTGCGCGCCCCGCTTCATCGGCCTGCTGCACCATGGCATCCAGGCGGGTCTCGAGGCCGCTGACATCGATCGTGGACTTGCCGGTCGCGTAGTCGAGAACATCAACTGTCAGAGCGAATAAGGACTGGGACAGTGGCTCCTGCCCCCGTTCGCGCAAAGAGCGGACCACCGCCGGCCCCTCACCGCGAAGTACGTTTGCCGCATCGGCCAAACGCTCTTGAACCTCGCTGAATCCGGCGACGCCTGCGAGCAGTTTTTCGACACTGCTCGTGTAGACCGCCGCAGACTGTGCGACCGCCGCATCCCGAATGGAGGCAGGTGGCGCGCGCAACACGCTCACACCGGCGCCGAGCCGCTCCGCTAGCGACGCGACAGTCTCGGGCAGCGCTTGCGCCTCGCCCGCGTACACACTCAATGTGCTCGCAAGAGTCTCGTGATCGCGCTGGCTTTGCCGCAAGGCGGATACGTAATTGCTGTAGTCGAGGTAGAATTGCGCGTCGACCGTGCGTGATTCACGCACGAGTACGGTGAGCAACACCACCATCAACATCGCGATCATTGCAATGAGGATTTTTTTCAGCATGGTCCTGAGCTTCTGACAGTTACCTGAATTCCACGGCAGCCACCGTATGCGAATGGCGACAAGGCGTCCGTGACGGTTTTCACATGAAATCAAAAAGATTTTGTAAAAAACAGCGATGAAGCCCGGCAGAACGCCGGAATTCATGCAATCAGTCACGTCGGGTTGCATCAATTTGACCAAAAGCAGCAATTTTCAGACTCCCAACATCCTGTCGATAAGGTTATAAATAGCTGATGGAATTAGAGTTTTTTGGCGCCGCCGGTGAGGTCACTGGCTCATGCCACATTCTGCGCGTCGCGGGGCGCACAATTTTGCTCGATTGCGGGATGATTCAGGGCAGTAAACGCGCGGAATCGCGGAACCGTGACCCATTTCCGTTTTCTGCGAAGGACCTTGATGCTGTGGTGCTCAGTCACGCGCACCTGGATCACAGCGGCAGGTTGCCACTTTTGGTCAGGCGGGGCTTTCGCGGCCCCATCCACACCCACTTCGCCACCAGAGACCTCACCAAGGTCCTGCTGGCCGACGCAGCGCATCTCGGCGTTCGGGACGTCGAGCGTCGCAACCGACGTCGACGCCGTGCCGGCAAGCCGCTGTTAACGCCACTATTTGAGTTGCAGGACGCGCAGCGCGCGGTGGCACAGATGGCAACGCACCGCTATCACGAAGCCATTCAGGTCACACCAGAGGTCACCGTGGTGTTCCATGACGCTGGTCACATCATGGGTTCCGCGATGGTGGAAGTCCGTCTCAGCGACGACGGCGTCGAACGCCGTCTGCTGTTCAGCGGCGATCTTGGCCAGTACGACACACCGATACTGCGCGACCCAGAGTCGCTTCAAGGCATTGACGCTGTATTGATGGAAAGCACTTACGGCGGGCGTACGCACCGAAGTCGATCTGACACCATCGACGAGTTGGGTGAAATCCTCGATACCGCCCGCGCGGAAGGTGGCAACGTACTGATCCCGGCATTCGCAATCGGGCGGAGTCAGGAGCTGTTGTATGAGTTTGGTGTCCATGCCGATCGCTGGCACATGGACGACTGGCTTGTGTTCCTCGACAGTCCGATGGCGATCGAAGCAACAGAAGTCTATTGGGACTATCCGCATCTGTATGACGAGGAAGCAACCAAACTTCGTCGCAAAGCGAATGAGATGCCGCCAATAAAAAGACTGCACCTCACACGCACACCTGCGGAGTCGCAGGTGATCAACCGAATCTCCCGCGGTGCGATCATCATTGCGGGCAGCGGCATGTGTAATGGCGGGCGAATCCTGCACCACCTCAAACACAATTTGTGGCGGCGAGAAAACCATGTGGTTATCGTCGGTTTTCAAGCGCCGCGCTCGCTTGGGCGCAAACTGGTCGAACGACGCAAACACGTTCGGATTCATGGAGAGTCCGTTGACGTCGCCGCCCAGATCCACACGCTGGGCGGGCTATCCGCGCACGGCGACGCAGCGGATCTCTCCCGCTGGTATGGCGCGCTCGGCAACACACCGCCCGTCTGGCTGGTACACGGAGAACCGGAACCCGGTAAAGCGCTCGCGGGTCGCTTGAAAAAAGACCATGGCGCACGCGTTCATCGCGCACTGCCTGGGCGGCGCGTTGATTTGGCAGCACTCGCGGATGTCTAGTATTGCCGACGCCTTGGCACTTTGGCCCGAGAAGCAATCATTCGCGGCGCTAACCGGCGCAGGTTGCAGCACATCCGCAGGCATTCCGGACTATCGCGATGAGCGCGGTGAATGGAAGCATGCACGTCCGGTGCAATACGCAGATTTCATGGCTCATGAATCGGTTCGACAGCGCTATTGGGCACGCAGCATGCTCGGCTGGCCACGCATGGCGCGGGCGGAGCCAACAGAATGTCATCGCGCCATTGCGGAGCTGCAAAAGAGCGGACGCATTAACGGCATCATCACGCAAAACGTGGACCGGTTGCACCAGCGCGCCGGCAGCACCGCGATCGACCTGCACGGCGCGCTCGAAGAAGTCCAGTGTCAAGCCTGCGGTGCCGAGTGGTCGCGTAGAAACTGGCAAGCGCGAATCTCGCGACACAACCCCGATTGGCAAGCAACCGTCTCCAACATTCAGGATGCGCCCGACGGCGACGCGATCCTGGAAGGCGCAGACTATGGGTCGTTTGTTGTGCCACCGTGCGATCGGTGCGGAGGAATTGTGAAACCGAAGGTGGTGTTCTTCGGCGAGAACGTTCCAAAAAGCAGGGTTGAGGCTGCGTTTGACCTGGTCGAATCGGCAGCTGGCCTGTTGGTCGTCGGTTCATCGCTGATGGTGTTCTCGGGTCTGAGATTTGTGCGAGCCGCGCATCAAGCAGGCAAACCCGTCATTATCGTCAATCGCGGCGTGACACGCGGGGACGACTTGGCCAGCTTGAAAATTGAGGCCGATGTCGGGCTGAGCATGAGGGCACTGCACGACGCCCTCGAGCGTCGTTAGAGCACGTCGAGCCGATACTCAAGAACGATCAATCCTAGCCCCGCGAGGACGCCCACCAACGCAAGAGGATTGCTTGTCGTCAGTCCGACCTGGACCGCGACAACGCAAAGGAACAAACCGAGAAGGTATAGCGTCGGGCCGGGAATCAGATTTCGCTGACGCCCCTGGAGCGCGGACAAGAACAGACTAAGTCCGGCAACCAACGCACACACGATGGCGAGCCCGAGCGGCAAATAGTCCAGACTCAACGAATCGCTGCCCGCCGCATCGGTCACGAAAACCACCAACCGTGCATAAACCCACAGCGCATAGCCCGCCGTCACCGTTACGGCGATGCCGAGCAATGCAATCAGCGGGTGCCGGCGGTCGGCGTTGGACTTGGTTTGTTCGATTCCTGCCATGCGGGCCATCCCCCTCCCAATGCGCGATATAATGTTATCGCAGATTGGGCGGCACTGACGTTGGTGGCGAGTTCCGCGTCTTCTATCGCTGCCAACTGCCGTTGCGCATCGAGCAACGTCAGATAGTCTGTCAAGCCTTGACCATACAGCTTGCGCGCGAGGGACTCTGACTCTGTCGCTGCCGTCACCGCGTCGTCGAGTCGTGCTGCTGCCGAACGAGCGCCCGCATAAGCCGCAACGGCACTCTCCGTATCAGCGAGCGCCCTGAGCACTGCTTGCTCGTAATCCGCGAGTGCCGCGGCTTGATTCGCATCGGCAGCGTCGAGCGCCGCGCGCAACTGCCCACCCTGAAAAATCGGCCAGCGCACAAACGGTACTATGCCGAACAGACGTGCATCGCCGTTGCCGAGCGTTGCAAACTCCGCTGCCTCGAATCCACCACTAGCGTTCAAACTCAAGGTCGGAAAAAACGCGGCAGTGGCGGCGCCGACCTCAGCGACCGAGCGAGCCAGTAAACGTTCCGCCGCGCGCACGTCAGGCCGACGGCGCAAGACGTCGGCAGGCGTTCCTACCGGTACAGCGTCGGGCAGCGCCGGAAGCACTCCAGGGACGGCCTTGGGTAACGCGGTTGCACTCGCGCCGGTCAACAAAGCCAGTCGTTGCCGCGCAGCCTCAGCGGCGGCCTCCAATTGCGGAACTGTGGCTTGCAGACGTCCCAGCTCTGCCTGGGCGCGAGTTTCATCCAGACGTCTGGACAATCCCAGGCGAACCTTGCCCTCGATGATCTGCAGCGATTCGGTTTGGAGTGCGACGTTGCGTCGTGCAATACCGGCACGGGCTGAAAAACCCTGCCAATCAAGATACGCCGCGGCAGTCTCGGCGGCGACCTGCAATGCAACGCCATCTGCCAGTTCGAGCTGCGCACCGAATGCGGCATCGGCCGCTTCTGCTCTGCGCTTGAGTTGACCCGCGAGATCCAGCTCCCACCCGGCCAATACACTTGAGTTGTAGAATGACCCGTCGCGCGGAATCACGCCCGCCTGGATTAACGGTCCGGCGCTTTGCGGCGACTCTATACTCTGCTCGAATTGCGTGTACCGCACGTCCAACAGCAACGATGGCAGCCGCGCACCGTTCGCCGCTGCGCGGCCTGCAAGCGCCGCATCGACTCTGGCGATCGCAGCCTGAAGCTCGCGGTTGTTTTCAAGCGCCGCAGTGATGTAGCTGTCGAGATTTTCGTCGTCGAAAACACGCCACCAGTCAGCTCCCAACGTGTCCGACGATTGCAGACCGTCAACCCGATCACTCCATTCGATGTCATCGCCGAAATCGGGCTCAACGTAGTCGGGACCCACGGCACACCCGGAGAGCAGCACAACACTCATGCCAAACCATCTTGCTTTCATGCGGTCACCGCGCTGGCATGCAGAGGTCGGCGCATGCGTTCGCCCCATAGACACAGGATTCGATACATCGCCGGCGTAAAGAACAGAGACAATGTGATTGAGAACCCGACACCGCCAGCAATCACCACGGCGAGCGGTGGCCAGAAATCTCCACCGCTAAAGAAAATCAGCGGCACAAATCCACCGATTGTCGTAAAGACCGTAGACACGATGTGTCGGGTTGCACCGACTGTCTGTTCCACGATGCCCTCACAATCGCCGACGCACGCGCCCGCGTCGGCCCGAATCGCCGCGATCACAACGATCGTCCCGTTGATCGCTACTCCGATCAGACCTGCGATCCCGATTACAGCGTTGAAGCCGCGGGCATAGCCGCCCAACCACAGACCGAGCATGCCGAGTCCAACCGAAAGAAAAGCGACGGTCGCAATCACACTGGCAAGACGCAGACTCCGGAAAGAAAGAATGATCGTCGCAGCCATCAGCAACACCAGAATCGGCAGATACGTCGTCAGTTGACCGATAGCGTTGGCCTGGGCATCTGAGTCCCCTTCCGCCCACAACCGATAGCCATTCGGAAGTTCGAAGCCGGAGGCATCCAGACGTTGACGCACTTCGCTCGCAACATCGACCGCCAGCGCATCACGTCTGATGAACGCGAAGACCCGATTGGCCCTTACTCGGTTCTCTCGGGTGATACTGACGTATTCCGGCCGTAATTCGAGTTCGCCAACGCTGAGCGCATTAACAGGACCCGCGTTACCCACCAGTTTGGTGCTGGCGACTCGGGCCACCGAATCACGCGCGTCGCTTGGATAGCGAATGCGGACAGGTAGCTCCTCCCGACCTTCCAGTACTGCGCCGCCAACACTGCCCTCAAGGCTCGACTGCATCTGACCGGCCACTTGAGTCAGTGTCAACCCGGCTGTGCGCAGGGCGACCTCATCCGGCACGAACGCCAGGCCGGGCTCGCCGTTAGTGATCGTGGCGTACGTCTGCGTGATCGACGGAATGGTATGCATGACTCGCCTGACTTCCTGACCCAGGCGCACGAGCTCAGTGACATCTGGTCCCTCTATGCGCAGACCAACCGGCGCATCCACCGGCGGACCTTGAGAGTACGGATTGACGACAATCCTGGCTCCCGGGAACGCGTCCGGGAGTTCAAACATCAACTCACGCGTCAGCGCATTCGCGCTTGCCACGTCCTTGGTAAACACGACAGCCTGCGCGTAGGTCCCATCGCCGCGCGTCTTCATGACCCTGTTGTAGTAGACGGTCGGGAAGCTGTGCCCGACCAGCCAGTGCACATCTGTGATGCCCTGTTCGTCTTCCAGCTGAGCATCGATGCTTCGGGTCAGCGCCGCCGTAGACTCAATCGACGTACCGGGCGGCATCCAGACCTGAATTTCGAACTGGTCGCGGTCCGCTGCCGGAAAAAACTGCTGGCCGAGCGTCCCGGCCAGAAGAAACCCGGAAATTGGCAGCACCAGTGACGCCGCCACCGTTAGCCAGGGACGACGCACGGCCAGACGTACCAGGTTTCGGTACCGATCCGACAATCGCCTTGAGCTCGCACCGTCGCTCCACCAGTGCCTCACCTGGCCGGGTTCGCAGCGGCGGATAAATAAGGCCGCCAGGGCCGGAATCACCGTGATTGAAAGCCCAAACGATGCGATCAATGCAGTGACCACCGAGATCGCAATCGGACCGACGAAGTCGCCCATCGCGCCCGGCAGCAGGAACACCGGCATGAAACCCAGAACCGTAGTCAACGTCGATGCGAGAAGGGGAACAAACAGGTGGTGTACGGCGTGCCGCAACGCCGCAACACGCTCCGCCCCCGCATCGAGCTTCTTCTTCACCTCATCGGTCATGACGATTGCGGCGTCGATCAATAAACCGATCGCAACAATCATGCCGAAGATGCTCATTTGGTGGATCTGTTGTCCCGCAGGTCCCAGCCCAAACACGGTAATCGACGCCGACAGCGGCAGCGCGGAACCGACGATGAGCGCCGCTCGCCAACCCATGCCAACGAACACGACCAACATCACCACCAGCGCGCCCGCCATCAAATTGGAGCCGAGTGTCGACAGTCGCGCCTCGGTGTAAACGCTCTGATCGAACACGATGGTCGCTTCAATACCGCCGCCAAGAGATCGGTTGTACTGCGCAATGCGCTCGCGTGCCGTGACCGCCCACTGATCGAGACGGATGTCGCCGGCTGTTCGCACGCCGAGCAGGATGCTACGCGCACCATTCGTGTAGGCGAGCTGGTCGGGCGGCTGTCGCCACCCGCGTTCAACCTCGGCGACATCGCCGAGCGTAATCGCGCCGCCCGTCGAGCTGGGCACCAGTGTGGTTTCACGCACACGCGCAACGGAGTCGAAGTCGCCGTCGACTTCGACCAGCAGCGCACGGTCCTGGTTGCGCAAAGCGCCGGCCGGGGCCTTCGGATCCCCTGCCGCAAGCAATGCTGCGACATCCTGCGTGCTCAGCCCCATCTCGGCGAGTGTTTCCGGATCGATGGTGACTGAGATTTCTTCCTCCGGCGCCCCGTAGTAGCGCACGAGGTCGGTGCCCGGGAGCGTCAGCAGCTCATCCGCCAATTGCTGACCGAGGCGATACATCAGTCCCATCGGCGGTTGAACCCCGTCCTGCGTCCAACGCAAAGACAACAGAATGCTGAATGCTATCGCTTCGGTCTTGTCGTCGAACACCGGCTCCAGAGCGCCTTCCGGCAACTCTGCCGCAGCATCTGCAATGCGATCGCGAATCTTCGAAAAGACCTGCTGGTTCTCGCCAGGACCCACCGCGTCTTGCAGCTCGATCGCCAAAACCGAGATGCCATTGCGCGAGGTTGATCGAATAAATTTGATTTCCGATAGTTCCTCAAGTGCGTTCTCGAGTTTCTCGGTAACTAGCAACTCAACGCGTTCCGCGGAGGCACCGGGCAACACGGTAATCACGCTCGGATAGCGGTTGGTGATTCGAGGGTCTTCGATTCTCGGCAGTCCGCTCAATGCGGCTGATCCGGCCATCAGGATGATGATGATCGATAGCCACAGCAGATACTTGTTGCGATACATCGCCTCCGCGAGGCGCGCGACGCCTGGATTGCCGATATCGCTCATGATGCTGGCGCCGCGACAGTCTCAGGGACGAAATCGAGCGGCTTGCCCACCCTTACCCCTTGTCCTGCTACGACGCGCTGAAGGCCTTCCGCAACGATTTCGTCGCCATCCTCGAGCGCGCCGCGCACGTATGCGCGCGTCTCATCGTAGTGAATAATTTCGACCGGCCGACGTTGGAGAACATGCGTCGCCCCCGTATCGAGTCGTTCCTCTCGATCCAATACGCCGTCACCGCTACCGATAGCCAGCACATGCCAAACGCCACGCGCACCCTCAGTTAGCGCATCGAGTGGCACCCAAAATCCGTCGACCGAGATCCTCGACTCGAACCGCAACTCTGCAACGTCGCCGACCCGAGCCGGCGCGGTTTCCGGTAGCTCCAGCCGAACATCGACGGCGCGAGTGCGAGCGTCGCGGCGTGGAACCACGGCGGTAACCCGCGCACCTGTGGTTTCGCTTCCAATTTCAAGTTGCACTTCATCGTCAATCGCAATCCGCTCCAGCGCTTCAGTCGTCACAGCCAAACGCACCTCCAGCGCGGCGAGCTCCTGAATGCCGAGCACGGCCTGTCCTGCGCCGAGCACCTGCCCTTCGTCCGCCATTCGCGAAACGACCAGCGCATCGTAAGGAGCACGCAACTCGGTCTTACGCAGGTCTACAAGGATTCGATCCAGCTGCGCCTGTGCGGACAAGCGCGCCGCTTCCGTCCGACGCTTCAACTCCAGCGCCTCGTCCAGCTCCTGTTGTGAAACGCCATCGAACGTTCGTGCCTCAGCTACTCTTTCATATGTGGAGGCGCTCAATGTGGCCTGGGCCTCAGCCTGTTGCATCGCCGCTTCAGCGGCATCGCGTGCGGCGCGAAGCCGAGCCGCGTCCAATCGCGCGAGAACGTCGCCGGCGCGAACCAGAGCCCCATCATCGACCGCAACCTCGGATAACTCGCCACCGAGTTCAAACCCAAGCTGCGAACTCCGTCCCGCCTCGACACGCCCACTGAAACGCTGCTCACTGACATAATCGGCAGACTGAGACACTGGGTAGGGTGTGACCAGGAGCGCCGCCGGGGCTTGTTCTGCGGGCGCTGATCCGCCGCAAGCAGTCACCAGCATAGCCCCGAGACCCACCAGAAACCCTGGCATGAGGCGTTGTTTATCGAATCTCATCGTTAAGCATCCTGCGAGTTCCGAAGCGATGCGACCTGCGGAATGTCGGGCTTCGGTGTTTTTGATATACTAGACCGTACAGTTTGATTCTAACACGTAATACGGAACTGTCTAGTTTGATTTCGAATGATAATTTGAAACCGCAAGTCGGGCGACCCAAAAGCTGCATCAAACGGGATGCAATTTTGCACGCAGCGAGCGAGCTCTTCATGGACATTGGCTACGCGCGAACCTCCATGGACGCGATCGCGCAGCAAGCGGGCGTCTCGAAACAAACGGTGTATTCGCATTTTGCCAACAAAGATGCGTTGTTCCGTTCCTGCATCATGAGCAAAGTCACTGCATATGGTCTTGATATGCGGGATACGACCCCGGATACGCCGTTGGAGACGGTACTAACCACCATCGGCGGGCGTCTCCTGGACTTATTGTGTGATCCCGGCGTCGTCCGAATGCATGCGCTCTTGATCGCCGAGACCAAGGAGTTTGCGACGCTGGCTGAGGACTTTTGGGAAAACGGCCCGCAAGCGACGATTGACTCACTCGCTCGCTGCCTCGCAGAGAGCGAAGACAGCCGTTTCGCGCCAATCGAGGACCCTCATCAAGCTGCAGAGGATTTTCTCTGCATGGCGGAGGGCCACTATCTGATGCGTTTGCTCATGCATAGTATTAGTGCGATCCCAGAGGCGGAAAAAGCTGCCCACCTGGAGCGATGCGTGACACAATTCCTGCGTCTTCATGCCAAGTGACGCCTGAGTTCTCATGACACGCGTTCTTTTCGGGTTCGCCCTCGCGTTTGGATTGGTCGTTTTAGCCGCGCGCTTTTTCTGGGGCGGCGGCGCTGACTATGTGTTTGTCGCCGGAACACCCGCGGTCGACGCGCAAAGGTTGAGCGACTTTCAGCGCTTCAACCAACCACCGGGCTCTATCAGCGTTACCGCGGCGGGGAACATTTACTTCACAGTCGAGCCTGCGGCTCGCGGCGACGAAAACAAGGTCATGAAGATCGAGGACGGCATTGCGCTGCCGTACCCGGATGCCGCGGTGCAGCAGAGCCTGTTCGATAGCCCGGCCGCAATATTCGCAACCGACAACCTGATCTATGTTCTCGACCACGGGAACTACGGGCTGAATTCCGCGGCGCTGCATGTGTTTGACTCAACCAAGGACTCGCTCGAACGAACCATAGACCTCTCGTCCGTGGCGCCTCTGGGGTCCCATTTGAGTGATGTTGTCGTCACCGGCGACGGGAAATTTGCTCTCATTGCCGACGCAGGAACGTGGCGCAAGGAAGCCGCGTTACTCGTGGTGAACCTGCTCACCGACAAAGCAGATCGAGCGTTGACCGGACACGCCGCGATTTCCGCACAAAACTGGCGCATCACACCGAGCGAAGGCCCCGTTCAGTTTTTTGCAGGTACATTGACCTGGCGCCCTGGTCTATCTTCGATAGCAATCAATCCAGAGGAGACATTTCTTTATCTGGCGGCAACGGCCAATGATGGGTTGTACCGCGTACCGCTTGACGAAGTCACATCACTCTCCCGGCAGTTGGACTTTGCGGTCGAGCGCTACTCCGACAAACCCTTGTCGGGTGGAATTCTTGCACTGGAATCAGGCCGTATGCTGGTTACCGATCTGAACAATCATGCGGTTGAATTGATCAAGGCCAATCGCACGATCACAAATCTCGTACAGACCACCCAGATTCGCTGGGGCACCGACCTCGCCATTTTGGCCTCCGGCAAGCTGTTGATTGCCGATAGTGCATTGCCAGCGTATTTGTTGCGGGGAGACTCGGCGACTGAAGCAGGTGGACCGTACTTCATTCTCGAATTGGACGGCCTCTCCGAGACCGTGTCGCGTGTCGAGTAGGACCGCGTGCCCACCGCGCTACTGTACTCCCTGATCGTTCTGATCTGGGGCTCGACGTGGGTCATGATCACCTGGCAGCTGGGAACCGTCCCACTGCAGGCATCTCTGACTTATCGGTTCGCGATAGCAGCGTTTGTACTCGCACTCTATGGCCAACTTACCGGACGTCGTTTGGCGCTCGAGAGAGGCGATGTTCCAATGGTGGCGCTGCAGGGCATCCTGATGTTCTCGTTGAACTACTTCTTTGTGTACGCCGGCACTGCCTACGTCACCAGCGGTCTCGTGGCGGTACTATTTACGATGCTTGTGTTGTTCAACGCGATCAACGAGCGGATTTTTTTCGGTACGAGAATCAGCATCACGAGCCTTGGCGCCGGCGCGCTGGCACTGGGTGGTATAGCGCTGATGTTCTGGCCTGAGATTGCCGAGCTCGCACTCTCCGACTCCATCTTGCGAGGCATGGCATTGGTACTCGTAGGCGCATTCATGGCATCCCTCGGCAATATGGCCGCAATTCGAAACACCCGCCGGAAGCTGCCGATTGTCGCCGTCAATGTTTGGGGTATGGCGATTGGCGCAACCGCATCCGCGAGTTACGCCCTCGTCAGCGGCACGCATTTCACCATCGACTGGCAGTATCGTTACATTGGGTCGCTGCTCTTTTTGGCGATTCCCGGGACCGCAATCGCGTTCGGAATGTATCTTGTCATCCTGGATCGCATCGGGGCGACCCGCGCCTCTTATATTTCGGTCATGTTGCCGGTCGTTGCACTGGTCATTTCGACAGTCTTCGAAGGGTATCAATGGACTTTGCTTGCAGCTTGCGGCCTGGCTATGGCGCTTGCCGGCAATGCGCTCGCCCTGTCCGTCAAGAATGAAACCGGAAAAGCGAAGATCGATAACGGTTGAAGCCTGATAGTGAATGCGTACACTCGCGCCTTTGACCTGCCGCGGAGCGAACGAAGTGCTGTACTCATCGCAACTGTCCTCGATTGTAGATCTCGAGAAACTTCATGAAATGCTGACCACGTCCGGAGTCGAGCTCGGAATCAAGCTGCTTTCCGCCATTGCGGTTTTCGTGATTGGTCGATTGATTGCTCGCATCATCATGAAAGGCGCGGGGCGACTCGCAGACAACGTCGATCTCGACCCGCTGCTCGAACGTTTCATGCTGAATATCCTCAATATTCTGCTAACCGTTTTCATCATCATCGCGGCGCTGACGCAACTCGGATTCGAAATGACCTCGGTGGTTGCGGTACTCGGTGCTGCCGGCCTCGCTGTCGGACTCGCGCTCCAGGGCTCACTGGCCAACTTCGCCTCCGGCGTGCTGATCGTGTTTTTCAAGCCGTATCGTGTGGGGGACTTCATCGAAGCCGCAGGCGTCTCAGGAACGGTGAACGAAGTCAGCATCTTCAACACCATTCTGACGACACCGGACAACCGACGGATTGTGGTACCAAACGCGAGTGTAACCTCTGGCTCAATCGTCAATTTCTCGATCCTCGACAAGCGCCGTATCGATTTAACGATCGGTGTCGGATACGGGGATGACCTGAAGGTCGCTGAAAAAGTGCTGCGCGACTGCGTCGATGCCGATGAGCGCATCCTCACGACGGAGACGACTACGATCGCCGTCAGCGAGTTGGCGGATTCCAGTGTCAATTTCGTCGTTCGCCCGTGGGTCAAGACGGGCGACTATTGGCCGGTGCGCTTCGACTTGCTTCGCAACATCAAGATCTCGCTGGACGAAGCTGGCGTCTCGATCCCGTTCCCGCAACGCGAAGTGACGATCGTCAAATCGGAATCGGAGTAACTGATGTCAGCCGACGGCAGCCGGACCGCCGAGTTGCTCGGCTACGGGGGACTAATTCCGTTTGTCGGTCTCAGCCTTGGCCTGGTTTTCGGCATCGACGTCGAAGGCGTCTCAGAGCGGGCACTGTTGATCGGCTACGCGGTCACGATTCTGAGTTTCCTCGGTGCGATTCATTGGGGCGTCGCTGTCGCGAGTCCGGATGCAAACAGTTCCAGGGACTTCGTCGCCAGCGTGGTGCCGCCTCTGTTCGCCTGGATCGCACTCGCGCTGGCGCCGCCGGCGGATCTCCTCGCGCTTGCCGTTGCTTTTCCGGGTTGGTACTTGTGGGAGCGGGTCAGCATCCTGACCCGCTACCCCGCCTGGTTTCGACGCCTTCGAGCGATTCTGACCATCGTTGTGACGGTATCTCTGGCCAGCGTGGTGGCTTTCGCCTGACCGCTACCAGGTATAGCGTACGGAATACCGAACCGTTTTCTTGCCGTCTGCAGGCACGTCGACGTTAAAGTGGATCAGCCTCGAGTCGATCTTTTGGTAGCGATCCGAGTTTCCCGAGATCGCCCAGTTGGCGTACCGATACAACGGTTCCGCGATGATGACTGACTGTTGCACGTCTTTGCGATTGGTCAGCGTGATTTCGATCGTTTCCGTGATGACTTTGGCGCGTGAGTCGATACTGTAGTCGACCTGTTTGCGCTCACCGACCACGTCGAACGCGGAGCCGAGCCGGATGCGAATGTCCTCGTTCTTCGGCGTGTGGTCGATAACGTCCTCGCCGATAAACTCAAGACTGCCGTCGGCTTCGTCGAGCTGCGATACGCGAATCCGGCCGGCAGGGAGTGGCACACCAAGTCCATGTTTTTCCAGGTTCTCGAATTCGATGTAAACATCAACTTTCGAGTTCCCGCCGCCACCGAAGTTTCGATCCGTCACGCCATAGCCCATGCGCGGGGACACACTCAGTCCGTTGAAAACCAATCGCTTGCGGGCCGGCACACTCGCTGCAGCGGGGAACAAGGCCATTTGCTTGGTCGATTGGTCGGGCAAGTCCGTTTTGCGGCCCAACGTGTACAAGTGAAACTCGAAGAACGCTTTTTCGTCGAATCCGGCAACTGAGTCGACTTCAGCGGCCGCTGCCCTTTGCATAAACACGCGCACGTCACTCGCGGCCTTGGCTCGTTGAACGTCACCGGCGACCAACTTCAGTCCGGTCTCGGAGAAACTGGTTCCGCTCTGGTTGAGTATGCTGACCCAGGCGCTGACATCGAGCGTACCCGACTGCTCATCCGAGTCTGGCGCCCAAGTCAGGTTGTAGTCCGCCCACCAGGTCATGCCCTGGGTTTCGTAGGAAATCCGCACATCGTGCGATCCGCCGCGGCGAGCGTTGATGTCCCAAAGCAACGTTGGCCGCGTCATCAAACCACCGGGAAGTGCACCCAACTCGATGTTTTGCCATTCCGTTACGATCGAAACCGAACCGTCCTCTTCCTGCAGGACCAATCCACCGTCGGTGCTGAGGAGCCGCCCACTAATTTCACGGACGCGGTTCGCAAACAGCTGTTCGACCGTGACCGGTTGGTCGATGTAACGCTGTAACAACTTATCACTGCCCACGAGATCAAAACGAAAATCCTGTTCAACCACTTGCGTGCCGGCTGGATCCGTCAGAGATGTGAGGCGGACGGTTGTCGGGTCAAGCAGCGCGGCCACATCGGTAATCGAAACCGCACTGCGGCCCCGTTCCAAAGACAGTGCACGATCATCCCGAACAATCGCGTAGCCGGGAATGCTCTGACCGTGGTAACTGCCAGTGCGTGGCGATGGTCGGTACAAATCGGGGTTGACTGCCCCCGGCTGCGCCTTGCTATATATAGTGAGTGTCGTGTCGCCTTGCGCACTCATGGATGCTGCAGCGCACAACACTGCGGTGGTAGTCTTGAGCATGGTCTTCATGGCTTCGGTTGTCATCAGTGGATCCCCTCGCTGCCGATTGCTGTGCACGGTAACAGGGCGCAGCCAGCCTATTTGAAAACTTTGTGTAAAAAAACTGGTCTATCTCCATACGCCTCAACATTAACCTAACGCTGTGAGTCATATGATCAAAATGAAGCATTGTCTGAAGACACTCAGGTCACCATGGCCCATAGGACTCATGCTGCTCGCTCTGTTGGCGACTGCGCCAGCCGACGCCGATGTCGCGCGTGCGCAGATCGAGCTCATTGAGATCGAGCCCGACGTCGCGCAATCAGAAGTCGGAGCGCAACTCGAAGCAGCACAGACGTTGTATCGCACCCAACTGGCATCCGGCGAACGCGAGGGCGCGCTCGACCAGGCGAAACTCGTCGTTGAGTTGGCTTCCAGGATTTGGGGCGGAGAAAGCCCCGAGGTCGCGAAAGCGCTGACCAATCTTGCGATTGCACAAACGGAGTCCGCCGATTTCGTAGCGGCGCAACAGAATTTTGTTGCGGCGATCCAGGTGCAGGAAGCCGCCGGTGCCGATATCGTCGGCAAAGAACTGATCAATCCACTGAACGGACTGGCGAACGCCTCGATCGCATTGAACGACCTAGAAGCGGCGGTGCCGCTGTTCGAGCGATCGGTGCACATCTCGCACGTCACCGCCGGACCGAACAACCTTGAGCAGCTCGACACTTTGGACTCGTTAAGCCGAACTCACTACTTCCTTGGCGATACACGAACCGCCAACAAAATTCAGGACATCATCTTTCGGCTGCAGCAACGTCGCTACTCTGCCGATTCGGATCAATATCTCGATGCACTCAAGCGTCGAGCGGACTGGTATACGAAAATTGGGAACTTCACCGAAGCCATGTTCGCCTATCGAAGACTCGAGCGTACGATTGCGAAGTACCACGGTCGCGACGATCCGCGATTGATCGAGCCATTGGTCGCACTCGCGTTCGTCACCCCGAGACAAACACAAGCGACACCAGGTTTCACCCCGGAGCTGGCCCTGAAGGAAGCTCGCCGCGCAGTCCATCGGGCCGTTCGGATCGCGCGAGAGCAGGGCGCAGGTGATCCATCCCTGTTACCCGCGACGCTCGTCGCCGAGGGTGATTTTCTTCTCTTTGCTACGGCAACACGGACGGCTCGACAATCCTATCTGGAGGCCTACAACCTCACAGTCAACAACCCGGATCTCAAAAGTCTGCACGAATCGCTGTTCGCAGAGCCAAATGCCGTTGTGACTCAGCCGATCCGATCGGTCTACCACATCAACGACAGCGGCACGCGCAGCTATCCGGACCGTGGCTTCGTTGAATTGGAATACGACCTGACCGTGAGCGGCAGACCGGACAACCTGCGAATCGTCGATTCTCAGCCCGCCGGATTGATGGACGCCATCGTCGTGCGAAACGTCCGCCGGTTCGTCTATCGTCCAACGTTTGTGAACGGAACACCAACGCGCAGCTACGGCGTTCGATATCGGCACGAATTCCGCTATGACGATAGCCGTCTGAGTGAGCGAGAACGCAAATACATTGAGCGGACAGAACGAGCTCGTGCGCGACTTTCTGAGCGTGACGGGGGCGAACAACCCGAGCCTGAATTACCTCTCGAAGAGCCTGCGGATGGAGAGTTTGTGCCAGATGGAACCGACAGCATTGACAACGAAGCCATTGAAAACGAATCGTCGGACGATATATCCGTTACGAGTTAATCATCGAGCACGTTGCCATGCTGTTTGCTACCAAACCCAAAAATCTACCTTCTGCAGAAGAAGCGCTACCTGGCCGCGACACCGCGATGGCCGTTCCGGACACGCATTTCGTGCTCGGCAGTCCGCTAACGGCGCCATTTCCACATGGACATCAGTCGTTGCTCGTTGGCATGGGCTGCTTCTGGGGCGCAGAGCGCGTGTTCTGGCAAATGCTCGGCGTCTTCACCACATCGGTCGGTTACGCCGGAGGACACACACGTAACCCGACCTATGAAGAAGTCTGCTCTGGACGCACAGGTCACACCGAAGTCGTTCAGGTCGTATTCGACCCCCAGAAGGTCTCCGCCGATCAAATCCTGACGGCGTTCTGGGAGTCGCACGACCCGACACAGGGAATGCGTCAAGGGAATGACCGCGGCACTCAGTACCGCTCAGCGATCTACGTCGACGACGCGCAGCTGCTCGCTGCAGCGCGCGCGTCACGCGATGTGTACCAGGAACGCTTGCACGCCTCCGGGTTCGGCGCGATTACCACAGAGATCGCGTCAGACGTATCCTATTTCTTCGCCGAGGCGTACCATCAACAGTATCTGGCGAAGAACCCGGACGGATACTGCGGCATCGGTGGGACTGGCGTGAGCTGTCCAATAGGACTGGCGACACCGACGCGCTGATTCCAGCGATCCAAACCCAGCAACCTTCGTTTGAGCGTCGACCGAAGCGTCGGCGCCGTTCGTTTATCTAGTGCAGGAAACCACGCTTTGGCTTCGAAAAAGAAAACTGTATCGCGTCGTAAACCTTCTCGAAAAGCTGCCGAGGACGCGGTCAGGACACTCCTGCGCTGGGCAGGCGAAGACATCACGCGCGAAGGCCTGCTTGACACGCCCGCCAGAGTTGCTCGCGCGTATGAAGACTGGTTCTCTGGTTATCGAGACGATCCGCTGCAGTTCCTGCGCCGCACCTTCGAGGAGGTCGAAGGCTACGATGAGATGATCGTACTTCGCGATATTCACTTTGAATCACATTGCGAACATCACATGGCGCCCATCATCGGCAAGGCACACGTCGGCTATCTACCACGCGGAAAAGTGGTCGGGATCAGCAAACTCGCACGTGTAGTGGAGGCATTCGCGCGCCGTTTTCAGGTGCAGGAGAAAATGACATCACAAATTGCACATTGTATTGATGATGTACTCAAGCCTTGCGGTGTCGGCGTCATCGTCGAGGCCAGCCATCAATGCATGACCACTCGTGGAATACACAAGACCGGCGTGTCGATGGTCACCAGCCAAATGCTCGGCGAATTTCGCGACGATGCGCGCACACGCGCGGAGTTTATTGAGATGTGTGGAAAGCGCCAATAGGACCTGGTCTGCGTCTAAAGCCAGCGCCGTCTGTGCTGATCTAAAGACTACGTCGAGCGCTTCCAGATGAATTTCGCTCAGACTGAAGAAAAACTATGCCAATCCTCGCTGCCTGTCGGGCGCGTCGGGTATCGCGCTTCAGGATGACGCGCTGCGCCGGCCCTCGCCGTTAGTGTTGCGTCAAAAACTCCGGAATATCAGTAGCTTGAGTTTTTTCTTCTGTGGTTGACTCAACCAATCGCAACTGGACGGGGGCCGCATCCAGCATCAGCTGAAAATAGAGTTGAACGATATCGCGCCCGCAATCCGAGGCCTCCATCGGCGACATTTTCCGAATCGTAGCCACGATAGGGTGTTCGTTGTTAACCGGCCGACGAGCCGTGATCCGGTCGCGCATGGCCTGGAACCGATCTCGAATCGTGTCAGGGATTTCATCCGACGGAATGGCATCCAACTGATCTACCCAGGCTTTTGTCAGCCTGGTTTTGGCATTTTCGTGGCTGGTCAGCACCAGCATTGCATCGTGTAGCTTGTCTCTGAGCAAAGACATCCGCCACCCCCTTCAAACTCCCGGGCGAAAATCTAGTCCGTCAGTACGTGATCCCGGGCGTTGGGTCGGTCTTCGCCGCCTTATCCGGTGTGCAAAATCCCTCTGCCATACAGTTATAACAAAGCTTGACGAAATCGCCAAATCAACCCGGATCAGCCAAAAATCAGGCCTCGATTCGTGTCAATTCAATGGTCCAGTGCTCGGCGTCAATTCCGCCTTCCACTTGAAACGAATCCCCACTCACTTCCCACTGCAACGCCAGCGTTTCGCTCATGATCAACTCGCGATACTTGTCGATTGCCGCACCGATACCATCCGATCCGCTGATTTGCAGCGCGATTCGGTCTGAAACCTCAAGTCCTGCCTGCTTTCGAGCCTCCTGAACACCACGAATCAGCTCACGCGCCAACCCTTCCCGCACTAGTTCGTCGTTCAGGGAAGTATCAAGGCCAACGAGGTAGCCGGACTCCTCGGCGCAGGCATAGCCGTCGGCCGAGGCGGTTTCGACCAGCACATCGTCCGCGCCAAGCTCCACCGACTGCCCATCCACGTCGACCGAGAAAGTCTGGTCCTGGGCAACGCACCTCGCGAT
The DNA here is from genome assembly GCA_038531945.1 of Pseudomonadota bacterium. GTDB lineage: Bacteria > Pseudomonadota > Gammaproteobacteria > Steroidobacterales > Woeseiaceae > CALBPI01. Next base: position 254,302 of record JBCBBH010000005.1, on the reverse strand, counting down.
TTCCCCGCCGTCAGCGTCACCCAGTGCCGCACGAATCGCAGGTACCTGTTTACCAAACTTGCGTCCTACCACCGGCAGATTAGGTTTGATTCGGTACTCGACGAGATCTGCGTCCTGCGCAATCGTCTCGATATGCTTGACGTTGAGCTCTTCCTCAATTTGCGCGGCATGCGTTTGCACCGCACGATCTGCGTTTGCGCCTGGTGTACGAACAAGCAATCGGTCCAGCGGCTGGCGCGTGCGCACACCGCTCTGCGCACGCGCAGCGCGCCCGAGTCCCACAACACGCTGTACGACACTCACTTCATCCAGAAGTTGTCGGTCGATACTGTCGCGGTCGGGCTGTGGCCAATCCGCGAGGTGCACGCTGAGTGGCGCGCCAGGTTGCACGCCTCGCACCAGGTTGCCATACAGTTGTTCGGCCAGGAAAGGCATGAATGGCGCGGCAAGATAGGCAACGGTACACAGACACTCGTACAGCGTGTCGTACGCGAATCGTTTGTCGGTCTCATCATCGCTCTTCCAGAACCGGCGACGATTCCGACGAACGTACCAATTGGAAAGTTGATCGACGAAGCTCTCGATCGCTTCACCTGCCCTCTGCGCATCGAACGCCTCCAACGCATCGGTGACTTCGACAATCGTGCGGTTCTTCAGTGCACTAGCCCAACGATCGATCTCCGGTCGGTCGGCCACGCGTGAGCGATCGGTGAAATCCACGTTGTCGAGTCGCGCGTACATCACAAAGAACGCATACGTATTCCACAACGTATTGAGGAAGCTGCTAGCGACGTCCTGAATAATGTCGACCGAAATACGCTTTTGCAGGTCAGGGGCTACTCGAGCCAGGAAATACCAGCGCAGCGCATCGGCACCGACCGCATCGAATACCGCATACGGGTCGAGGATATTGCCTTTCGACTTGGACATCTTTTTGCCGTCCGCATCTACGATGTGGCTCAGGCAAATAACGTTCTTGTAGGCAACGCTGTCCGACACCAGTGTCGAAATCGCGTGCAGGGTGTAGAACCAGCCGCGTGTCTGATCGATCGCCTCACAAATATAGTCTGCGGGAAAATGCGCTTCGAATTCGTCCTCGTTCTCGAACGGGTAATGCCACTGCGCATAAGACATCGCCCCGGAGTCAAACCAGCAGTCGATAACCTCAGGGACACGGCGCCAGGTATGCCCATCCGATTCGAACTCGATGTGGTCTACTGACGGTCGATGCAGGTCGGTATCTTGCAGGTCACGTCCCGACAGCTCGGACAGTTCAGCGACGCTACCGATACAACGGAAATCGCCCTCCCCGTTTGTCCAGACCGGTAAAGGCGTCCCCCAAAAACGCTCGCGCGACAACGCCCAGTCGACGTTGTTCTCCAGCCAATTGCCAAAGCGGCCGTCGCGAATGCGATCTGGCACCCAATTGATCGACTGGTTCAGTTCGACCATTCTGTCTTTGCGGTCCGTGGTGCGGATGTACCAAGCGTTCTTGGCGTAGTAAATGATCGGATCGCCGGTCCGCCAACCAAACGGATAGTTGTGCAGGTACCGTTCGGAACGGAACATGATGCCGCGTTCTTTCAAGAGCCGGATCAAGACCGGATCAGCGTCCTTGAAAAACAGGCCGGCAACCGGTTCAACCTCAGGTTTGAAGTGTCCGTCGAGACCAACGCCATGCAGCACGGGCAGCCCATTCGCCTGTCCCAGAGCCAAATCATCCACGCCATAGGCTGGCGCGGTATGCACGATTCCCGTGCCATCTTCGACAGTGACAAAATCCGCATGGAAGACCTGGAACGCAGGGCAATCCTCAGGAACGTCCAGATAGTCGAACATCTGCCGGTAACGCTTGCCAACCAGCGCACTACCTTTGACCGTTTCAACGACGCTGTGTTCGCGTTCTTGCATGACGCGCTCGCGCAATGCACTCGCAACAATCAACGTTTCGTCGTCACAGCGCACGTAGTCATAGTCGACTTCATTGTGAACCGCCAACGCAAGGTTGGATGGCAGTGTCCACGGTGTCGTTGTCCACACAAGGAAGTGTGTATCGGGTTCATCGGCGAGCGAGAAGCGCACAAAAATCGAAGGGTCTTCGACTTCCTTGTATCCTTGCGCCAACTCATGCGACGACAGCGTTGCGCCGATTCTCGGGTCATACGGCACCACCTTGTAGCCCCGATAAATCAGCCCCTGATCCCAAATTGCTTTTAGCAGATGCCAGACGGACTCGATGTACTTATTGTCGAGCGTCACATAGGCATCGTCCATGTTCACCCAGAAGCCCATACGCTCGGTCATTCGCTCCCAGTCGGCGACGTAGGTCATCACCGATTCGCGACATCGTCTCGTGAATTCCTCGATGCCGACTTTTGCCTCGATTTCTGCCTTGTCGAAAATACCGAGTTGCTTCTCCACCTCGTGCTCGACGGGCAACCCGTGGGTATCCCACCCCGCTTTGCGCGGCACACTGTATCCCTGCATCGTTTTGAAACGTGGGAATACGTCCTTGAACGTACGCGCGAGCACGTGGTGAATGCCAGGCTTACCGTTCGCGGTGGGTGGACCCTCGTTGAAGCTGAAACGCTCTGCGCCACGACGATTTTCAAGTGACTGCGCAAACACGTCGTGCTTTCGCCAGAAATCGAGCACATCTGCCTCGAGCGTCGGCCCGTCGTAGCGGCCTGTGACAGGATCAAAACTCATAGTGGGAAAACTGTCTGTTGGTGGTCTGATAAGGCAAAAAAATACCGGCGTTGCCACCGGCGGACCGGGCCGTCGGCCCAACTGCGACTTTACTATTGATCATTGAAAAGGCAAGCGTTTCGCCTGTTTCTCATGGGATACTTGGCGTATGAGTGTGTTCGATCAACCGCGATTCGTTGACTGTGGTTCAGTCACGCTCGCGACCTTTGAGATGGGCACTGGTGATCCGGTGATCTTCTGCCATGGCTTCCCGGAGTTAGCCTATTCCTGGCGTTACCAGTTGCCCGCAATCGCAGCGGCTGGATACCGCGCGATCGCGCTTGATATGAGGGGTTACGGGGCCAGCGACAAACCGGAAGGGGTGGCCGCCTACCGCCAGAGCGAACTCATCGCGGACCTCGACGGACTGCTTGATGCAATGGGATGCGATGCGGCGTACTGGGTCGGTCACGACTGGGGGGCCCTGCTGTTGTGGCAATACGCGCTGATTCGTCCAGAACGAATCAAAGCGCTGATCAATCTCAACATTCCCTTTGCACCGCGCCGCGAGCGCGACCCGATGGTTGTCACGCGCGAAGTCCTCGGCGATGACTTTTACATTATCAATTTCCAGGACTCGGACGAAGCGGACAAGACGTTTGATGCGGACCCGCGAAAGTTTCTTCGTGCGATGTATCGACGCTTGCCCGCCACACGCGCGGCCTTCGAAGCGGTGCGACCCAAGGACCGCCAGGCGTTCAGCATGCTGCGCGAGATGCAAAAAAACCCGCTACCGGGAACCGCTCTGATGTCGGATGCTGACCTCGATTACTACGTGCGCGCGTTCGCGGCCAGTGGGTTCACGCCGGCCATCAACTGGTATCGCAACTGGTCCAGAAATTGGCGTGACACCGCCGATGTCGAACAGAAAGTCACGGTGCCGACACGTTTCATCGGTGCTGAGGACGACATTCTCATCTCCGAGGAACATATCGAAACCATGCGTCGCTATGTCCAAGACCTGGATGTGACTGTGCTTCAGAACTGTGGTCACTGGACGCAACAGGAGCATCCGGAGTCTGTAAACGCATTGATCATCGACTGGATTGGTCGACATTGAACCCGCATCCGGCGCATCGCCACGCTCGAACATGAATGTATGACACCACTACCCAATATCGCTCTGGTCGTCGGAGCTAGTCGAGGTGTCGGCGCCGCGATCGCGCGCCGACTGCTTAAGAATCCATCCACACGAGTCTATTGTGCGGCGCGCCAGGGTGAGCACGCGCCTGGCATTCGGTCACTCTTCAACGAATTTGGGGATCGCGCCATCCCGCTTAGCATGAATCTCGAACGTGCTGACACAATCGAAACCGCAATAGCGGCGATCAAGCAGCAGGACGACCAGCTCGATTGGGTCATCAACACCGTCGGCTTGTTGCACGATGGGCTTTTGCAACCCGAGCGACGTCTGGCCGATGTAGATCCAGGTAATGTTCTCAGGGTTTTCACGGTCAATAGTGTGGGGCCGCTGTTATTGGTGCGTTATGTCGCCGACTTGCTGCCGCGCCAGACACCCTGCGTCGTTGCGACGCTGTCCGCTCGAGTGGGCAGTATCAGCGACAACAGACTGGGTGGCTGGTATAGCTACCGCGCATCGAAAGCGGCGCAGAACATGCTGACGAAAACGATGTCTATAGAGTTACGGCGTCGCTACAAGAAGATTCGGTGCGTCGCACTGCACCCTGGCACGGTTGCGACGGATCTCAGTGAGCCCTTTCGCGGTGGCGTTGCCAAGGAACAGTTGTTTGATGCCGACACGTCGGCGCAACATCTCACCAACGTTTTGGAAAATTTGAATGATGAAGACAATGGAAAATTCTTTGCTTGGGATGGTCAGGAAATTCCCTGGTAAGGCACTCGCTCTGATTTTGACCATGAGCCTGTTCAGCACCGGTTATGCGGACGACTTGCACGATGTGTTCAGTCCATTTGCCGAACTCCTGGCATCGGACGTCAACGAGGGCAACGTCAACTATCCGGCGTTTGCGGCGTCCGCCGAGTTTGCCGAAATGATGGCGAGTCTTGCGACGACCGCCCCGCCGAGAGACGCCGATCAACAGACGCGGCTGGCGTTCTACATCAACGCTTATAACGCCACCTCGATCCAGGGGATTCTCGACGGTTTTTCGCCATCGACGATTTGGGGGCGTCTCAGATTTTTCAAACGCCGCCAGTACGCTCTGTTCAACACGTCGTTGTCGTTGTTCGAGTTGGAACACGAGCGCATCATCAATGAAGGCGATCCACGAATTCACTTCGCGATCGTCTGCTCTTCCAAGTCATGCCCGCCCCTGCGCAGCGAGCTTTACACGGCAGACGGTTTGGACACAGAACTCGATGCGGTCACGCGTGCTTTCGTCAACAACCCGGACAGCAATCAATTCGATGCGGACAACCGCACGGCGCGCCTGTCGCGCATATTCAAATGGTATGGCGACGAATTTGAAGCGGTCGGCGGTGGCTCCCTCGGAGCTTTTCTGGCGGCGTATGTCGATGACCCGGATGTCGCGACCAGCCTGAAGAACAATTCGTGGAAGTTCAGCTACTCCGATTACGATTGGAGCCTGAACGGCACACCGATCTCATCCAATTAACACTCAACGGAGACCGCCATGTTGATTCGGCGCCCAGCAAGTATCAAACCCAGCGAAATCACCAGCGAGTCAGCGTACGTGTCGCGCCGCGACATCGTCACGGCCCTGGCAGGTGCCGCGTTGATTCCGGCCAGTGGACGCGCGGCTACATTGCCTACGGCGGGTAAGCTTGTAGGCGTTCAGAGCAGCGACCTTTCGACGGACGAGACGCCGAACACGTTTGAGGAAGTAACCTCGTACAACAACTTTTACGAACTGGGTCTCGGAAAGTCAGATCCGGCGAAAAATGCGAACCAACTGAAGCCTCGCCCGTGGAGTTTTGAAGTCAGCGGCGAAGCGGACATCACCGGTCAGTTCAACCTTGAAGACTTCGTCAAGCCCTTCGATTTGGAAGAGCGTATTTATCGATTCCGTTGTGTAGAAGCCTGGTCCATGGTGATCCCGTGGGTCGGCATTCCGCTGGCCGATATCGTGAAGTTCTTTCGGCCGAACTCGCGCGCAAAATACGTGGCATTCGAGACGATCTACGACACCGAGATGCTGCCTGCACAACGCTCAAGCGTTCTGGACTGGCCCTATCGTGAAGGGCTGACGATCGAGGAGGCAACGCATCCGTTAACGATCATGGCGGTTGGCGTCTATGGCCGTGTGCTGCCGAACCAGAATGGTGCTCCGATGCGACTGATCGTGCCTTGGAAATATGGCTTCAAGAGCATCAAGTCGATCGTCGGGATACGCTTCACCGAACGACAGCCGGCGACCAGTTGGAATCTCGCTAATGCGAGAGAGTACGGCTTTTACGCGAACGTGAATCCAGAAGTGGACCATCCCCGTTGGAGTCAGGCGCGAGAACGCAAGATCGGCGCCGGATTTTTCGCGCCGAAGCAGGAAACTCTGATGTTCAACGGCTATGCCGATCAGGTTGCCGATCTGTATACCGGACTCGACCTGCGCAGGAACTTCTAGGTCACGATCATGAACACGACCCAACGCGTGCGCTTTGTGCTGAAACCTGCGGTCTTTTTGGCCGCCTTGGTGCCGTTCGGGCTTGCGATCGCTGGAATTTTCAATGTTGCGGGTCAATCACTGGGCGCCAACCCCGCTGAAGCACTCCTCGAGCACTTTGGAATCTGGGGCCTCAGGTTTCTACTGCTCGGTCTTGCAGTCACACCGTTGCGAAAATTGACCGGACTTGTGTGGATCACCCGGTTCCGTCGCATGATCGGTCTGTTTGGAGCGTTCTATGTCGGACTCCATTTCACCGTATACCTTGTGCTCGACCAAGGTCTCGCACTTGGGCCGATCCTCGAAGATATCGTCAAGCGCCCCTACATCACCGTGGGCTTCGCAGCGGTCCTGATTCTCTTAGCGATGACCGTCACCTCCACCGCCGGCGCACGGCGAAGGCTTGGCAAGCGCTGGCAGCAGATTCACTATGGCGCGTACGCGGCTGGGATTCTCGGTGTCTGGCATTTTTGGTGGCAAGTGAAAAAAGACATCACCGAACCACTGGTCTACGCGCTCATCTTGTCTGTGCTCTTGGGCGCGCGTCTCGCGTGGCGCCTCAAACGTGGGGCGACTCGGCGAGCCAGTGCGCCAGGCGTTGCGTAGCCTCGCGGTCGTCTAACGTTTCCTGCTCCATCAACACGACGGTGTCCGACACCGCAGGCTCCGGCACCAGTTCGAGCTGCAACAGTCTCGCATTCCGGAATACGTGCAACGCAACCGACTGGCCTGGACTGGACTGCGTCAACAGACGCTCCACTCGACCAGAATCGGCTTCGAATCCATTGATTGCGACGATCTCATCGCCGGCAGACAGACCTGCAAGCTGCGCAGGACCGTCTTTGATCACTGCAGCGACTCGCGTCTGCCCTGAGGCCACACGCAGACCCAGATAACTGGGTACAGGTTTGGCCAGGTTTATGCCGCCGGTATCCGTCGGCCCGGCCGAAGGCCGAAGTGCCCACCGGACACCGAATGGCACAAGCAGCGCGTCGAAGTCCGGATCGTCGACACCACGAATGTAGCGGTCGAACCAGCCCTCGAGCGCGTTCCCCGTGAGATCTGCCACGACGGACTCCAGCCCATCCTCCGGCATACCGTTTCCATCGACGTAAAATCGCTGCCAGCACTCACGCATGACATCGTCGAGCGTAACCTCAGTTTTGAGACGCAGCGTAAGATCCAGCGCCAGCGCAATAGCTGCGCCCTTGGCGTAGTAGCTGATGATCGCATTTGGGGCGTTTTCGTCCTGTTTGTAGAAGCGTGTCCACGCATCGAAACTCGAATCAGCGAGTGTCTTGCGGAGTCTGCCAGGGGTACGCCACACACGGGTCAAGTTCTGCGCCAGTAACTGAAGATAGTCCTTGCGGCTGATGACACCGCTGCGCACCAGTGCGAGATCGTCGTAATAGCTAGTGATGCCCTCGAAAACCCACAACAATCGGGTATGCACCTCACGCGACATATCCAACGGCGAGAATACGGCTGGCTTCAGCCGCCGGACATTCCAGAGGTGGAAGTATTCGTGACTGATCAGTCCCAACAGCTTCCGATACGCACTGGCCGAATGCGCAGCACCGGAGCGCGGTAAATCATCGACGCCTATCGCGAGGCTCGTCGACCACCGATGCTCCAGTCCGCCATAACTACCCACTTCTGCGTACGCTAGCACGTCGTATCGATCCAGATCGGCGGGCGTCCCCAGCAGTTCGTGATGTGTCGCGAAAATGCGTTCACAGTCCCGCGCCAACTGCGTTTCGTCGAACGCACCGCCACCACGCACAATTAGTCGATGCGGCACGCCAGCAACTGAGAACGCGATGTTCGTTTGCTGTGCTATTTCTACCGGGTGATCGAGAAGCTCGTCGTAGTCCGCACACGCATAGCGACCGAATCCTCGCACATCCACATCGACGGGACGCATCGCGGTCGCAACCCACGCGTCTTCCGGCAGTTTCGGCATCGTTGCAACCTGTAACTCGATGTCACCGTCCCAACCCACGACCTCAGGAAACAAACAGGCACCATTGAAATACGCATGGTGCTGGTCGAGATGGGCACCGCGCACGGAAAGATCCCACGCATAAACCGTCAGCTGAATCCTGACGTCGGCTGAGGCGTCTTCCGTTAGGCCTCCAACGCGCCAACTGGATTTGTCGATACGCTCAACGAAGAGCGTCTCAGCACCGCAAGATGCGTCGACGGATGTCACGTGCCGCGCGTAGTCCCTGACCATGTAACTGCCGGGAATCCAGGCTGGCAGTCGCAGAGTCAGATCGTCGCCGACCCACTCGCCGGGAATCTGGATCTGAACCTCGAACTCGTGGCTTGCGGGATTGCTCGCGGCAACGTGATAACGCAGAGCGGACATCAGTGGGAAACCGGCTCCGTCAGTTTCAACGTCAGACACTTCGCGGAACCGCCCGATTTCAAAAACTCGGACAGGTTCACCTCGTGGACTGTGAAACCAGCCAGCATCAGCTGCGCCTTCAACGGACCTGACGCCTGATGCACGAAGACCTCATGACCGACGTTGACGGCGTTGCAAGCGAAGTTTCCAGCATCCATCGTGTCGACGACGATCCGCTTGTGCGGCGGCACGCGCGTCTCAATCGCAAGACGCGATTCGTAGTCAAACGCGGGCGGGTGATACATCAGGAAGCCGTCGGTCAACGGGCAAAAGCATGTATCAATATGATAGAAGCGCGGATCGGTCAGTCGGATCGACACAAGTTCGCGCCCGAAGAAAGCCTCGATCTCGGGGTGTGCCTCGATCTCCGTTCGAAAGCCGTACCCGGTCCACAACCACGGACCACCGCGATCGATCAAACAGTCGCCGGCACCCTCAAAGCCCAGCTTCTCATCAAGATCCAGAAGCTCGTAACCGTTGTTGCGGAACCAGTCCTTGAAATGCGTCTCTTCCGGGCGCCGTTCGTGCGGTACGAAATGGCTCGCGATGGCCTTATCTCCATATACCGCGCCGGCGTTCGCCGTGAACACCATATCTGGTAGGTCCGGCTGAGGGTCTATTGTGACTACATCGGCATACTCGCCAATCTTCGCCACCAGCGCATCCCACTGCTCCTGCGCCTTCGCACGGTCTAGCCGTCCCTCGTTACCCGCCATCCAGGGGTTGATCGCATTGTCTACCGTGAAAAAATCAGGCGGGCACATCAGAATCTTGTCGCGTTGCTTCATTCCACTCTCTAACTGAGCACTTCCAAAAAGGGCGCTAAGTGTAGCCGTTCCCGGCGAGCGAATCAGGCCCGTTTTGGCAGATGAACTTCGGCGAGCATGCAGCGGACACTGCCCCCGGATTGACCCTCAATGTGGCTTATGTCACTTCGGACCAAGCGAGCATGCCAAGACAACTGATCGCGCTGCACGTCGGTCAGGCTCGTGAAAGCCTGAGAGGACATTGCAATCAAGGAACCCTCGGGCCCGGAAAGCTCAAGCATGTTCCCGGCGAACTGCTCAATTTGGTCGAAACTCAGATCGACGATTTCGTGTCCTGTTGCCGTCAACGACTCAGCCACCCGTTCGCGATCTTCTGCCACGATCGACTCGAGACAGACCGCCGCGACGGTGGTACCAACAAACATCATGACGTTCGTGTGATAGACGGGTAATCCCGCCCGATCTGTCGCCGAAAAAATCTCGGCACGATACCCAAGCCGCGCGCACACCGAGTCGACGAGGCCGGCGTCGGTTCTGGACGATCGACAGGCGTACGCGATGCAGTTCGCGCGGTCCAGAACGAGGCTCCCAGTGCCTTCCAGGTAGCGACCGTCGGACTCGGAATCGGAGATGTTGACCACCTCGCGCACGTCGAAGCCAACACGACCTAGTGCATCGACGATATCGCCCCGCCGTTCGGTCCGTCGGTTTACAGCTTCCATTGGATAGAGAAAAACGCGTCCATCATCGTGCGTACTGATCCAGTTGTTGGGAAACACAGAGTCGGGCGTATGGGGGTCGGGCGTGTCATCAAAAACCAGGCAATTCACACCCGCCTTTCTGAGTTCAACCACCAACCGATCGAACTGCTGCTGCGCAAGCATGTTGGATGCCGACAAATCGTCATCGGGTTCGCGCGCCTGGAACGCATTGCTCGCTGCAGTGTGGGGGTTCGACTGAAAACGGCAGGGTCGAACGAGAAACACAGTATTGGTCGTCTGCGACACCGCTCAGACTCGTGCGCTCGGCCGATTGGAGACAGCGTCATGCCAGCGACGCAGATTCGGTTGGGATTCGGGAATCGGTAATTTGATCCAGGCGCACATATCGACCGTAATCAACGCAGTGATATCGGCCATTGAAAACTGATCGCCGCATATGAACTCGCGATCGGCAAGCTGCGAGTCCAGTCGCGCCATGAACAACTCCGCGCGTTTGCGTCCGCGCGGAACCAATTCCGGAATCTGCTCGAAACCAGCAGGTCCGGTGATCGACCGCCCTTTGAACCCTTTCGCGTGGTTCCGAAAAGACTCTGCGACGGCAGCGAGTCCTTGCTGCTCGATGCGAGCGTTCCACTGCAGAACTTGTGCGCGAGCCTCGGGTGTGCCGCCGAGCAACGCAGGTGTCGGAAACCTGGATTCGAGATAGTCACAGATCGCGACGGTCTCAGTCAGCGCCGTGCCGTCATCCAGCTGCAAAACCGGCACTGTGCAATCGGGATTGATCTTTCGAAATGCATCTCCGAGGTGCTCGCCACTGCCAAGGTCGATCTGTTGGACCGGAATATCGACGCCCTTCTCGGCAATAAAAACTCGCACGCGGCGCGGACTGGGTGCGGGCTGGCAATCGTAAAAGAGCATAGGTTTTCCCCAACAAACCGAAAAAATGTCGACTACGATAAAGCGCGGCCGCCGCGGACGCCAGCTTAAGGCAGAAACGCGTAACCGACTTTCATGAAGAAGCCGCGATCCACTTCTGTGAGATCAACGATCGTGTCGTCCTCAAGACGACTGTCTCCGTAGCCAAGAAAGAACACGGTCTGCGGGTTAATCGTGTAAGACCACAACAACTGGCTGGATAATCGGCGCGTTGACGCGTCAACCGGCTCTGCAAAATTCGACACGTTGCGGTCCACGTCCCTGTGTGTCAGGACGACCCGAAAAAAAGTACGCGGGCTCATCTGGTACTGCACACGAAGGTCGGTCAGATTCACGGTAAATACACGGTCACCGTCCGCTTCCAACTCCTGCCACGTATGGCGCAAACGCAGGGCGAGTCCATCGCCGAGTCGCAATGTGGTCCGCGGGCTGATAGTCAGATCCTTGCCAAGCCGCGAATTCGCGAAGTCGATTTGATCGCCGCCGGACAGCAGTAGCCCAAGAAAGACCGATCCGGTGGGTTGTGTCTCGGTGTACAAAAAGCCGCGCGACTCCTCGTACAGCGTATCTTCAAACAAGCGGTCGCGATGCACCAATCCAATCTCCGCGTAGCTTTGGCCAACGAAGTTGATATCGGCACGCATTTCCAGCTCCCGCTCGAGCAATTGACCATCAGCGTCATGCGTGATGTCGTAGTCACCGCCGATTGATGCTCGACTCCACCATAGCCCCGCCTCAGGATTGAAAAATCGGAACATGCCGATGATGGATTTGTCGAAATCGACCTGCGGCACGAATCCCATATCGGCGCGAAAATCACGTCCGAAATCCAGATACTGCGCGTAGTGCAACCAGTTCCGGGAGCGCCGCTCGAAGCGCGCCCGCAACGCATGCCCGGATTGCTCCTCATCGAGGCCAAACTCATCGGAAATCGACTCGGGATTCTGCGTGTTGCTTTGCAGGAACTGCCCTTCAATTGTGTAGTAGTCAGCAAACTGAGCGCGACCATCGACACCAACCACTGTGTTGCGATAGTCACCTGCCTGGCGTTGCGTCGCGAGCGCACCGACCCGAGAGTTGCGACCCACATCGTAAGCGTAGCGTGCGACGGCGGCCTCGCTCTGTTCGTCCAGCGTGGTGATCTCTGACCCTTGCGCACCCGGTAGCAGCAGGTTCGTGGTCGTATCATTGGCAACGAAGGCACCGAACGTATGACCTGCCGCCTTGCCCGTTATCTTCGCGCCGAAATCCGGGTCAGCCAGATTGCGCGTAAACACCGCATTGATCGGAGAGGCGAAGAAATCCGCGCCTTCCAAAAAAAATGGGCGTTGTTCGGGAAAGAACAAAGCGAATTGCTGATTGACCTGGACTTGCGCCACGTCCGCTTCCACCTGAGAAAAATCGGGGTTCAAAGTCGCGGTGAGATTGATGTCGGGGGTAATGCCCCAGCGCACATCGAGCGCGGGTTCGAATTCGATATCGCCTTCGACCAGCACGGGCTCGGGGACATCCGTGTCGGATGCGCTATCGGTGCGAATCGCGGTCGCTGACGGTGCAATGATCAGATTGCGGCCAGGGTCCGCACTGGCAAACCCACGCATCTTGTCGAGCTGACACAGATAACAGGGAACGCTTCGATCCTGAATGTTGTTCGAGAGTCGATATCGAAAATCACGTGGGCGAACGCGGATCAGGTCGAAGCCGAAAGTCTTGGCGTCATCCCCGGCCGGAAACTGCAAGCTCTGAAACGGAATGCGCATCTCGACGACATAGCCCTTGTCATCCAATGCGCCTTTCGAATCCCAGATCGCATTCCAGCTATCGTCCTCGTTGCCGTTCACATCATCGAACGTCAGGTCCATCTGGATGCCGAAAGGGTTGGCGAAGAACTCGAACGCGCGACGCTGATCGTTGAACGTATCGAGCACGATACCGACCCAGTCGTCGTCGTACGCGTCATCCCGATCGGCAAGAAACGCCACGATCGACTCGGGGTTGGGATCATAAGCACGAAAGGCTACGTAAAGATCGCTGCCATTCTCCGCAAGGTAGGCCACCGTTCGGACACTGGCAGGCTCGTTTTCTGCCGGCCGCGTCTCGTAACCGAGCTCGACCGTCGCGGCTTCCGCCCAAAACGCTTCGTCAAGTTGACCGTCAAGCTCGGGAGCGCCACTGACCAGAGGGATATCGATATCTGCGGATGCTGCGTTGCAACCAAAGATCATCGCGATCAGAGCGGCAGTCGTTAGCCTGTCCATGTCGGTCCCCCCCGACCATAGTTGATTGGAGATAAGACGTCCGACATCGAAAAAGGTTTAGTTAGTCTTCGCTCAAGTCTTCGGTATCGATTCGGTGGCCTTTCTCTGCCTTCGCAGCGAGATACCTTCGGTTCCATCCCGACACGCCAATCAGGTGTTTGACCGGCTGGACCGACTTCAGCCCAGCGTTTCTGAGGTCTTCAACTTTCTTCGGGTTGTTCGTCATCAGATCAAACGGGCGATCTCCGAGAAAATGCAACAGCAACGCCGCGGCTTCGCTGTAGTTGCGCGAATCATCCGGCAGCCCAAGACTTCGATTCGCCTGGTACGTATCTTCCCCTTCATCCTGAAGGAGGTAAGTCGCCGCTTTGGCCCACAAACCGATACCGCGTCCCTCATGACCGGCCATATAGACCAGGATTCCAGGTCCATCGTGGTCAGCAATGCGTCGCATCGCAGCTTCGAGTTGCGGGCCGCACTCACATCGCTCGGAACCGAATACGTCGCCAGTCAGGCAACTCGAGTGAACCCTCGCAATCGGTTTCTCTGCGCTCGTCAGATCACCGTCGATCAGCACACTATTGACCGCCATCGAAGTCGCCAATTCCGCGAACATGCCCTGTCCGCCTTCAGCGCGCAGCGACGCCGCCAATGCTTCTACCTTGGCCAGCTCGGTGTTGCGAACGGCCGCGTACCACTGAAACGTGTGCTTCCAATCGCCGATAGACACCGGCAAGGGAATCGGGCCGAGCAGATTGACCGAAAGCGCACCAGGTTTCGGCGGCGCATCGATATCCAAGAGCTCACCTTTGGCATCGATACGGCGAAGTTTATCGGCCGCGATCAGACGGCGGCGAACATCGGGGTCAAGATAGGTGAACATAGCGTCGAAGTTTCGAACAGGGCGCTAATTCTAGGCCAACGGCGGCTCAAGCCCAAGCGAACGACCGCGGCTTAGTGAGCAAATTCCCGACCGGCGCATCCGGGGCAGCGTTAGTGCGAGGCGGTCGTCTGATTCACCATCGCCGAAAAAAGAAAAGGGCCACCGACCGCAGTCGATGACCCCTCCCCCCCATTCAAAGTCGTTCAGATTAGAAGCTCTGCACCAAACGCAGGTACACCAGACGACCGCGAGGATCGTGGACCCGAGCGTCGTAGCCACCATTGGTGAATACCTGCGGCGGCTCTTCAGCAGTTGCATTGATCACGCCGATTGTGAGAATCGGCGCTGTTTCTGCGTCGAACAAAATCGCGGTGTCGACGGAATACTGCGCATCGATTGTGAACTGAGAATCGACTGAGCGATAGCCGTCGCCAAACGCGAGAAAGTCCTCGAAAGCCAGAGTGGCCGGTGCTCCAGCTACCGACGGGTCGGCGCAGAACGCACGTCCCCAGAACTCCTCGCCGGCTGCCGCGAGCTGGTTCGGGTTTGCTCGCGAAACGTTGAAGGCACGTTGCCCGCGGCCGTCAGCGCAGTTTTGATCGTCGTCATATTCGCCGATGTACCTCAAGAATAGGTTTGCCGAGTGAGCGCCGTTCAACCAGCCAACGCCCGCATTCATACGAAGGTTTGGAGTCGGGTTTCCAAAGTTATTGAAGTTCCGCAGGCCGTCCCCTTCGAGAGGACCCGCCTGCGGGTCCTCGACGTCGTAGCCGAGGATGTAAGTTCCTTCAATGAAAGGTTGGAATACACCTGCTCCCGTCTCAAGCTCGTATTTCAAACGGAAATCAATTCCATCAGTCTGAACTGCACTAGCGTTAGCGAAACTGACGTTGATTTGCGTAACCGGTGATCCAGGTCCCGCTACGCGCTGAACGCGAGAGGTGTCATTCGGAAACGCATTTAGGACCGCCTGGAAGTTCTCTTGGATAATCACATCCGTAAAGTCGAATGCCCAATAATCGAAATCGAGAATCAGGTTTTCGACGAGCTCGATCGACGTTCCAAAGTTAATCGCGTCAGATTCTTCCGGCTGCAGATTTGGATTGGCCGACGAGCGAACCGCTGCGAAATTCAGACCCGGGTTCAACGGGTCCGAGATCTGGTTCAGCGATGTGCTACCACCGTTAGCCTGGAAGAGAGACGGCGCCCGGAACGAAGTTGAGAACGACCCGCGTAAAGTGAACGTGTCGTTCGGGCGGAAGATACCAGCGATTTTTGGATCCGTCGTACTACCAATCGCACCACCATAGTCTTCGTAGCGAACCGCGAGTTGCAGATCGAAGGTATCGGCCAATGGAATACCCAATTCGACAAACGCCGCATTGACGTCTCGGTTAGCGCTGAAGTCCGGGTTACCGATAACGAACGCGAACCGGTCTTGGTTGGCCAGACTGTTGTAGTCATGCATCAGCTCTTCCTGTCGGACCTGAGCCCCGATCGCGATACTTGCTGTCCCAGCCGCAGTCTCAAATATGTCGCCGGATACTACGGCCTCGAGGGTTTGCAACTCAGACGTTGTGTCCAACACTTGATCGGCGGTGAAACTGTTGATCACATCCTGCGAGTTCGGAAGCGGGCCGAAGGAGGACGCGAACGGATTGAAGTACTGACACGGCCCGACGCCTGGCTGGGCAGCCGGATTTGTTGGACCCGCGCAACCTGTGCCCCCGAATCCGTTTAGCGCGTCTTGGAACTCAGCGGCCAAAGTATCCGCGGTGGTGTTGACGCCTTCGTTCTTCGCACCAACGTAGGCCACCTGCCAGTACCACCCGTTATCAAGTTCGCCGTTTAGCTCGATCGTCGAGCGCCAGGTATCGATTTCATTCACAGTCGGCGCGACCGTGCCGCCGTTACCGATGGCGCGGCCGAAAAAGTTCACGTCCGTACCGAACGGGTTACCGGGATTCGCTGCGGGAACGTTCGGGAATCGCAAGTTCGGGAAGGTTGGAGAGTTTCCACGGATTGCCCGATTTCGGGCAAACCCGAATTCCGCAACCAACTCAACCTTATCCGTCAAGTCGTAAGATCCACGCGCAAATCCATTGAATCGGGTCTCGTCGGGAATCAGACTGAAGAAATCGCCGAAATCGAACTGGCAAAGACCGACATCAAGACCGGGCACCGTGCCCGGGGGTGCCAAAAGCGCGGGAATACCCCCCACCGAGTCGCAACCGGTCGGATCGATAATCGGCAGGCCAACAAGTGGACCGCTCGGGAAGAAGTAGCTACCAGGATTCCCGAGCGTACTAGAGTCGTCTTGTGGTCGACTCAAACGCCGCTCGGTCGTCGACAGCGGTGTCCGCTCTGCAAAACTGACTGCCGCCATGACATGCGAGCGCTCGCCGCGCGCGCCAAAGATCGCCTGCAGTTGGTACTCGGAAGAATCGCCCTCGTCCTGCACGGTCTGGTAGTCCGCGGAAATCTCCAGACCCTCGAAGTCGTTGCGCGTTCTGAAGTTCACTACCCCAGCGACCGCGTCTGAGCCATACAGCGCTGCCGCACCATCTTTCAGGATGTCGACGTTGTCGATCGCGATCAGCGGCACCAGCGAACTGGTATCCACGAAGTTGAGCCCGTCGTTCGTCGGCAATCCGGTCAGCACCTGCCGTTTGCCGTTCAACAGAACGAGTGTGGATGCAACACCCAAGCCGCGCAGGTTGAAATTCGAGGTACCGACCGTCGAGTTCTGCGTGAATGCATCGGGGTTGTTCTGCGAGCCGGTGTTGATCGTCAGCGTCTGCACGACGTTGGCGATGCTGGTCGCACCGATCGCCGCCAGTTGCGCCGAATCGACCGAATCAATCGGTGATGGTGAATCGAACTGAGATGTCCGACGGATGTACGAACCGGTGACCACCAGCTCTTCGATTGGATCAGCAGACTCGCTGTCGTCTTGTGCCATTACCGGAGCTGACAGCGCGAATGCTGCCAAACCCGGCACGAGCGACAACGCCGCAAACCGTGACGGTTTCAACTTCACAGATTTTACCCCCCGTCTTAAAAAAGACGATTACGGCTGTCACCCCCGCGACAACCTACAACGGCCCGAAGGCCTACCCTGCGTGTCGTTATACGCCAACACACCCGGAGCAAGCAACTATGCGGGCTGTCGGTGGCTTGTTGCTTTCATGCTGCATGGCACAATGGAAATGAAAAAGGGCCTCCGAAGAGGCCCTTTTTACAATCGGCTGAAAACGCCTGGCTAGACAATTAATATGTCCATTGCACAGAGAACGCGAAAGCCGATCCCGGGTCCTGCGTAAACGTCGTCACGCCTTGTCGTTCGATCTCGATCTCATCGCCGAGGATGTTCTGCGCTTTTGCCTTCACGACCAAACGGTCGGTCGGGAACCAGCTGTACGTGAAATCGAGCCCATGGAACGGTTGCTCAAATTCATCCGGCTGCAAGTTCCGACCGGCGCTGTACAGTCGCTCGCCAAACACGTTGTACACCAGCGTTGCGGTGTGTTTCCCGTCGTCGGAGTCGAAACCCAACGTGACGTTCGCAACGTAGTCCGACGCTGACGTCAATGACCGCACCGGGTTGGTTGGGTTCTGAGCGTCCGCACCTGCGACAAGCTCGGTATCCTGCAATGTCAGGTTGCCTTGCAAGAAAAACCCATCGAATGCCGAACCCAGGAAACCAAGGCGCTTCAGGCCTTCCAGCTCTATGCCGTACAACTCTGCCGATTCCGCGTTAATGATCTCACGCGCGCGGTTCGTGTCCGATGCGGCAGATTCAAAGAACTCGATAGGATCTGCGATTTCTTTGTAGAACAAGGTCACCGTCGCATTGTCACCATCGCTAAAAAACCACTCCGCTCGCGCATCGAAACTATCTACCGTTGCAGGAATCACGCCCGGGTTGCCGTCAACGATCTCGCCCGTGATCGGATCGATGTAACTTGCCGCGACAATTTCACGCAGATCCGGACGAATCGCCGTCTGGCTGTAACCAAATCGCAGCTGGAACGTTTCCGCAAGCCAGTCACCCATGTAAGTCAGCTGGACGGACGGGTAAATATCATCCGATTGGAACGACGCTTCCTCCAGTACATCCGGGTCTGTCGGAACGATCTGAGTGCCGTCGGTGGGATCGAAATCCAGCAAGCGCAAATCGACTGCGACCTGGCTGTAAGCCTCGTACCGTGCACCTACCGCAACGCGCCAGGTGTCGTCGAAGGTCCAGTCGACCATCGCGAAACTGGAATCTGTGATGGTCGCTGCGATGTAAGACTGGTTGTCCGTGCCGAGAACATCGAACACAAACTCGTTTTCCGGATCTGCGATTCTGCTGTCTGAGAATACCGTCCCGAGAGGACCTGTCAGCCCAGCAACGTTGTCCGTGCTATCAGGGCCAAGGCCAAACTGATACTGCTCATATGTCCGCGCTTTGCGATCGCTGCCAAAACCAAATTTGAAGTCGACCGAGCTTTTGTCGGTTTCGAACGGAATCGTGAATGCGATCTGGCTGCTATCCACCTCGTCTTCAAGATCGGTATAACGGAATACCGCAACGTTCCGCGCGTTGATCACACTCTCGCTGAGGACCTCGCCGGTTACTGGGTCCGTGACTGTCTGACCTTGAATATCGACCTGGTTCGGGATGTCGGTCAGCGACGTCGAGTCCGAGAAGAACCAGTCGATCTGACTGTCTTCCGGGATCACGTTCCACAGGAAGTTCAGGAACTGGAATCGATCACGCGTCTCAGCGCCAAGCCTGTGCTCACCGCTGATCTGGTTTACCCGCATCGTCCGCTCTTCAAACAGGAATCGATAGTTGCGGAACCCGAGTCCGTCTTCCTGAAGACGGTTTTCGTTGAAGAAATCTGTCACCACTGTCTCATCGTCCGTGTTGCGGAGGAACAGCGATGTTGTCGCCAGGCTGTGCTCGTCACCGAAGCTCAGCCCGAAGTTCAAAATACCGGAGATATTGACGTTGCGGGTCGACTCAAGTTCGGTGCCGTTGATCTGATCGGGGAATCGGAAGTTTTGTGTGTCGGTTTCTTCCTCGCGCCAGTTGTGCGCATACGTTGCGCCAGCAAGGAACCCAAACTCCCAGTCATCGTTGATCGCAAATTTATTGCCGATGCTGCCCTTGAAATCCACGTCCGGCAGCGGGTCTTTGCTCTCGATTGTCAAACCACGGTTCAGCTCCAGTGCGAGCTGCCGGTTCAGGGCTTCCGCGTCCGCAACCGTTGCATTCGGGTTCTCGCTCTGAAGAATCTGCAGCAGGCCGCCCTGTGTATCCACATTGCCCTGGAAGCGGGTAAGTTGCGACAGCAAGTTGCCCGACAGAGCTCGGATACCGTCATCGCTTCCTAACGCGTCTTCGCTGCTGCCCGAATAGCTGTTCACGTTGCCGTTAACCGCGGTGTTGAACCCGGTGCCGATTTCCCAAAACGCGGTGAACCCATCAGGAATCCGCTTGGTACGAACATCGACACTACCGCCAGCGAAGTTGGCGGACATGTCTGGCGTGTAAGCCTTTTGGACCCGAAGTGAGTCGACAATCGCGACAGGAAAAATATCCAGCGGAATCACATTCCGGGTCAGATCTGGAGACGGGATAAAAGCGCCATTCAATGTGCTCTGGGAATACCGCTCACCCAAGCCTCGGATGTAAATAAATTGGTTATTGACGAGTGACAACCCAGGGACGCGCTTCAGCGCGACCGCGACGCTGGAATCACCCGTTCGACTGATTTGATCCGCGCCGAGGAAATCGGTGACCGCCGCATCATCCATCCGCTCAAGCGCCAACGCCTGACCGTTGCTCAACAATCGACCTATAGCTACAACTTCATCAATCGTCGTAGGCAACTGCGGACGGGAGACTCCGGACTGCTCCTCAGCAGTCTCTTCCGGCTCATCCTGCGCGAAGGCAGAAGTGGCGCACATCAGCGATGCGATCAGCAGCAATGGCGCAGTTCTTTTGTTCTGTTTCATGTCATACGACCCTGGGTTCTGTTTCACACCGGCCAGCAGCTAATCGAACTGTGTGACCGATCAGAGGTGCCGCACCCACCGTGCGGCACCTCTGGGCTTTTGTGGATGATCTGGCGACGCGCCTGACCACCCTTGGCTCATCATTCGCCGATTCGGCTTATTCGAACCACAGATCAGCCAGTGCGTTACCGCCGGCTACATCGCCGAGCCCGAAGACCCAACCCGTCGTCCAATCGTCCGCGAGGCTAACACCACCAATGATGGTTCCAGCCGTTGGCATGATCATCGGATCTGCGCCGTCGACTTGAATCGTGCTCGCCTGGACCGAGTAGATGCCAGGAGTGCCTTCGAGCAACTGAAGCTCAGCATTCGCGGCGGCGGTTGGATCAACCACACCCGCGATCGTCGCGAAGACGTTACCCGCGCCTTCGGCGAAGCTCAGCTCGGTGGTCGTGCCATCGGGGAACGTTTGGCCACGGGTCTGTTCTTCACAAGCGAAGATCACAGAGTTCAAGGTCAGATCGCCATCCAGCGCGGCCTGTTGCGATCGGTTGTCGATACGCAGGCAGTAGTTGTCGTCGTTGTCTGGATCGACGGTGTCCGTGGGCGCATAGCTACCGATAACCATCGAGTCGTTGATCGTCGCGAAGATTCCCTCACGCAAACGCCAGCCAGCGCCCGGATCGTGAGTCGCGGTCGCCGCGCCGTTCGCGGTAATGATGCAGGTCAGATTGTTGATCGTCGGACGCGAGTTGATGCCCTGGTCGATGATCGCTTCGACGCCAGCGGCATCTAGGCTTGAGAAGGATGCAATGCCGTCAGCTTCGATGCAGTGGTTGCCGTCCGCTTCGTTCTGGATGACCAAAGCGTTCGTGATCGTACCGGCGTAGCCTTCATCGATATCGATGGTGTCGTCGCGAGCGTACAAACCAACGAAGTTGGTGAAGTTCACCGCGCCACCGAACATTTCGATGCCATCATCAAACGTTGAGTAAACCTGAAGATTTTCGACGATCGTGTTGCTGCCTACGCCGCCGAATGAGATGCCGTTCAGCTCGTCACCGTTGCCCACCTGAGCTCCGGTGTGCTTGACGCGAACGTACTCCATACGACCTGAGCTATCGGCGTTGTTCGCGCCGCCATACTGCGACTCATCGAGGCCAGCTGCGCCTTCGGCGTCGACGTGGCAATCAGCGGTCGCGAGATCGCCGCCAGCGACCGATCCGGTGTACTGGCAGTTGTTGGTCACGCCAAAGCCGTTCATGACCATGCCACCCCACTGCTGGACGTCGTCAAAAGCGACCGTGCCGTTGACGTCTGATACCGACGTGAACGTGATCGGCGCGTCAGCGCGGCCAACCGCAAACAGCTGAGAGCCGCGGTTGATGATCAGGAAGTCAGCACTGGTCTGCCATGCGAGCGTCGCGCCTGCCTCAACGGTAAGAACCGGGCCGTCGCCGCCTTCGGTAAGGCCAGCCGCAGCCAACGCTGCGTCGTTGTCGAACGTCTCGCCGATGAAAAGGCTACCTTCGAAGATGTGAGCGCCGCCGTTGTCGAGCGCCGGAATCGTGAGGTCTACCGTGATGTTGTTGCCGGCATCCGAGAATGACGGCGCGTAAATGCAGTTGGTTCCGTCGAATGAACCGCCAATTTCCTGGCCGCCAGAGTTGGTGTAGGAGGCGCACACTGCGTCAGCATCCTGCGGGGTACCGTTGTTCGTGGTGGTGGTGTTGTTGCTGTTGTTCACCGAGGTGCTTGGCTCGATGTTGATATCACCGCCGCCACAACCGGCGAAAAGGGCCAGCGCGACCGCGCCGGGGAGGAGGCTCTTGCGCATCATGATGCAAACTCCGCTAATTCTGTTGATTGAATTTGGATCGCAGGCAACGCGCCGCCAGCCATTTCGCTGCCGGTATGGACACGCCCACCCTTGAATCGACGGCGAGAGACTAAGAGCGGTCTATGACGCGTAAGTGACGCGTTTGTTACAGGAATATGACGGCCAAAAAGGACTTGTGAACCAGCGCACACTTTTGTTTCAACTTTTCATACACTTGTCATTCGTTTTGCAGGCTTGCCGGTAGAACGACATTCTTTTGACGAACTGGATACCAACTTTGGGAATCGTGTCGACAACTCCGCGCGTTTGCGGTGTGCCCGAACATTTCAATCGGGCGTGGCGAAGATTGGCCGACGCTGAGTCTGTGGCCTGGCAGGAAATCCCGGAAGGTACCGGGCGCATGCTGGAGCTGCTTGAGAATGGCGATACCGATATCGCGATACTCCTGACAGAGGGCGCGATCGTGGGTGCGGCGCGGGGTGTGCCGCTCATAATTCTGGGCGTTTGGGTCGAGTCGCCGTTGTACTGGGGCGTCCACGTACCCGCATCCAGTGCCTACCAGAGCGCTGATGACCTGACGCCCCCCCGGGTCGCCATCAGTCGATTCGGCAGCGGCTCACATTTGATGGCCGGACTTTACGCCAAACAAAACGCATGGCCGCAGCCGGTCGAATACCAAGTCGTGAACACTCTGGATGGCGCACGCGAAGCGTTTTCTGCGGGTGAGGCCGATGTGTTTCTTTGGGAGCGTGCCACGACAGCGCCCCTGGTCACGTCCGGCGAGTTCCGGCGAATCGATGTTTTGCCCACACCGTGGCCATGTTTTGTCGCCTGTTGCCGCCGAGACCAGCCACCCGAGATCGTGGCCGCGTACGCCGACCGCCTGCACCAAGCGTTACACAAAGCCAACGAGATCGCATCCGCTCCCGATGCAGTCACGCAATTTACAGTCGAGTATCAACTCGCAACCAGCGATGTCGAGCGCTGGCTTTCCGAGACTCGCTGGCCGGACAGCGTGGCTGCGACGGTAACTGAAATGCAATCGGTCGCAGACACACTGCTTGAATTGAATCTGATCGAAACCAAAATAAACGCGCGAACACTGCTCGCGGAGGAATCCACCTGATGATCAAGCTGTACACGTTCCCGCGAACCCGCGGTATGCGCGGCGTCTGGATGCTCGAGGAGGCTGGTGTCGAGTACGAGATCGTGCCGGTCGACATTCGCGAGCAAAACGCCCAACGCGACGCCGATTTCGAGCGCGCCAGCCCGCTTGGCAAGGTTCCGGCGATCGTGGACGGCGATGTCGCGATGGCTGAGTCGTCTGCAATTTGCCTCTACGTCGCGGACAAATACTGCCCCGGCGCGCTAAGCCCGACCATCGACGACCCGAATCGTGGCGAATTCCTGTTTTGGTTGATGTTTACGCCGGCCGTTATCGAACCCTGCATGGCAGAGGCGTTCGGGACATCAAAAGCCAATCGCATCCAGCACGGCTGGGGCGACTATCCGACGATGATCGCAGCGCTGACCGAACGCCTCGGGTCGCGCGTTTGGGCCATGGGCGACGCGTTCACGGCCGCGGATGTCATGTTGGGCAGCAGTGTTCGGTTCATGAAAGCGTTCGGCATCATGCCCGAGTCGGAGATTCTGGACGGCTATTTGGCGCGTTGCGCGGAACGACCTGCGTTTCAACGCGCGGAAGCCGCGTCCCAGCCGCCCTCGGAATGAGCGCTACGTGCTGGGCTTGCGCACCCACGCGCTTTTGTGCGGATCGAAACCCACTCGAGGATAGAACTCGGTAGCCGCGGGTGCGCTCAACAGGATCAGCTGGCATTGCGGCGACAAGCGCGCGACGGTCGCATTGATCAGCTGCTCACCGACGCCTTGGCGTTGCCAGGCTTCGTCGACTGCAAGGTCCGACAAGTAACAGCAATAGGAAAAGTCAGTGACCGACCGCGCAACACCGATGGGCGTGTCGCCGGCCCACGCGGTCATCAGGATATCTGCGTTCAGGACCATCGACGCCATGGTTGGACGGTCACCGACGGGGCGGCGCTCGGCCAAGCCGGAGCGCTTCAACAGGTCGATAAACTGATCGGTGTCGAGCGGCTCCTCGTCCGTGTAGACAATCTCAACGATGCTGGTCATTGGCCACTCCCAAAAGGGATCCGCCAGACGGGCGTGGAACAGCAGACTTCCTTCATTCTCGCGACCCCTCGAATATTCGCGCCGCAAGCATAGACGAAAAAAGCCCCAGCCGTGAGGCTGAGGCTTCGCATTAGGCGCGCTGTCCCCTGCGTCTAATCCTAGCTTTGGTCGCCAAGCGTCGCGCGGTACATCCACGCAGCTTCTTCAAGCGTGCCAATAAAGTCGGTCAGCAGATCGGCTGTTTTCACGTCGTCTGCCTTTTCCGCGACCTTGATCGTCTCTCTGAGCTCGGTCGCCAGGCGGTCGTTCGCTGCGATCAAGCGCTCCAGATACGTCTCAAGGTTTGCCGACTCTTCAAAATCTTTCATCAGGTCGGTCGAAAACAAGGCTCCGACGGTTCGTGGCGCCGGCATGCCCAACGCGCGGATGCGCTCTGCTAAATCATCGATTGTCCCGAACAAATTTTCGTACTGACTTTCCGTCAGTTTATGTACGCTGAAGAACAACGGACCCTGTGCATTCCAGTGCACAATCTGGGTGTTGATCATCAGTTGGTAGGCGTTCGATAACGCGAGCCTCAGCCGGTCGGCGAGTGTTTCGCGGGATTTCCGGTCGATACCGGATCGGTTTTCAAGTTCAGATACAGAATGTTTTAGGACTGCCTGTGTCATGGGTCCTCCGTGTTGCCAATGAGCGTAAACAGTAGCACAATAGTTGCGATATCGCAAATAAAGGGCTGGCATGTCACAACCTATCGACTTTCTCGACTTCCTCACCTACGCTCGCGATCACATCGCACCAGACGTTACAGTGCAGCGTTTGCTGGTATTACTGCATGTCGCACGTTCGGAAGGATTGAGCCAAAATGAACTCGCACAACAGCTGGCCGGCATCAGCACGACCGCATTGTCGCGCAACCTCGCGGATCTGTCGGCTGTGACCAGTCGCAAAACGCCTGGGCCGGCGTTGATCGAGCAGCACCTCGATCAAGCCAACCTGCGGAAGAAGCGAATCTATCTCACGGATAAGGGTCACCGCTTCATGAAGCGATGGGCCCGTTACCTGCCCGACGACTTATGACGATTAGCGTTTTTCATCTGTTCAAGATCGGCATCGGACCCTCCAGTTCTCACACCGTCGGCCCGATGCTTGCCGCGTCCCAGTTCGCAGATGCGCTCGCCCGCGCTGGCGAACTGGAATCGGTTCATCGCATTACCGTGCATCTTTTCGGATCGCTGGGCGCAACCGGTCGTGGACATGGCACACACAAAGCTGTGCAACTTGGACTGATGGGAGAAAAACCCGAACACGTTGACCCGAACTCAATTCCCGACAAACTCGCCGAGATTGAATCCCATCGCAGACTCCTATTGAACGGCCAGCAGGCCATCAACTTCGACCCAAAGCGCGACCTCAAATTTATGGTGCGCAAGCGGCTTCCCTATCACCCCAATGCAATGCGGTTGCGCGCCGACGACGCCGATGGACAGACACTGCTCGAGCGTGCGTACTATTCCATCGGGGGTGGTTTCGTCGTCGATGAAGCACAGGCCAGCGAAGGGCAAATCGTCGCGGCGCAACTGGACCAAAAGTACCCGTTCACAACCGCCGCGCAGCTCATCGCACATTGCGATGCGCACGGACTCGCGATCTCTGACGTCATGCGCGCAAACGAACAAGCCTGGCGCAGCGACGCAGAAATCAACAACGATCTCGATGCGATCTGGGCTGCCATGCAGGATTGCGTGAAGCGAGGCTGCGATGAGTCAGGCGTACTCCCTGGGCTCAAGGTGCGGCGTCGAGCTGCTGCGATGTTCACGCAGCTGCGAGAACGGCCGGAAGCGGCACTCGCCGATCCCTTGTCGATCATGGATTGGGTCAATCTGTACGCGCTGGCCGTCAACGAGGAAAACGCTGCCGGCGGGCGCGTCGTGACCGCCCCTACCAATGGCGCAGCGGGCATCGTTCCTGCGGTCCTGCACTACTACCAGCGCTTCTGTCCTGGAGCGACCCAAGACGGCATCCGCCGGTTTCTGTTGACCTGCGGCGCCATCGGCATTCTGTTCAAGGAAAACGCGTCGATCAGCGGTGCGGAAGTCGGCTGTCAGGGAGAAGTCGGCTCGGCCTGCTCGATGGCCGCTGGTGCGCTCACGGAGGTCCTCGGCGGCACCCCCGCGCAATGCGAGAACGCCGCGGAAATTGCGATGGAACACAACCTTGGGCTGACTTGCGATCCGATTGCTGGACTCGTTCAAGTGCCGTGCATCGAACGCAATGCGATGGCGTCGGTGAAAGCCATCAATGCGTCAAGACTGGCGCTTCGCGGCGATGGGCAGCACATGGTTTCGCTCGATAAGGTGATCGAAACCATGCGCGAGACTGGTCGCGATATGCAGGACAAATACAAAGAGACGGCGCGTGGCGGGCTGGCCGCCAGCGTCGTTGAGGTGCCCGTCAGTTTTGTCGATTGCTAGTCGTCAGGAAAGATACTGCGACAGGAACGGATTTAACATCCTGCCATCGGGATCCATCCGCCGGCGAATCTTGCGAAAGAACTCCAACCGACTGCCCAGCGCGACGGCGGTTTGACCTGGCTCTGCGCTGCGCGACTGATTGAGTAAAGGTGTACCGCCCCAGCGCTGCGCGAAATCGGCGAGCTCCATAACGAAGTCTTCCCAGACCGGGTGCGGGCTGCTGACAAAACGCAGCGCGAACATGGGTCGGTCGAAGCTCGGCGACAGAAGCGCACTGCGATCCGTCGGCAAACGGAAGCCAACCACCGGCATATCACAGCGGAACTTGTGCTCGGTGTAATAATCGGTGGCGAAGGTTCGATACGCCGTCAACAGCATGCCGACCTCTTCGGCCGGAAAGCACCAGGTCGTGTATTCGAGCGGCGGTCCGGCGAACTTGCCGCTGCCTTGATCGCGGAACTCGACGGAGTTGAAGCCGCCAGCGGTTAGTGTGCTGGTCAACAACGACTGCGTCATGCCATGCAGACCGTCCACCAGGCTGTATCTCAAACTCGGGATCGGCACGATGCGTCCCAGCTTGCCGCAAATGGATGGCAAAACGGTCGTCTCACCCAGCTCCTTCAGTTTCCAGGGCAGATTGCGAACCCGGCGCGTGCCCTCGGGCTCAGATCGCCGAAGTTCCGTGAACACGACATCCTTGAATGGCAAGTAGAAAAACTTCATGCCGAGCGGTTGATTGATCAGCACGCGCGCAGCTCGACCGAATGTCTCAACATCCATCCGTCGTTGCTTCAGAACAAACTGCTCTTGCGTCCGCACTCGAAACGTCACGGTGGCGATGATGCCGAGTGTCCCAAAGCTTATGCGCACTGCGTTCAGCAAGTTGTCTTTGTCAGAGTCGACCTGCATCAACCGCCCATTCGGTAGCACAAGCTCCATCGACACGGCCTGTGACGCGATGAATGCCGTGGTCCCGTCATGCGAGGGACCGAAACACCCGCTCGCGACTGCGCCGCCCACCGTACGATTCATTAAATCCAATGCACCGGAAATCTCGAGTCCTTGCTCTGCAAGGTTATCGGCGAGTTCACGCAACGTGACACCGGCATCGCACGTCACGGTATCGTTTTCTACACGACCGATATGCTTCAGGGTGGTCATGTCGACAACCGTGCCACCGACGGCAGCGGTGCATGCCGTGCAACTGCTGTTGGCCCCCATCGGGCGAATCGGCGTCGGATACCCGGACGCAGGATCCATAATCTGCTGCAGTTCCTTGATGGACTTCGGTGCAACCACGCCCGGCGCCGGTCGTCGGCCTTTGAGTGCCGCTCCCGCGCTGCGTGATGCTTCTGACTGCCCCTCGCGACTCCCCATGCCTGAGCTCCTGATTGCCAACCGTTGCGGCACAACCAGAATCAAAAACCACTCGGCTCTGAGCAATTGGGGTTTCGCTGACGACAGACGAGTGACGCCTTGCCGGCAACCCCGCTGTCCTAGACTTCATGTCCTTAGACCGGTGGTTTTGCGACCCGCGCTTTCGCGTGGTGTGCCTTTACCTAATCGACGTTGTCACATTGCGACACGGTGTGTCAACGAGTGTCACTATTCCTGCGACAGACCACTCGAATTTGAGAAAATTATGTCAAAAATGAATGACCGATCGGATGCTGCGACCCGCGTGCATATGATCAAACGCGGCATTGATTTCGTCCAAACCGAGGTCGTAGGTCACAAACGGATCGATCTGGATCTCGCCAGACATATACTTTTCAACGTAGCCCGGCAGCTCGGTCCGACCACGCACGCCCCCGAAGGCCGTACCGCGCCACACGCGGCCCGTAACGAGCTGGAAGGGTCTGGTGGAAATCTCCTGTCCGGCACCAGCAACGCCAATGATCACTGACTCACCCCAACCCTTGTGGCAGCACTCAAGCGCCGCGCGCATCAGCGCCGTGTTGCCGACACATTCAAAGGAGTAGTCGACACCACCCGCCGTCAAGTCGACGATGACATCCTGAATCGGCGCATCATAGTCTTTTGGATTCACACAATCGGTCGCCCCGAGCTGCGTGGCCATTTCAAATTTATCCGGGTTTACGTCAACGGCGATGATGCGGCCCGCATTGGCCATCACGGCGCCCTGCACCACACTGAGCCCGATGCCACCGAGACCGAACACAGCCACGCTGGATCCCGCAGTGACTTTCGCCGTGTTCAGTACTGCACCGATTCCCGTCGTCACACCGCAACCCAGCAGGCAGACCTTATCTAATGGCGCCGCTTTGTTGATCACAGCAAGCGCGATTTCGGGCACGACCGTGTACTCCGAGAACGTCGACGTGCCCATGTAATGCGCAATCGGATCGCCATCCAACGTAAATCGCGAAGTCCCGTCGGGCATCAAGCCCTGACCCTGGGTTTGACGGATCTTCTGGCAGAGATTGGTCTTGCCCGACTCACAAAAATCGCACGTCCGGCATTCGGGCGTGTAGAGCGGAATCACATGATCGCCGACACTGACGCTGGTGACATCCGGGCCAATCGCTTCAACGACGCCAGCCCCCTCGTGCCCGAGAATTGCCGGGAAAATCCCTTCCGGGTCGTCGCCCGACAGCGTGAACGCATCGGTGTGGCACACGCCGGTCGCAACCAGCCGCACCAACACTTCGCCCGACTTCGGCGGTGCCACCTTTACGGTCGCAATTTCCAACGGATCCCCGGCCGCCAACGCTATCGCTGCACGTGACTCAATCATTAACTTGCCCCCATTCAGTTCCCTTTCGAGACCTTTGCATCAATCCCCACAAAGATCGCACGATCAGGCCCAGGCTCGAAAAATCGTGACCCGAATGCGTTGATGCGCGCATTAGCAGTATACGCCTCATCGAGCGCATTGCTGACGGCAACGAAAGGCGCGAGCTTCCAGTTCGCTACATCAAAGCTTCGCGACAACCGAAGCTCAACACGAGTGAACGGTTCTGTCGCGGCGGTGTTGGCGTTGTTCAGATCGATAGCACCGACCCGGGCCGCCTCTACCGAAGCAAACCAGCCCGCCTCGTTGCTGTAACGCAACTGCGCGAAGTATTGATGCCGAGCAGCACCTGGAATCCGATTGCCGGAAAAATTCTCACCATCGTCAGTCGTGAACGCATCGAACACAAAATCCGAGAACGTGTAGCTCAAATCCGTCTGCCAATGGCTTCCCCAATTGGCCTTCCAGGCGAGCTCCAGCCCCTGGCGTTGCGAGGCACCGGAGTTCTCGAAAAAATCTCGCCCTGGAAACGCCGCCAGCTCGAACGGAATTAGTTCATCCTCAAGATCGATCTGGTAAGCCGCAACCGTAAGGGATTGACGATCGGTGATATGTCTTAAGCCCAACTCGAACTGCTCCGCACGCTGCGGCTCCAGTGCAGCGTTAAAGCCACCCACTTCGTTCGGATTCGCAAGCTCCGTGGTTGTCGGTGTTTCGAACGAGCGAGATACGCTGCCATAGACAACAGTCTGTTCGTCGAAGGCCCAGCTGAGCCCCATCGACGGCGACCATGCGTCGAACCTCAACGATCCACTATCGTCACCGTTGACGAAAAAACGATCGGCCACATCGAATTCGATTGAATCGTAGCGAATCGCGACGTCTGCTGACCACCGGTCCGCCGGCTCGAATTGCCACAGCGCGAACAGCCCGTTGGCACTAACCTCCTCTCGCTGGTCCAGCGTCAATGCACCGCGAACGCCAGCATCGTTAACGAATCTCTGCCGAGTGTCTCTTTGTCGGTCGATGTCGACACCGAGCGTCAGCGTGCCCCAACGATTACGCGGGCCAAAGTCGTGCTGCAACTGGAGCCCGCCACCGAAAAACGTGCGGTCGAGATCAATGGCGCCACCGAAGCCAAACGGCAACAGCCCATCGAACTCACGCTGCGTGACATACTGCCGCCACTCTAGCCGGGTTCGATCGCTTAAGCGCCGTTCATGGCGAAACCCGAAACGCGTTTGCTGCAAAGCCTCGCCGGCCCGAAAGCGCACATTGGCGTCACGCGCGCTGTCCGGGCGAGCGGCCGCTTGCTCACGGGTGATACCGCCAGGGTCGAAGGCTTCAGGCTGATCAGTATGGTGCAGACTGAACAGCCAGGCAGCGCCTGTGCCAGCATCATGCTCGAGTCGCATACTCGCCTGTCGATTGCGCGCGGCCGAACGCTCACGGAAGCCCGTATAGTTGAGATCGGAAAGACTGGCGCGGTAGTTCCAATCGCCACCTGTCCCGTCGACTGAAACCTGCTGGCGGCGATAGCCATCGCTGCCCACGGCACCGCGTAGCTGCAACGTGGGTGTCGGCGAACCGGCGGCCGTTTCGACCAACAGAACACCGCCGCCTGCGTTTCCGTAGCGAGCACCAACGCTACCGCGAAGTAACTCGATCTTGCCGGTCGCGCCGACATCGATGCCGTCGACGCCGCTCTGGCCGTCCGGCAAGGTCGCCGGAATCCCATCGATCAAAACACGGATACCCCGAATGCCGAACGCAGAACGTGCACCAAAACCGCGAATCGAGATCCTGAGATCCTGGGCAAAGTTAAAGCGGTTCTGCACCAGCAAACCGGGCACGCCTTGCAGCGCTTCGTCCAAGCCCAAGAGCGGTCGTGCGGTCTGGATTTCGCTGACCTCGATCACATCGACCGCGTATGGCACCGACCTCAGTGGCTGAGGCGTCCGCGTTGCGGTGACAACTACCTCATCCAAATCCGCTACGGACTGCGCGTGCAGCGCGCCAGGTACCGTGCACGCCAATGCAACCGCACCGACTAAACCATTCGCTGTTTGCATGGCGCGTTATACTAACGACATGACTATAGATTTGTTGCACAACCTGAAATTTGAGGAAGATTCATGCTGCGTTTACTCCTGATCGCGACAATGGCTGTGAGCGTCTTGACCGCGTGCGGCGGCGACGCGGTGTCGGCCGATGCGAATGCATCAGAATCGACCGCTGCGGGAAGCGCAACGAGCGTTGCCGTGACAGTCCCGGGCAATCCACCGTTCGAAATTACCGCACTAGCTGCGTTCAACGAGCCGTGGGCGATGGAGTTCATGCCAGACGGCCGCATGCTGGTGACCGAGAAATCTGGCGCGCTATTTATTGTGGACGCCGAGGGCAACAAATCGACCCCGATCGAAGGCGTACCGGACGTCGATTATGGCGGACAGGGCGGCCTCGGCGATGTCGTCGTGCATCCAGACTTCGCGTCCAACAATCTCATCTACCTGAGCTACGCGGAAGCCGGCGACGGCGACACCCGAGGCGCGGCCATCAGTCGCGCTCGGCTGACGCTGACATCGACTGGCGGGCGACTCGAAGACTCCGAACTCGTCTGGCGCCAGGTTGCGAAAGTGCCGGGACGCGGGCACTACGGCCACCGAATGGTGTTCTCCGACGATGGCTTTCTCTGGGTGAGCTCTGGAGAACGCCAGAAATTCGATCCGTCGCAGGACATGCAGTCCAACATGGGCAAAATCCTGCGATTGAACGCCGACGGCAGCGTGCCGGAAGACAATCCTTTCGCGGACCAGGGCGGCGTCACCGCGCAGATCTGGAGCCTTGGGCATCGCAACCCCCTCGGCATTGCGTTCGACCTTGACGGCAATCTGTGGAACTCGGAAATGGGCCCGCGTCATGGCGACGAGCTGAATTTTGTCAGAGAGAAAGCTAACTACGGCTACCCAATCGTGTCCAACGGGGACCACTACAACGGCGAGCAAATTCCGGATCACGATACTCGACCGGAATTTGAGGCGCCAGCAGCGTACTGGGTACCGTCGATCGCGCCGTCGAGCCTCATGATTTACAGCGGCGAGCAGTTCCCTGAGTGGCGAGGAGATGCGTTTATCGGTGGCCTCGCATCCCAGGCCCTGATCCAAGTAGAACTCGATGGCACCTCCGCCA
This sequence comes from Pseudomonadota bacterium, assembly GCA_038531945.1. Classification (GTDB taxonomy): domain Bacteria; phylum Pseudomonadota; class Gammaproteobacteria; order Steroidobacterales; family Woeseiaceae; genus CALBPI01. The sequence continues at coordinate 221,558 of JBCBBH010000005.1, read as the reverse complement.
GGGAAATTGCTCGCTACCCGATGGGCAAGCGCATTCGTGAGGTCGAGCAAGGCCCGGATGGTGCCATCTGGTTACTGGAAGACCAGGAAGGCGGCCGTTTGCTGCGTCTCACACCGAAGCAAAACTGACGGGAGCGCGCAATCAGCGAATGGATCGAATCCGGGCGCATCGCTGACGTGATGCTGTTGGTCATTGTTTTAGAGGTCGTCGCGCTCAGCGTTTATCGCTGGCGAAGCGGACGCGGTCTCACCATACCCACCATAGTCTGCAATGCCGGCGCCGGCGGCAGTTTGATGGTGGCTCTGAAGCTCGTCTGGATCGACGCCGCCTGGACCTGGGTTGCGCTCGCGCTCGTTGCATCTCTGGTGTTTCACACAACCGATCTCGTGCAACGCTGGCGGGCCTCCACACTACCCTGAACCCGGACGTGAGCCTCGCACTATTGACATCTCATTTACTTCTATTATTCTGGAAATATGGAAATAAAGACCGCGATTCAAAGCTTGTCTGCTCTGGCCCATCGCAATCGCCTCGAGGTGTTTCGTTGGCTGGTCAGGCACAGCCCCGATGGTCTGCCCGCCGGCGAGATTGCCGAGCACTTCGATATGCCAAACAACACCCTGTCATCGCACCTCGCGATCTTGACGAGAGCTGGCTTGCTTCGATCGGATCGACGCGGTCGGAACATCATCTACTCGGTGAGGTTTGACGGGGTTCAGAACCTGCTGAAGTTCCTGATGGAGGACTGCTGTCGAGCGCAGCCCGGCCGTGCGAACGACGCACTCAAACTCGCGCTCGGCAAACCGGGCGCCGATGTACTGGAAGGAGAAACCCAATGAAACGATTCCACGTCAACATCACCGTCGATGACATCGAGCCGTCGATCGAATTTTACGCCACGCTGTTCGGCGCGCAGCCAACCGTGCAGAAAGCGGACTACGCCAAGTGGATGCTGGAAGACCCTCGGGTCAACTTCGCCATCAGCGCGAAGCAATGCGGAGAGCCAGGCATTTCACACCTGGGGATCCAGGCCGAAACGGACGGCGAGCTCGACGAGGTTTTTGATCGCCTAGAACAGGCGAGCGGTCCAACCTTCGACGAACCGGCTGCCAATTGCTGCTACGCGCAGTCAACCAAGAAGTGGATACAAGACCCACAAGGCGTTGCGTGGGAAACGTTTCTGACGCGTGGCGAGACGACCGTTTACGGTGAGCATACGCCGCTTGGCTGAGACGCTCGCTCAGGCGATCGCTGTGCGGCGCCGAGTAATGCGATATTGGTGGTAGAGCAGATACGTCACGCCCAAAACCGTCGGTAGCGCCCAGAGTGCCGGGTTAAGCGCATAGGCCGGCAGCAAATTGACTGCGCCAAACGCAAGGAACGCGGTGTAGACACTGATCCCTGCGCCGACCAAACCGCGCGAGTGCTGGATTTGCCACTCGTGCGGCGGCGGGTGATCGGTGAAGATGAATCTCAGGTTCAGCACGCCAGCAGTCAGACCAACGATCGAGATCCCCATGAGTAGCGGCTGACCAAGCATGACGCCCTGCACAAAACAGTTAGCAGCGGTGAGGAACATCAGGCCCTGCAGAACCACTTCAAATGTGTTGCGGTGCGAAGCGTGATCCCGGCGAAACCGAATGCACTGAAGGCCATACCATGCCAACGCCAGCGTCATGGTTGCGAGATACAACATCATCCAGCCGAATACCGCACGAATCAGCGGTGCATTGTCAGTAAACGGTGGACCGTTGTGCGGGTGTGTCGCCAGCGGTGCGATGAGCGTACACAGGCTAATGAGAACCGCGAGGCTGCCGGTTGCTAACAGCGCCCACGCAAACACCTTGCCCCACATCTTGTGTGTCGCACTGCCCTTACGCCCCGCGATCGGCACCCACAACGTGATGAGTCCTGCGGTCCCGGTGGCAATGTGCGCAATAACCAGCTTGTGAAACCAAAGGGTTGCAATGGCTTCCATCGAACTTCCCGAAAGCACCCGATTCCTGTCCAGTTTATACTACACTGAGTGTAAACAAGATGAGACACATGATGAGTGGGAACCGAGCGATCGTCATCGGAAGCGGATTCGGCGGATTGGCCGCTGCGGTTCGACTCGGCGCGCGCGGCTATGATGTCACCGTGCTGGAAAAACTCGACGCGCCGGGCGGGCGCGCCTATGTCTATCGCCAGGACGGGTTCGTTTTTGACGCCGGTCCGACCATCATCACAGCACCCTTCCTGTTCGAAGAGCTCTGGTCGCTGTGCAACAAAAACATGCACGATCACATCGATCTCAGAGAGATCGATCCGTTCTATCGAATTCGCTTCGACGACGGCAGCCATTTCGACTACAGCGGTGACGACGAAGCGATGCGCGACGAAGTCAGAAAATTCTCGCCAGACGATGTCGCGGGCTATGAGAAGTTCCTGGTCGCCAGCCGCAAGGTCTATAACGTCGGCTTCGAGGACCTGCTGCACGTCTCTTTCGACAAGTTCTGGAGCATGTTGAAAGTGCTTCCGGATCTCATCCGGGTGCAGTTCTATCGCAGCGTCCACAGCCTCGTCGCCCGCTACATCAAGCACCCCAAATTGCGCATGGTGTTCAGCTTTCATCCACTACTGGTTGGCGGTAACCCGTTCACGACCACCGCCGTGTACACCCTCATTGCGCACCTCGAACGCAGCCACGGCGTGCATTTCGCAATGGGGGGCACGGGTAGCCTCGTCAATGGGCTCGTCGACTTGATTGAAGGTCAGGGCAATCGACTCCGTTACGACGCAGAGGTCGCGCAAATTCTCGTGCGCGACGGCAAAGCCTGCGGGGTTGAGCTCGCCAGTGGCGAGACGATCGAGGCCGACATTGTCGTGTCGAACGCTGATTCAGCTAGCACCTACAAACGCTTGCTGTCACGCTCAAAAAAACGCCGCTGGACCGACCAACGACTCCGGCGCGCAAAGTATTCGATGAGTCTGTTCGTTTGGTACTTTGGGACCGATCGGCGCTACGAAGACGTGCCGCACCATATGATCCTGCTGGGACCTCGCTACCGCCAGCTGCTGAAGGACATTTTCGACCACAAGGTCCTCGCTGAAGACTTCAGCCTGTACCTACACCGACCCACTGCAACAGACCCCTCCCTGGCCCCGGACGGGTGCGATGCGTTCTACGTTTTATCGCCCGTCCCGCACGTCAAATCCGGCGTCGACTGGTCGCAAATGGCGGAAGTTTATCGCAAGGCGATCGCTGCCAGTTTGGCGGAGACGGTAATGCCTGACCTCGAATCGCACATCGCCACCTCGCACATGCTAACACCCGATGACTTCAATCATCGTTTGAATTCCGAACAGGGCGCCGCGTTCGGCTTGCAGCCGATCCTGACTCAAACAGCGTGGTTTCGTCCGCACAACCGCAGCGAGGAATTCGAGAATCTCTATCTGGTCGGAGCTGGAACGCATCCAGGCGCAGGACTCCCCGGCGTTGTCTCGTCGGCCAAGGTGCTGGACTACGTTGTGCCTGACCTACCCGGGCGCACTTTGCCCGACGCCCAGATGCAGGAGCACACCAGCTAGTCGAAATCGGTCAGTGATCGAGTTTGAGGTCGTAGCGAAGACACGCCGCCGCAAGACGTCCGGACATCGCGACCATGGGCACACCCGCACCGGGGTGTACGCTGCCACCTGCCAGATAGAGCCCCTTGATTCGAGCACGTGCTCCCGGTCGAGAAAACGAACCCATCCAACCGTGCGTCGGTCGCCCATACAACGCCCCGTCTGTCGCCGGAAACAGTTTCGCAAAATCTCCTGGCGCAGTTCGAACGCAGTCTGTCGGTGCATGCTCCAAGACCAGCCCCTGAGAAGCGCACTGATTGAGCATTGCGTCCTCAGCTCTGGAGAGCTCGGATTCAGACAATATCCTTGCTGGCGCATTGATCAGACAGAACACCCGCTCCTCTTCCCAGGCCGATTCAGCGGTATCGTGTCGATCCTGCGAGCACAGATACAGCGTCGGCGAATCCGACACCTGCTGGCGCTCGAAAATCGCGTCAAACTCCTGTCGGTAATCCGACCCGAACAGCACCGTGTGATGCGTCAACGGGAAGCCGCTAACGCGCGCCACCATGCTCCACGTGATCGCGGACAACGATCGTCGATCCTTCGGTAACTTCGGTACTGCCTTTTGCAAAGGTTTGCCAAGAAGGCCATTCGCGAGTGCCGCCGTATCGCCATTGAAAACCACGGCGTCGGCCATCAGCACCTCGCCGTCGGCCAGCGTAACGCCTGTGATTTTGTCACCATAGTGCAGGAGCTGGCGCACAGGAGCACGACAACGGACCGTCCCGCCGGCCACCTCAATCCGCTCGCTCAGCGTCCTCGCCAACGCTTGCATACCGCCGTCGACGTACCACACACCCGCGCGCTCGGCATGCGCAATCAACTGCAAGGTGGCGGGTGCTCGAAACGGCGATGATCCACAGTAAGTGCTGTAGCGGGCAAACAACTGAGTCAGCCGATGGTCGGTGAATCGCTTTTGCAGATCGTCCCACAATGACACAAAAGGTTTCGTCGCCAGTAAATCAGGGATACCCCGAATTCCGACCCGCCCAGCCAGCGCCGGAGGCGATGGTCGTTGTGAACGCATGAACGGAAGATCGAGCGTTCTGAAAATGTCATGAGAAGCTGCCGCAAATTCGCCGTAACGATCCGCGTCCTCAGCGCCGGCGAATGCTTCGATCGCTGCCTGACTGCGTTCGACATCCGAAAACAGATCGAGCTGGCTGCCATCAGGCCAAGCATGTCTCGCTAACAACTCGGATGCTTGAAGTGTCAGATGATCGTCAAGTACGAGACCCGCTTCCGAAAAAAGATCCTCGAAAATCCATCGCATCGTGAAGACGGTCGGTCCGGAATCGATCCCTCGACCGTTGACCTCAATTTGACGCATCTTGCCGCCAGGCGCATCGTGCTGCTCCAGCACCGTCACCTTGACGCCACGGTGAGCCAGGTCGAAAGCACTGGCGAGGCCACCGATACCGGCGCCGACAACGATAACGTGTGGCTCAGCCATCTCGCACCTTGACCCTCACACGGATCTCCTCTGCAGGCCGTGTCGTCAACCGAGCGACCGGACGAACGGCTTCAGCACGCTCGACCTGAAATTCGTAGCGGCGCACCAACGCCGCGATGATCAATGCGCTCTCGATCGTCGCGAACGCCGCACCCACACAAACCCGGGGGCCCAATCCGAACGACATGAAGACGCCTTCATCCTCCCGCTCGCTGTCCGCGTGAAACCGAAAGGGATCGAACAGGGCAGCATCGCGCCACAGCGCATCGTTCCGATGCGCGGTCCACGGTGACAGCATCAGCATGGCGCCTCGCTTCACCCGTACACCGCCAATGGTTGTCGCTTCAGCGGCGACTCTTGGAATAAAGGTGATTGGCGGATACAGCCGCAAGGTTTCGCGAAATACGCTGCGGATGATCGACAGTTGCTTAACATCCGCAAAAGAGATATCACGCTCCCCGACAACTTCGTCGATTTCCGATCGAATGAGCTCGGCGATGTCAGGCCGCATCGACAGGATGAAAAACACCCAGGTCAAAACACTGGCGGTGGTCTCATGACCAGCCAGAAAAAACACACCGATCTGATCGATCAGTTCCTCGCGGGTAAAGCGCTCGCCGCTGTCCGCATCGGTGGTTGTTGCGATCGCCGCAACGATGTCGTCGTGCGCCGTCAGATCGGCCATTCTCGGATCGAGAAGTTGACCAATTTGTCGACGTATTCGCTCACAAGCGGCTAATACCTGCGGTGGCTGGCGCACGTCTGCCCATGGTTTTCCAAAGATCAACTGACCGAGATTCACGCTGGCCACCTGCTCTTCAAATTCGCCGAAAGACTCGAAAACTTCCCGCGCCACAGCGCCGGCGAGCGGTGTTGAGAAAATCGTCCTGCATATGATGTCGGCAGTCAGTTCGCTCATCGCAAAGTCCAGCGACAGGCTCGTGCCATCCTTAGCATGTCGATCCAACTGAACCGTGTAGTCGTCCACGGCAGCGCGCATCGCGCCGAACGCCCGGTTGATGCGCATGTGAGAAAACGCCGGATCGACCATCGCGCGCTGACGCCGCCAGCGCGCGCCACTGGACACAAAAATGGAATCACCGACCAGAGGCGCCAGGGCACCGACCATCAGATCGTTCTTGGGAAAGATCTCGAGCGGATCGGTCATGACATCGCGTGCAAGGCTGGGATCGTTGATCAGCAAAATCGAGCGGCGCGAGTACCCAAGATGCGTCAGTGGTTTGTGGTAGGCATCCTGCGGCACCAGCGACAGGAGATCTCCGTCACCTTGCCGGATGACTCGCCACAGTGAACGGAGTGGTGTCATTGGTTGTGGCGCAGGTGGTTTGTAGAGAGCGCTGACGATCGACGTTTCCCCGTGACGACGGTCTGTTTCGCTGTCTAGTATACGACCCCGGTGATCGCGCCGCTCGCATATACTTGGCGGGATGTCGTCAACGCGCCCCACAGTATTGCTGACGCTCGGTCGATTGCCGCCTGCGATCGACCTGGCACGAGCTTACCGCGCTGCCGGCTGGCGGGTGATCGTTGCCGATCCGTTCTGGTTGAACATGGCACGCACGTCGTTGGCCGTTGCTCGGGTTCACAAGGTCACCGCACCGCAACGTTCCCCCACACAGTTCCTGGAAGACGTCGCAGCACTGGTCGAGCGTTACAACGTCAGCCAGGTCATTCCTGTATCGGAAGAGACACCGTGGGTGAGCCGCTTGAAGGCACACCTTGCGGTACCCGTGTTCTGTGGCGAGCCGGACCAGGTCATCGCGTTACACTCCAAGCTGCGATTTATCGAAACGGCGCAGCGAGGCGACCTCGCTGTTCCAGAGACGTACCGACTGGGTACCGATCGCGCCGCAGCGTTGTCGCGCGAGGACTACGTGATCAAACCCGAGTTCAGTTGCTCCGGGAGAAACGTGACGCTTCACAGCGCTGGTGAGCCCTTGCCTCCCGACCGGATCGATCTGCTGGTGCAGCGAAGATTAGAGGGACACGAGGTCAGTGCGTTCTGCGTGGCTCAAAACGGTCGCTGCGAAATTCTCGTGACCTACCGTGCACACACGCGTCACGGCAGCGTCGCCGTGAGCTTCGAGCGAATCGAGCAATCATCCGTGCGCTCATGGGTGACGCAATTCATCCGTCAGACCCGCTACACCGGCATGCTGTCTTTCGACTTTATCCTCGACTCCGAACACGGCACCGCCCGCGCGATCGAATGCAACCCGCGAGCAACCAGTGGAATCCACTTTGTCACGCCACAGGCCCTCGTTCACGCGATCCAGGAGGACACCCAAAGAACGAATACCGTTTACCGGGACCATCGACGAATGCAGGAATTCTGGTCACACTGGACTCACTGGTTCAGCGTTATCGGTCGACCCGAGGAAAGGCGCCGTGTCGGCCGAGCGATCCGGTCAGCGCGCGACGTCACGTGGTCACGACGAGACCCGCTGGTGATGCCGTTGGCAACGTTCTCGACGTGGCCGATCGTGTGGCGTGCCATTCGTGCGCGCAAGACGTTTGCGGAAGTGCTTGCGCTTGACATCGAGTGGCGCCCTGAATGACCGATGTGCTTTGGCAGGATGGATCACAGAGTATCTGTCTGCAGCGCAATCCCACCGAGGGCTTCGTAAACCTCGTCAGCGGCACTGCATTCGTCAGTGGTCGACGCCACTATCGACGCCTGAACCTACGCGAACAACTGGATAGATTGGAGCAACCGGTCTTCCTGACCGCAGAGCACAAGGGCAAGACTGTCGGCACATATGTTCTGAATGAACATTCCATGCGTGTCGGGCAAACGCCGCACTGCGGCTTTTATCGGGGCATGCTGTGCGTGGATCCTGAGTATCGCGGCGACGGCGTCAGCCAACGGCTGGTGCAATCCGCGAAACACTGGATGCGAGCGCGCAGTGCGACGGCCGGTAAACCCGGTTTGAGCTGGGGTTGCATAGCAGCCGACAACACCGCTGCACGCAGGCTGCTGAAGCGATCCGGCCACACCGAAATCGGCGCGCTGAGCACCCGGCTCGAATACCAACAATGGCTGACCGCCGACAAGTCTGCGGTGGAGCTGGACCAACCGACACCGGAGCTGGCAGCGCGTTGGCAGGAGATTGCGGATAAGGCTCACTGGCGACTCGAAAGTCCTCCGTCAGGGTGCTGGATGTTGGTCAAGGACGGTCGCGAATGGATCGCTTGCTGTCACCACGTGACGGTGCTCGACCTGACGCCACTCAGCGGCATGCTCGGCTGGATCGACCGGCACTTGATGTCGCGCTTCGCACCCGGTCGTCGTCGCTTCGATCCATCGAGATTCGGTTATGTGTCAGTGACACAGCGGTTGGCTAGCTCGAACGGCCAGCGCCTTTGGAAAACACTGAGAAATGCGCTGATGTTCCGTCACGAGACGCACTTCGTTAATGTTGTCGCGCCAGTCAGCGCTCATCGCAACAACGCTCGAACTTCCGACATTGTTGTCAGTGCCGCTCGTCTGGAAGACAACCCACGATCAATGCCGGACGGCCAGATCATGCTCTGGCCGCCCGACATGTGACTTCAGGTACGCGATGCCGTAACGATAGCGTCGATAGAGGCATCCAGCGTTGCATTGAATTCATCATCCGTCTGCTGTGCCGACAATCCCTCGGACAGGGCGCGCGAGAAGCTCGCAATCATGCCGGGTTGCTGTGCGAGCCTGCGGTTTGCCTCCTCGCGGCTGTAACCACCCGATAGTGCCACCACCTTCAGTACGCGGTCGTGGGCGACACAGTCGCCGTACAGATTGTCCGCTTCGGGTAACGTGAGCTTCAGCATCACAAGATCATCGTCGCCAAGCGTATCCAGGTGTTTCATGATGGAAGCATTCAGCAGCGATTCTGCGGCCTCCTTGTCCGGGCAGTGAATATCAACCTCCGGCTCGATAATCGGCACCAGCCCGGCGGCGATGATCTGCTTCCCGACTTCGAACTGCTGCGCGACGATCGCCTCGATGCCACCAGCATCCGCGTGCTTGATCACGGAACGCATCTTGGTGCCGAAAATGCCTTTTTCGTTGGCCTTGTGCAAAAGCGCATCCAACTCCGGCATTGGCTTCATCAACTGAACACCATTCGCCTCATCCGCCAGTCCCTTATCCACTTTCAAAATCGGCACGATCGATTTTTCGTTCCAAAGATAAGTCGCCGTTGGCACGCCGTCGATGTCTCGATCCATGGTGTTCTCGAAAAGGATCGCCGCCAGGATTCTGTCCCCATCGAAAGACGGGCTGGTGATGATCCGGGTGCGCATTTGGTGCACCAAGCCAAACATCTCGTCATCGCTGGACCACGCATCCGAGCTGATGCCATACAGCCCCAGCGCTTTGGGCGTGCTGCCGCCGCTTTGATCCAGAGCCGCGATAAAGCCTGTGCCGTTTCGCATCTCGGTCAATTGTTGTTGTTTCGCGCTCATGATGTTCCCCCAAGGTGATTGCAACTCGATGGCTCGGAAGGATAACGGATCATGCCCCCTGCCACCATTGACAACATCCACGTATGATCCGCGGATGTCCGAACATCAACGCCCCGATCTTGAGCTCCCAACGTTCGGCGAATTCATCGCGATGATGGCGCTGACCATGTCTCTGGTCGCGCTGACCATCGACGCACTCCTACCCGCTCATGGTCTGATCGGCGCGGCCTATTCCGTCGCAGATGCGAACGAAACCCAACATCTGGTCTACGCCGTATTTTATGGTCTCGGGATATCGCAACTCGCCTTTGGCCCGCTTGCCGATGCTTATGGACGCAAGTTTTCTGTCTACCTCGGGCTCGCGATATTCACAGCAGGGACCCTGTTGTGCGTTTATGCCGCGACTTACGACTGGCTGCTCGTCGGTCGGGTTCTACAAGGTGTCGGTATTGCCGGACCGCGCGCGATGACGGCCGCGATCGTGCGAGATCTATATGTCGGACGTTACATGGCGAGAGTCATGAGCTTCATTTTGTCGTTTTTCGTTTTGGTGCCCGCGATCGCTCCGGCCATCGGTCAATTGATGCTCGGCGCATTTGGCTGGCGGAGTATCTTCTGGCTGTACCTGGTGATCGGGGCGATTATCGTCGGTTGGTTCGTCACCCGTATGCCTGAGACGTTGAAATCGGAGCACAGACAAGCGTTGTCCCTGCGAATCGCACTTCGCAATATGCTGGAGGTGGTCGCCACGCCCATTTCGCTGGGTTACATGGTCGCAGCAACGTTGATTTCGGCCGCATTCATTGGTTTTTTGGGCAGTTCGCAGCAGATTTTTGTCGACCAGTATGGCCTCGGCGATCTGTTTCCGGTGTTTTTCGCTGGCTTAGCCTTATCCGTCGGTATCAGTACGACGATCAATGGCCGGATCGTGGTAAGCGTCGGCATGCGCCCACTCGCGATGCGAGCCGCTTTTGGCTATACCGCTTCCGGCCTACTACTTTTGGTGATGGCGCTTGCCCACAACGGCAGTCCGCCAATCTGGCTCACGATGATCTGCCTGTGCCTGGTTTTCCTGTTTGTCGGATTTTTGTTCGGCAATCTCAACGCACTGGCGATGGAGCCCCTCGGACATATCGCCGGGACCGCCGCAGCAGTTATCGGGTCCGTCGTGACGCTGGCAGCCGGTATCATCGGCGCAGTAAGCGGCAGCTTCTACGACGGCACGATGGTGCCGTTGGGCGGAACTTTGGTGGTGCTCGGCGGGCTAGCGATCCTGACGCTGTGGATGACCGGACGCATACCGGCCAACGAGGACCGAAGCAATGACTCTGCCTCGGCCACACCCGCCAAGCGAGCCTGATCAGCAACTCACCTACGACGAGCGCATCTTCAGACTTTGTCGAACGTCAATCCTGCATTTGCGATGAGACGGTCGATCAGCGCCTGACCCATTGCTGCAGCGGGTGTCCAGATGCCGGCCGGCGTCGATGCGCTGTCCTTGACGAGACACAGCGCAGCCTCGGCCAACATCTTGCTGGTCGACCCATAACCCGGATCGCGATCGCCCGTGACAACGAGCTGCAACGGATCGCCGTCACGCTCCGCCACGAACAACACATCGTAGTGGCCTGCTTCGCGCTCTTCCTTGCTGGGCCCTTCGCCCGGCTTCGGACCATCGCTCGAAGACATGTCGTCGCGATCAGCCAGTGCCTTGGCGATTTGCTCGCCTTTCTCGCCCGGGCCGGTCATGAGCATCTCGTCATAGACAAAATCCTCACCATAGGCAAACCCCGTCAGCGCGTTGCTGCGGTGCACGTTGCGCGTGTTAATCGTTGCCATGATGAACGGTGTGACCCAACTTCCGACGACTTCGTCATACATCGGCTTGTTGCCATGTGGTTGGTCCGCTCCGGTGAATCCGGGGACCAATGAAAACGGGTTACGCAACAGTGCCAAGATCTCCGGGTCACGCGCCGCCGCCATCGTCGCCTTGAAACTGGCCGCAGTGCCACCGGAGAAGGTTCCCTGCATCTTGCGGACGCGCCCGCGGATTCTCGATGACGGTTTGCCGTCGGCCGCGATGCAATGCTGCTGGAGCAACCAGACACCGCAATCAAATGGAATCGAATCGAAGCCCGCTGAAAACACGATGCGCGCCCCACTCTGCTTCGCGGTCGCCTCGTGTGCATCGATCATCTGCCGCATCCAGGCGGGCTCACCGCAGAGGTCAAGGTAATCCGTGCCGGTCTTTGCACAAACGTCCACCAACAGGTTGCCGTACATCTGATACGGGCCGACCGTCGTGATGATCGCTCGCGTTTGCGCGGCCATCGCATTCAATGAGTCACGATCTGAGCCGTCAGCGGTAATCAGCGGGATGGTGTCGGGTATACCGACCTCGGCCCGTACGGTCGCCAACTTATCTACATTTCGACCCGCCATCGCCCAACGAACTTCGCCCGCGTCGCCGTAACGATTGTACAAATACTCGGCCACCAGGCGGCCAGTGAAACCGCTGGCGCCGTAGACGACGACGTCAAATGTTTTTTCTTGTGTCATGGAGTTCCCCGTCAGGATGCCAGTCGATCGGTTTGGTCAGCGGACCGCTGACCCAAATATTGATTCATTTTCGCCTGCGCTTGATCACCGAAGAACATCTCGCAGGCGACGCGCAGTCCAGGTGCTTCGATCACTTCCTGTTCGCGTACCACTTGTGTGATTTTCGAACGTCGACGAAGAAAGTCGTCGAGGCGTGTGACCATCTCGCGGCGTGCAGTGTAGTCGATTTCACACCGAAGATAGTCTGCATTCTTCATCAACGGTTCTGCCATCGCCGGGTTTTCCCGAATGCGCTCGAGCATGCCAATCGCGTTTGCACCATAGCGACGCCAGAACCGACTGGTCAGTGGTTCGGTTGAATTCTGATGCGTGTAAGCATCGAGATCCATCAGCTCCGCTTGACGCGAGAATTCCCGGTAGGCTTCTGGACCCGGCTCGCCGTACCAGCGTCTTCCCTGCATTGGCAGGGACACACCAAACGTCGAGATGACGTCGCAAACCTCGTCGCCCACATTCAGGCAATCGGTCAACTTGCCACCAAAGATCGACAGTATCTTGCGCTCGGCGTCGATATCGATCGCGTGCTTGCGAGACAACTCGAGCCAGTCGCCCGTCTGGTTGCCGGACTTGACCGCGAGCGGCCGAACGCCACAGCGCTCTGCAATGATGTCGGCGCGGGTCAGAGGTTGATCCAAATTGAGCAGCTCGTTGGCATTGTCCAGTACAAACTGTCGATCATCTTCAGTGACCTCTGTCTCCCAATGATCAACGCGAGTGTCCGTCGTGCCGATACAGGTTCTCGCACCCATCGGGATCGCGAAATACAAGCGGCCGTCCGATGCAAACGAGGTCAGGATACGTTTGCTGTCGGTCACACGGTCAACAATCAGGTGGATACCCTTCGAGAACACATGTCGATGTGCCGTGTGCTGTCCGGTCAGACCATTCAACGCATCGACTTGTGGTCCGCACGCATTCACCAGGGTTTTCGCACGTGTGAAAAACTCCTCGCCGGTTTCTTCATCGCGCAGCCCGATTTTCCAACCGTCTGATTCCTGCTCGGTGGCAATCACTCGAACATAGTTGGCAGCGACGGCGCTGCTGTCCATGGCGGTTCGCACGAAATTGAAAACGAAACGGGCATCATTGTCGTACAGGTAGCAATCGGAGTACTCCATGCCGCCGTTGGTGAAGTCGGCCCGCAGCACCGGTTCACGTCGAATCAAAGCTGACTCAGGGAGGTAGTGTGGCATCCGCGTACGAAACCGGCCGAAAGCCCAATACAACACCGCGCCGAGATACAGGACGAATCGCGGCCAGCGAAAATTGTTCGGCACGGCAGCAATAAACCGTGCCTCTTTGACGGTCGAGGGATAGGCGCGCATCAGTTCATTGCGGCTGGCGCACAGATTCCAGACCAAACCGAACTCCTGATTTTCGAGATACTTGATCCCGCCCCAGGCAAGGTTCGATGAATGCGAACTTGTGCTTCCAGCGAAATCACCCGCATCAACGATCGCCACTTTAGCGCCTTTACCGGCCAGCGCGGCGGCACTTACAGCGCCGTTGATCCCCGCCCCGATGACCAACACGTCATACGACTCGGCCTTCAGGCGTTCGATATTCGTATTGCGCAACTGAGAACTCATGGCGACATTGTAACGAATCCACTGCGCTTGCGGCGTTGCAACCGCTATTATCGACAGCGATTCGTCGTGGTGTTCACGACCCCGCAGCAGGAGTGCGTCTTGAGCGAGCAGAAACTGGGCGTTTGTTATTACCCCGAGCATTGGCCGGAAGAGGAATGGGCTGAGCAGGCAGCGCAAATGCGCAAAGCTGGCGTGAGCCTCGTGCGAATCGGGGAATTTGCGTGGTCTAGGATACAACCCGAAGAATCCTGCTTTGATTGGGAATGGCTCGATCGCGCAGTGGCCACGCTCGCCGGTGCTGGCCTGTTCATTGTCATGGGCACACCGACCGCTTGCCCGCCCCACTGGCTGATCGACAAACACCCCGATGTCCTGCCGGTTGGCGCTGACGGTCGCGCACGTGGCTTCGGTTCGCGCCGACACTACAGCTTCTCAAGCGACCGTTACCGCCAGCTCGCCGCTGGCATCAGCGAACAGCTGGCCATCCGATACGGGCAAAACCCGGCGGTAGTTGGCTGGCAGACGGACAACGAGTACGGCTGCCACGACACAACCCTGTGTTACTCCAATCAAGCGCTTGTGGCGTTTCGTGCCTGGCTGGAGTGTCACTATCAAGACATCGACACACTTAACCGCGCCTGGGGCAATGTGTTCTGGAGCCAGGAGTACCGAAGCTTCTCCGATGTCGGCCTGCCGATTGCCGTTACTGAGTGCAATCCCGCCCAACATTTAGCCTTTCGTCGATTCTCGAGCGATCAAGTGGTGCGATTCAACGACGCAATGCTCGCGGCGATCAAACCCCATGGTCACGAGAGCGCCTGGTTCACGCATAACTTCATGGGCAACTTCGTCGATTTTGACCACTTCGATGTTATGCGGTCGCTGGACGTCGCCAGTTGGGACAGCTATCCGCTCGGTTTTCTCGATATCAGTTGGATCGACGAAGCCGACAAAGCGCGTTTTCGACGGTCTGGCCATCCGGATTGGGCGAGTTTTCATCACAGCCTCTACCGCGCTGCGGGCAGCGGCCGCTTCGGTGTCATGGAGCAACAACCCGGACCGGTTAATTGGGCGGCCAACAACGCGGAGCCGTATCCTGGCATGGTGCGATTGTGGGTCTGGGAAGCGCTTTCCGAGGGCGCCGAATTTGTCAGCGTGTTTCGTTGGCGTCAGGCACCGTTCGCGCAGGAACAAATGCATGCGGGTATGCAGCACTGGGACGGCGCCGAAGCGCCGGCCGGTCGCGAGATTCGGCAGGTCGCCGAGGAAATGATCAATGTGGGCGCGATTCATCCGACGCCCGCACCGGTTGCACTGGTCTTCGACTATCCATCGATCTGGGGTGTCGAGACGCAACCAAACCAGTCCGCGCAGAACGCACTGAAAGCGGCATTCGAGTATTACAGCGCCGTGCGAAGTCTAGGTGTCGACATCGATATCGTGAAACCCGGCGAACCGCTCGGTGAGCGTGAGGTTGTGCTCTTACCCGCCGTACCGATCGTCAGTGATGCCCTGCGCAGCGCGTTGCAAGACACGCAAGCTCACATCGTGCTCGGCCCGCGATTCGACAATCGCAACTTGGACCACCAGCAGCGCCACCCGATGCTGCCGGACGATGCGAAGGTGCGTGCGATCGATGGGATCCGCCCGGGCGTGCAGATCGCGGTCAAGGACGCACCTAGCAACTGGTACGTCTGCGATTGGCTTGAGACGCTCGAGACCGGGCTGCCAAGCCAATATCAGTTAGACGATGGACGAGCGCTCATCCACCAGGATACGAAGCACACTTACATTAACGCCGGAGTCAGCTCAGCGTTCCTACGACACCTAATGTCCGAGGCCTTGAAAGCCAGAGGTCTCGACACGCGGCGTCTCCCCGACGGATTGCGTTACCGGCACTGCGATGACCTCATACTGGCGTTTAACTACGGGCCGGATCCAGTCGAGCTGCCGACTTCAGATCTTCTGTTCGGCTCCACCCTGCTGCCCGCTGGCGGTGTGGCGGCGTGGCGATGACGCGCGCCGGGCACGCAACGAGTCCGCACAAAACACAATCACTGCCGTCCAGATCAGGGCAAAACAAATGGCCCGCGCAGGCGTAAGGGTTTCGCCGTAGTACCAGCCAACGATGAACTGCAGTGTTGGACCGATGAACTGCAGAAACCCGATGGTCGATAAGCGCAACAGTCGAGCGCCAATCGCAAAACACAACAGCGGCACAACGGTCAAAGGACCCGCGATGACGATGAGCGTCAGAAGACCTGGACCAGCATCGACATAAACCGCGCTGTCTTGCAGGGTTAACCACGCTAGACCACCCAGTGCGATCGGCAGCAAGAGAACGGTTTCCACGAACAATCCCGGCATCGCACCGACCGATATCTGTTTGCGAATCACTCCGTAGATTGTGAAGGAGATCGCAAGAACCAGAGACACCCACGGGAATTCTCCGCCACTGAAGGTCAGCACCAGCACGCCCGCCGCGGCCAGCAGTACGGCGAACAACTGCAATACTCGGAGGGTTTCGCCGAAGAACACGACACCGACCAGTACGTAGACGAGCGGATTGATGTAATAGCCGAGACTGGCCTGAAATATCTGCTGATTCTGTACGGCGAGAATGTAGACCAGCCAGTTCACCGCGATGAAGAAAGCAGCAAGTGCGAGCCAACCCAGACGTCGAGGTCGCGTCAACGCTTCGCGCACCTGTGGCCATTGGCTTCTGGCGGTGATAATCAGCGCGCCGAACGGGACACTCCAGACAATCCGGTGCATCAGGAGCTCTGTCGCCGGGACAGCGATCGTGAAAATCAGATAAACCGGCAGGAAACCCCAGATGGTGTAGGCGGTGATCGCCGCCAGCACGCCTTCCCGCGACTCAGCCTGAACGGAATCGGCCAACGCATTGCTCCTGAAATAAATACGGATTCAGAGCCAACACGCCGCGAATCGCGCTAGCATGACAGCGACTATCGGGGGAGTCCTATCACCATGCAAGCGTTTTTGCGTTTTCTGGGTTTGTGCACGCTTCTCGCAGCGCAGACCGGTCAGGCAGATTTTGGCCAGTATCAATCGCATGTTCTGGAAGATCAAAGCGTCGAGATCACGACGGATCGAGGGTCTCTGCGACTGACTATGGTTCATTCGCTGGCGATCTATGCCCACTTCGTCGAACCTGGCGTGAAGCAGCTACCCGGCTACGCCTTGTCCGACGATCGTACCGAAACGACTGTTGTACTGAGCGAAACTGATTCCACGCTGACCTTCGGTAGCGATCGCCTGATTGCAGTGGTCGACAAACAAAACGCAACGTTGAGCTATTTCCTCGACAACCAGCTCTTGATCGCCGAAGAATTCGGCTATTTCGCGTTTCCGACGCAACGAGGGTTCCGTTTCGAACTTGCGGATGGCGAAAAACTACTCGGCGGTGGCGAACGCGTGCTCGGCATGAATCGGCGAGGCCACAGCATGCCGCTCTACAACAAAGCGCATTACGGCTACACCACAGAGTCGGATCAGATGTACTACAGCCTGCCTGCTGTCATGTCGTCCAACAAATACGCGATCGTGTTCGACAACTCCGCAACCGGTCGCCTCGATATCGGGCGCGATGAATCAGACGTACTCCTGTTCGAAGCGAAAGCGGGCCGGACCGCCTATCTTGTCGCCGCCAACAAGGACTTTCCCGGTTTGGTGGAATCGCTCACCCAGGCCATCGGGCGCCAGCCACTGCCGCCACGTTGGGCGTTCGGCAACTTCGCATCGCGCTTTGGCTATCACACCGAGGCAGAGACGCGCGATGTCATTGCGCGGTTTCGCGACAACAAAATCCCCTTGGACGCGGTCGTTCTGGATCTTTACTGGTTTGGCAAAGACATCTTTGACCACATGGGCAACCTGGCATGGGACCGCGACGCCTTCCCCAACCCGGAACAGATGATCGAGGACTTTCTCGACGACGGCATCCAGACGGTTTTGATCAGTGAGCCATTCGTGCTGACGACATCGAAGCGCTGGGGTGAGGCCATCAAGGCCGGAGCGATTGCGAAGAATTTTGAAGGTGCGCCGCGGCTGTTCGACTTCTACTTCGGCAATACGGGTCTCATCGATGTGTTCAACGACGACGCACGCGAATGGTTGTGGCAGATCTATCGGGAGCTCGCGCAGCAAGGTGTCGCCGGCTTCTGGGGCGATCTCGGTGAACCGGAGGTGCATCCCGACAACACGCTTCATGTGCTCAGCGATTCGGGGCAAACCGCCACGGCTGATGAAGTCCACAACGCTTTCGGCCATGAGTGGGCGCGCATGGTCTACGAACGCCACCAGCGCGACTTTCCAGACCGACGACCGTTCATCATGATGCGCTCGGGATTTGCCGGTACTCAGCGCTACGGCATCATCCCGTGGACCGGCGACGTCGCTCGTTCGTGGGGTGGCCTCCAATCGCAGGTCGAACTTAGCTTGCAGATGGGTCTGTTTGGGCTCGGCTACATACATTCCGATCTCGGCGGGTTCGCCGGCGGAGAATCCTTCGACCGCGAATTGTATTTACGCTGGCTGCAGATGGGCGTGTTCCAACCGGTGTTCCGACCGCACGCGCAAGAGCAGATCGCACCGGAACCGGTATTCCACGATGCCCGAACGATAGAGCTCGCGCGCAAGGCTGTCGAGCAGCGCTACGAGCTGCTGCCGTATTTGTCGACGTTGGCGTGGGAGAATTCGACGCGAGGGTTACCCTTCGTGCGGCCGGTATTCTTTCTGCCGGAAGCCGGCGATGAGTGGTTGGAACATACCGAGAGCTATCTTTTTGGTGATGCGTTGTTGGTGCGACCGATCGTGCAACCCGACGAAGACATCGTCGCAACACGAATGCCACCCGGCGTGTGGTTTCACTGGCGACGTGGAACACGAATCGAGCGGCCAACCTACGAGTGGCGCTACTCACTGGATGAAATCCCGGTCTTCGTCAGGGCAGGCAGTTTTGTACCGTACGCAGGAGTCGCACAATCCACTTCGCGTTATGAGCCGGGTGCGTTGCGGATCCATTACTACGACGACGAATCTGTCACGACCGCCACCGGTCACCTCTACGAAGACGACGGCAAGTCGCCAACCAGCCTCGCCGACGGCGCTTTTAGTCTATTCGAGTTGCACGCCGAACGACATGACGCGGGTTTGACGATACGCCTTTCGCGTTCCGGCAACGGGTATGAAGGCATGCCGAATGAAAGATCGCTCGCCCTGGTGATTGAGAACCATCAGTACGAACCCTCGGACGTCACGATCAATGGTGTTCCGGTGGAGCAAGCACCACGGCAAAGCGTCGTGTTCAATGATGGGCAGCGCAGGTTGCACATTCTGTTCAGGCAAACCGAAGACGAAACTACTGTGGAAATCACACGATGAGACGAACCACTCTATGGTGCCTGGCGGCCGTCGTCGCCCTAATTAGCGGATGCTCGAAAACCGAATCCCCGAGCGATCTCTCGAGTGATGCGGTCGACGAGCGACCCTCACCGATTGAGCGGAGCGAATCCATGAATGGCAAACCCATTGTCTACCAGATGTTCACGCGCCTTTTCGGCAACCAAAATGCGACCAACGCGCCGTGGGGCACGATCGAACAAAACGGTGTCGGCAAATTCAGCGATATCAACGATGCAGCGTTGCGCTCGATCCGGGAGTTGGGCGTCACGCATATCTGGTACACCGGCATTCCGCACCACGCCGTGATCCGCGACTACACTGAATTTGGCATCAGCAACGATGATCCCGATGTCGTCAAGGGTCGCGCAGGGTCGCCCTACGCGGTCAAAGACTACTACAACGTCAACCCGGATTTAGCCGGCGATCCGGCACGCCGTCTCGAGGAATTTGACGCGCTCGTCGAGAGAACGCATGCGCACGGCATGAAAGTCATTATCGACATCGTTCCCAATCACGTGGCGCGTCGCTACGAGTCGTTGAGCGCGCCAGACGGCGTGGACGACTTTGGCGTCAATGACGACACGAGCGTGGAATACGCGAGAGACAACAATTTTTATTACGTTGTTGGCCAGGACTTCGAAGTTCCAGAGTCACGAGACGGCTATCAACCACTGGGCGGCGAACCGCACCCGTTAGCAGATGGCAAGTTCGACGAGTCGCCAGCGAAGTGGACAGGCAACGGCGCACGCTCAGCACAACCCCGCCACGACGACTGGTATGAAACCGTCAAGGTCAACTATGGCGTCCGTCCCGATGGCAGTCACGACTTTCCGAGCCTTCCAGCGGAGCTGCGAGGCGCCAGCTGCGAAGCGCACCTCAAGTTCTGGACCGACAAGTCACTTCCGGACAGTTGGGGAAAGTTCCGGGATATCGGTCTTTACTGGCTTGACCGTGGCGTGGATGGCTTTCGCTTCGACATGGCCGAGCTCGTTCCCGTCGAGTTCTGGAGCTACATGAACTGCAGCCTGAAAGCTGCAAATCCAGACGCATTCTTGTTGGCGGAGGTCTACGATCCGTCGCGCTATCGAGACTACATCCAGCTCGGCAAGATGGACTACCTCTACGACAAGGTTGGCTTTTACGACACGCTGCGCCCGGCGATGTCTCAGAACGCAGGCACGGATGGACTTGTCGATGTACACGCAGCAGTGGCTGACATCGCAGATCACATGCTGCACTTTCTCGAAAACCATGACGAGCAGCGAATCGCGAGCGATGCATTTGCTGGGGAACCCGCGCCTGGCGTGCCGGGCATGGCGATCTCCGCTCTGATCTCGCGCGCACCGACGCTGCTCTATTTCGGTCAGGAACTCGGCGAACCGGGCGCCGAGAATCTCGGCTTTGGCGATCCCACACGCACCACAATTTTCGACTATGCCGGTGTGCCCACGATCCAGGCATGGATGAACGGCGGCGCCTTCGACGGCGGGCAACTCACTGTGGTCCAGCGAGACCTGCGGGAACGCTATGCGAGAATCCTGAAAATCGCAGCGGCGCATCCCGCGATGCAAGGTCGGTATGCGGACATCCACGTTCACAATCGACAGACGACCGAGAACTACACCGACCGCTTATTCAGTTTTATCCGGTGGACGAGTGACAAGGCGCTGGTCGTTGTCACCAGCCTGGAGCCCGAGTCAACGCATCAACTGACACTCAGCATTCCGGCTAGCGCGCTATCACTGCCGCCGCTTGCCACTGGCGAACACACAGTCTCGGACTTGTTGAGCAATGCGGCGCAGATCCTGGGGTCTGACGGTCAGCGCTGGACGTTGCCGATCGAGATCGAACCCAATTCAGCGCAGATCTGGGAGATTTCGCTGTCAGTAGACTGACCCTGTTGATGCCGCCGCTCGGGCGGCGTCCCACGGTAGTTCACCTTCGAACCAGTCCACCAGATGGTCGATAAACGCCCGTACGCGATACGAAAGGTGTCGAGTTTGAGGGTAGATCGCGTGCGCGGGTATGGTTCGAAGTGGAAAGTCTTCCAACAACGGCACCAGTGAACCGCGTCGCAGCGATGCCTCCAGCATAAACGTCGGTTGCCGAATGACCCCCTGCCCCTGCTCGGCCATGGCAGTCAGCAGATCACCGTTGCTCGATGAGACTCTCGGCGTGAGCGGTACAAACAGCGGCGCTGCTTCCGGCAGTGTGAATTCCCAGGTGTTTGGATCGGCCACATTCGCGTACACCAGGACTGCGTGGGCACTCAAATCGGACGGATGCTGCGGCACTCCGGCTCGAGCGAGATAACCCGGACTCGCGCACACGGTCATCGACGCATCGAACAGTTTGCGAGCGATCAGCGAAGAGTCCTGCAAGTTGCCAATACGCAGGGCTAAATCGACCCCGTCCGCGACCAGGTCGACCCGCCGGTCGTTCAAATCGACTTCGCATGTGACTTCGGGGTTGGCCTGCAAAAAATCGCTGATCGGCGCTGCCATGTGCCGCACCCCAAATGACAAAGGGAGTGCGAGACGGAGCTCCCCGGTCAACGTGCCGCCTGAGCGTGCGACCGCGGATTCCGCCTCCGCCAGATCAGACAATAGACGTGTCGCTTGCTGATAGAACGCCCTTCCTGACGACGTCAGATCGTTGACTCGAGTGGTTCGGTTGATCAGCTGAACACCCAAACGAGCTTCCAGGCTGGAAAGTCGACGGCTGACCGCACTCTTCGCAACGGACAGACGGTCCGAGGCCGCAGTGATCGACCCTGCCTCAACCACGGCAACAAAAGACTCAAGCTCTTCAAATCGCGACATTGTTCTTATTCTAGCAACAATAAGTTTCCGAAAACTCTATTTATTCTCAGATTGGAGATAACGATACTCTCGAAAACGACCATCAAAAGAGGCTTGAACCATGAACTCAACGCTGAACATTTTGAGCGTGCAGAGCAGCGCGCGCAGCCAGGACTCCACGAGCCGGGCTTTATCGCGGGAATTGACTGAGGCTCTGGCAGCGGCCAGACCGACCCGAGTTGTCGAGCAGGACGCCGCGGATGCGACGCCGTTAATCGATGGCGCGTGGGTGAAAGCGACGTTCACCAGTCCTGACGCCCGAACAGAGGGCGATCATACCGCTTTAGCGTATTCCGACACTTTGGTTGAGGAACTCGAGGCCGCCGACCTGATCGTCATCGGTGTTCCGATTTACAACTTTGGTGTGCCAGCTGCGCTCAAGGCCTGGTTCGATCAAGTGGCACGCGCCGGCCGAACCTTCCGCTACACCGAGCAAGGTCCCGAGGGACTCCTGCGCGACAAACGCGCCGTGGTTATCGTGACGTCAGGTGGTGTGCCCGTGGATTCGCCCGTCGACTTTGCGACACCCCACGTACGCCAGTTTCTGAGCTTCCTCGGAATCGAGGACATTACGATCATAGCGGCCGACCGACTGAACGCGAATAGCGAAGCGAGCCTGGCTAGCGCGCGAACAAAGCTCGCCGAATTCGTGGACGGGATCGACGCATCAGCTCAGTCGAGCGAAGTCGCCTAGACATTCGTCAACCAACTATGCACATCGTCGCGCTGTCCACTGTGTACCGCTGACAGCGCGGCGCGTAGCTTGAGGGTTGTCGAGTAGTCGCTGCCCGGGTGCACTTCGTACGTCTGTTTCTGGTAGATCATCGTGCCGATTGGCGTGAGGCTGGCGGCGGTACCCGACAACGCCGCATCGTGCGTGCGAATCGCATCCAGCAATTCCGGCACTGTAAAGTCTTCCAGAACCACATCGAATTTGAGGTCTTCCGCGAGCTGCAGGATCGACGCGCGTGTAATGCCGTGCAGAAACGACGAATCCAGAGGTTTGGTCTGAACACGATCTTCGCCGATCAGAATGAAGTTGGCCGCACCCGTTTCCTGCACATCTGAACTCGGGCAGAACAACACCTGATCCACGCCATACTCGGCTTTCGCAGCGAGCGTAGGCCCAAGTGCAGCCGCGTAATTACCACCGGTTTTCGTGCTCCCGAGTTGGCGTGTAGATCGCGCATTCTCATCGTCAATCAGTATTTTCAGCGGTCGCATGCCTCCAGCGAAGTAGTCGCCGACAGGAGACGCAAGCACAAACAACATCGCCTCGGTGCTGGGCGATGCGGCTGCGCCGATGTTCGGCAGCGTACCGATCAGGGTTGGCCGCAAGTACAGCGCGCCGGGGAGCTCCGGAATCTGATCGCGGCTTGCGTCAACCACCCGCAGTACCATGTCGGTAAGTAGGTCGGCATCCGGAATCGGCAGCATCAAAGAGGCCGCGCTCTTTTGCATCCGCGCTACGTGATCGGCGAGGCGGAATACATGCACCGATCCGTCCTCCCAGCGGTAAGCCTTGAAACCCTCAAAGCAAGTGCTGGCGTAGTGAAATACGTGTGACGCCGGATGCATCGCAAGCGGTTCAAGCGGCTGCAAATCGCCACCTTGCCAGCTTGCGCCGTCAAAACGGGCCAACGCGAAACGATCACAAAATTCTGTGCCAAAAACGCTCATCAGCGTAGATTCCTCTGTCGGTGGTCGGCCAGAATACCCGCACGTCTCAACCCGCTCAAGGCACCAGGACTCAGGAATCTCCAACCGAGACTGATACACTTGGACGCGTGACTTCTGCTTCCCAATCTTCTTTTTCCGCGCTGCGGAGATTGCTGCGCTACGCAACGCCTTTCCGCGGCAGAATCTGGTTCGCCAGCTTCTGCTCCGTCATGAACAAACTCTTCGACGTGATGCCGGAAATTCTTATCGGTATCGCTATTGATGTGGTGGTTCGGCAGCAGGATTCATTTGTCGCCGCCATGGGCGTGACCACACCGCGGGATCAAATGCTGCTGCTGGCCGGGCTGACGCTGCTGATCTGGATTGGGGAGTCCGTATTCGAATACCTGCTGCTGGTCGGTTGGCGAAATCTCGCTCAGGACTTACAGCACAGCTTGCGAATGGACACCTACACCCATACTCAACAGCTCGATCTATCCTGGTTCGAGCGAACACGAGCGGGAAATGTCGTCGCAATCCTCAACGACGATATCAACCAACTCGAGCGCTTTTTGGACACCGGCGCCAACTCACTGATTCAGGTCGCCACAACCCTGGTTTCGGTCGGCGGTGTGTTCTTCCTGGTGTCTCCCAGCATTGCGTTGATCGCGTTCACACCGATCCCGGTCATCGTGATCGGCGCTTTCTATTTCCAGCGCCGCGCGCAACCACTCTACGCAGGCGTGCGAGAACGTGTCGGTCAACTCTCCAGCCGTTTGTCCGCCAATATTTCGGCAATCATGACAATCAAGAGCTTCGCAACGGAGGAGCTCGAAGTCGAACGAATGGATCGCGCGTCGCGCGACTACGTTAAGGCGAACCGTCAGGCGATCGCTGTGAGCTCGGCATTCATCCCGGTCATACGAATGGCGATTTTGGCGGGCTTTGTCGCCACGTTTCTGTTTGGGGGCTACAAAGTCCTCGATGGCACGTTGAACGTCGGCGCATACGGCGTCCTCGTGTTTCTGACGCAACGGCTCCTCTGGCCGCTCACGGACCTCGCCAACACTGTCGATCTCTATGAGCGCGCAATGGCATCCACACGACGGGTTCTCGACCTCCTCGAAGTCCCTATCCAGATTCGCGATCAGAAATCGGCGACACCTCTCGACAACCCGCGCGGTGACGTCGTTCTGCACGACGTGAATTTCGCGTACCGAAAAGACGTTCCGGTGTTGCGCGATATCAACATGCAAATCCATGCGGGACAGACGGTCGCACTCGTGGGACAGACCGGATCCGGCAAGAGCACGATTATCAAACTGCTATTGCGCTTCTATCAGCCGCAGACGGGCCATATCGAAATTGGTGTCCAGCGTATTGAGGAGGCCACGCTGGCAAGCCTCAGGCAGCAAATCGGCCTGGTCAGCCAGGATGTATTCCTGTTTCACGGATCAGTCCGGGACAATATCGCCTATGGTCGGCTCGATGCTACCGACGAACAAATCATGGCGGCGATTGATGCGGCTGAAGCACGCGACTTTATCGAACAGATGCCCGAGGGTCTCGATACGCTGGTCGGCGAACAGGGACAAAAACTCTCCGGTGGGCAGCGCCAGCGGCTGTCGATCGCCCGCGCTCTACTCAAAGACCCACCGATCTTGATTCTCGACGAGGCAACGTCAGCCGTCGACAATGAGACCGAGGCTGCAATCCAACGTTCGCTGGCGCGCCTGTCAAGAACGCGAACGAGTATCGTAATCGCCCATCGGCTATCGACCGTCGTCGGCGCCGACCAGATTCATGTCATCGACAAAGGCGCCATTGTCGAATCCGGCACTCATTCAGAGTTGCTAAGCGATGACGGTGTGTACGCGAATCTCTGGCGAGTGCAGACCGGCATGGCCGCCGAATCGGAATAAGAAGCCGAAAAGATCAGGCCTCGGAAGCAAGCTGTTCCTGCAGCGCCATCGCCTCAAGAAAGTAAACGTAGGTGGCATCGGCGTCTTGCCAAATGCCGAGCGCAATGTCCAAAAACTCACGTGATTTCGAACGATCACCCATCTCGAAATAGGCCTGCGCCAAACGAAGGTGAGCCAGGGCGTGACCTGGAAACTGAGTGACCAATGCAGCGAGTCCTTCGATTGCTCGCGACTGCTCACCCGCCTGGCGGAGGATGTCGTACATTCCTGCACGCATCGTGGCAAGCTCGGTGGTGGCCAGTAAGTTCAGTAACGACTGCCGGGTGAGTTGCAGCGCTTCGTCGATTTGACCAACTGCGGCTTCATTATCGCCCTGATAGAGCGCGTCCTGCGCCTCAGCCGTCAGGATCATCATTTGCATGTTGGCGTTGCCACTGTTGAGTAAGAACTCGGAGACCCTCTCCTTGGCGTCGTGGTAGCGCTCCTCGTATCCATGCAATTGGTACGGCGTCATGTCATACCAGTACAAAAAGCTATCCCAAGGCGGTTGCGCATCCTCGCGCAAGGCTGCTAGTCGATCAATGATGGGTTCAATATCACTGGTGTAATGAGCCTCCATTGCGATTGCGGGCGCTTTGATTTGCACAAGGTAAACCAACGGATTCATAGTGCGTCGCGCGATTGGGTCGATATCTCGCATCTCTTTAACGGCCGCCGTCATCTGGCCGCGCAACTCATACAAGGACCTGGCCGTGTTCATCGCCGAGAGTCTTTGCGCATCGGTTAAAGACCGCTGCTTGATCTGCTCCAGTCGATCTTCAGCAAGCGCAAAACTGCCTTGCTGCATCAATGCCTGGATCGCACCCAACTGGGGCGCGATCGACTGCGAGTCGAGATAGCCCGCTCGCTCAAATTCAGCCAAGGCCGCATCGAAGTCCGTCTGCGCCAGACGAATCTCAGCGAGATTCAATCGCGCCTCGAAGCTATCCGGTCGTTCCAGGAGGAAACGCTCGGTGTACTCGACCGCACTCTCGAGGTTGCCTCGTTGTCGCTCGATGGCCGCGGAACTCAGCAACGTGTCAGACGCGTTTGGATTAATCTCGCGCACGCGCTCGTACGCGGCCAGCGCTTCATCCAACTCGATCGACGCAATCCCGAGTACCTCCGCCAGTCGTCGGTAGGCTCGTTCGTTATTACTTTGCGTCTCGACCCAGGTTTTCGCGATGTCGACCGCTCGAAGGGGGTCTTGCAGGATCATTGCCTTGTTGATTTGCAACGTAAACCGCGAGCTGCGCGACAGTCGGTAATCCGCGCGAAGTGCCTCTTCGATTTCCGTTAAAGCGTCCGGATTGTTTCCCGTCAGAAACAATCCAATCGCACGGTTGGCCCGCGCTTCTGCGAACTGCGGATCGATCTCGATCGCTTGCTCCAATGAGGTCATCAATGCAGCACCATCAACCTCAACGCGCAATGAGACAAAAGCATCAACGTAGTGTCGGAGCGCTTCGGCCGATGGCGTAAAACTCTCAGCCAGAAGGGAATCACGCCGCTCTACGACATCCTCACCCAAAGTCTCGGCCAAATACTCCTGAATCTCAGCCGACATCGTGTCAGCCGCGGTCAGTGGATCGTCTCTCTGAAAAGGCACCGTGCCACCGAGAATCTCCACGCCGTCATTGGTCTGCACCAAAGAATAGGCCACCATCAACTCGCCAGTGTCTGGATCATCCTGGATGGCGCCTCTGACGAGCAAACGGAAACCGGTTTTCGTCGCAATTTCAGTCTGGATCGAAGCCGGCTCGCCAACACCTCTGGCAAACCCTCGCCGGCGTAAATATTCAGTCTGATTGTCCGACTCGATGACCGAACTGACCTGGAACGCCGAGCTTGCTCGCGTCATATCCTCGCCGAGCAAGATCGGGAACCCGTATCCATACCAATCAGGATCGCTGGCAGTCTCATTGCGAAACGAAAACACCAATACTCGGATCGAACGAGCCTGCGGTTCGACGTCTTGGGCAACATCGACCTCGGCCACGACCGCGCTATCAGCTTCACCGGCCACTTTCGGCGGTACGACGAGCAAAGCAGTGAGCGCGACAAGGACATTAAGGGGAACGAAAATCCGTTCCAGCGGAGTGACTCGGTCTTTGCCCGGCGCACCATGCACCCAGGCGATCAAAGCAATAGATGG
Organism: Pseudomonadota bacterium; assembly: GCA_038531945.1. Taxonomy (GTDB): domain Bacteria; phylum Pseudomonadota; class Gammaproteobacteria; order Steroidobacterales; family Woeseiaceae; genus CALBPI01. The sequence continues at coordinate 193,755 of JBCBBH010000005.1, read as the reverse complement.
CACCAAAAGGACCAGGAAGACAAACAGGTAGGCGGGCAGACGCGCGGGCACCGCGAACTCCTCAGCCAGCCACTGCCCGATCTCGATACAAAGCCAAACGCCACCGATATACAGCCCTAAAATCTGGGGCACACGTCGGTTGAGCAACTCTGCGAAAAAACCCCGTTCGCTTGTCATGCAAGAAATCCATTGTGCGCCCGGAAGGTTTTGGGCGCGGTCTACCAACGTCAAAAATACGTGCCTCAGCGGGCTGCGACAACCATTGGGCCGGCGAATCCTGGCCGACCGGCAGCCGATTCACAGTTCTTGACGGTTTCGACCGTCCATCCACGGCATACTCTGGGGGCGATGAATGCACACCATATCCTCGTCATCGACGACGACCGCCAGCTCTCTGCGATGCTAGCCGAGCTTCTGAAGCTCGAGGACTATAGCGTTACCTGTGCCGAATCAGGCGAGACAGGGTTGCGCCAACTGGTTGTCGACGAACCCGACCTCGTCCTGCTCGATGTGACTTTGCCAGGCCTCGGCGGGTTCGAGGTTCTCGAGCGCATTCGCGACACCAGCTCTGTACCCGTCATTATGTTGACTGCGCGCGGTGAACCCGATGATCGGATCAATGGTCTTGCAAAAGGCGCGGATGACTATCTACCCAAACCGTTCAACGCCAGAGAGTTGTTGCTTCGTATCAGCGCTGTGCTCAAACGGGCGGCGCCGACAACCGATGCAGGCCAGACGGTCTATCGACAGCTGGCGATCGATCAGGCTGCGGGCATCGCGCTGCTCGATGACGAGCCGATTGCATTGACAGAGACCGAGTTTCGCGTACTCGATCAGCTTGTGCGCGTCGCGCCTGATGTCGCCTCGCGCGAGCGGCTGTCTCAGGCGGCGCTCGGTCGGCGATATCAACCGACCGATCGCTCGCTCGATACCCACATCTCAAATCTCCGGCAAAAGCTTCAGGAATGTGGGACGAGCCTGCAAATTCACAGTGTGCGCGGTAGTGGCTACCGACTGCGCGATACGCCGGTGGATCAATGAACCTGTTTTGGCGTGTCTTGGGCAGCTTTCTCCTCGCAATGCTGGCGACTGTCGCTATCGTGTTCTTCGTAAGTTTCCGTTTCGTCGCAGACCGCGATGCAAAAGTCGCGGCGATCGACCGCGAGGCGGTTACCGTCCAGGTCGAGCAGGCGCTGCAAGTCGCCGGAGCAAACTCGTTTGCGAGCTGGTTGCGCAAACAAGAAGTACTCCCCATCGGTCAAACGGTGTATCTGATCGATCAAAAAGGACGCGACATTCTGGAGCGCCAAATTCCGCCAGAGGCGAAGCAGCTCCTGCGCCGCATGCGGCGTGGCGCACGTTTGCGTCGATTTGGAAGAGCCTCCCTGATCGCTGGGCCCGACAACGACGAGTATCTTATGGTGATCGGTCCAATCCGCCCTCCGGCATTCGGACTGCTCGCGATGCCCGGTGTTCACCGCAACGTCCTTTTTCTCTCGCTACTCGTGACAACACTGATTTGTCTTTTGCTAACCCGCTATCTGACGGCGCCGATACGGCGCATGACTCGGGTGGCGAATCGATTGGCGGGAGGCGATCTGAACGCACGGGCGACAGAGCTCGGCGAGCGCCGGGATGAGATCGGCTCTTTAGCGCGACAGTTCGATACGATGGCGGACTCACTGCAGTCGGCTGTCGATCGGCGCGATCAACTGTTGCGGCACTTGTCGCACGAAGTGCGAACTCCGCTAACGCGTATCGAGCTCGCACTCGAATTGGCCGATCGTCAGCCTGACAGCGTCGCGGAACAGCTAGCCCGCATCGCGAGAGAATCGCAGAACATTGAAAACCTCACCGAGCAGGCGTTGTCACTGATTCGCGCCGGCGTCGAGCCTTCCGCCCATCGCGAGACTGTGTATCTCGATCAAGTATGCGATCAGATCGCTGCAGACGCCGAGATCGAAGCACAAGCCAAGTCTGTCGATATCCAGGTTGACCACCCTACGCGCCCTCTGTCGATTCATGCGGACTCAGACCGGATCCGCACAGCAGTCGAAAACGTCGTTCGCAACGCACTGCGCTACGCGCCCGTCGGGACGGTTGTTACCATCAGGACCCGACAACGCAGCGACATAACCGTAGTGGAGGTGCGCGATCAGGGACCGGGCGTTCCAATCGACCATCTGCCGCGTTTATTCGAACCGTTTTATTCGACAGATACCGATCACCAGGGACTGGGCCTTGCCCTGACCCTTCAAGCGATGCAGGCGCACGGTGGCACTGTCAGTGCCTACAACCACCCCGACGGCGGCTTGCGTGTCAGACTGCAACTACCGAACGAATAACCAAAGCACTCCCGCCACCGCAACGCCAAGCAACAGCGTTTGCCCCAGCATCGCCGCGAGCGGCATGACACCGAGACTGGTCAATCCACGCACCGAGGTTTTCAAACCGAGTGCTGCAACGGCGAGTATCAGAAGGTAACTCGCAAGAGACACTAGTGGTGTGACCAAGGAAGCCGGCAACCAGCCACTACTGTTCAGCAACATCAACGCAACAAAAGCTACAAGAAAAGCCGGCAACCTTGGCACCTTGCCCGTCTGATCGCCGCTATCGCGAAAACACCATGCGATGACCAGCACGGCCGGGACCAGGCAAGCGACCCGCATCAGTTTGACGAGCGTCGCCGTATCCCGGGCAGTTGGCGAAACCGTTGCACCCGCACCCACGACCTGAGCGACATCGTGAATACTCGCACCAAAAAACACACCGGCAGTGCGATCATCGAAGCCGAACATTGCGGCGACGATCGGGTACGCGACCATGGCAACAGTGCTCAGTGCGGTCACCCCGACAATCGTCAACAGGGTCCGTCGCTCCGCCTGTTCACCCTGTGGCAACACCGCAGCGACCGCGAGTGCGGCGCTTGCGCCACAGATTGCCACGGCACCCGCGGTGACCATCGCGAACGGCGGTGCCAAACGACAAGCACGAGCGAGTCCATAGCCGGCGGTCAGCGTCAACAGAACGGCACCGATTGCGACACTCGCCACCGGCCAACCGAGCACGGCCACGTCACCGAGGGTGATTCGCAAGCCGAGCAATGCCACGCCTAAACGCAGCACTCGCTTGGCGCAAAACTCCACACCGGGCGCATACCTCGGTGCGGCACCAACACTATGCAACGCAATACCAAACAGCAGCGCAAAGACCATCGTCGCACCGCCGAACCAGCGCTGCACCGCAACCGCCAGTGCAGCCACCACAAGCGACAACACAATGCCGCTGACATAAGGCCGAACCTCGGTTTTCATTCGGAGTCTTGCACCGATATCTGACTCATCGCATGCCCGGAAAGCCATTTGCGCGCCGACCCGTCGTTTACCTCCGACTCGGCAAAACAAACATCGGCATACGTGGCCGACGGCGATACGAACTGCTGGTGCATCGGTTCGACTTGCTGCTGGAACTGAGCGATCACATTGTCACGCGTGCGCCCACGCTCGGCGACATCGCGACGGATGCGTCGCGTAAGTCGCTCGCTGGCATCGCAGCGAATATATACCTTCAAATCGAGAATCTCTCGAACGGCTGGCGAAGTCAGCAAAAGAATGCCGTCCACGAGCACAATCGGACGGGGCAAAACATCGTGGCCCATACCTTCGATGCGCTCGTGACGCGAGAAATCGTAATGCGGCGACCGAATGGACTCACCAGCGCGTACACGCGAGAGATCACTTGCGAGCAGGTCAAAGTCAATCGAATTCGGGCGATCAAAATTGAATTGCAGATTGTCCTCTTGGGCATCCGGTTGACTGAAATAGTAATTGTCCTGAAGAACCACTGAGCAGCGGTCTTCTCCAAGTTCAGTCAGCACATGACGCAACAGCCGAGTCTTGCCGGAGCAACTTCCGCCAGCGATGCCAATCAGATAAACATTCGTCATGGCCGGCAAGTCTCTCACAACTGGAGCGGATTCCGGTGGTCATTCGTGATCGCTCCGGTTACGCTTTGCGCGGATTGATTCGGGGACGTGCCATGAACATTGCCACTTTTTGTATCGCTGCTTTGGGCTTTCTGGTTCTGTCGATGGGTTTCGGTGTGTCGCTGCAACGCCGAAGCGCCAAGACTGGACTGGGAACACCGGATGATCCTGCCCACCCTCTGACGCGCTGGTCGAGAGCACATGGAAATACCGCGGAATACGCACCGATGCTGGCGATTCTGATTTATTTGGTGGCTCAGCCAGGTGCACCCTTGTGGGTCAGCGTTTGTGCCGTAGGGGCGACGGTCAGCCGCTATTCAATGTTCGCGAGTATGGCCTTCGCACCAACCCTGGCCAAGCCGAACGCCGGACGTTTTCTTGGTGCGCTTGGCACTTACTTGTTCGGCACCGGGCTTGTGATCGCGGCATTTCTGCAGGCGTTTTGATTCCCCGAAAGACTTAAGAAATCGGGTGACCGCGCGAGCGCGGCCACCCGCTTCATCCAACCTCAAGCCTCGGGCTGGGACTCTACGCTCTCTTCCATTTCAATTTGGCGTTCGCGGCGATGCATACGGCGCGACCGTCGGCGCTCTCGCCGCTCGGCCTTGGCAGCCTCGAGCGTCGAAATCTGCTCCGGCGTCAGCTGTTCCTCGACCTGCGCTCGGGTCTGCTCTCGCAACGCCTTCAGCTCAACTCGCGCCTCATCGCGCTGGTTCAGCGTATAGCGATCACCAATAGCCACGCGCTGCGCTTGTGCCTCTTGCAAGATCGCCTCAATCGTCGCGGCCTGATTGCTGTCGAGGCCCAGCAGCTCCGTCATACGCTCAACCTTGGCCGCCGGATCCATATGTCGGCGCCCGTGTCGATCCGATTGCCCCGCCAGAGCCACGCTACCGGCCAGACCCAACGCCGCGGCAACCGCTACCATTAATGCTCTTCGATTCATGCTGTCGCTCCTGTAAATGACACACACAGTGTGACTGCGCGCCGGTTCAAGTTGTGTCCAGTCGCGTTAAGAAACGTCAAGATTGACGCGTTCGACGACAAAATCAATGTGGTAATCTCGACACCGTTTTGGGGGAGAACTAACGTGCAATATCTGCATACGATGTTGAGGGTGAGCGATCTCGACGCCGCCCTGCACTTCTATTGTGACTTATTGGGGTTGGCACAAGTCAATCGTTATGAGAACGAGAAAGGCCGTTTCACGCTCGTGTTTCTCGCAGCGCCGGAGGACGTTGAGCTCGCCCGAGAGCGCAAAGCACCGCTGGTCGAGTTGACCTATAACTGGGACCCGGAGGACTATCAGGGCGGCAGAAACTTCGGACACCTTGCTTATCGCGTGCCGGACCTGTACGCGTTGTGCCAGAAGCTACTGGACGCGGGTGTCACCATAAATCGTCCGCCTCGAGACGGACACATGGCGTTTGTTCGATCTCCGGACGGCATATCGATCGAACTATTACAGGCTGGCGAATCGCTGCCCCCGGAAGAGCCTTGGGCATCGATGGAGAATACGGGGACCTGGTAATGACCAATAGACGATCATTGATTCGACGTTGGATCACGCTGCTTGCCGTTGTGGGCGGACTCGCAGGCTGTGTCGTCAACCCGGTGACGGGAAAGCGCGAACTCGCAATCGTTACGGCGCAACAAGAGGTCCAGCTCGGAACACAGAATTACCTGCCAATGCAACAGTCGCAAGGCGGCGTCTTCCGACTCGACGCGACGGTCAATGACTACGTGCGCCGTGTCGGTAATCGCGTCGCGGCCGTCAGCGACCGTGATCTGCCGTATGAGTTTGTCGTTCTGAACAACTCGGTACCGAATGCATGGGCTTTGCCAGGCGGCAAGATCGCGATCAATCGCGGCCTTCTGCATCAGATGCAAAGTGAATCCGAGCTCGCAGCAGTCCTCGGCCATGAAGTCGTACACGCAGCAGCGCGCCATTCTGCTCAGCAGATGCAGCGCGGCATGTTGCTGCAAGTCCTAGTGCTAGGCACGGCAGTTGTCACCAGCGACAGCGACTACGGCCAGCTCGCAACGGGCGCCGCAAACGTCGGCGCTCAGCTGTTGTCGCAGTCCTATGGTCGACGTGCCGAACTGGAGTCTGACCTGTACGGGATGCGATATATGCACGCCGCAGGCTACGACCCCGAAGGCGCGGTCGACCTGCAAGAGACCTTTCTGCGACTGGCGCAGGAACGTGGTCGTACTGGCGCCGAGTTCGATTTGTTCGCAAGCCATCCTCCTACCCAACAGAGACTTGCCACGAATCGCATCACAGCAGCGGAGCTGACGGCTGGCCAGTCGGGGGGCATGATCGGCAGAGACGAATTTGCGCGCGCGATGGTCGTTTTGCGCGAGACGAAACCCGCGTTCGATGCTTATGACGAAGGGCGCAAAGCGCTCGCTGCCAAGGACTTTAGCGCTGCACGACGATTCGCCAACAAGGCGATACGCCTCGAGCCTCGCGAAGCTTCGTTCTATGCATTGCTCGGTGATGCCGAGTTCTTGCAGGAGGATTACGCGGATGCACAACAGCACTATACGGATGCGTTAGATCGGGACGCGACGTTCTTTTACTACCACTTGCAACGCGGCATCACCCGTCAGCGTAGCGGCGCGATCGACGCCGCCGTCGTCGATCTGACTAACAGCCTCAGACTGTTCGAAACCGCGCCGGCGCACTACGCTCTCGGCCAGATCGCCAAACAGCGCGGACAGCGCGATGCTGCGCTGGCGCATTTCGAAAGGGCTGGCACAGGGAGTGGCGAAATGGCCATCGCTGCGCAAACCGAAATGATGCAAATCGACCTTGGCAACAATCCTGAGAAGTACCTGCAGGTTCGCGGCGGTACCGACGGTCAGGGTCAGCTGTTAGTGCAAATTGCGAACCCCACCGCAGTGCCGGTGCGTGGTTTGCAGATCAACATCCGCTATCTAGACTCGAACGGCCAGGTCCGCAGCTTGTCGCGTACACTGAACGGCACGTTGGCGGCAGGCCAGTCAACAACCGCTGCGACCGGACTCGGACCGTTCCAGGACCCATCTCAATTCGAAGTTCGACTCACGGCTGCGCAGATCGCGCGCTAGCCGTCGATTCCAAAAAAAGGGGACAACCAAATGGCAACCACACCCATGCAATATCTCGATAAGGCAATGAACACGCTGCGCGACTTGGGCCTCGTCCCGGAGAAAACCGACGAAGCGCCGGTCATTGCATTGATTGAACGAATCAGTGATCTCGATGAGGACAAAGCGCTGGCGATCGCCCGGACTTTGAATCAAGCCTCTTTGTTTAACGAGGTCGTTCGTGAACAGATAGAAGCGATGCGTATTGGTGAGCGTTATCGGGATATCACGGAGCAGTTCGACACGATCCGAGATGACGCCAAATCGATGGTGGAGCAGCTCGACGATGGCAAGATCGATCTGTGGGAGCGAGCACAGAACGTCTGGATGAAAGTATCGCGCGGCGATATCCCGGATCGCTTCAACAAAATCAAGGACACCTACCTTGAGGTGGCCAACGACTCGCGCGATCAAATCGATCGCGAGCACACGATCCTGAATGCTTACCGAGATTTTCGCGGTGCATTAAAATCATCTGAGGTCCTCGCGATTCAAATTCTGAACAAGGCCGAAGGTGTGCTCGAAGCTCAGAAAGTCGCTTTACAGAGCGCCGCAGATTCGATTACCAACGCAGGTACAGACGACCGCGAAACGCTCGCCCGACTCGAATTGGCAAGAGACGCGGAGCTGCGCAAGCTGCAGCAGGCCGACGAGCGATATCAGATCGCTAAGGATCTCGCTGACAACCTGACTGTTTCCTACAACACCAGTGAAACGGTGATGGCACGTCTACTTCAAACCACCCATGCCAAAGAGCGGGTGTACTCGCAGGCCGTTATGTTCTTCGGCACGAACGAGACCGTATTTACGGCGTTGGCAGCGTCGTTCACGGGTCTGCACGGACTGCACGAAAGCACCGAGACCCTGAAGGCCATGAAGGAAGGGGTCAGCCAAAGTCTCGAGGTACTCGCTGAGGTCGGTGGGAAAGTGCAGGAGGCTGCGATTCGCGAAGGTTACGGCCCCACGATTCGAGCTGACGCGGTCAAAGCACTCGTGGACTCCGTCGTAAATTTCCAGGAGCGCTCCGTCGTATTGATCGATGAGATGCGCGAAGCCGCCACCCGCAACGCTGAAGAGGTCCGCAGTGCAGTCGAAGACGGTAAGCGTCGCCTTGTGGCACTCGCGAACCAAGGGAACGCGTTGACGCTGAATGTCGACGGATAATTCAGCGCCCTCGTGAGCACACCGGCACCCACCCAACCCGGGTTGAGCGATGTCCTGTTGGCGATGGACGTCGTCGACACGCTGCGTCATGAGCAACGGCTGGTTGCCAGCGCACTGAACGCGGAGGCGCGCGAGGCAGCGCTGATCAAGCGTGTGCGTGATGCTTACGCTGCACAGGGAATCGAAGTCAGCGATGCGGTCATCGCCGAAGGCGTTCAGGCGCTCAAGGACAGACAGTTCGAGTACGAACCGCCCGCATCCGGACTACGAACGCGTCTCTACACTGCGTGGGTTCGACGGCGACGCATCGGCGGTTCTCTGTTGGCGTTAGGCGCACTTGTCGGGACGATCTGGGCCGGCTACTGGGGCTTTGTCGAGCGACCCAGGCAGCAGGCCGCCGAAGCGGCACTGATCGCGGAGCAGGAAGAGGCGGCCGCTCTGGTAGCACTGCCTGATGAGATTGCGCGGATAGCAGAGTTGGCACGATCGGTCGCTGAGACGGATGCCGCGGTTACCGCAGTCGAAGTCGCAATCCAACGAGCCGAAAACGCGGTGATACTCAATCAGGCCGATCGAGCTCGTAAGGCGCTGGCCGACCTCCGGGCGCTCGCACAGTACATCGAACAGGATCTGACCATCAGGATCGTGTCGCGGCCAGGTGAAATGACCGGTGTCATTCGGACGCCACAGAACCGGACCGACGTCGACAACTACTACGTCGTCGTTGAGGCATTGGGAAGTAACGGACGACCCTATTCCGTCGATATCACATCGGAGGAGGATGGCTCACAGCGCAAAGTGACAGTTTGGGGTTTACGGGTGAATCAAGCCACCTTCAATCGAATCCGTGACGACAAACGTGACGACGGCATTGTCCAGCGCAACACCGCCGGATCCAAGCCGGCGGGAGCGGTGATCATCAGCTACAGCCTGCCGAATCTCGGTGGCACGATCCATTCGTGGGAGCAACCCTGATGGCGTCAGGACGTCACCTGCTGGCCCGCCTGGATGCGGCGCTGACACAAAGCCGCAACGACTTCCGTACGCTGGACATTGAAGTACAGAGTACGAACGCCGCCCTGGCGCGCAACCATCGCCGTCAGGTCGCCGCTTACCAAACACTGGCGCGGCAGAGACTCGTTGATATCGAGCGCGACACGCTGATCGACAACGCCGATCACGCAGACAGGGAGGCCGCCAGACTACTGGACCTGCGTACGAACGAGATGCAGGCACTCGAGCAGAGAATCTCCGAAAATGCCGAGACTCTGGAAGCGCTTCGACAGCGAGAGCTTGAGCAAATCGCAGCACTGGAGTCCGCCGAACAGGCGCTCGAGGCGCGACTGTCGGACGTTGATAACCAGCTCGCGGCATCCGAGTCCCATCAGGCACTCGTCGCCAAAGCTGAGAAATCTCTCGAAACCGTGACTCACGCGACTGAGAAGCTGCACGATGCGCAGGCACAGCGCGAACAAAAGCGCGTTCCGTACGACAACGATCCGCTATTCAGCTATCTCTGGGAATCCAACTATGGGACGTCGGACTACCGCGCAGGTTTGTTGACTCGATTCATGGATGGGCTGATCGCAAAACACATTCGGTTCGAATCGGCGCGCCGCAACTTCCACACGCTTAACGAAATTCCCCGCCAGTTGGCGAAGCACGTCGAGCGCCTCGAAGGAACCGCAGCGGCGGACGCGCAACGCGTCGTCGATGCGGAAATCAAGGCGGACCGCGACGCCGGTGCCGACAAACTTGAGGCCGATGTTGAGGCACGTCAGACAGAGCTCTCTGGCACAGAGGGAGAGATCGAGACGGCACAGACGGATTACGGTGAGTTGCTGAAGATGCGCCAAGCCTTTGCCGATGGGCGAGACCCTGACTTCCGTGCCGCGTTGAAACTGTTGACCGACCAGATGCGTGCCGATCCAATTCCGGAGTTATCGCGGGCAGCGGCGCTAACACCAACGCCGGAGGACGACAGCGTTGTGACAACGCTTGCGGAGCTGCGAGACGAACACGACCAGTTGGCGGAGTACATCGAGGGTCACCGCGAATTGCACAGCAAGCGAGCTGACCGCATGAATGGCCTGATTCATCTTCGCCGCAAGTTTCGCGAGCGCGGCTTCCACAATGCCAACAGTGTCATCGACGACCGAGGTGCGATCGAGACACTGTTGGCTGAGTTCATGCGCGGACTCGTTTCCCGAGACCGCCTGTGGCGACGCATCACCAAAGCGCAAAGATTTCAACGTTCGAGAATCTCTTCGAGCCGACCGGGGCGTATCGGCGGAACTCGGATGCCCAGGATGCCGCGAAGCGTAAGAACCCCTCGCAGCGTCGGGCGTAGCGGTGGATTCGGCGGCGGCGGGTTTCGCACAAAAGGCGGCTTCTGATCCGCCCGACGCCCCGTCAGTGCGCACAGCCTGTGTGCACTGCACCATTATTGCGCGACGCCGTGCTCGCACCCGCCGAGAAACCAAACGACGAATACTTGTTAAGCCGCTGATTCTGAAAGAAACCGCAAGAATTGCGGTGCACTGGGAAAAGTTGGCACGTCGCTTGCTACATCTTAATCAAGCGGCGAGAACCGCACCGATTAATCCGCGCAGTGGGCTTCATTAGGTTTCGCCCCCCGTCATCCAAATGCGCCCGCTGCGCGGGTTTTTACTGAATCCCCCCAATGGTCGGCCCGGCCGTGAGTTCCGTCTCACGGCCGGGACGCGGCCTCACCCCCCTTCGGTGTAGCGTCAGCATTGCGAGCAGTTTTCTTCTTCTTTTTTCGCTTTGCTGTTTTTTTCTTTGGTGCCGGCTCTGGCGAACCTGCGCTGCCATTCGCGGTCAACTTTGCCAACCGTTGCTTGGCAGCCTCCGCTCCAGCGCCGATCGTCGCATCTTTGAGTGCTTCGAACGACTGTTGCAGACAATCGCAGTAGAACGCGGGGTCCGGCATCATTTCGCGGCAGGACACTGCGCTGATAGTAATTTGGTTGTTGTAGCTCAAGACCGGCTGGAACAAGCCCAGTCCGTGCACTACGGGGCCGAGGCCGAAGTTCGCGACCATCTGCGAGCCCATGGAATACAGTGGCACGTTGACGCCCGGCACGTTGGTGATCACCGTATTGAACAACGGCGGTAACGACTCCGATAGTCGCATGCGAGCATAGGCTCGAACCAACAAACCAGCGGTCGTCGAGGGTAAAAACTCCGCCGCACTGACAGCCAGTTCAGGCCCCATCGCAAACGTCATTTTCTTCGCGTTCTGCGATGCTTCGTTCACTGCCAGGAGTCGTTCGAGCGGATCAGCGATGTCGGTGCGAATCGGCAAATTCATCGCGGCGACCAGATTGCCTTCACTCCGCCTTTCACTCGGATTGCGCACCGACATCGGTGCCATCGCGACCAGCGATTCGTCCGGCAATTCATATTTCGATTCGAGATAGGCTCTCAACGCCCCGCCGCAAATCGTGACGATGACATCATTGACCGTCGTACCAGGCTGGCTGTTCTTGATCGCACGGATATCGTCCAACGAGAAGCTGCGACCGTCGAACACACGGTGCGAAGTAACGTTGCCGTTAAAGCGGGTGCGCGGCACTGGCTGAGGGGCCTTCAACTCTTTCGTCGCAAGACCACCAATGATTCGTCCTACGGCCGGCAGGGTCTTCCGCGCCATACGACCGATACGAAGCGGTGCGCCGGCGACTCGCGCACTGGTTCTTGCCAGCATCTCAAGACCGGTTGGCTCGCGCTCGGCGAACCACTCCCGAGCCGGTGGTGTGACATCCGCCGTCGGCGATACATCGTGCAACGCAGCTGCGATCTCCGCGCCCGAGACACCATCGATGGCGGCATGATGCACTTTACTGACAACAGCAAAACTGCCCTTCGGAACACCCTCAACTGCATCCAGGCCTTCGATGATCGTCACCTCCCACAAGGGGCGGTTGAGATCGAGCGCACGTGCGTGAAGCCGCGCTGCCTGAATGCACAGCTGGCGCCAGTCGCCTGGTGCTGGCAGTGCGATGTGCCGCACATGAAACTCAAGATCGAAGTCCGGGTCTTCGATCCAATAGGGATGATCCAAAGAGAGGGGTACGCGCGCGAGCCGCTGGCGGAACACCCTCGCTCGATGCAGACGCTCCTCGTAAAACTTGAGAATGTCCTTGAACCGGACATGACCTCCGGGGGCCGTCGACTGGTCGTAAATGCAAAGGCTGCCGATGTGCATCGGCGTATTGGCTGTTTCCAGGTAAAGGAATGAGGCGTCTAGGCCGGACAGCTGTTGCATGAAACGTTCTCTTCGCGGGGAGAATATCGAAAAAGAATAACCGATCTGAAGACAGTTTGCTCACCGGTTCGTAACGAGTGAGAACCTGTCACTGCGATCATTGCGCTAGCGCAAGGAAAGTACTCGCGCTCAAGTCGACTCGAACATTCCCTCCGATGCGGCTTGCAGGAACCAGTCGATACTGCTTGGGTTCGACATTGTGTCTCGATTGATCCCATCGGACCCCGCCTGCCCCAGCAGAATCCGACGCACCGGAATTTCCATTTTCTTTCCCGAGAAAGTGCGCGGCACTTCCTCAATGGCATGGATAACATCCGGGACGTGCCGGGGCGACAGCTCGCGCCGGACCGCCTCGCGAATCTCGTTCGTCAGCACCTCATCAAGCGCATAGCCTGGCTCCAGAACCACAAACAGCGGCAACATGGACTCACGCCCCAAAAACTCGAGATCGACCACCAGACTATCGGCAATGCCATTGATCGACTCAACCACCCGGTAGATCTCGCTGGTCCCCATGCGAATTCCCTGGCGATTGATCGTTGCATCCGAGCGCCCGTAAATCACGGCACTCCCCCGCTCGGTAATCCGAATCCAATCGCCATGACGCCAGATATCAGGATAAGTGTCGAAGTAGCTTTCCTTGTATCGACTAAAATCGGGATCGTTCCAGAAATAGATCGGCATCGAAGGCATGGGTTTGGTGATGACCAGTTCACCGACGGTGTCGACCACGGGCTTTCCGGCGGGATCAAACGAATACACAGCACAACCCAGCGAGCGACAGCCAATCTCGCCGCGCACGACCGGGACGCTGACGGCACCGCCGAGACAAGCACTGGCAAAGTCTGTACCGCCCGAGATCGATGCCAAAAACAGGTCTGGTTTGACCGCCGTGTAAATCCAGTCGAACACCTCCGGCAACAGCGGAGAACCTGTCGAGCCAAGACCCTCGAGCGTTGCAAGACTGCAAAGCTCCCGAGGCATCAGTGCGGCGTTCTTACACGCTTCAAGCCACGCCGCACCCGCGCCGAACACACGGATTTTATGCCGATCCACGACTGACCAAAGACGGCCAAGATCGGGTTTCGCCGGGTTGCCGTTGTAAACGCAGGCCGTAGCGCCGACCAGCATCGCGGCGATGTTGTAGTTCCACATCATCCAGGCGGTACTCGAGAACCACATAAACCGGTCGCCCGCCCTCAGGTCCATCTGCAGACTCATTTGCTTCAGGTGCTCGAGAACAATACCGCCATGGCTATGAACGATCGCCTTGGGCTTGCCCGTCGTTCCCGACGAATAGACGATCCACAAGGGATGATCAAAACTGACATTGATCGGTTCCAGAGCGTGCGTTCCGATCAACGCATCGGACCAGGTCACCGTTGGAATATTCGCCGGTCTGGCGCTGGCGCAACCGGCCGCGGGCAAACGAATCAACGCCGTGACCGTCGGCAGACCGTCGACAAGGGCATCCACCACAGTCGACCGGTCAAACGTCTTGCCGCCGTAGTCATAGCCGTCGGTCGCGATCAGTATTTTAGGTTCGATTTGCGAGAATCGATCGAGAACACCCTGAGCACCAAGATCGGGCGCAGCCACAGACCAAACCGCACCGATGCTTGCCACCGCATTAAAAGCGACGATGCACTCCGGAATATTGTGCAAATACGCCACGACCCGATCGCCTGGCTGGACACCCAGATCGAGCAGCGTTTGCGCAAGCGCGGCGACCTGGTCCTGCCATTGTGACCACGTTAGCGTATCGACCTGCCCGTTCTCGTGCTCGCACAGAACCGCGATATCGTCACGCCCCGCATGGCGCTGGACCACGCCCGTATAGTTCAGCTCAACACCAGGAAACCACTCGGCGTGCGGCATCGCGCGCTCGCCGAGTACGGGCTGCCCGGCATCGAGCGGAGGGAGCTCATGAAATGCCCAGACACTGCGCCAAAATGCATCCGGGGCATCAACCGACCACGCCCACAGCCCCTCATAGTTTTCAAACTCGAGACCGGTTGTGTCCTTCAGAAACTGCTCATAACGAACCAGTTCACTGACTGCGAGGCGAGCGCTACTGGCTCGCCACAGAATTTCGCTTGTGTCCTTCATGGTGCCCCCGGCGCCCGACGCGCGGGTAGTTTAGCGTACGTGCTTTCGTTGCGAACCCTTTCGGGGCGCGTACAATTAAAATCATAAGGATGCGCGAGACTGACTGATGGATGTACCGAGACTGATTTCGTGGATCGAACGCAGCATTCTGATCCTGATTGTTGCATTGACAGTCGGTGCGGTACTGATCGAACTCCACACGGTGTGGGTCAATCGCACGATTCGGATCGCGGACATTCTGCTGCTGTTTCTCTATACCGAAGTCATCTCGATGGTCGGAATTTTCTACCGCAGCAACACCATTCCTGTGCTCTACCCGATATTCATTGCAATCACTGCATTAGCGCGACTGGTCGTGCTGCAGAGCAAAGACATGGAGCCCGCGACAATAGTGTTCGAGGCAGGTGCCATTCTAATTCTGGCAATCGCTGCGTTCGCGCTGCGCTTTACGGTTCGAGAAGCGATGGCTCCTGGCATGCACGCGCAGGACGATTAGCGCCGCCTGAAAGCCGCCGTATGTCCTAGATCGAGGCGATCCAGTACCATCCGATGCCATGTCTACTTTCAATGCAATCCGCTACGCGCTAAACCGGTTTGTCCTGCGCCGCGAGTTTCTGACAGCTCGAGCCAACGGCCTCGTTTTCAAGGTCAAGACCGAAGACGTAGTGGGTCGCCACATTTACAAGTACGGGCAGCACGAACCCGCTCTGACTCAATGGTTACGCGACAACGTGCAACCTGCCGATGGCGACTTGCTGATCGATATCGGAGCGAACATCGGATGGTACGCCCTCCTGTTCGAGACACTCGCCCGGGGTACGACCGCAGAGGTCCATGCCTTCGAACCCGCGCCCGATAACATCGCGTTGCTGCGTCACAACCTCGCGCACAACCATGCGCGTCAAGTCACCTTGCACGAGATTGGGTTGTCCGATAATGCCGACGGCGCCGCATTGCATCTGTTCGCGGACAGCAACCGCGGGCGACACTCGTTGCTGCCCATAAACGACCACCAGTCCGTCGACGTGCCGACAGCGAGGCTCGATGATCTGCTTAGCGGACTCGGACGCGGTGACCATCCCATTCGCGCATTGAAAATTGATATTGAGGGATTCGAACTGATCGCACTGCGCGGCGCACCGGCTGCACTTCAGCGGTGCGAGCTTCTGGTGACCGAGTTCTCGCCCCACTACATGCGTCAGGGCGGTTTGGAACCAGCCGCTTTGCTGGCTTACCTCAGCGGACTCGGTTTCACTCCCGCGTTGCTCGATGGTTCGGGCCTCTCGACAACCAACAACCAGGACCTCCTTTCCGCAGACCGCCAATGCGACATCATTTGGCGCCGCGCGTAGCTATCCTCTGAATGCGACTTCTGTGCATTTCGTCTCATGCAGACACTCGAAACAGCGTCCGACCGGAGGCTGAATCTTTCATCGGCCTGCAACGCAATGGCGTCGACGTCACTGTCATGACGCAGCAGGACTCAAGCTACGCGGATGACCTTCAGCGCGCCGGCATAACGCTGTTGCATCAGCAACTGACAAGGAAGTTTTCGTGGCAGCAGATGCGCCGAATCAGAAAGGAAATCCGCGCCAGACGCATCGACGCCGTTTACGCGTTCAACAACAAGGCAATCTGCACGTCGGCATTCGCCTGCATCGGCTTGCCGGTCGCCATGATCAGTTACAGAGGACAAACCGGCAACATCCGGCGCGTCGATCCGTCCGCCTACCTCACACACTTGCATCCGCGCATTGACGCGATCGTAGGCGTCTCTCAATCCGTAGTCGATGACTTGCGCCGAGAAGTATCGAGCCGCGTTGTACTCAAGCGGATCTACAAGGGGCACAGCCTTGAGTGGTACAACGAACCGCCGAGTGAACGTGGCTCGCTGGGGCTCGACAACACTGACTTTGTGGTCGGTTGTGTTGCTAACAATCGACCCCGAAAAGGTGTCGAATTCCTGATCCGTGCATGCGGTCAGCTCGCCGACGTCCCGAATCTGCGCCTGCTCCTGATCGGCTCGGGTATGGACGAGAAAACGCTAGGCCCCCTGCTCCAATCGAATGGAATTGCCGACAAGACCTTGGCGCTTGGTCCCCGCAGCGACGCGACCCGTTTGATTCAGACCTGCAATGCTGCCGTGCTGCCATCCATCCGTCGGGAAGGTTTGCCGAAGACGGTGATCGAGGCAATGGCTTACGGCGTACCGACCGTTGTGACTGATACCGGCGGAAATGCAGAACTTGTCGCACACGGTGAGTCCGGATTCGTCGTGCCAGTAGAGGATGCGAGCGCAATTTCGGGTGCACTGCGCGAGTTGCACGGTGACCGGGAACGCGCGTCGGCCATGGGCCGTGCCGGCAAGCAGCGTATCGAAACGCATTTCCACGTGTCGGCTACCGTCCGCGAAACGCGAGATTTACTGAATCTGCTGACGCTTAAACGGACATAACGACACCGGTCGAGACTCAAGCACCACACAATATGGCCGCTACAAACAGCTTAATGGCGATGCCGAAGCTGAAAGTTGCTACCCACAACCGAGCAAAAATCTATCGATTCCGCAACCGCGCACGTCGCTACGACCACCGCCGGCGGCCATGCGTTCGACCGAGCGAGTCGGCTCGGCGTTTTGCACTGGGCCGTGCTCGCTGTCGCGTTGATCACAACGGCCGCCGCTTCGTGGTTGTCGCGCGAGCAGGCGATTGCCAATGCCGATAGTCAATTTGCGCGTGCGGCAGAGCGTGCGGTCGAGCAAGTCCGATTCCGGATGGCGAAATACGAGACTGCGCTTCGCGCCGGGGTAGCCGCCGTCCATGCCTCACCGCAGCAACCCACACGCGAGCAATGGCGGACCTTTGCGCGACAACTGGCAATCGATGAAACGTATCCGGGGATTGCAGGAATCGGCTTGATCATTGCAGTCCCGAGAGACGAGCTCGATTTGCATATCGAACGCTACTCGCAAGATAGGGACGCATACGCGCCTTATCCGGAACATGCTCAGGACACGCTATTCCCGATCGTCTTCATCGAGCCCGAATCAAGAAACGCAGAGGCGATCGGTCTCGACATGGCTCACGAGTCGTCAAGATTTCGTGCGACAGAACAAGCACGAGTCACCGGCCAAACTCAAATTACCGCACCCATACAACTAGTCCAGGACGATGTTGGTCAGGTGGGGTTCCTTATGCTCAGACCATTTTTCAATCGAGGCGTCACCGCGCACTGGGATGCTCCAGCAGGCGCGCTGCTCGGCTTTGTTTACGCACCGTTCAACGCACAAGAACTACTGGTCGGCACGCTCGGCCGCGAGTATCGCGACGTCGATATCCGGCTGATGGATGGCGATCAAGCCCTGTTCGACGAATGGCCGGACAGCGTGACTCCAGGGTCTCGTTCAATTTCGATACCACTGCAAATTTTCGGCCGTACATGGTCCTTCGAGGTCCAGTCGGATCGCTATCCAGCGGCCACCGACACTGCAATTGTCATCCTGATTCTTGGGATCGGGATAGGCGCTGTGCTCTTGTTGATGTTTCTTGGCATGGCCCGTGTCAACCGACGCTCCTTCTCGCATATCGAGAATGTCAGCGAGGCACACGGAAACTTGTCGAGCGCACTGGCCACGGCGAATACCGCGTTGGGTGATTTCGCTCACGCAGCAAGCCAGCAATTGCGCGCGCCACTTCGCGGGATCGTGGGACTCACGGAATGGATCCGCGAGGACATCACCGCAATCAACGACTCTGAAGTTGTCCAGCGACTGGTCCCGACACTTGAGCACGTCAACACAATCTCCAAGCGTGCGAAACGCATGGAGTCCCTGATCAACAGCATACTCAGTTATGCGGAAGTTGGATCACAACCCCAGTCGCTTGAAACCGTCGACGCGGCTGCGCTCTGCGCGGCTGTGCAAGAGAGTGTCGATGTACCCGACGGGGTGCTCTGTATTCAGAGTGCGCCCGAAATGCTGCGCCTTGATCTGTCACGGATTATTCAGGTCTTGCGTGAATTGATAGATAACGCGATCAGACACCACGAAAGCCACGACAAAGTGAAAGTCCAGGTATCGATTGACGAGGACGAACAGCACTACAGGTTCACCGTTACAGACAACGGACCGGGCATCGACCCAAGCTACATCCAGAGCGCTTTCCAATCGTTTACCAGCTTTCAACCGCCAGAGCAGACGCGGACGTCGGGACTCGGTTTGGCGCTCGCGAAGAAGGTTACGGAATCGGTCGGAGGTTCAATCACTGTTTCGAACGTTGCAACGGGCGGTACATGCGCCGAGGTTCAATGGCCGAAGTCGACACTTACCGAGAGAACAGGAGTCGCCGCATGAATCGGGCACGTTATTCTCTTCTGGTCGTCGAGGACGACGATCTGGATATTGAAAAACTGAAACGCAGCTACCGCCGTATCAACGTCGAGATCGAGCCGAGATGCGCCACTAACGGCGAGCAGGCGCTGGAAATGCTACGGGAAGAGATCGACCGGCATGCACTCGGCCGCCCTCCCATAATGCTGTTGGATATCAACCTGCCCCGGCTGAACGGGCTCGAAATACTCCAGCGCATACGCGCTGACGAAAGAACCGCTATCACGCCGGTCTTTGCAATCTCCACATCGTCGCGGCCAGAAGATGTATTTGAGGCCTATCGCTACAACGTGGCGGGCTACTTCACCAAACCCATGACGATGGCCGAAACCTATGAACTAGTGCGGGTGCTGCACCAATACTGGTCGCAAACGCTGCTTCCCGCCCCGATCGGCGTGGACACAGGCCGTTTTCGCAGCGCCGGCTAACGACGACAGTTGACGTCGCCGCACCTGGCTCGTCAGTATTCCGGTTTGGGGACAGAATGATCGAGTGATCGATGAGCGATCCAGGCAGCCGCGAAACTGACCTACCACTTCTGGAAGATGGCGTTTTTCGTGATCGCGGTGCAGTGAATACGCGACTGGAGACGTTTGTGGACGCGGCGTTCGCGTTCACGTTGACGCTGCTTGTGATCTCCTTCGACAGCGTACCAACCACGTTCGACGAACTGACGTACGCGTTGCGACTCACACCAGCCTTCCTCGCATCGTTCGTGCTACTCATGATGTTCTGGTTCGCCCACCGTTCGTGGTCCCGACGGTATGGTTTAGACGGAACGGCCGCCGCCCTGATCAGCATGGCGCTGGTTTTCGTTTTGCTGGTGTATGTGTTTCCACTACGATCGATCGCATCAGCAGCCCTGGCCCGAATGACCGGCGGATGGGTACCGCTTGAGCTCAAAATCACAGACGAAGGGGAGGCTCGCGGCTTATTTGTCATCTATGCGGTCGGATTTATGCTAGCGAGTTATTGCATGGCGGCGCTTTACTACTACGCGTATCGCGTGCGCGACTCGCTGGGCTTGTCCGGGGCGGAGTCATATCTGACCTACATGGACGTTTTTTCATGGGTGATCGTCGGCTCTGCCGGCATTGTTTCGATGTTGCTGGCGATTTTCATTCCTGGCGAGTGGCTCGGGTTGGCCGGATGGTCCTATGCGCTCCTCGGCATCATCATGCCGCTATACGGGTGGCGAGTCAGCCGTCGGCTCGAGGCGAAGTTCCCGCGCGACTAACGTGCGCGGTGCGGCGTGCGAAAGTACACAACCAGGCTCGCCAGCAAAGCCAGTGAACCCAACCACCAGGCCCACCGCCATGGCGACACATCACGCTGGATGATTTCGAAGCGATCGAGATAGATGGTTTCGCAAGCGCCATCGCCGGTGTCGGTTCGGGTAGTACTCGTACCACGCCGACTGCCATTCGGGCTCGTGTATTCGGCCAACAAACCGCCAAGCCGAATTTGATCTCCGATTCGAACACGACTGATTTCACGTCGGATCGCCGGGTCATCCGTCAGCAGGTGATTGTTGGATATTTGTTGCTCATCGAAGCGCTGCCCCGCGTCGCGCGTCCGGTAGCTCCAAAAGCAGGTAAACACACCACTTCGGAATTGATATTGATCGAGTTGAGGGAGCGTCGCGTTGTCGCCCCAAACGACACAAAGATCGGCCGCGTTCAGGTGATCATCCGACCGGCGATGCATCCGCGAGTTCTTGCCATCGTGCAAACGGTAGGAAACCACGAGACCCGTCAACTCATAACGGAACTTTGGATCGACTCGATACTCACGATCTTTCCATCGTGCGAGGAAGGACTCGGCGGGCGTGCGCTCCTGAACGGGATCAGGAGCAAGGTCGGGCGAAATCGCCGATGCGGATGGCAGCGCGTTGCGATTCCAAAAGCCGATCGCCGCGACGATGAACGACAGAAGCATCAGCCCATTGTTCAAGCGCATCGGTCAGTAGTATTCGAGTGGAGTCGCCTTCCCCCAGAACACGCGGTAGGCGAAGAATGAATAGCCGATGATCACAGGCAACACGAACGCGGCTCCGAAGAAGATGATCAACAATGACTCAGGGGCCGCAGCGGCGTCCCAAATCGTGATTCGGTCAACAACCAGGTAGGGAAACAGGCTGTAGGCCAACCCGTGAAACGCCAGCAGGAACAAACCACAGGTGCACGCGAACGGCACCCAATCACCGTAGTGGTTGTCATCCGCCAGGCGTACCGGCAGGCGATTCAGCGTGCGCCAGGCGACCGCCATCACCACCACGGTCGCCACCGGGACGGGCCAGACCATCAGAAGATTGCCGATATCAAACCACTTGTGGAACACGCGTGTGCTAACGAGCGGCGTCACAACCGAGACGGCAGCGATGCCCACGACCATCAGGATCATCGAGTACCTCGCCCACTTGATCGCTTTGCGCTGCAATGCATCGGACGTCTTGATGATGAGCCAGGTCGCGCCCAGCAAGGCATACCCGGATGCAAGACAGACGCCGATAAACAGCGAAAACAAAAGGCTCGGCAGATCTCCGGTGAATCCTGTGACCACCTGCCCCAGCATGTAGCCCTGACTGATTGCAGCGAGAGTTGAGCCGGCAAAGAAGGTTCGGTTCCAGGTCTCTTTAAACTTTGCTCTCGCTTTAACGCGAAAATCAAATGCAACACCGCGCAACGTCAAACCGATCAGCATCATCGCAATCGGTAGATACAACTCGCCGAGGATGACACCGTGAGCCGTTGGGAATGCCACCAGCAAGATCCCCACGCCTAATACCAGCCAAGTCTCGTTCGCATCCCAGAACGGACCGATCGATGCGATCATCAAGTCCTTTTCCACGGCGTCCGCGCGTAGCAGCAGAATACCAACGCCGAGATCAAACCCATCGAGGATCACATAGGCGAGAATCGCTACGCCCATCATGACCATAAAGGCCAGCGGCAACCAGCCGGCCTGTGTGGACAGATCCGGGATCAGCTCAGCCATGTTCGAGCGCGACGCCGGGTATGACCTTCGGTCCGTGCGCGGTTGGTTCCGCCTGCTTGGCCGCAGGCGTGCCCGCCTTGAGTGCCAAATAGAACACCGCCGAAACGTACGCTGCTATAAGCACTGCATACAAAACGAGGTACAACGTCAGCGTCAGTGCCACAGCGCCGCCGCTGACCGGGCCCAGTGCATCGGCAGTCTTCAGCACACCGGATACGAGATACGGTTGCCGACCAATTTCCGTCGTGTACCAGCCGCTGAGTACACCGACCCAACCAGCAAACGTCATTGCGGTCATCGTTCGCAGCAGCAAAGTGCCTGGCATACCGCCCTTGCGTAGCCGCCACACACCGAGCCAGGCCACCAGCAGCATAGCCATACCGGTGGCGACCATGATCCGGAACGCCCAGAACACCGGGGCAACCGGGGGATGCTCAGGAAAATCATTTAATCCTTGAACCTCACCGTTCAGATCGTGGGTCAGAATCAATGACGCAAGCCCAGGCACCTCAATCGCCCAACGGTTGGTGCGCGTGTCTTCATCCGGAAGCCCGAACAAGATGAGCGGCGCACCTTCGGTGGTCTCCCACAGGCCTTCCATCGCAGCGACCTTGGCCGGTTGATGTTCTTTGGTGTTCAGGCCGTGAAGATCGCCCGCAAGGATTTGCAGGGGTGTCAACACGGCTGCTAGCACAAGACCCGTGCGTAGCGTAGCAACTACAGCGGGTGTGCGATCGTTGCGTAACCAACGGAACGCCGACACACCCGCAATGAGAAATGCGACCGTCAGGAACGATGCGAGCGAGGTATGGAGCAACCGAATTGGAAACGATGGGTTGAAGATAATCGCAACCCAATCGGTCGCATAAGCCACCCCGTCCCGCATCTCGAAACCGGCCGGAGTATGCATCCACGACACCAGCGCGAGAATCCAGAAAGCGGACAGCGATGTGCCACCCGCGACCAGGACCGTCGCCAGCGTATGCACTCGATTGGAGACTCGCTTGAACCCGAACAGCATGATTCCGAGGAAGCTCGCTTCAAGGAAAAACGCGGTCAACACCTCATAGCCGAGCAGCGGTCCGGCGATGTTACCGACCGCTTCCATGTAGCCAGGCCAGTTAGTGCCGAATTGAAAGCTCATGGTAATGCCGCTGACGACGCCGAGCGCAAACGACAATGCGAACACCTTGACCCACAGACGATACGCATTCATCCACTTATCATCTTTTGTGGCGTTGAAGCGTAGTTTGAAGAACAGCAACAACCAGCCCAGACCCAAGGTGATCATGGGGAACAGAATGTGAAAGCTGATGTTGGCCGCGAATTGAATTCTCGACAACAACAGTGGATCGGCTGTCATTTCTTTCCTCCAGTCTTGCCGGGTTTTCCGACGCGCTTCAACCGCGATGGCGCGGTCAACAACTTTTGCACGCCTCCGCCAAGTTTCATCAGCTTCACGGCAGTACCGTGCTCAAGTTCGCTGACGTCATCCAGCCACCCTGTCACCAGCTCAATCAGCTCCAACATCGATTGCATTCGCTGCTCTGCATAGCTATCGGCCGCCTCGGTTGGCGGCTCCAGTAAAACGTTGCGCAACAGTGTCAGAGTGGGATCAATCTCACGTTTTCGTCGCTCCTGCACCAGAATCCGAAAAATCTCCCAAATGTCTTCCGGTGCACTGAAATAATCGCGCCGATCATCCGGAAGATGCTGCAACCGGACCAAGCGCCAAGCCTGCAGTTCTTTCAATGCCATGCTGGTGTTAGAGCGTGAAATCGACAGCGCCTCCGTGATGTCGTCCGCGTTTAGCGGCGCCTCATTCACGTAAAGCAGAGCGTACACCTGACCCACGGTGCGGTTGATGCCCCACCGGCTTCCCATCTCACCAAAATGAAGGATGAACGCCTGTTGATATGCTGTCGTTTTCATTAATTTCAATAATTTCTGAAACTACGGAAATTATAGAACTGACAAGCACTGACTTCCAGTTTTCTCGATCTGAATCGCGACGTGATTCACACGGTTTTTTCGATGGTTCGCACCAAACTGGCGCGTGGGCGTCGCACATGGGCGACAAAACCGGTGGTTACATTTCAATTCAATGAAATTTGCTGTCCGGATGTTGAAAATGTGCGTGGACGAACAGGTATACTATTACACCGTTATCGCTTCGACCGAGTTCCTGGCATGGTGCCTGAATCTTCTTGAGCGACTGGAGAGCCTTAAGGAGGTTTCATTATGGGTAAAAAACTATACGTCGGTAATCTGCCGTATTCGATCGACCAACAACAACTGCAGGACGCTTTTGCACCGTTTGGTTCAGTCGATTCAGCTGTCGTGATCAATGATCGCGACACTGGCCGCAGCAAAGGCTTCGGATTTGTTGAGATGGGTTCGGACGCCGAAGCTCAAGCCGCGATCGATGGCCTGAACGGCACCAGCCTTGACGGTCGTAACATCACGGTTAATGAAGCACGACCGCGTGCGCCACGTCCCGACCGGGGTGGCTATGGTGGCGGTGGTGGTTCGAACCGCTGGTAAGCACCGACACTTTAGAGAAAGCCCGGCCTTGTGCTGGGCTTTTTTTTGCCTGAGTCGTTTACACTAGCCAAGTGGAAGGTCAATTAGTTAAAGCAGAGTGCACCGCAAACTGGTTGACGCTCACCCTCGATCGTCCGGCCGCTCGCAATGCATTGTCGAATGCTCTAATCGAAACTTTGATAGAACGGTTGAGAGAGGCTGCGGTAGACCTCAGCATTCGAGGCATTACGCTAAGAGGCGCCGGTCAGGTTTTTTGTGCGGGCGGCGATATCAAGGAGTTCGCCGCCGTCCATGCTGATGTTCCCGGAGCGTTGGAACGCGTGTACGCCAACAGTATCCGCACAGGCGAACTCCTTCGAATCGTCGCGGAACAGCCGCAACCCGTTGTGGCGGCAGTGCATGGCGCAGCAATCGCAGGCGGCCTAGGTCTGATGGCTGCGGCGGATTTCGTCATCACCGCCGCTGACACACGATTCGCGCTGACCGAAACAAGGCTCGGTATTGTGCCGGCTCAGATCGCACCTTGGGTTGCGGCACGCACCGGCAACACCGTTGCCAAGCGCTTGATGCTGTCCGGCCGCCGTTTCAACAGCACCGAAGCTAAAACCTACGGCCTGATTGACTGGCTGGTCGACCAAGAGTCAGATCTTGATCATCAAGTCGCCGATGTGCGTCGCGAAATCCTGCGCTGTGCACCTGGCGCGAATCGCCGAACCAAGCAATTGATGCGCTCATTGACCAGCGGTGTCAGTGACGAGCAGATCGCGAATGCAGCAACTGCATTTACCGACGCATTGACGAGCAACGAAGGACGTCAGGGCATTGAAGGATTTCTGCAGCGGAAAGCACCACCGTGGTCGCCGCAAGATCGCTGACGCGGTTGACCCGCATCAGAAGTCGAACGACACTTCCCAAATCAACTGGCCAACAGAAGTTCATCATGCAGACTCGCCAACTTGAGGTGCACCGCACTCAAATCGCCAACACCCGACTCACCGATATCGATCTACCGCCTGCACAACAGGGCGAGATTACGGTCGCGGTCGACCGCTTTGCGCTGACGGCCAACAACATCACGTATGCGGTCGTTGGAGAAAAGATCGGTTACTGGAAGTTTTTCCCTGTAGCAGATAGAGATTATGGCGTGGTCCCCGTCTGGGGGTTTGCCAATGTTGTCGAGTCGCGGCACGACGATATCGCCGTCGGCGAACGCCTTTATGGTTATTGGCCGATGGGTACGCATTTGCGGATGATGCCCGGTCGCGTCTCAGACGCACGCTTTTTTGACACTGCGAGTCACCGCGCAGAGTTGCCGCCCGTCTACAACGCGTATGCGCGTTGCACCCACGAGCCGCACTATGACGCCAAACTAGACGACGCGAGAATGCTGCTGTTCCCGCTCTATGCGACGTCGTTTTGCTTGTACGACTTTCTGATTGCCAACGATTTTTTCGGCGCAGAACAGGTGATTATCCCAAGCGCGTCCTCCAAGACGTCCGTCGGGCTAGCCTTTGGCCTAGCTGGAGATGCCGGCAAGCGAGCCGTCGTTGGCCTCACCTCGGCAAGCAATGTCGCGACCGTCGAGTCCATGGGCTTTTATGATTCGGTGTTCAGCTACGACGATCTCGAGTCCATCGACACATCGAGGCCGACGGTCATTGTCGATATGTCCGGCAATGGAGTGGTGCTGTCAAGATTGCATGAACTGCTCGGCGACAACATGCGCTACACCTCGAATGTCGGGCTGACGCACTATCAGGACAACCAGATGGGTGAACACTTCATTCGTGAACGCAGCGCGATGTTCTTTGCCCCCGGCCACATGCAGCAGCGCAACAAGGAATGGGGCCCAGGTGAGTTCGAGAAACGCTCCTACCAATTCTGGCTGGACGCCACCAAAGCGACAGCGAGTTGGCTGAGCTATCGGCATCTGACCGGAATGGAACTTACACAAGCCGCGTATCGCGAAGTGCTCTCCGGCGAGGCGCGACCTGACGTCGGCCTGATTCTCAGCCCGAGCGGTTAGCCGACTCGCACAAGGCTATTGATAGGTCGCATCCACGCTAACCGGGAAGTTCACCGAGCGGGCGATAAAACACTTGTCGTGAGCGGCGTGATGCAACGCGTCTGCGGCTTCGGCCTGGGTCGGATCGGCCAACGTAATTGTCGGGCGCAAGACTGTCGCGGTGAATTCACCACTCCCATCCGACTCCGCGTTGAGCGTGCCGAGCGGATGGTCGATGTAGTCGGTCACGACGATTTTTTTCATCGCGCAAAGGTGCAAAAACCATAGTTTGTGGCAGCCGGACAATGCCGCCACCAGTAACTCCTCCGGATTCCAGCGCGATGCGTCACCAAGATAGTTTGGGTCTGCGGACCCGTGCAACTCAGGTTTTCCATCGGCATTGACCGAGAAGTTACGACCATAGCTCTTGTAGTTTTTTGTGCCCTCGCCGGTATTACCCGTCCAGGCCAATGCCAGTGTGTACTCGTGTGCCTTGCCCATAGCCAGCCCTCAATATTCCACCACGATTTTGCCGAATTGCTGCCCGGAGGCCTGATACTCGAACGCCTCGGCTAATGCAGGCAGTTCGAAACTCCGGTCGATCTCAGGACGAAAGCCAGCCTGATCAATTGCACGAACCATGCGTTCCTGGTGTGCATGACTGCCGACAGCGATGCCGATGAGACGGACCTGTTTGAAGAAATACTTCGGAAAGACCACCTCGCCTTTGCGGCCTCCCAGGATGCCGATCAACACGATGTTGCCGCCGATGCCCACCGCTTCGGTGGACTGTCGAATCGTCGCACCGCCGCCGACGTCGAGCACATGGTCGACGCCGCCGCAGAGCGCGAACGCGGTCTTCCCCCAGTTCTCATCGGTTTTGTAGTTGATTGTATGATCGGCACCCAGCGCAGTCAGACGCTCGCGTTTCTCGTCCGAAGATGACGTTGCAATAACCGTCGCGCCGGCCGACTTCGCAATCTGCAACGCAAACAACGACATTCCGCCCGTACCTTCGATCAACACGGTGTCACCGGGCCGCACCTGACACTCCTCGACCAAAGCCCGCCATGCCGTCACCGCGGCGCAGGGCAGTGTTGCGGCCTCGGCATCGCTATAGCCCGCAGGAACCCTTGTGAGCGTATCCGCGCCGACATTGCTGGCGTCAATCGCGAATCCGTCGACCGTCTCGCCAGCCACTTGCCACATGTTCTCCAGTGCCGGATCACCCGTTTGCCAGAGAGGAAAGAACGTCGACATCACGCGGTCTCCCACCGACCAGCGCGTCACACCTTCGCCCACCGCAACTACCTCTCCCGCACCGTCTGACATCGGCACACGATCACCGGCAACCGGGATTTGCCCTATGGCGACGAGGTAATCGTGGAAATTCAGCGAGGTGGCCTTCCAGCGCACCTGTACCTGGCCGGGCTCGGGCGCACCCACGTCGACAGTCGACATCTGCAAATCGCCGAGACCCGACTGACCCGTTACCGTCAGCTTGCGCATGGAATTGCTCCGTTCATCCAATCTCGCGGGGAGCATACCGCAACCATCACGGACTCACGTAGCATTGGCGTATGAGGAACTCGGATCACAAGCGCGTCGTCGTAGTTGGGGCCGGAATCGGCGGCCTTACTGCCGCGCTCGCACTGCGCCAGCAGGGCTGGCAGGTGCAGATTTTGGAACGCGCCACCTCGCTTCAGGACATCGGCGCTGGCATCCAGCTTTCGCCCAACGCCAGTCGCGTGTTGCGCGCATTGGGTTTGCTCGAACAGGTGCTCGATGTCGCGGTCACACCGCAACGCATCGAAATGGTCGACGGGCTCAGCGCGCAGTCGATTTTCTCAGTGCCCGCAGGATCGGCGGCTGCGGTTCGTTGGGGGGCGCCCTATCTGCACTGCCACCGCGCGGATCTGATCTCAACTCTGGCGTCTGCGCTGCAGGCAGATGCTCCGGATTGCATCCAGTTCGGCTGTGAGGTGGACCGCGTGTCGACCACGACAGACAGTGTGACTCTGCATGTCGGTGATCGCAGCTTCCAGCCCGACCTCATCGTCGCTGCGGATGGAGTTCGGTCACGAATACGCGATCTATGCTTCGGTGATTCGCAACCCCGATTCACGGGTCATGTCGCTTGGCGTTGCACCGTACCGACAGCCAGCCTCGGAGACGATGCGCCGCCACCGAATGCTCGAGCGTGGGTCGGATCCGGCCGTCACGCGGTGACCTACCGACTTCGTGGCGGTCGAATCGCCAACTTCGTCGGCGTCGTCGAAGCCGATTCCTGGACGGATGAAAGCTGGACCGCACGAGGCACCCGCGAACAAGCGCTTGCCGACTTCGACGGATGGCATCCGTCGCTGACGCGTATCCTCGAAGCAAGCGAGGAGCATTTCCGCTGGGCCCTGTATGAACGCAAGCCATTGCAGCGCTGGAGCCACAAGAACCTCGTTTTGTTGGGCGACGCCTGTCATGCGATGCTGCCGTTCGTCGCGCAAGGCGCCGCGATGGCGATTGAGGATGCGTGGGTACTGGCGACGTCACTATCGAACCATCGGTCGCTGGACCCTGCATTGAACGCCTATCAACAACAACGCATGCCGCGCACACGCGACATTCAAAAGCGTGCGTCCGCCAACGGTCCCCGGTTTCATGCGAGAACGTCGTGGTCACAATTCTGGTATTGGCGGGTTCCGGGAGTTATCGCGAAACTGGCGCCCACTTTGATTCACCGGCAATTCGACAAGATTTACGGACATGACGTCGTTCAGTCGCCGACGCGGTAGACTGATGGCCTGCATGTTCCACCCCCGCTGATCGCTCTGGTCCTTGGCGCACTGATGAAAACGATTGCCTGGGTGACGCCGGACCTGGTGATCACGCATCCGCTTTTACGCCCAACCGCGTTTGTACTGATCTTGACCGGCATCGGGGTGGCGGCGACGGGCGTCGCGCAGTTTCGCTTGAACAAAACAACGGTGAATCCACTGCAGCCGGAGAAAGCCAGCACGCTGGTCACGAGCGGCATCTATCGCATCACGCGCAACCCGATGTATCTCGGCCTGTTGAGCTTTTTGCTTGCGTGGAGCCTGTGGCTCGGCAGCGCCCTGGCCATGGTCATCTCAATCGTATTCATCCCCGTCATGAACCGACTGCAGATCCTGCCCGAAGAGCGCGCACTGGCGAAACGCTTTGGCGATGCATTCGAAGCATACGCCCAACGCACCCGACGCTGGCTGTAGCCGCTACAGGTAAACGATGGGCGTGCGTCCGTCCCAGTGGTCGCTGTGCTCGCGCCAGTCGGCAAACATCGCGATGACATGCGGATGCGGCTCAAGGAGTTCAGTCATACAACCAAACGCCGGGCGGGTATCGACGTAGGCAAACCGCGGGCCACCGCGCATCTGGCCGACATTGACCGCGGGCTGCCCTTGCCGCGCGTAGTGCGCAAGATCCGCGTCGAGATCATCACTCCAGAAACAGACGTGGTGAAAACCCATTCGGCCCGCCGGATACATGTCACGGTAGGCGTTTGGAGCGTGGCCTAGCGGCTCAATCAATTCGATCTGAAGATCGCCACTGTAGGCTATCGCTGTGCGCATCGTCAGCTCTCCCGGTGCGCCGCGATATCGCATTCCTTCGAACAGGCTTGCCGGGTAAGTGCCGAGAAAAAACGGACCTATACCTAATGTACGTGACCAATCACGCGCCGCTTGCTCAATGTCGCTGACCACCCATGCATTCTGGGTGACCTTGCGTTGGGTCGGGCCGCTCACGGCGCGGCCGGCGCGAATACCGCGAGCAGGTTACCAGCACCATGAAAATACAATCCGTAGCCGGAGTTGGCGATCAAGTGACCATTCGCGACGATCGGCCCGGCGCCGCTCATACCGCCACCGGCGCCCTCAATTCCGTTGACGCCGGTGACCGACTGCTTGGTGTCGTACGACCAAATGACCGCACCATCACGTTTGTCATAGATTCTGAGAAAACCATCGAGATGACCCGCGACGACGCCGCCTGGAAATGCCGAGACCGGTGCGGAGATGCCGGGATCGCAATACTGCATTTCCTCCGGGCACACATTGGATTGAACGCGTGACCAAAGGACACTGCCATCGCTGGCGTCGATTGCGTGCACCCCGGGTCGGGCATCCTCGGCTGACAGCACATCGCCGTTGCGCGTATCGTTCATGTCGTTGATCGGGACGTAAACGACATTGCCGTCGGCGGCCAAACCGAAATGCACGCCGCCCTGAATGCTGCCGCGCCCTACTCGCGTTTGCCACAACAATGCGCCGTCGTTGTCCGGATCAAGACCTATGACATGCCCGTCCTTGAGTCCGGCGACCAGTACCTGTTTTCCATCGTCCGAATCGACGAGCAATATGCTCGAGCCATGATCGAAGTCCGGTCCGTCTTCTTCCGGGCAATTGGGATTGTTGGCCATCATGCATGCGACGTTCCAGGCATCGCCTTCGAAAGTCTGCCGGGTCCAAACGCGCTCACCGCTGTCGAGATCGATCGCGATAACAGCATCGCTGTTGCCGTCCGCGGGCGAGGAGTAATTCTCACCAGTACCGATATAGACTCGACGCCGGCCGTAGTCGATTGTGGGGCTGGCCCAAACCGGTGCACCGGATGGCGCCATCACGGCGGTGCCGACACTGGTCTTGGCGACTTCGGATGGTGCATCGGGAATCGCATAGTGCGTCCAGACGACATCACCGGAGCTGACGTCCACGGCCAGAGTCTTACCGCGGAACGTGCAACACGGATACTGAGGATTCGCCGCGGCGGTCACCTCCAGCGATGACACGTTAACAATCAATCGGTTTTCCGCGAGCGAGGGCGTTGCTGTCAGCGTCGCACTGGGGTGATCGTCCACCTTGAACGACCAGACCAACTCGCCGGTCAGTGCATTTACAGCGTACAGGCGCGCAAGGATATCGCCGAAAACGGCAAGCGGCGGCGCTCCATCCGACTGCGGCACGAGGACTACTCCAGTACGCACCTCAGCACTTGCCTGCATCCGCCAATGTGCACAGCCAGTCTCCAGGTCCAGCGCGTATACACTGCCGTCCTGACTGCCAACAAAAATCGATCCGAACCCGACCGACGGATTCGATCGTGCTCGTAACGCGCCTGGATAGACGTAAGCCCACTTGAGTTCGAGGTTCGCCGCATTACCCGCCGAAAGTCCGGCCTGCGATGCGTCCGAAAAGCGCCGCGTGTCGTAGCCCCAGCCGGCCGCAACGATGGGCGAGTCGGCATCGAGGGCCACGTCCGATGCGCATGCGGGCGCGTAGGCCAGCGCCGCACCTGCAGAATCCGCTGGCGTCTGTGTGATGTACTCGGCGATATGTCGACGTTCGGTCGAGCTTAGTGCTTCCGACTGTCCTCGCATGATGCCGTCGTTCATCGTCGTCAGGATGGACTGCGGCGACAGCATTTCGAGGAAAGTCAGATGGGGCGCTTTGGCAATGCCACCGCTGTGACAGCTCGCACAGTGCGCGGCGTACAGTTTGGCGCCCGGCATCTGATCGCGTGGTCCAAGGTCGACCGCTCGTTCCGTAAACTCGTCAGTTGATTCAATGGTTGCCGCTGCCGACTCGGTCGCACCGCGCTCAGACCCTGAACAACCTGTTGCGAGCGCAACGAAGAACGCCGCAACAATAATGAAGTATTTGCTGGAACTCATTAGCGACCCCCCACCCGAAGAAAGCTTTCGCGAGTATAAACATCGGCATTCCGAAAAAAACAGTCTTGCTTGACTTTTTTGTGGTGATACAACACAGTCCGGCGTATCGTTTTTGTCGCAATCCGGGGGGGATTAAAGATGAACAAAAGCTTAAGTGTCTCAATCAAGGCGGCACTGGGAATCGTGTGTGCGGTGTCCACCCTGCTGTCTGATGTTGCGCAAGCACAACAGCAGCTCGAAGAAATTGTTGTGACTGCGACGAGACGGACCGAAACCGATCTGCAGACGACCCCGGTCGCTGTGTCGGCCGTATCCGCCGAACAGTTTCAAGGGCTGTTTGCCCAGGACATCGGCGAAGTGGCGACTTTTGTTCCCAATTTCTCTGCAGCCACAGTGACGGGATTTAATGCCGCGTCTTTCGCAATGCGTGGTGCCGCGGAGACCGACATTATCGTCCACTTCGACCCTAAGGTCGGGGTTATCGTCGATGATTTCGTTGTACCACACGTACAAACGCAATTACTGGAGCCCTTCGACATCGAAGCGATCGAAGTCTTGCGTGGACCGCAAGGCACCTTATTCGGCAAGAACACAACGGGTGGTGCTGTCGTAGTCCGGACGATACGACCCTCAACCGAAAACACGTTCGCGCGTACCAGTGTGCAGTACGGCAGTTTTGACGACACCAAGCTCCGACTCGCTTACAACCAGCCACTGGGCGATAACCTCGCATTCCGGTTTGCGGGCATCTATCAGACGAGTGATGGCTACTACGGCAACGGTAAAGTCGACGCACCGATTGACGCCTTCGGCGCCGGACTCGGCGATGCAGGACTCACCGACGGCAGCCCGCTGCGTGGCGACGGTGGCGATCTTGGAGGCAAAGACGTCTTCTCGGGTCGGGCCAAGCTGCTCTGGGAGCCCACGGACAACCTGACGATTTACGGCCAAGTCGAAATGATTCGCGATCGCAGCGAACCGGTACCGGTCGTGAACATCACGCCTGACGGCGCCGGCCAGCTCGCCACGTTGCTCGGATTTCCAGGAGTCTCTTCCGGTGATCCCATCGATCAGGCAGGTATTCACCAATCATCAGTCGTTGGCCTCGATGAATCGCAGGTGGTCGACGTTCTTGGCGCTTACCTGAACCTCGAATGGTCGCTCGAGAATCACACGGTCTACGCTGTTCTGGGTAGCCGTGATCAAGAATCGCGGCTGCCTAACGAGTATCTCGGCACACCCTACGAAAGCTTCTTCTCGGCGCGCAGGGATGACGACCGCGAGACATTCCAGTTCGAAGCGCGCATCGCGTCGGATCTGACCGGCATGTTCAACTACGTCGCGGGCGTGTTCCATCAAACCAACGACACGGACTTCTGCGTTCGCCAACAACTTGGACTGTTGGAGTTCTTTGGTACGGCAGTCCCGGGAGTCCTCGACAACGGCGCACCGCTTCTGTTGTGTAACCGACAGGAGGCAACCGCCAACGCGGTGTTTGCTGACGGAACGTTCGACTTCACAGACAAGTTCCAGTTGGGTATCGGCGTTCGCTACACCGAGGAAGAGAAAGACTTCACGGCTCGCGAAGGCCTGCCGGAAGTATTGATACTGCCGAACGGTGGTGAGCCGCTCGACGGCGCCAATTTTGCTCTGCAGCCGGATTTCGTTCAGAGCGATTCAGCGACCTTCGAAGAGTTCACCTGGCGTGTGACCGCGGCGTACACGTTCAACGACAATGTATACGGCTATCTAACGGCATCTCGTGGCTTCAAATCGGGCGGTTACAATGACCAGGCTGGCTCTGGCGGCTTCGCGAACTTCCCGCTGCAACCGTACGACCCGGAATTTGCCAACAACTTCGAGATCGGCGTGAAGACCAGCGCGTTCGACGATCGCCTCCGCTTCAACGCGACGTACTTCTTTGTGAACTACGAAGATTTCCAGCGTAGCGCTGTCGTCACCGTTCCCGGTACTGCATTCCAGGAGACAAGAACCTTCAACGCCGCAGACGTTGATGCGAGTGGCTTCGAGCTTGAGCTTGAGGCTTTGCTTGCGGACGGCCTGACCTTGCGCGCCAATCTGGGTACGCTGGACGCCGAGTACAACGAGTTCATCCTTGATCTCGATCAGGACGGTAACAACGAAGATTTCTCAGGGCGTGAAGTCACACGCGCTCCCGACTTTACTGCGGGTCTGGATCTGACTTACCTGCACGACCTGGAGAGTGGCGCCAATGTGCGTTACAACATCAACCTGAACTTCGAAGATGAGAACACCTACTACTACAACGAAGTCATTGGCGCGAACTTCGATACCGTGCTCGAAGAGCGTTCCATCCTGAACGCCAATATCACCTACACCTCGCCCAATGAGGCTTTCTACATCTCGGCATTCGGCAAGAACCTGACCGACGACCGTTACAAAACAGCGGCGCAAGCGGTGGGCGCGCTGTGGACGTTCGCGAACTTCGGTCCGCCACGTGTGTGGGGCGTCGAAGCAGGATTCAATTTCGGCCTCTAGGGCCGGGCCCTGACTAGCGACAACGGCGCGCCTTGAGTCGAGGTGCGCCGTTTTTTTTGGAGCGAGAAACCATGTTTGATCTGAACGGGAAGCGTGCGGTGATCACCGGCGCGGCCAATGGCATCGGCAGAGCGATTGCCGAGTTATTTGTACAACGCGGTGCGAGCGTGGTTGCGACCGATATCAACGCTGATGAACTGCGCGATGCCTTCGAAGGCGCTGATAATGTGACCACCATTGTCGGCGACATCGCGAGCGACGCCACCCATCAGGCGATTCTCGATGCTGCTGAAAAGAACCTCGGTGGTCTCGATATTCTGGTCAACAATGCCGGGATCGTTATCGCCGGGGAATTCGATACGCTGACGGATCAGCAATGGGACACCATAATGGGCGTCAATGTGCGGGCTGTGTTTCGACTGACGCGAGAAGCGATTCCCTTGTTGAAGCAGTCGGGCAAAGGTCGCGTCATCAACCTCGGCTCGATTATGAGCGATGTCGCAGGCCCCGGCTTGGCCATTTACGGCACATCCAAACATGCTGTTGCCGGTCTGACCAAGGGGATGGCGGTTGACCTCGGCAAGTTCGGCATCACCGTCAACTACCTGCAGCCTGGGTCTATCATCACGAAGTTGTCCGAACCTTTCATGGATGACCCCGAGTTTAAAGCCTACTGGGAGCAGAAGGCGCCAATCGGTCGACTGGGAGAGGCCAGGGAAGTTGCGATCGCCGCCCTGTTTCTGGCTGCCGAGGAGACTCAATTCGTTTCCGGCTTGGGCCTGAACGTCGACGGAGGTGCGATCGTTCAGTTCTGATCGTCACGTTCATGGGAGAGAAAATCATCATGTCGTCACTCGAAAAAATTCCGAGAGATCAACTGCCAGAAGAGTTCGCGCTGGCCTGGGACACGCTAAATGGGTTGACAGGCGAACCGTCATTCGTAGAGGCGTTTGCTACGGCGCCGCACGTCCTGCGGTTCGTCATGGGCGACTTCTACCAGAATCTCTTTTTTGATGGCATCGTCGAACAACGATACAAACAGATCGCACGTTTGCGACTGTCGGCGTTACATGGCTGCAAAACTTGCAACAAGCAAAACACCGCAGGCGCGGCCGAGGCCGGCTTGTCCGAATCGGAAATCAACGCGATCATGCAAAACCCGACGGGTGACACACTGTCACCCAAGGACCTCGTTGTTGTCGACTTCGCCGACCAGGTAGCACTGACGAATGCCGACGGATTATTAACGGCGTCCCGCATCGAGGCCTTGCGAGGGCATTTCTCAAGCGCCGAGATCTGTGAACTTGGCACTGTGATGGCAGTAATCAGCGGCATGGCGAAGCTGAGTTTCGTCATGGATCTCGTTGAAAAAGAGGGTTACTGCGAATTTGCGAGCTCTGCCTGAACGACGATGCTTCGAAAAATCCGACGATGTCGAATCGGTCTCCGGCTATACAATTTAGAAGGCGAAGCTGACCGCGGACGTTTGAGTGAAATCAGCAATCCTAATCGTGCTCGCGCTCGTGTCGGGCCACAGCGCAGCAATGGAATTGAGGCGAGGCACTTTTGATTACGAAGGGCGAACGCTGAGTTTCTTTTGTGCCGGTTCCGGCGAACCAACGCTCGTTCTGGAGGCCCCCTCCGGCATATCCAACGAGGAGGCATTTGCGAACGTCATTGAAGACCTCTCGGCAGGGCACACTGTGTGCGCCTATGAACGTGCCTTCTATGGCGAAAGTGAGCCGCTCGCGGACGGACAGATACAGTCGCTGCAGGACTATGTCGACGAGCTCGCCGCCTTTTTGGATTCGCAACACCAGACGCAGCCGATCATCCTCGTCGGGTATTCGTACGGCGGTTGGGTCTCGCGCTCTTATGCTGCGAATCACCCAGAGCGTGTCGCAGGGCTCGTCTTGATCGATTCGCCGCATGTCCAATGGATGCGACAAATGAAATCGAAAATGGACGTCGAGGACTGGGTGAAAGTCGAGGACATCTTCGAGTGGTTTCTCGCAAACCGGGGACACGACGCCTGGAACAGTCAGTTCGAAATGGAGGCGACTCCCGATTTGCCACCAAACTTACCCCTTGCTGTGATCACGCGCACACAAGACCATGAGCGTATGCGCTTATCGGGAATCAGCGAAGCTGCCTTTCGCATTTACAACGATGTGCATTTCGAGCTCGCACCGGATCTCCTGAACCTCACCGAGCGGACGATCGGTTTCTCCGCAACGCAAAGCCAGCACTACATACCGGAATCGGAACCGGAGATCGTTCTCGAAGCTGTGCAGGCAGTTGTCACGTTAACTAATACGGATCACTCCGATCTCAAGTAGCTGTACATCACAGGGTCAACGATAAACCAACCTCCCTCGAGATCCGGCCGTATGAAATCGTTCGCCTCCAGCACGTCCTTCGCGTTGCTTCCTGTCGAAGCGGACAGACGAATCTCCGCCAAGAACGCCTGACTGGTGGGTTGCTCCACCCGCCCTGCATTGGCAATTCCGATCAGCAAAGCGCGCTGCGTGGCACTCAGGCTGCGCACCCGTTCGGCGACCACGGGTGTCGACTCCTCGACAACCTCTGCCCAAGCGGACTCTACGGCAGCCTGACTCGGCGGACGTCGCGCATCCCAAAGGCGGCTACACAGACTATTTACGTAGAACGGTTGACGCTGAGAGCGTTTCAGAATCAATGCGATGACCTTGTCTGACAACGGTTTCTGCCAGCGGGCTCTGGCCGCGTTGTTGAGAAAGTCGAAGTAATGCTCGGCGGAGATTCTGCCGAGACTCATTTTGCGGCTGTGGTGATACAGCGGCCGATCAGCATTCTCGAACATGTCCGCCAACAACGATCGTTCGCTACCGGAAAAAACATAAGTAATCCGTTTCGCCCGCTCTACGGCATGCCGAATTGCGCCCTCGAGCGTCGTGTCCTTGCGCCCGTGGGTCAACCGGCTGACTTGTTGGAACTCATCCAGAACAACAACGGCGCGACGATTTAACGACGAGGCGAGATCATCCAGAGCCAGTAACACCTCGGCTATATTCGCAGCCGGCGTTTCAGTTGGATTCAGACGCATCTGAAACAGCGATGGGCCGACCTGGAACGAGGGTTGAAATCGAGCGAATACGCCCGCTAACAGAGCCTGTGCTTTGCTTCGTGCACCGGGACTCATGGCGATTGCCAGAGAAGCTACCGATTTGCGCAACGCCTGATCGAGCGAATCCGCGTCATGTACGATATTGCAGTCGAGTCGAGCCGCGTGAATCGCGGGGCGTGCCTGGGACAACTCGAGAATAACCTGCTCCACAAGACTGGTTTTACCGATTCGCCGTCGGGCCCAGATCCAGGAGTGTCTCCCGGCACGGATATTCCGCTTTAACGTATCGCGTTCGACTTCCCGATTACAAAACGCGGGCCCGGTGGCGATACCCAACGGAAAAAGATCTCGAGTCAGATCACTCAATTTCGATAACCACCGATTCGTATATATACGAATCGATAATCATCGAAACTATGATCAAAGTAAAGTCATTACCCGGGGAACGAAATGGATCACCGCGACCCCGGGGGCGGCGCGGGCAGGTACAACCGGACATCAAGCCCGCCAACAGGTCGGTTGGCAAGGGTTAGTTTGCCACCCGACTGCTCGGCGAATCCTTTCACCATCGATAACCCCAAGCCCGAACCGTGACCCACATCTTTGGTCGAAAAATAGGGTTCGCAGGCTTTTGCGAGCGTTTTTGAGTCCATTCCAGGGCCCGAGTCACACACCTTGATGACGACCATCGAAGTTGCGTGGTCAACGCCGACAGAGATATCAATTCGACCTGGACGATCACCAATAGCATCGCGAGCGTTGATCACAAGGTTAAGCAACGCGCTCTCCAGCATGTCCGGGTCACACTGAACAGTACAGTCCGGCGCAACGTCGACACCGAGATCGATACGCGCCGGCAGCAAGCGCGGGAGCATCGATAACAGTCGCTCCATCAGCGCAGGCACGTTCACCTCGGTGACCCTCAAGTCAGACTGGCGAACGTACGCCATCATCTGTTTTATGAGCTCGGCTCCACTCTCCGCTGCGGTGTAGGCATGGTCAAGGAACTTTTCCCGCTCGGGCTTTTCGTTGGCGACTTTGGCAAGCTCAATGTTCATCGAGACTACGGCCAATAGGTTGTTGAAATCATGCGCGATGCCACTGGATAGCTGACCGAGCGCGCGCATTTTTTGATCTTGAACATCAGCCTCGTAGCGGTTTTGCAACATCTCGCGATCATTCAGTACCTGGCGAACCGCGATACAGAAATATCCAATGACGCACGCACCACCAAACAAGGTCGCAACGCTCCCCCAAAAGGATGCCACGGCACTGACCGCAGCCAACAACACGCCAATGCCGGCGACCACGGTCGTACAAAGATCAATCAGTGCTGAGTAACTGAATTTGTCGTTGGTCGATAGGGTGTGGAGTGCGGCGCCTACCGTGCCGCATGCCGCGAGGATCAGGTAATCGCCATCGCCGATCGACGCGACGTGCACGACCATTCCGGCATACCAGGACGAGATAAACACACTCCAGGAGAGCGCGAGTCGCAATCGCTTCGCCGTGATGGGCTCGACCTCCTGCGACACGACTTTCCAGAACACGAGGTTGAGCGCAACGTACGTCACACCCCAAATCAACATCAGGATCTGGTCGGTGCTACGCCACAGAACAATACCGATAACGAAGACAACGACCAGGCGCGCAGCCAGATCCTGAACGCCATCGTCATCGATGCGCACGGCTCTGAACTGTCGATCCAGCTCAACTTGCGTCAAATGTGAAATCGAGACCAAGTAGGTTCCCGCACACGCCCCTTCACCTCTACAATACAACGTAGGCGAGGGTTTGCGAACGTTTGTTAATGCGTCAGAAGCTGCCTTCAATGTCCAAACGGATCAGCAGTCCAAACTCTCGCAAACGCGCCTCACTGAACGCCACTTCGTTGGCGACCCGGTCGTCGAAAATCGTTCTCGTGAATTCGATCCTGCGATCGTTGAGATTCCCGACACTCCCGCGCAATGTCATCCCCCAAACGTCTTTGTTTTCTAAGAAAACGCGAGTGAACGGTCGGGTGGGTCGATTCAAACTGATCTCGTCAAGTCGAACCGAAGGCCGGTTTTCGTCATAGAACATCTCTATACCCGCCGCCCATTGCGTTCCCGAGAAGTCTTGCCGAATCGTCGCTTCAAACTCGAGGTAGTCGTCATCGGAAATCGGGCGTTCAGCGCCCGTCAACGGATCAATCACTTTAGAGCGCGTGTAGCCAGCATCGAGGTCGACGCGGAGCCCTTGCCATCCCATCGGATCTAACAGCAGTGTCAGGTTGGTCGAAGCGCCCCAACGTTCTGCCGCATCGACGTTGCCGGGCGCTTGCCCCCCACCCTCGATCGGAATCTGATCAACAATGTCCGTAATGTCCTCGAAAAAACCACTCAATGTGACGGAGCCCCAATCGGCAAGTGATTGCTGGGCTTGCACTGTCAGTAGCCAACTCTGGGGCGGCACGAGGTCCGCGTTCGATACATTGACGCGATCCTGATTGACGTTGATCGACGCGATAAAGTCGAAGAACCGCAGCTGGCCGACTTGCCGTTCAAGCTGTACAGCGACATCCAAAGCATCACTGGCCGACCAATTTGCGGAGATAAACCCTTTGGGCCGAATGAAGTCACGCGTTTGCCCCGACAAACCAGATTGCCGAATCTCCGAATATTCGGCGCCGAGCGAATACTGCATTTGGATCCGCTCGGTCAACGCATGGCTGTAGCTCGCCGTTAACTCCGCGCGATCCTCTTCAACCCGCGAGGAAACGCCCGGCAGTTCGATTGGCATCAATTCGCCGTTGTCATCTCGAACGCTTAAGGTGCCGTCGATATCCAGAAAATTGTGCGTGCCTTCCAGCGACCACTGCCAATCACCACCCCATGCGTTGTACGTATACTCGGCACGCAAAACCGTTTCGGCCTCCTCCGCGCGGCGATCGAAAACCGAGCCTGTCGGTGGTCGTTCATCCGAAAAATCCGTTCGAACCCGAGCTTCAGTCGGACTATCTTCATATCGATGTAGACCGATGAGCTTTACCCGTCCACGACCCAATGCAAAATCGTAGTCTGCACCGATCTCAAAATTGAACTCATCCTCAGTCTCGACTAGATCACGAGTCTGCTCGACATCGTCAATGGGATTACGGCGCGAACGTTCCTGCAATTCGAACAAGAACCAATTCACCTCGGCAGACACGTTCAAGACATTTCCTGATGGCCACACCCGTGTCACCGAGCCGGCAATGCCGGGTTGATCAAAGAAGTTCTCGAAGTCCTCCTCGCGTCGATCCGTCACGACGCCTAGGCCGTCGGTTACGACCTCCGGGCCCGTCGCGCCGCGGCTGGCTTGTTCGTTGCTGATGTTCAGTGTCCACTCGGTAAACTCACTGCCCCCCGACAGCGCAAAGGCCGCATCGCCCCACCGGAAAGGCACGCCGTCGGTACGTCCTTCGGGCGAGTAGCGAAACTGGCCGGTGATACCGCCCCCTGTTGCTGTTACAACATTCAGCACCTGACCCGACAAGCCACCGATATCGAGGCTGGCACCATCGAGAATTTCCAAACGAACTACATCATCCGCAGGAATCCTGCCGAGCACGCTAACCGGGCCGTTCGACTTGCCCGAAATGCGCCGCCCGTTGACCAGGATGTTGGTGTCCGCCTGGCCGAAACCGCGCTCGGATTCTCCTTCATCGATAGGAAAACCAGGCACCTGACGGGCCATGTCCAGAGCGGTCCTTGGCGCAAACCGCGAAAATTCCTGAGGCTCAAGCACTTGGCGGACCGAAGACTCAGTCGATTGAGACTGGGCGGTCTGACAAAGGCAGAACATAGCGGCCAGCGAGAGCGTCAGCGCTACGTGTGAGAGTCGATTCAACGTCATCTCGCCATTTTAAATCGAATCACTCATTCAGAGGTAAGTATCACACCCTTCGCCGAAACGATGCCGCTACCGCGTCTCTCGGTGTCTGCGAGTCACCGCTGGCTATCGGAAAATCCTGACGGAACCCAAGCGCGTCGCCGTTTCGCTGGCAGGATGCGCGCATCACACCGCCCGCAGTGCGACTCCCCTTGAACACAGCGCGTCAAACAGCCCCTTATGTGGAAGCTCGACGTTTGTCCGCGGTCGGCGAACATGTCGCTCGGCTGCTCGATTTCATGCATCAAGCATCTCCTTCTTGCCCACGCCAAGTATGCGATGATGGCCAAAGGCGGTGCGCCGATCCAGAACACGTCGCACCTGTTCAGGTGTCGTTGACCGAGTCTGTGCCATGGAGCCTGCGATCGTGAAGTGTCTTAAGTCGATAAGCTGCCGCATAGCGATCGGCTTTGTTGTCGTACTGTCGACGACAGGGTTTGCTCACGCGGTGAGCTTCGACCCGGCCACGATTGTCGAATCGGTTCGGCAAGCGCAACGCGAAGGCCGACTGAGCGAAGCTGAGGCACTGGCAATCGCCGCGCTCGAGGATCGCTTCGATTCGTCGAACACTGGGGCTCAGATCCAGATCATGACGAGTCTCTCGGAAGTCTACATCGAACTAAATCGGTACGACGAAGCAGAGCGATTCCTGCTTGAGAGTCTGCATCTGCTGGGGGAAACCGATCCGTCCAGTGAACGGGGGAACGTCTTGCTGCAGTTGGCACGCGTACATCGCTATCGGGCCGACTACGCGAGCGCGCTTTCGTGGCTCCATCAATCGCGTGATGAGTTTGCACTAGCCGATGACACCGTCG
Organism: Pseudomonadota bacterium; assembly: GCA_038531945.1. Lineage (GTDB taxonomy): Bacteria > Pseudomonadota > Gammaproteobacteria > Steroidobacterales > Woeseiaceae > CALBPI01. Next base: position 151,081 of record JBCBBH010000005.1, on the reverse strand, counting down.
GCGCGCTGAGCGTCTACAACACTTACGGCGTGATCTACCGCTTCCTTGGCCAGCTCGAGCAATCGCTCGAGTGGCACCAACGCTCCATGGCGATTGCTCGACAAATCGGCGATGGATCCGGGGTTGCAGATGGCCTGTTCAATATCGCATCGATTCACGAATCCTTAGGTGAATACGATGAAGCGCTGCGTTACTACGAGGATGCCCTTGAACTCGATCGTGCGGACGGCACACCGAGAAACATTGCGTACAGCCATGTTCGTCTCGGCATGGTCTTGATCGAACTGGGACAACTAGCCTCTGCACGGAACAATGTCGAAACCGCGATGCAATTGTTCGCATCAATCGATACGCCTCGGGACTATCAATGGTCTTTGGCCACAATGGCAAGAATCGAGAGTCTCGAAGACAACGCCGACGATGCACGTGATCAACTGCTTGAGGTGCTCGCCATCAGCGAGGCCGAAGACTGGCCGGTTCTGGCGAATCGCGCACGACAGTGGCTTGCCGAGGTCGAGTTGTCCCTCGGCTCGTATGGGTCCGCTCTGCAACATATTGAAGCAGCACTGGACGATGCAATCGCTCAAAAGTCGATGCAGCGGGTGCTTTGGTTGCATGAGCTGCAAGCTAAAGTTCTTGAAGCAGCCGACAGACCGAACGACGCGCTGCAAGCCATGCGACAGCGAATTGCAGTGAGCCAGCAACTCTCGGACAGCATGCGGACATCGGTTTTGGCAGCGATGCAAGGTGAAGTCGAGTTCGAACGGCAGGCGATCGCACTCGAGCTGGCGCAGAAAGACCGGAAACTGGCGACGTTGGCGCTCGAACGCGAATCGATTCGACAACGTATGTGGATCGTCAGTTTGATCGTGGGCTTTGTTATCGCTTTCATGCTTTACAACCGCCGAATGGCGCATCTACAAAACCTCCGTCTGGCAGAGGAAGTCGCGGTAAAGACGCAGGCCTTGCGCGAGCGCAATGCCGAACTCACAGATGCCTACGATGCGGTCGACCAGGCCAGCCTCACCGATAGCCTGACCGGCCTGTCGAATCGACGGTTCCTCGAACGTCATATTGATTCTGATATCGCACGCAGTGTCCGACTGTGGCAGGAGCGTCAACTCCGGTCGGAGTTCGCTGCTAATGAAGCGGCCGACCTTGTATTCTTCCTGATCGATATTGACCATTTCAAACAGGTTAACGATGAGTACGGTCACGACGCCGGGGACGCTGTGCTGAAGTCGGTCGGTACCTGTCTACTCGAAGTCACACGAGAAGAGGACTACGCCATTCGCTGGGGTGGTGAGGAATTTCTCGTCGTTGCCCGTTTCGTCGACCGTTTGAACGCACCGTTCATTGCCGAGAAAATTCGCAATGCGATTGCGGCGCGAGGCACCATCCTTGAAACCGGTCAGGTTCTGAAGTGCACCTGTTCGATCGGCTTTGCCGCCCTCCCTTTCGACGGGACACATCCCGAACGGTATTCCTGGCAGGACGTTGTTTGTATCGCTGACCACGCGCTGTACGCATCCAAGCAAGCCGGACGTCATCGCTGGACGGGGTACCATCCCGCTGTGGCTGTGGTTTCCGACGACTTGTCCAAGGAATGGATCGAGCAAGCGCTCGAGTCAGGCGTCCTCGAGATGGTCAGCGCGACCGAATGAGGGTGTCGAGAAATCGAAAGTGGAGTCGCTAAACCCGTTTCATCAGGATCTGTAGATAACGGTTGTTTTGGAGGAACACGTCGCTGGTGCGCTCATCGCCCTGCAGTCGTTGCAACAAACGATTTCGTCTTCGCTCCGAGACCAGCAATCGCAGCAGCCGATGCGCCAACCAACGTGTCTTCGGACGCTTGTCGAGCAGCTCTTCGTCGTATCGAAAAACTGCTGTCCCTAATATCTTGTAGAAGCCCTGCTCAATGTCGATCGATGGCGCAACCGCCTCTGTGATGTCATCGGTCATCAAAGTCTCAAGGGGCATATCTGCCACGATCTTCTGGAAGTTCGCTACCGCATGGCCGCCACCGACCGCGCGCTTTTCGGCGCTGCGCTCGAACCGATCGGAACGGAAACAATCCGAGATCAATACATGGCCGCCAGGATTGATTAGTTGGCAGGCTTTCGCCAAGGCAAGTTGTGGTGGTATGTACTGAAAGCTCTCGGAGAACAAAGCAAGATCGAACCTCTCATCGGACGTAAAATCTTCGAACTTTGACTGGTGGGTCGTGGCCTTCGGCGCATTGACCCGACAACGTTCGGCCAACATTTTCGAAGGTGTCACAATATCCACAGTGTGTCCGAGTGCACCCATTTCCCCGGCGGTTTCGCCGGCACCGCCGCCCACATCCAGTACCTTCAGGGACTCACCCGGGAACAGTCCGAGAAGCTTCTGCGTGTAGGCCGCCTGTGCACGACCGACGTTCCCCGCATTCACTGCAAGGTCGTTCCACAAGCCGTAGTGCAAGTGCTCCGCACCGGTCAACCACCGCGCAAATTGCATGCCCACGTCTAGACCGATCGCCCGGGTATCAATCCGTCGACTAGCCATGATGGAAGCTAAAGGAAATCGTCGTGCTAAGTGCGTTCATGGCGCGCAGTATGACATCGTGACAGACGTCAGCGCCATGGGATCGTGAAGTCTCCCAAAGCCTGCCGTATGGCCGGCACGGCCTCCGATGTGTAATGGGTCAACTCCACGACAGAACCAGAATCGGTAGCGATAATCTCGGCAACGGTGATGGTTAGCCCCGCATCACGCAGCGCACTATCAAAAACCCGCTTGACCGCCATATTGCGAAGCGCCGGTTTAAAAACCTTGCCGACAGCCGTCTGCGGCAGGTCAGCGAGGATCTCAACATGTTTGGGCCAGGCGGCCTGCTCGGCGATTTTTGATCGAGCTCGCGTTGCCAGATCCGATTGTGTCACAGAGTGTGCGTCGCGCAGTGTGACGTAAACACAAGGAACCTCACCAGCATGCGTGTCTGGCTGTCCTACTGCAGCGACAAGATCGACCTCAGGCAGGGCCGCAAAGGCGTCCTCGATCGCAACCGGGTCAATGTTGTGCCCTCCACGAATAATCAACTCTTTGGTACGACCGGTAACCCAGAGATACCCGTCAACATCAAAGCGCCCAAGATCACCTGTGCGCAAGTACCCGTTGGCAACGGGAGAGGCAGTTTCAACCTTGCCGAGATAGAGCGCATCGGCTCTCACGCCCGGACCACGCACCGTAATTTCCCCGACCTCATCATCTTCACAAGGTACCCAATGATTGTCGTGCATCTTTTGTACGCGCACATCCACGCCGGGAAACGGCAGACCGACCGACCCGATCTTCTTGTGCCCACCGACTGGGTTGGCGGAAACCAAAGCCGTGGCTTCTGTCATTCCATAACCTTCGATGACCTCGATGCCGGTTTCCTTTTCAAACCGGTTGTACAACGCAACGGGTAGCGGCGCTGAACCGCACAGCACAAGATCGACTGACGACACATCGGCATTCACAGGTCGCTGCAGCATTGCGGACATCGCGGTGGGTACGGCAATGACAAACGTAGCCTGCCAACGCTCGATAAGCTTCCAGAAATTTTCAAGAACCTGTGGGCCGCGAAAACCCGCTGGCGACGGCAGGACGACATGCGCACCCGATAACACAGCACTCATGACGACCGCGTGGCAACCGAACACATGGAAAAGTGGCAAAGGACAAAGCGCAACACTGGTCTTGGAAAAGAGCATCGACGCGCCCAACCAGCCGGTAAACAAGACACCGCGCTCGAAGTGTTGGACGACCTTGGGATCGCCGGTGGTTCCGCCGGTATGAAAACATGCCACTACACGATCTTCACTGCGTGCGTCCTCCACCCACGCAGTCGGTTGGTCGGACAACGCCTCAGAAAAGCTCACGCGACGAACTGATGCCGGATACGCCACGCTCGGTCGCGCGACGCGAGCAAGCCATCGCTTCATCGGCGAGACATGCTGTGTCAGGTCCACTTCAACCAGCGTGGTGATGGTTCCGACCTTTGCGACCGCTGCTGCGGCGCGTTGCGCAATATCCACAGACGGCAGAGGCGCTAACGTCACCAACAGCTCGGCACCTGTGGTCTTCAGAATCGACGCGATTTGCGTTGGATTCAGCAACGGATTGATCGGCACAACGCTACCCGCGAGCATCGAGCCGAGGTAGGTGATGACCGTCTCCGGAAGGTTCGGCAGCAGGTAGGCAACCTTGCTATCCGACCGCACTGCGTACTGACGTGCAAAGTTCGCAAATCGCAACACGTCATCGATGACGTGTCGCCAAGTCATCGTCGTTGCTGGCGTGCGCACTCCACCGTCAATCTGGAAGCTCAGCGCTGGCTGTTCACCATGCGTGCCGGCCGCCTCAATTAAACTTTTATAAACAGACTTAGATACTGCTTCAAAGTTCGAGACATCAATTTGATCTCGATTCTCATCAATTTTTTGACGGTTTTTATCCTTCATTTGCCGAATTCTCTCGGGAGATGCGCTAGAAGAAATTGTAGGACTCCCGAGAGTCTAGCCTTATAGTCTTGTTTTGCAAGTTTAATAATGATCTAATCCAGCCGTCCGAGGAGATAATTGATGACGCTAATATTCGATGCTGTACGAACACCGCGAGGCCGCGGCATCGGTCAGCAGGAGTCCCACCCTGGAGGACTGAGCCGGTTCACCCCGCACGAGCTGGTGAAACAACTTATCGCCGCCATCGACGATCGGGCAGACGGAAGTCCTTGCGACCACACCGGGATGCTGATGTTGAGCTGCGTTGGTCAGATCGGCAGTCAAGGTGGTCATATCGCGTTGGTTTCAAAACTCGCATCTGCGCTGCCTGACGCCTCCGCGGCCCTAACCCTGAACAACTATTGCGCTGGAGGCCTGAGCGCAATCAATCTGGCGGACTCATGGAGCAGCGCAAAGCCCGATCAGCTTGTGCTGGCAGGCGGCGTGGAGATGCTCTCTCGTGTGCCATTCCTCGCGGACCGCGCTGACCTCTATCACAACCCCGAGATTCGCGATGAACTCCAGTGGGTTCCCGCACCGGTCGGCTCCGAAATCATGGCGGCGATGGAGGGCTTCGGTCGCAAAGACCTTGATGACGTCACGCTGAGGTCGCACCAGCGCGCGGCAGCCGCCTGGGCCAATGGATGGTTTGAGAAATCTGTTGTGCCAGTTACCGACAGCAACAACGAAACCGCGCTGGCGACCGACGAGTGGGTAAGAGCGGATCTGACATCCGAACAGCTAGATCGCCTGCCACTACTATTGGAAGACAGCGACCCCGAAGCGATCCTGCAGACCATGCGCTCGCACCGGCTGGCCGATCTTGAGGATTTCCAGTTCACGCATACCCCCGGCCATGTTCCCGGCTTCACAGACGGCGCCGCACTGGTTGTCCTGGGCTCAGCCGACGCAGGCGAAAGAGCAGCACTCACTCCGAGAGCGGAAATTCTTGCCACTGCCGAAACGGGCGGCAACCACGTTCTGCAATTCGGCGCAGGGTTCGACGCTATGGAGCATGCGCTTCAAGCCAGCCGAATGGATCTGTCAGACATTGACGTCATTGAGTTCATGGAGGCTTTCGCTGCGGCGCCTCTTCGGTTCGAACGGCGTTACAAGCCCGATATGGATCGCGTTAACCCGAATGGTGGGCACCTTGCGATGGGTCACCCGATGGGCGCGACGGGTGCCGTGCTGGTCAGCATTTTGCTCGATGAGCTGGAACGACGAGACAAAGAGACTGGAGTGGTCGTCACGCTCGGTGCTACCGGCATCGGATCTGCATTAATCGTGCGACGCACGCATTGAACGAGCGTATAGGAGACTTGAAATGACGCAGCGAGTAAACCGCGTACCCAGCACGCTGAAGAAGAACGATCACCCCTATCGCAACGGTGCCTGGACTCCCAATTACGACGAGTACGATGCAGATGATCTGACCGTCATCGGCGAAATACCGGCAGACATCGACGGTATCTATGTTCGAAACACCGAAAACCCCTTGCACGATTCGATCGGCAAATATCACCCGTTCGATGGCGATGGCATGTTGCATATGATGCAAATCCAGAACGGCAAGGCGCGCTACAAGAATCGTTTCGTACGAACCCAAGGATTTCAGGCCGAACAGGAAAACGGCGGCCCCCTATGGATTGGCTTCACCGGAAACCCAAACAAGTCAACGCGCGCGGGCTGGGGCGCACATGGCCATGTCAAGGACAGCTCTTCGACCGACATCTGCGTGCACGCCGGCAATCTGCTCTCGACGTTCTGGCAATGCGGAGACGGCTATCGTCTGTCACCGGAGAACCTGGACACCCTCGGGATCGAGGGCTGGGTTCCCTATGACGGGATCTCCGCGCATCCGAAAGTCGATGTAGAGACGGGTGAGTTGATGTTCTTTAACTACTCGACGCATGCACCGTATATGCACTATGGCGTCGTCGGCGCCGACAATAAATTGCAGCACTACATCCCAATCGATATCCCGGGTGCGAGACTGCCGCACGACATGGCCATCAGTAAGCATTACTCGGTGCTGAATGATTTTCCGCTTTACTGGCCGCAACACATGCTCGAGCAAGGGTTCTACGTACCCTATTACGACCGCGACCTACCCAGTCGGTTTGGAGTGATCCCTCGGTTCGGAGAATCGAGTGACATTCGCTGGTTCGAGACCGACACCACCTATGTGCTGCACTACACCAACTGCTACGAGGAAGGCGACGAGCTGGTTCTGGATGGCTACTTCCAGAAGAACCCGTGGCCGGAACCACTGGAGTCGATGCCGGATCCCTACAAGATCATTGGTGCCGGCATAGACCTGCACTCACTGCGACCGCACCTGCACCGGTGGCGCTTTGACCTGAAGACCGGACAAGCGAGCGAATCGAGACTGTGCGACGCAGAGTTTGTCGAGTTCGGAACGATCAATCCGAAGTACCAGGGTGTCCGCAATCGCTATGTTTACAGTGCACTGGGCGAGCCTGGCTGGTTTCTGTTCCGAGGTTTGGTGAAGCACGACCTGGAGCAGCACACCGTCGATCAGTACGAGTTTGGCGACCAACGATTCGGGTCCGAGGCGCCGTTCATTCCGCGCAAGGGTGCTGAGACCGAGGACGACGGCTACCTCATCAGCTTTATCACCGATACGCGTGAGAATCGATCGGAGTGCATCATTCTCGATGCTCAGAACATCGGTGACGGACCGGTTGCGACGATCCGTCTCCCGCATCGAATCTGCAGCGGCACGCACGCTGTATGGGCGGATGCAGATGAACTCAGACCGAGGGCGTGAGGTCATGTCGAATCCGGTCTTTATTCTTGGCGGCTATCAAACAGACTTTGCCCGCCACGCGACACGGGAGTCCCTGGAAATCCCGGATCTCATGTTCGAGTCAATTAATGGCGCGCTCGCATCCACCGGCGTGGATGCCAGGCAAATCGCAGTAGGTCACGTCGGCAACTTCGTCGGCGAGCTGTTCACCGGTCAAGGCATGCTTGGCGGTTTCTACGGACACGCGCACGAGACGCTGGCCGGCATACCCGTCTCCCGCCACGAAGGCGCATGCGCATCTGGCTCGCTCGCCGTGCTAGCGGCGATGGCCGATCTCGAAAGCAGCCGCTACGACGTTGCCTGCGTGACCGGCGTTGAACTAATGCGCAACGTATCTGGAAAAACTGCGTCCGACTACTTGGGTGCAGCTGCGTGGGTCGGGCAGGAAGCTACGGAGGCGCAGTTCGTCTGGCCCGCGATGTTCTCGCAACTCGCCGAGGAATACGACGAGCGCTATGGGCTGAAGCGCGATCATCTGTCGGAAATCGCGAAAAAGAACTTCGCCAACGCCAGACGCAACCCGCGTGCCCAGACGCGCGGATGGACCCTTACTGACGCCCACTTCGACGAAGACGATGAACTGAATCCTGTGGTTGACGGATGGATGCGACGGCACGACTGCAGCCAAATCAGCGATGGCGCGGTCAGCGTGATTCTAGCTTCGGAGGAGGCTGCCAAAAGTTACTGTCAGCAACATGGTCGGTCGTTGCACGAGCTTGCCTACATCGCCGGTTGGGGGCATACCACTGCGCCGATGCGACTGGATACCAAACTGTCAGACAGTCGGAGTCAGCGCTACACGCTGCCATGGACTCGCAAAGCGATCACTGACGCGTATCAGCGCGCCGGCATCAAGGATATTTCCGAGATTGACGCAATCGAGACGCACGATTGCTTCACGATTACGGAATACGCCGCGATCGAGCACTTCGGCATCACTGACCCCGGCAACGCCTGGCAGGCCATCGAGGACGGTAGAACGCAGCTGGACGGAAGTATTCCCGTGAACCCATCCGGCGGATTGATCGGCGCAGGGCATCCTGTCGGCGCGACCGGCGTTCGAATGCTGCTCGATGCGAGTCGGCAAGTCACGGATACCGCCGAAGAAATTCAAGTGCTCGGTGCCAAAACTGTGGCAACCTTTAACGTTGGAGGATCAGGAACGACCAACTGCTCTTTTGTGGTCAGCGCAGGCAACTAGTATCGACGACTCATCCAACCTCGAAACGCCGCTAAGCATCGGTGGACTGAAGCAAGCCAAGCTCGTTCGTACGTGCTCGATCTGGCGGGCGCTCGATGTGATTGGAGACCTGCCCACCCTGTTAATTCTCGAGTCAATCTGGCTACAAACCCACCGGTTCTCGCAGATCCAAAAAAGGACACGTCTGCCCAAGGCCACAGTGTCAAGTCGATTACAAAAACTCCAGGACGCACGGATCGTTCGCAAGCGGCCGTGTCGTGGAGATCTGTCTCGCTTCGAATACCTGCTAAGCGATACCGGCCTGGATCTCTATTGGGTCACTCTGATGCTGCACCGCTGGGAGCAACGATGGTCGCGGACCGAAAAAGACTTTCGCGTGGCGTTGGTACACGGTGCCTGCGGTCACCCAACCCTGCCCACCCCAATCTGCGGTCACTGCCACGAAGAGTTCGGCGTCGACGATCTGATATGGGAACCTGGCCCGGGCCTTGGTCTCATGCAACCAAATTACATGCGTCGCCGATTGCGCCGCGAGCTAACCACTTCATCGGACAACGCACTGCTGTTCACGGACTCTGCCGAACTGCTGGGCGACCGTTGGTGTGCCCTGGTTTTGCGTTCGCTGCTGACCGGTGTCGATCGTTACGATCAGATTCTTGAGGACACCGGCATCGCCACCAACATTCTGAGCGAGCGACTCAAGTGGCTTTCAGAATTCGGCGTGATCGATGCGATCCCTGTTGGGGACAACTACGGGCGCAAGCGGTACCGGCTTACCGATAAGGGGAACGATTTTTGTCCTGTCCTGATTATGCTGCAGGCCTGGGGCGACCGGCATTACGCTGCACCCGAAGGCCCGCCCGTTGTCATCCGACACAGGCACTGCGGCGCAGCTCTTGAGCCGATCGTCGCGTGCTCCCACTGTAAAGAATCCATGAGCCCGGGTGACACACAGCCGCGTATCGCAGATGCAATGGCAGGTTAGTAGGAGGGATAAAGTAATGCCGCCGCGGCTGCGCTCATTTCTCGAAAATTATGACCGACACCAGGCACAGTCTCCCGGGACCAGCTGAATGTCATACCGGCCACATCAGCGGACTGCCTGGCCGAATCGAAAAATCGCGAACCACGTTCAAAGCGGTGTACGCCTTGCATGGCATCGATTTGGGCACTGCGCAGCAAGGTGCCGCCTGCGCCGTCGTTGTTGTCCTCCTCACCCAGCAACACAGTCAGGTCAGCCGCGAAAACACGGCGCATTTGATCAACTGAAATCGCTGCGTTGGCAATACCCAATGGCAGGTCAACATCGCGGTCGGGGAATGTGTACCACCCGGCGTTCGCCGCGACGACACGACCGAGCTCGAGTTCCGGTTGAAACAGTACTAATCGATGCGCAATTTGTGCGCCCGCCGAATGCCCAAACACATCGAAGCTCTCCCGCGTCAGCCCGAGCACCGAGCGAATATGATCGACCGATTGCCGAATGTCTGTGAACAGCCACTGCGACCGGTCCGTCTCAGCTTCCGCTGCAAACGTTGTGTCGTTGAGTCTGATGACTCTGGACTTTTGGTTGATGCGCTCAATTTTCGGACGCGAAAACTTGAGGTTTCGCACCACGCCACCGAGGTTGTAGGCCGCCAGTGGGTAGCGACTCTCGGGAAACTCCAGCGCAATAACCACGAGGTCTTGATGCATGGCGGTCTCCAACCATACGTTGCGGTAGTCATTCGCATTGCGGCCAGCCCCTGGCAACACCACCAGCACCTGCGCGTCAGAAAACGCCTTAGGAGAACGAAACGCATGAACACGGTACTTGCCGCGCGATCCTTCCAATTCGAAATTCGCCGCGCCCGCTGGAATTAGGGTTGGCGCCAGACCTAGCGCCGGATCAACTGCAGGCATCAAAACCATGTCGCAGGACGGACATGCGCCGGGTTGTTCGAACAGGATATGATCACTCGCACAACCACAGGGTGGACAGATGAATCCGGATTCGGCATCAGCATGCATCCGATTCTCAGAACCGCACGCGGAGGCCGCACAAGACACCAGAGCCGTCTGGACAAACGATCGCCTCGAGACTTTTTTCATTGCGACCCCTCCTGCGCGCTGAGAAAGCGCGATCGATAACGAGAAGGACTCACGCCATACGTCGAAAGAAAGGCACGTCGCAATCCGTCCTCGGTCTCGAAACCGACAGAGTATGCGGTCTGCGCAACCGTGCTGCCTTGAGACAACAGCGTGCGCGCACGGTCGAGACGCATGCGCTTCAGATATGTGCCTGGAGAGGTACCGTAGGTGCTCTTGAAGCTGCGCGAGAATTGTCGAGTGCTCAGCCCAGACCGTTCAGCGAGCTGATCGACCGTGATCGCCTCGTTCAAACGTCCGACCGCCCAGCTCAACGCGTTGTCGAGGTGTGCCGGCGCACTCGACTGTGTTTTAAGCGGTTGCGAAAATTGCGACTGATGGCCGGATCGACGCAGAAATACGACGAGTTCCCGAGCGACGTCCATCGCAGCGCGCCGACCGACGTCCTCGGCTACGATCTCAAGCGCCAGATCAATGCCTGCGGTAACTCCGCCTGACGTCCAGAACTTACCGCAGCGCTGAAACAAGCGATCTGAACGAACCTCGACTTTTGGATACTGATTCTGGAGCGCTTTCGCGAAACCCCAGTGCGTCGTGATTCGCATTCCATCGACCACACCAGACGCCGCGAGCACGTACGCACCTGTGCAAACCGAAACCACCCGATTGAATCGCGATTCGTTTCGCTTGAGCCAGTTTGCGCATTGGGTAAGCGTACCGGTATCACGAATGCCTCTTCCGCCAGGAATCAACAGCAAGTCGGCGCCCCGCCGGGTATTCATTGAGCGATCGGCGAGCAATCGCAGTCCGGATTCACACACAACTTCCCGATCGCCACTTACCCAGGTCTCTATCTCGTAGGGGCACTCGCCAGAGTCCAGCCTGGCGGAAGCGAAGACCTCGGTCGGCCCGGTTACATCAATCGCGTTGACGCCGTCGAACAGCAGAACCGCGATGCGGAGTTTTATAGTCATGCCCAGACTCTAGGCCATACGACAGTATGACGTAAATGGCATATTTCCGACCATTTCGGCCACTCTTGCGGTGAGGGGATCGAGCGTCAGGCACTTGGTAAACTGCGACATCACAGAAACTTCAGGCGACAGGGCATTGAATGACACAACGATTCTGAAACTCGGCGGGTTCAACGCGGTCCTGGCCATTGCAGCAGGCGCTTTCGGCGCTCACGGATTACGCGATCAGGTCGCACCTGCTTTGCTGCGTGCTTTCGAAACCGGCGCGCAGTACCACTTTTATCATGCGCTCGGACTCATTGCGGTCGGCTTGACCATTAGGTCCCTCGGTCGAAACCGAATGTTGACGGGAAGTACCTGGTGCATGCTCGCCGGAATTGCATTGTTCAGCGGTAGTTTGTACGCGCTTGCGCTAACCGGGATCCGCGCGCTGGGCGCCATTACACCGATAGGTGGGACGCTTTGGATCGTGGCCTGGTGTATGTTCGCGATCGGTTGCCGAAAGCCTGACTGACGGGCTGCAAGCGGCGAAGGCACGCTGCAAGTGTGCCCCGTCAGAGCCGATTGAAAGGCTCGGAAACAGAGAGTCCCACGTATCCGCAGGACTACCTGCTTCCGATTGATCGTTACGGCGTCCGGTTAATCTCAATATCGCCGTTTAAAGTCTTCATTCGAATGACCGGGCCACCACCGTTGACGTTGGCAATGATCGCGTTTTCAACAGCGATCTCCACCTTGCCTCGATCCTCGGTGCGCGACACTTTCGGCTGGCTGGGTAGAACCTCGATTTCAAAGTCGGATGTGATATCTCCGCGTGTCGTGTCCAAATGGAGCTGTACGCTAGCGGATTCCGGCAAACCAACAGCAAGCGTGCCGTTCACGGACGTCAACGACGTCGCACTCACTCCCGACAAGCTCGCGAACGATACAGACACAACATCATTGACCGACTCCGCAATGACCGGTCCAGCGGCAGACTCGACCGTGACCGGACCATTGGTGTTCTGCAACTGCATCTCCCCGGAAACACCCTGCACCAGAATCGATCCGTTGTTGGTGGTCCAGAGCTCAAGGTTCGCTGACCGGGGAACACGAACGACGACGTCCAATGTGCTTTTGCGCCAGTCCGAAGAGACCTTAACTACGTTGTTGTCTTCCGTTGCTGACAATCGATAGCTGCCACCGGTGATGGCCTGGCTACCGGATGGTGTCACGATACGACGCTCGCTCTCCCCACCGTCGACTTCAAGCTGAACATCCTTGCGGGACTCGCCAATAACCACAATGTCAGCCGACAAAATGCCGATTTTGAGGGTCATCGGCTGATCCGGCTGTGATAGCTCGATACTGATCGGCGCAGACTGCGAGTAAGCGCTGGGCACTGCCGCAATCAAACCGATCAGGAACGCCATCACCGCAAGCGAACGATCCAACGTAGTATCCATGTTTATTGACTCCTCTCGACGAGCACATCGCCGTTTAAACTTTTAAGGGATAGCGTGCTGCCACCACGCCCAAGCCGCAAACCGGAGCGCTTATCAATCTCGTAATAGTGACGGTCGCCGCGCTGCGTGTGTTGCACTTGCGCCTTCATCGCCCGGGGCGTCAGATCGATCTCGCTCCGCATCTTGCCGTTCGCCAGTGACACCGCGAAATCGGCATGTGCACCATCAGGGAGTGAGACGTTGATGTCACCATTCAGCGTCTCGATATCACAGTCGTCGAGCGGACTCTGCGCAAAACCTACGATGACATCGCCATTGACGGATTCGATTGCCGCACACTGGGAGAGTCCCGAGGTCGACACGCCGCCGTTAACATTGGAAGCGGTGACCATGCCCGCGACGTCCGACACGATGACCCGGCCGTCATTCACACTGCTCACGTCAACAGCACTATTCGTCGGGACACGGACCACGACGTTGACCGTGACAGAACAGCCCCGACACGGCGGCAGCTCGTTCCAGTGCCGCCAGTCTCGGCCGACTCTCAGAAAAACCTCATCGCCATCCTGGGCTAACCGAAGGGGAATCTGCTCAAGTGAGCGTTCGAAACTGGTTTGATCATCGGCACGCCGTATCGATTCGATGGTCATTTCGATTTGATCGTTGTTGCCGCGCTCGACAATCACATCGCCCCAGATCACATCCACGGTCAGGCGCGGCGCATCACTCACATCGAAAGTCTCGGTCCATCGTTTCTCATCGACAATCGGCTTCGCCTGTGCGGTCGCGCTCAACAGCGCGAGCCCCAGCGAGCCGAACAATAGTGTTGGTCGTTTCATGTCTGTATCCCTCCTATTGACTCCTCGACGTAACCACGAAGCGACGGATGCAGACGCTCTGCCTCCAAGCTACGCTGCAACGCCTCAAGTAGTGTTTGATCTCCCCGTCGCAAAATCAGATCAACGATGGCCATCTGTACAATCGGCGAATCACTGGCTTCGAACACCGACAGCAACTGGGCGGCGGTTTCGGGGTGGTTAATTTCATCACCCAGCGCGCTGATTGCGGCCGATCGAACAGACGCCACGGAGTCGACCGCGGCACGTTCGAGCAGCACCATCGCGACCTGCGGGTCGCGCTGACTCAGCGTTGACGCCTGCAACGCCGCCGCGAGACGCTCGCTGGGAGCGGTCGCCGTCAAACGACTCACCAACAACTGCTGATTCAGCACGTCGAGTTGCATCTCCATTTGTCCAACGCGCTGGTCGAGACCTGCATCCTCTTTGCCGACAGTCTGACCGACCAGGATTCCAATGATCAGCGTGGCAGCAACGCCGGCCCACTGCGCGCCAGCCGCTGGCAGTATGGCCCGCCACCATGGGAGCGCCGGATCGCGCGCATTGTGCAGGTCACGCAGAACACGTTGCCGCAATGTCGGGTCAGGTTCGGCCATGTTCAGGCTCTTGAGATCTCGCCAGAGATCACGCACTTCGGCGCTCTCCAACAGTTCGTTGTCGGAATCGATGAGATCAGACATTAGGTACTACTCCACTAACGATTTCGAAGGCGCGATTCAGCGCTTTCATAGCCCGGTGCATACGCACACGCGCTGCAGCAGGCGTACAGCCCACCGCTACTGCCAAAGACTGGTAGTCGGGGAACTCGAATCGACCGAGCCAGATGATGTCCTGTTGATCGACGGGTAAACGCGCCATGGAACGCGCGAGATTGCGCAGGGCTTCAGCGTCTGACGCCACTCGCTCTGCACTCCTGGCATCGATCAGCTCTTGTTCAAGTACAACCTCGGCATCGGTATCTGTCTTGCGATGTTCCGACCGTTTGAGTTGATCGAAGGTGAGGTTCCGCAAGATGTGATAAGCCCACGCCTTGAAACTCGATTCACCGCGAAAACTGGAGGCTTTTTTCAAGAGCTTCAAAAACAGCTCCTGAACGAGGTCTTCGCTAAGCGCGGGGCTTCGCGTCAGCTGAAGGGCGTAGTTGTACAGGCCCTTCTGGTGACGTTCGAACAGGGTCCCGAGGCACGACGCATCGCCCTCCGCTACCCATCGAATCAATTGTTCGTCTGACACTGCTTGCATGCGATATCTCGCCTCCTGCAGCTTAAGACGACTCAGCCAGCGATGTGTTACAGCGATTTATCGCTGAGCATCTGTTTGAGCTTCTGGACCGTATTCCAGTTTCGCGCGGTTGCCGCGACACCCAAGTGCCGCTCGACACTGGCCGCGAGCTTTGACCGACCGATGCCGTCGGGCGCATACAGGTAAAAACACCGATCGAGCAATGCGGAGCGCTCGGTGGCAGATCGGATCGAATCGATCTTCTCGAAATCGGGAGACTCCGGTACCGACTCCAGAAAGTACAAATGCAACGCCTTGCCGTCGTGACTCGCAAATGGCGTTGCTGCGACTGCGTCCTGAAACCCCTCAGACGTCAAGCACAATACGTTTGGACAAAACCCAAACTCGTCTGCGATCGCTTCCGCGACGAGTTCAGCCCATTCCTGGTCAACACCATCAAAAACCACATTGCCACTCTGAATATAGGTTTTAACGGACCGGCAACCGAGCGACTCGAGTAGCGCTGTGAGGGAATTCATCGGCAGCTTGTTGCGGCCACCGACATTGATGCCTCGAAGCAGCAGGACGTATCGCCGCGTTGGCTGCTTCACCATGACTCAATCCCCGGCACGCGATACCCCGTCAGCGCACGACTTTACGCATGATCCAATGCAGGCTGAGCAGAATAACACCAAGCAGACCCGCCACCGAGTTGATCGGTTCGAGCAAAAACCCGGCCCACTCGCCGTCAATCGTAATCACAGGCTGCGTCAACAAGGCACCGAGTGCACCCATTGACTGCTGAATCGGAGACTCGAGCAGAATTTCCAGGGCAATGATGACAGCCAGGACCGAAACTCGGGCACCCAGCAACCGGAATCGACGCTTATCGGTGCGCGCCATCGTCTCCGACACGAACGCTGCGTCATCATGCAGTTCAGGTGTGGCATCAAAAAACGCCTGTAGTTCTCTGTCGTGTAGCTCACTCATTGCGCCTCTCCATAATCGATCAGGCGGGCCCTCAGTCGCGCGCTCCCTCTGCGGATATGCGATTTCACCGTACCGATTGGTAGACCAGTTGCGGTGACGATTTCCGGGTGTGTCATCTGCTCATGATAGGCGAGCACCACACAGACCCGCACTGCGTCCGGCAGTTCCTCCAGAGCGCTATCGAGGTCCATTCCAACGCCCGGTGTTTCAGCGATATCCGGCTGTAACGCCTCGTCGAAAGGCTCATCCCATGTTCCCGCACGCTTTCTCTGATGATCAATCCATTCGTTGATCGCAATTCTCTTCAACCACCCGCCGAATCGATTGGCTTTTTTCAACGATCGAATGCGGCGCCACATTTTCAGAAACACACGCTGCGCCAAATCATCCGCAAGCGTCTCATCACCCGACAACCGACGAAGTAGGCCGCGCAGCCACCCGGCTTTGCGTCGTACTAACTCCGTGAACGCGTCTCGATCACCCCGCATAGCGAGATTCACAATGAGCGGCTCCGGGCCCTCGCGATAGTGATTTTGAGCATCACGCATCCGGCGGGCTCACACCCGCCCATTGCCGCGCGCCACATACCGAGACGCGCCATACAAGCCGCCACCGATACATGCGACCAACGCGGATACGCCCATCAACACCCAGCGCGCATCTGACGAGACGACTCCAAGAAACAGACTGAAAACCAGCAGTCCGCCGGCGACGCCGCCCAACACGAATGACCCGATCCGATACTCGCGGGCTGTATCCCGAGCATCGGCCTCCCCTAGAATTCGGTCGATGACCTCCGGGTCGATATCACGTCCGCTCTCAACCACTCGCCGCAAGGTCTCTTGCTTTGCCTCTTTTTCTTTGACTTCACTCCAGATTCCGCTGAAGACCGCGACCGCGATAAATAACCAGAACCCCAACATTCCCAAGTCGCCCACTGCTTTGCTCCTGTGTGATGACTACCTACCTAATAAGACGGGCGGCAGACCGCTATAGATGCAGTCGACGTAAAAAAACCGCGGTGGCGCCTTAGATTCTGACGCACCACGACTCGATCTGAAATATTTGCGCGGCGGATCTGGTCTGGTCAGTCATGTTCTACAAGCCCCAGTCGTGCCATGAATTCGGCGTTCCCCGGCGGTGAAGCAAGCCATACCCCTCGGAAATTCGGCAGCGCGTTGCAAGCGTCGCGCCTCCTGATCACTGTGCCCGGACGACTCAACTCACCCCGAACTCGCGCTGTGGTCGCCGCTGTAGTCGCTTTCGCGTTTTACGCAGCGTGGGCGGCATGGGCAAACCGCGCTCACGGCCTGACCGGCATGACGATAGCCGCATTGACACAGGGTGGATACAGCGCCGTCGTGACACTGGGGATGACTTCACTGATCGAGTGGCTTTTCGCCGGCTCCGGCTCACTGTGGCAGCGAGAACTTCGATGTGTTTCGGGCACCGTTCTGCTGCTCGTATTCTCGTCAACAGCCGTACACGTAGTCGCCGGCACGGCCGAGATCTGGATGACGATTCTGCCCAGTTGGATCTTCGGCACGCTCTACGCACTCATCTACGCGCGGAGCTTGGCCCGTACGAGTAACCGCAACATACCAGCTGAGAAATCCTAATCATGGTGGCATCGCGACAACATCGAATTTCCATCGGCACTGTTGCAGACCCAAACACCCGACTGGGAAAACGCCTCCGAAAGCTGGCGCCGCTGCTCGATCGTGTGCTGGGCATCCACAAACTGGACGATTTCTACCAAAAGCACGGACTGAGTGGACTGTCAGCAGCAGACTTTGCTGACCAAAGTCTCAAAGCACTCGATGTCGAGGTGATTGGCGGTGACTCACTCAGTCAGCGATTACCGAAAACCGGGCCGGTGATTATCGTTTCCAATCACCCACATGGGGGCATCGAGGGCCTGGTGCTCATCAAGCTTCTGACCGCCTTGCGTCCAGACAGCAGGATCCTCGCGAATTTTGCGCTTAAGGTATTCCCCGAATTGGAATCCCACTTCCTGTTCGTGAACCCCCTTATTCCGAGTGACCCGGCGAATCGAACCGGATTGAGGAAGAGTCTTCGCCACCTGCAGGACGACGGGGTGCTTGTCGTTTTTCCGGCCGGCCGCACATCGTTCTACCAGGATGATCTCGACTGCATCGCAGACAGTGACTGGAGTCGATCTGTCGCGACCCTCGCCCGCAAATCCGGGGCGAGCGTGATGCCGATCCGTTTCACCGGTTTGAACAGCCCGTTGTTTTATCGACTCGGGTCGGTGTGGTACCGATTCCGACTCTTAATGCTGGCACGCGAGTTGATCAAGATGCGATCGCGCCGCATCGAGGTCGCCGTGGGCGCGGCTGCTCCGACGAAGAAGCTTCTACGCTATGACGATACCGAGATCACCGAGATGCTCCGCGTGTTAAGTGCATCGCTCAACATGCCGGTTGAACAACTCGAGAGACATCAAGCGCTCGAGCATGCACCACTAGCAGCCGGTCGCTGCGGGAAAACCATACAGAAAGAAATTGAAGGCCTTCCGCGTCACCAGCAATCCGTGCGAGCGCATGGAATGGTGGTGGGCTTTGCGCGTCGCGCTGAAATCCCGGAGTTGACGCGGCAGATCATGCGTGACCGCGAACGAACGTTCCGATTGTTGGACGAAGGTAGTGGCGAGTCCGAAGATTCCGATCACTTCGACGACAGCTACGACCATATCTTCTGCTGGGACGAACACAATAAAGCGTTGGTCGGCGCCTACCGCGTGTGTCGTGGTCGACCAGCGGCTGAAGGCGAACCAACCTATCTGCACTCCGTGTTTCAGTTTGAGAACGCGTTCTTCGAAAATTACAACGCTGCGTTGGAGCTCGGTCGGTCGTTCATCACGCCCGAGTATCAACGCTCGCGGCACGCGCTCGATCTGCTCTGGCGCGGCATCGGCAGCTACCTGAAAGCGCACCCTGAATTCGACGCGCTTTATGGCACGGTGTCTCTAACCCAGCAGTACGATTCGGTATCGGTGCAGATGATGTGCGATGCGCTAATTGAACCAAGCTCACAAGTCAGACCAAAGTTCCCGTTGGCGAATAGACTGCCAGCGGAGTGGTATCGGTTCCGCCGCAATCAGGTTATCGATCTCGCTAAACTGAACGCTTTGGTGAGCGCCCGAGAAACCGATGGCAAAGGCGTCCCTGTACTGCTCAGGCACTACGCCGGCCTTGGCGCGAGGTTTCACGCGGTCGGTATCGATAAGCAGTTTGCTGACACGCCGGGGCTCCTCCTCAGCGTTGATCTGAACCAGCTCCCGGCCAGCAAGAGAAAACGGTATCTGACGTAGCAGCTAAGGGCATGACTTAAACCATCGCCTCACGGTTTGTATTTGCACTTCTTGTCGTACTCCTTCAATCGATCGCGAAACCATTTGCCGTAGAGCGTTTGCACCTGCTTGTAGCTCGGACTGCCGAAGTACTCTGCGAATGCTTCCCGACTGCGAGTGTACGAATACTGACAGACACTGCTCCCTCCAAGCGTTCGCGACTTGGCTCGATAGTTTGCAAACTCCGCGTGCATTTGATTGACGTGGCCGCGAGCCTCGTCGAAGGTCGCTGCGGCTTTGGCCGCTTGGGCGTACATCACCGCAGCACCGGCAGATGAAAATTTTTCGTTAGCGCGAATTGCCTGATCTTCCAGATAGCGTGTCGCTTGACTGGAGTCGGAAACGAGTGGGAGCGCATACGCATAGGCCAGACTCGCATTGACGTACGGTAGACGCAGCCGATTGACGAGCGCCAATAGTCGATCGGGATCGATCGGCGCACCACGAACTTCGACCTCCCAAACGTTGCCGGATGCATCAGAGTACTCATAACTGTAAGGCACGAAGTTGATGATCTCTCGCAACTGATCACGACTGCGTTCGTCAGCGACACCATCCTCCGCAAGAATCTGATCAACGGACAACAGATAGGCATCCCCGGCGAATCTCGACAACGGCGCTGACCAATCGAAGCGACCCAACCGATGCGAGATAAAGCTCGCTGCCATAAACAGGTCGCCCGCGCGTTGAAAACGAATGGCTCGCGGACTGCCGGCGATGTAAAAGCGCGCAAGTCCAACCAACGCGCGTACGCTCGCCTCATGATCACTCCGAACAATGGCGTCGGAAAGTGCAGATGCCAACGACAAGGCGATATCGAGACTGGGTTCCAGTCCCTGGTCCAACGCGCTGCGAATGTCGTACTCGTAGGTGGCATCCGCAGTAAGACTATCGAACGCATCCACCAGATCCTTTTGCGCCTCCACGCCCTTGTCGAGCTGTGCTAACCAGGGCTCGGAGCGGAATGTGAGCTGCCCCAGGGTTTGCTTGCTGACCCAACCGGCTGCAGCCACACCAACGGCACCATTGGTGGGTGGGTGTTGACTTAATTGAAACGTGGCCGGGGTGGAAGTTGGCAGGTCGAAGTCACGAATCGCCTGCGCTTGGGCCAGGTTTTTGGATTCGATCAAACGATCATAGAGCGCCTCAAGCACGACGGGGTGAATTTCAGAACGCAACTCGGCATCGTCGTTCGAAGCAACACACCGCTGTGCGAAGTCTCTGACTTTTGGAACTCTGCGCGCATTGAGATCATGTTGGAGTGCAGCATAGGCGAGTGCGAAATCGCGATCCGCGCGTGCCAGCAATCGACCGCGCGAGGCAATGCGCTGGTATGCACGTCGCTCCAACTCGGCGACGCGTTCGCTCGAGGGAACGGCGTCATCTGATCGAAACTCTTTTATGTGGTCTGCATACCAACGCGCGGCGGCGTAGCAGTAGAGGTCAGCGAAATACGCATCGTCATAGGAGATCTCATCATTTCGCTCCAGACCATCGAGCGGTGTGCCCACCAGGTCCTGGTGATATCGCGTGACAGCAAAGGTTTTCGGCGCAAAGAATTTTGGATCCACGTCGACCATCATGAACCAGTAGTTTCGATTGGAGCTTTCGTCGCTCGCTTCGGCGAACGGCTGTCTGATGTCGTTGTCACATGACATCGCCAAATTGATTGGCACGCGATCAGCGCAGATTGCTGTCCCATCCGCATTGAATACGGCGGACAGGCGCTTGCTCGTCGCATTGCCAATCTGATCATCGATGCCGAGCGTCATCACATACGCTGCCGCAGACACGAATTTCCAGCCCGCACTATCGAACGCATTGTTGTACTCGAAGTACAGTGCCTTTCTGCCATCCGTCAGCGTGTGCGTCCAAACCGGTTGTCCGTAGACTTCAAGAAACCTGGCCTCATCCCACGATGGTTCTGGCGAGTCGGCTTTGTAGCCAACACCAGTAACACCCGGGATTCCTGCGCATGCGGTAAGCCACATTCCACAGAATCCGATAAACACCCAATGCCACAGTGACCGCATGATTTCCCTCCGCGTTTTGACGGATGCAGTCTTACCGACGTAACGCCGAGGGGCCTTACCGACACCTTACGGTTTCATTCCGATTCAAAAAGAGCGCAGTTCTCCAAAAGGGCAGTAGTTTTCTTTGACATAACATCAGATTCCTCCGAATTTGACACCTCGATGGTCAGTTCAAAATTTTGAGGTTGCTCAGACCCCTAGCGAACACCTGTCTCCAATCCCTGACACTGATCACAACGCAAGATGTGAGATCCGTCACATTTCCGATCGAGCCGCCGCAATAGTGTGTGTGCGAGATCGATGGAATCTGAACAGCGTTCGGCCACCGCACCGGGGACCTGCGGTAGCACTGAAGCTTGCGTCTTGGGGATGCGACATGACTTTACGTTTCACGGGTTACGGCAGCATTCTGATGCTCCTGCTGTTGGCAGGTTGCGGAGGCAGCGGCGGCAACGACGATACATTAACCGACCCAGACGACGATCCGACTGACCCCGCCCCGCCCGCCGATCCTCCACCGACCAATCAGGCGCCGACGGTGTCTTTCACGCAGCCGCAGGCAGCAGCCGTCTACACCGAAGGTGACACCGTCCATGTCGTCGTGTCGGCATCCGATAGCGACGGATCTGTTGCATCGGTCGAACTTCTCATGGACGGCACACCGGTTCGAACGGAAAACCAGGCGCCTTACGAATGGGCGGCACCCGGCAACGCGAACGACGCGATGCTGCGTGACATGCCGGTAGGCAGCTACACACTCGAAGCGATCGCAACCGACGATGACGGCGATACTTCCACGACCAACCTGTCTTTCTCGGTTGAAGCGGATGCGACGATGGGGCAGGACGACAACTGCGTTGCGTCCGGTGACCTCATGCAATGGCACCGTGTCGCACTGACCTGCACCGGGTTTGCGGCCAGCGAACAGGATGACACAACATTCACCGATCATCGACTGACCGTCACGTTCACCCAAGGCAACGAGACGATCCGTGTGCCCGGACATTTCGCCGCCGATGGCAACGCCGCGGATTCCGGCGCAGCAGACGGGGATGTCTGGCGCGCGTATTTTTCACCACCTACAACGGGCGACTGGAATTTCAGCGTGTCGTTCCGCACCGGCAATGAGATCGCTGTCTCCAATGACGTCTCCGCGGGCCAGCCTGTCGACGTGTTCGACGGAGAGACCGGTACGTTCCGCGTCGGCGCCGCGCCGCCTGTCAGTCGCGACATGCGCACCCGCGGATTACTGGAGCATCGGGATGGAGAACGTTACTTGCGCTTCGCAGGAGACGGATCGATCTACATCGAGGGCGGCATGGACAGCCCGGAGAACATCTTCGGCTACGACGAGTTTGATAACACCACTAAATTCAACGACGCGGGAAGCTGCAAAGGCATCCTTCATCAATTCGAACCGCACCGTTCGGATTGGCAAGCGGGAGATCCAACCTGGGCCAATAATCGGGGTCGATCGCTGATTGGATTGATCAACTACATATCATCGACCGGAGTCAATGCGATCTACATCATGATGAATACGGTCCGCGGCGACGGTTGCGATGCGCATCCATGGACGACTTACAACGCAAGCGGTGATGTACGTACGTTCGATGTCAGCAAGCTCGATCAGTGGGAGCGCGCGCTCACGCACATGACTGCGAACGGCATTTTGATTCATGTGATGACGCAGGAAACCGAAAACGATCAGTTGCTCAACAACGGCAACCTCGGTGTTGAACGCCAGCTCTACTACCGCGAACTGATTTCGCGCTTCGGGCATCACCCTGCCCTGCAGTGGAACCTTGGCGAAGAGAACACCAACACGCCAGCGCAACAGCGAGCGTTCTCGGATTTCATTCGCGCGTTGGACCCCTACGACCACCCGATCTTCATGCACACATTTCCGAACCAGCAAGACCGCTACAACGACTTGCTCGGTCATGCGACGTTCGATGGTCCAACCGTACAGTTTGGTGGAATCCCAACGAACGCGACGGGAGATGCTGGCGTCTACGGGACGGCTGTCAACTGGTTGAACGCATCCGCAAACGCGGGCAAATCCTGGGTGGTTACGTTCACTGAAGCGTCCGGCAACCAGGCACCGACACCGAACACAGCGGTAACCGATACACAACGAGTCTACTGGATGTGGGCCAGCGTCATGTCCGGCGGTGGTGGCTTTGAGTGGTATCTCAAGAACAACGGCGCTGGCCACGCGTATGACCTCGCCGTGGAGAACCTGCGAGAGTTTGACGCGCACTGGCAGCAGTCCGGACACCTGGTGCGGTTCTTCCGCGACGTCCTACAAGGCGACCTGGGTCTCGACTTGCAATCATTGCAGAGAAACAACGGCGCCACCAATACGAACAGCGACTGGGTGCTAGCCAATTCCGATGCTTTCGTTGTGTACTTGAGAGAAGGCGGCACCACAGACATCAATTTGCCGGACACACGACAATGGAATGTGCAGTGGTTTAACCCGCGAAGCGGTGCGGTCGTCGATGGCAACACTCTGCAAGGCGCCGGCATGACTAACCTCGGCAACCCACCGAGTGAGACCAATTCGGATTGGGCAGTCGTGATCACTGCGGAAGGCGATCCAACGGGCAACACGACCTACCAACAAGTCGACGGCCTGGTCATCATGGAAGCTGAGAACACAGCGTCTGCGCTCGATGAGTGGATCCAACGCACGGATGTCTCAGGATTCACGGGCCCCGGCTACATCGAGTTCACCGGCAACAGTCCGATCAACGGCCCTCCGACCTCACCGCTGACCTTCATGTTTCAGGTCAATCAAAGTGGATTGCACTACCTGCATCTCCATGTTGCACGCGAAACGCTGACGATTAACGGTGAGGTGCGCACCGACGTTGCCAACGACGCCTATATTCGCCTGGACGGCAACTACGGCGCGGGACCGAACGTCGGCAACAACCACGGCGACGATGCACCGTTGTCCGCCCTGCAATCCGACACCAAGTTCTTTGGCGGCAACGACAACGCGTTTGTCTGGGCCACAGGTAATCGCCTGGACCTTGGTGGGGAAACGAACAAGCGGGTCGCAGTCTACGACCTGCAAGCGGGAGAAACGTATACGTTTACAGTGTCCGGACGCTCGCAGCTTTTCAAGATCAACCGAATCGTGTTTCGCCATGAATCGGTGACGCAAGGTATGGCGCAGGACTTGAGTCGTGGTGAGACGCGTTAGTCGACGAAGCTAGCGGTCTAGAAAGTCGATTACCGTAATCTTGACATTACTGTCGCTTAGCCTTAGGTCGTCACGCTCGGTACGCACAGGGAACCCAAACTCCGGGTGGTAGTTCACGCTTAGGACGCGATCCGGTCCCAGGCCTCGAATTTCGTCGCCCACATATGCAAACAAATCGTTCACGGTTGGTTTGAACGCATCTTCATTCGTCAGTGAGTCACCCGATTGAAAACCGTCCCGTGTCTCTCCTAAATAGGTGACTCGGCGCGTTGTTCCGTTGCGCACGAAGATTTGGTTAGGGCCATAGTAGGGGCCGTAAAGACAGAAACAGCTTTGCTCGACCTCAATTCGATAAGTATCGATCTCCAACGCATCCCAGCGTGCCTTTGCGAGCTCGTATTCCAGGCGCAGCGCCACCTGTCGGTTCTCGAGGAAATCGAGTTTGAGCGGATAGACGGCCTTGCCGTTCGTCAACGTCATTGAGCCAAGCGTGCGCAATGCATAGGCGGCACACGCGCCGATCGTCTCTTGTCCTGGCAAGGCATCAGTCGATGCAATGCAATCGCCACGGCATTCGCTGCCGTCCTCGCAGGCGGTTCCTGCATCTGCAACCCGTGGGTTGCAGACGTACTGCACGGTGGAACGAATCTCAAGGATCTCTTTTGGCACGACCTCTTCCGCCTGTACCCACTCTCCCCGGCCCCCTGCGCAGGGCTTGGGTTCACCGCTCGCGGTGACATACGGATTTCCAGTGCCGCAAGAGCAGATCAGAACACATAGAAATAAAACTAACGATCGATGCATCGTGCAAGCTCCGTCCCACTGCCTGGATGATTATGACACGTGGTTTTCAAACTCCGCACGTAACACATCTTGCGTGCGCGTAGTGTGGTGTGGCAGCTACTCGTCGATACGCCTTGAGTCGCTGTTGGGGAGGTACTTGCGTCGAACAAATTCGCACCATTGCTGCTCGAACAGCGCGGGTGAGAGATCGAACGTGCGGTACACCTCGCCGTTGTTCTTGATCAGATCGGTCAACGCGGACTCGTCCCACTCCGCAACAATAAACTCACCGATCAGAAAACCTGCATCGTATACAGAACCACCCCGATTGAATGGCTCATCCAATTCGTCAGGCGTGACACACTCTGTATGAGTCACAATGCCGGAGTCGACAGGGTGCACAAACGCATCGGCATAATACTGAGCAACACTCTCCCACAACCAACGCGGGTTGTTCCCAAAGCTCGGATTCAGTTGCAACGACAACGCATGGACCGTTTCATGGAGAGCCTCAAGGGCAATATCGCCTTGAGTTGTCACCAGCATACGAACATCCGTGGGACCAGTTATGTACCCCCGCGATCCCGGCGCACGTTGCCCAAGCGCCTCCTCCATCGCGTCCATGAACTGCGATTCGTCGTGCCATAGCTGTAACGTAATTGGCTGCACTGACTGCGAACGCAGCATTGATTCGATGACCGTCGGAAGCGAGAACTGCAGTCGATTCTCAATCAAAGTAATGTCCTCCGGTGCCACCGAGCCATGGACCTGAATCTTGACGGGCACTTCAGTAGCCGCCGACACGCACTGTCCGACCCAAATGAAGACCCATAGAAAGGTCATACGGAAGCAATTTAGCGTTCCCGCGCCTTCTGCACTAAGCCTTGTCACCACATGCGCTCACGAGCGTACTCGTCGTATCCGGCATCATAAGACTCCGCATCGAATCCCGCTTCCTGCTCTCGCAAGAAATCGCCAGCGGTTGGAAGACCAGCAGCAGCCGACGACGAATTCCATAAATCACTGCGCATGAGAGCCTTCGCGCATTGGAAATACACTTCCTTTACGCTCACAACGACGACGGTTCGCGGTAACTTATCGGAATGACGAAACTCACGAGTCACCTCTGGGTCAGCGGTCAGGACAGCATCGCCGATAACTCGGACAACATTATTCGAGCCATGCACCATGAACATCAAACTGACTCGTGGATCTCTCACAATATTCGTCAGTGAGTCGAGTCGGTTATTGCCACGCCAATCCGGGAGCCAAATCGTTCTCGAGTCGGGTAGCTTGACGAGATTTTCTGTATCACCACGAGGGCTGGCATCGCAGCCTTCTGGTCCGACCGTCGCTAGAACAACGAAGCGCGAAGCTTCGATCCATCGACGGTAGAGCGGGCTGATGTGAGGAGTCACTTTAGTCAGTGATCTCGCCGCGGCCGCAGGATAAAGCTCAGTCAATTCCTCAACGCTGCCGATCGTCTTCATAAAAAACTCATCCTACTAATGTCGGACACGCTGCAGATCGCGGCTGCCTTGGTGTACCGAGATTACATCACCCGTCACTTCCAGACTCATCATTACATCGATGTAAAAATTTTTTGACATCACGATGCGTGTCAAATATTCTTTACATTCAATTAGGCTAGTGGAGATGCCGAGTGGATACCGGTTTCGAAGAAAAATCTGCCTGGATACAGTTGATCGCACTGATCGTCGTGCTGGGTGGGTACTTTTTTGTTGCGTTACAAATGCACACTGCCGGTGTACACGACATTCGAGCGTACGTTCCAGTATTTGCCGTCAGCGTCATCCTGCTCGTTATTGTCATGGTCTTTGGGCATATCGCCGCCGTCGCGATGACTCGAAATGATGATCGCGATGAGCGAGACAACGTGATCGCTTGGCGTTCCGAGTACTTGTCTTCGTGGGTTGTCGCTGTCGGCGTACTCGCCGCCATCACGGCCATGGTGTTTGGAATCAACACGGTGCTCGTCGCGCATGGCCTGTTGCTGTCTCTACTCGCTTCCGAGTTGCTGAGCAGCAGTCTGAAAATCATTTTCTATCGCCACGGCTTCTGATGGCGAAATCCAAACTGCCCATCAACAATTGCATTCGCGAGCTGCGTGAAACCAACCAGCAAATGACCCAACAAGCGTTGGCCGAGCGAATTGGCGTCACCCGACAGACCGTAAACGCCATTGAGGCAGGCAAGTATTCACCCTCGCTGGAGGTGGCGTTCCGGATCGCGTCGGTGTTCGAGCTACCGTTGGAGCAGGTATTTAAATATCGGCCATGAGCGAAGAGTCTGCCTCCGATCTGCGGGAGCAAAAGCAACATCGGAGTCGCTTATGGCCGAAAAAAAAGACCACGCCCCCCGGCTCGAGCGAAACCGAGAGGCGCGGTCGGTCACCACCTAGTTTCGCAGGGGGATTCTCTCGATCTCGGCGACCGGGCCAAAACCGTAGGTGAACAAGATTTCATTGTTGACGGGATCGAGTGTCAGACCATTCGGAAACCGTCCTTCATTTAGCTGCTGATTCCTAACCTGGATTTTTCCACTTTTGCGGATCATGATAATTTTCTGATCCACGATAGCAGTCCCAAAAAGCCTGTTGTTCACAAAGTCCAGGTGGCCGATAGCAAAGCCATCCGGTGCATCCAGTTTTGCAAGAAACGTCTGCTCGCCTGTTGGCGCAATCTTGATCACACTGCCTTCATTGAAGTTAGCAACGTACACGTTGTCTTCGTCGTCGATCGCGGTTGCGACTGGCGCTAGCAGGAGGCCGCCAGTGGACAGCGCACTGACGACGCCCTGTGGTGAGATCTTGCTCACGGTCGTGCCGTCACCGGCGCCAACCCCATAGTGAGACACGATCACGTTGTCGTGAGAATCGACCACGATTCCAGCAGGTCCGGGCAACACATCAGCGAATTTGCTGACTTCACCATCCGTTGTGATCTTGCTAACCGTCCCATCATTAAAATTGCTGACATACAAGTTGCCCTGACTGTCATTGGCGATATCAATGGGTCCGGCCAGGCCCGAGGCCTGGATAAACACTCGCCCGTCCGGTGTGATGACGAAGAGTCGATCGCCTCTGAACCCCTCCGCCGCGTAGATCAGGCCGTCCGGCGTGACGTGTATGCCGTCCATATTGAACACCTTGAGCGGCAATGACTTGCCGGCACAGGCCGCTGCCGACAGTCCCAGTATCAAGACAGCCCAAAACCCCGTATACCAACCCCGTGTCTTCATTTCGTTGTCCTTATTGGTTATCGCGTAACACTCGCCAGCAAAAAATTGCAGTTGGCAAGACACCCGACAATCGGATTGTGACTAAACCGGTGGTTTTTGGTGACGAGCGCCCTCTCCTTCGGCGCCGAAAGCCATTACCATCCTCCGCATAGTGAAACCCTGCGGAAATACCTCTTGAGTCGCCGAATTTTCAGCCTGATTGTTCTGCTGTGGATTGTTGTCGGAACGGTCCACGGCCTGTCGCGGTATTCGGACATTGTTCGCTACGGTCTGGACGTGCCTTTTTCCATTGCCGACGTCGGGTATTTCGTCCTTTCGTATGTGTTCTGGGTCATCATCACGGTCGTGCTGCTACGCGTCATGCGAGAAGAGCGCTTCAGGTTTTCGTTTAGCCAGCTGACCACCTGCTTTGTTATTGGCATCGCACTGTGGCTGCCAATCTACTTCGCCTATGACTACGGCATGTCGACATTGATTAACGGGGGCGGCTGGCCGGCTTGGAAGCAGAAATTCGCGGAGACGAGCGGCTCTGTCGTTTTCTTCTACGCGGTCATCTACGCGCTGACCTTCACACTGTGCGGCAGTGTCGCCCTGGCATCGCGTGCACGAGCTGCTGAGAGCGAGAAATCCGCGCTTGAGAAACAGCGTGCAGCGGCTGCGCTGGAATTGTCCGAACAACAAATGCAATTGATGCAAACTCAGTTGAGCCCGCACTTCCTGTTTAACTGCTTGAGCGCGATCAGCTATCTGGCGCGGAATGAGGATCGAAAAACGCTAACCGATGCTGTTGCCAAGCTGGGCAATCTCATGCGATTCACAATTGAGAATGCATCGAGATCCGAGATCACGATCAATGATGAGCTCAAGTTCTGCCAAGACTATGTGGGACTTCAGACTTTACGATTCGGCAATCGTTTTCAGTTTCTTCTGGATACCGATTCGTCGGTGGGCAATGCACACTGCCCGCCCTTCACCATTCAACCATTGATTGAGAATGTGTTCCGTCATGTCGTCGAGCAAGTACCTGATACACCCGAAACCGCGCGAGACCAGCGCATTCAGATCCACGCCAAAACCGTTTCGACCGACTCGACAGTGACTATCAGCGTCACGAATACGCGAATCAACCTGGAGGCATCCACGAACAGCAACGGACACGGAACCGGCATCAAGAACCTGGAGACTCGTCTGTCGCACAGGTACAAAACTGACTACGCGCTGAGCTTCGATAAAACAGAACATGAATTTCGTGTGGTTTTGTCGTTCCCGCGAGAGACGCTCGACTGATGAGCTACAGTGCCTTCATCGTCGATGACGAGGCAATGGCCCGTGGCAACCTGATAGATGGGTTGCAACAACATACCCGCTGGGCCGACCTTCGTACCTACGCGTCCGGGAAAGACTTGATCGCCGCCGCGGTGCAGCACCAACCTCATGTCGTCTTTCTGGACATCGAGATGCCCGGCGAAAACGGACTCTCGGTTGCACGCAAGTTGCTGGCTTTGCGGCCTTCACCCCTAATTGTTTTCGTCACCGCCTACTCGGAACACGCGGTCGCTGCGTTCGAACTGTACGCGGTGGACTATTTGTTGAAACCGTTCGACGATAATCGGCTCGCCCAGTGCGTCGCAAGACTCGAGTTCGTCCTGGAGAATCAAGCTGCGATGACACAAGCGCATGAAGCGCAGTCCAACTGGGCCGAAGACGCCGCCCTTCAGCGACTTGTTATCAAATCGAGTGCTTCCGTTAGAGTGATTGAAGTCGACGAAATCCGCTGGATTGCAGCAAACGGCAACTATGTCGATATCCACCATCAAGATGGCAAGCACCTTTTGCGGGCCTCCATGAAACATGTGCTTTCTAAGCTACCGCCTGGTGCGTTCATTCAGGTTCATCGCGGCTACGCGGTACGTTTCGAGATCATTCGCGAACTGAAAAATCAGGACAATGATCGCGCCGTCATCACTCTGGCGACGGATGAGACTCTGCCGGTCGGCAAGTCGTTCCGACAGGCGCTCCTGGACCGACTCTGTCACGACGCCTGACGGCTATCGAGACACCCACGGCATTTTGCTAACCTTGCGACGTGAACCAATCGCTAGCAAACACCGCACTGCACGCCATCACTGAGTACTTCTCCGGCCCACTCGGGAAGCTCGAACTGGTCGCGACGCTGCTTCTTATCGTCAATGTCTATCTGCTCGGCAAGCAACGCCTGAGCAATTATTGGTTCGGGTTCGCAGGCGTCATCCTGTTCGGGTTCCTGTTTCGAGAGTTCAAGCTGTACTCCGATATGCTGCTCCAGTGGACGTTTTACGCGCCGCTTCAAATCGTTGGTTTTGTCCTTTGGAAATACGGTCGAACGCTGGGCGCCGATCAAGCGCCGCCCGAAACGGACAGCATGGAAGTCGTGCTCCTCCCTCGTCGCTATTGGCCGGTTCTTATTGCTGTGGTCATGGCATCCGCCGGCGCACTAGGTTGGTACATGTCAGCAAATACGGATGCCAGTTTCCCGTATGCCGATGCGTTGACAACAACGATGAGTGTCGGCGCCAGCATTCTGATGTTGAAAAAGATATTGGAGAACTGGGTGCTCTGGATCGCAATGGATTTGATCGCGATACCTGTGTACTTCCTGAAAGGGCTGTACATTACTTCCGGCCTCTACGTTATATTCCTCGCGCTGGCAGTTCTCGGACTGTTTCGATGGCTAAAGGATTTCCGCACCAGCAAATTGCCAGAGGTTAGTAGTGCTGGCTAAGCGGGGCCTGACACTTGGCAAGTTCCTGCCATTGCACGAGGGGCACGCGCTGTTGCTGCGGTCCGCTGCCAAACACTGCCACGAGCTGACCGTTCTCGTTGGAGTGGCTTCGAATGACCTCTACTCCTTCGAACAACGCGAGCGTTGGATACTGGATCTCCTCGAACCTGTCACGACACAAACCGGCACACGAGTTCACGTGGTTCGGGATCCGGACCCAGATCCTTTGGTTGAAAAAGATGCCGAAGGTACGGTGACCGACGAACGCTACTGGACGCAGTGGCTGGAACAGAATCAATCGCACCTCGCCAACATCGACCTTGTATTCACGTCCGACCGATATGGCCGAGAGATCGCTCGGAGAATCGGGGCACGTTGGTTTCCGGTTGATCCAGATCGCGAAGTCGTCGCAATCAGCGGCAGTCAAATTCGTGCATTGATGCACCAGAACTTCCACGCAGTGTGCGATGTTGCGAAACCGGATGTCGCTATCACAGTCGCAGTTCTGGGCGCGGAGTCGACGGGAAAATCGACACTCGTGAAGCGTCTCGCCGACCTCTATCAGACTCGCTATGCACCCGAGTGGGGACGAATCATCAGCGAAGCGCACTCGGAGCTGACCGTCTCTGATTTCGATGCCATTGTGACGATGCAGGACGAACTCATTACGACGGCACAGCGACTTGGAAACGGCCTCTGTTTCGTCGATACCGAGGCGATCACAACGGCACTGTTTGCTCCAATCTACCTCGGCAGGGAACACGAAGCCTCGTGGCAAAAGGCCAAGCAACAGCAGTTTGATCTGTATCTGGTGCTCGATCCGTCCGTGCCATGGATCGATGATGGAACCCGCGTCCTCGATAGCCCGGAGAGGTTCGCGTTTCACGAGTCGTTGATTGCCGCACTCGAACGCTTGCAAAAACCTTACACGCTAATCAGCGGTGACTCATATGACGCACGTGAGCGAATGGCACGCAGCGAAATCGATGCACTGCTTGCGCGTCGGTATCATCTTTAAGATTCGTGCCCGCCGCGCTTGTATTGGAGCCAGGATATTCGAGAGTAAGTCTTTAGGGACAGCGTCCCCAATGGGACGTCAGGCCTATTCTAATCTTAGCTTAACGCCTGCGCCTTTTGAGAAGAGTGTAGATAAATCGAAAAAGGTAGACTGCACAGATAGTGTTGGCGACAGATGCAGCGATCACGGCTGCCCAAAGCGACAGCCCGCCCTCTCTGACCCAGCCACCCAACAAGAATTTCAACAGCAGCGGCAGGTCATCTCCTACGTACTCAAGCAGCCAGATAAAAGGAAACGTGAGAACCCACAACACCACTGTCAGCAATTCGAATCCTACCGGGGCTTTGGTGACACTAGGAGAATCCACTAAAGCCATGCCCCATCCCAAATGCCAGTAGAAGACTGACAGCGTCAGAGCCACATGGATAATGATTGCAAGAGTTGTCCGCATGGAGTCGATACTCAGCTACGCGCTTAACCAGGCTATGCCCATGACATCTTGCCTGCGCAAAGGTCCTCCCTCGTGGTCATTTTGCCTATGCGGCTCTCTCAGCTTCCATTCACGCTATAGTCGACGTTCGGCGGGCAGCACTTGAGACGCATCATGCCAACGACACACGGCTATTCGGGAAAACCGCTGTATCAGAAGCTGGGGCTCAAACCCGGCATGAAGTGTTTGACCATCGGCGCACCCGCACACTACCCGGAGTTTGTCGAAGGCGCCGAAGGCGTTCGATTCCAGAAAAGTGCAGTAGCCGCCGATGTTGTCCACTTGTTCTGCCCCACTCGACGGGCCCTGGATAAAAAAATCGAACAGGCACTGACCAAAGTGGCGGATGGGGGAATGCTTTGGATCTCCTGGCCAAAAAAATCCTCCCCATTATTCAAGGACCTGACGGAGGATCAGCTGCGCGAGATAATTCTTCCCACAGGATGGGTCGACGTTAAGGTATGTGCCGTCGACGCGGATTGGTCGGGACTCAAGTTTGTGCGGCGGAAAGTCCCTCGATAGACGGACCGAGGATCAAGCTTAGAATGTCATTGCAAGTCATTTGGTTGTTTGTCTCTTACGCCTTCTTGATCGGTATTGGAGTAAGCCTGGGTAACGCCGGCCACCAGTGGGGTTACTGGCTCGCGCTAGTAATTCCGCTCATCAGATTGGCGCGCCGTTTTTCTGAAAGGGGCGGTTACCGCTTGTTCGGTATTCCCGGAAACACTGCGGGCAACGTCGGTGAACGCGGTGGATTTGCATCGCGAACCGAAAACCGCCTCTTCTTCTTCGCCTGCACTTCTGTTGAGATCGGCGTTATCGTCCTTTTTTGGATACTGATGCTGCTACGCGATCGCTAACTCGTCGATTGAAGACGCCATTTGTCGCTAAGTTATTGATCCCTCCGATGAAGCCGAATCGCCAAACGAATGGCTCGCATGCGTGAGATTCCTGGGTAGCTTTTCAATTGTGCCTGGATCAGGCGTTCAGCCTTGTCTGCGTCACCCCGGCAGCGAACCAGGAGATCGCGCTCGAGCTCCTCTTCCGCATAGCGCGAATCGTCTCCGCGAAAGAACACGAGATACGCAACAATGAGAATAATGAGACCGACGGGGACTAGATTGGCCATGGCGTAACGATAAAGAGATGCTTGCGTCCATTCTGATGTATAAGCCGCGTGTCAATCAAACCAACGTCGATCCAGCCGCCTTGGGGACATTGATGCACTCAGTACTGCATCGCTACCATTAGTTGCACCGTTCTCGGTTTACCGGGACGGGCGCCGAAAGGTCGACGAGAGACGACGTACTCATTGTCGGCTAAATTATCGACCCTTGCGGACAACCGCCACCGGTCGGACCATTGATAATGCGCTGCCAAATCCAACACAGTGTAAGCATCCGACCCATCTGACTCTTGAATCGCGCCGCGACCGGCAACATCTCGCATTCGGTCAACGTAGGTCGCAGAGAGATTGATGCCCCACTGCTCACCGATAAGACCCACCGCAAGATTCGCCCGATTCGCTGGAACGTACGGCAGCTCGAAACCAGGTTCCACAGTGCCGAATTGCGGATTGGTTGATGCGAAACCTTCTTGAAACTCGGCATCCGTGTAGGTGTAGGTCAACGCGAGTGGCACCGAAAGGTTGGCTCCCACCGAATAGTCACCCGTCCACCCAAACTCAACGCCTTGCGTTCGGACTTCTCCCGCATTGGTCTGAGTGTCCAACTCACTGGGCAGACAACCGGCGGAAATTGTACATACAGCGGTCAGGTTGCTGTAGTCGTTAAGAAAACCGATCAGTTCGAAGCGACCAACAGGACTGCGCCAGCGGCCACCCGCCTCGTAGTTGAGCGAAGACTCAGGGTCGAGATCACGCGTCAATGATGGGGTTGCAGGCGAGAATCCTTCGTGCGCACCAATCAAAACATCGATCGAATCAGTCAGCTCGTACAGAACCCCGAGTCCAGGCAGAACTACAAAGTAGTCGTTGTCGTTTTTGGCACCGACTATTCGATTGGTAAAGCTGTTGCGAATCGCTTCAACTCGCAAACCGGGAACCACGGTCCATCGGCCAGCGCTGATTTCATCACGCGCCCAAAGCGCCAGCGCCTGCGTGTACCCAGTGTTGTCCGTGAGGATCGCTCGCGGTTGTTCGTTTTGCGCGATATGGCCATCCAACTGCTCGAAACCAAACTCGTCATGTAGGCGTCGAACGCGATCGATATGCCAACGCGCACCGACCGACAGAGTGTGGGTGACTCGTTCCCCGAATTTCCAACGCTGCTGACCTTGCAAACCTTGCGCAACAAAAGAACGATCGTTTGTGCCGATACGAATATCGTCTTGTGACCCACTTACGCCATCGCTATCCGCGCCGTTCAAAATGCCGACAAACAGCTGGTTGAATGGACTGTCGGGGTTTGCAAGGATCTGGCGAATATCGGCACCTTGAAAGTTATTGAATTTGCGCCAGGCTCTATCCAAGTGCTGGGTATAGCCGGTGATCGTCAACTCCCCACCGAGCCATTGTTGGCGCCAATCCGCACGTCCTGCAAACCAATCCCACTCCATGCGATCGAACGCACTCGCCTGATAGCGACGCAACGGATTCTCATCAAAGTCTTGCTGAGTCAGACCGAGGTAAGTTTCGTCAGAGACTTCATCCGCATAGGTAAATCGGAGTTCCAGCTTCCCTGGGCCCAGTTCGCGCGCGACCTTGAATATAAATTCATTCTTGTCGAAACCAGTGTCGCCACCGCCATCGAGTTGTTTGAATCCGTCGCTACCGAAATGCATGAATTCAGCAAGTACACCGTAGGTTTCGCCCTGCGTCCCAGCTCGGGCGTGCAGATGACGATAACCGTCGCTCCCACCAGAGACTTCGACAGAGCCCGTGGTCGCATCCGGTATTGGAGCAGAAACCAGATTGATAGCACCGCCGATCGTCTGCGGTCCAAACTCGATAGAGGCGGGCCCCTTGAACACTTCGATGCCAACCATACGACGAGTCAGCGGGAAAAAATATGCGGCAGGCGCCGAGTACGGCGCTGGCCCGAGCAGAACACCGTCCTCCATTAGTACCACTTTTTGACTCCGATCCGAGCTGCCACCTCGCAGACCAATGTTCGGTCGAAGACCAACGCCATCCTCTTCGCGCGCGTAGACACCCGGAACCAGATTGAGGGTTCGATTCACATCGGTATACTGGAATTGCTCCAACGTAACCTCGTCGATTCGGTGCGCCGATCCAGTAACGCGATCAGGCTCATCGAAGATTCCGGTGACGACGATTTCGTCGATGTCCTCTTGATCCGCCGTTGCCTGCGCAAGCACGGAAACCGGCATCCACACGGTTGCTAACAACGCTGTTCCCAGCAGATTGGACGTACTCATCAACGATCTCTCTTTAGTCGAAGTTGCGATTGCAATGGCGGCGGCTCTGACGGCGGCGGCGTGATCCAGTCGGCTGTGCCAAGTGTTGCTCTGACCTTTGCCAGATCGACGTCGGGCTTAATCATGCGCTGCGCCAGCCTTCCGTTCAGTGAAACCAGCGAGTCTGCGTACACTTCCACGGGCGCGAATCCACGCTCGGTCAAATCATCACGAATATGATGCGCGAGCTGCAGAATCATGTCGGGTTGACCCGCCATCTCTCGATACTGCTGTTCTGTAAGGTACTCATGAGGAGAAACAAGCAGCGTCTCGCGATCGCTGCCAACCACGGCGCGATACGCAAGGCTACCGGATTTCTCGCGCAGCATGACGCGCCAGGAAAAACGCATGCCCTGCTCATGCCAAAGAACTGTGCCTGGGTACGCCCATTGGCGCAGCGGCATCAACACTTGAACGGCACAAAATATCAGCACGGCCGTCATTGCGATTGAATGGCGAGCTCGCCATACCTGGTGCTTCGATACGGCTCGAACCGAGTTTTCAATCCTGCCATTCAACTTCAATCGTCGCAGGAGCCTTCGTGGCCAGTCCGAATCAAAAAACACCAGAACCGCAAACACCATGATGAACGGAAACAGCCCAATGTTGAAAAACAGATGAGTGAAAAAGTGAAAGACTAGAATGACCGCAAACGCTACTGGCCTCGTCCGCCGCCAGAGCATAAACGCGATGATGAATGTATCGAAAAGAAACGCAAACCATGAAAAGGCAAAGTGAATGGTTGGCAGCTCCAAGAAAGGTCCCAGCAAAGGTAACCCACTATGTGGAGGTAACCAGATGTTCAATGGCTGCGCATGTAACAACCAATCGACTTCAAATTTCGCAAGTCCAGCGAAAACGTAAAGCACACCGACCTGAAACCTCAACCAATACGTTTGCCAGGCCGGGAGCGTTGTCGCGCGAGTCTCGGGACGACGCCACGCGTCTACCGACCATGCCCTGTGCGGCGACAGAAAACACAGAATCAGTGTCAGAAGGCTAATGAAATAGTAGTGGTTCAGGTAGGTTGTGACATCCATCAATTCGGCGTACGTAAACATTAGCCAGAAAGAGATGATCGCTACGCGATAAAAAGCGCCTATCGCTACCAAAAACGCCGATACGGCGATACCTGAATAAAGCAAGTAGAGCGCTGATGCATCCGGGACCCGCACCCATTCGAAGCCCCAGTACTTGAAATGGAATTCGGGCGTCACATACAGCTGCTCAATCCAGCCGTTGCTCATGAAGCGAATCGCCCCAACGCACATCAGCCCGCCAATTAACATCCTAAACACTGCAAGCGCTGCAATGTCGCGAGGCGCCATAACAGCGCCTCGAAACTTATCTAGAAGTGATACCGCCGCCGCGGCCTGCCTTGGCGTAATCGGCGGTTCAGTCGCTCGCGAATCCGTCAATCGTTGTCACCAGCGGCAGACTGAGGCACGGCGAGACTAAGTGCCGATACGATCGGACCTCGAAATGTATCCATCGCAGTTTTCATAAAGCCGAACAATGCACAAGGCGGCAAACCTTGTGAGCTTGTCGATGCGTTAATGCACTCTGTGCGGTTTGGAATTGTAGCGAGGGAGCTATCGAATCCGCCTGACATCTCAATTGTATCCACTTGAGCCAGCGCCCCGTCCAACCCGGCGATGATTTCATCGGCAAGATCCTGACGGTTGATCCCAATCAGCAGGTCGTTCACTCCCATGCCGCCGTTCAAGCCAGTAAACACATCACGGAACGCCTGATAATTGATCGATAAGTTGCGTCCAGACCGAGACGACAATGGCGACTCCAGAAACTCCGGGCATGCGATCGGTTGCGAACAGGTCAATCCCGTTACCGGCAGACCGGTCGGTTGAGCCACCTTCCGATCTTTCGTGATCTTTTCGCCATAAAAAAGCGCAATGGAAAGCGCGTCGAGCGCATCCTGTGGACGCGAATAGACCACGCTCGTTGAAAGTCCTGCTGTGCTCCATTGTTCGACGAAGTTGCCGTCCGTCGGCTCCCACCGTCCCACCAGACTCGTCGCCAACAGTGCTATCCGGTCTGCGACGCGCTCAGCATGAGCGGCGCGCGCTGCGGCGTCCGGCTGCGCCGTGCAGGTAGCGTCGGCAGTATCCGTGTACAGCAAATATTCGAGTGCGCCGAGTCCGGCCGTATTGATCGGAGTCGCTGACGTGATGGCCGTTCCGTCCAACGCCGCTTGTTCTACGCCGCAGTTGTCTAATGTAAATGGCCAGGAGTAGATAAAGTCGCGGAAATCCTGCCCACCGGCAACAGCATCCGGGTTCGCGGAGCGGCCGGCTGGTCCAACCTGCAACACTTCGTTCCGCTGCCAAGAGTCCATGGCTTCGTTCCATGCAGCCCTGGCCTGATCCCGCAGCGCGGTGTCAGTCGGTGTCGCCGCGAACGACGCAATTGCGGCCTGCAATGCCATGGCGTCTGTGTCGAAATCACGCAACGCCGGAAGAATAATCTGTACGCCGATGTCTTCCAGTACCTCTCGACGCGCATCGTCGGCCGACGTCGGAGGCGGCCCAGGCGCTGGCGGCGGCGGAGTCACCGGGCCACTGCCGCCACCTCCACCTCCGCCACCGCAAGCGGCCACCGTGGCGAACGAGACAAGCATTATGCAAAGGCGAGACAAACCCGCGACAGAAGTTTTGTATTGCATCTTATTCACCAAGGTAAAATCGGCGGTAAGTCGGAGAGGAAAAGCTTCGGGCCCGGCCGTTAACCGACCAGACCCGAAGCAAAACGGCCTTGAGTCTACGTTAGTCCAAAGAGAACTTCACGATGACAATCCGTGCACCCGCATCGTCGGTATTCGTCGACAGTGCGACACGCGATCCGTCCGGAGACAACGCTAAACCGAAGAACTGGCTCGTGATTGTGTCGTCCGGTAACTCGATGATGCCATCGCCGAATACTCGTGTGTCCGGCTGGCCATCAACCGTGAACACGAAAGCGGCTGGATTGCCACCGAATCGTCCTGCGACAACTGCGCGATCATCACCCAGCACTACAACGTGACGGCCACGATCTTCTGTCGTCGGGTAACCGAGACCCTCACTCTGAACGACTTGCGTGCCGGTGTTACCCCAACCAGTATCGATTGCGGTTGCGGTACCACTGGTGACACGGAACACGCCGACGTCTTGGCGATCCGATGTCTCGTAGCCCAACGTTGACGGAACACCTGCCCCCGTTGCACGAACGTAACCGGCAACAATGTAGGACGACGTGCTCTGTTGGAATCCAGCCGCGTAAGCTTCGGTGAAGCCTTGGTCGACCTTGAACGGGTTGAATACCGCGATTCCAGGCACAGCAGGAATCGTCGGCTCATCGCTGAATCCACCAAAGGTGTCATCGAGCGTGCCATCAACGTTCAAGCGAATCATGAACACGTGGTTATCGAGCACGCCACCGAGATCGGCGTAACCGTTGGAGACGATTTTTCCGTCGGCCTCAACCGTGCCGCGACGATTGTTATCGTTCAATACCCCGGTGGAGTTGTACGAGAACGCTGCGCCACCGTTGAACGTGGCGTCGGCTTCTGCGCCTGTCGCTGTGATGTTCAAGCGAGCAACGTAGCGGTCGCGATCAGTCCGGGTGCCGTCGTTGGCAGAACCCTGACCGAACACAACGACACGATCGCCTGCGATGCTGCGATCGGTTTGAACGTCCCAAGCGATGTCCGCTGGCTGTGTTGCCGGCGCGCCTGGGAAGGTTCCGTTATCGGCATTTGCGTAGCCGAAGACGACCTCGACTTTCCCTTCAGCGTCACCCCAGCCAGCGACTTGCGTGCCGTCGGGTGCCAGGCGGAACAGGTAAACCGACTGTCCACCGTCAGCATCGAGCGCGTTAACCGTCGCGATCACGTCACCGCTTTGCAGTTCGGCAACGGCATACGAATTCTCATCGCCGCTACCTTCAGTTACGGTTGCTTCCAACTCGACAAAACCGTCGCCACCGAAACTTGGATCAGGAGATCCGTCGGCAAAGAACCGTGCGATAACTACCTGACGAGTTGCATCATCAACGCCGACGTGGCCGGACGCATAGATCTTGTTCGCATTCGGTGCAACCGTTGCGTAAGTAATGCCTCGAAGATCATTTGCTTGCGTTGTGACTGTATCCGCAACGATGCCAACGCTGGTGCCTGAGCCGTCCGCACCATCTGACCCATCCTGACCGGCAGGACCGGCCGGACCCGCAGCGCCAGGCGCACCTGCAGGGCCTGGTCCACCATCGTCCCCTTCGCAGCCCGCGAGAGCCAACACGCTGCTGAAGATCAGCGTGGCGACAAATTTCTTATTCATGAATAACACCTTGTGTTTAGTTCCACCAAAAATGGCCGGAGGATGCTAACAAGAATAATTCTCATTTGCACCAAAAATCGCATATTTGTCGCAAGATGCTGACTTTATTGATAAACTCGACAGCAGCTGGACAGTCTGCGGAATCTTTCGAACGGACTGAAGAGGATCAGTCGTTTTGTTCAATCGGCTTGCGGCCCATGATCCGCAGCAACATCCGCCGTCCTGACTTAAGAAACGGGTAGAGCGTGCGAGATCGGCGCTCAGACCGGAACACCCAACGATTCAGTGCATTGAAGACGCTCTTATTGTTTGTGAGATTCGCGATTCGATGCATTGCGCGGTCACCAAAGTGAATGCTGCCGCTCTCAATCAGTACGATCCCTTCGTTGAGATCGAAGCCTTCGCTTCGAAGGAAGTCGACGACCGAGTGCGGCTCACGCGCACTCACAAGCTCCAGATCAGGTAGTCGCTCACGCAGGCGCACCATTTGTACGTATCGATTGCAGAATGGGCAATCGCCGTCATAAACCAAATAGTCTGTTCCATCTAACACAACAACTCACACCAATCTGCGGCACCGATTAGGCGTTACCGAGGCTTGGGTTCGGACACAAACGACATGATGTAAGTAATCCACACACCCAATGGCGAGAACAAAAACGCCAAACCGCCCCACAAGATCCCACTACGACCGAGACCACTCGCGTAGAAACCAATCGCAAAAAAATAGGCGATGCCAGCGATCAAGCCAACCGAAGTAAGCAGCATAAACTTGCCAAAGCTCCCGACATTTTCGACCGTGGAATACAACAGATAAAAAGCAGAACCCAGTGCGAGGTGAGCAACCCAGAACGTCAGATCAACTGCGATTCGTTTGGGCCTCTCCAACACAACATCTCTGCGTTCCAGTTCGGCTTGTGGCGCAGCGTACGGCTGGTTCATGAGCGTTCCTTCTGACTGCGGCGCATGACTGCAATCTTTTGTTGATCATTACAGGTTTCCGCCAACAACGAAACCAGATTTAATCGATGGGCACGGCTGGCGTGTCAAAGACAGAGTCATAGTAGTTGTTGTCGCCCTGATCGACGATTCTCTGGATAACGCGAAAGCCTGCCTCGGCCAGTGTTCGCTCGTACACATCAGCCCCGAGCGATACGCTGTCGACGCCGGTTGTCATATCCGACCAGGTGCCAGCCTGCACCGGTGCGCTGAACAAAAACCGCCCACCTGGTCGCAATGCGTTTGCAACTCGACCCATCAAATCGATCTGATCTGGCTCCGACAGCAGGAACATCAGTCCGACGGCTATCACCGCGTCGAAATTTCGGTCAAAAAAGGTCGAGGCTTGAACCGACTCGCAGCGCACCGGCACTTCTGGAAAGCGAGCCTGGAACGTCTCCAGAAGCGTCGGCGACGAATCGATCGCATGAACGTCTAGCCCTGCCGAAATCAAGGCGCTGGTGATTGGGAATCCGCCTCCGCATGCAAGCTCGAGAACCGATGCTCCACTGTGCAGCGAGCGTGCCCACCGCTTGACCACATCGGCACCGGTCTGTGATGCATCGCGAGCATCGAGGAACTTCTTCGCGTGTTGCTCGTACGCTTGTATGGCGTCTCTACCCGTCACACAGCACCCTTAAAGCTCCTGCTCCAGTAGCGCGCTTCGCTTATCCCATTCAGAAACTAATGCATCGAGCGCGGTGCAGACGAGATCAGGTTGATCAGACAGTCGCTGTTCCAGCGTAGCGTTGAACAACTGCAGCGCAGTCAACTCACCGTTGACCCTAATATCGTTCAAGTACGATGAAAAACTCGCCGGATCGGACAGCAAGAACATCATCGACAAAAGCGTAAATTCGGCGTCCTGCCCGATTCTCACGTCACGCCTTGCATCCATACGGAGCTGAATCTGATCAGCGCCCCGTTGATCTCCTACCGCTTCTCGCACAATCTTTTGAATTGTCTGGGCGACACTAACCTCCAGCTCCGACTCGCCGAGCGTCTCTCCCTGTACACCATATCTTTCGCATGCTTGCGCCCACTGCGCACTTGTTTCCGACGCCTCACGGCACATAGTTGTCGCTCGTGAAAAACTGGGCAGGCCCGCACGCGCGCCAACACCGAAAGCAGTGCCTGCACGCTCTACGAACGCGTAGTCACTGACCGCCGCAAGTGCACGCTCGCTGAGCGCAACGGTATCGGCAAAATAGACCTTGGAGTCGCTGACACGCCCAGCATTCTCAAGCGCTTCGAGTGCTGCGGTCGTTTTGCCTTCACTGGAGAGCTGACTTGATCTCAACATCCACGCCTGCGCGTTTTCACTGTCTAGTTTAATCAGTCTTTCGACCCACGCACCTAACGGGCACTCGACCTTGGGCTTGGAACGGACACAAACATTGGCTGCAGTCCACATCAAGTGCGCATCATTTGGATCCAACTCAATGGCTCGACCTAGCAACGCTAGGGACTTGGTTCGATCCGATTCCTACAGAGCTGCCGCATGAAGGTACTCACTGGTGTCAGATGCTGAGAGTTGTTCCTTTGCCAACAAAATCCGATCTCTATCCGCGCCGATCGCCGCATCGGACTCCCCATCGGAACCTTCATAAAGTCTTATTAAATCCTGGAACGAGTCACAGCCAGTCTTAAACACTTCAAATGTACTAGGGTTGGACTGAGTATCTGAGGGTTTCAGTGATTCATTGAGGAGGTCAAGACGTAACTCGGGCGAATTTACTTCTAGCTCCTCAGCTAACTCCTCGACAGGATGATTCGAACTCACTTCGATATGAGGTTGGCGCAGATCGGGGCGTTGACTAGTCGCACGAGGCTGGCTTGCTAGTACAATCGCGAGTACACCTACCAGTATGGCGATTGCGAAAGACCACTTTTTCACCTTTGCGATCCATCATCCGTATCAATGATCGACTGACGCGGATCTGGCGTCGAGCAACTTAACCAGACTTCAATCTGATAGACCCTCGGATTCATCGCCTGCATAGCGGGATGTCCGGATGAGAACACGCGATCACCCAGCACCTGACGATACTCAGGCATCTCG
This sequence comes from Pseudomonadota bacterium, assembly GCA_038531945.1. Taxonomy (GTDB): domain Bacteria; phylum Pseudomonadota; class Gammaproteobacteria; order Steroidobacterales; family Woeseiaceae; genus CALBPI01. The sequence goes on along the minus strand of JBCBBH010000005.1, from coordinate 107,183 downwards.
CGACTCTCAAGGTTCGGTGCTAGCCGAATCGTCATCTGGTAACCCGCCGTTCGGGATGCGTCGTCACTACAATTTCCTCTGCCGAGACGACCATACGGTCCGTAGCTTGTAATTCCGCCTGCGTAGTCCCAAGCGAACCCGGTGAGCCTAAACGGGTAACCGTTGAGTTTCTCGATCTCCCGCAAACGACTTCCGACAGAGATTCCTTCAAGCGTGCGCCACTTCGACTTCGCGCATTCTTCGCTTTTGCAAGTGATCCGAACGTATTTCGGCATCGTTCGACTCTGTTCAGTCCAAACGACCTCAAGCCGACTCCCTGACTCGTCCGCGAATAAGACAGTGCCGGGTACTGTTTCCCCTTCTCCCAGGTGGATATGCCCGTCCCGAACCGCCGACTCACCAAAGATGGCGCGCAGATCTGCTTCAGACGTCTCGCCATTGATTGGACCGATACGCACGCCCGGCTCGATCAACCAGTCATGCTCGGTCGCTTCAAGATCGATGCTGAGGACACAAAGAGCGAGGACAATCGCGAACCTACTCATGTCACCATGCTAACGCACGTTCCATCCAACTGCCCCGGGTGCGCACGTGATGGTGAAGCAAGCGACGCAAGCTGCGGTGGCTTCACCCGCGCCACCGCAGCTTGCTTGCCGCCTAGACCCGTAGGTCGAAGCGATCAGCGTTCATGACTTTGGTCCACGCAGACACGAAATCACGAACAAATTTCTCCTGGTTATCGTCTTGCGCATAGACTTCAGCGTATGCGCGAAGGATTGAGTTTGAACCGAAGACGAGATCCGCACTCGTCGCGGTATACACGACCTTGCCGCTCTCGCGATCTCGTAACTCGTATGCGTCACCCTCCGCTTTGTGCCAGCTGTAGCGCATGTCCGTCAGGACATCGAAGAAGTCGGTGGTCAACGCACCAACGCGATCCGTGAACACGCCATGTTTTGAACCCGCGTAGTTCACGCCGAGAACGCGCAGCCCGCCAACCAGCACGGTCATCTCACGAGCCGTCAATCCGAGCAGTTGCGCACGATCCAGCAACAACTCTTCGGGACTCACCGCGAACTGCTCCTGCTGGTAGTTTCGGAAGCCGTCTGCGACCGGCCGCAACACGTCGAACGAATCGGCGTCCGTTTGCGCTTCGGTTGCGTCGCCTCGCCCCGGGCTGAAAGGTACGACCGCGTCGGAACCCGCCGCAGAAATCGCTTTCTCTAGTCCGACAACACCCCCGAGCACGATGGTGTCTGCGACGGAAACTCCCGCTGCTTCCGCAATCGGCTCAAGTACCGACAGCACGCGTTCAAGACGCGCTGGTTCGTTCGCTTCCCACTGGCGCTGAGGTGCCAGTCGGATGCGAGCACCATTTGCGCCGCCACGACGATCGGAGCCTCGGAACGTGCGCGCACTATCCCAGGCCATCGCGACCAGATCCTGAACACTCAAGCCGCTCTCGGCGATCTTTGCTTTCACGGCAGCAACATCGTAGTCACTGCGACCGGCTGGAACAGGATCCTGCCAGACCAAATCCTCGCTCGGCACGTCTGGCCCGAGATAGTTAACTCGTGGCCCCATGTCACGGTGCGTCAGCTTGAACCATGCACGCGCGAAGGTATCGCGGAAGTAGTCTTCGTCGTTCATGAAGCGTTCGCAAATTTCGCGATAGACCGGATCGATCTTCATCGCCATATCGGCGTCGGTCATGATCGCCCGTGCTTTCTTGCTCGGATCCGACGGATCTTGCGGCAGGTCTTCTTCCGCGATGTCGATCGGCTCCCACTGCCAGGCTCCAGCAGGCGACTTGCGCAGCTCCCATTCGTAACCGAATAGCAGCTTGAAGTAACCCATATCGAACTTGAGCGGTTCCTGCGTCCACGCACCTTCAATCCCTGAGGTGAACGCGCGATTCGCCTGACCGTTGTGGTCGTCGTTCTTCCAACCGAATCCCTGGTCCTCGATCGATGCACCTTCCGGCTCAGCACCAACGTTGTCACCCGCGCCACCTCCGTGCGCCTTGCCCACGGTATGGCCACCGCACGTCAGTGCCGCGGTCTCTTTATCATTCATCGCCATACGAGCGAACGTCTCGCGAACGTGTAGCGCAGTATTTGCCGGATTCGGTTGGCCGTTGATCCCTTCCGGATTCACATAGATCAGGCCCATGTGAACAGCCGCCAGCGGGTTGTGCAGCGTCGTCGCGTCGGTCACATCGTCATAACGGTTTTCGCTGGGTGCGAGAAACTCCTCTTCAGCACCCCAGTTCACGTCCGTTTCAGGGCCCCAAATATCTTCGCGACCAAAACCGAACCCGAAGGTCTTCAGCCCCATCGCTTCGTACGCGACGGTTCCCGACAGCAGAATGAGATCCGCCCACGACAACGCGTTGCCGTACTTCTTCTTTACTGGCCACAACAAGCGACGCGCCTTGTCGAGACTGGCGTTATCCGGCCATGAGTTCAGCGGCGCGAACCGAATGTTGCCACCGGCACCTCCGCCGCGGCCATCGTGAATTCGATAAGTACCAGCCGAGTGCCACGCGAGGCGAATCATCAAACCGCCGTAGTGACCCCAGTCGGCAGGCCACCACGACTGACTGTCAGTCAGCAACGCCTTGACGTCAGCCTTGACGGCGTCGAAGTCCAGCGACCTCACCGCATCACGATAGTTGAAGTCCTCATCCATCGGATCGACGCGCGCGCCCTTCTGATGGAGGATGTCCAGATTCAGTGACTTCGGCCACCACTTGGTGACAGGTTTGGCAGCGGTCGTGTTACCGCCGTGCATCACAGGGCATTTGCTGACGTCGCTCATGAGAGATCTCCAGGTCCGTTGATGGGATCATTAAAGGCGATTGTCGACTAGTCGTCTAATGGATTGGCTGAATGCGGGTGATTGAGGGTGCCGATTGGGGTTGCTCAGCTTGAGTCGGAGCCGACATGCTCAATGCCGGCCTGCTTGTAGCTAATCAAAAATACTGTCCGTCGTTAATGCCAGCCATAACGCCAAAACGATGAAGCCCCCACCCAGCGAGAGGATCCACGGCAGACCGTAGTACCAGCATGCGACGGCTGCCGCGCCCGTTCCCACAGCGAATGCAACGATCGCCTGGACAATAGAGCCGAGGATGCCTTTCAGAAGCTGCACAAAAAATCCGTCGGGCGTGCCATCCGGTGACGTGTTTTGCATGCCTAGACTCCGCCTAAGTTACTTCGCGATCTCTAACGAGTGGAAAATGATCTAACCCGTATTTCCCTCGAAATGCAATCCGGTTCTCAGTCGACCTACGCTGGCATTAACGTTTGTTTTTGGCGGCCTTCCTGTAAAGCCACATTGAAGCAATCAAAAACGCAATGGCGATCCCCGCGAGAAAGAGCCCCACAGTCTCGGAACCTGACCGAGTGCAGATACGCACCGCGATATCGAAAAACCACTGATTCCTGAGACCACCAACGTCGCAATTCTTATACTCGGTGAACCAGAGGAAAGAGAGATACCCACAAATGATGCTAGCAACCAGATCGAGCGTTGCTTCCCAGGCGTGGTTTTCAGATCTGAATATCATCGACTGACACCACCATACAGACCTCCAAGACCCATTCCACTTGTAGAAGGCACGACTAAACAACAGTGCTTCGGCTACCGTCAAACGTCGCGGGTCCCGCCTGAATCTCAACCAGAGGTTAAAACAGCGGTTAAAACGAGCCTTGCGGAGAGGCAGTGCCTCGACTGTCGGCTTATCTACGAAACTCGATCGAATAAAGTAGAACGCTATGCGTTCCCTACCATCAAAAATCTCATTATTGAGACTATTCCGTGCCCCTGAGCGAACCTACTAACGGCGTTCGTCAGTCCAGTATTTTTACGACGCCTAGACCGTCGAGAATCAAGAGGACCGGAATCATAACGATAAAGAACAAGATCAGGGCGACCACACAAATGCCAGCCACCTTCCAGGTCGATATTCGACGGTAATTGGGATTCGCTTCAATATCATCCGTCGTGAACTGCGTTCGATCAACAATTGCTTTTACTGCCAATCCATAAGCAAGAGGGATAACAATGTTGGGGAAGCCCTCTGGAACAAACGGCAACAATGCAATGAGCACGATCGTGAAAAGCACGCCCAGAGGAATGGTTCGCGCTGCAAGCTCCTGCTTCTGCAACGCCATGTAGTTGGAGTGCAAGAAATAAACCGCGGCAAGTGGACCCGCCAGGAATGTGCCGATGGACACCTGATTGGGTGAGTAAACCGCTATAGCATCCTCGCGCGTAGGCGAACTTAGATCGGCTTCGGGCGTGTTGTACGGATTGTCATTTCCCACCATCGTTTTTCTTCCTCTCCTTGTGAGACTTCAGCCACTTCGACCTAACGCGGAAAATAAATACCGAGGGATGACAGCTTCTCGGCGAGCGAGGTGCACAAGTCTTTTTTTTCGAGAAATACACGGTAGCACAGAAGTGCGTAATAACTCTTTTGTGTTCTTATGTGCGATGTTGACGCATCGACTCGGCATTGATTTCAACGGTACGAGTGGCGACTCAGATGGCTGGCGGGAAGAAAAAAAATCGACCACGGGCAGTAGATTTTACTCTGCTGCCCGTGGTCGAGATTCGTCGCCAGCCGAAGGGGGTATCAGTCCGCGACGAAAACTGCTGTTGTGCGAGCCGGCACCGTCAGTGTCTGCGCATCGCGATCGAATCGCGACGATCGTACCACGCGGTCCCGCGATTTCTTCAGCACCGGATGCAGTCGAAATTGACGCCCATCAGAAGTCGCCGTTGGCACCGTATGTTCGGCGGTGGACGCATTGAAGACCACAACAACCGCGGTGCCGTCGGAATCGTCCAAGCTCATGACAATCAATCCGGGTATCTGATCCGGCCCCGTGTTGTGAAAACGAAGCTGTTGCATGACCGACGCTCCGGTTTGAAGACGGAACAACGGAGAGCTCATTCGAATTTTCAGCATCTCATGCATATGCTCAGATGCGCGGGTGATTTCACGCGAGGTCAACTGGGACAACGCGGGATAGCCGAGCAGTTCGGATTGCTCCTCCCAGTTAGCCTGGTTATCGCCAAACGGTGGCAAGCCACGTCCCCAACCGTTCTCCGTGTAGGACCAGTCAACAAAATTGAACCAGTCACCGGAGTTGAAGCTATTTCGGTCTAACGACTTGGAGCGCGCAATATCCTGACCGGCATGGAACAGAGGCACACCCTGACTTAGGGCAACAATGCTATTGGCCAGATTCAAAACGCGGATACGATCGTCCGTGCTGGTTGCCAAAGGCAACTTGTACTGACTGATATCGAACAGCGTCTCGTTATCGTGGGCAGCGGCATAGTTGATGATCTCCTGCGGATCACTCGTGTAACCGGCACCCGGAGAGCCAAAGTAGTCGATGTCGCGTCCTTGCACGACATTGCCGAAACGATCTTCGAATTCGAAATCTGCGAGGGTTCCAGCCAGGCCGAGTCGAATCCAGTCGGTCAGACGCAACAGTTCATCGCGTTCTCCGGCGCTGCCACTGTTGAGAGCGTTGGGATCGGTATACAGCCCGTTAATGAACCCCTGGCGTCGGACGTGGTCTTCGCCCGAATCGAATGGCCCGCCTCCGCGCACGGCATCACGCATTCGATCGTTGAACGATCCGACGCCCGTTTGCCTGCCCATGTTGGCTTGAGTGGCCTGCTCGAAACGCGCATCGTTGGCGACCTCGCCAAAGTTCCAGCCCTCGCCGTAGAGATAGATCGCTTCGCCATCCACACCGTTGTCTTCAAGAATCAACGACTGCAGCATGTCGCGCGCATTCTCGATGTTCGCTTTGGTGTGATGTCCCATCAAATCAAAGCGGAATCCGTCGACCTTGTAGTCCTCCGCCCATACCCGAAGAGAATCCAACATCAACTTTTCCATCATGTAGTGCTCAGTCGCCGTATTGGCGCAGCACGTCGATGTCTCGATATACCCTGCGTCGTTGAGTCGGTGGTAGTAGCCCGGAACGACCTTGTCGAGCACAGACTTATCGCCACCCTGACTGCCGCTCGTGTGGTTGTACACGACATCCATTACTGTGCGCAGACCCAAACGGTTCAGGCCGGCGACCATTTTGCGAAACTCGAGAATGCGTGCCGGACCGTCCGCGTCGGTTGCGTAGCTCCCCTCCGGCACTGTGTAGTGGAAGGGGTCATAGCACCAATTGAATCCGTCCTGATCACGAATCGCATCGACTGCTGCCTGTTGCTCCTCACCGTTCGGAGCGTACACAGAGAGGTCGCCAGGATCTGCATGTGTGCTCCGGTCTTCCGGAATGGTTGCGCAATCGAACGCCGGAAGCAGATGCACATGTGACAGACCGGATCGCGACAATCGACGAAGATGGCGAATGCCGTGAGTTCGCTTAATGGCGAACGCACCGAATGTTCCCTTTAACGTATCCGGCACAGACTCGTCGTGAATACTAAAGTCGCGTACGTGCAACTCGTAAATCGCAATATCCTCCGGTGCACGTAGCGCCGGCTTTCTCAGTTTTTTCCATCCACTCGGTCTGAGATCCCCGTCATCGAGGTTAACGATTTGTGATCGCCGACTGTCCATAGACAGGCTCAGCGAATAAGGATCGGTGACCATGAATGTCTCGACCTCGCCGGAGAAGCGGGCGAATACTTCAACCTCGAACAGGTAGTACATACGATCCCACGACGCACTGCCCGCGGCAGTGTACGTTCCCGTAGTCGGATCCTCGGTCATCGGAACAATCAACGTTGCTGGCGCCGAGTTGTCCGAGCTGTTGAATAAATGCAGCGTCACCGCACGCGCCGTCGGCGCCCACAATCTTATCGTCGGCGCACCTTCGTCAAAGCTCACACCCAGTTCGCCGTCATAGCTGTACAACGCATCCAAAACACCGGGGTGCTGTACGCCGGTTGCGTCGACCGGCACGCCGTTACCATCGGTTGCAGCGAGCGCAAACTGCGTCTTCAGAATGCCAGGGACATCGGCCAGGTGGGCGTCACTGAGCCGGTAAACGGGCATGCCTGCGAGGTGGCGAAACTTTTCCGCGATCGCACCGTCAACCACGCCATCACGAGTCAGGGGGATGGCCGCGTCCGCACCGACCAGACCGTCGCTCGTAATCGAGAGTTCAGCGTTCGCGCTATAGTGCAACGACACTGTGTTGCCATCCGCGATCGGCCACGCAAATACACCCGGCGCGAGCCAGTGAGCCCGTGCCTCGTCGATGTTGCCGCGCGGCAGCTCTCCACCCACCTCAACGATATGCGTCACCGGATCGTAGGTAAACACTACAAGATCGCCATCGTTCGGAACCGTCAGTGGTATGTTGGCGCCGTTTTGCACGCCTCCCGCACCGTAGTTTTCTGCCCAGTCTTCGTCATGTGCCACTTTGAACTCGTAGTTCCCGGCCGGGATATCGCGCGTTGCGAATGTATATAGTCCGTCGCCGTCCGGGTCCTGCAGCCACGAACGCAGGCACCAAGGCTGCCAGTCACCCGAGCACCCCAGTTCGGATTGGAAACTCCCTGGCAGCGATGCGATAACAGAGTTCTGGTTACTAGTGATCCAATTGGTGCCGCGTTCGAAATAGAACTTAACATCGGTCGGCGCATCCAGGCCCAACGCGATGTTGCCACCGTTGCGCTCGGCGTTGACCCCGTAGTTTTCGGTCCACGAGCCGTTGAGCGGCGCTTTGTATTCCCAGTCGCCGGCCGGAACGTTGAAGGTGCCTTGCCAGACGGTATCTTCCGCGTCGTATGTCAGGAACGTCGCGCTACAGTTCGGCTGCCAGTCACCCGGACAGCCCAACTCGGACTGCAGGCTGCCCGCAACCGTCACCAGCGCAGGTTCGATCGAGTTGTCTGAGTCGTCGTAGATAAACGTGATGTCACGCGACTCGGTGAGATCGAGTTGAAAATTACCGTCGCCGTCGCCGTAGTTTTCATCCCACGAGTCATTCAACGCGACTTTCCATTCCCAGAATCCAGCTGGCACTGTGAAAGTCGCTTGCCAAAGCGTGGTGCCGGGGACGTTGTTCAACTCGGTCAGTGGACATTCGGGTTGCCAATCACCGCATCCGTCGCCCGATAACTCGGATTGCAGACTCCCAACCAGCGCAACGCCACTCGGACTGTCCGAGTCCTGCGCAAAGGCGGCGGTCGTCGCAAGGATTACCAAGCAAATGAGGCTAACGCCCCGTGAAAAAAGAGCCGTCGCTGATGGCATGTCGTCCCCCCGGACAATGCAATTGAATCCCCACAAAAACGGTAGGGGACGACCACAGATGGAGTCAATGCACTGAATTCGTATTCATGGCGGGCGATGAAAAGCTCGCGAAATTCGAATTAATGCGTACAGGCGAAAAAGCCGGTGTCGGAGCCAACTCGAGCGAGTTGTGGGGTGGTTAAACGCTATGATTTGGGTCTACCGGCAACGATCGTCATGACCGCTTGTTTTCGAATGGCATCACTCACTCGCTTCTCTCCGCCCTTCGATTCGCGCCAGCACAGATGCTGCACGCCGAATCAAGTGATCAGACGTCGCGTTCGCGAAACCCAGATCGCGTCCGATTCTGAGATGCTCTTCTGTTTTCATCTCATCACCGCGCAGTTGAGCCACCATCGCGAGATTCCAATGTGGCAACGGGTACTCAGGATCCATCTCCAGCGCTTCATGTAACGCACGTTCGGCAAGTTCCAGCTCACCCAGTTCCAGGTAGGCAGCGCCGATATTGTTCGTGGCCATCGCAATAGCATCGCGAGTGTATATCCCACCTTTCCATAGACCTACCTTGCGCAACCTGGGTTTGGCGTTCGCGCGTTCGATAAACCTTTCGGACGCCACAATGCTGTTTTCAAAGTCACCAGACTCCAACAGCCTTCGGCTGGTGAACAGATCGCGATAAAGGATGCCGGATATACGCCCACGGCCTAGCAACACGAGACCTATCCCGATTAGAGCAACAGGCGTTGGTTCAATCCACCAGATCAGTAGTCCAGCAACCGAAAAATAGCCCAAGGTCGCAACAAAGTACTGAAGCTTATGTTTCGCTGTGCGAGTCACGTCTTGAGTTTAAACTAGTGCCACGGCGTACGAAGCGCGACGAAGTTCAATTCACCGGCTTAAGTCACTCGATCGCTATTCTGCGAACGTCCTCCAGGGTCAGTCCATCCTGAAGAACCAACTTGCCGTCAAAGACTGAGATGCCGCGACGGAACGCAGGTGGCGTGCCGGTCATGAAGAAAACGATTGCGTCGCCGTAGGTGAGCTGGTCGTTATAGGGTTGCTGAAGCGCAGGAAGTCGTTCACCCACTTCGGTATCCAGGTCGGCACCAACCGCTTGTTTGAAAATCTCCGAGACGACCCCTTCGATCTTGCCATCATCGATCTCAATGAGCGCCACCCCGACAACAGAGGCTCGCTTGACTTGCTCCTCGATCGACAGACTATTGAAGTTGTCGGAATATTCACGCACGACATCGACTGCGGGAAAGGAGAAATCTAACCCACTGCTGGATTCAAGCTGATCGCCGAAATTTTCCAACAGCTGCTGCGAAGCCTGATCGCGAAAGTGGTTCGGATTGATCCACAGAAACACCTCGAGTCCCACCTGAATGGAAAGGCATATTGCAATAATCCATAGAGGTATCGTGAGTGGGTTTCCGCGACGCTGCGGTGCATTGGAATCCATCAGACCACAGCTCCCATTTTGAAAATCGGCAGATACAATCCGAACAACGCAACAATCATACTGCCGACCGTACCGACCCAATTGGCGATGATCGCAACGGATCGACTAACCCAGCCCAGTTGGTGCGCCACCAAAATACCGCAAAGCGTTACGGGGATGACCCAGAAATAGAGCGAGTCAACCATCAACATCCGCGTCAGGAACGGCAGTTCCGCACCGAACCCGCTAAACAATTCCTGGAATCGAGCGGCAAGCCTGGATAGCCCAAAGTGGATAGCGGTCACGATCAATCCGACCAAACCGCTTGAATACACCGACAGCGTGTTTTCTAAGTTCTCATCCATGCGAGAAGTTCTTTTTAGTCCCAAGGTCCTAGCAACCAACTAACTCCGTGGTACTTAAATATATAGCCCTGTAGCCAAATGCTGACGAACATCAATGCCAGTGGGACCAAGCTTTCAACAAACGGTCTCAGGCCGTCGTCCCCCTCATCCTCACGGGTAATCATGAATAGATGACTTGCCGCAAGCAGGGTAGTGCCAGCCCCAGCCCAAGTTGCGAGTACGATAGACTTCGTTTCCAGTGCTTCGGGCCGGTCTGCAGCTGGCACAGCGACGTAGTAGATGTAGCCGAGTACCGCCGCACAGTAGACCACCGTGCTCAGCAGAATGAACTTAATGGCCTTCCGTTTAGCGAACAGGACATGCATCAGCGACATGCTTGTGAATCTCGGCTGCAGTTATGCACACAACCAACGCATATTCGGCATGCTGAACTAAGTCGCCCCGCTGTAGCTGACTCGATAGATCGCACCCGCTTCGTCGTCGGCCACCAGCAAGCTGCCGTCTGGCAGTTGCAGTACATCCGCCGGACGCCCCCAACGCGAACCGTCATCGTTGAGCCAACCGTCGATGAACACATCATATTGAAGACCGCCTCTGTCCTGGCGTGCATGGATCAACCGGTAGCCGATCGGACCCGCTTCGGGCGTGCGATTCCAACTGCCATGTTCGGCGAGAATGACGTCCCCCCGGTAGCTCTCGGGGAACTGCGATCCGCTGTAGAACGTCATGCCCAGCGGTGCCACGTGCGGTCCAAGCGTCAGCGCGGGCTGACGGTAATCTGCGAGCTCGCCGCCTTTCGCTCCGAACTCCGGATCCGCGATCCCGGCACCATGAAAATACGGGTACCCGAAATGTTGACCCACCTCTGTCAGATGATTGAGTTCACACGGCGGAATATCGTCACCGAGAAGATCTCGACCGTTATCGGTAAACCAGAGGTCGCCCGTTTTGGGATCCCAGTCAAAACCGACGCTGTTACGCACACCTCGCGCCACAATCTCCGGTTCACCAAGCGTTTCGACGTCCATGCGCAGAATCGTCGCGAAGGGATCACCTGCGTCGCAGATGTTGCACGGCGCTCCAATTGGGAAGTAGAGCTTTCCGTCCGGACCGAACTTCAGATATTTCCACCCGTGGTGTTCCTCGGTGGGGAGTTTGTCCGTGATCACCACAGGGCGCGGCGACTGCGCGCGTGTATTCGCGATATCCGAGTAGCGATAGATCGTCGACACAGCACCGACATACAAGTCGCCGTCTTTGTAGGCGATACCCGACGGCAGCTGCAAGCCGTCGTCGATCAAGATGACTTCGTCCGCCACGTGGTCTTTATCGTTATCGATAACCGCGTGCAATTTGCCCGCACGGCGACTGCCGACGTAAATCACACCGTCGTCGCCGCGCGCCAGTTGTCGTGCGTTTTCGACCTGTGCAAAAACCGACACCTCAAAACCCGGCGGTACGGCGAGCTTTTCAATAGGGGGAAGCTCTTTGGCGAAAGAACCCACGCTAACCGAGAGCGCGACCAAGCCAAATATCAATGAACGCGGAATCATGTAGATCGCTCCATGAGTTGGGGTGAAAGCTGTATTGACCGGCTGATTGTACCGATTCGAGACGACAAACCGTCAGCCTTTTTCCGGAGGTGGCATTCACAGTTGTCTTTGACGCCTTGTCAATACGTCGACACAATCTGGCGCTTACCGGGTAGCCATACGACGCTGCGCGACTGTCCGTGCACGCTAGCAAGCAGCAAATTCTCACCGAGTACATAGCATGTGGTTTCTTTTCGGCCTGATCACAACTTTGGCGTTTGCCGCACACGCAACGCATCGTCGCTTCCAGAAGCCGTGGTCCGGTCGTTCCGATTCGTCCGACGGAATAACCTACTTCGGTCGACTCGAAAAACGTGGCTTCTCATCACGAATACTTCGGATCGGAGTTGAAAGTACAAAACAGGTCGAATTTGTTCTGAAATCCGAGTCGTGGATTGATCGGTGTTTTCGCGCGATTGGTGTGTCCAAGGAGTACCAGACAGGCAATGTCGGATTCGACGAACGGATTTACATCGGGTCGGATAACGCCAATGTCCATTCGCTTATCGGTAAGAACAGTCATGTCGCCACTGCGTTGGTCAATCTCTTCGAATACAAAGGCGAGCATGAAGCTAGGGTTGTCGAGGTCATCAATCGTGGCGGTCAGCTGTGGGTGAAATTCAAACTCCCCAACGCGTTCGAAGAAACCCACCTCCGCGAGTTTGCAAAATCTCCTGTTCGATTTTTACGCGACGTCTCTACGGCGATCTCGCAATCAACGACCCAAGCGCTCTACCCTTCCAAGGACCGCTTCGTGGTCAAGGCAATCATGTTGTTAAGTGTCAGTACTGGATTAGCACTGAACGGGATATTCCAGTTCATGCGCAACATCTGGGATAAAGATACGTTTGTGATCGATAGTGGACCGCTGGTATTCGACGGCGCACGCATCTGCGTCGGTATAGCAATCGGCCTGATCATCGTCGCGCTTCTCATACTCAGACGCTCATCCCGTACTCACATCATTCTCATTGAACTCAGCATCGTCGGTCTGTTTGGGGCATTCGCAACTTCGGTCGCAACCCTCACGGAAATCAACGAAACATTCGACCAATCCGACCGCGAGCGTTTTGAAGTCAAAGTCGTTGAGAAAAAAATATCGAGATCAGGCGGGCGCTCTAGCCGCCGCACGTACCGGGTTCGTACGCAGGATTGGACGAACGAGCGATCCACACGTCGTTTTCAGGTCTCATCTCGATTCTTCGAAGACGTCGAAGTGGGTGACACTCTGGTCATCACACAACGATCGGGCTATCTCGGCTACAGATGGGTCGAGGGTTATGAAGCAGAATGAAACGGTCGATAAGCTCAAAAGGTGGCTCCATTTCAGGAAACTGACCGTAGGTCTCTCCCGTGAACACGGCGACCAATTCGTTGAGTAACGTGCTTCAAATTGACAACCACCGGAACTCCGACAGTATATGAAGAGTCATAACTGGACTTACGGACTTTGACGGATCGGCGAAAACCACGACCGCAGGACAAAGGAAAGTCGGAAATATGCTGGAAAGGCAACACGCAATACTCGCCCTCGTAACGGCAGCCTCAGGTGGAGTCGCCGCGCTAGTGGTCTCTGCATTGGTCTCTGCGCCCTCGCAATCGACCGAAAACCAACTCGAAGCACCAGCACCGAGCGGTTCGGTCGGTAATGGCTCAGCTTCAGATCAGGTGGCTGTCGAGCCGCTTGATGCAGTCGTCGCCCGACTTGCGGAGAAGCTTGAGCAAGAGACAGCACAACGTGAAACGCTGGAGCAGTCGATTCAGGAGCTTCGAGCCGAGATCGCGTCGATGCGCCCCGAGCAGCGGGTAACAGCGACTCGCGTAACGCCCGAAGAGCGTTCCGCCCGTAACCAACAGTCCCGTAAAGATCGACTGATGGAGTTCGGATTCACGGAATACGAACAGGAGCGTTTTCGTCGAATACAGGCGGAGCTTCAGTTCGAGGCACTCGCGTTTGACGACCGGGCACGACGTGAGGGATGGTTCGGAACAGAGCGTTATCAAAATGAATTGAATGGCCTTGCTCGCAATACTAACCCGCTTCGCTCAGAGCTCGGGGACAAGCGTTACGACGAGTATTTGTACGCCAGCGGTCAGTCGAACCGTCTGGTCATCAGCAATGTCATACCTTATTCGCCTGCCGAGAGTTCCGGGCTGCTGCCTGGAGATGTCATTCTCAGCTATGACGGCAGACCTGTATTGTCGAACGCTGATCTTCGCGACGTACGAAGCGTTGGCGCCGCGGGCGAGGCAGTTGACGTCGAGGTGTATCGAGATGGCGATCCGGTCCTACTCAACATTCCGCGTGGCCCGATGGGCATTTCCATTATTGGCGCCAACATCAATCCGCGCACGAATACGATCGACTTCGGCGGCTGATTAGGGAGTTCGATTCGTTGAAGCACTGGACTGACTTGGGCATCTTACTGGCAATCACTGCGCTTTTGCCCGCGCCCCTCCCGGCTGACGAAGCGGATGTTTTGAATGTACGCGTCACTTGCGATGACGACCGTGTGTGCCGTTTCCGAGTCACGGTCGAACACGACGATCAAGGCTGGGATCACTACGCAAATCGCTGGGAGGTGCTTACCTTGGATGGCGAAGTACTGGCCACTCGGGTCCTCGCGCATCCGCACGACGACGAGCAGCCCTTCGAACGTTCATTAGGCGGTGTCCGGGTTCCAGACAATGTCGAACAGGTCATCGTTCGTGCGCATGATTCGGTCCACGAGTACGGCGGTGCCGAGATGACCGTCGACATCCCGCAATAGCGCCGCATACAACATACCGCGCTCGAGACTGCGGGTACGGGCTCGACGCGTTCGGACGAATGTGTTTCGATAGCAAACTGCCTGATCCGCCTGTCCCCGTCTGCCACAGTATCTACACTCATGAAGTACTTCTTTGGTGCGTTAATCGCACTCGCGCTGGCTTACGAGATCTTCTTTCGCAGGACGACCAGCAAATGGCGATCAGCAACAGAGCTGCGCGATAGAATTGCTGAGTCCGGATTTTCTGGCCCTCGTGGCGGGATCGTCATTCGGTTCGAAAATTTCCCTTATCGATTTGTCATCTCGAAACCAATTGAAGATAAACTGGGGAATTGGGTACTCGGCGTTCCTCGGACCGGATTCAATGAGGACGACTACGCAAAGATCCGGAACGAACTCGCGACCGCTGAAGTCACCTACCTCGACGGCAGTTCGATGGATCGTTTCGAGCTGTTGATTCCTGTAACCAACAACCCGCCATCGGAAAAAGCCGAAGACGAAGCGCTGCGAGTCCTGCAAACCCTCATGAAAGCGCTATCGATCCCGTTGCAAACACGCTTCCGGCGCTACTACGACTAAGTGCTCACAACGCAGATCAAGTATCCGATGGTTCGAACGCCCAACACCTACGACTGAGTATCCGTCGGACCGTGGTGTACCCCCATCACTTTCGGATTAAGCACACGACAATTGACCCGAAGGTGCTCTAAAATCTTATCTACTAGCGCAGCCAGCTCAGCCCACATGAGTTCGCTCTCTTCGAACTGCAAGTAGTATTCGTTGTTGTGATCTAGGTAGGCACCCCAAACGGTCTCGCCAATCCTGACTTGCCCTTCCGACTGACCGTAGTTCAGAACCTCCCCGGAGATGCCTTCCGGGACAAGCTGAAGTAAATCCTTAGGGCTAGGGATATCCAGCGTGCAATTTGAGCCTAGTTTGATCTTCATGGTGCGCGAAAAAGTGACTGTCAGCCAATATTTCTAAATCTCACGGTATTCGTATCCAAATGTAGTCGGTTCGGAATCGAGTCGGTAAATACCATTCAACTCGAAAATTAAGTCGTGCACGTAAACCGACTTCCAGAACGACCCGCACTGATGATGACTTACGTGGTACTCGACGTCGAAAGTGTTGGCGTTTCCCGACGGCCAAATCGTTATGCGGTGACTGAACCTCGGATCATCGAGACGACGGACATAGAACGCCAGATGCGATCCCCGTTTGATCGCCTTTTGGGCAAGAGTCGCAATGCGCTCGGCGTTCACGCTCCGGCGCGAGAACCACCGTCGCGAGGCAAGCTTGAAGGTCGGTCTGGACTTGGCGTCGTCGACATACTTCAACGACGCGTAGCGATCGGTGCGATACGAACCATCAGGATTAATTGCATCGGAACAGCGCAGCCCAACATCACTACAGAATGCTTCGAACGTTTCATGCGAGCAGACCCACTCCTGCTGCGGTGGCCTTTGATCCAGCCACTTCAGAAACATGACTCGCGGGCTTCCCTCTTGTTCAAAGTTCAGTACGATCTTTGAATCGGATCCCAGACCAAAGTCACCGATAATCAGGCTACGTTCGTAGTCAATCGAATTCCGAAGACTCAGCTGATCCACCCAAAACTGGGCGTTACCTTCAACCTCATCACTCAGCCTTGCGAACGGAGGTTGGCACAACACGATGCGCCGCTCCCCCGGCCATAATTTTTCGGCGGCATCTTTGCCCAGTATGGGGTTGAGCTCCTGACGGCGCGCTTCATCGCTCGTCGTCGGCCACTGAGGAGTCTGGATAAGCGCCACCAGCAACGCTGGAAGATTGAATTCGGATTTGTCCACTAGTTCGTCATGACTTCGAAAGTAGCCATTCGGCCGACTGCCCCCCGATGTCAGGTAGACATCGAACCCACTTCGTCGGGCACTCCATACATCACATCCGTACGCAGCACATACTTAACACCTTTCGTGACGACGGCGCCTTCGTGCGAAATCGGGTGTTGGAAAATCACACCAAGTCCCGCTTTCGGTTCGATAGAGAGTTCCGGCTCAACAAGGAAGTTTGTTTGACCGCCCGCTTCCACCTCATTGAGATAAATCAGAAATGAGTAAAAGCTCCGTTCGGTCGGGCTGCGTTCATACGCACCATCCGTGTGGGGCGAAAACTTCATTCCTGGCCTGTAGCGATAGCATCGAAACAACTCGTTTAAACCGACGACGTTTCGCCCAAAAACCTGCGGCGGAATGCGTGCCTTCGCTCGTTCGAAGAGCTTGGCAGCAAACTCGGCGTCCTCGATCATCGTACGATCGTTGTTCCTTACATCTGGGTTACGCTGCACGCCGTCCACCGTATTGATCGGGGCCGGCGTCGGATCGGCACGCTCAATGGAGTCGATCAGCTGACCGCACTCCGCTTGATCGAGTAGATCTTCGATCAAGACGATGTAGGCCGCTGAGTCGTCCAGTGCATCGTTATCCATCACACATCACCTAGTATGCTCCGCCCGATCATCTAAACGAAGTCAACTCATTGATCCGCTGTCCCGAAAATAACAGTGTCAGTCAGTTTCGCTTAGTGCGTTGTCAGCAATATCGATTGCGTCGACCAACGCGTCGAATTCATCTGACTCGAGATCGGACTGAAAGTCCGCCCGAATAGACTGAAGTTCAAAACGAAAATCTGACCAGCCATCGGTCAATCCATTTAGTGCTGCTCGTGCATTCAGCAGTCTGCGAAGCGGTTCAAGAGTTCTACGTGCGCACCACCGATCAGTCAGAAACTCTAGATGACGCTGTAGATCGGTCGTAGCCAAACTATTCCCCGCCGCTGCCTATCGATTCTACTGCCACAGATTGTCGCAGCTCCCATCTGGCGCGTTGCTCCTTCTGGATAGGGCAATCAACCATCTCGCCGAGCCTTCCACTTACCGTATGCTTTCGCCATTTCCTCCGCGGCCATCGCAGGTTCAACATGCCCAACATCAGTGCAAAGACCTGGACAGTAGACTTCCGGCAAGAGCTCACTGTGCTTGGACCAACAGTTTAAAACTGCTGCCATCGCGTAGAACGCATTGTGGCTGGGTACAGGCCCAGGGGTCTCCATCGTCGGCGCTGAAATCATGTATGGGATAGTCGAATCTCGCGTCTCTATCAGCAAGCTTGCTCCAACAGGTAACAACTGACCGTCGAGTCTTCGAATTTTGTCCTGGAGCCGGAGCTGGAGGTCATTTCCGAATCGCTTCGTGTAAACAGCATCGATCCCGCCATCCATAAAGCCATAGCTGTTGGCTGGAGACACAACGCAGCACCGCGCGTATTCAAAAATGTCTCCAACGTAAATCCGGACTTCAGGCGACGCTCGGAATGCAATTCTCCATGCATCAACCACTGCTGGATTGAGGTCAACCAAACGTAGACTGAGCGCGATAGAAGGTTCACTCACTATCGCGTCTCAGTGCATCCATCGCTACCAACGCTTCTCGATACTGAGATTGGAGCACTGTCTGCTGACCTACCAACTCTTGCAACAGACTACGAAGCATTCGTAATGAGACGACCAATTGATCCGGATTCTGCGTGTCACGATCAAAGAAATGATCTGAACAACGCACGAGGGTGTTGTTAACATTCTGTTGCGACAAATACGCCTGCGAGATCGAGTACAGAAGGTTGAATTCAATCTGAGACGTAATCTCGCTTCGACTGGCGAGCTGCCAAGAGGAGTCGCTATAAAAGTCTTGGATCAATCCTCGCTCCATTAGCCGGCCATAGTCGATACCGTTGTCAGTCAATAGGCTTTGCAACATAGACTCGGAGTCAAGATAACGATCAATCTCGGCGAGTACTGCACCGTGGTAGGGCAACCACTCGTCAACAATCGTGAGATTCCGCCGCATCTCATCTTCGATATGACCTGTGAGTTCAGCGATGACGCGAGCATCTTTCCGCGCCTCTAGCTCGCTGTCGAGAAACAAAGCCAACAACACGCTGAACACGATCAACGCAGCTTCGAGTGAGTATCGAACGATAGTCTTATTGGTGCGTGCCGAGCGGTTCATAGGTTTATAGATCTCACAGGTCGACCGAATCGTAAATGACTCACGTTAAGGCTAGAAATATACTACCGAACGCGTCACTGCGCGCGACCTCGACTTCCAATTTGGCGACAGACCGAACACTCACATCATGGCCATCCCCGAAAACACCCTTGCACTCGCTGGCTACCAAATCCCCATCGAGTCTGCCGTTTTGACAGGCGTCATTCCTGATCCCAACTGGTGCGACCAATTCAATGAGGGTCAAGGCAAGGAACTCGGGTGGACGCTGGAGATCGTGACGATGATGGATCCCAACATCGATGACCGGCCCTATGCGCCGATTCTGACAACAGGATCGCTCGCTTGCCCAACCCGGTATTGGCGAGATTTCGAGGGCACCGAGTTCAGCTGGAGCCAACCTCGACATGACGAATCGGGTGAGTACCACGGCACACTACACATGGACGCACACGATGTGATCAAGCGTGCGACGATCAAGTTTTTCAGTCGTACGGAAAACCAGTTTCATATTCAGTGGAGCGGCGTGAGTGACATTCAGTGGGCTGAACCACAGGAAAAGGACGTTAAGTTCTCGCTGACCACTACGGCGACGTTTGCCGGAATCATCGTCAGCGGCAGCGCAGAGGAATCACTGGCGACGTTCCGGGAGCGCCTGGACAGATACCTAGACGCCGGTGATTTCGAACAAAGCGATATTCAGCTCGCAGCAGAGGAGATGAAAACTGGACTGAAAAAGCTCGTGCCCTGGAAGCTCAGCCGGGCCTACCGTGCGGCGTCATGCTCGTTCCGACCGAAGTAGTCGAGACGCCGATATCGACAACTAGTCGACCTCCACGTTGTAGTGACCAACGTAGCGCTTCAGTTGCTCTGTCGAAATTGATCCAACGAATACGAACATGCGATTGTTGGTTCCAAGCTCACTGCGAACGTCGAGGAAATAGCCCAGTGGTCCAAGATTCCGGATCGTGATCCTTGAAATACTGCTCCACTTGATCGATGTATACCAAAGCCCGAATTGATTAACCCGAAGGGAATCGCTTCCAATCTCGATTGCGGGTCGCAGCGCCGCGAGGAAGCAGACGATATAGGCGGCGACACCCGCTGCTACTGCGCCAAGTTTCACTTCGGTTGGATAGTTTCTATAAAGGTTTGTCCTGCTCAATCCCACGAAAACAAGAGGACCAAAAATTGATGCCTGCTTAAAGCTTCCAAAGACAGCATGCAACCACGGAATGCCCACAGACTTACCGTCTCGCCAAACCACTATGCGATCATTCATGTCATTCAAGAGCGCGCCCCAGTACAACGCGCAGACCGACGAAGATCATCCTGCTTACCACCCAACCTTGAAGACGCTTCGCAAAGCGTCGGCGCTCCGCTGTAGTTGCCGCAAGCCTAATCGGAATCCTCAGGCGTACGCCGTATCAACACCCCGGCTCTTGAATACACTTTGAAGTATCTTTCATGCGGCGGGCTTTCTACCGGCCTCCTCCGGCGGACATTATTCTCGTTCTCTTCCTCGTTCAACTCTCCACCAGGTCGATTTTCGACGCAGACCGTAAACTCGCAGCCGACCTCTTTGTTACAGTCGTATAGATAGTCATTCACTGCCTCGAACGCGTACTGGTGGATCGGATCTTGTTTGTAGTACGTGTTTTGAGCAATAAGGACTGTTGGCTCATCTCCATCAACAACGCGGTTCTTAAACCGGCAGGTTCCTGGCCTGATTGCCGATTCCCTACCCGCCCGCTCGAAGTGATACTCGAAGCGCAGTGCGTCGAAAGCAATGTCGAAATCGCCTTTTTTGATGTGTGGAACCCACGTGGTAACTACGACCGGCACCGGACTCATGCACCGCATCTCATAGGCCCGCGCCGGGCACTTCAGCTCTTGGGCACTGGCGGCTGCCGACAATAACAGTGACATGGACGTGGACAAGAGCAGGACCAGGTACTTCTTAAAGATATATGGTGTCATTGAGTTCCCCGAATAGTTGATCGCGCGACGACTCTTGGGCTTCGCGTCCGAATACTCATACTGCGGCATCAACTGGCACTTATCCCACCAATTCGTATGCTCATCTAAACCGTCACGCCCACTCCGTCGTCTAAAACGAAACACCAATAGCGCTGGGAGCATTGATCATGACCGAAAAACAGGTAGCAGACGCAAAAACCACAACTTATTCATCCTTGTTTCGCGGTGCGCTGTCGCTTATTGCCGGCGCGGTTCTCGCGACCACTGCGAGCGCGGACGACAATTGCCGGCAGAGACTGGACATCTCTGATCAGTTCGCTCTGGACGGAGTTACTGAGATTTCGCTCGAAGCCGGCGCGGGCAAGCTGATTGTGATCGGTCAACCGGGCCTTGAGTCTGTTGAGGTCGACGGTCGAGCATGCTCCACCGACGAGGATAATCTCGCACAATTCGCTGTGACTTCCGACCGAAACGGTGCAAAGCTGATCTTGCGCACCGAGATCCCGGAGCCGTCCAAATCCTTCCTCGGAAACAGCTATGCCCGGCTGGATCTCGAGGTACGAATCCCGAACAGCTACCCCATTCAGATCGCTGATACGAGTGGATCGATGGCAGTCTCCAGCGTAGCGTCGGTCGAGATCAAAGATGGCTCCGGATCGATACAGGTGCAGGATGTGCCTGGCGCAGTCAACATCGTTGACGACGGTAGTGGCAGCATCACCATCGTCCGGGCCGGCAGCGTACGCATCGGCGAGGATGGCTCTGGCTCCATCACCGCATCCCAAATCATGAGTGATGTCTATGTTGGCCGTGATGGATCCGGCAGTATCACCGCCAAAGATGTCGGCGGCGACTTCACGGTGGCGAGTGACTCCAGCGGTAGCATTCGGCACAAGAATGTCGCCGGCATCGTGCAAGTCGACGATTGACTGCTGAATTTGCTGAATAGGGTCGAAGCGAGTTTCGCTTCAAGGCGGTTCGACCTCATTCTCTGTGACTACCATCGCCGAACAGCTGCCGGCCGGCACCATGCTACCGCGCCATCAGCATGCCAACGCTTACATCACTTTGGTGCTCCGCGGCGAGTACACCGAAGCCGGTGATCATGGTCGCTTCAAGGTCAGGCCCGGCGATGTGCTTGTGCACGGTGCGTATGCGTAGCATGCGGATTGGATAGGCAGGCGAGGAGACGTCAAAACGCTCAATTTCGAGCTGCAAGACAGCCTGCCGAATACCCACGTAGGCTTTACGCACGACCTCGACCAGATAGCCAAATTATCGAGCGAAGATCCCGCGGCTGCGAAGGCCGCGCTGCTCGATTCGTTTAAGCCAAGACCACTCGAGTTTTCCGATTGGCCGGAGATGCTCGCGCAGTACATTCGAGAGCATCCAGAAAAGGCGATCGGTTACTGGGCCCGTTCGCTGGGCCTCGCAGCGTCAACGATAAGCCGTGCGTTTCGACAGGCGTTCGGTGTGTCGCCGGCCGAGTATCGTGCGACCGCACGGACACTGCAGGCCTACCAGAGACTGGTGGAAACCGAGACCACATTGTCCGACATCGCGACGCAATTGCATTTTTCAGATCAAGCACATTTCACACGCGCGATTCGCGCACTTACCGGTGCTCCACCCAACTATTGGCGGAAGGTCAAAAATCTTCAAGACACGAAACCTCGGCGCGCGTAACACTCAGTCCCTGTTACGTCTCCGGGGGAAAACTGCGTGCGATCGCTGATTTGTTGCTTGGTTCTCTTTGTTGTTGGGTGTCCACAAACGCAAGACCCCAGTGTCGATAGACTGATCGAATCTAGCGATTCAAACGCCGTCGCGGCTTCGGAGATCATTTCCGAAGCGATCGGCGCCGGACTCCAGGGCGACGCGCGGACTGCTCTTGCGCGACTGCATACGATCGATCCGTCGGATCTGAACCAACGCGAGCGTGAATACCAAAGCTGCATGCTGCAGCGCTTCGATACATCTGGCGTGGTCGATGATCCTCAGATGGAACACGAGTCTTTGGCGGCCCGGGTCATTGAGGCCTACACGCGTTACTGGCGCAGCGCATTGCTCGAACCGGAGAACCGTCAAGCGCACACGCAGGAGCTGGAACGTCGACTTCGGACCATCATCGGTCTATCGCCAGAATCCGACACCGTCCAGATCGAGAATACGCTGCGCGAAGCACTGCGTGCGGATGGGCTGTACACGCTGCTTGGGCAAACCGGTGTGTTGCGCGAGCTGATGATCTGGCGGCAAGAAGATCGACAATCCATCACGGTCGAGATGCCGCATGGCGTCTACACGACCCGCGTGGCGTTCCTCGACAACTTTCTGATTGCTGGCTGGGGACGGTTTGCGACATGCGATGCCCGAGGTGCCGGAGGTTGGGTCGCGGATCGAACACTGTTCGCTGTCGTTCCAGCATACGACGATCTTGAGAGCGAGGAGTTCAAGGTCACGTTTCTCGCACACGAAACGCAGCACTTTCTTGATCTCGAAGCTTACGCCGATATCACGCCGTGGGAACTTGAATATCGAGCCAAGCTCATCGAGCTTGCCATGGCTGATGAAACACAACCACGAGTGCTACAGAAATTCATCGAAGATCAAGGTAACGATCCTGCCTCGCCGCATTCCTACGCCAACAAGCGACTGCTGAGACAACTGCAGGAACAGTTGCCCGTATCGGAAATACACGACGTGCGATCTGCAGACCCCCAAAGCGATTCGCAATACGGCTTACGATTTGTTTACAGTCGATTCAGCGCGACGTAAAACGCGTTAGCGAGCTGCCATCAACGTACCGGCCGGCCAACAAGCGCACCCAAGCTTGCAACGGTTTGCGTATGAACGCCCAACGCCGAGCACCCGCGAGCCCAGACCATGGAGCGTTCGCTTCTGTGTGTGATTCGAGTGCCATCGATTTCACCGGGTATCGCCACAGTCCGACCACACGACCAATGATCTGCTTGCCACTATCATCCTGCACGTCAAAGCACCTCCGAAATCAGAGGCACCCTTGATCGTATGGGCCTTGCGTCGAGCGTGACGGCCAGAGTGCCGCTGCAGTGCCTCTCGACGAAGGAAATCCGGTGTTGTTCCGGATTTAGTTTGAAAGGCTATCAGAACACCCGCCCGATTGTCTTCGAGTCCCGAAATTGCTCACCAACGAACAAAGATTCGTTGATCTTTCCCCCATCTACTCACGCTGATCAGTGTTTCCGCAGGGTCGACCATGGAGCCGCGACAGCGACCGGGTGGTCGTTCACCCGGTTTTGTGTCCTGCTAACGGTGCCTTTCCGTTTCTGGATCATCCTGTGATAGCCTCCAACATACGAGGAGGGACCTCGTGAAAATTCATAATGACTTGGAGTTCAAATGAATAAGAAGCTCATCCTGGTAGGAGCCGCGTGCTCGGCACTGGCAGCTGCCCCTTCCGCTGACGCGCGGGAGTTTGCGGACATTTATACGGAATGCGGACTCGGTGCGATGATTGCACCCACTAACGACGCGGTAGCCGCCGTGACGAACGTAACCTGGGACCTTGGTACAACAGCGATCAGCTCAAACGCATCTTCTCCGGAAAGCTGCAACGGTGGTAAAGAGAAAAGCGCTGCTTTGATCTACCGCACCTACCCTGAGCTTGAGCGCGATATCGCGAATGGCGAAGGCGAACATCTCGACACGCTTGTGACAGTACTCGAGGTCGAGTCAACTGAAGACTTCGTAGCTGCACTTCGGCCCGCGTATGCGAGCCTGATCGAAAGCGAGGGCTTCGCTGACCTGGAGCGGGAAGAGAAAGCCGCTCGTCTTTACAGCATCGTACAGGCCGCTATCTAACAGACAGAGGCTCAATGCTGTTTAAAAAGCAGACCGCTCGGCGCCTAGCCGGGCGGTTTTTTTTCACCTTCGTGTTGCTGTGCGGCGCTCTCGTCTGCCCGAGTCTTTGGGCTGATCCGTCCGACGCTTTGACTGAGCTATCTCAGCATCCGACTTGGCTGCGACTTCTCAAGGCGGATAAACAACGCGACCGAACCAGCGCGATTCACACACCCGAGTTTTTTGTTGCCGGTTCGCCCGACAGCACAGCATTCGACGAACTTGCGCAACTCGTAGAGTTGATGGAAAGCGCGTCTGACGACACGGTAATGGAGACGCGCTGCCAATTCCCGGCACGCCTGTACTGGCTATCGTTCCAATTGGAAAAACCGATTTGGCGCGACTTCAGCCACTGCACGCGGTTAAATCAGTGGGCGGCCTTCGACGAATTGTCCGGTATATCGCTGATCTTGATTTCGGGCTACTACGGCAATCCCGCCTCCACTTTTGGTCATAGCCTCTTGCGCCTGAACAATGGGGTGAACACCCGCGACAGCTCGCTACTCGACCTCAGCGTCAACTTTGGCGCGCAAGTGCCACCGCAAGAGCCCGCGATCGTCTATGTCATTCGCGGCCTGTTCGGCGGGTATTTTGCTGGCTTCTCCGACAGCACTTTTTTTGCGCACGACCAGACCTACAGCCGAATCGAGTTTCGCGATCGGTGGGAGTACGATCTGGCGTTGACGCCCTATCAGGAACGGCTGCTCGTCTATCACCTTTGGGAGATCACCGGGAAGAAGTTCACTTACTACTTCCTAGAAGAGAACTGCAGCTATCGACTCGCCGAATTGCTGGAGCTCGTGCTCGAAGACGATTTCATGCAAACCGTTTCCACCTGGTACGCACCGGTCTCTCTGTTTCACGACCTTCACAGACTCGACGAAGGCCGGGAGCCGGGACTGATCGAACGCATCACCTACGTACCTTCATCCGAGGCGACCCTGCGGTATTCCCTGGCGGCGCTTCCCCCGTCGGATCGGGCGCGTGTGTTCGAGATGATCGATGTATCAAAACCCTTGGGCCCGCCGACTGACGCTGCCGAGAACTTCGAAGGCGAACCGCAACGCCTTTCAACCGCTATCGATTATCTGAACTACTCGCTGGCACCCCTCGAAGAAACCGAAGCTCCAGAAATTCGCGAGCGTCGTCGTGAGATCATCGGCCGTCGCCTCAGACTTCCGCCAGGATCACCAGTTCGCAGCGAACCACCATTACGCCAGTCGCCGGCGCTTTTCAGCCCTCCGTCCGCGTTCGATGCCGGAGTCGGGTATAGCGAGGTTGTTGGCGAGTACCTTCAGCTCGGCACTGCCGCATTCAGAAAACGGGAAATCGGCAACAACTCGCTGGAGCAATCGTCGCTAATCGTTGCCGATCTGACATTCGGTGTTTCTTCAGACAGAATTTTTCTCGACCGCCTGGTCGCCGTCGAAGCACGAAAATTGAATGCGCCTGTATTCCGACTGCCGGAAGAAAGCGCAACCTCCTGGCGAGTTTCAACCGGCCTCGAGCGAGCACGCAGCACATGCTCGAGCTGTCTCGAGGCTTACGGCGAAGCATTCTGGGGATGGGCGAGCGCGCTGGACAATAACTGGAAATTGATTTGGGGCGGCTTCGGACGACTCTCGAGCCGCGATGCAGCCGTCGAGATCGGACCTGAGGCTTCGCTGTCGTTCGCACCACACTGGCGTTTGGCCGGTGAGGTCACCGCTGGCTGGGTGTACGCACCCGATCGGGACCGCAGTCGAGAGAGAGTCACGCTGAAACTCCGCTTCAGTATGTCTCGCACCGACGAATTGTCGTTACTCGCCGAAAGAGACTTCGGGAACACCGTTTCGATGGCCTACAGCCACCGCTGGTGATTCCGACACAGCTCAGTACGGCGCAACGAGCTGCAGCACAACATCGCGCTGCTCGCCGTCTCTGAGAAAACGAATCTGGATACGCTCGCCGTCTCTATCGAACCGTGACTCCAGCACATGCAAAGGCACTGCACCCGTCATGATATCGTCGACTGCAAGTACTTCGTCACCGACTACCAAGCCTGCCGCATCGGCAGGCGAGCCTGCCTTGACGCGGTCGACCAGCACTCGCTCCAGCGAGTGATCGGTGGCGAGCGACAAACCGGAGCAATTGATCGTAAACGGCACGCCGTCAAAACGGTCGTTGAGCATCCACCAGCTTCGACGTCGTGCATAATCGAACACGATATTGAATCGCTTCAACACGGAGTTGCCGAGCACACCGGCGTGTTTTCGCTCCGAGAAAAACCCGTCTTGCACCTGATACAAACTGACCGGCACATTCTTGAACTTGAAGCCTTCGAATTCGAGAAGCGGCAGTCGCGTACGCCAAATGGTCGAGGCTTTTTCCGAATACCCCAGCGACTCCGTCGAATAGTCGGCAGCCAATCGGGAAACCAAATCCTGCTTGTTCACGAACGGCGTGCTCAGACCCATCGCAATGCCTGCGCCGGTATCCAGGACCATCCTGTCTTCGACTGGATCGCCGTCATCCAGGTGCATCGTCAGTACCATACTGACCAGCTTTCGACGTTTGAGTCGGATCTGCTTTCCGGGACCACCGTATTCAAAACCTGGCGGATAAATCTTGATGGCCGACTCGTCGTAATTGATCTCAATCACGCGCTTTCTCAGCAAGTGAAATCCGATGATTCCATCTATACGCGCTCCGAATGAACGCTCCAGATGCGACAAGTCTGCGCTCTGGACTGTGAATTCTCCGAGTGCGGTCTCACCGACTTTTAAGGGGACGTCTCGGATCGCTGCGACCTCGAAACTCTGACCGGCACCGCTGACCGACTCGCGACGGTCGCTGGTCAACCCGAGACGCGCACTGATCGAGCTGTTGACAACCGTGGTTTCAGCACCAGTATCAAAAATAAACGCTAACGGACCGGAGGCGCCGATCTCGACATTGATGAAGACGTGGTCGCCAACCAGCGTCAGCGGCACGACATCTGACGTCGCTTCTGACGCGGCGACACCGCGGATTGCGAAAAGGCTGCAGACCAGAGAGAGGAAAAAAAAGAGTACGCCAAGAGAGCTGACGTTTCGATTGACTCCGCTACCGCAGGGCAAACTACTCGCCGCGTGCATCGGTCATTTCGTTATAGGCTTTTGTCAGGGCCTCTTTGATCGTCTCCTCGACCAGTTCAGAAGACAACTCCTGCATTCGACCTCCAACGGGTCCGCGATTCCTTTGGAATTTTTGGGTGAATGGAGAACTCGCTTTTTCGTTGGCGAGCGAGATCAGCTCCGCATCGGAGAAAAATTCACGGTACACAGCATTGAGGTTCTGATTCCAGGTGGACTGTCGCGCGGCGATACTCGCGTCCAGGTGACCTGACACCAGCTTGCGCGCTTCTGGCAGACCGAGCTCCTCGACGATGGTCGCAAAAGTTGTCGTTTTTAGTGTCGCGCCGTAGCAGATCCCTGAAAAGTTATCGCCTAACCCCAGCGTTTCGACGAATTGATCGGCTGAGGTTATGCCGGCCTCTTCTGCCTGCCGGGAACCGCAGGCAACGACACAGACCACCAACACACCAATAAAAATTCGTCTGAGCATATGCATTCCTCCTGATGATCAGATTACCGGTAACGGTCCGTGAGACCAATAGCCAACGCGAGAGTCCACGGACGGCTTCCTGGATGAGGTACGGACAGTCTAGCGGTCACATACCGACGATAGATGTCGTGATTCGAAGCCAGCCCGAGCATGCCAATCGTTCAAGATTCCTGCTGCTTTCATCGCGCGTGTCGAACACAATCAAATCACATTGTTTGGTGCTCTCGGATATGGCAGCCTCTAGCTCTAGCGGAGGGAGCCGTCATGATGTCAGCAGTTTCGATATTCCAGACTCTGGTTCTCCTAATCGTATCGTTCAGTGCAGGTACAAATACCGCTGCCGCGGACGATCAGGAAATTTTCTACCAGTGTTTCGCGCAGCAAAAAGTGGACGGCTATACATCTCCGGAGTTTTGTCGTTGCGTCAGCGATCTCTCGATCAACCGCCTGAACCCGGAAGACTACTCACTGGCTGTTGCCGACTATCGGCACATCAACCAACTACAGCGAAACCTTACAAGCAGCCAGCAAAGCGGTACGCCGCTGAGCGACTACGAAGACAAAGCGGGACGCATCATCTCCGACTGTATTCCCTGCCAACAGTCTGGTTCACTCGACTGCGTCGCCGAACTGGATCAAGGGCGGCTGTGGTCCGATTATCAAGCGATCGCGGCGAACTTGAGGAACGGTCACTTTGATCGCATCCGCACAGGTCGCTCGTACAGCCGCTTCTTCGCAGACACCTCAATCATCGCAACCAACTTCTGCAAACCCATCATCGAATATCCGATGGAATTCTGGACCGAAACCGAGAACAGCGATGGGATTGTCATCAGCAGCACCACACCGATCCGGATCGATAGTCGGCTGGAGGAAAACTACGGTCGTCACGTAGCGGTCTGGGCCGACGAGGCGGTTTCAAATTCGTTCGAGGATTTTTGCCAAAGCCTGCAGCGTCGTGAGATTTCATTCCGGCCGATCAACGAGGCGTTGTGGATGATTCAACTGCGACAGGGACTTGCGAACTATCTGGGCGCCGGGTGTGCGACCGGCGACACCTTTCACGATACTTATAAGAATATGATTCTCTTCGAACTCGGCGAAGCCCCACGGATACCCGCGAATCGCGGCAAGCCTGTTGGCATGGCGATCGATGGTATCGACAAGGGTCGGCTTGAACGTGCGATGGCCGCAATTACACAACGCCAAAAAGAGCGACAGGCAGCGCTGACACAAACAGGGCCACTGAACTGCCATTGGGAGAGCAATTGGGATGGACCGTCCACCATCTCCGGTGACCCAGCCGGCACCTACAAGACAGAAATCCACGGCGAGACTCTATTTTTCGCGCTCTACCCTCGCGCCGATCTCGCAGCACAAGGGCCCGGCGTCGTTGCCGCCTATCAGGGCTTGGGTGTCATCGACGGCACCCAATGCATTGTGACCGTGTCACTCGGTCCGGTTCTGAAAGGGACAGGACGCTTCACCCTCTTCGGCCACTCCAACCAGTCCACAATGGGGCTTTGCGAAGACACCAACGTATTCCGCACCAAGATGCGAGGCAGCGAGCGATTCACAGCATCTGGCCTGAACGGCGTCGCCGCTTCCAGTGAATCGAACAGTTTCGAGTTCAAGATTGACAAGGTGCCATGGATTTCACAGAGCGAAGGCCAGTGCGATCGAGACGCCACGATCCGGATACAACCGCACGACATGCCGCGTCACGCGCTAGACGCGGTCAAGGAGTTCGAAACGAGTGTGCTGCGCGTCGATTCATCCAATGCGACCAAGTTACCGCCGGATGGGTTTTGGAGGTCGAT
This sequence comes from Pseudomonadota bacterium, assembly GCA_038531945.1. GTDB lineage: Bacteria > Pseudomonadota > Gammaproteobacteria > Steroidobacterales > Woeseiaceae > CALBPI01. Next base: position 77,451 of record JBCBBH010000005.1, on the reverse strand, counting down.
CTCTGAGTAAGCGTTAAAGGGTAACCCGCGTTTCGACCGATACATTTTCCGGATCACGCTCTAAGCGCATAGTCCAGGACTCGCAGAACCGCTCTATCTGCTTGGTGAGCTGGCGCTGTTGCCAACGAGATTCCACTACGGTTACTTCATTTCTGCGCTAGTCTTCCGACCCTTGCTGTTCATTCTCTTTTACCCGCTGGAACTCGCCAACTGCCCGCATCACCTCGGACTGCATAACCGGCATGACCTCGGCCATGTATGGCGCCATATTTTCCATAGCCGATTTGCCGACCGGCGTCTCATAAAGCGCGGAAATTGCAGCCATCTCGTCCGCCGTGAAATTTCGAATCATTGATTCGCGCATGGTTCGCTTCAACAGATCAAGGTTGAAAAATTCGGTCATCAATCGACGAAAATCATCGCGGTCGGCTGGCTTCAGGTTCACCGTGAAGTTCTCGATCATGTCCTCCATGATCTCCTCAGGCGGTGTCGCGGCCATGAGGCGCTCTGCCTGGGCGGCGCGATTCTCCGGCGTATCATCGATCGCAAAACCATTTGCTGAAGTGCAGAGTAGTGCGACTGCTATTGCCTGTCTGAATTTCATCGGCCCGACTCCTAAGCTGCGTCTTTCGCTTGAATATAGATCAAGGTCGAAGAATAGCAGAACCGCTGAGTACAAGACCTCCTCACTCGATGCTATCTAAGTTCACTTAGCAGACAACAAACAAAAGTATAGTAATGCGTTGATGCCACATTTATCGCAGTAGCAACCGCAGACGAAGGAGATGGGCAAAAAAGCTCTTTGCCTTGTTCACCCCTGGATAAACGCACCAATACGATCCACCGCTGCCTTTGACTCCGGCAACATCGGAAAGAAGTGCCAAACGTGGATCAGTCCTTCTTCAATCTCGAGAGTCACATTGACTCCCGCGTTCCGGGCTTGTTGGGCTAGACGGGTGCTATCTGAGACCAAAAGATCACGGTCTCCGACTTGTATCAGCATCGGCGGTAGGTCACTTAAGTCGCCGTGCAATGGCGACACCTGCCAACGGCGCAAATCGCCGCCCGCGTAATGCCGTGCGTCCATCAGCAATCGATTGCGCTGCAGCATCGGGTCGTCTACCGCACCCGCCTCGGCGGAAGGTCCAACCAACTCGAGGTCTACCCATGGTGCGATCAATACAGTTCGAGCAGGCAACGCCACAGCGAGCGTCTTGGCAGTCAACATCATCGCCAAAGCGAGCCCGGCACCGGCGGAGTCACCTGCGATCGTGAGCTGATCCGTGTCGTAGCCCTGGGCCAAAAGCCATCGCCAGCACGTCAGTGCATCATCGAGCCCAGCCGGGCACGGATGCTCGGGCGCCAACCGATACTCGGGCAATAAAACGTTTGCGCCGGACTCACGAGCAATGCGACTTGCTAACTCGCGGTGTGTCTTCCGCGACCCCTTTGTATACGCGCCACCGTGGAGGTACATGATCGCTCGCGAAGAGTCGCATCCGTCAATACGAACCCAGTCCGAGGTCACACCATCACAGTTAACCTCATCCACTTGAACATCGTCAGCGATCGGAAAGAGCTCGGCGATACCTTCCATCCGCAGGCGTTGCTGATCGAGCGGTAGGTCTTCCGCGCTCTCGTTGGCGCGCAGCATGGCAATCACGTTTTCGTGTTCTTGGCTTGGCATTTCAAATCCAAAAAACCGATCGAATCGGTCGTTCCTTTTTTCGGTGTATGCTGGTGAGCATTCTGATCACATTCTACTATCCAGCATCGTAAGCTGCTGTCTCGCCGAATGTCTACGCGCTCCCTGGATTGACCTTGGAGAACGCCTTGGCTTTCCCGCGAAGACCGATATATCGATCACTTGGGGAGTAACGGAACGCCATGACTTCAGAGAGTACACTCGACAGCCCGGCGGAACCTCCCATACCGACGACCGGCGCATCCCGAATCGACAGTCTCGATGTATTGCGCGGGTTCGCCGTGCTGATGATCTTCGTCGTCAATATCAAAATGATGGCCAATGGTTACAACCATTACGCGGACCGTTTCCTTTGGGAGGGACAGTACGATCAAGCGATCGGCTATCTGCACAACCTTTTTGTGCACGGTAAGTTCGTGACGATCTTTACCGCGCTGTTCGGTGCAGGTTTGGCGCTGCTCCTCGCTCGGGAGCAACCTATTCCGCTTCCCGTCGTTCTACGGCGCGTGTTTTGGTTGGCGATTTTTGGTGCGCTCCATCTGATCTTCATCCGCGAAGGCGACATTCTCATCCACTACGCGTTGGTCGGCTTTGTCGCGATATTCTTCGTGCGCTTGAGTGCTGTGTCACTCATTGGCGTTGGCGTTGCGCTTCAGGTGGGCCTTTTCATTGCGGGAATAATCTTCCCGGTCACCTATGAAGATATTCCAATCCTGTGGCAGGACGGACCGAAGATGCACTTGGAAGTCGAGCGCATCATGCTGGGCACGCTCGCCGAGCAAGTATCCGCCCGAATCGATGCTATCCGGTTCTACATGCTGGACTTGTTGATCTTCGGCAGAGGATGGATCGACAAACTGTCGATCATGATCATCGGTATGGGACTTCTGAAGAATGGATTTCTAAAGGGCTCGCTTTCAACCAAGTCCTACTGGCAACTCGCCGGGATCGGTGCGATTGCCGCATTCGGCTTAGTCGGTGCTCGACTCATTGGGCTGGGTGGTTCGACGGTCGCTGATCTTGTGATCAATGTGCTTTGGACCTTGCATATCTTGGGGGGCGCGTTGTTCTGTTCAGCGCTAACGATCGGCTGCGTCAAGGCAGGCTGGCAAGCCCGGAGCCTGGCGGCAGTCGGCCGAACCGCGTTTACCGTCTATATACTTCAGTCAGTGATAGGACTTGCGCTATTCTCAAGCCTCGGGCTTGGTCTGTTCGGACAATTGTCGTTGGCGAGTTTGACGGTGATCACCGTCGTAGTCTTCGTTGTGTTTCTCATTGCCGCACCGTTATGGCTACGCCGTTTCCGATTCGGACCTCTCGAGTGGATTTGGCGTTCATTGACCTACGGGCAGGTGCAACGAATGTCGCGCGCTACCGTACCTGGGTAGCGAAATCGCTGGGCAGTAGATTTACGACAGTCGGGTGATGGTTTGGAATCGACGCCAAACTGGCGGCACCCTAGCACTACTGCAACCAGACACGCATCGCGTCTGACTGATAGAACTGACGATAGAAGTCATTGTCGAAATCATCAGCAACAAACTCGTAGCCAAACACAGTCTCGATCTGCTGCAGCGTTTGCACCACTTTTTCATGCTGGTTCTGATCAATTGCGACCGTCACCAGCGTCCAATATGAATCTTCAAAGTCCTGCTCAAGAGCAATTCCACGTGCCGCGTACTGCTCGGCGCGCGCGTAGTCTTTGGAGCTCAGCGCGAAATTTGCGCGCAAGTTGGAAAGCGCGGCATCCTCTCCCAGGAATGTCTCTAATCGATCGACCGTCTTCATCGCCTTATCGTACTCCCCGATCGTGAAGTAGTAGTCGATCAACATGAATCCTGCAGACTCTTCATCGCCATAGAGTTTTTCGAGCCGCGTGAGCTCACGTTGATACTCCGTATCGCCGATCAGACTCGCGAGTTTGATGGCAAAGTCCACCATGACGCGATTGTCCCGCACGGACTCGGGCAACGACAGCAAAAGATCGTACGCACGTCGAATGTCTCCGCTCCGCTGTAAATCACCAACACGGGTAAGCTTCGACACGATCTCCGGGTTTGGTTTGTAGCTGCTTCCAAACAGACGCGTCAAAAGCGAATCGCTGGGCTTCAACATGACCTGCGTCGCAATGCCAACCGATTCCGAGAGATCACGCCCAGTCGTCATCGGGAATATGTCGACCGTGACAAAATTGTCTGCCTTGCGTTGGAGCGAGAGCAGCATGTACTCGTGGCCACCGCTGGCGAAATCCAGTCGAATCAGTGGACGATCCCCATCCATCGTTCGTAAGTATTTGGCGGTGAGTTCTTGTGACAGCCAACCATGAAACAGTCGCGAAGTGAATTTCGTCCGACCGTGACTGAGCATGCCACGCTGGTAGCCACGCTTCGCTTCCTCGTCATCGAACAAATCGTCAGCAACAATTCTGGCGAACTCACCAACGTCGAACAATTCGCTGAGCGCTTGCTGATCCCGCTCATTGATCGCGGCAGCAAATGCCGCACCAAAATCAGCCATGGTCGACTCAGACGAATTGAGCTCGCTTGCTAAGGCAGCTGGACTAGTTAATGCGAACAGACAGAACGCGAAAACAACAGGACACAAAAACGGAGTCTTAGGACGCATGGAGATACCTGTCAAACAAATTGCCTGATCATCAATACGTTGATTATGCAGGAAACCGTTCATGTCGGAATGGGTTCTTTGCGATGAACTTTCTCGGTCGGGTTTTCAACCCTCCGAAACGAATAGTTGGTGCCGGCTCAGGCAGACAGCGGCAAGGGCGCCTCACCACAGACCACATCCGTTTCGTGTTTGCTCGAAGTCGTGAGGACGCGTACCCAACCGTAGTAAAATACTGTGCATGGAAGAGATGGGCGATAAGCAGCTGAGCTCAGATGGCTACCCGACCAAGCGGCTTACGCTGAAGGAAGCGGTTCGCAAAAGGCCAGGTATGTATTTCGGCGAATGCGATAGCCGTGGCGTTGAGCAGATCGTCTTCGATCTTGTCGCGAATGGCCTTGACCTCTTTCTGACCGGCAAGGCCTCGAAGCTTGACGTGCTAATCGACGATGATGAAATTACCGTGATCGATGATGGGCCAGGCCTCCCTCTTGAGGGAGACGACAGCGATGCGCCCGATATCTTGTTGAAGTTTCACGATCGTCCTTCTCACGACGGGCATGCACCTCACGTGCATCTCGTATTTCACGGTGCCGGGCTCGCACCAATCAATGCAGGATCCTCAGTTTTTGAAATCAGCACGTGGCTCAATAACGAGCTCTGGCGAATGAGATTCTCTTGCGGAGACGTCACTGAACCGAAACACTTGGTTACAACAGGCCAAGGAAACGGAACAACGATTCGGCTAAAGGCGGATCCCGAAATTTTCGGAAATGCGAGAGCGAGATCGGGCGTGGTCCGCAACCGGCTATTCGAATGCGTCCATTTATTCCCTGGCTTTCGACTCGAGTTCAACGGGGAGGTGTTCCGTAGTGAGAGCGGACTACAAGATCTGCTGTATGCCTATCTGCTGGAAGATACATGGGAGCAAGTCGGTGACTTAATCGAACCTTTCTATTTTCATGACGTCGTCGACAGCGTGGATATTCAAGTGGCGGTGGCTGGCGTGGCGCGGGACGCGTGCGACGTCCAACGGCATTCGTGGGTCAACGGAGTTCGTTCGCCGTTGCATGGAAGTCATGTTGTGGGGCTAGAGACCGTGTTGGCTTCGTTACCTTGGAGTCCGAAAGCCCTACTCATCCATGTAGTCACACACGAACCGAAGTTTGCTGCGCCTACGAAAGATCAACTATCGGCCGACCCTGTACAAAAGGCGGTTGAGTCTGCTCTGAAGAGACCGATGACGGACTACTTCACAAAGCATCAATTGAGCCGCTGAGACGTCGAAGGTATAGCAAAATCTTCTAAGCAAAGCTCAGGGACTTTGCGCGACCAGCCCCTGCACAATCTCTGGCCCCCAAAACTTCAACGTAAAGAAGTACGTTGCCACGAGAAGTAGCGCGCTCGCCGCAACCATACCGGCCGTCGCGAGGGTCTTTGCTACTTTCGACTCAAAAAGTTTTCGCCGACCGATGAGAACCTCGGCCACCAACAGGTTCGGCAGATAGAAGAAAAAATCCATCACTTGATCGAAGGGTCCATCGAACGTGGACGTGTGCCCTAGCCCATCAGTGAACAGAAACCAAAAACCGTATTCCATTCGATAGAGCCAGGAGCCCACCGCCAACGCAAACAGTCGAATGGCCCACGCGCGATGCCTGCCGAAGTCTCGTTGTCGAGCAAAATGAAATGCGCCGATCGCAGCAACGATGGTCAGCACGCCGTAGCCGGTGAAGCCGATGTCCATGGCCAACCCGCCGACCGTGCCTTTCGTGAAGATGAACACCAAGCCACCGATTCCAGTGACCAATGCCGACACGACATAGATTCTGCCCAACCACCGGTGGACCGCGGGATAGCTTTGTCGGATGCGTCCAATGAGCTGGATGCACCCCAGCATCAAAATAAGACTGCCGGCCGCGAAGTGAATCCCTATTCCAAGAGTCGCCGCCGGCGCATCTTCGCTGTACAAGTCGGGCAAGACTTCATTCCACTGGGCGATCTCGCCCTGAAGAGACGACAAGAAGTAGAAAACGAAAATGTAGAGCCCGAAGATCAAAGCGCTAGTCCAGACGGTCGCGACCAGCAGGCGTACCGCCCATTGCATAGACTTCTGATACCAGTCAGTCGGATTTGCTGCAATTGGTTGCTCTTCTGTCGCAATCACAACGCGAATACTTTCTTACGATCAGACGCTATTGGTTTCGGCACACGACTCTCCCTGATCCCTACTCGCAAACCAAATAAAACTGCTTCAGCAGATATCTCCCAGCTGGGAACGATAATGCCGCCACCGCTCGTGCTGCTGCCGGTGATGGATCCGCATCGATCCGCACGATCGCATGCTCTGCCTCGGTGTCGTGCACGCTCACAATCACGTCAATTGCAATCGGTGATCGTGTATTGATTGAACAGTGAGGCCAAACAGCTGTTAAAACGGCTCTGTGAGTTTGCAGAGCTGTATCTTCCCATGCGGACGGCGACGAATCTCGGAAACCTGTTCTCCCTAAGTACACTGCTGCGGTCTCAAGGATATCCGTCCGACCCTCAGCACGTGCCAACCAGCGAACAACCGCACCACCATGGAGGTTTACCCATTCAATGATCGCCGTCGATACCGCGTCGGCTTCATCTTCGCCTAGTCCGAGACCTCCCACAGTGAGCTCGGGCCTCGCCAATCCATTCACGGCAAGTTCAACGCGGACACCGCAGTGATAGCGCTTATCCTCGTCCTGCTTTTCGAGGAATTCTATGACTACGTTTACCGACAATTCCTGGTCAGCAACTTGGACAGTATCGCTGGAGTACTTGGAACTCATCACGCCTGTGTCATTGCTGAATGCTTCGAGTAGCTGCAGTACTGCGAATTCATTTAGTTCCATCGCCATACTCTACAGTAACGCGCAAACTCGGGCGGCGAGTGTGTCGTCGCGTCAATGGCTACTCTTGCATTCAACAGAATTAAAAGGCGCGCTTGGCTCCGATGACTTCAATTCATCGCTGGCCTACTTAGTCGTTAGAAAAGCGCCCCTCATCCCCTTCGAGTCACTCCCGAAACCGACACAAACGTTCCATCCTCTGATCGAACCACATCATGCACCTCCAGAACTGTTGACGGATGAATGCCGCCATAGATGTGCGGGAAAAGCTCATCGTTAGTACCGTCGAAATCGGCCGACTTGTCTCCCACCGGTGCGGTGCGCTCGAAAACAACTTTGGTGCCCTCCGCTTCCAAGCTTTCCACCGTCATTCGCAGACACAACCAGTCGCCGGGAATATCTGTATAAAAATGATTCGCGACGTTCAGCAGCAACTCAGGATTCGCGGTCGCGTGGGTGAAACCGTCCTGCTTGTAGGTCGGCGGGAAATACGTGGTGTCGCTTTCGATCGTTGCCCTCCATAAATCGGCTTGCACCAAGTGAAACAGATTGGGGTGATTCATAAACATTCTCTGGTCGCGTTCGGGTGAGCTGCCCCAATGTCCCACATAACGCCGCATTGCCACAAAGTGCTCACCACCGATTCGACCGCAAGAAACGGTCAGCGAGACGGGCAGCGCCACTTACATAGGGTTTGAAACCAAACCGTCAAAAAATCGTCGCTTTTTCGCAACATCTATCGTTTTTCGCGCGTTTTTCAGTCTGAGTTATGTATCAAAAGACATTTTCGTTGCTTTTTGCCCTCATTTCTCCTGATTGCTTGGGATCACCAACTTTCCCGCTTTATGGTCGTTTATGCCGCAAATTCATTGACTTCTAGCTACCTAATGTAACTTTATTACGCTGCCTTCAACGCACGATGAAACGCCTAAATGTTGTAATTTTGTGACAAACACTTGGCAAATGAGATTTTTGTGGCAGTATCGATACACCCCTTATGGGGAATCGCATCGAAATAGATCCCGGAATACTTTGTAGAGTCTGTATTGGAACGGTGTCGTCGAGAGCTCGATTAGGTGCGGATTGGAGCTAATTGGCTAATGGTGCAAGAGGTACCTACACATGTTCACAGTCAGACCAAGGACTGCAAAGTCCAAGTTGGCTCTGACCGTCGCAGCAGGATTGGCGTCATTTATGACGTCAGGCGTTGCGTTAGGTCAGGATGCCGAAGAGGAGGAGGGTCTTGAGGAGATCGTGGTCACCGGATCACGAATCGCGAACTCAAACCTGACACAATCCAGCCCAGTGGCGGTCATCACCGCCGAAGATATCGAGTTTCGCCAGGTCCTGGTTGCGGAGGAGTTCCTTCGTGAGATCCCAGGCGTTGTACCGAGTATCGGTGCGCAGGTGAATAACGGTAATGGTGGCTCCACGTTCGTGAACCTTCGCGGACTTGGAAGCAACCGAAACATCACTCTACTCAACGGCGCACGCGTCGTTCCTGCCGATCTCGTCGGCCGCACGAACCTCGACATCATTCCGGTCGCACTGATCGAAAATGTTGACGTTTTGACCGGTGGTGCAGGTTCGGCCTACGGTGCGGACGCAATTTCTGGCGTGATCAACTTCAAGACGCGTCAAGACTTTGAAGGCATCGACATTCGCGTCGCGCGTGGCGACACGTTTGAAGGCGGTGGCGATTCGACGCGCTTCGATCTGACGCTCGGTGGCAACTTTGCACAAGACCGCGGCAACGCGGTGTTCAGCATCGGCTACACCGATCGTGCGCAGCTGAACCAAGGCGAGCGCGAGTTTGGTGAGTTCAACATTTCTTCGGTTTCCGGCAACCCGGGTGGTTCCTCAACATCGGTACCAACACGGTTTGTGATTCCTGGTGCGGATCAAGACTTGTTGAACACTGCCGTTCCGGGCATCACCGATTCCGGAAGTAACTTTGTCCAGATCGATCCGAACACAGGTGAGTTGGTGCCGTTCTTCCAGAACTTCAACTTCAACCCCTTCAACCTGTTCCAACTGCCGCTTGAGCAGTACCGTGCGTTCGGACAGGCGAACTTCCAGCTGAACGACAAAGTCGAGTGGTACGCGGAAATGCTGTTCGCGCAGAGCTCGAACATCACCAACCTCGCACCTTCGGGCAGCTTCGGCTTCTCGGCGGAGACACCTCTGTCGAATCCGTTCATCCCGACGGCAGTTCTCGATCAGATCTGCGTTGCGCGTGGAATTGACGCCGCGACTTGTGCGGCAGCAGCGGCAGCGACAGATCCGACCGATCCGGACTACCTGACGACCAACATCAACTACGCACGTCGTTTTGTTGAACTTGGGCCTCGTACCAACGAACGTCAAACCACCATTTGGCAGTTCAAAACGGGCGCTCGTGGCGACCTTACGGACAGCATCTCCTGGGAAGCGTTCTACGCAACCGGGCAGTCTGATCTTCGCTTCCAGCAAGGCGGTAACGGAACACGCTCACGATTGACCCAAGCGGTTCAGGCCACGAGCACCGATACCTGCCTCGATCCGTCCGGTGGTTGTGTACCGATCGACCTGTTCGGTCCGCTCGGCAGCATCACACCCGAAGTCGGCGCGTTCCTCGACGTAGGTAACGGCGGTGCGACGTTCACCGAGCTTGACCAGTTCCAGGCGTTCCTGACCGGCGACTTGCCCGTCTCGTTGCCTTGGGCAGACGGTGCGCCGATCTCTGGTGTGCTCGGTTATGAATACCGCGAGTACGTAGGTGGGTTGACGAACGAGTTGCTAACGCAAACCCCAGGTGAAGTTTTGGGTAACGGTGCAGCGGCACCGAACCGGTTCGGCACCTTCGATGTTAGTGAGTTCTTCTTCGAAGCCAACGTTCCGTTCCTGCGTGACCTTCCGGCAGCGGAAGAGTTGACGTTGCAGCTCGGATTCCGCTCTTCTGACTACTCCTCGACAGGTGTTGAAGACACCTGGAAAGTCGGTGGTACTTGGACGCCTTTCGAGAGCGGCATCATCCAGTTCCGCGGTAACGTTCAGCGCGTCACTCGCGCGCCGAACATCAGTGAGTTGTTCAACCCGCAAGTCACCGGTTTGAACAACTTCTCTGCTGATCCATGCGCGGGCTCTGCGCCGGTCAACAACCCCGATCTGCAGGCGATCTGCCTGGCGCAGGGCGCACCAGCGAACACCATCGGTGGCATCGTTGTTGACCCCGCGGGTCAGGTGAACGTCACAACGGGTGGCAACTTGAATCTGGATGCGGAAGAAGCTGACGCCTTTACGATCGGTTTCATCTTCCAGCCCGAAGCGGTTGCGAACCTGTCGATCACGGCCGATTACTACGACATTCAGGTCGACAACGCGATCACCAACCCGACGCCAGACGATGTGTTCTCGGCTTGTTTTGGCCCAGGGTTCTCGACCGGCAACTTGTCGATTTCAGGCGCCTCGGCTGCTGATCCGGCATGCACCGGAATTGGACGGAACCCGGAGACGGGCAACCTGTTCGGTAACGTCGCAACCACATCGGGTCTTCCGCTTGTTCTTACGAACCAAGGCCGACTCAACACACGCGGTGTAGACATCACAGCGTTGTACACGGTTGAGATCGGCAGCATCGGCACGTTGAACTACAACGGCTCGATTAACTGGACGGAAACCTCAACATTCCAGGCTAGCCCAAACGGCATAGACCGCGAATGTGTCGGTTTCTACAGCACCAACTGTGGCTCATTGCAGCCAGAGTTTAGTGCGAACCAGCGCCTGACGTTGCAAACCAACGCGTTTGAGATTCCGGTGGATGTTTCCCTGCTGTGGCGTTACATCGACGAAATGAACGCCGAGCCAGGTGCAGGCACGTTCCAACCGCAATTCACAACGATCGATGCGGCGAACTACTTTGACCTGACCGCTCGCACGAGCATCACGGACAACTTCGAAATCACGCTTGCGATCCAGAACGTTGCTGATCGTGAGCCTGACATCGTAGGTTCGAACATTGGTACGACCGCGTTCAACACGGGCAACGTCTATCCATCCACTTATGACCCCTTGGGTCGCCGATACTCAGTGACTCTACGCTACCGTTTGTAGCTCCATGGTAGCTCCAAGCTGAGTTACAGGTCTTTTGGGCCTGGGAAGGGCGGACTTCGGTCCGCCCTTTTTAGCGTCTGGGGTTCGTGAAAGCTTTAGCCCGCTACTGCGCCACCTCGACAACCACCTTGCCGACTGCTTGGCCGCTGATCAGACGCTCGTACGCCTGACCGACGTCCGCCAAACCAAACTGCGTCTCGTCCAACAACGGCTGAAGCGCGCCGGCATCCACAATCTCACTGAGTTTTGCCAGGATCGCGCCATGTGCTTCACGCTTGTGGTTGTGCAACATTGGGATCAGCATGAAAACCACGTGAATCGATAGCCCCTTGAAGTGAGCGGGACTCAAATCGATCTCCAATAGCGAGACGGTGGTTGTGATGTTTGCATTCAACGCCGCTGCCTCGAACGAATTCGTCATATTGGCGCCGCCGACGGAGTCGAAGATCACGTCAAAACCGGCACCGTCGGCGTATTGACCTACGTAGTCACTTACAGCGTGAGTACGGAAATCAATCGCCGTCGCGCCGAACTTCTCGATCGCAGCCAATTGAACGTCACCAGTACCCGTCGCATAAACATCAGCTCCGAAATGCCTCGCCAACTGCACGGCGATGTGCCCTACCCCACCAGCACCGCCGTGCACCAGAACTTTCTGTCCGCCTTGAACACCGGCGCGTTGCAATCCCTCGTAAGCCGTGATGCCAACGAGCGGCAGTGCCGCGGCCTCACGCATCGAAAGCGCCTTCGGCTTGTGGGCGACGAGTCGGGCGTCTGCGGCGATGTATTCGGCCAACGCACCTTGCAGGTCCGCGAGCCCGCCGGCGCACCCGTAAACCTCATCACCCGGTTCGAACCCGGTGACGCCATCGCCGATCGCCTCGACCGTTCCAGCGAAGTCCATCCCAAGCAGCGCAGGCAGATCCGGTGCAAACGGCAGGTTTTCCTGACCCATTTGGCGAATCATCGTATCCACGGTATTCACGCTGGTTGCAGCAACGCGCACCAGTACCTGACCTGCTGAAGCTGTTGGCTGAGGTAGATCAGTTCGACTGAACGTCGCGTTGTCACCATATTCGTTGAGAACCATTGCCTGCATCGGACCACTCCTGAGGTGCTTTAGAATGGTTTCGCAAGCTAGAGCTTCTCGTAAATCCTTAAAACCCGCAGGCCGGAGAATCAGTTTTCGGGTTTTCGATAGAGTGGGTATCCAGAGATCAGACGTTTACTCGATGCTCCCTGCTAGCAGTACAATGCTTGGCAGCTCAGTTATCCACAGTCGCTAATTTTGGCAAGCTTACATTTGGAGACTCGGTAGACGGCGATGGACAAAACCTTTGTCAGATTGGTCGTGGTCTATGCACTGGCGTTAGCGCTGCTAACCGCGTTTCTGGAGTGGATCGAATATCGCTATTTGCTGCGGCAGGTGTCGGGTGGGTGGTTAATGGCGATTATCGCCACCATGTTCGTGGTGTTGGGAATTTGGCTTGGGCTGAGACTTTCCGAACGAACGTCGGAGTCATCGTTCACCCTAAATACTGCTGGGCTCGATTCACTTGGGATTTCACCCCGCGAACATCGCGTTTTGGAGTTGATCGCTGACGGGCAAAGCAACAAAGAGATCGCTCGTACGCTCGACATCTCACCCAACACGGTGAAAACGCATGTCGCGAAAGTGTTTACCAAGCTCGAGGTCTCACGCCGAACGGAAGCCGTTAACAAGTCACGCCTCTTGCGACTAATTCCATAGCAAAGGCGTATGTGCCCCGAAAAATGCGTGCATTTGGTGATCTCTAACCCTGGAATCACCTGATTGAATGGACTGAATCACCCATTTAGGTGATGGTGCTTGGAGACCGACTTACCCATGCTGGACGGGCGTTATCCAGACACAGGGCAAAGAAAAATGTTTCAAATTGCATTGCGTCACGGCGTACCGGCTGGTCTGTTTATCACGTTGACGATGATCGTCGGGCATCACGTCACAGGCAGTGAAAACGCGAATTCTGGTCAGGTTTTCGGCTATCTGGTGATGCTAGTCGCGCTGTCCGTCGTGTTCGTTGCGGTTAAGCGTTATCGGGACGAGAAGCTCGGCGGCGTTATCGGTTTTGGACGGGCGTTTCTAATTGGGATCTGCATTTCCGCGATGGCCGCGACGGTCTATGTCAGCGTTTGGGAAATCTACCACGCCAGCACGGACTTCTCGTTCTATGACAACTACATAGCTGCGGAGCTAGCAGATGCCGAGACCGCCGGAACATCGGGTGCAGAGCTTGAAGCGATGGCCGCCGAGTTCGGTGAAATGCGATCTCGCTTGAACAATCCTCTTTTCCGCATCGCCATCGCGCTCCTCGAGATTTTTCCCGTTGGGATCTTGGTGTCTCTGATTGCTGCCGCGGTATTGAGAGATCCACGAGTTCTTCCTGCACAGACCAGGCGATAAGCGAAAAATGGTCGAACCGATTAACGCTTTCGGATAATCGGTTCGACCTTTTTGTGCCTACTCTTCGTCAGGCCCATAGATATCGAGAGACAGCTGAATGCCTCGTTCACCTAACATCCTAAGCGTACTCGGCGAAACAGCGTAACCTTCGTTACCCAGTCGCAAAAAGAAACTGGCAAACAAATCGATCTTGTAGCGATCTGCAAAGTTCTCCCACACTGCCATATCATCACTCAGCGGACCGAGAATCTCCCTAACCTGACCATTGAGATCTGCGGGCTCACGAGTCACAGAGGTCAAGTTCCAGCTACCTGTTCGCGCGACGCGTTCACGTCCCGTCCGCTTAGCTATGAGAATTTCACCCTTGGTCTTATGGCTCGATGGCGAGTAACCGAGCCGTTCCGTTACTTCGCGCGGATCGAGATCGTCTCCGATCAGTCGAAGCGTTACCTGCGATTTCGATAACTGTGGCATTCCGCCCTCCTATACCTCTGAGCGCGCCCAGTTGCCACGACGGAAGAGGATGATGCCCCAGATCGTGAGAACCAGCTCGCTTGCAACGATGGTGATGAACACACCGGTCGGTCCGAGGTTGACGTATTCCGCAAGCAGGTACGCGAGCGGGATCTGCAACAACCAGAAGCACACGAAATTCAGAATCGTCGGCGTGCGCGTGTCACCAGCGCCGTTGAACCCCTGAATGATCGTCATCCCGAATCCGTAGATCACGTATCCGACCGACATGATCTGCAAACACTGAACCGCGTATCCAGTCACCGCATCACTATCGGAAAACCAACCGACGATAACGGGGGCCCCGAGACCAAACAGCAACGCCATGGCGCCCAGGAATACGGCGGAGTAGCGCGCCGTCATCCAAACGCCCTGCGCTGCACGTTCCGGCTGCTTGGCTCCAAGGTTCTGACCGACGAGCGTTGCCGCCGCATTGGCCAATCCCCATGCTGGCAGAATGCCGAAAATGATGATGCGGACTGCAAGCGTATAACCTGCAACCGCGTCACTGCCATACGAAGCAACGATCCGCATCAACACGATCCAACTGGCGGTGCCAATCAAGAACTGCGCAACACCGCCCGATGCAATCGACAGCAACCGACGCATGACGGGCAAGTCCAATGCAAACGATGATGCCGCGATCGGCAGTCGCTCTGATGACTGCAACAGACGGTACACCAAGTACGCCGCTCCAGTGCCACGACCGAGGATCGACGCAATTGCCGCACCTTCGACACCGATGCCTTCGATCGGACCGAACCCGTAAATCAGAATGGGATCGAGCACGATGTTCAGACCGTTACCGATCCAAAGCGCCTTCATCGCAATCGCCGGTTCACCCGCGCCGCGGAACGCGGACCCGAGCAGATACAAACAGACAATCGCGACGGAACCGCCCAGCATGAGACGCGTGAACCCAACACCGGTATCGATAACCGAATCGGTTGCACCCATGAATTGCAGAATGTCGCTGGCGAACAGCATGCCAAAGCTGCCAAATGTCAAAGACAAGACCGCACCAACCCAAATGGCCTGGCCAGCAACTACCGCGGCTGCAGTATGTTCGCCTTCTCCGGTCCGTCTCGCGATCATTGCGGTGACGGCCATGCCGACACCGACAGCCACTGCCTCGATAAGCACGATCACCGCTTCGGTTAGTCCAACAACGGCGATAGCATCGGCGCCAAGCCCGGCAACCCAAAAGATGTCCGTAATCGCGAACAGCGACTCCATGAACATCTCGGCCACCATCGGAATCGCCAAGAATGCGATCGCACGACGCAGCGGGATCGACGTGACATCGACTTCGTCACCACGAAGGGCGCGACGGATAATATGTACACGACGCGACACGGATTCGCGCCACGACGAAAAAGAGTGAGTATTCAAAACAAGCTCCACGACGGATCGCCATGCCTGGCAAGGCAAGCCGTCAAAAATTCAAACTGGAAGTTCGCGGGCCGTGAATCCGGCGCCGCGATGGCGAGGGCTAACTAAGCCCGCCGCAACCGCCTTGAAGCAGTGGAGCGGATCAGTATGCCCAGGTCGCCGTACCAGACGACGTTGTCGATCATTTGGGTCATCGGACTGATCTCGTAAGAAGGAGCGTGGAGATTAGGCGAAATTTTTTCTGAGTGCAACAGAACTTAGACGAAGCGATTGACCATTTCCTATCTGCGAGGTGCAGTCGGAGCTGGAACAGAAGGCTGACGGCGAGAGAGTAACCCAACGCAGAGTTGGGCTATTATGCTGCACGATGGTGATTCATTGAGACCACTAAACCGCCTCAGTTCTCTTATCGGCGCCGTTGCGTTTTCTGCGGTGCTTCTCTTTTACGTTATTCAACAACCGCGAGATGAAGACTCAGAAACAGCCATATATGAGGAAGGCATGGCTCCAGACTTACCTTCCACGAACCTGCGTTCGACACAGCAGCCAATCAAAGATGACCTGCCCGACGCACCAGTTATCGATAATCATCTAGCCTCAGATAAAGCGATCAAGACTGCACCGCGTTACCGTGTGGATTCGAGGTTGCTTGAGACTGTCCAATGGCGCTCTGAAGTTCCGGAGGAATACTTAAGCCAACCAACACGGTCGATCACGGATACGGTGAATATGGCCCGCTCTGGTGTCGCATACGCGCAGTTTGAAATTGCACTCATCAAGAGTATGTGTTGGGACGTTGCGCATGACGAATCCACGCTTGAAGCCAACATAGAGCAATACTTACAAACGCGAATCGTTGGTAAACCGGATTTTTCCAGCGCAGGCTATACGGACGCACAGTATGTAGCGATACGCATCGGTGGAATGCGCCAATCCTTCGAGCAGTGCACGGAGTTCCGAGCGGCGATTGGGGATCAAATCAACGACGATCTCGCGCAGCAGGCGGTCGACAACGGTTCTGCCGCCGCAATGTGGTTCCTAACCATCGACTACATAGAGCGTGACCCTGACTACGCCTATGAGCTGGCGGAAACTGCATGGGGCTTGGGCAAATGGGCGGCGCTCGACCCTTAATCGAACTTGGCACAGCAACGTTACATCGATGGTGTATACCCCAGCGGAGATGTCGAGTCCGCAGCGCTTTTTTTGCTGTACGTCGAACTCTATGAGCTCAGTGACACACACCGAATCGAAAAATATGGAGGACATCGGAGTTTCACTCACGGATATCACAGCGTCGTGGAAAGGAAAATCGACGCCCTACTGCCGCATCAACGGCCTCAGGTAATCGAGCGTGCCAACGAGCTACTCGAACTCAACACGCGATGTTGTCTTGATTAGGTGCGACGAAACGCGGGTTGACCAGAGCTAATACGCTCTCGATCAGAAGGATCGACACGAAAGTCAGATAACCGTCCGAAGCGCCGAACCGTGGAGATAGTGTCTCCGAAAACTTGCTAGATGCCATCAGATTCCCCGCGAGAACGTAAGGAAGTAACTGGTTGTCTTCCAGCAAGCGCGGCTGACATCATAGTGTCATACCGAAGTTGGATGATCAGGGGATTGCGACGACGGAGGAACGACCATGCAGCAACACATACTCGTACCGACGGACGGATCAGAGCACTCACTAAAGGCCGCTGCCTATGCCGGTGAACTCGCGCGGGCATTCAACGCCCGAGTCTCTTTGTTGAGCGTATTGGACGGCCAAGCAGTTGTCGCCGCCGTCTGGGGTAGCGTTGATGCAGCCGAACAAAGCGCACAAAGCGGCAAGTCACGGGAAGACTGTGAAGCCGATGTACTATCAGAGTCGTTTCCGGAAACCATCGCCGCACTTGGCGCACTAGAGTCCAAACCCGAAACCGCACACGCCTGGGGACACCCAGCCAGTGAGATCTGCGACTACGCGAAAGACAATGACGTCGACCAAATCATCATGGGGTCGCACGGGCGTACCGGTATTCGCGCAGCGCTACTAGGCAGTGTCAGCCACGGTGTCGTGAATCGCGCGCACTGCACCGTGACTATTGTCAGATAGCATAGACCCACTGAGATATCGCTACGCCATGAGGTCTCGCGTTCATCGCATTGGACTGGATCCGGGCACTCATCTGATTTTAGTCAGGCATCCTGCTCCCAGAGACACTCAAAAAAGCCATCGCACTATGAGATAAATCAAACCTGCAACCACTACCAGGATCGAAATAGAAAATCCGTAGATCCAGAGCCAGAGCCTTTTTGCAAACGCAGATATTAGTGCACGATACTCTTCGTTGATTCTAGTGATATCTGCATCGGTCACCGGGAAAGACACTGATTCGTTCTTTGAGTTGTGTGGATCGCGCCCACCTAGTGACATCAATGCTTCTTCAAGAATCTTAAAAACAGCTGGAGCTGCGTCCGGCGGGCCAGAGATTACAATCCTGTTGCCCTCGACACAAAAGCGCTGGACATCGTCTCGAAAATCAGCAAAAGCCATCGCATATTGTCCAGGAAACAACCCTTCCTCGACGAGCACCTTCTGCGTCGAGTTACTCTCGAGAAAATTAACGATTTCCTCGACACTCGGCGGGCTCTCGTCGAACTCAGTCGTGCTTGCTACGAAACCCATGTTTCAGTCGGACGCAGAATTTTTCATCTGCGCCACTCTCGGTTCCATCAAATACCAAAACAAGTCACAAGAAAAAACGTAACCTATACGAAGGATATCGATACTCTTTTTGAGAACGTGGCTGTCACTCTTCTAGTCATCATCTTCGTGTTCAAATGACGTCCACTCAATTTCGCCGCTTGTGTCTACTGTAAACCATTGGCCCATGGACGACTCCATAATCTCGACTTCGCCATCCTTAGGAATGTCATCAGGCCAAACAAAGTCATCCGCAGTTACATCAATAGCATTGAGAATATCTTCTTCAGGAAATGCTTCGTTTCTTTCAACGACGTACAGCATTCGTACCTCAAGTCTCTGATCCGACACTTCTCGTACATGCCTCATGAAGTCGCGCCCCTGCAAGTGGTTCGGTGCCTCAACAGGGACCCTACCTTTAAGCTCGGCTAACTCTTGATACGACATTTCAGCGTACTTTTGGAGTTCAGCCTCCAAAAACTGCATTTCCGGGTCATCGAACATCCTCTAGTCCGCTCGTTGCGAATCATGGGCGTCGTTGGTTTGACTTGGTACACGCTAGACTTACGGCGGCATCACGCATACTACGACCGACGGAAAACGAGAATTATAGACAAGAACCCCGAGTGCCGTAGCCGCGAGCCACAGTGGGCCCCATTGTTCTCCAGCTTCCTTCGCTGCGATTTTGGCATCCTCTCTCACTAGGAACACTTGCATCCATGCGTAAAAAAGCGGCGGGATTATTCCAGAGAAGAACAACCCAGCCAAAGTGACAAACTCGTTGGCCATACAAACGCCAAAAGTAAATAAAGCGAGCCCGACAGGGAAAACAACAAACGTCCCAAGCTGATAAGGACGCCCCATCTCCTTTAGTTTCTGCTTGATGTCCCATGTCAACGCCCATCTTTCATTCTCTGTCATTTAGCACTCTCCTGCTTATCCGTAACTGCTGCAATTGGCCTCTCTCCAAAAAGGAAGAAAGGAAACACACGAGACCGAGTTCGGGCACGGAGCTAATCGAAAACCAACTGACCAAACCCAAGGCTTCGCCCAAGTTTCTACCTCGTCTTCGCCGTGATATTGTCCGTGGCGGTCTTGGCACCAGACCTCTGGAAAGCTTGCAGAAGCCTTCGCCAATTTGGCAAGGTCGCTTGCGTGGTTTTCGCAGCGACGATGGCTCATCTAGCCGGAAACATACGCAACGTTGCGTTCGACCAATTTCGCCTACTATCGCATACTCCCCAAATGTCCCAGAAAACCGCCACCGATCTGTCGCCGAAAGCAACGCTCACGATGGGCGGCATCACAATTCTCGCGGGATCCATTCTGGTCGGGGTCGCGATGAATTGGATTCCGTCGGATCCGGACAAAATGCACGCGCCACATTGGACAGTCGCGGCGACCGGTTTGGTGTTTGTCTTCGGTGGGCTTGCGATTTTGGCCGCGCACTACAGCCGGCTGTCAGCCTTCTTCGTCGGTTGCCTGTGTCTATCGATGGCAGCGGTTGGTTTCTGGGCGGCGTTCATCGCCGATCCAGACACGATGCAAGGCGGCATTCCATTGGTGCCCCGCTGGATCAACGTCGGATTCGGTCGTGTGTTGATCACGTTCGGCATTTTCCTGGCAAGCGCAATGGCCTTTATGGCCTTCAAGCAGGCATTCAGCGCTAAGCCGACAGCTGATCCGCACCAATCGAGTCGCGAAGGTGCTGGCGGTAGCGACGACTGACCGGCACGCGAGCGTCGGTGTTCAACCGTAGCTCGCCATCACCCGAATCCGAGACCGACATCTCCGCGATGCGATCGGCGTTCACGATCGCTTGCCGGTGAACGCGGATAAATCCCTGCGGGGCCAACCGATCCGCAATCTGCGTCATCGTGCTGCGCAGCGGATACACCTTCTTCTCAACATGCAGGTTCACATAGTTCCCGGCACTTTCGATCCATTCGATGTCATCGATACGAACGAGAAACTCCTTGCCGAATTTCTTGACCAGAAAGCGATCAGCAGGCGGTTGCGACTCTTTCTCTGACTCACCGGCATCCAAAAAACCTGCCTCGCCCTGCAACCGTAGCAACACGAACCGATACAGATAGATCAGAGACAGGATCAGCAAATAGGTCCGGAAGTCCTTCAGGTACTCATACACGATTTCCCGGACCGGATCGCTCCAGAAGTACGTGCTGTCGAGAAAAATCGGATACAGCACCTTGCGGCTGAGATACATCATCAAGACGTGCAGCAATGAGAACACGACGGAAAACCCGAGGTGCGCGAGCAGGCTGCGTTTCCAGGTTGCAATCCGTAGCGGGAACCTATGATCAAACCAGATCACGAGCGGGAACAGCACGAGGAACGCAGCATGGCTCGTGCCCTGCAGAATCCAGGCGAGCGCCGGCGGAGGACCGCCGTCGCTCCGGCCATAGTCGATCACCTCGGTCGCAACGTTCGACACAAAGCCGATCAATAGCATGCCGACGATCATTGCGACTTCCCAAACTCGGCGGTGCTTCAAATACGACTGCAGATTCATGCGCACAGCCTACCCGCATGTCCACATCGTCGGCCACCGCTTATCCCGAAAACCCCACCACTCATCACAAACCACGTTCAATCAGTCACTTGGGGCCGGCGCGCCGTTCGCGCGAGAGGCAGCATCGATGCCGAACTGAACAGGAACCGACCATGCCGGATGCCACGCCACAACGCCGATACGACATCGATGCCCTCCGCGTCATCGCCTTTGGACTGTTGATCCTCTACCACTGCGGCATGTTTTATGTCGCCGACTGGGGTTGGCACATAAAATCCGAATACACCTCAGTCTGGCTGCAGGAGCCGATGCGCTTCCTGAACCAGTGGCGGATGTCACTGCTGTTCGTGATTTCCGGTTTGGCTGTTGCGTTCGTTCGCACTAAATACTCGGGTGGCGAGCTCGCGTTGCGTCGTGTCTGGCGGCTGCTGCTGCCGCTGATCTTCGGCATGGCTGTCATCATCGCGCCGCAGTGTTACTTCGAAGCGTTAAACAAGGGGATCATCGAGCCCGGCTACTGGAACTTCTGGATGCAATATCTGACCTTCCAGGACTTCCCGGGCAATGCATGGGGCGGTGAGAATGAGATCGTCTGGACCTGGAACCATCTGTGGTATCTGCCCTACATCCTGTTCTACACACTGCTCGTCATTCCCGTCGGTGCACTCGCCCGCCGCGCCGGGCTGCATACCGCGTTTCGCAAGCTCCGCGGCCCTTGGCTCATCGCGATCCCGGTGATTCCGCTGATGCTGTACGGCAATTTCGTTTTCCCGCACTACCCTGGAATCGACCACAGCCTGATCGGCGATAACTATGCTCACGTGCTCTACGGCACCCTCTTCTTCTACGGCTACCTGATCGGGCGCGACACCGAATGGTGGGCAGCGCTCGCGGACAAACGTCGTCTGTTTCTGACGGTCGGCATCCTCGCGTACATCAGTCTGCGCACACAGGATTTATGGGTATCCGAAGACTCGCACTTCCTGATCGAGCAGCTGAGCTTCCTGTCGGTGTACGTCAATCGTTGGACCTGGATCCTCGTGTTGTTCGCCTACGGCTTTCAGTATCTCAACCAACCGAAACGTTGGATCGCCTATAGCACCGCCGCCATTTTCCCGTGGTACATCCTGCACCAGACGCTGACCGTGATCCTCGGCGGCACGCTGTCGCCATATCAACTCGGTCCGATCATCGAGCCGTTGCTCGTTATCGGCGGCACCGCAATCGGCTGCCTGGTGTTATATGAATTCGTCATTCGACGAATTCCGCTACTGCGTCCATTGTTCGGCATGCCGATTCACACTTCGCCTCGACGGGATGTCAATCGACCCTCGGCGCTCTCGCCATCGGTGTGATATTTTGGAATGCTTCCACACACAGGCAAAGGGAGGGATGCACTGTGTCGCCGAGTTTCTGGAAGCGCTGGGTAATTGTCGCGACATCCCTGGTTGTTGGCGCTTGTGCGAGCACCCAGGTCGAGCGAATGGACGAGGTTACCGAGCTCAAGCGCGATGAAGCCGCAATTTGGCAAGAGTCGGAGAAGGCGGCGGCGGGAATCATCAGGTCGTTAGCCACCGACGATCAGAACCTGCAGATTTACGTCGAGTCCGTGCTTGAGCGACTCGTTGCGGCCAGCACGACGCTGGCCCCGGATCGCCGACCGAAAATCACTGTCCTGGACGATGTCGTCGCCAATGCAGCCGCGATGCCGCACGGCGATCTGTTCATCACGCACGGCATGCTCGCGCAAATCAACAACGAGGCGCAGCTTGCGTTCGTGCTCGGACACGAAATCGTGCACTACCGCCGACGCCACGCGCTGATCTCACAGCGCTTTGCGCGCAATCAACGCACAAAATCCGTGCTGGTTGGCGTAGCGCTGACCGCCATGTCTGGCGTGCCGATCACGAACGACAACGAATCGGCGTGGCAGCTCGCTTTAAACTCCGGCTACTCTCGCGAGCTGGAAACCGAGTCCGACCTCGCCGCGTTGGAGATTATGGCAGCGTCGGGCTATGACATTCGCGAAGCGGTACCGGCGCTTGAGAAACTGCGTCGCGATCGGTCGGGTGTTAGAAACCCCCTATTCGCGAGTCACCCGGATATCGACACGCGAGTCGAGACGGTGCAGGCACAACTCGAGATACTCGCGCCCAGCGTCTCGAACGAAACGAACGAACCCCGATATGCGAAAGCGACCGATCATTTGATCGTGCCGCAAACACTCGCGTTGATCGACAACGGCGAGTTGACAATGGCCACCGCCATGCTGCACCGCTACCTGCACAAGTACCCCGGCAATCCAGAGGCGCTGTTCGCTTTCGGCGAATCGATTCGCGCAACGTCCAGCTCCAGAGAGACGAGTATCGAGGCGGCAGAGTACTACCAGCAGGCAGTCGATGGCGGGAATGCACCGGCAGCCGCTTACAGAGAACTGGGTTTGCACTACCGCCTGATGGCGGAGTCCGCCAAAGCCGATCAGTTCTTCCGTGAATATCTAAAGTTGGCGCCCGATGCGATCGACGCGCCGCTGATCGAAACTTACCTGCGCGAGGAGCCCTGATCACGATGCACATCCTTAACAGCGCCCGACTATCGGGCGGATTGCTTGCCGCTATCGTGTGCTTTGGCGGATTGGCCGTCGAGAGTCGCGCAGAGTTCTTCGTCGAAGACGTAGAGTTTAACGAAAAGGTCAAACGGATTGCGGTGTTGCCCGCGCGCATTGAAATCGAAGTCGACGATCCTTACCTGTCTGCGCTCGAATTTGATCGACTCGTCACAGAATACCTCGACACAACCGGTATCGATTACATCCCGGTGCAGACATACATCGAAAAACGCAATGAGACTTCGCTTGCGTTAGGCGGCAGCTACGACATTTACACAGGTGAACTCGACGTCGAGAAAGCAGAAACCATTGAGGACTTGACCTTCCGTGAGTTCGAACGCATTCACGAGTTCGACGCATATCTGATCCCGAGCATCGTCGAAGTCATCGCACCCTTCTATGGCAACGAAACCAAGTGGGATGGCGTTGAGCGTTTCTCAACGGGCGGCGAAACCGGACTGCTCAGCGGGGTTGGGAATCTTCGCGGTGGCATGCCCGCCTCGTCCTTCCTGGGTGTATTAATCGACAAGACCGAAGCCGACACCACGTATTTTGCGAATCGCAGCGGCATTGAATTGTTGACCTTTGTGAAGCAGAACATGTTTGGCGTCAGCTACGTTTTACGAGAACCACCCGATCGCCTGAACAACACCGAATTGAATCGCGAAGCAGTAGAGACGGCACTGATGCCGTTGGTGGACGCTCTGGCGAAATCCAACGGGACGCCCCAGAGCGATACCGTGGAGTCCGAGACAGCATCCAGTGAAGCGATGGTCGAACCGACTGCCGAGACGGAGGAGCAGGAATGAAGCGCCAGATGACTGTTTTGATTTTGGGATTTCTGTTCGCCGCGAACGCATGGTCTATCGGGGATCATGAGCGTCCCAAAGATCGCAAAGCGCACAATGCGTTTGTTGAAGCACTCAAGGTCGATCACCCGATCATCGCGCTTGTACCGATTCGTATGATGGATGTCCCGGAGCACGATGCTGCCGTCACGGAGTTCCACGAACTGTTGACCATTAAGCTCGAGCGGTTCGAGTATCAGATCGTCCCGGCAGAAGTCTATGCCGAGGCGTGGCAAGCGGAGCTTGAGTCCATCGGCGGTATTTACGACGCGGTCACCGGTCGTCGCAATGAAGAGAAATTCGCCGCAGCTCAGACACGCGTCCGTGCGGCAATACAAGCTTCGCACGGCGCTACAGCGTTCCTCGAGACCAGCATCGACAATCGTGAGATACCACATCAAGGTGGCCTCGCGCGATTCGGCGGTGTGAAGTCGTGGCCGCACGTCAAAGGCGCCGCGCGATTGGGTGGCTCGACGCTCAATATTGGTGTCGTGCGGGCGCTCTCGCTCCACGCCGAACTATACTCGGCGGCCGGTGAATTGCTGTTCGAAAACTACGGCGGCATCCAACTGCTCACACGCGAGACCCGCGAGGGCAAGACGATGGCCTATCCGGCCGACGAACTTCTACGCAACACGGAGTTCAATAAAGGCGCAATCCACCTAGCCCTGCGCAACATGCTCTACGACGGTCGCACGCTACAGCGGGACCAGAAAGCGAAACGCTCCAAAAAGCCGCGCAAACCCTAGCCAGCGAAACGCGGCCTCCGGGCAGGCTCAGTCCTCGATTCGGTAGTCGCGGTCGATCACCTGATCTTCCGGGTAGCTCACGGTGTATTGCTGAGTGATCCGCCACGTCTCTTGTGGGGCCAGCTCCCGATCCCAGCGAACGATGCCAGGTTGGTCTTCCACATCTCTCTGCGCCGGTGGGGTCGCGTCATCACCGATCTCGACCTCTACCTGGCGATTCTCTGAAACGGGGTATCGGCCATAGACTTCCAGCTGAGTCGGCGTCGATCGCCGATTCGAGAACTCATAAATCGTGTGCTCTGTTTCAAAGCGTCGTTTGCGAATGACACCTTTTTCGTCTTCGTAGTCACCTTGTGGCAACACACGGACTTCCAACAACGGATCGACGCCGAGACTGACCGACGTCTTCTCGCCAGGGCGAACATACTGTCCACCGCGCTCGCCGACGAAAGTCCCATCGAGATACGCCCGCATGTCGCCGCCCTGAATCGGCGCATCGGCGGTGTGATTGAACTGTGCCTCCAGGAACGCAAGAGAGGATGTGACCGGAGCAACGGCCGTCACCAGCGTGATCGACGTTTCGTAGCGATCGATATCGAAGTTGTTTTCTGAGTCGGCATCGTCTTCGATCGACACACGCCCCGGAATAGCGTAGGTCACGCCGTAAGCGCCCACGTCGCGAGTGACCAACCGACTACCGGTTACGATGATCTCCTGAACGTCAGCGACTGCAGGGGCCGTTGCGTTCTGGGGCTTCCACCCATCTCGCGTTCGATTGGGATCGTACAACGACACAAACTTACTTTCGGGCCATTCGAACTCCGCTTCGCTATCAATTTGCTGAGTCGACAGCACGAGCTCAACGCCTTCCCAGTCTTCACCGGTGGTCTGCTCAACCGATGCGATGTGGTTCATGCGTATGTTCTGCGCCCGGCTGTCGACCCGCGCCTCGTAAATGGAGCTCCATGAAGCCTTGTCCGTTTCATAAGTCAGCGACAACGTTGTATCCACAGCACTCGCGCTTTCGAGATCCACGGTGACGATGCTCGCCTGCCGCCCGCGACCGCCGAGCCGCCGACGTTCGCTCTCAAGGCGCTCCAGTTCCCGTTCTGCATCGATGCGTTTGATTTGGTTCGCCCGGAGTCTTGCGCGTGCTGACTCGGTGCCTTCGCGCAGCAGTGTTAGCGCGCTGCGCCAGGCCGCTGGATCCGCGCCGCCTTGAGTGTTCTGTACGCCCGCATCCCTCGAGTAACCTTCGGCAAAGCCACGCAGAAACGTGAGCTCGCGCTCCGCGGCTTCGTCTTCATCGGTCAGCGCCTGCAGCACCAGCCGTTGCTCGAACGCGGCGCGCTCGGCCGCACGGTACGCAGCATTCGCAGCTTGGCTACGAGCCTCACGGGAGACCTGAACCTGCCCAAGACGAACCGACGGGTCCGCGACCGACAGACGAATTTGAAACGCGTCGAGCCCCGGCGGCAGATCGACAATGGTGACGGTGTCGCTACCGGCCGCCAAACGAATCGGTGCGGTACGCGTCACGGTGGCGCCAGACGGGTAAACGATTGCTCGGCTGACCTCGGTGGTGATCTCGTCCGCGCTGGCACTACCAACCGCAAACGAGCAAAAAATTATTGTTAAAAACAAGTGCTTGTTTTTGCGCATTTTTCGTCCCTCCCCAAACGCGCTTTCTTCTACTCGAAGATTAACAGTTTTATGTACAACCCGGATTGCACAGGGCTTATCGAATCAGCAAGCCGCATAACTCGGCAAAGTCATGAATTTGTCAAAATATCGTGACAGGATTACGCGTCGTTTCATTCGAATCTAATCCAACGGAGACCATAATAATGTCGATAAGACCGTCATCCGATTCCAAACCCACGCGCAGGCTTTCGAGCATGTCGCTGGCTGCAGGTATCGCCCTCGCACTCAGTGCAGCCTCCGCGCACGCGCAAATCGTCGCTTTCGACATGGTCGATGGCCAAAGCGAAAACCTCACCAGTTTCACTGTCACGACAGCCGACGGCAATGACCCGACTACCTGGGGCCCCGGCGACTGGTTCGGCGTGGCCGCGTACGGCAGTTGGCCACAATCTGCAGGCGTGCCTTTCGCAATCGCGGATGACAGCGTGGTCGGAATCAGTGGCAGCCCGTTTGCGGGTGACACCCTTGGCATTATTGATTCAACCACCGCGCCGACCGACACCTTCTTCAGCATGGTCGACACGGTCAACGGTGCGAACCCAACCGGCCCCGCAACAGCCACCTGGGTATTCGATGTCTCTACCGCAGCCGAGCTGACCGTATCCGTCGATATGGCAGCAATGGGCGACTTCGAGACGTCCGATTCTTTTGAGTGGCGCTATTCCATTGACGGCGGGGCGTTCGAGACGCTGTTCCAGCCAGTGGTCGACGAAGATGCCGTTCAGACCTACACCATGGAAGGCGGCGCGACGCCGGAGTTGAACGATCCGCTGGTCGTGAACAGCGTGTTGCTCAACGACGAGTTCATCACGTTCTCCGTTACCTTGCCGACCATCGGCAACAGCCTGACGATCGAATTCACCGGCAGCGGTGATGGCGGCTCCGAAGCCTATGCGGCACGTAACCTGATTGTTAGCGAAGGCGCGATCAATCCCGGCGGTCCGGCGGTCGTAATCAACGAAGTGCTCGGCAGCAACACCGGTCCTGACAACGAGTTCATCGAGCTCTACAACGCTGGCACATCGCCGGTCGACATCAGTGGCTGGAGCATCGAGCTCTGGGATTCCGACGACGGCACAAGCTTCGGTGGCGCAGATGCGGGCAGTCCGTACGTTATCGACAGTGGTGTCACGATTGCACCAGGCGGTCACTACCTGCTCGCAACCGAGGCGGCGGTCGCGGCTTTCGGTGAAGCCGGCGACCAAACACTGCCCAGCAACGCAATCGAGAACGGCTCTTACACGCTGATACTGGTACAAGCCAATGGCGATATCGCCGATTCAATTTTCGTGGTCGACTCAGGCGAGGCCGACGCACCCAACCGTGCTGGCGAACCTTTCGAGCCTGCTGTGACGATTGGCCCTGACGGCAGCTTCCTGCCGGCGGGTTTCTTCCGCGCGGACGAGACGGGCGCGTTGCAGGATGGCGGTCCTGAGTTTGCACTGCTGAGTTTCTTCCTGAGCGACCCGGCACCGACGCCGACCAACTCAGGTCTGGTGCAAAACCCGGCGATCCCACTGACCATTCCTGAGATTCAGGGGGCGGGACACACTTCAGCATTCGTTGGTGAGCGTGTAACAACGTCAGGCGTGGTGACCGCAGTCGACAGCAATGGTTTCTATCTGCAGGACGCCTTGGGCGACAGCGACATCGCAACGTCCGACGGCATCTTCGTGTTCACCGGTGGTGCACCCACGGTCGCCGTTGCCGACAGCATCGAAATTCTTGCGACTGTCAGCGAATTCCGGCCTGGCTCCTCCGGATTGTCGATCACCCAGTTGAGCGGCACCGAGGAAATCACGGTCATCGCCGCGGGTAGCGCTCTGCCAGCGCCGGTCATCATCGGCGCTGCCGGTCGTGTGCCGCCGAACGTTGTCGTCGACGACGATGCAGCGACTGCAGGTCTGGAGACTATCAACATCGAGTCCGACCCGGTCGCGAGCTTCGATCCAGTGAATGACGGTGTTGATTTCTACGAAAGTCTGGAAGGCATGCTCACCCGCATTGAAGCACCGACGGTGGTTGCGTCCTCACGCGTATTCGGATCTGGTGGCGCAGGTAACCGCGAGTTTTACGTCGCACCTGACCTTGGCGCTGGCATCAATCTGCCGACCGTATCCGGTGGGGTTCGAATCACCGAAGGCGATTTCAATCCCGAGTACCAGGTAGTCGGTAACCGCCTCGCGGAAACGGGTGACTTCTCGACGGGTGACACGGTAGGCAGCGACATCGACGCGGTGGTGACGTACAGCTTCGGCAAGTACATCTTCCAGACGCTAAACGAAATCGCTGGAAGCGAAGCGCCGTTTGTCGCAGAGGTCACAGACCTCAAGTCGAAAGCCCGTAGAAAAGAGTTGACGGTGGCCTCCTTCAACGTGTTGAACCTGGATCCTTCCGACGCGGAAGGCGGACAGTTTGCCAACATCGCGAAGATTATCGTGAAGAGCATGCGCAGCCCGGACATCATCGGTCTGCAAGAGATTCAGGATAGCTCTGGCCCGACCGACGATGGCGTGGTCGACGCCGACCTGACGTTGCAGACGCTGATCGCAGCGATCCGCAACGCCGGGGGACCGAACTATCGCTTCATCGAGATCCCACCGGTAGACGGTACCAACGGCGGCCAGCCTGGCGGGAATATCCGCAACGTGTTCTTGTACAACCAGAAGATCGCCCAGCCGATCTTCCGTGCGGGGGCCGATGCAACGACCGCAAACACGATATTCCAGAACAAGCGTCCTGGTCCTCAATTGACGTTTAGTCCGGGATACATCGATCCGGAGAACGCGGCGTTTGTGAATTCTCGCAAACCGCTGACGATGCAATTCCGTGCCTACGGAAAAGACATCATCGTGATCAACAACCACTTCCGTTCGAAAGGCGGGGACAACCCGATCTTTGGCTTCAACCAGGCACCACTGGTGCCGTCTGAGGCGCCAAGAACCGAACAAGCCCAGGTGGTTGCAAACTTCGTTAGCGATATCCTCGCAATCGACGCGGACGCACGCGTCGTTGTGCTCGGCGATCTTAACGAGTTTGAGTTCCGTCCGCCGCTACTCGCGCTGGAAGCTGCTGGCCTCGTAAACCTCACCAACATGGATGTGCAGGACGCGTACACCTTCATCTTCAACGGTAACTCCCAGGCGCTGGACCATATTCTGGTCACACCGTCGTTGTTGCCGGCGGAATACGATGCGGTTCACGCAGTTGTCGACGCACCGGAGATTGATGGCGAAGTATCGTCGGATCATGATCCTGTGATCGTGAGGTTTAGTCTCGGGAACTAAGATTCGCGAGACGTGAAACTGGAAAGGGCCGTGAGAGCATTCTCACGGCCCTTTTTTCATTTTTGCTTCCGGGCTGGCATTTAGACGTGTACTTACCAAAACGCATTCGCTTGTCGACGCTGATCCTAGCCGTCGTTTTTTTGTCCGCCTGTAACAAGAATAGCGGCACTTCCGAGGTTCTCGCACAAATTCGACCAAACACTAACGCATCGGCGGATGCGCTCGAGGTGCGTGTCACGCGAGCCACCAACGGCAACTACATCATCGCTTGGCAATCCAATAGCGAGGGCATGGGAGCGATGGTGTTCGCGAACACGCAATTGACACACAAGCTGTCCAACAGCGAGGTCGTCGCGGTAGACCAGTCACCGCCGGTCACATGGACTCCGACCGACGCCTCCAAGCGTTATTACTTCAGCGTGCTGTACCAGGGTCAACTCGTGATAGTTGACGGAATGACCGGCGAAGTTGTGGAACCGCACTACGAGGTGTCGGATTGATCTAATCGGACGACAGATCTTCTCGATTGATATTGATTGCCGCGAAGGCTTCATCACCGGTCAGGTCAATCGCCGGACAAGCGCGTTTCTCACGACCCTCGTCACCGTAGTACTCGCAAAACTCGATCGTAATGTCGATGGTGAGTTCCTCACACAATCCATCGTAGTTGAGCATACTTGTCGCTCTATCGCGCGACCGCCCCTCATCGTTGTAACCACGGAACACCGCCTGAAACGGAATCTCTGTCGTGCCTGTTGGCAGAATGAACTTGGTCTCGCCGCGAATCGCATGTAAGCCAGACGCCTCAACGTACGCGCGGACCACCCGTTTTGGTGTGCAGTTGCCGCTTGCGTTGGTCGCAGCTTCGAACTCGAAGACCATGTTCTGGTTGGCGGGTGTCTCGTCAGCGCAGGCAGCAAAACCTCCGCCGAGTAGAACCACACTGGCAAGCGCTGCAACGGTACGACTATTCTTCATTGTTTTTTTCCTCATGATCGATCGGTCGTCGAGGAGCATCATCGCTCTCATCAGGGCAGTACTGCAACGGGGCTACGTTTCGTCGCAGTCGTGGCGCCCTGATCCTACTCGCGCTCGAATTGCTCGAAATCTGCCAACCGTGCCTTGGCTTCCTGAATGCTGACACCTGCGACCATTCGATCCAGACGCGACTGAACCTCCGGGTTTGCGTTCGACCGCAAGTAGCGGTAGCCGAATACGGTAGCAACCATTCCCAAAACCCCGATAACGATGTTAGGAATCAACCACGTGCTTGGCTCCACCCGCAACAGATCGATTCCCGCAAACGTCAGGATCACAATCGAAATCGGAATCCATAGCAACCACCACGGTAGACCCAAAACCCAGCCGCTGGTCACGTAGGTGCTTTCGATCTCAGCGATACCCTTTTGAACCACTAACACCGGGCCGCTGAAGTTGACCGCCAACACTTTCCTGAGGACTCGGATACCGTTGATGATCAGTGCGACACCGTAAAGATGCGTGATCAGCCCGGACACCAGGAAGAGCGAAATCCCTGTTCTCGGAATCCAGAACTGCGCCCCAAGGCCAGCTAGTGCCACGCCGATAACGATCTGAGCGATCTGCCCAAACATCAGAGGTTTGATGCTCTTCTGAACATCACGACTGGTTTGCTTCAACAACAGTTCATCGATCACCGTCTGTTGCGCGATAACTCGATGCTCAAGTTCATTCCATGCAGGTTTCAATTCATCCAGGTTCATTTGTTGTTTACTCCCGCTCGAGATCTTGGGTTTGCTTGACGACGCGCCGTTTCAGACGCGAGATTTTGGTAGCAACGTTGGTCTCCGATATACCGAGGATTTCACTGATCTCACGATAGCTGCGAGCCTCTAGATACAAAGCCAGCAACGCACGGTTCATCGGATCGAGCGTCGCAATAACGGACCGCAGCACCTGGGCTCGGGAATCCTGTGCTCTTTCGGGTGCTGCGATATCGTCAACGGCACCACCGACCTCAACAACGTGCCGAATACGACGGGCATGTCGACGCACCCATGAAATCGCGACATTCAGCGCGACGCGGTACATCCATGTGGAAAATGCCCGGTCTGAGTCATAGGTTCGATAGCTCCGCCAGAGTTGAGCTGCGATTTCCTGCGCGAGCTCCTTCCTGTCTTCCGGATTCGAGCAATACGTGAAGACAATCTTCGAGACAATGCCGCGATGCTGCTCCAACTTGGCAGAAAACTCGGCCTGCGCCGCGGGTAGATCTGCAAAGTTGTGTCCGGAGTTGGTCAAAGCGTTCGATTCCGATGCGTTTAACCGGTTATTCGCAAGTCACCGCAGAAAATCACACTTCACGAAAAAAAATCTTGATGACCCGAATCGAGCACCGGGATCGTGATCCGACTATCAAGGTGCAGGGCAAAAAGATCCGGCGCCCTTTCCCCATATCATTGAGCCGTTGAGATCAGAGCCTGATAGCGGGATTTCACCGCTTCGATTTCCGCGGTCGATTCTTGCTCGACCAGAAATCCAAGCAAAGGCTCAACATCATTGGGTTGTCCAAGATCGAGGTGAACATTAGCCAGCTTGATCGCGATGTCGATTTTCTCGCCCGACAATCCTGTCTCTCCCGCGTAGTCGAACGCGCGGCGGTACCAACTCGACGCGGACGACGTCTGTTCGCGTTGCAAAGCAAGATCGCCCGCGTAACTCATCGCTTCGACAGCAGGCGTTGGCCACTCGGACTCCAAAGACCGGCCTAGCACGGCTTCGATCATCGTATCCGCTGACTCCAGGTCGCCGTCAATCATCAAAAGCTCGGCAAGTCGCAGATCCACCTGAGCAGCTCGCGAGTGATCCTCTATGCCGACGAACACGGCACGTGACTCTTCAAATGCCACCCGCGCCGCTTCGATGTTGCCTAAAGCGCGGTCAGCCGCTGCAAGTTGAGATAAACCCGCAGCTACATAGATCATATCGTTTGCCGAACGCGCGATTTCCACTGCCTCGTGGGCCGCATCTCGCGCCTCCTGATGCCGTCCGTCGCGGTCGTATAAGGTCGACAGCATGCCGAGGATTCTGCCTTGGCCAACTCGATCACCGAGTTCCCGACGCAGCGCCAGAGACTGTTCGTGCAGAACCAGTGCTTCTTTGAATCGTCCCTGCAGTCGACGCAGGTAACCGTAGTTATTCAGAATCAGCGCCTCGTTCCGCCGATCACCCACAGCGCGAAAACTCTCGAGCGCAAGGAGGACATTATCTTCAGCCTCGCTGAGCCGACCATCGTTCATCGCGATATTGGCCAGACTGGAGTAGATTTGGCCCGGAAGGATGTCGCGTTCCAGCCGTCGAAACGCCAAGGTTGAGCGATTCAGCTTATCTCTCGCCGCTGAGAAATCGCGCCGGTCGTAGTCGAGAATGGACATGGAAATCAGCACTCGGCCAACCTCGCCAAGCTCGTTGCCCGCTTCTGCGACCGCGAGACTGCGCTGGTAGATCGGTTCAGCTTCGGAGAGCCGACCCGTCTCGTGGATCACCTTGGCGAGCCCGGTCAACGATCGCGCGTGCAGCCCGGGCTGCGCTTGAATCTCCAGATTTTCAGTCAACTCCCGATAAGCCACTTCGGATGCGTCAACCTGTCCCAGAATGAATAGACACTCCGCTCGATGAATTCTGGCGAGGTGTAAAGCGGGATTCCGCCCAAGCACCACATCGAGCAGTGGCAATGCCTCAGCATGCTTCCCTTCGAGTACCTTGTTGATTGCACGAGCGTAGGCTTCATTGATAAACGGATCGTCGTCAACCGCCGACAGCGTATCGTCGTACCGCCGAAAACCGAGCAGCCCCGTTACGCCCTGGACCATCCCGTGGGCGAGACTGGCACTTTGCTCAGACACCATCGTCGCCTCGCGGCGCCGTCCGTTCGCATCCAACAGGAGATAGCTCAAGCGCAGCCCACCCACGTTGCGCTCGAGCACGGCGATCAAGATGTGCGTTGCACCATACGCCCGCGCCAGCCGGGTACGGACATCCGCAAGTGAAGTTGGATCCGATTCACCTGCCCAGCCCCGATTCTCCGAAAACTTTGCGATATCGCTGGACGCAACCACGGTGATTGCGTCGTTGTCGACGAATAGCTGGTTCGCCAAATCCATCATGCCGTAGCGGACCCAGTCGAGCTCTGGATCCCCCGTCTGATTCTGTACCGGCATGATCGCCAGTCGAATACCCCCCGCCGGGGGGTGCGACGGCCACAGCAACAGCACGCCCACCAGCGACAGCACCGCCAGCGCGGCGATTCCAAGCGGCCAACGCATACGAGCCGGCCGGGACAATTGCGGCTCTGCTTCTGTCGCGGAGTCAGCAACAGGATCGTCTTCGGCCTGATGCTGCAGCTCACCAACAAACTGATAACCGTGCCCGTGGACCGTACGAATCATGCTTTGTTGGTTGGCGTCATCACCGATGGCTTTGCGCGCTTTTCCAACCGCCCGCGTTAACGCCGTCTCGGTCACGATCATCGGCGCCCACAGCGCGTCCTGAAGCTCGTCTTTGGACACGGCCCGATCTCGATTCGTGACGAGATACGCCAGAAGATCGAACACTCGCGGCTCCATCGCGAGGGAATCACCACCGCGGACCAGCTGTCGACCCTTGATGTCGAGTTCGAAATCGGCAAATCGGAAAACCGAAGCCTGCGGATCCGCCATTTTGCCCCCTGATGACCCGTTCAGCGCATCGTCAGCCTATGGTCAGCGTATGGTCAGTTCTCGGTCAGGACTCCCACGACGCGACAGACGACACTGTCCCCACGCTCAATGAGCGCTTTATTTTCAATCACTTAAAGCGAATAACACCGTGAGGAGAACCCTAATGAAACGTTTACTCGTCCTGCTGTACGGCATCACCAGCTATGTCGTGTTTTTTGCCACCTTTCTGTATTCGATCGGCTTTATCGGCAACTTGATCGTACCAAAATCCATCGATTCTGTGCCGGGAGCCCCGCTCGGGACGGCTCTGTTCATCAACCTGTTGCTGCTCGGCGTATTTGCAGTTCAACACAGTTTGATGGCGCGGCCATTCTTCAAGCGCTGGCTCAACAGGTTCATCCCGGAAGCGGCGGAACGCAGCACCTATGTACTCGCCTCGAGCATAGCGTTGATCCTGCTGTTTGTTCTGTGGGAGCCGCTCGGTGGCGTTGTCTGGTCGTTGGAAAGCACCGCTGCCGTCACACTGTCGTACATCGGTTTCGCGTTCGGCTGGGGTCTCGTGCTGTTCTCGACGTTTGCTATCAACCACTTTGACCTGTTCGGGCTTCGTCAGACCTGGAAGCATTTCCGCCGAGTCGACTACACGCCACTGAAGTTTGTGCAGCCGTGGATCTACAGAGTGGTCCGCCACCCGCTGTATGTCGGCTGGTTCTTCGTTTTTTGGTGCACACCGACCATGACAGTGACGCACCTTCTTTTCGCAATCGCGACGACCGCTTATACGCTGATCGGCATTCAACTTGAGGAGCGCGATCTGATCAACGCGCATCCGGAATACGAAGCGTACAAGCGCGAAGTGCCTGCACTGATCCCGTCGATCAAAGGACCGGCGAAACTGCATACTGCGGAGGCTGAAGTATGAGCACCCTAGCCCTTCAGCGCAGCCAATGGTTGCGTCGCGCCGGACAGGCGAGCTTCGTCTTTTTCTTCGTCAAAGGTCTGGCGTGGCTGGCTTCCCCGCTGATTCTGTATTGGCTCGTCTAGGCCAAATCAGAAAAGGCGGTCACAGGCCGGCGTAACGCCGGTTTTACATAACCAACAGCGGGCCAACCAGACAACTAAACATAGTGTGTTGGTCCCGCTGGCTATCCAGTGCATCTGAACGGAACTCCGCTCACGAAAGCACTGTCAGAGGGAACAAGATAATGAGACAAACCATCGCCCGACTACAGTCGTCTAAGCACAAGATAAAGATTAGAAACACAAGAGCGCACATGGATACGCAAATCGATCAGCCATCACCCCGGAATCTCGCCGAGACCGAGTATCTGAACTACTCGCATCCCGCACTGCAGACGCTGATCCGTCGGGTCACGGAGGATTTTGGAAACGATGTCGATCGCGCGGTTGCCTTACACGACTTCGTCCGAGATCAAGTCGAATTCGGGTTTACGCCAGCGTTCTACGATGTCACCGCAAGCGACGTGCTCTTGAGTCGGCAGGGCTTTTGCAATCCGAAAGCCACACTTCTGACCGCACTCTTGCGCGGCGCCCGCATTCCCGCGCGCCAGCGGTTCTTTGGGCTGTCATCAGAGGTTTTGGCGGGTGTCATCGATCCGGGCTCACAATTCGTTGATCATGCCATTGTGGAAGTATGGCTCGATGATCGGTGGGTACGCACCGATAGCTACAACGTTGATGCAGAGCTGTTCGACGCCGGCGCATCACATCTCGACCGTACACTCGGCTTTGGTATTCGGCGCGACGGCAGCACACGCTGGGACGGCAACGGCGACAGTTTCTCGCAGTATCATCCGGACTATGTAGTGCGAGACTTCGGTGTCTACGACGACGTTGGCAAGTTCTACCGGGATGCCCCGAAACCCTACAACCGGCAGAACTGGCTATCTCGTCTTTGCGCCAAACCTGCGACCAGCAAGGCGAATGGTCGAATTCGTGCTTTGAAGCTCAGCGGCCAAACTGTGGCATGACCCTATGGGGCGATCTACCGGCCGTGCACTTTGAAGTAATCCGGGATGCCCGCTGACCAGTTTTCCCCGTGCTGTTGCGCACCGCCGTCGACCGTTAGGACCTCACCCGTAATGAACTTCCCGGAAGGCGCCGCGAGATAGACGATAGCCTGCGCAATATCGAATGCATCCCCAAAACGGTGCATCGGGTTGGCGTACTGGAACATTCTGGCAACTTCCGGTTCATAGACGTTGAGACCTTCGGTGCTAATCGACCCCGGCGCGACACAATTGACCTGGATATCCAGCGGTGCCCACTCGGTCGAGACCGTCTTCGACAAGTAAATGACTCCAGCGCGCGCTGCACACGTATGTGCCACCTGAGGCATACCGCGACCGATCACAGCCACGACATTGATGATATGACCCGGACGCTTAGCCGCGCGCCATCGACGAGCAGCCGCTTGCATCATCCACCAGGTACCGTTCAGGTTGGTGTCGATGACGGCGTTCCAACCCTTGACGCTAAAGTCGATCGCGTCTTGTGGAAACTGGCCACCGCCGTTGTTGATCACCACGTCCACGTGCCCGAACCGAGACCAGGTCTCATCCATCAACCTATCGACCTGTTCCGGATCACGAATTGTCATTGGCTGATAGGCGACTTCGCGACCGGTGAGCCGCTTAACGCTCTCGGCGGTCGCTGCCAGCCGCTCCTCGCGACGGCCGCAAATCATGACGGTCGCGCCGAGCCTCGCCAACACGAACGCGGTCGCCTTGCCGATGCCCGAGCCACCGCCGGACAACACGCACACTTTTCCCTCAAGCAGGTCATCGCGATACACCAGTGGCAGCTCCGCGAGCTGCTCATCCGTGAAGCCCCATTCCGACTGCACTTCGTTTAACTCATTCGCGTCCGTACTCATTGCAGACCTCCAAGAATCCCAATACTCGCGACATTGCGGTTAGGGATTCCACCAAGGTTGTGCGTCAAACCGAACTCGATGCCGTGCAACTGACGCGCGTCCGCTCTGCCCAACAACTGCAGGTAAACCTCGTACAACATTCTCAAGCCACTCGCACCGATCGGGTGACCAAAACATTTGAGTCCGCCGTCGATCTGACAAGGGACTTCGCCATCCGCATCGAACCGTCCATCCCTTACGTCGGCGGGTGCGTTGCCCGGCTCGGACAGCCCGAGATCTTCCATGACCACCAGCTCGGTGATCGAAAAACAGTCGTGCACCTCGATCATCCCAAGCTCTTTCACCGGGTTAGTGATGCCTGCCTCGGCATAGGCTTTTTGTGATGCCAACCGAGTGGTCATTGTGTGCGCCCCATCCCACGAGCTGTGCGACGCCTCCACTCCGTTGGAAATCGACAACTGCAACGCTTTGACCGAGACGATATTGGCCTTGCCCAGTTCACGCGCGATTTCGGGTCGCGCGACGATCGCGCATGCGGCGCCGTCGCTGACGCCACAGCAATCCAACACGCCGAGCGGATACGCCACGGGAGGCGCATTCAGCACTTGCGCCTCATCAATCGCACGCTGCAAATGTGCCTTCGGGTTTTTCAAACCGTTCGCGTGACTCTTGACCGAGATGTGCGCCATCGCGCGCTTGAGTTCATCCATACTGATGCCATGCGCTGCGCTGTAGGCGCTGGCAAGTTGCGCAAACGCACCAGGCGCTGTCGAATTCGGCAACCACAAGTCTTCGAACGTGCCGTGCGTGCGTTCGGGTAGACCGGCAAATCCGGTGTCTTTCAGTTTCTCGACACCCATTGCCAACGCGATATCACACGCGCCGGACGCAACGGCATATACCGCGCCACGGAACGCTTCGGTGCCGGTGGCGCACAGGTTTTCAACCCGAGTTACGGGAACATTCGGCAGGCGGAGCGCGTTGGACAACGGGATCGCCGATTTGCCGATGTTCTGCTCATCAAAAAACACGCCGAGCCATGCGGCCTCGATCTGATCCCGATCGACGCCCGCATCGCCGATACCTTCGTTGAAAGCTTCGACCATCAAGTCGGCTGCACTCATGTCCCAGCGCTCACCGAACTTCGAGCACCCCATGCCAATGACCGCTACCTTGTCGCGAATGCCTTCAGCCATCGGTTGCACCCTCTACCGGTACTGCCTTCCAGAAATATCGCCGGAAGTTCCTGACGCGATCGAAATCCTTGATCCGAAACTGCATGGCGACCTGATCTCCGACTTGGGTTGCCCCTTGGTCAGTATCCGTAAACTGCATCAGAATATTTGCGCCGCCCTCAAACCCGATGTTGCCGTAGATGAGAGGCGGTGCCGGCGAATAGGCTTGCCAATCTTCGGTAAAACTCTTCACCGTCCCCGTCAAGTCAGCAAACGGATGCGGCACTTGCGTGTCCACTGCACGGCACTCCGGGTTGACGCAAACTCGAGTTCTGGGGAACTGGATCGTGCCGCACGCTTTGCAGCACCCACCGACGAAACCAGCGATCTGATCGCGCTCACGGTAATACGCGCTTTGCGCCGTACGCACATCCCGCTCCGCACGCTTGCCCCAATCCATGTCGATGAGACCCCGGTGACTGAGGAATCGAAGGTAGTTGGTATCCTCCACACCACCTTCGATCAAAGCCATCACGTCCGTACTTGGCGACTGACCCGTCGCGCGAAACAACAGTACATCGAGCCCCTGACCAAACCCGACGCAAACCACCACGTCACCAGCCTTGGCTCTCGATAGACACTCGGCAAGGCCCAGCAACGGTTCAGCGCTGCCACATTGGCCCACGTGTGCCTCGAAGGTCATATCATGATTGATTGACTCGAGACTCAGTTCCTTGGCGAGCTTCTGTCGGACACGCTTCGGTGCGTTCATTGCGAGCCAGCGAACATCGGACGATGACACCGCGTGTGCGCGCATCAGGTCAGGTAGCAATTGCGGTAGCTCGGGGAGTTGTCCCTCGTCTCGCACCCAACGCGCTTCGAAACCGTAGTCGAAACTCGCGCCACTCGAACGATAGTGATCGACAAAATCTGTCGCGCTACTGACGCTGCCGATGAACTCCGCGATTCCGGCAGTTCGACCTGTCCGTATCGCAACTGCAGCGTCGCCATAAGAAATCTCTTCAACGCTACCGGGCTTGGCAAGTCGGCGTTCGGCCGCAACGACCAGTGCGTTCGCGTCTCCCGTCAGGGCCTCTTGCAGCGCGCTGGTGCCCGCTCGTGCTGACGCTGACACATCCATTGTTCGCAGCGTCCGTGGCTGCGCCAAAGCCTCGGCGAGTAACGCGGCGTGCGACCGATCGGCAAACGGCTGCGAAGTCGAGCAGAACTTTAGACTGTCGAGCGTACCGGTCGCTATCTGTCGACATGCCGCATGCGCCAACGTCACGCTGTCTTCATCCCAGTTGGCGGTCGCGTTGCGTCCGCGTCCGAGGTGTTTTAGTGACGGTACTGCCCAGGCATGCGCTTCGGCGATCGCGTGTCGAGCCATACGACGGCGCGGTAGGTAGACCGCGATGTCCTCGATACCGATGCTCATGTATGCACAACAAACGACTCTAGCATCGGCTCGACCGCCAGTCCGTCAGGAAGGTTGTCACGACCGATTCGACGGTCGAGTTCCTCATGCCAGTGATAGATTCTTCGTTCCTGATAATTCAGCGGGATTCCCTTGAAGCCGGGGGACTCGACCGAGGCTTGAATCTGCGGCGCAAACTGCGTGTCCTCTTCCAGAATGCGATCAAAGTTGGCGATTCTCGTATCCCACAACGGATCGCGCTCGCCGTCGCCCCAGTCCGGCGCGAACCAGTGCACATCCAATTTCATGGTGTTGTCGCCATCAGGCCAGAAAATGATGAACGGCATACCGGTGTGCGCAGTCGGGGTCACGATATTGGGGAAGATGTTATAGCTGAAGTTATTGGTACGGACGATCTCGGGCATGCTCGCGATTTCGCGCATACCAACGGTGCCGGGATCCACCCAATCGGGTCGCCGGTTTGGCGTCACCATCAGTGAATGACCGTTTGGCCAGAGATCGATCGTGGTTCCGTTGTGATCCAGAAAACGATCCACAGTCTTTTGGTGAATTGACCGTAAGTGATACACCTCCAGGAAAGCATCCTGAATGACCTTTACATTGCATGCAACGTCGAAGGATTCCGACTCAACCAGTCTCAGAGAGTCAATTTCGAAATCGGCGAAGTGACTCGGGATCGGTCCCAGGCTTTCTAGCAAGGGCGGTGCATTCGGGTCCTCACTCACGAACAGCCAATTTCCAAAGCGTTCGCAGCGAACGGTCTGGAGCCGATGTTCATCATCCTGGAAATCGGGAAAGTCTCGTCTGTCACGCAGATTGATTAGCTTACCTTCAAAATCGTAAGCCCAACCGTGATAGCCGCAGACCAGCGAACGAACCTGACCACAATCGCTCTTGACGAGCGGTCCACCTCGATGCTGGCAGGTGTTGTAGAACGCGCGCACCGTGTCATCGCGGCCGCGGATCAAAAAGACTGGTGAGCCAGTCCGAGTGAACATCTTGAAGCTACCGGCTTTCGAAAACTCATCGATGTGCCCGGCGTACAGCCACGCCTTGCGCCATAGATGCTCACGCTCCAGCTTCTGAAAATCCGGGTCGACGTAGCGGCCACCGGGTAGCCTCGGCAGCTTCGGAAACCCGCTTGGCGGCGTTTCGCGAGCTGACTCAAAAGCCATCCCTGCGCTGATACGGTCGATAACAGCCTGGTCCATCCCGGCTCCCCCCGAGGCAATGGAAATCCCTGAAAATCCAGTATAGAGAGCCACTTGTAGAAAATAAACAAGCTTGACTGTTTTTTTTAGACAATCGCTGGGCTACACTCCGGCGACCGTCTACGGAGGGCCCTGCATGGATTTTTCACTCACGGCAGACCAGCAAGAGATGCAGGATGCCGCTCGCACGTATGCACAATCGCGACTGCCGGAGCTGGCAGACGACATCGAGAAAACGGCGAACCCGCCGACGCATGAGCTGATCCGCGAATACGCTGACATGGGATTTCTCGGCATTAACATTCCAGAATCCCTGGGCGGCCTCGGCAGGAGTAGTCTGGACGCGCTGATCGTGCTTGAGGAGTTCGGGAAAATCTCCTCAGCAATCGCGTTTCCGGTATTCGAATCGTGCACCGGTCCTGTCAAAGCCATCGAACACTTTGGCAGCGACAGTCTCAAGGCGCGAGTCGTTCCCGCAGTGTGCAAAGGCGAGATGGTGGTCGCCATTGCCATGTCCGAGCCCAATGCCGGTTCCGCTTTAACCGATCTCACCACACGCGCTGAAGAAACCGCCGATGGCGTCGTCTTGAATGGCATGAAGCGCTGGTGCTCCGGCGGCGGCCATGCCGACGGCTATCTTGTGTATTGCAGAATGACGGATCAGCCTGGCGCCAAAGGCATTGGAGCCGTGTTCGTTGATAAGGACACGCCCGGTGTCAGCTTTGGAGAGCAGGAAGCGTTGATGGGGTTTCGTGGTGTACCTAGCTCCGACATTTTCTTCGACAACGTCAATTTGCCGAAAGACAATATCGTTGTCGGCGCTGGTGGCTTCGGAAAGCTGATGCAAGCGTTCGATCTCGAGCGCTGCGGCAATGCGACGATGGCGATGGCGCAAGCAGCTGGCGCGTTGGATGAGGTGCTGGCATACGTGCAGGAACGCAAACAATTCGGTAAACCGATTGTCGATTTTCAGGCGGTGCAGCTCCGGTTGGCGGAGATGCAGATGCAAGTCGATGCAGCACGCCTGTTGATCCACAGAGCCATCGCGAATGCCGAAGCGGGTATGCCCAGCATTCAAAACAGTTCGATCGCAAAGTGTTTTGCCAACGAGATCGCTCGTACGGTCACCGGCAACGCGGTGCAGCTAATGGGCGGTTACGGTTACTCAAAAGAATATCGCATCGAGCGGCGCATGCGAGACGCATGGGGTTGGGGCATCGCCGGAGGTGCAATCGATATTCAAAAAACCAATATCGCCAGCGCCATGGTCGGTCGCAGATTCAACCAACGGGCCACGTAAACTCCGCAGCAGTGCACTCCCCAATTTAGCGAACAAGCAACGAGAGTCAAACACTTTCTTTTGCAACCGCATCACGCGGAATTGCGTCACGTGTGTCCCTGTTTTTTTGTGGTATAGATTTAGCCGTACCTCGAAAAATCAGGAGTCGGCATGGCGACATCAACACGTAGCGGTGAATTGGTTGAAGTGAAAAACCTGAAGGACTTCTTCAGAACATCAATCGAACAGACAGCCTCCAAACAACGTGTTGATCTACAGCCAGCCGCCACTCACTACGTGGTCAACCTGTTAACGCTGTTTTCTCGATCAGAGGCTTTGTTCGAGAACGACGGAGAACATTTTGGTCTGAAGCCGTTGGCCTTGATGCTCGCGGATGCGACGGACGCAGAAAGCGCAGAAGCGCGCGCGCACTCGCTACAACGATTGGGCGACGTTGCACTATTTATCTCCGGTTTCTTCATCGACGGACTCGCGGATGCAGCCGTAGACGTGGACTACTACATCCACATGGGTGAGAACGCGTACGGATCGTTGTCGACAGAAATACGCGGCACGTTCCGTGGCAACGCCTTCTCGCCAATCTATCGCGAGCTCGCCGATAAGTTTCAACCGATCGTCGATATCCTCAACGAGGTGCGCGACGGCGGCACACTCTCTGCGAGCGATCTCACTCGCGTCTATGAAATATGGCGTAAAACCGGCAGTCAGCGCGCACTACAACAGTTGCGTGACCATGGAATCGAACCCATTCAGGCTCAGCCGCGCCACCATTGATGCTCACCCAGGTACAAAGCTCACTTAGCGAAACCTATGCGGTCGACTGCGCGCTCAACATCGATGAGTATCTGCTGACAGACAGAGCCCAAGCCGCTGCGTTTGGCAGCGCTGCTCTCAAAGACGGGACAGACGAAACTCTGTTTGTAGTTGAGCAGGAAGGCGAGTTACTCGTGTCGCTGTTTCTTGACGAGAACCTGCTCGAACGCCTCCAGGAGGACAACCCTCTCGAGTCGCTCCATCATCAAAATCTCGGCGACTTCTGTGAGGTCATTGAGGGTGT
Source organism: Pseudomonadota bacterium (assembly GCA_038531945.1). Classification (GTDB taxonomy): domain Bacteria; phylum Pseudomonadota; class Gammaproteobacteria; order Steroidobacterales; family Woeseiaceae; genus CALBPI01. Next base: position 33,613 of record JBCBBH010000005.1, on the reverse strand, counting down.
TAGTCACTTCATGTGCGTAACACATCGCGCGAGTGCAGAACGACAAACCAGCCTTCTTGAGTTGGAGCTGCAGGCCGAAGTCGACAAGTTCATCTTGAGCTTACGGTTGGCCGCTGTACAACAAGATATTGCTCTGACCCGCACCCTACATTCACGACTGTTCGAGCACATCACGTTTCGTGAAACGCTCGATGCGCACGAAACGCATCGGTACCAGGAAGCCAATCGACTCGCGGCTCGATTTTGTTACGGCCTGCAGCAAGCGTTGATCGAACAAACCGATGCAGCCAACGAAGCATTGCGCCGGTTTTTCCGCATGCCAATCGCAGAGAAAGTCAGCCTAATCGCGACTCAAAGCTGGCAGGGCTGACAATTCGTCAACCCTGCCAGCGCATCGCTTTACAGAGTTTCCAGATCAGCCGGGATCAGCACCCGATTGATCGTCGTAATGAACCCGTTCGCGGCACGAAAGTTTTTACGCTGGGATAGCGCTGCTTTCGGATCGCGGAAGCTGTCATCCTGATCACCGAGCTCACGCGTCTCGACGTTCGGTGTGATCGTCGGTCCAGCAAGCGTTGCAAGGGTTTCTGATTCCAGTACGGATTTCACCGGCAGCGCCTCCGGCAGTACGTGGTAGAGCAGTACGGTTTGCAGAAGCGGGATCGGATCACCGCCACCGAGCTGCGTCAGCGCTTCCACGATCACACCAAACGCGTGCTCTTCGTTGTTGCCCCGGTAGCCCAGGTTTTTCGCCAACCGGATAAACGCTCTGTCGTTGGGCGCGAGAACCGTGAGGCTGGCATCACGATCCGCCACAGCGCCATCCAATTCAGCGATCTGCAACGCGGTTAACAGTAGATCAAAGTCGTCGGGATTGTGATCAAAGCTACCGCCACTTGCCGCCACGATACCCGCAATGGAGGGCAGCTCATCGGCGTTAGTGTTGTCGATATCGACGGGGATCAAGACGCGTGAAATCGGAATGATCACGCCGTTGCTCGCGTTGATGCCGCCCTTCTTTAAACGGAGTCTGGGATCGCGCACGTCCGGATCGTTGTCGATCAAGCGACGCCCTTTGGTCAGAATCGTCGCGCCCGGCAACGCCGTCTCGATGACTCTAGTCGCGGAGATTTTCTCAGCTGGACGACCTTCGGGCGAAACGTGATACAGCAGAATGTTACGCAGCACCGGGATAGGGTCACCCTCGCCGAGTACCGTCAGTGTGTTCACGATCGTCTGGAACGCTTCCGCTTCCTTGCTTCCGTGGTAGCCAAAGTCTCGCGCAAGCCGGATGAACGCGCGGTCGTCGGGCGCCAATACAGTGAAGTCAGCCTCTGTGTCGGCCAAAACGCCTTCGAGCTCTGCCGCGAGAACCGCGTTCAACAAGATATCGAAATCTTTCTTGTTGCGGTCAAACTCGCCACCGCTCTGGACGACGATATCCGTAATGGTCTGTGATTCGTGCGCCTCGGCGCCGTTACTGGAAAATGCGAGTCCTGCCAAGAGACTGGCAGCCACGCTCGTGATCGCTCTGTTCATCCTCATCCCTCCCAAGGTGTGTTTAAGAACACAAAATAATTCGAGCGTTTGGGACAGACGGATTCAGATAAGAATGAAACTTTTGTGACAGCAACGAACACCGTTATCATCCGGACTGTTTTACCGAAGGCTGAAACGATGAATTACTGGCTCATGAAGTCTGAACCGGATGGCTACAGCATTGACGACCTCGTGCGGGATCAGCGAGAACCATGGGATGGAATTCGCAACTACCAGGCCCGCAACTTCATGCGCGATGAAATGAAGGTTGGTGACCAGGCCTTCTTTTACCACTCAAGCTGCGCCGAACCGGGTATCGTCGGCATCATGTCGATCGTCAGCGAACCGTACGACGACCCGACTCAATTCGACCCCGATGCCAAATACTATGACCCCAAATCCACCCACGAAAAACCACGTTGGCAGCTTGTGGACGTGCAGTTCGAGGAAAAACTCGAACGAACGATCACCCTTGCGGAACTCAAGATGAATCCAAAGCTTGAGGGCATGCGATTGTTGCAGCGCGGCAACCGGCTATCGATTTTGCCGGTCAGTGCCGCGCACTGGAAAGCCATTTTGAAAATGCGCTAGACGCTACGGGGCAACGTCTACCGCACTCTGATCCAGGCCAAACACCTTGAGGGCAAACGCATAGTCGTGCGCTCGCTCTTTGAGGCGTTCAAATCGCGCCGCAGAACCCGAGTGGCCGGCACCCATGTTCATTTTCAGAAAGAAGGGACCGCCAGATGCCTCATCGCGCATCCTCGCAACCCATTTCGCGGGTTCCCAATACGTCACTCGGTAATCCGAGACGCCACCTGTCGCCAGAACGGGCGGGTAATCAACATCCGCTCGAATATTGTCGTACGGCGAGTACGCCGCCATGTCAGCATAGGCTTCCGCTGAGTTGATCGGATCGCCCCACTCGACCCATTCGGGCGGCGTCAGCGGTAGCTCAGCGTCGGAGATCGTATTGATTACGTCGACAAACGGAACGGCGGCGATTGCACCACCAAACAGCTCCGGCCGCAGGTTCAGTGTGCCACCAACCAAAAGCCCGCCAGCTGATCCCCCGTAGATAACGGTTTCACCTTTTCGACCGTAGCCGAGTTTCTGCAGTTGTTCAGCGGCATCCGCGAAATCGGAAAAAGAATTTTTCTTTTTGTCGAGCTTGCCGTCGAGATACCACTGGCGACCCATTGCAGCGCCGCCACGAACGTGGGCAGTCGCATAGATCACGCCGCGATCCACCAACGACAAGACGCTGGTACTGAACCATGCCTGCATAGTCGCACCATAGCTGCCGTAGCCGTACAACATCAGTGGAGCGGTGCCATCGACAGGTGTGGATTTCAGTCGCAGAACAGTGACAGGGACCTTGGCACCGTCACCCGCCTCGATGAACAGTCGCTCGACCTGATAACGGTCTGAGTCATGGCCGCTCGGTATCTCCTGTGTTTTGCGCAGGGTCCGCTCGCGCGTGGACAGGTCGAAATCAAAAACCTGCTCAGGTGTCGACGGAGACTCGTAGGTGAATCGCAAATTCGTCGTATCGAACTCGTAGCCAGAGTCAATATCGACGTTGTAGGCGGCCTCCTCGAAATCGATGTCGTATTCGTTTTCTCGGTCGACATCGGAAACGACAATACGCGGCAGTGCATTCCGTCGCTCCAATCGCACAATATGGTCGCGATACGGCACGAGGCTAAGAAGATACGTGCCGGGGCGATGGGTTAACCAGTCTTCCCACTGCTCGCGACCCGGGTTATCAATCGGTGCTTTGACGACCTTGAAATCGATCGCATCGTCGGCGTTGGTCTGGATCAGGAACGAATCGCCATGCTGCTCGACATAGTAGAGTTCATCATCGCGGCGCGGGGCAATCAGAGTCGGCTCTGTACCAGCCGGCGCATCCATCGACAGGAACCGATATTCGCTAGACGTGCCCTTGGCACTTCCAATCAACAAATATTCGCCACTCTGCGTCACATCCGTAAACAGAAAGAACGTGTCGTCCGGCTCTTCATAGACGACGAGATCTTCAGACTGTGGCGTACCGAGCATGTGATGCTTCACTCGCTTGGGTCTTTGATTGTCGTCGCGCTCAACGTAGTAAAACGATTTTGAGTCTGCAGCCCACACCGCATCGCCGTCGGTCGACGTCAGCGTTTCCTCATACTCCTCACCGCTGGCGATATCTCGGATGCGGATGTCGTAGTACTCCGATCCCAAACGATCGACGCCATAGGCGATCAACTTGTGATCGCGACTGTGATCGACCGAACCGATACGGAAGAACTCGCTATCGCCAGCTTCCTGGTCACCGTCATAAAGAATTGTCTCGGCACCACTTTGTTTTGGTGTTCGCACAAAGATCGGATAGTTGCCGTCCTCGCGATATCGAACCGAATAAGCGAACTCGCCGTCGATTGCCGGGACGGTGCTGTCATCTTCCTTGATCCGACCACGCATCTCCTCGAACAGTTGCTCCCGCAGTCCTGCAAGATCATCGGTCGCAGCCTTGTAAAACGTATTTTCGTCATCCAGGTGCGCGCGAATGTCGGCATCGAGCTTAGAGGGGTCGCGCAGTACTTCCTGCCAACCCTCATCGCGCATCCAGGCGTACGGATCGACCCTTTCGATACCATGCTGCTCGATTGTAACGGGACGTTTCTCAGCAACGGGAGCAGTCGCGTCGAGATCGGCAAACGGTGCAGTTCTGGCTTCAGACATCGGTGGTGCTTCTTTGTTGGCAGCTTCAGACGAGGGATCGGAGCTGCCACCGCAGGCTGTCAAGCCGAGGACCGTTCCAACCAGGAAAATACGTTCGATTCGAGCGGAAAAAGCCACGAGCATCTCCAATCACCGGGTAGCTCGTGATTGTGCCCGCCTCGACAGACTTTGCAACTGGAGTTGGCTTGAGACGCGGCCACGCGTCTCATTAACACCCGCTAACGCTCGAGCAGCGTCCGCCGGCGCAGCAGTAACCCGCCGAACAAACCGACTAGCCAGAATACGGCGCCGCCGCCACCGCCACCGCCGCCGCCACCTCCACCGCCAGGCGGTGTCGGCGCTGGTGCGGCGCTATTGACCGTTACCGTCGCAGAACTCAGGTTGTTGTTGGAATTGACGTCGATTGTCGACGTAGTCCCACTGATGTTGAGCGCTAACGTGCCTGTGGTGTCGCTGACCACCTGCAAATCGATGATGGTTTGAGCAGATGGCGCTAGTGCTGACGCGCTGCAGGTCGCAACGCCGCCCTGAATGATGCACGAACCAACGCCGGTCCAATCGGCCGATTGGATCTCGAGCGCATTGTCGGGCGTAATCGAAACAACGACGTCGTCCGCTCCGTCATCGCTTTCAACGTTCACCTGAATCGGGAGTGCGACTGCCTGGTCGCGCGTTGTCGTTGCGGTCGCGCCGACAACAACCAAATCGGTTGCGGCATCGAACTGCACGCTGACCTCGGCCTCGTTGTTATTCAAATTGGTGTCGTCTGAGCTCGTGGCGACAGCGCTAAACGTTCGTTCACCGCCCGTGCTCGCGCGCACGGTAATCTCGATGTCGAGCGCCTGCTCCGGATTGAGCGTCGCCACGGAGCAATCCACGCTGCCCGCGCTCGCGGTGCAATTCCCGATGTTCGACGTCGTGCCGATGACCTGCACTCCCGCAGGAATCGTTGCGCTAATCGCCGCATTCGAGAGTGCCTGAGTACCTTCGTTCAATGCGCTAAATCCGACCACAGCGTCGATGTCTGCCTGCGCAGTCAACGGCGCGGGTTGTGCGGATAATCCAAGCTCCGCAAGCACCAGGGACGAGACGCAGACGGCGCTGTCCACAGCAGCTCGTACCACCTGCAATGTGCAGTTGGAAAATTCGCGACTACCGGAAATACTCGGTGCCATCAGGAAGTTCTCTGGTTCCGACTCGCACGCCGACCCCGCTTCGCCATCGTGCTCCGCACCAAAATTATGGCCGAGCTCATGTGCCGCAATCAGCGCATCAGTGACCGCACCAAACCTCGCCTGGGTCAGGCCAACGCCAAACCGCCCTCGACACTCCACTCCGAGAAACGCGATACCGGCCGTCGAGCCGTCCAAATCGCGCCCCGTGAAAAGGTGCGTCAGGCCGGACTCTCGCTGCGCCGCCGAATTCGTGCGAAAGTCATTGACTTCGTCCAGCAGATCGCCAGCGTCGGTGACTTGCGAAAATGGATCGTTGGCGTCATTGAAGATATCGAGGCTGCCAACATTGACCTGCAGCTCAACCTGGTCACTGTAGATGCCATCGACGGTATTCATGCGAGCGAGGATTCGGGCCTCTGCGTCCTGCCCCGCAAGATTGAGAAACTCGCTGTCGACCAACACACCGATGTCGATCTGCCGCGTCGCACCTGCGGCGCGAAGTACCGGCGGGCGTGCTTCAGTCGCGAGATCCTCAACTAACTGCTGCGCCGTGTGCGCCACCCCATGCGTCGGACACTTCAATGCACCCGCTGCAAATTTCAGATCCGCCAGACGAAAGACGACGGGACCTTGGCCTTGGTGATCCTCGACCGCGTACATGTTGGTGCCGTCGAAAACCATGCCTTGAGGTTGACCATCGACGTAGCTGATTCTCGCCCAGCTGTTCTCCAACCCTCTGATCTGCCCTTCCCACGCGACGAAATCATTGGAATTCAAATCGCGCTGATTCTGAAGTGAACGATTGGGCCGGAGGTCGATATCGAAACGCTGACCGAAGGCATCGAAGCGCAAATTGCGCGAATCGACTGTCGCTCTTTGGCGACTGACGGCTTCCGGTGCGACAAGCCGCAACGGTTCGGAATACGTCAGCGTAACCGGCGACGTGCCTGCTGGCGCAGCGGTCGCAGCGGCGCTGACTAGAAGGCATCCCAACGATAGAGCGTTTTTGATCATGGTGACCTGGACGGGGCAATCGATAACAAGGCTACATTTGTAGCATGCGGTTCACATTAGTAGACACGAACCACGTCTCATTTGTTTCGCCGATGTGGCGCGCTCGGATGCGCCAGGGAGTTATCAGGGCATCAATTTCAATGCGCACGCCGGGACGTCCGCACCCGCCTGCACTTTGTCATGTTGCGCAGCCGTGAGCAAAAATCGGTTTGCGCCGTCGGAATAACCGACAAGCTCACCCACCAGATTGCCGCTGTCGTCGATGAATTTTAGTTGGCTGCCAGACGATTCGACTCGCCCCGATTTTGGATAATCCGGGTAGGCTTCGATCTCGTTGCCGTCTTCGTCGATGCGCCGCACATCTGTGAACTTATCCCAAACAAACCGCGCGCCCGTCACCTCGATGCGATCGCCAGCCATGGCGACGCAACCGGGCTCGTAGGTCACCGGTGACACACAGCCACTTAACATCAGTGCGACCGAGATCGCTAATACAGGATTGTTCATGTTCACAAGGATGCGCCATGTGTCGCAGCCGGCACGAGGACCTGCGTCACAACCGAGTGCCTCTTGTGCGCTCATTCAATTCTCTTGAAGCCTTTTCCACCGATCCATACGACACCAAGTTGGCCGTAATCAGCATCGCGCTTTCGCTTGGAGCTGTAGTACAGCGAAGTGCGTACCCGACGGCCATCGCTGTACTGCAATTCCAGGACGGAACCGTCGACGCGGTAACGACCCGCCACCTGGCGACGCGACCCACCGACACCGCCGGTACCGGTTACGTACGTGTTCTTCTTGTCGGCAAATGTGCCGTCTTCAAAAAATACCAACGTGTTCGCCGACGCAGTCATTGTGCCGCCACCGAACGCAACATTTCCGCCACCGCCAACCGACTGATAGACGCCAAGAATTCCCGGAGTTGGCGGAACAGAAGCGGGAACGCCGCGTGTCGCCGGCACTTTTTCCGGCTTGCCTCCATCGGCATATTGAATCGAAATCACAGAGCCGTCACTGATCCAACGGCCTCGCCTTGTATCCGGTTGTGCGTTGAGCACGTCCGTCGTTACGTCCGTTGCCGCCCACTCGGAGCAACGACAGGCATGGCCACCGGCAAACAGGTACACAGGCTCATAGCGCGGGTAGGTAGCGCCACCGACACCACCAACATAGTCAAGGTCAAAAACGACTCGCCCCAGTGGTTTGAGTGGCCCCGTCGCACTCCCCATGGGCTCACTCGTCACCCGCACGTCTGTAACCGGCGCCGACACCGTCCGGCCTGCCGTCAGCGAAGCTGCACGCGGCGCGATCAATGCCTGGCGGGCAACCGCCTCTGAATCGTTCGCCGGTGCGGCATGGACCGTAAGCAGCGGACCCGCTTTTGGACGCTCGCTCGCCACAGCCAACAACTGCAGTGCGGTGCCTGACCGCTGAATATCACAAGTGAAAACCACCGGTTCTGCTGTCGCCTTCCGTTGAGGGGAAGCACACCCCATCCGTTTCAAAAAAGTGACCGCCAATGCCTGCGCCTGGTCAACTGAGACCGTTTCCGGCAACTCCGCATAGTTTAAAGTTTCGAAGCCAGTCGGTGCGGACCAAGTGACAAAACCGGACCCAGTCTTCTTGCTCCAGTCTGACGCCGCCAACTGCAACGGATCGTCCGCGTGTACGGCGAGACTCAACGAAACACCGATAACGACGGCCCATCTGCGCATGCTCATCCCTTTGACCCGAGAGTTGACATAAGAGGATAGCCTGCAGACTGGGTATACTGTCCACTCATTCTTGTGGGGAGATGAGACAAATGAAGCAAATACTATTGGGCCTATCACTCACTGCGCTCGCAACCCTCGCGATCGCCGGGCATCACGAGACCGACGAGGCCGCGATGGCAATGCCGTCCGAAGCCGACATCATGGCAGCTATGTCCGCAGCGAGTACGCCGGGCGCGCCACACAAAAAGCTGGCGGACAGCGTAGGTACTTTCAATGCCGAGATGATGATGTACATGGGGCCAGGCGCAGAGCCGGAAGCTATGCAAATGACGGTCGAGCGACACCTCGAACTGGGCGGCCGCGTCCTGGTTGAAAACTGGAAAGGGTCCGCAATGGGACAACCTTTTGAAGGTGTAGGCCGAACAGGCTATGACAACGTGACCGGCAAATACTGGACGACCTGGAACGATACATTTTCAACCGGCGTGTTGACGATGGAAGGCCAGTGGGACGCCGAAATCGATGGCATTGTCTGGACTGGCGAGGCGGTCAATCCGATGACCAAGCAGACATACACAAGCCGCTCGGTTGCGACGTATCCGTCTGAGGACACGGAAGAAATGAAAATGTATGAAAACCACGGAGAAGGTGAATACCTGTCCATGACATTCAAACTGACCCGCGAGTAAACAGCCAACGCTTCGATGGAAGCCGCCGGCAAACCGATGCCGGCGGCTTTTTCTATTCCGTCACCAACAGGGCGCTAAAGAACGGGAACATATCCGAGTCGCAACGGCCGCCAGCAATAAAATTCCTGTTACCCCAACCGCCCTGATATTCCTCCGCTTCGTGTCGCACGCCATAGGTCCGTAGCTTGCGAGTGTAGTATTGATTCGCAATCACATGATCGTTGTTCGGATCATGCCGCCCCCAGTCGAATTTGAATCCGTTCAGTGAGTTCAAAGCATCGGCGAATTCAGGAATCTCAGCTTCAAGAAAAAAGCGGCGTTCAAATGCCGCGTAGATCTCCGAATCCACCACATGTTCACCGTCAACAATCTCCGTGTACAACCGCATGTAGCCCGGCGGATTGTCCGGATTCGGCGAGTGCGCCTGATAGATCGATGCGAAAATGCCAGATATCCAATCTCCGTCGAGCTCATCCAGGGATGTGATCGTCGCGAGCTTGTTCCAGTCTGTGCGACCACTGCGCAGAACATGCCCAATGCCCGTTGCGACCGGATGGAGCGCGTAGATCGACCCGAAGACCTCCGGGTGTCGCGCCGCGGTCCGAATCGCGCCATACCCGCCGATGTGATAGCCGAAAATCCCGCGGCTGTCGCGGTGCGACAACGTTCTAAATCGACCGTCGATTTCGTTGACCAATTCATCCACCAGGAAAGTCCGCCAATTACCTGTCACCGGCGAATTGGTGTTCAACGAGTGCGCCGTCGGCGTCGAAAAGTCCGACGTGACAACGATGACCGGTGGCATGCGTCCTTCGGCTATTGCAGCATCCAGCAACACATCAAAGTCATGCCGATCAAACAACGCATCCTCGCGTTCGAAAAAGTCGTGCAACGCATACAGAACGGGGTAGCGCTGATCTCCATCCCGATAACCATCCGGCAAATACACCTCTACCGGTCGATCCGTGCTGATCGCCAGGAGGTTGCCGTCCAGCGCCTGACTGTTCATGCTAAAGCGAACAATGTGACTGTCGGCCGCCACAGGGACCGCCGGCATCATCGATAAACAGAAAAGTAGCGTAATCGTCTTTATTCGCATGTTGAGTCCCCATTGCGTTACGTCGGACATATATTTACTCTACAAAGTAGAACAAATGCAACGGATTTTTGCTGTATGGCTAAACCGAAAAACCTCGGCGAGTTTGAGATGACAGTGTTGGCGGCGGTCCTGCATGCGGGCAGCGACGCGTATGGGACTCGCATTCTCGACGAAATCCGCGATCGGACCGGCCGCACCGTTTCGGTTGGGGCTTTGTATGCGACCTTGTCCCGAATGGAAAACAAAGCGCTCGTGCGCAGCGAGCTCGGAGAAGCTACCGCCGCGCGCGGCGGTCGGGCGAAAAAATTCTTCCATCTGACCGACCACGGCCGAGTCGAACTCGCCCGAGCGATAGGCTCACTGAATCGCATGGTGGACGGCCTCAATCTCGCAGCGGTGCCAGCATGACAAACCGGCCCACTAACCTCGATCGATTTTCCTTGTGGGTCTTGTCGACGCTGGCCCCGGAAGATTGCCGTGACGCAATCCTGGGTGACGCTATCGAATTGGCGAATCAGGAACGTCAGTCGTTGTGGTTCAGCGCGCTGTCGTCGGCTTTTCCACTGGCCGGACTCAAGTTCGCGATGCTGCGCTGGCGCGACGCAATTGCGCTCGCCGGGTTTTCCGGCATGGTCCTGATCTGGGAGTTCATGATTGCACGCCAATGGTCTTGGCCCATCGCACGAGAAATTTTGCCGTATAGCCCAATGTCCACCGCAGCAACGTGCATGGCGATGTATGTTGGGTTGTACGGCGTATTCGCACTGGCTGCCGGTACGCTGATCAGCGTCTTGTCACGGGCACGATGGACAGCGGGCATCGGCGCGCTCCTGCTGACGTTGACAACACTCGCGCCACCGATTGTGCTTATGGCTTTACCAACCTCGGTCGACAGTCCGATTTTCCGAGTGTCGCAACTGGCAACCATCGCCTTCGGATTGTCGGTCGGACACGCCTTGTCGCGCCACAAGATGCGACGTGCCGCTCCTGCCTGATTGCGTTTAAGACGCGTGTTGCTCGCTTGGCCTTGCAGTCACGATCATCGATTCACCCAATAACAAGGGCAAAGATGTCATCTGCCGCAGCACTTCGTGGCTCAGCGCAGGGTCAATATCTGACGGCTTCGCACGCGCGATGCCGATACGCGTGGCAATCAACTGAACCAGCGCGAGCGGCAGGTACAACCAGTTGATGCCCTTGATCCGGTTTGTTGTGATCGTCTCCACGCGGAATCCGTTGGTATGCAGCAGGTAGCGCAACTGCGGAAACGACAACATGTTGATGTGGTGCAACGGATTGGGCGCATTCTCATCCAGCATGTATTTGCACTTGTTGTGATAGCCGGTCAGGAAATATCGCCAGCGTGATCGTAATGCTGATGTGTTTGGCGTTGTGATCACCAACAGTCCGTCCGGTTGCAACACGCGCCGACACTCCCGAACGAAATCGAACGGCCGCTCGAGGTGCTCGATGCCCTCAATGCACGTAACGCAGGCAACCGAATCATCCGCCATGTCGAGCGGTTCATTCATATTGGCCTGTTGAAACGTCACACCCTCTGGTTGACCGTGATCGACCACGTCGCCGGCATATACCTGGTAGCCCAGTTCGACGAGCCGCCGCGCGAAAGCACCACTGCCACTCGGAATATCCAAAACGCGGCCTGCATCGGGCCTGACATCCTTTAGCAACTCCAGAACACGGTTGTGAGTATGCTTCGGAGCGTTCTCAAATAAAGGCAGTTCGGACACGTTCGATAACTTCCCGTCCAGTTACTCCCGCCGGACTATAGCGGATACGGCTCAAGTTCGCGGAATCGATATTCGGCAGACGATCCTGGCAGATTCACTATCGCTCTGCGCGATCTGCGTAGACTTTCATGTATTTGAAGAACACGCCATTCGCTTCGTTCCATGCGATCACCAGTCCGCGCCACCCGGCGAGTACGCCACCGCGGATGAAGTAGCTGCGCACGAAAGCGAAAAGACTCTTCAAGAAAATGACCGCTGGCGGATAAGTCTTGCTGCTCGTCTCGCGACGAATCTCCGAATACTTATCGATCTTGGTCAGAAATTGACCGAGATGTTGAATCGCATTGTGCTGGATCGGGTCCGCCATGCGCGTCAGCTGCGTCCTGGCTTGCGTCGGTACGAACTCATGAACAGGATTGTCGTTAAAGCCATGGTGCTTTCGATGGAACAGGCGAATCAGCCAGTCTGCGCCCCACCCTCCGCGGCGCACATGCTCACCCATCAGATAGTTATCGCGACGGATTTCACCCACGACGTATTCACTTTCCGGCGACCAGGTTGCCAGGGATTGGGCTAGCTCGGCGGACACGACCTCGTCTGCGTCCAGCGATAGCACCCAGTCGTGGGTTGCCAACGCGACTGCGTGGTTCTTGGTCGGTCCGAAACCGACAAACTCTCCTTCGTGCACCGCAACATTGGCAAAACTGCGAGCCAGCGCCACAGTGCCATCCGTTGAGCCGTTGTCGAACACGACAACCTCGGAAAACGCTTGTGCTGACTCAAGTGTCGCGCGGAGCGTTTGTTCCGCGTTGCGGGTGATGATCACAACGCTGATTTGATCCAGCATGTCAGGGCCTGTCAGCAGTGCGTCGAACCAGTATATTCGATCGGCACCGCACGAGGGAGCCGAAGAACGACAACAAGGGGTGGCCTGCCGCGCCACTTTCGGTAGACTAAAACCTCGTTAATGGCGGAATCCAAGACATGCGGTCGATCAAAACACTCCTCGGCAAGAAAGGCAGCCACGTGTGGTCCATCGGGCCGGAGGCTACCGTGTTTGAAGCGGTTCAGGAGATGGCCAAGAAAGAGATTGGCGCATTGCCGGTTATGCAGGGGGATGAGCTGGTTGGGATCATCTCAGAGCGGGACTATGCGCGACGGGTCATCCTGAAAGAGCGCTCGTCAAAGGAAACGCGTGTTGACGAAATCATGACGCGGAAAGTGGTCTGCGCACGACCTTCACAGCAAATCGAAGAATGTATGGCGATCATGATGAATGGCCAGTTTCGCCATTTGCCAGTGGTAGACGGCGACAAGGTCGTCGGTGTCATCTCACTCCGGGACCTTGTAAAGACCATCATTGCCGAGCAGCAATTCACGATTGAGCAACTCGAAAGCTACATCGCCGGCTAACTAGGCAGTGGCGGCAACACCACGCCGCAAGGAAACCTCTATCGATTCCTCCGACCAACCGCGCAGCGAAACCGGGCCGGCCAAGGGCGCCTTCATCTTTTTGGTGATTTCGGCGTTCATCAGTTCAATGGGTTTCGGACTCGCGACCCCGGTGCTGCCAAAGTTGGTCATGGAGCTGGCGGGCACCGAACTGGCCGAAGCGGCGCGCTGGGGCGGGTTCGCGGTCTTTCTGTATGCCGTCATGCAGTTCGTTTTCTCACCGATTCTCGGGGCGCTGTCCGACCGCTATGGTCGCCGTCCTGTGCTGCTGCTTTCTCTCGCCGCATTCGCGATCGATATGCTGGTTCTCGGCCTGGTCGATAGTTTATGGGCTTTCCTGGTAGTACGCGCGTTCGCCGGGGTGTTTGCCGCAACCTTTTCGACCACCAATGCGTACGTCGCTGACGTCACGCCGAAGGCGCAGCGCGGCATCCGATTCGCATGGATTGGCGCTGCGTTTGGCGCCGGCTTCATTTTCGGTCCCGCACTCGGCGGCATGCTTGGCGAAATAGACCTGCGCTTGCCGTTTCTGTTCGGCGCCGGGCTTGCCACGATCAACACCTTGTTCGGCTATTTTGTGGTCACAGAGTCGCTATCAGAGGACAAACGACGACCGTTCTCATGGGAACGGGCGAACACGTTCGGCACGCTAACCCGACTCTTCCGCACGCCCGGCGTAACGCTTCTGCTGCCCGTGTATTTTTTCGCCACATTATCGTCATGGGTCTACCCCACGGTCTGGTCCTACGTCGCCATCGAGCGATTTGCTTGGAGCGATCAGGCGGTCGGTTTCTCGATCGCGTATTACGGCGTCATCGCGTTCATTTCATCTGCGGTTGTGATCCAGGTGCTGCTGCCGAAGATCGGCGTTGTCCGTGCGATTTGGATTGCGTTGATCGTCGAGGCCGTTGCGCTCACCGGCATCGGTCTGGCCACGGACGGTTGGATGGTCTATGCAATGATCACTCTCGCGCTCATCTCCTCAATGCAGGACCCTGCAATCCGCCAGGAACTGTCGAATCGCGTCGACGAAGACGCACAGGGTGAGCTGCAGGGCGGCCTATCGGCATTAACCAGCGTTGCGATGATCCTCGCGCCCGTGGTTTACATGGGTTTGTTCACAATTTCGGCGGGCGACAAGGCACTGATTTATCTGCCAGGCTCACCGTTCATCGCTGCCGCGGCAATGTCGTTACTGACGTTGGCGTTGTACCTCATCGCAATGAAGTCACGCCCGCCAGACGAAGATATCCCTGACTAAAGTGGTCCGAGTTCAGGACGCGCCAGATAGTCCTCCCGCTGACGCGAGATTTCGTTATCCAGTGCCACCAGCGCAGAGTTCCAGTCAGGCGAATCGATCTCGGTGCGGAACACCGGTGAACGGAGCAACCACCATCGGTCAATATCGCCCGCTGCAATCGCCTGCAAGAGCGATTGTGCGGCGTCATCAAATCGCTCCAACGCCAGCAGCACCAGCGTCGACATGAAGTACGTGTCCTCGCGCAACTCGATGCCATTCACGGTCGCCTCGAAGACCTCCTGTGACCGAGCCAGATCTCCTACCCGCGCGAGCGCGACACTCGACAACATTGCAACATCCAGCTGACTGGGCCCGATCGCAGGCAACTCGCCTTCATACAATCGGGGCTCGAGACTCTCGAGCAGCGTGCGCGCCGGTTCAGGTTCACCATTCAAAATATAGGCGGCGGCGATTCCGGTTCTCGGTCCACGCGGTAGATCGATAGCAAAACCGACGGGCACGAGAAAATCGGTCAAATCGCCACGCAGGGACATTAGAGTGAAATGCAGATCCGAACGGCCCTCCGGCACTCGAGCAGGAAAATCCTCTGACAATTGAGCAACACAGGCTTCACCGCGATCCGGCATATCGAGCTCCAGCTGGAACTGGCACTGGGCGATGCGCCCATCCGGCGATGTCGGCTCCATCTGCACCGCTCTGTCCGCCCAGCGCAACGCTTCAGCGAGGTCGCCCGCACGGTAGAACGACGTGGCCATCAAGTCGTAGAAGACGTGAAACTCAGGCGTACGTTTAATTGCCTCCAGCAGAATGCGCTGAGTGTCGGCCGACTTTTTCTGACTCTCATAAATCGATGCTTCCGCCGCAACGAGAATCGGGCCGAGCGGATCAGAATCACGCGCTCGCTCGATGAGACGGAGCGCTTCATCAAAGCGATCTCGAGAATTCAGGTGAACGGCGTACCAATGCAAAGCCGTTGACTCGTTCGGATTGAGTTGCAACGACCGCTTGAAATGCTGCTCGGCTGTATCTGACTCGCCGCGATCATCGGCCAACATGCCAAGCGCGGCATACGCTCTGGCAGAATTAGGATCGAGGTTCAGGGCTTTTCGAATCGCGGCATCACGGCGCTCAAAGGTCTCCGATTGAGCTATGCCGGCGTACCCTGGCTGCAACGACAGCGCATTGGCGATGCCGACGTAGGCATCTGCATACTGCGGATCAATCGCAATTGCACGCTCAAAAAGGTCGATGGCGGTTTCAAGACTGGCCGCCGTGCGCTTGGCCACTTCCTGGCGCGCCTGCGCATACAACTCGAAAGCCTCGAGGTTGTCGGTGGGTTGGCGCTCGATCGCAGATCGCTCCGAATCCGTCAACGCACCGTTCAGTGCCGTGACAACCTCACGTGTAATTTGGTTTTGAATCGAAAACAGATTGTCGATCGTCAGTTCACGATCCCAGGTCTCCGTCCACAACGCGCGATCACGCTCGGCATCGTACAGTTTCATGTTGATACGCACGCGATCGCCGGCGCGTTGCACTGACCCTTCCAACACGGTCGCGACGTCGAGTTCAGTGGCAATCTCGGACAGCGAGAGCTGCGTCTGCCGATACCGCTCAATAGTCGTTTGTGAGATCACACGTTGCAGCGACTGCAAGCCAGCGAGCTCGGTCACGATATCGTCATGCATCCCATCGACGAAATACGCATCCTCGAGTTCGGCACTGCGGTTGCTGAACGGCAAAACCGCGACGGATCGCTCCAGCACGACCTGCGCATCGTCCGCAAGCTGGAACCGTTCATAAACCAGAACACCAACGACACTGGTAAGCGCCACAATGATGCCGAGCTGAAGATACTGCCATTGCGGTGAACCAGCCTCTGACTCAGTCGCACCTTGGTCAACCTGAATCCCTTTCGGGGTTCTCTCGAACACCCAGGAGAGGATCAGTACTAACGGAAATCCAATGACGATGATCGCCAGCAGACCGCGGAAAAGCCACGAAGGCAAATCGAGGTTGTCGCCAAGCACATCGACGATCTGCAGCAACAGCCAAGCGCCGACGAGGTAGGTGATCCCCGCACGGTATACCTGTCTGCGTTTTAGCTCACTGATGAACGACAAAGCGTAACCCTCCTGGACCCCGAAACTATGCCCGACCACAGCGGTCTTGTCGCGCCGATCTGCCGTCTGGCTTAAGATCGTGACAGCGCGTCGCTGCCGGAGCATCCGTTATGAAATTTGTTATCCGCATCGCTGGCCTTCTCATTCTGACCACCGGCGTATCTGCCGAGGTCGATATCAATGAGTGGCAAGTCCCGTTTGAATCCTCGCGACCGCGAGATCCTTTCGCAGTTTCCGAATCTTCCGTCTGGTTCGTCGGTCAACGCAGTGGGTACCTAGCGCGCCTCGACACCGAATCCGGAGAGTTCGAGAAGATCGAACTCAAGGATGGTTCAGGACCTCACAATCTGATCGTTTCCCGCGAAGGAAGCGTTTGGTATGCAGGCAACCGAACCGCGTTGATTGGCCGCTACGATCCCAGCGACGGCACAATCGAAGAAGTGCCGATGCCTGACTCCAGGGCCCGCGACCCTCACACGCTAATTTTCGACGCGGATGAATCGCATATCTGGTTCACGGTTCAGGGCGGCAACATGATGGGTCGGCTCCGCCTCGCAGACCGTCAAGTCGATCTGATTGAATCGCGTACGGAGCGGTCGCGGCCATACGGC
The DNA here is from genome assembly GCA_038531945.1 of Pseudomonadota bacterium. Taxonomy (GTDB): domain Bacteria; phylum Pseudomonadota; class Gammaproteobacteria; order Steroidobacterales; family Woeseiaceae; genus CALBPI01. The sequence continues at coordinate 16,451 of JBCBBH010000005.1, read as the reverse complement.
ATCAAGTTGGCCCCTGACGGTTCAATATGGGTCGCGTTGTTTGGTACGCACAAACTGGCGCATATCGACCCCGAAACCCTTGAGCATGTTGAAATCGAACTGCCGCGCACAGAAGCAAGGCCCAGACGTCTCGAGGTACTGCAGGACGGTACCGTTTGGTATGTCGACTACGCCGGCGGCATGCTCAGCCGCTACGACCCGCGGTCCGAAGCGTTCACGGAGTGGCTGATGCCACAAGGTGAGAACGCACGGCCCTACGGTATGGCGTCCGATGGACAGGGACGCCTGTGGATGGTCGCAACCGGGGTACAACCGAATGTGTTTATGGGATTCGATCCCGAATCTGAGTCGTTTATCGATCAGACAGAAGTCGAGTCTGGCGGCGGCACCATCCGTCACATGCACTACCACGCACCGACCGGCAGCGTTTGGTTCGGTGCTGACGCAAACACGATTGGACGTGCAACTGTTGAGCCTGCGCGCTAGCTTTTTGTTGAGTGCTGTCGCCGCGCTCGTGCTCGCGGGTGTCGCCGCATCCTACCCGGAGGGTGCGCCCTGGGGCGCTGCGGATCACCGTGTGGATGAGCACTGCGCGAGCTGTCATTGGGAACGCGATGCTGTAATGCACTCTGCAAGTATTGCGATCGACGGGCTGTTACCAGCGTTCGAGACTGGCGCTACGCATACGTTTACCCTGGAGTTCAATCCACAGGTTATGGCTGCCAGTGGCTTTCAGGTCATCGCGATCAACGAGCTCGGACTTCCCGGCGCATTCGAAGCCCGCGAGCCCGCGATGAGTGTCAACGACGACCGATCAGCGATACGCTCCGCTGAGGTGCAGCGCACTGAAACCGCACAAGCGCGATGGACGTTTCGCTGGACCGCGCCGGATGTTGCCGGGCAGACCGTCCAATTTATTGTGGCCGCATCGGCAGCGAACGATGACCAATCACCGTTCGGCGATCAGATTCACTATCGCACGTTCAGCGCAGACATTATCGACAGGCAGTTGACGGACGATTTATCTAGTCGGTGATGGCATCCGTATCGTCAAACATGATCGAGGTCTCGTGATTTGACGATTCCGGCACATCGTCACGCATGAACGCGTCAAACTCCTGCGCCAACGCGTTTTTCCGCGCCTTTGCTTCGAGTCGATTTTTGTAATCACGTTCCAGCCTTCGAACACGGTCGCGGCGATATTCATCGACTTCGTTGCAGTAGATGTCACGCTCTGGTTCCGGCTCGCAGGAATTGCCGAGTAGCACCTCACCGACGACATAAACCATCGCCTCGGTTAATGCATTGCGCGTACCTTCAGCAAAGGTAACTTCCTCTGGCACGTCATATTCTGCGACAGGCTCCGGCGCGCTCACACAACCGAACAACGAAAAACCACTCAACAAGATCAGCAGTAGAGATCGGTGTCTCATAGCAATTTCCTCATCCTTATGACTGTATTGGGCGATCCGTTGGCCCCGGTGTGCACCTCGCGGTCGACTTCCTTATAGCCGCGGGCACGGTACAACGGTTCGCCCGGAATCGTAGAGCCCAATTCGATCGTTCGAAACCCGGCTTCACGCGCCGCGTTTTCGCCAAGCTCAAGCAACAGAGTGCCGATGCCGCGGCGCGTCCAATCGGGATGCGTGTACATCGCACGGATGCGCGCTGGCTCAGTCGCGGGATCACTCAAGCTGTCATCACGCCCAACGGTGTGATTACCACCGTACAGAGTCCGGCGCTTGCCCCAGCCACCACAACCCACAAGCGTTGTTTGATGGGCGGCCTCCGACTCGATCAAGAAGTACGTTCCATCGTCGATCAGGGTTTGATCGACGCCCATCGTCTCTTTGGCGGCTTCAACCTCGCTGGCAGACAGAAAATCCCGCATGTTCACTTCGATAGAAGCGCGCATCAAATCGATGATCTGCGGGATATCCGCCTCGACGGCGATTCGATGCGTGAACGAAGATTCGGGAACCGTGTTCATGTGTCAATCATACACGCGGTCGGAGCATGATTTTCAGACCAAAATCACGAATAGAAGTTCGAATCTACGCGCGTTCAGCGCATTGATTTGTCCGCCTTATTTTTCCCGATAGATATAGCGCTCGAGCTCGGCCTCGAAATGGCGCACACGCTGCTCCTGGTCGCCGTACAACGCACCACGATAGCCGCGTGACCGCACCGCCTCCTGCACGATCGGCAGAAGCTCTGCATCCTGGTCAAGGACTTCGCCAAGATTCGGGCTTTCGCCGGCAGGCACCCAGATTGGCTCAGGTCGCACATCACCGGAACAGTCTGTGCCCTCGGGCAGTCCCATCCACGCCGGTACGTCGTAGTCCGGATCGTCGACCGGACGGAACAGGATCATCGTGTCGTAGATGAATTTTTCCGGGTCTTTGGCGTCCGGGATGAAACGCATGATGAATACACCTTCGGGGTGCATCCCCATTTGCACGTTCGGGAATAATCCGGTCGCCCAACTATCCGTCAACTGACCATCCGTAAAATTGTCGTAGTGTTCTAATCCCAGTCGCTGGGCGCGCTCGCGTTTGGCTTGCTGCACAGCGGCGCGGACCTCGGAAGCCGTACCTGTGAAAGTCGCAGGGTCCAGACCGGCCTCCATCATCATGTGAGCCTGGTATGGATCAACAGTCTCTTGATCCTCCACGCGGTGCGACTTCACACAGATCGGCACGATCATTCTCGATGCACCGTTCGGATACAGATCATTCTGTGAAAAGTCTTCCATCACCCCTTGAGTCTGTGGATGCACATAAGGTAGGTGGTAGGTTTCATAAAACGCGTCGACGCCGATTTTCCAGTTGGCTTTCCACTCACTGCGAACGTGATGCACGACGTGCATCTTGTCGATTTCGTACTGCTCGATGTAGCCCTCAGGCAATCCAAGATAGTCGGTGAGTTCGGGCGCCTTACCATCCATATTGATGAAGATAATGCCGCCCACCGAGTCGCAGCGAACCTCGCTCAGTCCCGGCCGGTGCGCGATCAGACGAGGATCGAAGGTGTCCTCATCAGTGATGTTGTCGAGTTTGCCATCAATGCCAAATCGCCAACCGTGGAAGGCGCAGGAAAAACTGGCGGCACTACCGCTGCGCGCCAGGCACACGCGATTGCCGCGATGCGGACAGACATTGTAGAACGCCTTGATCGTTTCGTCCTCCTGACGCACGACAATGAACTGCTCGCGCCCGAACGAGAAAACGAAGAAATCACCGTCCTCCGGAATATCGGAAGTCACACCGGCGAGCAGCCAGACTTTCGGCCACAAGCGCTGCTCCTCGAGTTCCATGAATTCCTGCGAGTAATAGCGTGACGGATGATAAACATCCAACCCGTTGTCGATATCCGGCTGCTTGGCCTCGAGCGACTCGGACGGTGCGCCGAGGTCCATCGGCCATTTGGCTTCGTACTTTGCAGTCATCGGTGTGCTCCCCCGGGTGACATCGCCGCAGCTGAAAAATATATGCAACTACGATGCGTAAAACAATCAGTAGTGACGGTTTTAATCAGAATCTGGAAGTGTGGCAAAGACTTGTCCAGCTTCGACCACGGTCTCGAAGACACATATGGGCGAATCAGCAGGCGGACCTAATGCACTGCCATCACGCATATCGAAAGGCGCGCTATGCAACGGACAAAAAATCTTGTGGCCGCGCAATTTGCCGCCTGTGAGTCGAGCCATCTGATGCGAACACTGGTTTTGGATGACGTACACGCCCGCTTTCGAGTGACACACCAACAGTTTGTGCCCGTCGACAGATACCGGCTTGGTCTTGCCGACCTCAACCTCATCCAGGGCCGCGACGCGTACCTTTGGCATGGACCTCAACCCTCACGAACCGACTGATTCGCATGAGATTACACCGTGATCATAAAAAAGAAACAGTTCTGACTGTTTTTTTTTGAGCGAGGACGCTATTCTCGACGAATCGACATTCTCGGGGGGAATCGAATATGGCGATCGTGTCGTTTCTATCCCGCATGACCATTCATGCGGACAAAGAGCAACAGTTCGTGGAAGCGTGTGAAGCACTCACGGAAAAGGTGCTCGCGCATGAGCCGGAATGTTTGTATTTCCGTTTCTACAAGCTCCGTGAGGAACCGCTTGGCTACGCCGTTTTCGAGAGTTTTCTCACCGAGGAAGCCGAAGAGGCACACCAAAAGACCGACTATTTCCTGAAAATCGTCCCGGGATTAGTCGAGTGTCTCGACGGCCCGTACGTTCGTGAATACCTGGACCCCCTGCGAGGTTAATCATGGAAACCTCGCTGCTGCGATCCAACCGGATCAACGTGACGACGCTAGGCGATCTATTGCTCCGAGCAGCTGACGAGCACGCCAATTCGCCGGCGATCGTCTTTCCGGATTTTCGTTTGACCTACGCTGAACTCCGAGACCGTGCAATGGCGCGTGCGCGCAGTCTGATGGCGCTCGGTGTAGCGCGCGGTGAGCACGTCGGTATCCTGCTGCCCACGTGCCACGACTTCCCGGAGCTGTTCTTCGGCGTTGCACTTTGCGGCGCTGTGCCTGTACCGGTCAACGCACGATACCAAGCGCATGAGCTCGCCTATGTGATCGAGAACGGTGACCTCGTCTGCGTGATTACGACCGACGAAATTGCTGAACAAGTCGATTTCGTCGAGCGTATGACGCGTGGACTTCCTGGTATCGCCGAGCAGGTCGAACCGATGTGTCTATCAATCGACTCAGCACCCAAACTTCGCAATCTCGTGTTGCTAGGGCATAGCACACCGCCGGGCTTCATTCCGCAAGGTCAGTTTGAAGCGTTAGCCGACGACATCACCGACGATGACGTACACGAACGGCGCATGCGGGTACAGGTCCGTGATCCTGGCCTGATGTTGTATACATCAGGCACGACAGCGAGCCCTAAAGGTGCGGTAATCAGTCACGAGGCCATGGTACGGAACTCGATTGCTCTAGGCCGACAACGCTATCGACTCACACACGAAGATCGCTTCTGGTCGCCGCTTCCAATGTTCCATATCGCGGCGATATTGCCGATCGTCGCATCGTTCGATGTCGGCGCGGCGTATCTGACGATGTCGTACTTCGATGCAGGTATCGCGCTGAAGATGCTGGAGCAGGAAAAAGCATCGGTGACCTACCCATGCTTTGTGACCATCATGTCCGATTTGATTCACCACCCGGATTTCGAGAGCACCGATCTTTCGGCGGTACGGCTGATGAACTCCAATTTCGCCGTGCAACCACCGGGCATCGCAGAGGCCATGCAAAAGGCGATGCCCAATACGATCCAGGTTGGCACTTTCGGCATGACCGAGACGGCCGGCACGGTCTGCACCAGCGAACTGGATGCAACTCTGGAACAGCGCACGACACGCTTGGGAACACCGCTGCCAGGCATGGAAGTTCGAATTGTCGATGCAGAGAATGGGCAGGATTTGCCGACCGGAGAACGCGGCGAGATTCTGGTCAGAGGCTACAGTCTGTTTGAGTATTACTACAAGGACCCGGAAAAGACCGCCGCAGCCAAGGACAGCGACGGCTGGTACCACACGGGAGATATCGGCTCGCTCGATGCCGATGGCCAGATCATGTTCTACGGTCGAACGAAGGACATGTTGAAGGTCGGCGGTGAAAATGTCGCTGCGGCAGAAATTGAGACCTTTCTCGCGCGTCATGACGCGGTCAAAATGGCGCAGGTCGTGGGAGTGCCAGACGCGCGCCTCGGCGAGGTTGCCGGCGCCTTCGTCGAGCTGCGCGAAGGACAGTCTGTCGACGCCGAATCGTTGATGGCGTTCTGTAAGGGAGAAATTGCTAGTTTCAAAATCCCCCGCTACGTACGCTTTGTATCCGAGTGGCCGATGTCCACCAGCAAAATTCAAAAATTCAAACTCCGCGACCAGCTGATCGCGGAACTGGAGCAAGCATCATGATGTCCTTTGTCGCCACCCTGGTTGTAACAGCCGATCGCACCGATGAGTTTGAGAAGCTTCAAACGCGATTGACAGAATTGGCGATAGAGCACGAACCTGATCTGATCGCCTATCATGTGCTGAAGCAACGAGAAGCGGAAAATACATATGTGGTGTATGCGGCGTTCAAAGACCAGGCCGCGTTTGACCATCACATGGGTATCGATTTCCATGATGAACTCGTACCACCGATCCTCGACTGTCTCGCCGAGGAGATGGACCTCAAACTGTTCGACGGGATCGCATTCTGAAGTGCGTCAGTTGCGGTACTGAACATTCCGGGGAGTTTTGCCCGAACTGCGGTGAGCGACGAATCTCTGCTTCGGACCGCTCGCTGCAAGCTCTAGCCCAGGACGCCTTTGAATCGATCACGAGCGTGGACTCGCGATTATATCGAACGCTTGTTCAGCTGTTTCGTTATCCGGGCGCGCTCACTGTTGCCTTCGCCGAGGGTAAGCGAAAACCCTATCTCACACCCGTGCAGCTCTTTCTTTTGGCCAACGTCGCGTATTTCCTGCTGCAGCCTCTGTCGACCTATACGAGCTACATCACGCCATTAGAGTCGCATGTCTACCAACAGGTTTACGCAGACGTTCTGGCAGTTGGCGATCGGGTTGAGCAAGCGATTGCATCGAGTGACATGTCGCGCGCCACTTTCACCGCTGTATTCAATCAGCGGAGCGAGATTCTGGCGAAGACACTCGTATTCGCAATGGTCCCGCTGTTCGCGTTGTTCATCGGCTTACTGACAATCGGCTCCCGACGACTCGCGGTTGACCACGTGACATTCGCCTTGCACTACTTCGCGTTCGAGTTGATTGCCGTCCACAGTCTGTTTCTGATGTTCTGGCCGAGGCTGTTGGTATGGGTCGGTACCGCCTTGGTCGGACCGCCGGCTGCGTCAATAGGCTCCACGGTCTGGCAGGCGATACAGTGGCTCATCGAATTCGGAGCGATCGTTTTCATCACTGCCCCGTACCTGTTTTTTGCGACGCGCAGCGTGTATGGCATCTCGAAAGTACGCGCCGTCGTGATAACAGCACTCGCAACGGTGTCGTTGTTTGTGACGATCATTGCCTACCGAGTCCTGCTGCTGTTCGCGACTCTGTTAACGGTTAATTAGTGTTCGATCAGTTGATCGGCGGACAGGGCATGTTGCCCGGGAACCGACGGACGTCGCGCTGCCCGGTCTCCCGATTCAGATACGTGCAAACCGTGGTGCCCGGCGCTCCGCGTCCGCCACTGCCGAAAGTATCGCCAGCCCCGCGGATGTACGACTCTGAAATCAGCTCATACACCGTGCTCGACTCAGCGAAACTTAGTTCGGAATAGCTGTTGCACCCAGTACCCAGTGATGAGAGTACAACGATGGCAAATGCTGTTCGCATTCTTACGACGGGACTATGCCGTCTCGCGCCTGCGTCGCGCGTACAAGCCGAGCAGCGCGAACAGACTCAACATACCGAACGCGCCGCCACCGGAACCAAAACCCTGCGACGGTGGTGCATTGGGGTCGACCGGAATCACCGGCGTCACCGTTAACACAGAAAACTCAGCGGGAATGTAGGTGAAGTCCGTAATGTACTCTTCGCCAAATGCAACGCCTGGCGGATCGGTTTCATCTGGCAGGTTGTTGGAATTCTGGATCCGGCCAGTACCATCGGCACGCAACTCGAGCAGCGCGGGGTGGAACCGACCGTTGTTGACTTCTCGACCATCGAACCGGAACACCACGTCCGAACCCGTCCCAACGAGCTCTGAGGCCTGCACCCCATCATCAAGAAATGCGGTGGCAGCGACTTCAAACTGTAGCGAACTCCCTTGCGCATAGAACTCGGTACCAGTCACCGTGCGGTCCAACGCGAATGCGGGAAACCCTGACGGTGTCGCATTGGGCAGAGTGCCTGCCACCGAATATTGCACCTGTACGAGATCCGGGTTGTTGTAGACACCGACTGCTATCGGATCGACAAATTCGATTCGAATCTGGAATTCTGTGACATCGTTGAACACCGCCATTGAGACCACTTCGGAGCCGTTCGAGTCGATCGTGAACACGGGGTTGTCCTGCGCTTGCGCTGTAGCCGCGCCAAGCATTGCAGTCAAAATCAGTAGCCAGTTACGCATGTGAGACTCCCATCGATGCCACCAGATTATGGTAACGCGTTGATCGACCCATAACCTGCGCGATGTCACATTTTTATGCGTCGGCAAAAAGGACGTGCGGCGCCTCAAGGAGTGTCCGTAGGTCTGCCAGGAATGCCGCGCCAGCCGCACCATCAAACGCTCGGTGATCGCATGACATGGTCACGCGCATCGACTCGGCGATATGCGGCTCGCCGTCGCGAACGCTCGGCGTCGGCTTGGCGGCGCCCACCGCGATGATCGACGTTTGAGGTGGATTGATGATCGCCGTAAACCCGTCGACGCCGAACATCCCCAAATTGGAAACGGTCGTCGCGCCACCAGCGAGATCTTGCGCCTCAAGTGATCGGTCGTTGGCTGCCGCCGCCAACCGCCGAATCTCTGCTGCCAATAATTGCAGACTCTGACCCGCAGCGTTCTTCACTACCGGGGCGACCAGGCCGTCCTTCGCAGCAACCGCGACACCGATATCACCACCTGCAGGAAACAGTTCGTCCTCGCGATACTGAACGTTGATGTTGGGGTGCTTCGCCAACGTATCGGCCACCGCACGTACGATCAGGTCATTCAAGGTGATCTTCACGCCGTTGTCGTTGTTGAAACTGCGCCGCAAAGTCTGCGCACGGCCCACATCAATTGAGATCTCCAGGTAGAAATGCGGAACCTCCTGCTTCGCCAACTGCATACGAGTCGCCACTGTTTTTTGCAGCGCGCTGCGCGGTAGCGGCCCGCTTGACGCGTTTGCAGCGGCCGCCGCTTCAACGTCCTGCTTGGAGATTCTGCCGTTCCGTCCCGTCCCTTTGATATTGCGCCACTCGACGTTCAACGACTCCGCCAAGCGCTTTGCAATGGGGGAAATTCGAGGCTCGCCGGCTGCGCTTGCCGATGTGGATAGCGGCTCGTCCGTCTTCGGCACCTCTGCTGGCTGATCGTCCGCCGCGCCCTCAAACGACGCATCAACAGGCACGAAAGCGGTGACAAATTGATCAATCGCCTCATCGCTCTCGTCGGCATCACTGATAACACCGATGAGTTTTCCGACCTCGTAAACGTCGCCCGGCTCAGCCAACTGCCTTCGCAACACACCCGCCGCCGGTGCCTCGTGGGTGTTGACGATTTTCTCTGTCTCCATATCGACGATTTCATCGCCTTTACCGACGCTCGCACCGATGTCGACTTTCCATTCCGCGAGCGTCGCCTCCTGCATTTCGATGCCCCACTTGGGGACAGTAATCGCGTGAATGGTCATCGGCAGTATCCCACAACTTCACGAATAGCTTTCTCGATATCGTCTGGACTCGGCACGTAGGCGCGCTCCAGCTCACGCGCGAACGGCACTGGGGTGTGTGGCGCTGTGACGAGTTTGACGGGCGCCTTCAGCAAGTCGAAGCCTTCACTTGCAACCATGCCTGCAATATCGGATGCGACGCTGCACCGCGGATTCGACTCATCCACCAACACCAGTCGCCCGGTTTCCTCGAGACTCTCGAGAATGGTGTCGAGATCGAGGGGTGACGTCGTTCGCGGGTCGATGAGATCGCACGTGATACCGTCGGCTTCAAGCTTGTCCAAAGCTTTCTCGGCGAAACTGACCATTCGTGCGATCGCAACGACGGTGGCGTGTTCCCCTTCGCGCACCAACGCCGCTTCTCCGAACGGGATCAGATACTCGCCCTCCGGTACCTCGCATTTACGCGGGTACAACGCCTTGTGTTCAAAGAACACGACGGGATCATCCTCGCGCAGGGCGGTCGTCAGCAATCCTTTCGCATCAGCAGCATTCGACGGAATCACGACCTTCAGGCCGGGGACGCTCGTCACGATCGGATAGATCGTCTGCGAGTGTTGCGCACCCATGTTCATGCCGGCGCCGGTCGGCATCCGGATCACCGCAGGACAACGCGTTTTGCCACCGAACATGTAGCGGAACTTCGCGATCTGGTTGTAGAGCTGATCCATCGAAACGCCGATGAAGTCGGCAAACATCAACTCGGCCACTGGTCGATAACCGGCAAGCGCGGCACCTGCCGCCGCACCGACGATCGCTGACTCGCTGATCGGTGTATCGATCACGCGATCTTTACCGAACGCTTTGTACAGCCCGCTGCTGACACCGAAAATGCCGCCGGCCGCTTCCTCGACGCCGGTGCCACCGGCGCCCCCGGCGACGTCTTCGCCGAGGACAATGATTTTCTCGTTGCGCGCCATCTCGGCGTGCAGAACTTCGTTGAGCGCATCGCGCATGGACATAACTGGCATACAGCGCTCCTCAGTAGTTGATGTAGACGTCGGTCAGAACATCCGACAATGCCGGCGCCGGTGCAGCCTGCGCCTCGGCAACGGCTCGATCGATCAAGGCCATGACCTCGTCGTCAATCGCATCGAGTTTCGCCGCGTCTACCGATCCGTCCTTCGCAACACGCGAGCGGAAGTTTTTCAAACAATCCATCGTTTCGCGGAAGTTGCTGACCTCGTCTTTTGCCCGGTAGCGCTGCGGGTCGCCTTCGTAGTGACCATAGAAACGCGTAATCGAACATTCCAACGCGGCCGGACCCTCGCCACTACGTGCGGCGTCGATCAGCTCGCCGGCCGCTTCATAAACCGCAAAGAAGTCTGCGCCGTCGCACTTGACTGCGGGCATGCCGAAACCGGCGCAGCGTCCAGCAATGTCGTTGCTGCCGACTGAATATGATGTACCGGTGTGCTCGCCGTAACCGTTGTCTTCGTAGACGAACAGCGTCGGCAAATTGAGCACAACGGCCAGGTTCATCGCCTCGAACACCGTGCCCTGGTTGGAGCCGCCGTCACCATTGAACGATGCCGTGACTTTGCCTTTTCCGTCGAGTTTGGTGGCGATCGCAGCGCCGGTCGCAATCGGCGGGCCACCGCCGACAATCGCGTTAGCACCGAGCATGCCCTTGTCGAAGTCCGCGATATGCATCGAACCACCCTTGCCTTTGCAAAGACCGTCGGCCCGACCATAAATCTCTTTCATCATGCCGATGACATCGCAGCCCTTGGCAATGCAGTGGCCGTGACCTCGGTGGGTCGAGACGATGTAGTCATCGTCCGCAAGGTGCGCGCATACGCCTGCGGCGACCGCCTCCTGCCCACTGTACAGATGTGTGAACCCCGGGATCGCGCCCGTAGCGATTTCAACGTGCAGGCGTTCTTCGAACTCGCGGATGGTCTTCATCACGCGGTATGCGTCGAGCAACTGGTCTTCGGTCAGCGCCATGTAACCCCCCGGTCCATGCATTTCGGCGACCCATGAGTTTACAAAGCGACCTTGAAAAAAGAAACAGTCCTGACTGTTTTTTTATGGACTGGCACCCGCGGAACCCTAGAAACAGCAATTCGGGTTCTCTTCGAGTAGCGTGCGCGCAAGCTCATAAGCCTCATTGAACTCGGCGACGCCCAACCCAAGCATTCGGTCGCGGCGTTGCGACCGAATGAACTCCAGGAATTCCTGATAAGGACGAAGATCACCTTGGTATGGGTTCTCGTGTATCCGCTGAATCGCGAGCTGACCGGCAATAAAGCCGAACGCCGCCGCTCGAACACGATCCGGCGCTTGCCCTTCCCAGCCCTCGGCGTATTGGTTCGCGAGAAACGACGCACCATTTCCGCTTCCCGCTTCCCACATCCTGTAAGCGAGATCGATAGCCTCGTCAGGACGCTCAGCAACGATTTCGCTCATATAGACGCCCATCGCTGGAACCACACCTTCGGCGGCTGCTCGCTTTAGCAAATCGGTTCGACCGTCGCGCGCGTCATCCGGGGTCGTCAGACAAAACCGCCTTCGATTCCGCGCCTGCCGCTCCTCACGCTGTGGATCAAAGTGGACTGAAGGCGGGTTATCCGAGTTGCCCATCCAGGTGCGTGTTTCGTACATTCGTGCAATCCCAGCCTCGAACTCCGCCTCATCGCGCGGCGTAGAATTGCAAAGCGCGAGCTCGAACCACAATCGAAACGCGGCAATCGCATTGCCGTCGTCAACCAAACCAACGAGCGCTTGGTAACGGCGCTCCGGCGGCAGATCGAAAACAGCCCGAACGTCAGGGTCTGCGTTGGCTGGCTGTTCTCGCATGGGAACGCTCAGCGTTTGGAAAGGCCCGAGCCATGCCTCAGACTCGTTTGTCGCGTCTTGAGCGTCCGCAGTCTCGTAGACTTGTCGAGAACCGGACTCAGGGACGATGGCATCTAGCGGGCTGGAGGAGGCGTCCATTGCCGCCGAAGCAGTGCCATCGGCCGAGCTGTCGTGATTCGGGGTTTCCTCTACTGCCTCTTGCGTGAACACTGACCAGCAGGCGATACCAACCGCTGCCAAAACGGCACCAGCAAGCATGCCTCTAGATCGCCACTCCTTTTTGGTTCGGTCGCTCATCCTTGGCCTCGTGGATTCTGCTGGTCAAGCGCTGACTGCTCGAACGCAAACACGATAGCACTCCTCACACTCTCGTAACGGACGAACAAGCTCGGAACTCAGAATAGGTATATTCCGTCCTAGCAGGCGGCGGCACCGATTCGGCGCCACCGCATAGCAGCGTCAGATACCGTCAACCGCTAGCTGGAAGCCGAACCAAAACAGTACTGACTGGACAAAATAGAACACGGGAAGTGCGATCGGGAAAGTCAGGGTAACTGTGACCCAAACACGTCGGTTCCTGAGTAAAAAAGCAACCAGCACAGCGAGTACAGTCTAGGCTAGGCAGTGCGCGACGACACTCCACGGCGCGAGCAAAATCCAGACGCTGCGGTCGGCCCTTAGGTGATACCCTTTCGTCCCCAAGACCATCTGCGGCCAGAAGAACAAGAAGTTCGCAAGGCCACCAACAACGGGCAGGAATGCGATAGCGAGGATTCCGACGACCGGGATCGCAACCAAACTGGCCCAGAACGCCGCCGCTCTGGTCGCAACCCGGCGAAGCAGAGAAGGTGTCACGTCAGCGCTCCAAAAGTACGATGACACGACAGGCGTTCGTATTCTGCCAAGTAACTCACCAACCGTGGCTCAACGCCGAACGCGTCGAAGCCAAAGGGTTGCACTGAGCTGCCACACTCGGCCATCACGGTCGGCTCGCGCGACGGCGCACAACAGCAAACAGAATGCCGAGCAGCAACACCGTTAACAGAGTCACCGAACCGCCGCCGCTGCCACTACGCCGGTAAGACACCTTGATGTCGTCGGGCTGAGTTTTCATTCGCTCTTCGAATCGAACCAACTCAGCCGCGAGATTCTGTTGCATGTTTGCAGTCGCGACCTGCATACCGCCGAGACTATTGCGTCGAATTGAATCGCCGGCACGCGCCAGCGTGACATCGCCGCGACGTTCGTCGAAGCCCGGCGCTCGGAGAAGCAGTTTTTGGGTCGCAACATCGACCACCGCCAAATCAACAAAGGTCCGAATGTCGTGGTCCGTGCCTTCGAAAATGTAGGCCCCCACAATCGTCCAATAGGCAATCGACTGGATGTTGTCCTCAGTCGTCGTGATCTGATCGTAGGAAACCAGTGCCATCACATCGACGCCGAAGGCATTCGCGACTTGCCGCATGCCATGTGCACCGCGGCCACCGCGAAGATAGGTTTCTGGAATCACCTGAATCGTGTCGATATAGTCGAGCCCAATAAACTGATCTCGAACAACCTCTAGCAATTTCAATCGATCAGCGGCAGAGGGTCCGCGATAGCTATTGCCGACTGTTGGCACAAACGCCAACCCAACCTTGAGCGGCAATTCCAGATGTGGCACTCGCTCGGCGACGTCCGGCGGAATCTCGCCATCGGGGTACAGGTAATCGACAAGACTGGTGGATCCACCGGCTCGACGCTCAGCACGGAGGTTGTCGTCGAAAAACACACAACCAGCAACCGGTATCAGCAACAGTCCCAATATCAATTTCTTCAACTTGGTCATTCAACGCTCCTTGAAAGCGACTCGTATCACGTCATCGAAGCTGACAAAAAAGGATCGTCGAGCGCAACGAATTTCACTGAAGTTGCGATAGATTCACCATTCGTATTGAATAATGATACTTTCGTGAACGAACGGGTATTCAAAGCCATATGCAACGCGCAGCGCTTATCGGCGGATTGAAGCAAGCACTAAAGCGGGCAAGACTGACTTATTCCGATGTCGCGGAAGCACTCGAGCTCAGCGAGGCGAGCGTGAAGCGGTTGTTTCACCAAAGGGACATGAGCCTCTCACGATTGGAGGCGATTGCCACTTTAGCCGGTGTCTCACTGACGCAACTCGCCGAGTCACTGGAGACGGAAACACCGCTGCTGAGCGAGCTATCGCGAGAGCAGGAAACGGAATTGATCAGCGATCCGAAGTTGCTATTGATGGCTTACATGCTGGCCAACGGATCCGATCCCGATGACGTGGTCGCTCGCTTCCGTGTTGAGCCCGATGAGCGCCACGACATTCTGAGACGACTCGAACGGATCGGAATCATCGAGCGACAACCGAACGATCGCATCAGGATGTTGATGGCGCGCAATTTCCGCTGGCGGCCGGAGGGACCTGTCCAAACCCTGTTCCTTGAGTACATTCAGCGCGACTTTTTTAGCGACCGTTTCGAAGGTGACGATGCGGCGCTGTACTTTCTTGGGGGATTTTTATCGCCATCGTCACGACGCGCTCTGTGCAAACGTATCGAGCAGCTCGCGGTTGAAGTCGATGAACTCTCACGTCAAGACGCCAAACTCAATCGCGATGAGCGCCAGCCCAGTGGCGCGGTACTCGCGCTGCGAGAGTGGGAGTTCGAAGCATTCGCGAAGCTGCGACGCGCTTAGGAGCCCTCGAGATAGTCGTCCAGCGTCTTGTGGAAGTGGCGGATTCTGACTTCCAGATCACCGAGCCATAGCCCTTCGTATGCTGCACTGTTCATCCCTGCCTGCACATTGGGCAGATTGCCCCCATCCTGATCGATCACCATGCCCATGGTTTTCTCGCCGGTCCGATAATGTTTGTGGCGAGGTCGGCGTGCCGGGATCTCGTCTTCGTCGACGATGTACTCGAGCATCCAGGTATCGAACAGCATCTTGTTTGGATCAGTGGGATGCGGCCTGTGGCGGAACAACATCAAGTGATCGGCGTGCGTGTTGAAGGTGAGGTTCGGGAAAACGAGGTAATTGTAGTCGTCGGTTAACTGATCATCGTTCAGTCGTGAATAGTCACGCCCCTGATCGCCCGCGGTCTTGCGGACGTGCTCCTGGACCGTCTTGCGGATGCCATCCACATGGCCCTCATAAGACGCCGGATCGAGCCCTGCTTCTGTCAGCATGAACTTTAGTGGGGGCGGTATTTCAGGAATACGTTTGATATGCGGGCTCGTCATGCCGAACGGCACGAGGTATCTGGAATGCCGATCGTAGCAGTCGATCTGCACGTCCATTTCGTTCAGATACCACATCAATTGCGGATGCGTCGCCGCGACATGGTAGGTCTCGTTGAACGCGTCTACGGACGCCTTCCAGTTGCATTCCCACTCCATGGTGACATCGCGCGTGACGACCATCCGATCGAAGCGATAGGGTTCGAAGTGGCCAAGCAGCGGCGCCATATATTCCTCGAATGGCATGACGTCTTTGTCGAGTGAGAAAAACACCAGCGAGTTCCACACCGCACACGGCAACTCAATCAGACCACTGCATGGCTTACCTTGTGGGAACAACTCCGCATCCGGAATGTTCACGAACTTCCCATCAAGCCCGTACTCCCAACCGTGGTAGGAGCACTTGAAGCTCTCGGTGTTGTCGATGCCCTCGTCCGTCAGGCGATTGCCGCGGTGCATGCAGACGTTGAAAAATGCTTTGACGCCCCCATCCGCCTGCTTAACCACGATGACGGACTCACGACCGATGGTCGTTGAGATAAAGTCACCCGGCTCGGCGAGGTCGTGTTCCAGTCCAGCCAGCAGCCAGACTTTGCTCCACATGTGTGTCCACTCGCGGTGCATATAGTCGTCGCTGGTATACCGAGACTTCGGAATGCTTTCGTAGCCGAGGTCATCAGGCGCCGGCGAATGCTCGACCGGTGTGCCACCAGGAACGGCTTCGGTGACACGTTCGACCTGTTTGTACGTCCGCTTCGGCACAGTCAGAACTGAATCCGCTTGGTAAACCCACCGTCAACCACGAGGTTCGCGCCGTTGACCCAGCTCGCCGCTGGGCTTGAGATAAACACAACACACTTCGCCACTTCATGTGGCTTGCCAAGACGACGGGTCGGATGGTCGCGGATGGTAGTCGCTGCAACATCGTGTCGCCGGGTCCGATCGAGTTCCCTGGCGGCAGCTGGGACATGATTCGCG
>JBCBBH010000004.1:0-349030 GCA_038531945.1 Pseudomonadota bacterium | reverse complement strand
TGTCTTGGCCACACTCGAGTCACTGGGGTTGCTCAATCGTCTGTCAGACGTGGATATTGCAGCGGTACAGCGCGTAAGACCGCCCGGCCGGTTGGAGTGGTTCGAGGGGAGGCCGGGTGTGCTGCTGGATGTCGCGCACAACCCGCAGTCGATCGGTCGTCTGGCGCAATGGCTGGAGCGCTCGCGTGACATGAATGATACGACCCTGGTATTCGGCGCGATGCGGGACAAACCCATCGCCGAGATGCTCGATCGATTGGCCGGTGTCGTTGATCGCTGGGTTGCAGTTTGCGCCGGCGGCGAGCGAGCTATGCCAGCGGATGCCTTGGGTGCGATGATGGTCAATGTGAGTGGCCGTGCGGCGATGATAGCGGGATCTCCCGTCGCCGGATTGAACGCGGCGCGTTCGCGCACGCCCGCGGATGGGAGAATCGTCGTTGCCGGCTCATTTCCGGTCGTCGGTTCGGTACGCGCAGCGCTATAATCCTGGCATGGAGCGAGCAATGAAAGAACGCCTCATCGGCGCCATCGTTCTCGTGCTGGTCGCGTGGCTTTTGATTCCGATTTTTCTGGATAACCAGCCGGAATCGTCGACCGCCGAGATGACCACGCGAACGGTTAATCTGCCCGGCGTGGATACCGACGCCAACGGACAACCGACGCAGACGCGCACGATTCAGCTCCGTCCGCGCGATGATGCGGATGAATCTGACGAGGAAGACGAATCGGCCACGACGCTGGTGTTGCCGCCGCCGGTCGCGCGTGAAGCGGAGCCGGTCATCGAGTCAGAGTCGTCGACTGCCGTCGAGGCAGGTGCCGAGACCGCAGTGTCAGTGGCTCAGCCGGACACCGAAGTCGCGGATTCGCAGGTGCCGCCAGCGCGGGAAGCGGACAATCGCGAGGAATTGTCGGATACGGCGGCGCAGACGGCCGAGTTTGACCCGGCGGACTTGCTACCAGAGCCAGAATCAGTGGCGGAGCCAGTGACTCAAGCTGCAGCGCCGCCTGCGAGTTCCAGCAGCAGTGCAGCTGGTCTTTGGGTCGTTCAGGTTGGCAGCTTCGGCCAGCGAGGTAACGCCGAGAACCTGATGCAGGCGCTCATCACAGCGGGCTACCCCGCCTTCGTGAGCGAAGTGCAGTCGAATGGCCGAAGGATGCACCGGGTGCGCGTAGGCCCGCAAAAAGACCGAGATGCTGCTGATCGGGTGGCCGCAGAACTCAAGCAACAGGGTCAGTCCGCAGCGCGCAGCGTGCCCTATCCTTGATGACATGAGCGCATATAACGCGGTGTTTGATACCATGCGCCGGGCAGGCGGAAGCGTGGACCGAAAATGACGATATTCGATTGGGTTTTTACCGGGATTCTGGCGATTTCGATGATTGTTGGAGTGTTTCGCGGTTTCGTGAAAGAAGCCGTGTCGGTGGGCTCGCTGCTGATCGCTGTATGGGCCGCATTTCATTTCGCGCCCGTCGGTGAAACATTATTGCTCGAGTGGATTGGATCCGGTGCCGCGAGAGTTTGGGTCGCAAGAATCGGTATCTTTACGCTCGTTTTGATGCTGGGTGGCCTTGCGGGTTGGTCAATCTCGCGGTTTATCAACCAAGTCGGTATGTCGGGAATCGACAGACTGCTTGGTTTGGGCTTTGGCTTGTTGCGAGGTGCAATCATTTGCGGACTCGCGGCGATCGTTGCGCCTTATCTCGAGTTGGACCGTGATGCGCAATGGCAGGAGTCTCGACTATTGCCCTATGTACAGACGGTGGCCGACGGAATTGCCATTCTGGCACCTAAAGCCCTCGACTATTTCCGTGAAGAATTGGCCGTACCGCGTGGGGAAGCGCTGGTCGCGCCGGAAGGTGAACCAGACACGCCTGAGAATTCGCCGGAAGAGGAGCTCTAGGATGTGCGGCGTCGTTGGGATCGCGGGCGGCGGTGTAGCGGTCAATCAAGCGATCTACGACGCGTTGACGGTGATGCAGCACCGCGGCCAGGACGCAGCGGGCATTGTCACCAGCGACGGTCGCAACGTTTTCACTCGAAAAAAGAACGGTTTGGTACGTGACGTATTCCACCAACGACACATGGAACGTCTGGTTGGCACTGCCGGCATTGGTCACGTGCGTTACCCGACCGCCGGCTGCTCGAGTTCCAGCGAAGCGCAGCCGTTCTACGTCAATTCACCTTACGGCATCGTCCTTGCGCATAACGGCAATCTGACCAACGCCGATGCGATATCGGACCACCTGGTTCAGCAGGATCGTCGACACATCAATACCGGCTCCGACTCTGAGTTGCTGCTCAACGTTTTCGCGCATGAGTTGGCCGAGACAACGCACGGCGGGTTTCGACCGGGCAAGTTGTTCGAGGCGATCGAGGCGACGGTCGGCCGGTGCGTTGGTGGTTACGCGGTCGTCGCCATGGTTATTGGTCAGGGTCTGGTCGCGTTTCGTGACCCATGGGGGATCCGACCACTCGTGCTCGGCAGTCGCGACGTCGGCTCCAGACGTGAATACATGATCGCGTCAGAGTCGGTAGCACTCGACGCACTGGGGTTTGCTCGCGAGCGCGATATCGCACCGGGCGAGGCAGTTTTTATCGACATGGAAGGGCGCTTGCACGCGCAGCAGTGCGTCGCTCGGCGTGCGTATTCGCCGTGCATCTTTGAATACGTTTATTTCGCGCGGCCGGATTCGATCATCGACAATATTTCGGTATACAAGGCGCGACTTCGGATGGGGGATTGCCTTGCCGAGAAAATTCGCCGGCTGCGGCCGGATCACGACATTGATGTTGTGATCCCCATCCCGGACACGAGCAGAACGGCGGCGGTCCAAGTGGCTCACGGTCTGGGTGTGAAGTATCGCGAAGGGTTCATCAAGAATCGATATATCGGACGCACGTTTATCATGCCCGGGCAAGCGCAGCGGGAGCGTTCCGTGCGGCGCAAACTGAACGCGATTGATCTTGAGTTTCGCGGCAAGAATGTGCTGCTGGTCGACGATTCCATTGTGCGCGGTACGACGTCGCACCAGATTATTCGCATGGCGCGAGAGGCCGGTGCGCGCAAGGTCTACTTCGCTTCGGCAGCGCCGCCTGTCCGATGCCCCAACGTCTATGGTATCGATATGCCCGCGGCGCACGAGTTGATTGCGCACGGTCGAAGCGATTCGGAGATCGAAGCGGCAATCGAGGCTGATTGGTTGATTTACCAGGATCTGGACGGACTGATCGAATCGGTGAAGCATGACCACTCATCGATTACCGAATTTGATACTTCGTGTTTCTCGGGGGAATACGTCACCGGCGGTGTGACGGATGAATACCTGGAGGCGGTTGCCGATCGTCGAAGCGAGCAGCCGAAGTTGCAGGCAGTCCGTCGCGAGCAGCATGCGTCCGTCTGACGTCACAGACGCTGTATTCGCGCCGGAAGTGCCAGCGGCGATCGCCAGTTTTCTTGAGGTTCCGTCCTTACTCGAGTGGGCGGAGGCGGCGGCTGCAGATTTGCCCAGTCTGTTAATCGACCATGGCAATTGCGAGTTAAAGGCCGCGAGTACCGCGTTGGCCTTGCTACATCGATATGCGCAGCATGAGCAGTTGGTGTGGCGTATGTCGCGTCTCGCGCGCGAGGAGCTTCGCCATTACGAACAAGTCCGAAAAATTGCTCGCCAGATGGGGATCACCTGGCGGACGCTGTCGGCCTCGGGCTACGCGGCGGGGCTTCGCGCCGAAGTAGCAGGTAACGATCCCGACAAGCTGGTCGACACCCTGATCGTGGGTGCGCTGATCGAAGCACGTTCGTGCGAACGCTTCGCGATGATCGCGCCGTTGTTGCCGGAGAATTTGGCCAAGTTTTACCGCGGCCTGCTCGCATCTGAAGCGCGCCATTTTCAAGACTATCTGAATCTCGCTGAGCAGATTGCCGATACGTCAATTGCAGACCGCGTAGACGAGTTACGGCGAGCGGAACATCGATTAATCGCGTCACCGGCAACGCAGATCCGCTTTCACAGTGGTCCACCGATCGCGTGTAACGTCGTGCCTATCGAGCAAGCGTCTCGAGTCTGAAGCCTGCTTCATCCCAGATTCCCACGCTGCCTTGGGTGTACCAGTCGCCGAGAACCATGCGACGAAGATGATCGCCCGCTGGAGTCGACCATTCGTGAATCGCGGGCCTGTGAGTATGGCCGTGGAGCATGTGTGTGACGCTATGCTCGCGCATAGCGGCGACAATCGCATCCGGGTTGACGTCCATGATCTCGTCGGATTTCGCGGCATTAGCCGTCGCGCTTTCGCTGCGGGCCTGGCCGGCCATTTGTCGGCGCGCATCGAGTGGTAAAGCGAGCACCTGGGCCTGCCATTCCGGGCTGCGAACGGTTCGGCGTACGGCCTGATACTCGGTGTCATCGGTGCAATACAAATCGCCGTGGCTGAGCAGTACTGTCGTTTCGTAAATCTGGTGTACGACCGGGTCGTTGAGAATTTTCAGCCCCGTTCTCTCAGCGAATTGTTCGCCGATCAGAAAGTCGCGATTCCCATGCATGAAAAACCCCTGCACGCCGGTTTTCGTCAATTCTCCAAACGCGTCCTGGACGGCCGCAAAATGCGGGTTCGGATCATCATCGCCAATCCACGCCTCGAAGAGATCCCCAAGGACGTACAGGGTTTGAAACTCGCGCGCGCGCCCGCTGAGGAACTCGGCAAGCTGTTGTGCGATTTCCGGTGTCGACGCATCGACATGCAGGTCCGAGATGAAGGCGGTGGTCACTGCTGGTTTTCCAGGAGTTCCAGTTCTGCTTCTGCAGCCTCGATAGCCGCCTGCGCCCTCGCGGCGATGTCCTCCTGACTCAGCAGCTTCATTGATTCGACCAGGATCGGCAGAGTCGGCACGTCCGCTTCAAAAGGCCCACCGGGTCCGGTTGGTGATGCGGCGATGTCATCGACGATGTTCATGCCCTCGATGACCTGACCGAATACCGCATATCCCCAACGGTCACGTCGAGGGTCCAGCCGTGAATTATCGGCGAGATTGATGAAGAACTGACTATCGGCGCTGTGTGGGTCGTTGGTTCGGGCCAACGCCACGGTGCCGCGCTGGTTGCTCATGCCATTGCCTGATTCGTTGAATACCGTGTCGGCTCCCGTTTTCGGCGTGAAGTCGATCGTGTGGCCACCGCCCTGGATCACGAAACCGGAAATCACCCGGTGGAAAATCGTCCCGGTGTAGTAGCCGTCTTTTACGAGTTTCAGGAAGTGCTGGGCCGAGAGTGGTGCGCGTCGAGCGTCGAGTTCGATGACGATTTCACCAGCCGTGGTTTCCACGAGCACTTGCGGGTAACCGCCGCTCAGTGCGGCGCCTTGCGCTGCGGCCTGGCTAACGCCCAACAGGATAGATGCGCAAACTACGATCGTTTGGAACAAGGTTTTCAATGGCATGGGACCCTCAAACACTCCGTCTAATGTCGCGGAACATAGCAAAGCAGGCGCGGGACTGATAGGTGTGTCGTTGACGCTGCTGGATGCGCGCGCGCATAATGCGCGTCGCAACGTTGTGCAGGCAACCGTAACCGGGGCATGGCGCAGTCTGGTAGCGCATCTGCTTTGGGAGCAGAGGGTCGGGAGTTCGAATCTCTCTGCCCCGACCACGGTTGTTCAACGTGCGATAGAGATCCAGGACCTGAAAGGCGCTCGTAGCTCAACTGGATAGAGCATCGGCCTTCTAAGCCGGCGGTTGCAGGTTCGAGTCCTGCCGGGCGTGCCAGGGCCCCGCGGGAGATCGCGATAAATCGTGCAGGACGCACGTACACCAGTGGTGGGTGTAGCTCAGTTGGTAGAGCCCCGGGTTGTGATCCCGGTCGTCGTGGGTTCGAGTCCCATCATCCACCCCATTTTTTCTCTACAAAGCGAAACCGGGCTCAACAACTGAGCTAGAACCACCACGAAAGACAATTGGGTGTGGCGGGGCCGCCCGTTAAACCCGAATGGCGCGAAGGCGCTAATCAGAATCAGGGAAAACCCTGATGCCATAGACTAGACAGATTCGGTACTGTCCAAGATCGTAATTCGTCATAAGGTCAGCAAATACCTGCGGGAGCCTCGGTTTCGCGCTGGTCAACCGGCATAACCGTGCCAGGGAGTTGGGCGTGGGTAAGACAACGAATCGCGGTGAGATCGTTGGTCCGTGGCTTGGCAACGTGATGCTAATCGATGACAGCGATACCGATCGTCTCCAGTGCGAGCGCTTGCTGGCCAAGTCTGGCATCGCGATGCGATTGTTTCGATACGAGGGTGCACGTGAGGCTCTGCGCGACCTCATAGCAACACCTCGCGGCAGGCAACGCCCGAATCTCGTTTTGCTCGACCTGCATATGCCGGCAATGGACGGGTTCGAGTTCCTGGCTGCAGCGGCTGAAGCGCTCGGCGAATCAGTGGCGGACCTGAATGTCATCATGATGACCACGGATATCGTTGCGCGCGATCAAGCCCGCGCCGCACACTTTCCCGCTGTTCGCATGGTGCTCGACAAGCCGCTGAGTCGTGCGGATTTCGAACGAGCCGCTGCATTTGCGACCGGATCTACCCACTAGCACAGCCAGATGTAGCTAAAAACAGAGAGATTCTCCCAACGCTCAGAGTTCGCTATACTATGCGGCTAGCTTGCAGGCGGCTTTGCGAGAGTGGCGGAATTGGTAGACGCGCTGGATTTAGGTTCCAGTGGGGCAACCCGTGAGAGTTCGAGTCTCTCCTTTCGCACCAGCCTCAATCGCTCGTCGACGGCTATGTGAATGGTCCCGATTGCTAGATCCCCGTAATTCAAAAAGGTCGGAAGGTAAGTACCGATGATGGTATCCGTTGAATCCAGCGGCGCACTGGAGCGCCGTATGCGCGTGCAGGTTCCTGCAGCAGACATCGATCAAAGAGTGTCTCAAAAACTCAAGCAAGTGGGTCGTCAGGCCAAGGTGGAGGGGTTCCGCCCCGGTAAGGTGCCGGCGAAAGTCATCGCCAAGCGCTATGGTGCGCAGGTACGCCAGGAAGTGATTTCCGAAGTGATGCAAACGAGCTACTCGCAAGCTCTTCAAAAGGAGGCCTTGACTCCAGCGGGAAATCCCAGCATCGAAACCGAGAGCATTCAGGCCGGCGAAGATTTTGCCTACGTGGCAACGTTCGAGGTGTTCCCCGAGATTGAACTTAAAGACCTTGAGAAAATCGAGGTGAAAGTCCCCGTCGTGTCGATTACCGACGAGGATGTGGAGCGTGTGATCGAGAGTCTGCGGCAACAACGGTCCACTTGGGATGCGGTCGATCGCGCGGCGACGGACGGCGACCAGGTAGTGGTGGATTTCGACGGCAGTGTCGACGGCGAGGCGATCGAGAACGGGTCAGGAAAAGATGTCCCTGTAGAGCTTGGTGCCGGGCAGATGCTGGCTGACTTCGAGACTGGACTTGCGGGGGTCAAGGCCGGTGAGACTCGAACGTTTGATGTGAGTTATCCCGAAGACTATCCGGCTGAGGCCCTGGCTGGTAAGACCGGACAATTCACCGCGACCGTCAATGCGGTAAACGAGCGGCAATTGCCAGAGATTGATGAAGATTTCGTCAAGGCGTTTGGTGTAGAGGACGGGGAACTCGCGACACTCAAAGCAGAAGTTCAGAAAAACATGCAGGCCGAGCTGCAGACCAAAGTCGCTGCGGATTTGAAGCAGCAGACATTGGAGCAGTTGCTCGAACATAACGAGATCGATGTGCCGCAGGCTCTGGTGGGGCAGGAAGCCCAATCAATGCAGCAGGAGGCGATGCGGCAAATGGGTATTCAGGAGCCTGAACAGGCCCCACCTGCGGACGAGTTTCTCGAAGGCGCAAAGCGTCGGGTGCAAATCAGCTTACTGGTTCAGGAGTTCATTCGTTCGGAGGGCATCGAGCTCGATCAGTCTCGCGTACCAGAAAAAATGAAATCATTGTTCAGCGGCTATGATGAAAACGACGAGATGGTCGCTAACTACCTCAAGGACCCTCGGTTTTTGCAGCAAATCGAGCCGATGGTGATGGAGGATCAGGCGCTGGAGGCCTTGCGCGCCAAGGGTAAAGAGGTCGACAACACAGTCGCCTTCCAGGATTACATGGACGCGCAGTAACTAATGAGAGCGAACTCATAGTCCTGTTCGACGTCAAAGCGTATAGTCGCAGGCATTGACACACAAAGTAGTGGAGCAAATTTTGCAAACATCCCCGACAGCTTTAAACCTCGTTCCGATGGTGGTGGAGCAAACCGCCCGCGGGGAACGGTCGTATGACATTTACTCACGGCTTCTCAAGGAGCGAGTACTGTTCATGGTTGGTCCAGTCGAGGATCACATGGCCAACCTGATCGTGGCTCAGCTCCTCTTCCTCGAGTCGGAGAATCCGGAAAAGGACATCCATTTCTACATCAACTCGCCCGGCGGAGCAGTAACCGCAGGGCTTGCGATTTACGACACGATGCAGTTCATCAAGTGTGACGTGAGCACCATCTGCGTTGGACAGGCGGCGAGTATGGGCGCGTTGTTACTGTGTGGTGGCGCAGAAGGCAAGCGTTTCGCATTGCCTCATTCGCGGATCATGGTCCATCAGCCGAGTGCCGGATTTCAGGGTCAGGCGACGGATATTGATATCCACGCGCGCGAGATTCTGGAAATGAAAAAGCGCTTGAATGAGATCATGGCGAAGCACACGGGCCAGCCGTTTGAAAAGATCCAGCAGGACACCGAGCGCGACAATTTCATGAGTAGCGAGGCGGCGCGTGACTACGGTTTGATTGACACTGTGCTGGAGCGCCGCCCCGAGAGTTTGTCGACAGGAGATTGACAAGCGCAGTTGCCGGAAAACCGAGTTGTGTGATGGGGCGCGCAGGCTTGCCCATTAGACTTTGCGGCCGGTGAGCTAGGCGTGTTATATACGAGTTAAATATCGGGTCTTCTATATCGACCAGGATCCGAGCGTCAGGTAAGGGCAGATATGACAGACGAAAAGCGCGGCAAAGGCGACGATAGCAAACTGCTGTATTGCTCCTTCTGCGGCAAGAGCCAGCATGAGGTGCGCAAGCTAATCGCAGGGCCTTCCGTATTCATTTGCGATGAATGCGTTGAGTTGTGCAACGACATCATCCGTGAGGAGCTGGAAGAGAGCTCCGAGCTCGGCCGTCAAAAGCTGCCAAAGCCGGCTGAGATCAACGCGACGCTGGATGATTATGTGATTGGGCAGGCGCGGGCCAAACGCGTGTTGTCCGTCGCGGTCTACAATCACTATAAGCGTCTTGAAAGCAAAGCCAGCGACCGCGGTAAAGACGAAGTGGAGCTCGCGAAGAGCAACATTCTGCTGGTCGGTCCGACGGGCTGTGGTAAGACGCTGCTTGCAGAGACTCTCGCGCGACTCCTCAATGTACCGTTCACCATCGCGGATGCGACGACGCTGACCGAGGCCGGTTACGTCGGCGAAGATGTCGAAAACATCATCCAGAAGTTGTTGCAGAAGTGCGATTACGACGTCGAGAAAGCGCAAACTGGGATCGTCTACATCGACGAAATCGACAAGATTTCGCGCAAGTCGGACAACCCGTCGATCACGCGAGACGTTTCAGGCGAGGGCGTGCAACAGGCGCTGCTGAAACTCATTGAAGGCACCGTCGCGTCGGTGCCGCCACAAGGTGGACGTAAGCACCCGCAGCAGGAATTTCTGCAGGTCGATACGTCCAACATCCTGTTCATCTGCGGCGGTGCGTTTGCTGGTCTTGAGAAGATTATTCGCGACCGATCGTCGAAGAGTGGAATTGGCTTTGTGGCCGAAGTTCGCAATAACGAAGACGACGGCGCCATCGGCGAACTGCTGCACGACGTTGAGCCGGAAGACCTGATCCGTTTCGGCCTGATCCCGGAATTCGTTGGCCGCCTGCCCGTCGTTGCAACGCTCGAAGAGCTGGACGAAGACGCGTTGGTCACGATCCTCGTGGAACCGCGGAATGCACTGACCAAGCAGTATCGGAAGCTGTTCGATATGGAAGGCGTGGAACTGGAATTCCGGAAGGACGCGCTGCGCGCTGTCGCCCGTAAGGCGATGGAACGTAAGACCGGTGCACGAGGCTTGCGCACGATTCTCGAAAACGTGTTACTCGACACTATGTACGACCTGCCTTCTTTGACCAGTGCCAGCAAAGTGGTGGTCGATGAGTCGGTTGTGGTCGGCGAGAATGCGCCGTACATCATTTACGAGTCAGACGACCCAGAGGTTGAACCTCGTGCAACGGGTTCAGATTAAATTGTAACCTTCTGATCCATCTAAACTTTGATAAGAGCCGCATCGTCGGCTCTTTTCATTTGGGCGGGCGGCTTCTTGCTGGATACTTGATTCTGCGGTGACCGGCCCCATTCCCTCTTCTGACAGTGATACCCTCTGAGAACGGCAATCCAGCCGTGACCTTTCTTGCCCGGAGCAGTGTTTCGTGACCGACCAACAAACCAGCAGCTTGTTCAATGACGATCAGAGGTCACTTGTGCCTGTGCTCCCTTTGCGAGATGTGGTGGTGTACCCGCACATGGTGATTCCACTGTTCGTTGGGCGTGACAAGTCCAAGGTGGCTCTCGATCTTGCGATGGACAGTGGTAAAGAGATTCTCTTGGTGGCGCAGAGGAGCGCTGATCTTGAGGACCCCAAGCCTGGCGATATGTATGAGATCGGCACTTTGGCCACGATTCTGCAACTGCTGAAGATGCCGGACGGGACGGTCAAGGTGCTGGTCGAGGGTGGTTCTCGAGCCCAAATCGACGCGATGCACAGTGGACCGCATTTCGCCGCAGAGATCACTGTGCTGGAAGAAGAAACGCGCTACGACGAGAAAGAGGTGGACGTGTTGACGCGTTCGATCATTTCTCAGTTTGAGCAATACGTGAAGCTCAACAAAAAAGTGCCGCCGGAAATTCTGACGTCGCTCAATGGCATTGAGCAGCCGGGCCGCATGGCGGACACGGTCGCCGCGCACATGGCGCTGAAGTTGGATGACAAGCAGAAGGTGCTCGAAATCGGTGACATCAAGGGCCGATTGGAAACTGTGCTGTCGATGATCGAAGGTGAGATCGACTTGCTGCAAATCGAGAAGCGCATTCGTGGCCGCGTGAAACAGCAGATGGAGAAGAGTCAGCGCGAGTATTACCTGAATGAGCAAATGAAGGCCATTCAGAAAGAGCTCGGCGAAATGGATGATGCGCCGAACGAGCTGGCTGACCTCGAGCAAAAAATTGAATCGGCGGGTATGCCGAAAGAGGCGCTTGAAAAAGCGAACTCCGAACTGAACAAACTCAAGCTGATGTCGCCGATGTCAGCAGAGGCGACCGTTGTTCGCAACTACATTGATTGGCTGGTCAAGGCACCCTGGAAACAGCGCAGCCGAATTCATCGCGACCTGTCACTAGCCGAGCAGGTGCTGGAAGAGGATCACTTCGGACTGGAGAAAGTGAAAGAGCGCATTCTCGAATACCTCGCGGTGCAACAGCGCGTGAAGAAACTGAAGGGGCCGATTCTGTGCTTGGTCGGACCGCCGGGCGTGGGCAAGACCTCGCTCGGAAAGAGTATCGCCCGGGCTACGAATCGGAAATTCGCACGCATGTCGCTGGGTGGCGTGCGAGATGAAGCCGAGATACGTGGTCACCGACGCACCTACATCGGGTCCATGCCCGGCAAGGTGATCCAGAACCTCGCCAAAGTGAAGAACCGAAATCCGCTGTTCCTGCTCGATGAGATCGACAAGATGGCAATGGATTTTCGTGGCGATCCTTCGTCCGCGTTACTCGAGGTGCTCGATCCTGAGCAGAACGCGACATTCAACGATCACTATTTGGAAGTAGACTTCGATTTGTCGGATGTCATGTTTGTGTGCACCGCGAACAGCATGAACATTCCTGGGCCATTGCTCGATCGCATGGAAGTTATTCGTATCCCCGGCTACACGGAAGACGAGAAACTGGCGATCGCGGAACGATACCTACTGCCGAAACAAATTCGTGAAAACGGTCTGAAGGAGGGAGAACTCACAGTGTCACGGGCGACGTTGATACACGTCATTCGCCACTACACCCGCGAAGCCGGTGTGAGAAGTTTGGAGCGGGAGCTTTCGAAGTTGTGCCGCAAAGCTGTGAAGAAGCTCCTGCTGGAGGAACGGACGGAACGAGTGCGCATCACACCTAAGAATGTTGAGCGTTATCTGGGTGTCGAACGGTTTCGTCATGGCAAGGCCGAGGACAAGGATCAGGTGGGCCAGGTGACCGGCCTTGCCTGGACGCAAGTAGGTGGCGAGCTACTGACGATCGAGGCAACCACTGTCCCCGGCAAGGGTAAGCTGATGCACACCGGCCAGCTCGGCGATGTCATGCAAGAATCTATTCAGGCAGCGATGACCGTTGTCCGCAGCCGCACCGACACGTTGGGGCTGGACGATGAGTTCCATCAAAAATCTGACGTACATATACACGTTCCGGAAGGCGCAACCCCGAAGGACGGTCCGAGTGCGGGTGTGGGCATGTGCACGGCACTGGTGTCGGCATATACCAACATCCCGGTACGCGCAGACGTCGCTATGACCGGCGAGATTACTTTGCGGGGCGAGGTGTTGCCCATCGGTGGCCTTAAGGAGAAATTGCTAGCTGCACATCGTGGCGGTATCTCAACGGTCGTGATCCCGGAAGAGAACGAAAAGGATCTGACAGAAATTCCTAAGAACATCAAAGGCAAGCTGACTATTGTTCCAGTCAAGTGGATCGATGAGGTCCTGCAGGTTGCACTGCAGCACATGCCGACACCGAAGCGTCCGGACTCGCAGACGCGCTCGACGAAGAAGAGCCGCAAATCCAGCAAGGGTGAAGTTACGGCGCACTAGCGTATACTCCGCTGCGAGTTATACGCTGTGTTGACAGTGATTTTTTACGCTTGGTATAACGATGGAAGTTTGTGATTAATGTCTAATCGACATTGCATCACGAGGGGGGCGCCGCGAAGACCATGAACTTCACAAGCGCGGCATTTTACATTCTGATAAGGAACTCAATATGAACAAGGGCGACTTGATCGACGCTGTGGCAGCTGCTGCGGACATCTCTAAAGCTGATGCTGGCAAGGCGGTTGATGCCGTACTCGACAGCGTTACCGGGAGTCTGAAGAAAGGGGACAGCGTCTCGCTGGTTGGCTTTGGTACGTTCAGCGTGAAGCATCGCGCAGCGCGTATGGGACGCAATCCACAGACCGGCGCCGAGATCCCGATCAAGGCGAGTAACGTGCCTTCGTTCAAGGCTGGCAAAGCCCTGAAGGATGCCGTAAACTAGCGCGCCTTCGCAGCGGAGGAAGCGCGTCGGAACACCATCCGGGGCATTAATCCAAAGACTGCGACGCACGCTGATGGGTGCTTAGCTCAGCTGGAAGAGCGTCGCGTTTACACCGCGAAGGTCGGGGGTTCGATCCCCTCAGCACCCACCAAATCCAGGAGTGGTAGTTCAGTTGGTTAGAATACCGGCCTGTCACGCCGGGGGTCGCGGGTTCGAGTCCCGTCCACTCCGCCATTGAACGACAGCCGCCTGTATAACAGGCGGCTTTTTTTTTGTTGGAACACTAAAAGAAGCCGGGTACGAAATACGATGCTGCAGGATATTCGCGAAACCTTCATCGGAACCACTGGCAAAGTCGTGATTGCGATCATTTTGTTATTGCTCGCAGGCACTGGGCTGAACTACACGCTGACACCCAAGCAGTTTGCTGCACGAGTGAACGGCGAAGAGATACCGATTCAGGAGTTTGACCGGGAATACCAGTCGCTGCTGAATCGATTTGGCGATCAGGAAATACCGGCTTTCTTTTTGGATCAGCTCCGCAGTCAGGCGGTTGAGCAAGTGATCCAGGCTCGCACTATCCAGGATCATCTTGCGGATCAGGGGTTCGCGGTGTCGGACGCTCAATTGCGAGCGTTCATCGCAGAAGTTCCAGGGTTTCAGGTAGACGGTCAGTTCAACGCTGACGCCTACAGGACCGTGTTGCGGGACAACGGATTTTCGCCCGCGGTGTACGAGAGCAACCTGCGCCGTGTGCTCGCATCTCAGCAGTTCGTTGGTACGATGTTGCAGACCGAGTTCGTCACACCCGCCGAGATTCGTGAGTTCATCGAATTGCGCGACGAACAACGAGAACTCGAGTATGTCGTCATCAGCCCGGATTCGTTCAAGGAAGATGTCACTGTCAGCGAGGCTGACGTACTGGCGTATTTCGAAGCCAACCCGGATCGGTACCGAACGCCTGAATTGGTCGATATCGATTACTTGATCGTTGACCGCGAAGCGGCTGCTGGCGTGATCGAAATTGACGACGACGCATTGCAGGCGTTTTTCGACGGTGTTTCGGACGAGTACGTCGCTCCGGAAGAGCGACGTGCCCGCCAGATCCTTCTTGCAATCGGCGATGATGCCGACGCGGCAACCGCCGAGGCTGAAGCCCTGCTCAGTCAACTCGAAGGCGGCGCCGACTTCGCAGCGCTTGCCGAAGAGTTCTCGATTGACGCAGGCAGTGCGCGACAGGGTGGCGATCTTGGTTGGGTTCGACCGGGTGATTTCGTGGGTCCGGTCGAAGACGCCGTCTACGCTTTGAATCCGGGGGAGCTCAGTGGCGTTGTACGAAGTGAATTCGGACTTCATATTCTGCGCCTTGAGGATGTTCGTGGCGGAGGAGATGCAACACTCGACGATGTCCGTGACGAGGTAACTGAGCGATTCCGTGGGTCACTCGTCGACGATCGACTGTTTGCGCTTCAGGGGCAAGTCAGTGATCTTGAGTTCGAGGGCGCGGCACTTGCAGAGATCTCCGCACAGACGGGGCTCACCCTGCAGAGTTTCGAGGGTTATCACGACAGCCGCCAACAACCGTTTGGTGAAGTGCCTGAGATACGCGATGCGTTATTTGGCGACGGGGCCGCTGCGGCCGATGACGGGCTCCGTCTGGTCCAGTATGACGAGGCAACGGTGGTGATCGACGTCAACAATCGCGTGCCGGCAGGCAGACAACCGATCGACAATGTTGAGGAACAAATTCGTGAGCTGTTGGTCGATCAGGCGGCGCAATCGGTGGCGGACGAGCGGGGCGCTCAGCTCGCAAGCGTACTTGCGACAGACCCCACGATTAGTTTCGAAGCCCTGACCGTCAATAGCGCGGCGACGAATTATCCAAAACGGCTGGTCGGTCGCACCGACGCGGAGGTGCCTGCTGCGCTGGCAGCAGCGGTGTTCGCTGCGCCCAAGCCGACCGACCTGTCTGAACCGCACACGGGTAACGTCGCGGCTCCAGGTGTTGGGTTTGTGATTTATCGCCTGACTCAGGTTGTACCTGGCGATCCATCGGCGGTAGAGCAATCGGTATTGGAAGCGACACGACGACAACTTGCGCAGCAGCGAGCGGCACTGCAGCTCGATGCCATGACTCGCGGGTTGCGTGAATCAGCCGATGTCGAAATCGGACCGCTGTTGCAGCTGCAGCAAGCAACCCCATAACACGGATGCGTAAACTCGAACTGCATTGGCAGATTCTGCTGGCGATCGTTCTTGCAGCGATCGTCGGCGGTCTTGTCGGTGATCAAGCGACGCTCATTGGCAGTGTCAAGTTTGTCAGTCTTTTCGATTTTCTCGGAACGCTATTCCTCAATGCCCTGAAGATGATCATTGTGCCGCTGGTCACAGCGTCGATCGTTGTCGGGGTCGCCGGCATTGGGGATTCCGGCAGTCTCGGCAGACTCGGCGGCAAAACGGTTGTCTTTTACGCAACGACAACTTTGTTGGCCATTCTGGTCGGTTTGTTCCTGGTAAATCTGGTCGGTCCTGGCTACAACGCCAATGGCGAGCCTGTGCGGGATATTCTCGCGCTGACCGAGGACGCAGGTGACGTCAAGGATAAGGTTGAAGGCAAAGGCGCTGGAGATTTCGCCGGGGTGATCCTGCGCATGGTGCCGCCGAACATTTTTGCGGCGGCCACTGACAATGGCCAACTGCTGGGCTTGATTTTCTTCGCGTTACTGTTCGGCTTTTTCATGACGAAGCTGCCCGACACTCATCGCCAGCCTATGTTCAATTTCTGGGATGGTGTGTTTCGTATCATGACCAGTATCACCGAGTTCGTCATGAAGCTGGCGCCCATCGGCGTGTTTGGGCTGGTCGCTGAAACGGTCGCGCAGGTCGGGCTCGAAGGCTCGGACCGGTTGCTGGCAGTGCTGCTGACGTTCTCAGCGGTGGTCGTTGGCGCACTCGCGTTTCACACGTTGATTACGTTGCCTTTCATCATGCGCACGGTTGGTCTTCGCCCGTATGCCATGTTGGGCAAGATGAGCCCCGCGCTATTGACCGCTTTCTCGACGGCCTCGTCGTCGGGCACCTTGCCCGTGACGATGGACTGCGTCGAAAACCGCGTCGGCGTGTCGCGTCGCGTGTCTTCTTTTGTATTGCCGCTCGGCGCGACCGTGAACATGAACGGTACCGCGTTGTACGAATGCACTGCCGCGATGTTCCTCGCCCAGGCCTACGGGCTGGAGCTTGGCTTCTCGGTACAGCTCTCCATCGTCATTATCGCGCTGCTGACGTCAATCGGCGTGGCAGGGGTGCCGCACGCTTCCCTGGTTGCAATCGCTGTAATTCTGGAGGCGATCGGTCTGCCGGTAGAGGCGATCGGCGTGCTGCTCGTGTTTGACCGTGTTCTTGATATGGCGCGAACCGCCGTGAACGTTTTCGGGGACTCGTGCTGCGCGACGATCGTTGCTCGCCTCGAAGGTGAGGCGACCACGGTCGGGAGTGCACCACAGGCAGCCGCTATCCGGCCTGAGGATAGCCCGCGCTAACTTGCTGGGCCGTCCTTCTAATCCAGCGACATCCCGATATGGCTGTAGCCACCGTCGACGTAGACGATCTCGCCGGTAATGCCCGCGGCGAGGTCGGAGCACAGAAACGCGGCCGTATTGCCGACGTCCATGATCGACACGTTGCGACGTATCGGCGAGGTCTCCTCGGCGTGCGCCAACATCTTCCGGATGCCACCGACGCCGGAGGCGGCGAGCGTCTTGATGGGGCCCGCTGAAATCCCATTGACTCGAATACCCTCCGGTCCGAGATCAGCAGCGAGAAACCTCACGCTAGCCTCGAGGCTCGCCTTCGCCAGACCCATCACGTTGTAATTGGGAATCGCACGAACGGCGCCGAGGTAACTCAACGTCAGCAACGCGCCTTGACGCGACTGCATGTGTGGCTTCGCCGCCTTCGCCAACGCAGCAAACGAGTATGCCGAGATATCGTGTGCGATCTGAAAGCCTTCTCGTGTAACGCAATCGGTAAAACCACCGGCGAGCTGGTCACGGGGTGCGAAACCGACGGAATGCACAACAATGTCGAAACCGTCGTCCCAGGTGCCGGCGATCGTATCGAACGCCTCGTTGATGCTGGCGTCGCTGGCAACGTCCATTTCGGCGGTCAGCTCCGAGCCAAACTCAGCCGCCATATCGCGCACTCTGCCGCCGAGCTTATCGTTCTGGTAGGTCAGCGCCAGTTCAGCGCCTTCTCTGGCCATGGCGCTTGCGATGCCATATGCGATCGAGCGCTTGCTGGCCAGGCCAACAATCAACGCGCGCTTGCCTTGCATGAAACCCATAACTTCTTAACCCCCGTGATTTCGATCGCAGGAGTGTACCAGTTCGATGTGCGTTAGCTGGATTGTCTTGTGACATCCACGAACATGGTCAGCTTTTGGCCGGGTCGTAGATAGCGGTCAATGTCGAGGTTGTTCCATTGCACAAGATCTTTTACCCGAACCCGAAATCGACTCGCGATCCTGGCAAGCGAGTCGCCATTGCGGACGGTGTAGTAGAGCTTACGCGTGGTGGTCGAGCTGGCCACTGGCGAGCCGCCGGGTTTTTTGGTCCAGATGACGAGTTTCTTACCGACCGCGAGCGTGTCACGCGGCGCCATGTTGTTCCATTTGGCAAGCTCGCGGGTGCCGACAGAATACTGTTTTGCGATCGTCCAGAAACTTTCGCCAGGCTTCACCCGATGTTCAACGCGGACGCCTTCGCGGGTTCGATTCTGCTGGCGTGACAACCGTGCCGACGCGCTGAGGGCGTAGCTATCGCGCGGTGCGCTGGCGGTAGGCACAAGCAAATGCTGGCCCGCGCGGATCATCGTACCGCTGAGCTGATTCGTTTGTTGTAAGGTCTTGACCGTGACGTTGTACTGCTCGGCGATTTCCGAGAGCGATTGGCCCTCGCGAATCTTATGCCGTTGCCAGCGCATGCGTTGGTCATCTGGAAGCGCGTCGAGTGCCGTCAGGAACTGCATCTCTTGCGTTGCCGGCACAACCAGGGTGTGAGGCCCGTCAGGCGCTGTCGCCCATTGGTTGTAACCCGGGTTGAGCCGGTAGAGTGCGTCTATATCGATTGCGGCCAACTCTGCGGCCAACGCGAGATCGATTTGTCCCCCCGTCCCTACAACTGCAAGTTGGCGTTCGTCTTGTATAACGGGGAGTGAAAGCTCAAATCGCGAGGGTCGACCGACGATGTCCGCAAGCGCGAGCAACTTTGGCACATAGCTGGAGGTTTCCCGTGGCAACTTGAGGTCCCAGAACGTCGTCGGCTTACCGGCTTTCCGATTCCGGCGAATGGCTCGGTCTACAGTGCCTTCGCCAGAATTGTAGGCTGCCACCGCGAGTTCGTAGTCGCCGTCGTAACGTTTTGCCAGGAACTCGAGATAATCCAGCGCTGCGCGTGTTGATGCGAGCACGTCTCGACGTCCGTCGTACCACCAATTCTGACTGAGACCGAAGCGTCGTCCTGTGCCCGGGATGATCTGCCATAGTCCTGCGGCGCGACCGTGTGAATACGCAAATGGGTCGAACGCGCTCTCGACAATCGGCAGCAGTGCCAGCTCCAAAGGCATGCCGCGTCGTTCGATCTCACTGACAATGAAATGGAGGTAGGGGCGCGAGCGATCGAAAACTCGATTGAGATATTCCGGGTGTCGAACGTACCAGTTGCGCTGCGCGTCCGTGCGAGCATGAGCCTCGATCGGCAACGTAAATCCTTGACGCATGCGCTCCAGCAGATCCGCGGGTGCTGCCGCCTCCGATTCGGTTGACGCGCTTGCGTCAGGAGCGCGGTAGGTGTGGCGATCTGTCCCGCCGATGACCGACAGCGTCGGCGCATCTGCTGCCTCGCTTGTAACCCACGACCACATATGGTCTTCCGGTCCGAGTGAACCGCCGAAGGCTGAAAGCGGAAGCAGTACCAGCACAAGCAAAGACAATCTCATCAGCACACTCACGAAGTTGCGTCGCACAGCGCTCTGATGCTACCGATGCGTCACACCTTTGCAAGCTGACACTTCCCTTTGCGCCGATGCCGCGATAATGTCATCGGATGTCCGCCGGTGTCCCACAAGCGAGTTTGCACCCCGAATGGTTCGAAAGCGCCGTGGCGCGCGCATTGCTGGAAGCGCAAAGTGCACGGCTGAGAGCAACGCTCGACGGTGTGTTCGGGGAGCACCTGCTTCAGATCGGTCGGTGGGGTACGCGTGAAGGCGTAAAGCCTCTTGCCCGGACGCAAGCCGCTACGACGGTCTATGGGCGAGGCGAAGGCGGTGACGTCGCGGCAGAGTTCTGGAATTTGCCGTTCGCGACCAGCAGCGTCGACGCGCTGGTCATGCCGCATACGCTCGATTTTTCGGAACGCCCGCATGACGTGCTGCGCGAGGCGCACCGCGTGCTGCGCAGCGAAGGA
The DNA here is from genome assembly GCA_038531945.1 of Pseudomonadota bacterium. Classification (GTDB taxonomy): domain Bacteria; phylum Pseudomonadota; class Gammaproteobacteria; order Steroidobacterales; family Woeseiaceae; genus CALBPI01. The sequence continues at coordinate 329,231 of JBCBBH010000004.1, read as the reverse complement.
AAACTGGTCATGCTGGCCTTCAAGCCGTTCGGATTCTGGGGCTTGCGCAATTTCCTGACGCCGGGCGGTTACCCCACTGGTGCGAGACGGTTGCAGGGTGAGCGAAACCTGAAGGACTGGCTTGCGCTACTGAACATGCGGGTCGACGACTACGAGCGATTTTTCTTCCGGTTGCCGCTGCGTGGGCTTGGAGCACCGATATCCGCCCGCTGGGAATCGATTGGTCGCAGGTGGTGGCCGGAATTCGCGGCGTGCCAGTTGATTACTGCGAGAAAACGATTCGCCGCGATGACACCGCTGCGACCGAGTTGGCGTACTCGGGCCCAGGTTGTCGGCGGCAGTGTGTCGGAGACCGGACTACGGCCTGTCGCGAGACTTCGAAAAGGACCTGGCGACCAGGATCCGACCCCAAGTTAATGACGACTCGAGTGACGATCTACACGGACGGGGCCTGCAGAGGCAACCCCGGCCCAGGCGGCTGGGGTGCGTTGCTACAATCCGGCGAGCATCGGCGTGAGCTGTCTGGCGGCGAGCCCGAAACCACGAACAATCGAATGGAGCTTCGCGCTGCGATTGAGGCTTTGAACGCGTTACGCCGTGCCTGTGATGTCGATCTGTACACCGATTCGGTCTACGTTCGCGATGGCATTACGAAATGGCTCGCGGGCTGGAAAGCCAGAGGCTGGAAAACTGCCGCGAAGAAACCTGTCAAGAATCAGGACTTGTGGGAAGCACTCGACGGTGCCACGCAGCGGCATACGATCGAATGGCATTGGGTCAAGGGGCATGCGGGAGACCCTGGCAACGAGCGCGCTGACGCGCTGGCCAATGAAGGATTGGAGCAGGCAAACACATGACAGAAGCGAGCAAGCGGCAAATTGTTCTGGATACGGAAACGACCGGTCTGGAGCCAGCGGATGATCATCGAATCATCGAGATCGGGTGTGTCGAGCTCGTCAATCGTCGTGTGACCGGCAACACCTGGCATCGCTACCTGAATCCGGACCGCCGGATCGATGATGGCGCGATTGCCGTGCACGGCATTACCAATGAGGATCTCGCGGATCAGCCGCGTTTCCCCGAGATTGCAGATGAGTTTCTGGAGTTTGTCGTCGGTGCGGAGCTTGTGATTCACAACGCGCCGTTCGATGTCGGGTTCCTGGAGCACGAACTGCGCCGCATGGGGCACAAGCGCCAGCGTCTGCAAGATCTGTGTCCTATTCTCGACACCCTCGTGCTGGCGAGGGCGCAGCACCCCGGGGCTCGCAACAGTCTGGACGCCCTGTGCAAGCGCTATCAGGTCGATAATTCGGGGCGCGAGTTGCATGGAGCCTTGCTCGATGCGCGATTGCTGGGCGACGTATATCTGTTGATGACCGGCGGGCAGAATGCGTTGTTCGAAGATCTTGACGCGGAATCCAGCCATCGCGGGCCGACAACCGATGACGTTGAACATCGACCCCTCCCGTCGTTGAAAACTCCGACGCTCGAACCGTCACAGGAAGAACTGGCGGCGCACGATGCATTGATGGCGCGCGTGAGCGAGGCGTGTGGTGGCACGCCCGTTTGGCAGAAAAATCAAAAACTAGCTAAATAACTGCACGTTACGGCCGCTTCCTTTACAATCGCGCCGGATGCGGCGCAACTGAACGCGCACGCCTGTTGTTGAAGGAAGCAGCTATTATGGTCACCACCCTGGGTCAAGCCTTTCGCGCCAATTTCCTGGGCAACACGCCTAGTTGGTACAAGACCACTATCATTGGTTTTCTGGTTCTAAACCCGATCCTGTTGGTTGTTGCAGGCCCGTTCGTCACCGGCTGGGCACTCATTCTCGAGTTTATCTTCACACTCGCGATGGCGCTGAAATGCTACCCGCTACAGCCTGGTGGCTTGCTGGCGATTGAGGCGCTGATCATCGGACTGGCAACCCCGTACACGGTGTTGCACGAGATCGAGAAGAATCTTGAGGTCATTCTCCTCCTGATGTTCATGGTCGCTGGCGTGTACTTCCTGAAGAACATGCTGCTGTTCGTTTTTACAAAGATTTTGCTGCGCGTGCGTTCCAAAGCGCTGTTGTCGCTGTTGTTCAGTGTGATGGCCGCGATCCTGAGTGCGTTTCTCGATGCGTTGACTGTCACCGCGGTCATTATTGCCGTTGCAGTCGGCTTTTATGGCGTCTATCACAAATGCGTGAGCAGCTCGAAGCTGGATGATCATGTGTACGACCGCAACGATGATGGAAGCGTTGCCGACGAGCGTCGCCAGGATCTCGAACAGTTCAGGAGTTTCTTGCGCAGCCTCATGATGCACGGAGCAGTCGGTACTGCATTGGGCGGCGTCACGACTTTGGTCGGGGAACCACAAAATCTGTTGCTCGCGGAGAAAGCGGGCTGGGACTTCGCGACGTTCTTCCTGCGGGTGGCACCGGTGTCCATGCCGGTCCTGGTAGTCGGTTTGATCACGTGCCTGCTGCTCGAAAAACTGAAGTGGTTCAGCTACGGCGCCGAGCTTCCGCAGAGTGTTCGAGAAGTGCTCGAGGACTTTGATCGCGACGAGACAGAGAAGCGAACCAAGCATGACGTCGCCAAGTTGGTCGTACAAGGTATCGTCGCAGTACTCCTCGTCGTCGCGCTTTTGACGCACGTCGCGACACCGGGAATTATCGGGCTGGGAATCATCGTACTGGCGACCGCGTTTAACGGGGTGATTGAAGAGCACCAGATCGGACATGCATTCGAAGAGGCGCTGCCGTTCACCGCACTCCTGGTGGTATTCTTTGCGGTCGTGGGGGTGATCGAAGAGCAGCACCTGTTCTCGCCGATAACGGATAGTCTCTTGAACTACGAAGGCAAGCTTCAGGCAGTGTTGTTCTATGTCGCGAACGGCGTGCTTTCGATGATCAGCGATAACGTGTTCGTGGCCACGGTTTACGTGGGTCAGGTCGAGGCGGCACTGAATGCTTCAATTATTGATCGAGCGCAGTTCGATTTGCTGATTGTCGCGATCAACACCGGAACGAATATTCCGAGTGTGGCTACACCTAACGGACAGGCAGCATTCCTGTTTTTGCTGACCTCTGCTCTGGCGCCATTAATTCGCCTGTCGTACGGCCGCATGGTTTACATGGCACTGCCGTATACGATCACAATGAGCATTACCGGCTTTTTTGCTGTCGTCTACCTACTATAAAAAACGATCGGGGCACACAATGCGTCGTCTTGAAGAGGTCCGTTTAGGGATCGTTGGTCTGGGTTACGTCGGGCTGCCGCTCGCCGTTGAGTTTGGCAAGCGCTTTCCGACGGTGGGTTTCGATCTCAAACCCGATCGGATCGAGGAGCTGCGCGCTGGCGATGACAGTACCCTCGAAGTAGAACCCGAGCTGCTCGCTGCTGCCGAGCATCTGACGTTCACGGATGATCCGCAGGATCTCGCGTATGCAAACGTCTATATCGTCACTGTGCCGACGCCGGTTGGACGAAACAATCGACCGATTCTTGGTCCGTTGCGTTCTGCAAGCCAGGCGTTAGGCAGTTTGCTCAAGCCCGGCGATGTCGTGGTCTATGAATCGACGGTCTATCCGGGTGCGACTGAGGAGTTTTGCGTCCCATTTCTCGAGTCAGAGTCCGGATTGAAGCTCAACGAGGATTTCTACGTCGGCTACAGTCCAGAGCGGATTAATCCTGGCGACAAAACACATCGCTTGCCGGACATACTCAAAGTCACATCGGGTTCGGATCAAGCGACCGCAGATTTTGTCGATGCGTTGTATGCGTCGATCATCGTCGCGGGCACGCATAAGGCGACGTCAATAAAAGTCGCGGAAGCGGCGAAGGTGATCGAGAACACGCAGCGCGACGTCAACATCGCTTTGGTCAACGAATTGGCGATGATATTCGAACGAGTTGGCATCGATACCGAGGACGTACTCAAAGCCGCGGGAACGAAGTGGAACTTCCTGCCATTCCGCCCCGGAATGGTTGGCGGGCATTGTATCGGTGTTGACCCGTACTACCTCACGCACAAGGCAGTCGAATTGGGTTATCACCCCGAAATGATATTGGCTGGGCGCCGCATCAACGACAATATGGCGTTGTATGTTGCGGGAAGGATCATCAAATTGATGATCGCGCATGATATCCAGCCAAAAGGCGCAAAACTTCTAGTGCTTGGACTGACGTTCAAAGAAGACTGTCCGGACATCCGAAACACAAAAGTCATCGATCTCGTTTCGGAGTTGCGCAGTTACGGAATCGACGTAGCGGTTAGTGATCCCTGGGCCGACTCCGCAGAAGCTGAAATGGAATACGGTCTGGAGCTTGTTGATCAGCCTAAAGCGGACACATACGATGCTGTGGTCATAGCGGTCGCGCACAAGCAGTATCGCGACTGGGGGGCGGATAAGATCCGTCGAATGTGCAAAAAAGGCGGTGTTGTCTACGACATCAAGTACTTGTTGCCAGAGGATGCGAGCGACGAACGTCTTTAGGCAGGAGAGGGATTGACAGTGAATATACTGGTCACCGGAGCCGCCGGGTTCATCGGTTTTTTTACGTCTCGTTATCTGCTTGAGCGCGGGGATACTGTCATCGGCCTCGATTGTGTCAATGATTACTATGATCCCGGCCTGAAGGAAGCGCGTTTACAGATACTCCGCGAGTACTCGAATTTTTCATTCGAGAGGGTGGCGCTTGAGAATCGAACGGCAGTCGAAGCCGTGTTCGCGAAGTATGAAATTCAAAAAGTTGTTCACTTGGCCGCACAGGCGGGTGTCCGCTACTCGATCGAGAATCCACACACCTATATCGAAAGTAACATCGTCGGCACGCTGCATGTATTGGAAGGATGCCGCCACCATAAAATCGAGCATTTGGTATACGCCTCATCGAGCAGTGTGTACGGCGCAAATGCCAACATGCCGTTTTCGATTCACGACAATGTTGACCATCCTCTGGCGCTCTATGGAGCCACCAAAAAAGCCAATGAGCTCATGGCGCACTCTTACTCAAATCTCTACGACCTGCCAACAACCGGACTCCGGTTTTTTACAGTGTATGGTCCGTATGGGCGCCCCGATATGGCGCTGTTTTTGTTTACGAAAAATATCATCGAAGGCAAGCCGATCAACGTGTTCAACCATGGACATCATCGGCGGGATTTCACATACGTAGATGACATCGTCGAAGGGGTGGTGCGAACCATGGATCATGTCGCTGCGCCGAATGCATCCTGGGATCCGATGCAGCCGGATCCAGGAACGAGTAGCGCCCCCTACCGGATTTACAATATCGGCAATAACCAACCGGTTGAGCTTTTGCGCTATATCGAAGTGATCGAAGACGCTGTCGGCAAAAAAGCAGAGATGAATCTTTTGCCGTTGCAGCCGGGCGATGTGCCGGATACCTATGCTGATGTCGAGGACCTGGTCGCCGATGTCGACTACAAGCCGGCGACTCCGATTGAGGTAGGCGTTAACAACTTCGTCGATTGGTATCGAGAGTACTACGACGCATGACGCCGCAATCCAAACTTCGCGCAAGATACCCGCTCGACCTGCCGGCCTGGCGGCATTTGACTGCCGAGGCGACCAAACTTCGGAGCACGGATATTCGGGGACTGGTGCGATCGGATCCAAAGCGTTACGAGCGCCTTACAGCGCGCGCCGCGGACATCGTTTTCGACTTCTCGCGCCAGCGAATTCGCCCGGGAACATTGCGACACCTCGTGTCCCTCGCGAGGCAAGCTGAGGTCGAACATAGCCGCACGGCGATGTTCGCGGGCGATCCGATCAACAACACGGAAGGTCGTGCTGTCTTGCACACCCTGTTGAGAGCGGGTCGGCTGAAACGCGAGCATCCGTTGGCGCCGGCCTCGCGCGAGGTGCAGTCCGTATTGCGTGCGATGCTGCGATTCGTGGACACCGTTCACAACGGGACTGTGAAATCGTCGAATGGTGTGCGGTTCACCGATGTCATCAACATCGGTATCGGCGGATCTGACCTCGGTATCGATATGGCCGGTACCGCGTTGGCGCACGTTGGCAGCGGGTTGCGTTTGCATTGCGTGTCGAACGTAGACGGAACGCAACTTGCCGATTTGGCGAAGACGCTGGACCCGAGTCGCACCTTGATCGTCATTTGTTCAAAGACGTTCACAACACTCGAAACCATGACCAATGCCCAAGCCGCAAGGACCTGGATTAGCCAGTCGCTTGGCGAGGATGCGGTCGCCGATCACTTTGCTGCAGCGTCAACGAACCACACGGCCATGGATGCGTTCGGTATTCGTCCTGATCGTCGATTCGGATTTTGGGATTGGGTCGGAGGCCGTTACTCGTTGTGGTCTGCGGTAGGGTTATCGATCGCATTGTCAGTCGGCAGTTCGACGTTTCGCGATCTTCTCAAAGGTGCGCGGATGCTGGATCAGCATTTTCTGTCGGCGCCCCTGAATGAGAATGTGCCTGTTCTGATGGCATTGCTGGCAGTATGGAACAGCCACTTTCTTGGTGGGGAAACTCACGCGATTCTGCCGTATGACCACCGACTGGCACGGTTCCCCGCGTATCTCCAACAGCTCCAGATGGAAAGTAATGGAAAATCCGTGCGCCGGGATGGTCGGTCAGTCAAACTCGGAACCGGAGCAATCATCTGGGGTGAGCCCGGCTCCAACGCCCAACACTCGTTCTACCAATTGCTTCACCAGGGCACACGAATCTGCCCCGCCGACTTCATTCTTCCGGCACGCTCGTCAGGCGCGTCGCAAGCACAGCAGGACCTCGCGATCGCCAATTGTGTAGCACAGGCCGATGCAATGGCGTTCGGTTACAGCGAGTCCGAGGCCTACGCTGAACTCATTGCGCGCGGCATGCGTGAACGTGATGCACGTGAACTGAGTCGCCATAAGGTTCACGCAGGCAACCGACCAAGCAGCCTATTGCTAGTCAAAGAATTGAACGCGCGCACCCTGGGGCAGCTTATTGCGTTGTACGAGCACAAAGTGTTCGTAGAAGGCGTGATTTTCGGTATCAACAGCTTTGACCAGTGGGGCGTTGAACTCGGCAAGAAAATGGCCAGCTCGCTCGCGCCTGCTGTCGCCGATCCGCGAGCGGCGAATGAGGTCTCTGTGTTGGCTCGCGGCACGTTGAGTACACTCAGGCGCTGGCGCACCTGACACAACTTCGCGCGTGATGGGCAAGGACGTAGTACTCTCGCAAGCTGGACAGGACAGGCGGGGATTGCTTTGAGTCGCCAAGAGCAAAACAGCGGTACACGACCGGTTCGTGAAGCACATCGGATTGATGAATCGCGATTGTTTGAGTATCTCGCGGACAACATTCGCGGGTTTGATGGGCCGATGTCGGTGTCTCAGTTCAAGGGCGGACAGTCGAACCCTACTTACAAACTTGAGACACCCTCGCATGCCTATGTGTTGCGGCGAAAACCGCCCGGCAAGTTGCTGCCGTCTGCGCATGCGGTAGACCGAGAGTATCGTGTGATCAAAGCGCTCTTCGAAGTCGACTTCCCCGTCGCTCGACCGCATTTGCTGTGCGAGGACGCTGACGTACTGGGAACGATGTTCTACGTTATGGACTGCGTGAATGGTCCGATCTTCTGGGAACCCGACCTACCGCAGGCCGACAAGCTGGACCGAGGAAAGATCTATGACGCGATGAACGCGACGATCGCGAAGTTGCACAGTCTCGATTTTCGCGCCCTTGGACTGGAAGACTACGGCAAGGCGGGAAACTATTTCGAGCGGCAGATATCGCGATGGTCAAAGCAGTACATAGCTTCGGAGACTGAAACGATAGAGCCAATGAATAAACTGATTGACTGGCTTGGCGCCAACGTGCCCGAGGACCAATCCGAGAGCATCGTGCATGGCGACTACCGACTCGACAACATGGTCTTTCATCCGACTGAGAATCGGGTCGCTGCGGTTCTCGATTGGGAGTTGTCGACGATCGGTCATCCGTTGGCTGATTTCACCTACCATCTGATGGTCTGGCAGATGCCGGATATCGGCATCGGCTCGAGCGGATTGGTCGGTCGCGATGTTGCCGAACTTGGTATTCCAAACGAGCGTGCCTATGTCGATGCGTACTGTGAACGTACCGGCCGAGATGGCATTCAAAACCGAGATTTTTATTCGGCATTCAACTTTTTCCGCATTGCTGCCATCCTGCAAGGCATCGCCGGGCGGGTTCGCGACGGTACGGCGGCCAGCGCACATGCTGCCAGCGCGATTGCCGGGGTCAGACCGTTGGCGGAGACGGGGTGGCGTTTTGCGCAACAAGCTGGAGCCGTCGGCTAGCCATGCCACTGGATTCCAGTCGGCTGAACTCTCTGGCTCGCAAGGACTTGCCGTTCAACTGGCGGGCGGAACAGTCCGGCTGGTATGCACTCAGTGTAGGTTTTGGCCGCAGTGCGGATAGCGCTCAGGAGCTTGAGTATCTTTTGGCCAGCGCTTCCCAACGTGCAGTCCCCAGCATGGCAGCCGTCATGACTGTCAACGTGTTCGAACAGGACTACGGCTGGCAGTACGATCAAATGTTGCACGCCGAGCAGTTTCTGAGACTCCATCGTCCGATGCGCGCCTCGGAGGATTTGTTGGCCGATTTTGCGGTCGACCGAATTCATGACAAGGGCGTGAACCGGCCAGCGATTCTCGTCACCCGAACCGATGTGCGGCGAGCTTCGGACGGATCTCCGCTCTTCACATTGGGTTCCACGCTGTTTGCGCGCGCCGATGGCGGCTTTGACGGGCCGCAAGATCCGTTGCCAGAGCCACACGTGGTGCCGCAGCGCTCGCCCGATTTGACACACCGCTCCCAGACCCGTCCGGAACAAGCCTTGATGTATCGGATTAACGGCGACCACAATCCGCTACATGTTCGCCAGGATGCCGCGCGCGCCGCGGGGTTTTCCAAACCGATTCTGCACGGACTATGCACCTACGGGTTTGCTTGCCGCGCGATCCTCGAGACGATCTGCGATTTCGATCACACGTTGATTGGTGAGTTTAATGCGCGTTTCAGCGGGCCCGTCTATCCAGGCGAGTTAATCACGACGCTGATGTGGCAGGAAGGTGAGGAAGTCTCGTTTCAGTGTCGTGTCGACGCGCGCGATGCGGTTGTCCTGGATAACGGCTATTGCCGTTTATTGGTGTGACCTCAGTGTTCAATCACGGGCACGGGACAAACGCTGCGCGTTGATTTCGTAGCGGATGGTCATGCCATCGGCAACACGGACGGCACCGCCCGCTGCTGAGAATGGCGTCAACCCAAGTTGTTCGTGCGTTATCGTTGCTTCCCCACGGACCGTGAGTTGATTGTCATCCTGCTGAAACGAAATCGGCATGCGCAGCGCCACGGTCACGCCGGCGATCGACACATCGCATAGCGCTGTGGACGGATCCGACTCAAAATCCAGCGCTCCACAGGTCGCGCGAACGAATGCGTGGCTACCGGCGTTTAGCAAATCCTCACCCAGCATGTTGTTGCGTGTCGCCACGGCGTCTTTTTCCGGTACCGGGGCCGCAAACTCTTCGCCTTCCTCGGCTCTCGCTGCTGCATCGTCGACCGTGAGTGATTCTACCGGCAACACGATTCTGGCAAGCGTTTCCTCAAGCGAGGGTGCGACCCACACGGAACCCGTTAGCGCGGAGCTCGTAATCACGTGATTATGACCGAGTCTTGCCATCGGGCCAGACCGGAACGTCAGGACCGTAATGCGACTGCTGGCGGGCACGATGGCAAATCGCTCACTGCCTTCGGCAGGGCCCGACTCAACCACAACTTGTACATCACCCGAACCGGACTCGATAACCGGTGCGGTGGACTGCGTGACTGGTGCACAGCCGGTGAGGCTGGCAACCCAGATAAAAGCCAATAGTGACGATCTGCGCATGCGATCTCGTACCTTTGAATAAGAAGTGTCCTGTACACGGCTATAATACCCGCGCAAATGTTCTGGAGACACTAAATGGGAAATCGAGTTCTAGTCGAAGTAGTGGACCATGTCGCGACCGTGACGCTGAACCGGCCGGACAAGATGAATGCGCTCGACCCGGAGATGTTCGATGCGATCAGTGACACCGGAGAAGCGCTGGCAGCACGCTCGGATGTCCGAGCAGTGGTTCTTCGAGGCGCGGGCGCCAACTTCAGTGCCGGACTCGACGTTTCGGGGATGGGTGCCAACGCATTAAGTGATTTTCCGACGCAAGCATTTACCGGGCTGCACGGCACGCCCGCAAATCGCTTCCAGCATCCCGTATGGGTTTGGCATGCGATGGAAATTCCCGTGATCGCGGTGATCGAAGGGGTGTGTTTTGGTGGTGGCTTCCAAATCGCGTCTGGCGCCGATATTCGGATTGGTGCCGCCGACACGCGGCTATCGATTATGGAGAGTAAATGGGGGTTGGTTCCGGATATGGGGATGACCGCTGTGCTGCGTGGGGTCGTTCGAAGAGATGTATTGAAACGTCTTTCCTGGACATCGGAGATCGTCGATGCCGAGCAGGCCCTTCAGTACGGCTTGCTGACTGAGGTGGTCGAGAATCCGTCGGCGCGCGCGCTGGAACTCGCAACGGCCATTGCGTCCCGATCTCCTGATGCCATCCGTGCCGTCAAAGGGCTGTTGGACCACGCTTGCGATGCGCCCGCTGAGTCTGCGCTGAAGCTTGAGGCCAAGGCGCAATGGGCGATGCTGCAGTCACCCAATCAGCGTGAGGCCGTTATGGCGAATTTGCAAAAGCGCGCGCCCGAATTCAACGATCCTGAGTTTTCGATGGCTTCGTTGTTTGACGAGGCTTGACCCGTTTTTTGCTCTGCCAAAGCCGCTGCACAAAAATCACGCCAATGCTGATTCCATAGTCTTGCTCAAACAGGGGTGAGTCTCGGTTGGCGCTCCCGTTGAAGAGCGAATAGCTCACGCCGGCGGCGGCAAAGCGACCGTCGCCTCGCCATTGCAATCCCAGTCCGATACGCGTTTGCAAGTACCCGCCGGATGCCTCGAATGCCGCTCGTGTTTCTGTCGCAAACTCAGGTCTGACATCGAAGAAATAGGACTGAAGAGACTCGGTCGCGAAAGACGGTGCCACACTGAGCGACCACTCGAAGCGACGGTCCGCGAATTCATGTTCATATTGCAGCTCCGGACTGGTCACGAATCCACGGTCACGGAGCCCATCGTCGTCAAACGAAAAGGCTGCCCGAACCGGCAGCTCAAATTTCAGGCGACGCATACCGTCACTGGATTGAACGAGCTGCACCTCCAACTCAGGGCCGACCTCGAAGACGAATCCAAGATCCGGCATCCCTGCGCGGGCGCCGACGTCGTCACTTTCGGCGTCGAAGGAGCCATTAAGGCTGATATCGAGTTGGTAGCGGTCATCCTGAAACAGTCGACCCGATGCGACGCTACCGTCACCGATGCGCAAGAAATCTCCTCGGTAGATCACGACAGGCAGGGGCAGCCCACGGGCTGTCTCGGACACCGCGCCAGGGTAGTCCGGGGTGTAAGCGCCGCCGAAACCCGCACCGATCTCCCAAAGCGGTAAGCCCTTTGCCTGGTTGCCGCTGTCTGGGACCTGCATCGCTTGTGTTCGGGCCTGCGGCGCCAACAGGCAGCCGATCATCAGCGCCAGCGGCAGCAATGCGCGAGTCACGGGGCGAGGCCGCGCATCAGGTAGCTCGAGAATGTCTGTTCCACGCGCGCCGCCGTCTGCATGTCTCCATGAAACCATTTTGGAATCCAATTGATAGCACCCATGATCGCGTTGCCGGTCATTCGCACGTCGCAGTCTCGAATACTGCCATCATCGATCCCTTTCTCCAGTACTTTCTCGAATCGTGAGCTATGTTCCCGAGATAATTGAAGAATATGCTCTCTGTCCGTGGGACGAAGAGACGGAATCTCGCTCATGATCGCAATCGGTCCTGCCGCACCACAATGCGCTGCGACGTGCCGCTCGAGGTACCCGTTAGCAATCTCGAAGCCGCAACCACCGGCCTCGATCGCGTGATCCAAAGCAGCTTTTCCGATCGCCGCAGCGCGCTTGTAGCATTCGTAGACCAACTGTTGTTTGCCATCGATATAGTAATAAATGGCGGCGTCTGTAAGGCCGAGCTGCTGGCTGACGTCTTTCAACGACGTGCCGCTGTAGCCTTTTTCGTTGAAACAACGGGCCGCTGCACGCAGCAACATCTCGCGCTTGTCGCCGAAGGCGGGCGTGGTCGATTTGGTTGAATTCGTGACCATCGTTCCGTATTTTAATGCAGATTAAAACGGGCAACCAGCGTGGCCCGTCTCTCCCTGTCTCGACTGCCCGGAGGTGCGCATGAGCGTTGTTGCCAGCCAGGCTGCCGCTGCTGCAAAGAATCTCAGTTCGGTACCCCTACGTTTCGTCACTGCTGCCTCGTTGTTCGACGGCCACGATGCCGCGATCAATATCATGAGACGCCTCATCCAGAGCAAAGGGGCGGAAGTGATTCATCTTGGGCACAACCGCAGCGTTGCAGACGTCGTTCGCGCTGCTATCCAGGAAGATGCCGACGGTATTGCGATCAGCTCTTATCAAGGGGGTCACAACGAGTATTTCCGCTACATGGTGGACATGTTGGCAGAACATGGAGCGTCGCATATTCAAGTGTTCGGTGGTGGTGGCGGTACGATCACGCCCGAGGAGATCACCGATTTGATGCAGTATGGCGTCGCCCGAATCTACCATCCGAATGACGGTATGAACCTGGGCCTTGATGCCATGATCGAGGATCTCATCGCCAGGACACTCGCCGCCCGCGAGCAGCGTGACGGCGCGAATAACACCGGCGAGATGGCCGAGCTGGCATCGATGATCTCTGCCATCGAGCAACAACGGTTCGATGAAGATGCGCTTGCGAAGCTACGCAAGAGCTGGTCACTGTCAGGGTCGGTCCCGGTGCTTGGAATTACAGGCACTGGCGGCGCAGGCAAGTCGAGCGTGACCGATGAGTTGCTGAATCGCTTCACCCAGTATTTTCCGGATCGTCGAATCGCTGTTGTTGCGGTTGATCCGACCCGTCGCAGAACCGGTGGCGCACTGCTCGGTGACCGCATCCGAATGAACACTCTGCGGCACCCGAATTTGTTTATGCGCTCGATTGCGACTCGGCGTCAGCATTTGGCAACCAGTGAGATGCTCGGCGACATCGTTGCGTTTCTTCGCCATTCGGGGTTCGATCTGGTCATCGTGGAAACCGCGGGGATTGGACAAAGCGACAGCCAGATTGTTGATCTGGTCGATTTCTCCATGTACGTGATGACGTCGGACTATGGCGCTGCGAGCCAACTCGAAAAGATCGACATGCTGGATTTCGCAGATCTCGTTGTTCTGAACAAGTACGACAAGCGAGGCGCTGAAGATGCACTTCGCGACATACGCAAGCAATGGAAGCGTAACCGACTGGAATTTCAACTCGCTGACGATGCGGTGCCGGTTTACCCGACAATCGCGAGTCAATTCAATGATCCAGGGTTGACCTGGATGTTCAGCCAGTTGTGCCAGAGACTTTCAGGTAAATTGCATCTCGAGTCCGAGCGTTGGACGCCGGCAATCAAAATCGGCGACAAAGAGCCACGCGCCACGGCGTTGATACCCGGCGCACGTCAACGCTACCTTGCGGAAATTGCCGAGCAAGGTCGTTCGATCAATGCGTCGACCGAGTCTGAGGCGGAACGCGCGAGCGCGGCGCAGCACTATTACGAATCGCTGAAGGCGCTCGAGGATCCGAAGCTGCCGCGCATTCGAGAGCGGTATACACCGGAAGCTTTGACCGAAAGTGGCGATGCTAGCCTGTTGACGTTGCGCCAGCGTTATCAGGAAGCGATCGGTGACCTGAGTGGCGAAGCGTTGCGTTTGCTGGATGAGTGGCCGGCACGTCGTCAGGGTGTCTTGAGCGATCAGTTCGAGTACACAGTGCGCGGCAAGACAATCACAGGGGACAATTATCGAGAAACCCTGAGCCACCAGAAAATTCCAAAAATTGCGCCACCGCGAACGGAGCATTGGGGCGAGCAATTGCGGTTCCTGATGAAGGAAAACCTGCCGGGTGCTTACCCGTACACGGGTGGTGTCTATCCTTACCGGCGAACCGGTGAGGATCCGATTCGCATGTTCGCCGGAGAAGGCACACCGGAGCGCACCAATCGTCGGTTCCATTTCCTGTCGAAGGGGCAGCCGGCGGCTCGACTGTCGACCGCGTTTGATTCGGTCACTCTGTATGGCGAAGATCCACACGAGCGACCCGACATTTTCGGTAAGGTCGGAAACTCCGGCGTATCGATCGCAACGGTCGACGATATGAAGAAGCTGTACTCTGGATTTGACCTGTGTGCGCCGACGACCTCGGTGTCGATGACCATTAACGGGCCAGCGCCGATCATCCTGGCCTTCTTTATGAACACGGCGATCGACCAGCAGGTCGAGAAGTATCTCGATGACAGCGATGGATGGACAGCGGCCAATCAGCGAACCGATGAATGGTTCGCCGAACGTGAGCGCCCGGCCTACGACGGTGAGTTGCCGGAGGGTCACAACGGCTTGGGTATTCGATTGCTTGGCGTGCCGGGGCATGCAGTGGTCGATGCATCGACCTATGCGGACATCAAGGCTCGCACACTCAAGACCGTTCGCGGCACCGTGCAGGCGGATATCCTGAAAGAAGATCAGGCGCAAAACACCTGTATTTTTTCTACAGAGTTTGCGATGAAGATGATGGGGGACGTGCAGCAGTTTTTTATCGACCACGAAGTGCGCAACTACTACAGCGTGTCGATCAGCGGCTACCACATCGCAGAAGCAGGAGCGAACCCGATTTCGCAGCTCGCCTTCACGCTATCGAATGGCTTCACGATCGTCGAATACTATCTCGCTCGAGGGATGGACATTGACGACTTTGCACCGAACCTTTCATTCTTTTTCTCGAACGGAATGGACCCCGAGTACACGGTCATTGGGCGTGTTGCACGGCGTATCTGGGCGAGAGCGATGCGCGAACGATATGGCGCCAGCGCTCGCAGTCAGATGATGAAATATCACGTTCAGACTTCAGGGCGTAGTCTGCACGCGCAAGAGATTAGTTTTAATGACATTCGGACGACGCTGCAGGCGATGTATGCCTTGTTCGATAACTGCAACTCGCTCCACACCAATGCCTTTGATGAAGCGATTACGACGCCGACCGAGCAATCAGTTCGTCGAGCGGTAGCCATCCAGCTAATTATCAACCGTGAACTCGGACTCAACTTCTGTGAGAACCCATGGCAGGGTTCATACATTGTTGATGCATTGACGGACTTGGTCGAGGAGGCGGTCTACCAGGAATTCGAGCGAATCTCCGAACGCGGCGGTGTGCTCGGTGCAATGGATACGATGTATCAACGCGGTAAGATTCAGGAAGAAAGTCTGTACTATGAGAGCAAGAAGCACGATGGCAGTCTGCCGTTGATCGGTGTCAACACGTTTCTGCCGCCCGAAGGGCAAGAGGATGAGATCCATGAGCTTGAGCTCATTCGGTCAACCGATGACGAGAAGCACCAACAAATTCGATCGGTCAGAACGTTTCAGGCCAACGCTGCAACACAAACCGACGAGGCGCTTGCGTCGCTCCAGCAGGTCGCGCGCGACCGCGGCAATGTGTTCGCTGCGCTGATGCAGGCGGTTCAGGTCTGCTCGCTCGGTCAGATATCGGGCGCGTTGTACGACGTTGGCGGCGAATATCGCCGGAACATGTAAAAGCCCATGAGTGACGATCAAACTCAAGATTCGCACCTTCTCGCAACACGGGCAGGCGCGGTCCTCACACTCACGCTCAATCGCCCGGATGCACTCAATGCACTGACTCCGGAGATGCTGAACCGATTGGCAGACGAGCTGGATTCGGCGGCGCTCGATGAATCGCTGCGCGTGGTCGTTCTGACCGGCGCGGGACGGGCATTTTCCGCAGGGGTTGATCTGAAGGCGCTCGGCGGACGCAGGCTGACGGGCGGTATGGTCGGCGACATTCTCGACATCCCGGCGCGTCGCGCGCTCGATTGCATGAGTCGCATGCCGCAGGTTGTGATCGGTAAGCTGAACGGTCACTGCTTTACCGGCGCTTTGGAGCTGGCGCTCGGGTGCGATCTGTTGTTTGCGGCTGATGACGCGAAACTCGGCGACACCCATGTGAAGTGGGGCGTCCGACCTACCTGGGGGATGTCGCAGCGTCTGCCTCGGAGGATCGGCTATGCACGGGCACGGTACCTGGCGCTCACGGCACGTTCGTTCACTGCGACAAAAGCGCACGATTGGGGTCTCGTTAACGGCGTATGCGCGGCCTCGGAACTGGATGCGCTCGTTGAGACTCAAATCGAAGCGGTGCTGTCGAACAGCCCGGATGTGCTCGCGGCTTACAAGGATCTGTGGAGGCGCAGCGAAGGACTGCCGCTGGAAGCCGGTCTGGCGCTCGAGGCGCAGTCGCAGTACGAGATTCGTGATACCAACGACCGACTGAAGGATTTCTTGTCGTGACGGAACCGGGATCGCTCGACGCGCTTGGCATTCCCGATTATGAGGGGACGTATCTGGATTTTCTTGGGTTCCGGGTGGTCGCGACCGACAATAATTTTGTGCTGATCGAAATGCCACTGTCGAAGCAACATACCAACACGCTCGGGATGGCGCATGGTGGCATCGTAATGAGCTTGCTGGATATCGCGGGTGCATTTTGCGCGCATTCAGGCACGGACCAGCAGCGGGTGTCGATTACGGTGAATCAATCGACCAGCTTTATTCGTCCGGTAACCGGCGAAAAGTTCTACGCAGAAGGTCGAGTCGTTCGACGAACCGGATCAACCGCGTTTACTGAGTCACATATTCTCGACCCATCTCTGGGCGAACAACGTGATCAACAGATTTGCGCGCAGGCGCAGTGCGTGTTCCGACTGCGTGACCGCGCGCGTTCTCGAGTTGGCTAACGACGCGGCGTCAGAATAAGCGGGAGACCATCCATCGGTTTCGGAATCGGCACTTGTTGCATTCGCAAGCGGTGCCCCTCAGGCAAGGCCAAATCAAACCGATTGACGAGATCCCTCAAGAAAACCTTGGCGAGTATCTGAGCGAAGTGCATACCGATGCACTTGTGCGCGCCGCCGCCGTAGGGTGCAAATGCAAATGGATGTTGCTTGTGCTCGGCGCGCTCGGCCGAGAACCGATCAGGATCAAACTGTTCCGGGTTCTGCCAGATTGAAGGATCATAATGCGCACCGTCCGGGGAAACCGCGATCTGCACATTGGCCGGAATGCGGAAACCCTGGAATTCGAATTCGCGGACGCTACGACGCGGGATGTAGGGCACCGGACCCCACAAGCGCAGCGCCTCATTGAACAGCATTTCGCTATCGCTAAACTGATCGAGCCGGTCGTAGTCGATAGGGTCATCACCGAATGGCGCGGCCTCTTCGCGAAGTCGTTCTTGCCATTCCGGGTGAGCAGCAAGAGCATGCGCTGCGGTTGTCAGTGAGCTGGTGACAGTATCGTGAGCGGCCATCATCAGGAAAATCATGTGGTTCACGATGTCCGAATCGCTGTAACGATTTCCTTCGTCATCCACCGTATGGCAAAGTCGAGCGAACGTGTCTTGCATGTTGCTGGCGCGACGCTCAGGAATCTGAGACTGGAAGAAGTTGGCGAGCCGCTCGCGCGCCTTCAAGCCGCGCCACAACGAAAGTCCCGGAACCGGCACACGGACTATGGCGAGCGAGGCGGCAACAGTATCGACAAAGTCGCGGTTCAGTGCGTAGGCTTGTGCATCGAGCTCGAGACCGAGAAATGCGACCGCCGCATTATCGAGAGTGAGTTGTTTGATCGCCGGGTAGAACTTGAACCCGCGCACATCGCGCCATCGCTCCAGGTGTTGTCGAGAGATGTCATGCATCGACTGCATGTAATGCTTCAACGCGTCGCGCTTGAATGCGGCTTGCATCATCCGCCGATGCAAACGGTGCTCGTCGAAATCCATCAACATGAGCCCACGGGCAAACAGCCGCCCGATCGAGTGATCCCAGCCTTTTGCGCTGGAGAAGTTCTTGTCGCGGTCCTGTAACACGAGCTGCAGCGCGTCGGCGCCGCTCAGCGTCACCGTGCGTTGGCCGAGGAACCGGAGGCGGTAAACCGGGCCGTAGGTAGTGCGCATGCGGTGTGACATTCCGCGTGGATCCACGAGGAATTGCCGTGCCATACCGAAAAACGGCAGTCCGTCTTCGCCCGGGATATGCAGGACGTCATCGCTGGCGCGCGGGCCGCGCTGGGTGGAGGACAAGGCTTGTTCTGACATGGTCACTCCAGGAAGCCGACTCGGGTTGATTTTAAGCCACTTGCTTGTTGACAACAAGTATCCGTCGGTTCAGCATAGCCGACAGAATTGCATGGTATGTGAGCATTCGTTGACCTCCCGAAAGCTGGCTGTTGAGGACTCGACCTCAACCCCTAAAACACAAGCTGAACGCGTCGCAGCCTCGGACAAGGCGCTGCTGGAAGCCGCAATGACCTTGATTCTCGAGCGGGGCATGGACGGTACAACGCTTGCGGCCATCGGCGAACGCGCCGGCTATAGCAGAGGGCTCGCAACCTACCGGTTCGGCTCAAAAGCCGGACTTTTCCAGGAAGTTTCCAGCACGATCCAACGCCACTGGTCCGAGTTCCTTCAAGCTGCGGTCGGCGATGCCAGTGGAATCGACGCGTTGTGTGGCGCCGCTACCGCGTTCCACGAGTTCGTTAATCGGTTCCCACAGGAAATCCGCGTTTTGCACATCCTGTATTATGGCGGGGCGGGACCAAACTCTGATGTGCGGGGACTGGCGAAGCAAGCGTTTTCGCGCCAGGTCGCTGACGCGGAGCGTTGGGTCGAGGACGGTCGTGCAGCGGGACACATTCGCGCGGACGTCGATTCGAGAGCGGTAGCAGCGCAATACGTCGCGCACATCGCAGGCTTGACTTACATCTGGTTACTCAACCCGGGGGACATCAATTTCACCCGGATTCATGAAGATTTCATTCGCACGCTGCGCGAGCGGCTGGCGGCTTGATCACCGACAGGAGACTTTCCATGGCTGATGCCTTTGTCTATGACCACGTACGTACACCGAGAGGCCGCGGCAAGGCCAGCGGTTCACTGCATCCCATCACGCCGGTTGAGCTGACCTCGCAGATGCTGGCTTCGCTGCGTGATCGCAACGAACTCGATACCAGCTATCTGGACGACGTCGTACTCGGCTGTGTATCGCCGGTCGGTGAGCAGGGTGCCAATATCGCGCGCGTCAGTGTTTTGACCGCAGGCTACGCCCAGAATGTTCCGGGCAAACAACTGAATCGGTTTTGCGCCTCGGGTCTGGAAGCGATCAATACCGCGGCATCTCAGATTATGGCGGGCCAATCGGATCTCGCGATCGGCGGTGGCGTTGAGTGTATGTCGCGCGTTCCTATGGGATCGGACTCCGGCGCGATGGCAGCAGACCCGCGTGTCGCGTATGACACGTACTTTGCACCGCAAGGCATCAGTGCCGATTTGATCGCATCGAAGTACGGCTTTTCCCGCGACGACGTCGATAGCTATGCGGTCGAAAGTCAGGCGCGCGCAGCCAATGCCTGGGAGCAAGGCTACTTCAAGAACTCGGTGATCCCGGTCGTCGATCGATTGGGCATGACCGTGCTCGACCACGATGAACACATGCGTCCAGGTACCACTACAGACGACCTTGCCAACCTCAACCCCGCGTTTGTCATTCCGGGTGAGCAGGCTGGGTTCGATGCGGTCGCACTACAGCGCTACCCCGAGGTTGAGGCGATCCATCATGTGCATACGGGCGGCAATTCAAGCGGTATCGTAGATGGCGCTGCGGGCGTGTTGATCGGCAACAAGGACATTGGCGAAGCACTGGGTCTAAAACCGCGTGCTCGCATTCGCGGTTTTGCGTCGATCGGGACGGAGCCGACGATCATGTTGACGGGGCCGGCACCGTCGGCTGAGAAGGTGTTAAAGCGTTGCGGTATGACGGCCAACGATATTGATTTATTCGAGCTGAACGAGGCGTTTGCGTCAGTCGTACTTTTGTTCATGCAGCAGCTCGATGTAGACCATGACCGGATCAACGTGAACGGTGGCGCGATCGCAATGGGTCATCCACTGGGTGCCACCGGAGCCATGATTTTTGGCACCGTTCTGGACGAGCTCGAGCGTCGTGATCAATCGACCGCTTTGATCAATTTGTGCGTCGGCGGTGGCATGGGTACCGCCACGATCATCGAACGTATCTAATCGCGCTGCGACTTGAGGACAACGATATGAAAACGATTCATTTTGAAGTAGACAGTGACGGCATAGCGTTACTGACGATCGACGTCGCTGAGCGTTCCATGAACGTTCTGACGCCCGAGCTGCAGTCTGACCTCAGCGAGAGCATCGACCGGATCTCGAGTGACGATACGATCAAGGGCGCGGTTATTACGTCTGGAAAATCGTCGTTCGTTGCGGGTGCCGACTTGATGTCGATGGTAAACGCGTTCGAGGATGGACGTTCCGCGGCGGAAAAATACGAATACGCTCGGACGTTCCAACAAATCCTGCGTCGACTCGAAACCTGCGGCAAGCCAGTCGCGGCGGCGATCAACGGTACAGCTTTGGGTGGTGGTCTGGAAATCTGTCTGGCATGCCACTACCGCGTGGCAGCTGATAACCCGAAGTCCGTGCTCGGTTTGCCGGAAGTGCAGGTCGGCTTGCTACCGGGCGGCGGCGGCACTCAACGCCTGCCGCGATTGATCGGGCAACAGCCAGCTTTGCAACTCATGACACAGGGCAAGCATCTTAAGCCAAAAGCGGCGCTCGAACAGGGCATTGTGCATGCGGTGGTTGCGCCGGAGGATTGCGTTTCTGCTGCAAAGCAGTGGATTCTTGAGTCTGGTGACGCGGTTCAACCGTGGGACAAGAAAGGTTTCAAGGTGCCGGGCGGCGCGGGATTGATGCATCCGGGGTCGATCCAGACCCTGATGGTGGGTAGCGCGCTGATCGCGAAGGAAACGAACCACAACTACCCTGCACCTATCGCGATCATGTCGTGCGTTTATGAGGGCACAGTTCTTCCCATCGATGCCGGCCTGGACATCGAATCGAAGTACTTTGTCACGCTGCTGATGGATCCGGTATCGCGAAACATGACGCGTACGCTGTTTATCAACAAGGGCGCCGCAGACAAGCTCGTGCGACGCCCGAAAGGTGTCGAGAAAACCGAAGTTACGAAACTGGGTATGCTCGGTGCCGGGATGATGGGTGCGGGAATTGCCTACGTCTCCGCATATGCGGGGATGCGAGTGATCTTGCTGGACCGGGATCGCGACGCTGCAGAAAAAGGCAAGGACTATTCCCGAGCACTTCTGCAAAAACGGATCGATCGGGGCAAGATGAAGCCCGAACAGGCGGAGGCTATCCTCGAGCGTATTATCACTACTGATGACTACGTCAAGCTTGAGGGTTGCGAGCTGGTGATTGAGGCCGTGTTCGAGGACAAGGGCATCAAAGCCGACGTGACACAAAAAACGGAAGCGGTCATTCCGTCGGATGCAATCTTTGCGTCGAATACATCGACGCTGCCGATCACCGGCCTGGCGGAAGCATCCTCGCGGCCAGAGCAGTTCATCGGTATTCACTTTTTCTCACCGGTCGACAAGATGCCGCTGGTCGAAGTGATTCTCGGAGAGAAGACGGGTGATCGTGCTACCGCAGTAGCGCTTGACTACATCCAACAGATTCGCAAAACGCCGATCGTGGTCAACGACAGCCGTGGCTTCTACACGTCGCGTGTCTTCGGCACCTATACGAACGAAGGCATGACGATGCTGGCGGAGGGCATTAACCCGGCGCTGATCGAGAACGTCGCAAAGCACGCCGGCATGGCGGTCGGACCGCTGGCAGTTATGGATGAAGTGACCCTCGAGTTGGGCTACCACGTCGCCAAGGCCACCGCGGCGGCACTCGGCGATGCGTACAAGCCCAACACCGCAGCGCCTGTCATCGAGCGTTTTGTTGAAGAACTCGATCGTAAGGGTAAGCGGTTCGGCGCGGGCTTTTATGAGTACCCTGAGGGTGGCAAAAAACACTTGTGGGCTGGATTGCAGGAAGTCTATCCGCACGTCGATCCGCAACCATCGCCTGACGAAGTGCGTAAACGGTTGTTGTACGTGCAAGCCCTGGATACTGTCCGGTGCCTGGATGAGGGCGTGCTGACACACCCAGCGGATGGGGATATCGGTTCGATACTCGGTTGGGGTTTCCCGCCGTACACCGGTGGCACGTTATCCCTGATCGAAACGGTTGGATTGCAGGCCTTTGTCGACGAATGCGACCGGATGGCCAGCGCTTACGGGGAGCGCTTTGCGGTGCCCGATAGTCTGCGTCAGCAGGCCAAGGAAGGCCGCGGATTCTATGCCGAGCAGCCTGCTCAGGCGCGGACGGCGGCCTAGCGTGGGCGATATGGGCAGTGAGACTCCGGTAGTGCGGTATGCGGTCGAGGGCGCAGTGGCGACAGTCACTTTGAATCGACCGGAGGCGATGAATAGCTTCAACCAGGAGCTCCGTGCGTCGTTGACGGATGCACTCAGCCAGGCGTCTAGCGACAATGAAGTTCGCGCAGTCGTGTTGACGGGTGAGGGTAGAGCATTTTCTGCGGGCGCCGATCTGACGGCGGGATTCCCAGAGGACAAGACGGTCGAAGCGCAATTGCAGCGGGAGTATCGGCCTGCATTCAATGAGATTGTCAGTATGCCGAAGCCGGTGATCGCCGCGGTCAATGGTGCGGCGGCCGGGATCGGCATGTCGTTCGCGCTTGCAGCAGATCTCGCGGTCATGGGTGAGAGCGCGTTTTTGCTCGCACCGTTTTCGACGATTTCGTTGGTACCCGATGGTGGGGCTAATTGGTTTTTGCAAAAGACACTGGGTTATAAGCGCGCGTTTCAGCTTGCGATCGAGGCCGAACGTGTCGATGCAAAACGTTGTTTGGATTGGGGATTGGTGAACCGCGTCGTTGCGGACGATACGGTGCTATCGGAAGCGCAATCGTGGGCGGCCGCTCTCGCCGAACGTGCGCCACTTTCGATCAAGGCCACCAAGCGCGCGATGCGGCATGCAGAGGCGGGAAGCTGGGGCTCGACATTCGACCTGGAGGCGGAGATTCAGACCGCATTGGTTGGGTCTGACGATAACGTCGAAGGGGTTGCGGCTTTTTTTGAAAAGCGCAAAGCGATCTTTAAAGGTAGTTAACGCTGCCCGCAGACTAACTCGCGGAGCAGGCAATGACGGGGAAAAATTATGGAACGTAACTGTTACACCGAAGACCACGAGATGTTTCGTGATGCTGTCAGGCAGTTCATGATCAATGAAATCGGTCCGCACACTGAGCAATGGCGTGAAGATGGCATTGTGGATCGCGAGGCTTTCAGAAAGGCGGGTGAGCAAGGGCTGCTGCTGATGTGGGCAGACGAGAAATATGGTGGCGCCGGTGTCGACGATTTTCGGTACGAACAGGTCGTCATCGAAGAGTTGACCAAGCATGGCGACCCCGGATTTTTCATGACACTGCACTCGCGGTTGGTTGCACCGTATATCGGCGAGCTTGGTACGGATGAGCAGAAGATGCGCTGGTTGCCAAAGTGCGTGTCCGGGGAGAGTATCCTCGCCATTGCCATGACAGAGCCGGGCGCCGGAAGCGATGTCGCGGGCATGAAAACCCGCGCAGTTGATGCCGGTGATCACTGGGTGTTGAACGGCTCCAAGACTTACATCTCGAATGGGATCAACGCAGACCTCGTACTCGTCGCCGCGCGCACCGTGCCGGACTCCTCGCACGGGCTTGGGTTGTTCGTGGTTGAACGTGGCATGGAGGGGTTTGAGCGTGGGCGCAACCTCAAGAAGATGGGTTTGAGTGCGCAGGATACCGCCGAGTTGTTTTTCAACGACGTCAAGATTCCCAAAGAGAATGTGCTCGGCGATCCAACCCGCGGATTCTATTATCTGATGCAGTTCCTCGCCGAGGAGCGGTTGCTCGGCGCGGCGGGCTACGTCGCCGCAGCTCAGCACGCTTTCGACATCACGATGGAGTTTATCAAGGAACGCAAAGCGTTCGGTCAGGCGATTGCGGACTTCCAGAACACCCGATTCAAGATGGCGGATATGCGCACCGAAATCGATCTGGCTCAGGTCTTTCTGGATCGTTGCGTGGAAGAGCACAACAAAGGTCAGCTGACGGCAGAGTTGGCTGCGCAGATCAAACTGTACGGCAGTGAACTAGAAGGCCGGGTGATGGATGCCTGTGTTCAGTTACACGGCGGAGCTGGCTACATGGACGAGTACAAGATCTCCCGTATGTACACCGATGCACGTATTTCACGTATCTATGCCGGATCCTCTGAAATCATGCGCGAAATTATTGCGCGCTCAATCGGGCTTGATCCGCGGGCAAAGAAACCCCGAAGTGTCGACAAGAAGCAGCAAGACGCTGCTTAGCGGGACAACAACCACCAGGCAGGCCCGGCGTTCGGGCTTTCCTGGTGGTCTAGAACGACGAAGCGGCCTTGCTGCGCGTTAACCCAGTCAGAGACGCCGGCGAACTCGGCGATGCCCTCGGTGTGGCCGCGGTATGCCATGATACTAAGCACGCCGGTCTCGCTGAGGAGCGGCGTGCAGGCCTCGAGTGCGACCAGCGTCGACTCAAGTTGCGTTGTCAGCGTTTTGTCGCCTCCGGGCAAGTACCCTAGATTGAACATGATGACACTGACCTTGCCGATGCATTGTGCGGCCAGCGAGTCAGCCATTGTCGCGTGGGACGCTTGCAACAGCGTGACTCGTTCGGAGACTCCGGCGTCGTCGATACGCCACTGCGTGCTCGCGATCGCGCGTTCTTGTGGATCGAAAGCAAACACCTGGCCGGTCGGCCCGACACATTGTGCAAGAAACAGAGTGTCGTGACCGTTGCCCGCTGTGGCGTCGATAGTGACGCTGCCCCTGGAGACATGTCGTTGCCCCGCGTGATGCGCGGTCGTGGTCAGTTTCATTGCGTGTCGCGCCTTACGGCCCAATCATAGTCCGCCGGAATCGCGGCGCCGTTGACGATATGTTCGGCGAGCAGTCGCGCCATAGTTGGTGCGAACAAAGCGCCTTTCGAACCCAGGCCGTTGAATAACCATTGTTGGCCGCCGTCGCTGATGGATCCGATTATCGGCTTACGGCCTGACACAATCGGGCGAACACCGGCCTCGTGTCCTACGACTTCGAAGGGAGCCTCCAGAATTTGTAATAGCTTCTCGACCAGAGCGTCGCGCGCTGTGGATGTGGGTTTACCGTCGAGCGCATCCCAACTGTAGGTTGCACCGGCTAACGCTTCTCTACCTCCAGTCGGGGTGACCCACATTCCCCGCGCGTGCACGGTGCCTGGCAGACGCCCATCAGGAATTTTGACTTGCAGAATTTCTCCCTTAGCCGGACGCCATTCCAGCGTGTCGACGCGAGTCGCTTTACTCTCATGAAACCCACAGCACCAAGCGACGGGTGCGTCAGTTGAGTCGACGGGTTCCCTAAAAAAAGCATGTCTGGGTGCCAGGAAGCGCCGGGCCGCATGGAGGAATTTACGGGTGTCCAAACGCGCTGCCATAGACATTTGCAGCGGTGTTCCCTCCCAACGCACACCGGACCATCCACTGGAGATTGAGGGACTTAGCCATTTCGATAACGGTTCACGCTCTCGCTCCCACACTGCTTGCTCTTTTTCGGCAGTGAGCAATCGGAGCGCTGGAGACTCATACAGAAAGTCTGAACCCGTTTGGTCCTCCAGAGATCGATACATCTCGACGGCAGATTGACGGAGCGTTTCGAAGTGCGGTTGTGGCTTGAGTTTTTTCCCGGTGACCGGTGTGATCAGTCCTGCAGCGACCTGGCTGGATGACCCATCGAGGTCGGCGTCGTAAATCGCCAGACTGAGGCCCAGGTCATCCAGTGCCAGCGCCAACGTCGCGCCCGCGATGCCAAAGCCTGCAATGATCAGATCGGCGTTTGCATCGTTCTGCATGGTTTGCTCGTCGAGCAAGTGTCAGTTTGCAGACCGCGTCTCGAACCAGTCGACGCCATTGTCATCACGTGAAACCGCCAACACATCTCGATCGACAAGGTAGTTCAGATGGGCTCTGGCTTCGCCGGTCGCCATGATCAGATTGCCTTCGTTGATTCGACTGCGGAACAACAGTTCAAAAGTGTCTATGACGCGTTTGGGCGACTGACAGAGTGTCTGGAGCCCGTTTAGATTCTCGTCGTGTTCGTCGATCAGCGCCTGCAAGCGTTCAGGCGCGCCTTTAAACGGCTTGCCATGCGACGGTAAGACCAGCGTATCGTCGTCCAAAAGATCGATTAGCTTGCGACAACTGCGGATCCAGTGTCCTAAGGGGTCGGCTTCAGGTTCCGTCGGCCAGACACTGACGTTCGAAGAAATGGTTGGCAACAATTGGTCACCTGCGATGAACAGATTTCTGTCTTCGTCAAAAAACGAAATGTGTTCGGGGCAATGGCCGCTGGTTTCGACGGCGAGCCACTCGGTATCGCCGAAGGTGAAGCGATCACCACCATAAATTCGGCGATAGGCATCGGGCATGGAGTAGACCGCTTTACCAAAAATGCCAAACTTGTCGCGGTAGCGCTGAAGCGCCGTCTCATCGAATCCCGCGCGCCGATAGAACTCAACGCCAGCCTCCGGAGCAGGTCGACCTGTGTCGGCGACAAGCACTCGACACATCAGGTACTCGGCGCGCGACATGTAGAGCGGCACGTTGTAGTGTTCGACAAGCCAGCCGGCGCTCCCGACATGGTCGGGGTGCATATGCGTAATGACCACCGACTCTAACGTTCGATCAGAAAGGAGCTTTCGCCAAAGAGATTGTGTTTCGTCGCCGTTCAGTCCGGTGTCGACGATCGTAGTCGCGTCCGGTTTTCCCAGCATCCACAGATTGATATGGCCGAGCATAAACGGTAGCGGCATGCGGACCCATTGCAACTGTTCAGCGAGCTGGACGCTTTCTCCAGGCGACGGGGGTTCAATTTCAGTGTAGCGCAGGTATTCAGCGGCAGCGGCCATAGGGTAGAAGTCTCGTTCCGGAACAACTTGCGCCAGTCGCAGCGCTCCAACATTATATCCTTCAGGACAGGTCCGGGGGGATATGACCATGCATCCGAGTGTGCACGCAGCGACGAGACCGGATCATCCGGCGATTATCATGGCGGGATCGGGCGAAACGCTGACGTATGCCGAGTTGGACGCGCGCTCCAATCAATACGCGCAGCTGTTCCGAAAAGTTGGCATCAAGCCGCAAGACCATATTGCGATCTTTCTCGAGAATTGCGTCGATTTCATGCCCCTCATCTGGGCCGCGCAACGTACCGGTCTGGTCTACACGCCGATCAGTACGCATTTGTTGGACGAAGAAGTTGCCTACATCCTGGAAAACTCCGGGGCGCGACTGCTGATTACCAGTGACTATCTGAAAACGGTCGCAACGGAGGTTCGCCGAACTGCGTCCTCTTTGGAGTTCGCTTTCATGTTGCGCGGTGTTGCACCGGGCTTCAAATCACTGGAGGCGGCGACGGCGGATTTACCGACTACGCCAGTGGACGATGAGGAGGGTGGCACACAAATGCTCTACTCATCGGGCACGACAGGGCTGCCAAAAGGCGTGCTGGTCGCGCGACCACCCGGCTCACCGATCACAGAGCACTCCAAAGTCGCACTGGCGCTGGTGAGTAACTTTGGTATCGGCCCCGAGTCAGTCTATTTATCGCCAGCTCCGCTTTACCATGCAGCACCACTCGCGTTTAACACAATATCCATGGCGCTCGGTGGTACCAGTGTCATCATGGAGCGTTTCGATCCGGTCAAAGCTTTAGAGGCGATCGAGCGCTATTGTGTGACCCACAGTCAGTGGGTACCGATCATGTTTGTCAGGATGCTGAAACTGCCGGAGGCTGACCGCACAAGGTTTGATCTTTCGACACAGCAAATTGCAATTCACGCCGCTGCACCGTGTCCCGTTGAGGTCAAACGCGACATGATTGAGTGGTGGGGGCCTCGTTTGTTCGAATACTACGCTTCAACAGAAGGCGCGGGCTTCACGGCGATTGACTCTGTGAACTGGTTGTCGCACCCAGGCTCGGTGGGTCAACCGGTCGGTTGTTCGGTTCGGATTTTGGATGATTCCGGATACGAGATACCAAACGGTGAAGTCGGTGGCGTTTACTTTTCCGCAAACGACCAGCCGTTTCATTACCACAAAGAACCGGAAAAGACCGCGGATTCGTTCACCCGTGACGGATGGGCAACGGTCGGCGATGTCGGCTACGTCGATGACGATGGATTTCTTTATCTGACCGACCGCAAGCACTACATGATCATCACAGGTGGTGTGAACGTGTATCCACAGGAAATCGAGAACGCACTGATCACGCATGCTGAGGTCGCCGATGCTGCGGTGTTCGGTCTGCCAGATCCGGAGTTTGGCGAGCGGGTACACGCCGTTGTGCAGCCCGCGCCTGGAGTGGTCGGTGACAGTGCGTTGGCCGACCGGCTAACGACGTACCTGCGCGCCAAAATGTCGCATATCAAGATTCCGCGATCGATTGACTTTGATGACGCTTTGCCGAGACACGATAACGGCAAGCTCTACAAGCGCCGCTTGTTGGAGCGCTACCAACAAGCGGGCCAGTAGTGTGTTGACAGGTTAGATGACCAACATATCAACGAAATCATTCACGGTGGTCGACTCAAGCGCCTGTTGATCACTGCACAGCGCGATAATGCGTTCGGTTTGGCCGTTCGGGAAGCGGGTGGCGAGGTTGCTGGCGAACTTCGCCTCCAGCACCGGAATACCTTCTTCTCTGCGGCGCTTATGGCCGATCGGGTATTCGATCTCGATTCGGTCGGTCGCGGTGCCGTCGTTGAAGAACACCTGCATCGCATTCGCGATCGAGCGTTTGTCGGGTTCGTGATATTCGCGACTGTAGCGTTCGTCTTCTTCAATAATCATTTTGGCTCGTAACGCATCCACGTTCGGGTCTGCCGCGACATCATCTTCGTAGTCTTCTGCAACGAGGTTGCCTTTCAACAAACCGATTGCCGCCATGTATTGAAGACAGTGATCGCGGTCAGCCGGATTGTTGAGTTGTCCTTCCTTGGAAATAATGCGAATCGCTGACTCGTGCGTGGTGATCACAATGCGGTCGATCTCTTCAAGCCGATTACGAATCTGTGGGTGCAGTTGCACCGCCGCTTCGACTGCGGTCTGCGCATGAAACTCGGCCGGGAACGAAATTTTGAAAAGCACTTGCTCCATGACGTAGCTATCGAGTTCGCGTTGGAATGAAAACGTCTTGCCCTTAAAAGAGACATCATAAAAGCCCCAGGTTGGCGCGGTCAGCACGCTGGGATAACCGATCTCGCCTTTCATCACCAGCATCGCAAGACGCACGGCACGACTGGTGGCATCGCCGGCAGCCCACGACTTGCGCGGACCTGCGTTTGGCGCATGTCGGTAGGTTCGCAAGCTCGATCCGTCGACCCACGCATGCGACAGGGCATCGATGATCTGATCGCGCGACCCACCCAGC
Source organism: Pseudomonadota bacterium (assembly GCA_038531945.1). Classification (GTDB taxonomy): domain Bacteria; phylum Pseudomonadota; class Gammaproteobacteria; order Steroidobacterales; family Woeseiaceae; genus CALBPI01. The sequence goes on along the minus strand of JBCBBH010000004.1, from coordinate 299,530 downwards.
ATTTTGGTGATCACAGCGGTGGACGCGACCCGAACCAGCAAGACATGATCCAGTCCGACGCGGTTAAAGCTGTTATCGAGCGCGAGTACGCCCTGGATTTCATGCGCTTTGATCATGGCCGTGAGTACGTCACGCATGGTGAGGGGCGCTTCGCCGGCCGCGACACGTTGGCGACTCAAAAAGTCCGCAACGGCGAGAATGCCGCCAAGGTTGTCGGACGGGTGTCCCCACTCAGCAGCCAGCCAGGTATCGTTGAAGTCCAGCCAGCGGATCATTGCGCCGATGTCCCATGCGGCTTTGACCGGATCCAGAACGTGTTGTGTTCCAGGGACTCGCGCGCCGTTCGGAACCACGGTGCCTGGCACGATCGGGCCAAGGTGTTTGGTGCACTCGGGAAAAGACAAAGCCAGAAAGCCGCAACCTAGCGTGTCCATCAGGCAGTGGCGCGCGGTCGAATAGGCGAGGTCGCTGTCGATAGTATGGTTTGCGACGTAGTCTGCGATAGTGACCAACTCCTGGTCCGGGTCCGGCCTGACGTTGGTTTCTACACGATTGCTCATGGCGATGGGTTCCTGTTGTTTCGTTCTATTTACTTAACGGCGTTCCGACAAAGGGACGTACGCGCGCGCATCTGCGCCGATGTAGTCCGCACTCGGTCGAATGATTCGATTGTTGCTACGTTGTTCCATGACATGGGCCGCCCATCCGCTGGTTCGGGACATGACAAAAATCGGCGTGAATAATTTCGTGGGAATCCCCATGAACCGATACGCGGAAGCGTGGAAAAAATCAGCGTTCGGGAAGAGTTTTTTCTCTTCCCACATCAAACGCTCAATCGCCTCGGAAATAGCGAACAGCTTTTGATCGCCGACGCTATCCGATAGCTCTTTGGACCAACGTTTGATCAACGCATTGCGTGGGTCACTCTCGCGGTAGACGGCGTGGCCGAAGCCCATGATTTTGTCTTTGCGCGCCAGCATATCCAGGATGCCTTTTTCCGCGGCTTCAACTGATGCAAAGCTGTCGATCAAATCCATCGCAGCTTCATTGGCGCCGCCGTGCAGCGGTCCACGTAGCGAACCGATTGCCCCGGTCACGCAGGAATGCATGTCGGACAACGTCGAGGCGCACACTCGCGCTGTGAACGTTGATGCATTGAACTCGTGTTCGGCGTACAAGATCAGCGATACGTCAAGGACGCGTTGGTGTAGCGGATCCGGATCTGTGCCGTGCAATAGTGTCAAGAAGTGTGCGGCGATATTGTCGGCTTCGACGTCCGTATCGATCCGAACACCGTCATGCGAATAGCGATACCAGTACGTGATGATGCCTGGCAGTGTGGCGAGCAGCCGATCGGATACCGCCTGCTGCTGAGTGAAGTCGTCTTCCCCCTCCAGGTTGCCGAGCATCGAGCAACCGGTCCGCATGACATCCATCGGGTGCGCACCGGCAGGGATTCTTTCTAGTACGTCTTTCAACGCTTCGGGCAAAGCACGCATGCCTGCCAGTCGTTTCTTGTACTGCTCGAGCTCAGTGGCGCTCGGCAACTCTCCGTTGAACAACAACCAGGCAACTTCCTCGAACATGGAGTGCTCAGCGAGCTCGCTGATATCGTAGCCACAATATGTCAGCCCACTGCCGCTCTGCCCGACAGTGCACAGGCGTGTCTCGCCCGCACTTTGACCTCTAAGGCCAGCGCCACCTAATTTCTTATCAACCATCTTCCTGCTCTTTTAGTGATGACGTTGTGTGTCAGTCTTGTGCGTCCGCTTCCGCGCCGAATAACGCATCCAGCTTTTGCTCAAACGCGTGGTAATCGAGAAACTCATACAACTCTTCGCGCGTTTGCATGTATTCCACTCGTGCCTGTTGCGTACCCTGTTGCCGTATTTCGCGGAACATCGCGAGTGCCGCAGCATTCATCGCACGGAAAGCTGACAGTGGATACAGCGCCATTCGAATCCCGACCTCGCGCAAGGCATCGACTGTGTACAGTGGCGTCATACCAAACTCAGTCAGATTCGCGAGTACAGGGATCTCAACAGTGCCGGTAACGCGACGATAGAGTTCAATGTCGGTCATCGCCTCGGCGAAAATTCCGTCCGCACCGGCTTCCTGGTAGCGATGGATCCGTTCCAGCATCGGTTCCATACCTTCAACCGCGAGCGCATCCGTTCGGGCCATAATGAAAAAATCATCGTCGGTACGTGCGTCCACGGCGGCCTTGATTCTGTCGGTCATCTCCGATGCGCTCACCAAAGACTTGTTAGGTCTGTGTCCGCAACGTTTCTGTCCCACCTGGTCCTCCAGGTGGATCGCGGCCACGCCGGCGGAGGTCATCTCACGAACCATACGGGCGATATTGAATGCGCCACCCCAGCCTGTATCGACATCAACCAGCAATGGTGTCGCGGTGGCACCGGTAATTCGGCGCGCGTCTTCCAGTACGTTATCGAGCGAAGTCATACCCAGATCGGGCAAACCATAGCTCGCATTGGCGACACCAGCGCCCGACAAATAAATCGCATTGAACCCGGTGGATGTAGCCATCATTGCCGTGTAGGCATTGATCGTGCCGACGATTTGCAGTGGCGTTTCGCGTTCGAGCGCCGTGCGGAAGCGCAGACCTGCGCTGGAATTTTCAGACATGTTCACGTCCCTCCGAATCGCTAAAGTTCGCCGTTGTGCCAGCGAGCGTCGCGAGTTTCTATGTTTTTCCTCAGGCCAGACTCGAAACTGAGTCGCGTGTTCTCGTCCGTGTTGTCATGAGGAATTTCAACAACGGTATTTCCACTGGTGTCGCAGATCACTGTGCGCGGGCCGTTGTCCCGCCAGAGATTTAGCATTTGAACCAGCCAATAGCATGCAAGCAGCAACAACATTGGCGCCAACAGCGGCAGGTCATCACTGAACGTTGAGAACTGTACGATAGCGGCGAGCACGACGGTCGCGAGACAGCGCTTCAGCGGTTCGGTAAGAACCGACAAGTCATAGGCTTCAAACACGAACAGTGGATTCAGGAGCAGCAGGTCATGCCGCTCTATGCGCTGTTGACGGCCGAGTCGTGACTCGATGGCCAGCATGGCATCACCGTAACGAAGACTGAGGCGACGCCAGCCGCGCCGGTATTCGAGCGTCTTCTGAGCACGTTTCAGTTGGGTGATGTTCGTCGGTTTCGAATAGTCCATAGCGTTCTACTCATGCATGAACGGGGGGCAACGCGTCCGCCCACGGAGTTGCTTCCTCGAGTTGGTAGGCCAGCTGCAACAGCAATGCCTCGGCGCCAACACTGGCTGCGATTTGCACACCGATCGGCAAGCCGTCGTCAGACTTTCCGGCGGGGATCGACATGGCCGGCGTGCCGGCGACGTTGTGAATGGCTGTAAAGCGCGCGAACTGGGTCACTCGCTCGGTCAACGTGTCGAAGTCGAGTGATGGATCCATAAATCCAATCTCCGGTGCAACAGCACTGGTGACGGGAGTGAGCCACGCATCGTAGTTGGCGAAAAAGTCGTCAGTTCCGCGTTGGAACACCTGAAAGTAGTCCAACGCGGTCTGAAGCGCATCCGGCGGTAACTGCGAGAACCGCCTTGCCAGCGTGATCGTCGCAGGTTCCAGCAGGCCCGTGTTTTCCGCGGTCGTGCCACTGTCAGCCTCTACTTGTTGCAGGATTCCGAACACGCCGTGACCCCAGAGTGTGCTGATGTGTCGATCGAATGCCGGGTCGTGGTGCGGCGTGTCGCTGACGGGTTCGATCTCGTGCCCCATCCGCTGCAGTGTTTTGCCAACCTCGACTACCGCGTCGACGATATTCGGATCCGCGGGGCCCAGATGCGTATCGGTGCTGATCGCGATCTTTAGTCGTTTGCGACGCTCAGGTGTCACAAAGCCTACCGGGAGCAGTGGACCACCGTCGGTATTCTCAGTCAGAGCCAAAATGAGCGCGCTGTCGCGAACACTACGTGTGATGGCATGTTTGATCGAGATCGGCCAGGCACGATTGGCGTAACCCTGGTCCGGAAAGCGGCCCACCGATGGCTTGAGGCCGAACAATCCGCACAGTGCTGCTGGAATCCGAATTGAGCCGCCGCCATCGCTGGCCTGCGCGGCAGGGACCATGCGGGACGCGACCGCAGCCGCGGATCCGCCACTCGAGCCGCCGGGCGTGTGTTTGACGTTCCAGGGATTTCTCGTTGGCCCGTGCAACACCGGTGACGTCGTCGGTAGCAATCCAAACTCAGGCGTATTGGTCTTGCCGAGGACGACGAGGCCCGAAGCATCGATTCGATCGGTGTAAGGCGACTGGGAGTCTGGAACATGGTTTCGAAACAGCGCCGAGCCCATTGTCATCCGCATGTCGCGATAGGCGTTGAGGTCCTTCAGCAAATACGGGACACCGGCCAGGGCGCCTGTTGCGGTCCGGGCATGCACAATCGCACGCTCGTCATCGCGGGTGATCACGGCGTTGAGTTGATCGTTCACTGCATCGATTCGTTCGAAGGCCGATGTGATCGACGCTTCTTTGGAAAGGGCGCCGCTGACAATCAGGTCATGTTGGCCGATACAGTCAAGGTCGGCCAACGAGGTTGCGGACACAGCCGGTTTTCGCGCGCCGCAACCGGTGGCGGCTGCAAGCCCGCCGACCGCAATCAGGCGAAGCAGATCACGTCGATGCACGCACGCGACCCTGGTGGTAGATCAACGGTGACCGATCTGAGTTCGAAGCGAACTGGCGCACCGTTCCAACGATAATCTCATGATCACCTGCGTCGTGACGCGCCGCGACATCAACGTCGAAATTGGCGGAAGCCTCACGCACCCAGGGATTGCCGTTTGGCGACGTGTCGAAGAACGCCAGATCACCGATCAAGTGATTGCCGCGCTGCGCGAAGTGATCGCACAAGTGCTGCTGACTGCCAGCCAGTACGCTGATGGCAAACTGTTCTGTCTTTGCCCATAAGGGAAAGCTTGATGAGTCGTGCTGCAGACACCACGAGACCAGAGGTGGCTCGAGCGATACCGAGACAAACGAGCTCACGGTGATAGCGAATGGCGCTGGATCGGGCGCTACGCCGCGCGCGCTGACAAGACACACCCCGGTAGGGAACTGTCCGAGCGCGCTGCGATAGGCCTCAGCAAGGTTTACTTGCGATTTCGCGGTGGAATCAGGCATCGCGATATTGTACCCAATTCACTCCCCGCTGGCGCGCCGTGATTGGCTTATGTCATGGCTCCCGGAACTGTCGGTGGTATCATAGGTCGGATATCTCAGCAGGTTATTTTGAGTCTTCCATGCGCTTTAATTTCTTAGCTCACACGCCAAGGTTGGCCGGTGTCTTGATCGCGGCTGTTTTGGTCGTCGGTTGCACTGATACACAGGAAACCGCTGACGGTCGAGGCACAATCCGCGGCCTGCATGCTATTCCGGACCTCGGCGCCGTGACGTTCCTGATCGAAGAGACTCGGGTACCGCCAAATGGTGGTCAGATCAACTATCTGTCTGCCACGCCTACCGATGAATACGACGCCCTGACCTACGACTTCAATTTTGACTTCACGAGCGGTCAAACTCGCGAGGTCACCCGTCTTTTGTCGACGGAAGTCTCGGTTGCGGTCGATACGTCGTACACATTTGTGCTGCATGGCCAAGCGACCGCGCCTCAGATCACGGTCCTCGACACACCGATCCGGGAATTCGGCGCGGCGGACACCGTACTGGAACTGTGGTTCGCCAATTTCTCTCAGCAGGTTGGTCCTGTTGACTTTTACCTCGGCGATGAGGGGCTGGATCCGGCTGCCAACACGCCGCTGGCGACCAACGTTGCACCGGCAACCGCAACAACCGTCGTTGAGATCGAAACGCAGCTATCGGAGTTTGTCGTCACGCCTGCGGGTGACCCCGCGACGATTCTGATGCGGTCCGAGGTGACCACACTCTCGGCCCAGAACACCCTGTTGGTGACGTTGCTGGATAGTGCGGGCGAGGTCAATGGGGATTTCGTTCTGAGTATTTCGGGCGAAGGACTCACCAATGCGGTTGCCGTCGATGATCGCGCTTTGCCGACGGTTCAGTTCTCGAACGCATCCGCCGCCTCTGGTGCGATCGATATCTACCGCACGAGCGACCTGACGACCCCGTTGGTGGCCGATCTCGCGGTGGGGGAGATCACCGCCCCGATCGAGATTCCGGAAGGCGACGATCTCGGCACCCTTGAATTGACGTTCACCCCGATGGGCAACGTCGGTGTGATACTCGAGCAGGAAGAGTTCAGTTTTAGCAACGGCCGCAACACCGTTGGGCTGTTTGCCGGTCGTCAGGCCGAGGACAATGCCGCGTTTGTACAGCTCCCGCTGAGCCGTCGCACCTTGTTCGATGCGGCGCAGTTTGGTTTGTATAACGCGATTCTGGACACCACGAGGGTCGACTTCTATTTGATTGAGGAAGACGAAACACTGGAAACGGACAGCCCGCGCGCTGGCAACCTGCCTTCACTCTTTGAGGTCGAGGCCGTCACGCTTCCGCCGGAGACGCTTGACGTTGTAGTGACAGATACGAGCGATAACGGCGTGCTTGCCGGTCCGTTGGAGCTGACTCTCGCTGCCGGGGACATCGTGCGGGTTGTGCTGGTCGACACGTCCGATCCGACGCAAGCGGAGATTGTGATCCTCAGGCCACTGACGGCGCAGTAGCTTACCGCTCGATCTGACCCAGATTGGCGTGAATCACGCTGCCGTTGATTACCGGGTTATCGACGCAGAACATAATTGTGCGTGCAATCTCGTCCGGTTCGATGAGCCGGCCCATGGTCACGTTTTCCGCGAGTGAGCTCAGGATTCCAGCGTCGTTTCCGACATGATCCCGCAGCATCTCCGTATCGGTGAATCCGGGACTGACCACCGCCGTGTGTACACCCGTCCCGGTAAGGTCCTGGCAGGTTGCTCGCATCATTCCATTCACCGCGTGTTTGCTGGTCACATAGCCAAATGCGCCTTGAACCGCTTTGTCCCCGAGCGTGCTACCTACGAAAATGATGGAAGAGCCCGGTGTCAGCGAAGGTATCAAATGCTGGTTGAGCATCGCGGGTGCTGTGACGTTGACAGCCAGAGAATGTTCCAGCGCACTTCGCTGGACGCTGGTTGCGTGGTCGCTGCCGAGCAATCCTGCACAGTGGATTACCGTGGATTGGTCGGCGTTGGCAACGTGGTTGGTTAGTCTGTCCACAACAGCCGCGTCCAGTGGCTGACTCAGATCGACAGCGATCGTGTCGACACCGTCGATGTCAGCCAGACGCCGTGACAGGTTGATCACGCGGTATCCTGCCGCGATTAAGTGACCTGCAGTAGCGTGCCCGATGCCAGCACTCGCTCCTGTGATGATGGCCGCTTTGTTCACAGGAATCCCTCCGTCACGTGCCAGCGGGTGCTCGCCGACTGTCCTTCCCCGGAGCCAACAAACAGCTCCACCTCTGAGATCTTGTATTGCTCCGCGACATCGCCGTCGATCAGTTTACCGAGGAGGAAGTACGACAGCTCCTCTGCGGTAATGTTCGATAACGGAAGGACCTGAGTGTCAGACGCCAGGAACGTCATTTGTTCATCATTGAACGTTGCAACAATCGATGCGCCGTCGTCGCTACAACTGACTTCCAAATGAGGTGAGTGGTTCGGTAGAAGCAAGTATTCGTCCAGACCGTCACAGAGCGCGCGCAATTTCTTCTTCATGAGGTTGTAGTCGAAACACAATCCATCGTCGCCAACCAGGGCTGTCACGTTGGCTCGGACTGCGAAGTTGTGTCCATGCAGGCGTTCTCGGTCCGTAGCCGAGAAAATGGTGAAGTGCGCTGCCGAGAACTTTAAGTACTGGTTGCGAATTTGGATCGTAGTGCGGCGAGACATGCCTTGGCCTTTCATCAGCGAGGCGCCATCTTGCACGGAGTTGACCAGATTTGCATCTGCTCCCAGCGCTCAGCAGCCTGGCCGCGCAGTGCTGAAGTCGAGGAGAGCGTCAAAACGTCAGACATGGGTTCCGTCGGTACAACCGACCGAATATCTGTGGCGGTATTGAAAAATGCATGAGAAACAATGGTTTGTAGTTAGCAAATTCGCAGGTGTGTGATGTTTGCCTGGCGTGCGGCCGACGTCAGATCGTGTGGCATCGATCTGGGGCATGCTTTAAATTGGAACGAATCGCATAGTTTCAACGGCATTTGGCCGGTCAGCCCTCGGGGAGTTATTGATGGATCGACGCAAATTTTTGAAAGTCGCGGGGGTCGGTGCCGGCACCATAGCACTGCCGGTTTCGGGCACCGCCATCGCGGCGGAGGAGTTGCTAAAGCCGGCCGATGCGCTGATCCAGCAAACGTTGGCAGAGGCGGCACTGAAAGCCGCGAAAGCTGCAGGTGCAACCTACGCGGATGTGCGGGTCGGTCGCTATTTGAATCAGTTCGTTGTGACGCGTGAGCTGAAAGTTCAGAACATCGTCAATACCGAGTCCGTCGGTGTGGGCGTTCGCGTCCTGGCAAAAGACACCTGGGGATTTGCTGCAACATCGAGTATGACGCCGACGGCCGTGGCGGAGGCGGCCGAGACTGCCGTCGCGATCGCCAAGGCGAACGCGGTTTATCAGACTGAGCCGGTGCGACTGGCTCCCGTCAAAGGGGTCGGTGAAGTCAGTTGGCGCACGCCGATCAAACGCAACGCGATGGAAGTGCCGATTGCGGACAAGGTCGATCTTTTGATGGCGGTCAACGCGGCGGCTTTGGAAAACGGTGCAGATTTCGTGAATTCGACGTTCTACCTCGTCAATGAGCAGAAGTATTTCGCGTCGACGGACGGTTCGTTCATCGATCAGGACGTGCATCGGGTTTGGGCTCCAATGAGCGTGACGGCCGTCGACAAGCAGACCGGTAAGTTCCGCACGCGCAATGGACTGTCCGACCCGATGGGTATGGGTTGGGAGTATTTTGAGGGCGACCCATCCGAGAAGATCCCGGGCGTCACTACGCGCTATCGATACAGCTACGATATGCAGGAAGATGCCAAGCTCGCGGCAGAGCAAGCCAGAGCGAAACTGACAGCGCCGTCGGTCAAACCTGGAAAGTACAGTCTCGTTCTTGACCCTACCCATCTCATGCTCACCATTCACGAGTCAGTCGGTCACCCGCTCGAACTCGATCGAGTCCTCGGTTATGAGGCCAACTACGCCGGCACCAGTTTCGCGACGCTGGACAAGTGGGAAAGCGGAGACTTCGAATACGGATCGAGCCTTGTGAATCTTTTCGCTGACAAGATCCAGCCGAATTCACTCGGCGCAGTCGGTTACGACGACGAAGGCGTCAAGACAAAGAAATGGGATCTCGTTAAGGACGGCATCCTGGTGAACTATCAAGCGATTCGCGACCAGGCTCATATCGTCAATGAAAAGGCTTCGCACGGTTGTTGCTATGCCGACAGCTGGAACTCAGTCCAGTTTCAACGGATGCCGAACGTATCGCTGGCGCCGGGCGAAGAGCGGCTGTCGGTCGCGGATATGATCTCGGACGTTGAGGACGGGATCTACATCATCGGTCGCGGCTCCTACTCCATCGATCAGCAGCGCTATAACTTCCAGTTTGGCGGACAGCTGTTTTACGAGATCAAAGACGGCGAAATTACCGAACAGATTGAGGATGTCGCCTACCAGTCCAACACCCAGGAGTTCTGGAATTCCTGCTCTGCAATCTGCGACGAGCGCGATTATCGACTGGGTGGTTCATTTTTCGATGGAAAAGGCCAACCTTCGCAGGTCAGTGCGGTATCGCACGGCTGCGCGACGACACGTTTCGACGATGTCAACGTGATCAATACAGCGCGGAAACTTGGATAGCCCGCTCTAATCGATAGAGAGAGAAAGTAATGACAATCATGACACGTGATGATGCTCGCGCAATCCTTGAGAAGGTGGTTGCCTTTTCCGAGGCTGATGGATGCGAGGCGAATCTGACGGGCTCAGTGGAAGGCAACATTCGCTACGCGCGTAACAGCGTTTCGACAGCCGGAGAAACGCGCACCGTCGATCTCGCTGTACAGTGCAACTTTGGCCAGCGCGTAGGAACAGCGACGATCAATGAATTCGATGACGAATCTTTGGCCAAAGTCGTCGCCCGCGCCGAAGAGACCGCTCGACTTGCTCCGGAGTCTCCGGAGTTCATGCCGGTTCTCGGGCCCCAGAAGTACGATGAGGGTCGAGCGTTCGCGGAAAAAACAGCAGCGATCAAGCCCACCTATCGGGCAGAGGCAGCGGCGGCGAGTATCGGGCCAGCCAAAAAGAATGGTGCGACGGCTGCCGGTTTCCTGAACGATAGCGCATCGTTCAGTGCCATGATGAACAGCGAGGGCTTGTTTGCCTACCACACTGAAACCAACGTGAATTTTACGGTCACGGTCCGGACGGATGATGGTACTGGCTCAGGGTGGGCATCGAGCGACGATAACGATGTCAGTCGGATCGATACGGCTGCCACTTCCAACGTTGCGTTGCAAAAGGCGCTGATGTCGCGTGAGGCGAGGGCACTTGAGCCTGGAAAGTACACGGTGATTCTCGAGCCGGACGCAGCAGCCCAGATTATTGGTCGCATGTTTTTTGCGTTCGGCGCTCGCCAGGCGGACGAAGGCCGGAGTTTTCTGACGAAGAAGGGCGGCGGTACGCGAATCGGCGAACAGGTGTTTGACGAACGCGTCACGGCATACGGTGATCCGCTGGATGCGCGGGTGCCGACCGCAACCTGGAGCAATACGGGAGAACCAATCCGCCGCCTCAGCATCATCAAAAACGGCGTGGTCGAGAATTTGTTCTACGATCGCTACTGGGCAGATCACGAGGACGTTGCGCCTGTACCGCAGCCGAGCAATCTGATCATGGTTGGTGGCGACAAAACGCAAGATGAGCTGATCAAGAACACTGAGCGCGGCATTCTGGTGTCGCGCTTGTGGTATATCCGTGCGCTTGATCCGCAGACTCAGCTCTACACCGGACTGACGCGCGATGGCACGTTCTATATCGAGGATGGAGAAATCAAATACCCGGTCAAGAATTTCCGTTTCAACGATAGCCCGGTGATCATGCTGAACAATCTTGACGAGTTGGGTGAAAGTCGCCGCGTAGGGCTGTTCGGCTTTCCGGTCATGATGCCGTCCATGCGAATCCGCGAGTTTACCTTCTCCAGTCTTTCGGACGCAGTGTGACAAAGGCGCGAATCAACCGGCGGAGTTTTATTGGTCAGGCAGCGAGTGCGTCTGCGCTGGCCGCTTTGCCTGCGCCGGTTCTGGCATATGCGTTCGATTTCTTTTTCACGCGAATTCAGTACGAGTCTGGCAACTGGTTTGTCGACGAGCGTATGCCGTCGAACCTTTTGAATTCGTTAATCGAGTACACAAATCTTCGGGTCGACCCGGAGGAGCGAATTGTCGCCCTTGCTGATCCTGCCATCCTTGAATCGCCGTTTTGCTATCTGTCAGGCCACAAATTGGTTGAGTTCAATGAGCGTGAACGCGAGAACTTTCTCCACTATGTCAATCGGGGTGGATTCGTTTTTGTTGACGACTGCAATCATGACATCGACGCCTTGTTTGCAACGAGCTTCACCAAACAGATGGAGCAGATTTTTGGCGCGGACTGCTTGAAGAAACTGCCTGACACACATGCGGTATACAGCAGTTTTTTCGATTTTGACGGACCGCCCACCACGAGCTTTGAACTTAACGGCTGGGGAGACGATCTGGTTCACGACTACCTCCGGGGCATAGAAGTGAACGGGCGTACTGCCGTGCTTTATAGTAACAAGGACTATGGTTGTGAATGGGATTACGACTATAGAAACAAACGTTGGTTGGCAACCGATAACACCCGGTTCGGCGTCAACATTGTGATGTACGCATTAAACTATTGACCGATGGCTCAGTCGCAGCAGATCGATCCAACATTGGCGTCTCTCGGTCGGGTTCGACAGAGTGTGGCCCAAGTGATTGTGGGTCAGAATTCGGTTGTTGATGACTTGCTGATCGCTCTGCTCGCGGGCGGCCACTGCCTGCTTGAAGGGGTGCCTGGACTCGGTAAGACGCTCTTGATGAGAACGTTAGGGGTTGCGCTCGATTTGCCGTTCGGCCGGATACAGTTCACACCCGATCTGATGCCCGCTGATATTGTAGGGAGTGAGCTTCTGGTCGAGGGTGACGACGGGCGTCGTTTTGAGTTTCAACCAGGTCCTGTGTTTCATTCGCTTCTGCTGGCCGACGAAATCAACCGCACGCCACCACGCACGCAAGCGGCTTTGCTCGAGGCGACGGGAGAAGGCTCGGTGACGTGGGGGGGCAAACGACATGAGTTGCCACAACCGTTTTTCGTCATGGCAACGCAAAATCCCCTCGAGCAGGCGGGTACCTATCCACTTCCCGAAGCCCAGCTTGATCGTTTTCTATTGCAGGTTCGAATGGACTACCCAAGCTTCGATGCTGAGGTCGAAATTCTTGAACGAACCACAGGCGCAAAGACGAGCGCTGCTGAGCCTGTGATGGATAAAGACGCGGTCCTGCTGGCGCGATCATTGGTCCGTGAGGTCCCGATCAGCTCCGAGCTTGTGCGCTACGCAGCGCAGCTCATCCGAGCGACCCGACCGGAGTGCGAAACCGCACCGTCGGCTGTGCGTGAGTGGGTGCGCTGGGGAGCTGGTCCACGTGCTGGTCAGGCATTGATCGTTTGTGCCAAAGCACGGGCGATTCTGAATGGCCGCTTGTCGGTCACTTTGGCGGATCTGCACGCGGTTGCGCCTTCGGTGCTTCGGCATCGACTGATTCTGAACTATCATGCTCAGACCGAGCATCACGGAGCGGATGATGTGGTCGACGACTTGCTGACCGCTCTGCCCGAGCCGGCAGACCCATTACCTTCTGTCGTTGATGGCAGTTCTCAGTAGTGCACAGCTAGGCTGGCTGCCGGACGCTGAACTTCGGCACCAACTGATCAAGTACTCGCTGGCTCCCGCGTTGCAGGTGGATAATGCTATCCATGCATCGCATCGTAGTGTGCGACGCGATGAAGGAATCGAGTTTTCACGGTTTCGACCGTTTCAACCGGGCGACGATTTGCGTCGAGTGGATTGGCGTGTCTTTGGTCGAACCGACCGTTTGTTGGTGCGCGAGTCGGAGAGTGAGGGTCGCTTGACGGTCGTGTTGGTTGTCGATCTCAGTGCGTCCATGGGAATGGCGGATTCGCGCGACGTTACTCGATACGACTATGTTGCCAGATTGGTTGGCGCGCTTGCATGGCTCGCGGCAGAGCACCACCACGACGTGATGCTCATCGGCTTGCAGACACCGACGCCGATTGTGTTGCCGACTGGCGCAGGACGTGCCCAATTGGAACGGGTGATCAGACGCCTTGATGAATGGCGCCCGAGCGGCGGCGGGGTGCGTATTGAAGCGATCAGCGAGGCGCTAAGTCACGCGCCAGCACGGAGTGCCGTGTTTGCGTTTAGTGATTACCTGGGCGATGACTGCGGGCTGCAGGTGGCGGTAGCGCGTACCGCGGCACGCGGTATGTCATTGACGAGCACCCAGGTGCTACTGCCGCAAGAGTTGTCGCCACCACCGCGTGGCCAGTTTCGTGTGGTCGATTGCGAGTCGGGATCAACCCGATGGTTCGACGCGGGCCTCGAAGGTCGCGAGTATCGTAAGCGGTTGAACCGTCTGCTGCGAGAGATTCGTGAGGATCAGGTACGCTCCGGTGCGCGGTTCGTGAGCATCGCCACCGACATTGGACTTGCCGAATCCTGTCATGCCATGCTCGCGCAATCGATTACCGGTCGTCAAAGAGTATTGGCGACCTGCGAGTTATCCTGATGCCAGGTGCGTCGTTGATGCTCGTCGCGGGTGCCATGGTCTTGGCGATTGCCGTTCACTGGTTGTTTCGATCGAGCCGGCGAACCCTGGAAGTTGCGACGCTTCGAATATTCGCCGACCGTGCCCGGCCACGATTGCGGCTGTCGCGTTTGCATGAACCCATGCTGTTGGCAGCTCGACTCCTGTTTCTTGTGTCGATTTTCATAGCGCTACTGGGCAACCAACCGTCCACACTCGAACGAGGCAATGCCGGCGAGTTGACGCTTGCGATTCCCGGCACACGTCCCGCGATTCTGACGGCCCTGAAAGCCGAGTACCCCGATCTTTTGTGGTTGGATGGTGACCTGTCAGACATCGGTGGGCCGCCGGAGTCGGATCGTTGGGTTTCGAATCTACTGGCGCTGGATCAAAGACTGCCACCAGAGACGATAGTACGAGTAGTCGGTGAGCTGGACGCGCGTGCATGGCCGATACGCGCGCCTATTACCCGCAGAAATCTGGTGTGGGATGTGACCCCGGCAATATGGGCAGATGAAGGGTTGAGTCGTCTATTTGTTGTGACAGATAGTCCGGAACGGGAATCGCGCCTGCGGTCGATCATCGGTGTCTGGCAGTCATATGACCTGCTCGAAGGAACCGAGATCGTCTGGTCAGTGCCACAATCGACGATGATTGATCCGCTGATTTGGTGGAGTGATGAAACGCCGCCGCTGCGTCCCTTTGGTGTCGCGGTCGATGCTTCGGATTCGACCGCCGCGGGCGGTGCCGGTTGGCGTTTTGTCACCGATACAGATGCCCTGAATGACAGCGAGTTCGCTTCAGCCTTGTGGCGTGCGTTGGTGCGCTTTGAATCAAACCGACCACCATCGAATTCTGTTATCGAACCGAAGAGCGAGGTGATACCACGGGCGTTCAGCGAGGCTTCGACTGCAATGCCATCCGGCACGCCGACAGGCGGCTGGATTTGGGTGGCGGTTTTCTTCATGGTTGAACGGCTGGTCGCGGCCTGGACCTTGCGGGCATGACGGCTCGGCAGACGCTGAAGCGACTGCGCCGCGTCTGGCAGATGTCGTGGTGGGTGCATGGCTTTTGGTTGAGCTTGCCGATCGGGGTCGCTGCTGCTGTGGTGATGCGGCTGCTCGGGCAGTTATTCGGCACGTCGTCGTTGGTAGGTATTGCAACAGGCCTTCTTTTTTGGGCGGTGATCAGTTGGGTACGACGTCATTCGTTCCCGACTGAGGTGCGGGTAGCCGCACATCTGGATCGCCGCTTCCCGGAAATGGAAGACAGTACCGGGTTGATTTCGGCGTCTCCTGAGACGCTATCCACTATTGCGAAGATGCAGCGGGCACGATCTGAGGACACGCTCCTCAAATTGTTTCCTCGCGCCGACGTTTCCGGCGCGTCGTGGCATTCCCGTGCAGCAATCTCACTGTTGGCGGTCGCACTGCTCGTGAACGTGCCTGTGTTGTTTCAGGTCTTGGGTTCGACTCTTGCGACGACCGACTCGTCACCGATCCTTCGCGTGGCACAAGCCCAGCTGGATGAACGTCATCATGTCTACACGCAGCGCGAAGCCTATCGCCATGATGGCCTGTCTGCAGATGTGCAGGAGTTCTCGGATGTTCGCTGGACTTTTCAGTTGGTCGGGGACGTCGACGAAGCCAGTGTTCGATTCGCAGATCAGCAAAGCGTCCCGCTGTTTCGTGCATCGGAGGGCTACTGGCAAAGTGACTGGATTCCAGGTCGCGCCGGCAACTACGCGCTGCTGCTGAACGGCAACCCGGTGATGGTAGGTGGTGCTGCATCGCACCGTCTGGTCATGATTCCCGACGCGCCGCCGGAAATTTCTATCGTTCAGCCCGTGCAGCGGGTGTTCGCGCTGACCGAGGGTAGTGCTACTGAAATGACGGTCGCACTGACGACACGCGACGACTTTGGAGTTCAATCATTACGCACTGTGGTCAATAGTGCGGAAGGGGATGGTGAGCAGGTCGATTTTGAACGCAGCACAATCGACCTGACTGAGCAGCTGAGCGGCATGGGACGACCTGTGACGACAAACCTCGATTTGGTGGCGCTGGGCGCAGCGCCGGGTCGCGAGTTGTACGTGACCTTCGAGGTAGAAGACAACCGTCCATCGGGCCCGCAAATGACCTCCAGTGCATCGCTTATTGTGCGATGGGCGCGGGATGCTACAACTGCGGATATTCTGCTGGACAATCCGATTGTGAACATTGAGCCGGAGCTGTTTCGCAGTCAGCGACAGATCATTATTGATAGCGAAGCGTTGATGGACGAGCGTGACGGTTTGAATGAATCCGAATTTGCGTCGCGTGCGCAAGGACTCGCATTTGACGAACGAGCGCTGCGCTTTCGGTACGGCGCATTCATGGGTGAGGAAGCATCGGGGGAGCCGGCCGCAGGTGCCCGTGCGCTTGGCGGGCAGACGCATTACCCGGGCGATGGACATGACCACGGCGATGCTGACTTTACGGCGCCCGCGCAAAGGGAGTTTGGGGACGTGATGGCGGCGATTGCGCCGTACGCGCATTTCCATGATCAGGAGGAACAAGCGACCGTGTTTGACCCCGAGACTCGCCGATTGTTGCGCCAGGCGCTGTCGGCGATGTGGCGGGCCGAAGGCGCATTACTGCAGCACGACCCGGATTCGAGTCTGCCGCACCAGTATCGCGCGCTTGCGCTGATCAAGAGAATCCAGCGTCGTTCAAGAACCTTTGTCCGCCGGGTCGGTGTGCCCATCACTCCTGTAGATGAAGCCCGACGTCTGGAGGGAGAACTTGAGGATATTCCTGCGGCCCGTGCGTTGTTATCCAACGACCCGGAAAGGCTGCCGGCGCCGGTAGCGGCGATTGATCAGTTGCTCGCAACCGGTTTCGATCAGTCCGCGCACGACGCGCTTGTTGATTGGGTGGAGCAGGGTATCGAGAACAGCGTGCGCAGACAGGATACGACCGCTGAAGCTGACTATCGCGATATTCTTGCGACCCTGACAACGTGGCGCGCAGACTCAGAGTGCGGAACCTGCGCCGATCGGATTGGATTGCTGTGGGCGAAGGTCGCGCCGCTTCCGGTCGCGGCGCCGCGTCGTGCGCCCAACGTCGATCGTTGGTTCGCAGTCGATGAGTCATCGTTGTGATTAGCAGATGGTTTGGGGTTGCTGTGCATTCAGGGATGTTACCTGTGCTCGCTGCCATCGCATTGGCAGGATTGCTCGTCGTCTGGCTTGGTGCAAGGCGATTGAGAGGCCGTGCGTTGTGGCTATGGTGGCCCGTCCAGCTGGCGGCGGTTCTCGGTGTGCTTGCGATCCTGGTGCCACCACCGATCGCCGTATCTTCTCGCGAAGGGGTTTTGATCACGGCAGGTGCAAGCAGTCCTCAAAGCACGGACAACGCGTGGATTACCCCCGCTGCACTGCTGCGGTTGGGTTCGACTCGCGAACCGATTGCGAGTCTGCGTTTGCGTCAACTTGGCACCGCGCTTTCGGAAGCTGTCGTGATTGAGGGACACGGCCTGACGGCTGACGAATGGTTTCAATTGCGAGGCGCATCCGAGCTCGCCCTGGCGATTGAACCGCCGCAGACATCTATCGCTATACTCGATGCCCCGTCCGAAGTGCTGGCGGGCCGTTCGTCGCTTTTGCGCGTGACCGTTTCGGGTCCTTCCGAGTCGATGCGGATTGAACTGCGGCGCGCTGGGGCCGAAGTGAGTCTGGCCGAAGCCGAAATTCGCGCTGGTGTGACTGAAATTACCATCCCACCGCTGGTGTCTGGCAGGCATGCATTCGCTGTTCGACTCGTGCGCGAGGATACAGAAATTCAGAAGGTCCGATTCGGGGTGCAGGCCAGAGTATCGGGTCAACTTAGCGTACTTGCGTTACAAGATTCGGCGAGTTTCGAATGGCGCTACCTGGTGGACTGGCTAGCCGATACCGGCGCGGCAGTGTCCGCGCGAGCGCGCGTCAGTAGTGACCGCTTTGTCACGCGGTTCCTGAATCGAACGGAGTCGTCTGCAGACCTGTCATCGTGGGAAGCAATCGCCGCGCACGATCTCGTGATCCTTGATGGCGCTTCGTTGGCCGCGCTTGATAGCGATACGCGAGCGCGCGTGCTGCAACCGGGTTCAGGCCCAGGTGTGCTCGTGCTGGTCCACGATGTCGAAGATCTGGCGGCGCTCGAGTTCGTCACCGGCATTGCCGCCGTCACGCCGGAACAACCGCTGATTTATCAGATGCAAGAGACGATCGACAATTTGGATTCCGGTCTGGTTAGACTCGACGTGCGATTCGATAGCGAGTCATGGTCGGTGCGGCGGCAGGACTTGTCCGGTCTGCCAGTCGTCGCCGAGCGGCCTGCGCAGCGCCTGGCAGTCGCGACCATCGCCGACTCGTACCGCATCCACGGTGCGGTGAGTCCCGAGCGCTACGCACGGTTGTGGGCTGAAATCCTGGACAACCTGCCGCGCCCAATCCGAACGCTTTCGGTCGACACATTTCCGTCCCATAGCGCCGTATACGAGCGTCAGCGAGTCTGCGCGTCCGGTGCGAGCGATTTCGCGGCTGTAATCGTCCACCCGACGGGTACTCGAGGCCAATTGGACCTGGCGCCGTTGCCGCTCCGGCCAGGTGAGTCTTGTGCGTGGTTCTGGCCGACCAAGCCAGGTTGGTACCGCTTTATTGTCGATGAGGCGTTCGCGGATCGATTTTTTGTGCCTTCAAACGAAGTCGCCAGTCGAAGAGCGAGCGATGCGTTTTCCGTGACATCGCGAATCACGACCGGCAACGGCGAACGGGCATCGCCCGTTGTCTCGGTCGAGCCGATGTCCCGATTACGGTTGCTTCCGTGGGTACTGCTGTTGGCATTGCTGGCATGGTGGACGCAACGTAGTTTGTTCGCGCCTCGGCACACCGCGGTCTAAACGTCGGCAGTCAGCGGACCGGTCGCGATGATGAGGTCATCCACCGGGATACCATCGATCAGATGCGATTGAATGATTCGTTCGAGCGCCTCTGGCGTACAGTGGCGATACCAGGTGCCTTCCGGATAGACCACGGCAATCGGACCCTGCTGGCAAATCCTGAGGCAGCCGGCTTTCGAGCGGAACACTTTGGCGCTGGTATCGAGCCCCAGTTCGCGCAACCGCTGTTTCAGGAACTGCCACGACTCACGGCCTTGTTCCAGGTCGCAACATTTCGGTTTCTCGGGGTCAACGCACAGAAAAATATGACGTTCCAGGCGTCCAATGCCGAGATTGTTCGCCACGCGTTCAATAGGGATCTTATTCGCCATACGCTAGATTCAACCGATGGTCAGTCGGCGCCGGTAACCGGTTCGCCCGAAGTGCGAGGAACGATTAGGGACCCATCGCCGCGGTAGATCAGGTACTGATCGTTGTAGTTCGTCCACGCATCAGGCGCGTCTTTTTCAATTTTTCCCAACATACGGATCAGGTTTTTGCGGGTCTGACGGGCGACCAGGCTGTCGGGCACAATACCCCCCAGATCGACCGTTGCGTGCACCACAACGAGTGTTCGAGTCGCCTCTAACTGACCCATCACCCATGCGCCATTATTCAGTGGTAGCTCGACAGACTTTGCCGCCTGTTGTTCGGTGACTTGCCCGATCGGACCATCTACAAAGAGATCCAGGATTCGGTCGTGCGCATCGGGAACCAGCGACCATTGATGCTCCCACAGTCGTCCTGCACTGGAAGCCGCGAGTTGTGCGCTCTTCTCGGTGCGGATAAGCCAATGGCGGTCTTTTAGTGGCCATGGCATATCCAGGTGCTGGTACCAGTCGCCGCCACCCGCTTCGTTGGTTTCCACGAGCTTTTCTGTGAGCCGCGCGTTGTATCCAGCATCGAATGCAAGTGCGGCCAACCAAAGCGGCTCACGTGGTTCGCGGATGACGCGATAGCCGATGACGCGAAGTGAAGTGGAATCACCTTTGGCAGAAGGCGTTGCGACAGAGACTTTTCTGTACACCACTTCGCCGGTCGCCAAGCGAGCGAGCGTGTCTTCATCGAGTCCGCCGACGGGCACTCCCGACGCTCTTTGATACTCATCCAGCAAAGAAACAACCGTCGCGTCAGCGTGCGCGTTACCAACACACAGAACCGCAGCCAAGCAAAACGATCTCAACATTCGGCGATGGTAGCAGAAAGCCCGCTACCGGGAGCGCCACAATGCGCGTAACTCCCGAACCATTCGAAGGGCGCCGGGCGGCCTGGCACCACGCTTGCGAAGCTGATCACCGATGATCCAGGCGTCATGCCAGTGTCGACATACAGCGCGAATTCCGGCAAACAGAGAGCCGCCTGGCTGGTAGATATGTGCGGGTTCTGATGTTAGGCCGTTGAGTTCGACAATCATCAGTGAATGGCCATCGTGCAACGCACTTCGATCCGGAGCGAACAGGTCGAAACGGCCGAGATGGAATCCTTCGAAATGGCTGGTGATCTGATCCAGTGTTTGTCTTAGGGCTTCCGATGCCAATGCACACTCGTCGGTGAAAATACTCCCGCGGCTATGAGTCCCGATGTGATTTAGTCGGATTTTCTGCCCGCTCGCGGGGACTTCATTGAGCTCGGCGGCATGTGCTTCGAGAAAGTACGGTGCCATATTCACGGCACGATCATCTTCGAGAATCAATGTCTCAAGGCTGGAGTGTCCATTGCCCGTAACTAACGTGTTTCCCTTGTGTGCAATCGACGTAATGTCGCCCTCGCTTCTGTTCGGGTAACGGCGGTACAAAACACCAAACTCATCGCCTCCGGCCATTGCCTGTGCGATCACGGTATCAGTGGCGCTAGTAGTGTAGCGCGCAACCTCATCCGCATTGTGGATAATACGAACATCGCGACCGCGCTCGCCGACATCCGGTTTCATCACCACAGGATAGCGATTTCCTGATTCACTGAGCCATTGATCGACCTGTTCGGTTGCCTCAGTCGCAGACCGCGTAGTGATTGTGATGAATGGCGCTACCCGTCCTGACGGTGCCAGAGCACTCAGAATGGCCGATTTGGATTCGCCGGTCACGCCACTCAGCGGCATTGCCGGATTCGCCAGCGCGAACGCAGTCAGAGAGCGGTAGCGGATAGCAAGCGCAATGTTGAACAGGATCACCGGCGCATAGAGCGCCCATCGAGGCCAATATTCGAAACGTGTCATGCGACGC
The DNA here is from genome assembly GCA_038531945.1 of Pseudomonadota bacterium. GTDB lineage: Bacteria > Pseudomonadota > Gammaproteobacteria > Steroidobacterales > Woeseiaceae > CALBPI01. Next base: position 278,456 of record JBCBBH010000004.1, on the reverse strand, counting down.
CATGACCCGAGGGCCAGTCGACGTCCGCGCCACGTGAACAATGGCGGAACGACACGGATGAGAAACCAAAGCAGGACAACACCGCCGAGAAAAAACCAGATCGCGGCTCCCGCGTAATTGTTGAACCATCGCTCGGCCGCGGCGCCATAGGTCGCAGCGAGTGTTACCAGTATTGGCGTCCAGATTGCGGTTGCTATGGCGAAGTAGGCCGTGAAAAGCAACGTCGGCATTTTCAGTGCGCCCGCAACGAGATAGGTCGGCAAACGCGTGCCAGGCGTGAACCGGCTGAGAATAATGACGAGCGGCCCGCGAGTCTGCAGCCACTTGGTCGCCCGTTCCTTGGCGGGTTCACTAATCATCCGCTTGAGTGCAGGAGCCCCGAACCATCGACCCACAAAAAACAGTGCCATGTCACTCGTGAACAGGCCCACGAGACATGCACCGATTGCCATGGGTAGCGAGACAATTCCCTGAGCGACCATCAATCCGGACGCGATACACGTGAGGTCCTCGCTGACATACGCTGCAACCACAATCGCGAGTAGCAATACGACGAGCGCGCCGCCAGTGAGCGGGGAGCGGTCGGTTGCACGATAAGGAAGGTCGGCGGCAGCACGTCGAGACTCGCTAGCCGTGTCGCGAGTTGCTGCGCGTCCGGTCGCCACGTCCGCCAGAAATGCGTTCAACGCGGGCATGGCAAGTTCCGGAGTGCCGTAACCGATTTCGTGTCCCGCATCGAGCGGCGCTAACGTGCTTTGCGGTACCAGACGGTGGTGCTCCTGCGCTGCTTCAAAAGGCACCAGGCCATCGTTGGTTCCGTGAACAATCAGGGTCGGTGAGAGGATGCGGCGGAGCATCGGGCGTAAGACTCGTTGGTCGGTATCGGTCAGGTTGCGTGCGTAGCCTTTGCCGAGAATGGCGTCATCGAGATAACCAAAATGCGGCAGCAACCACTGCGCCGCTGTGACCAGTGCGAGTTGTCCGGCATACACCGCGTGGTTGGCCGTGTAGTTGCCGAACAACTCGAGTTCCTGAACGCCAATCGCAGCCAGCAGAGTTAAGCTGGTGACGCGTTCCGGGTATTCGCTCGCCAACACGATCGCAGGCGCGCCGCCCTGGCTGTAGCCGATCACATGTGCGGCAGGAATGGCCAACGCATCCAGTAACTCGCGAGCGTAGTGTCCATGAGTGATACTTGAGTAATCCTGTAGGGATAGAGTTGACCGTCCGAACCCCGGTAGATCTGGCACTAGTACGTAGTAGTGGTCGTCGAGGAGTTCGGCCAAACGAATCATGGCCGGCGACGGCATGGGCGTGCCGTGCAACAGAAGGACAGGGTCGTTATCGGCATTGCCGAATGCTCTGATCGCAATCTTTATGCTTCGGCCGGTTTGGCTGTTCCCGTTGAGCTCCGCGACTTCGACGGCATACTGTCCGTCGTCAAGCTGTGGCGATTGCACAGCGGCGAACCGCCACACATTCGAGGCAACCAAAATGACCAGCCAAATCCACAACCCCCGGCGCATGCCGGACATCAATTTGCAGTGGCGTGTCGAAGCGTAGAGGGAGCGATCCCAAAGTCAGCTGAAATAATCACCGACAACTGTTTTGCTGCAGCGGCGATCAGGGCGTCGTGATGAACCGTATGACTCACCAAAAACTGGAGTTCCCGGACCAGTGAGGTCGGCGCTGCGATCTCGGTACTCTGTTGCGAACCGCAGTCCATGCAAACTGTCAGCGTATCGCGCAGAGGTCGGTCGGCAAGTGCGGTTAGCCGGTCGATTTGTTCGTCGATACGTCGCGCTGCGGTATCGCGATCCACTTCGGTGCCGTGATCGCGCTCGCGGACATCGTAATTGATATGTCCTGACTCCATCCCAGTCCACAACGCATCGTAATGGTCAAGAATATGGCGCACGTGTGCACCGATGCCGCTGTCGCAGGGGGTGACGGACGCGGTGTACTGCGCCGCGTTCAATTGAGCGATAACGGCGCGCAGGCGCGTAAGCGCGCTGATGTTGTCAGCGCACAGCGCGCTCAAGAGGGGTTCTATGTTCATTTTGCAAGTGGTCGTTTTGTCGTTTGTGATTGTTGGTCGCGTTCGGCTTCGAGCTCTGCGTCGCCGGGAAGTTCAGTGTCTGTAGCGAATGAATGCCTTGCCGTACCTGTTCGGCAAGATGTTTACGATCGGAGGAAGCCACCGGTTCATCCGCAAAGCGGACGGTCGCGGTGAACCCCTTCAAATGGAGCAGGCGCCACACGTGTGGGCCAAAAGACATATCTCCGTAATAACAAATGGCGCGATGTGCATGCGGGTCACCAGGTTGCGTCTCGAAATACACCGCTGCGAGATAAACCGGATAGGATTCGGATGCCGCGACTTCGAGCAGCGGGGGGCGCACTGGCAGAACAAAATCCGACTCAGAACTGGTCCCTTCCGGAAAGAGGACGACGCCGTCCCCGCGCTGCAGCGCTTCGCGGATGGTTGTATTGGCGCGCGGGATGTCGCGGCGTCGTTCACGATTGATATACAGAGTATCCGCAAGCCGGGTCAGCCAACCGATGACAGGCCAATGTTTGACGTCCGCTTTAGACACAAATACAGCGGGAAGTCGTTGCGCCAGAACAACGATATCGAGATAACTCAAGTGGTTGCTCGCCATGAAGAATGGCCGCTCTGGCGGTACGCCATGCCACTGCGTGCGTCCGCCGATCAAATACACAGATGCGCGCGACCATGCATGGAAGTGGCGGATTCGCCAGCGCCGTTTTTGTTCGGACCACGGGGACAATACGACGCGGCCCGCTGCTAGAGATAGGGCAACCATCAGCGTCACAGCGACAAGGCTGAGTAAGCGCCATAGCGCGACCCATCGACGCCAGAGTGAAACCGTGTGTTCTGAGCGATTCAAAGCGTATCGTCCGTCTCTAGCGTTGCGCCAGAAACACCTCGCGCTGCCCGTCGCTCAACCCGTTCATATCGAACAGTGCGAGGTAGTCAATCGTCTTGAATTCTCGATCCATCGCCGGCTCGCTGACGATCGTGGCGCCGTAGCTCAGGTAAAGTTGCATCAGCTTGGGAACTTCAATTGTCCTGTCGGCTGCACCATCGCGTGGACAGCGGTACGCCGATTGGACCGGTGCTTTGAACCGGTCGCTGATGTGTCCGTCTTCGATCAACTTCGCGAACAGCGTGTGACCGTCGGCGCCGCAGGTACTGGTGAGTGAGCAACATCCGAAAAAGTAGCGCTTGTCGCTGGCAACCATATACGCCGCGAGTCCGCGCCAAAGCAGAAAAAGAACGCGGGAGTTACGGTGCTTCTCATCGATGCACGCACGGCCAAGCTCGACCGCCTGATCCAACACCGTGCTGCCGAGTGCGTTCAAGTCGAACTCCGCTTGTGAATAGAAACCCGGGCCGCGTCGGGCCATCGGGTAGGTCTGTAGTCGGTAGGTTCCAACCACCTCGCCACTGTTGCGGTCTTCGACCAGCAGGTGGTGACAAAACCGATCGTGTTGATCCTGGTCAAGGCCGGTGCGGTACGACGCCGCCAGACCTTCGTTCAGCTCGAGGTTGAACACTTCAAAACGCAATCGGTATAGCGCCTGGGCATCCGCTTCGGTGCGAGCCAACCTCAAGTTGTAGCGCCCCAACCGTTGCGCCACCGCCGCGTTCATCGCGTCGGATGGCCGCGCAATGTCCAGCTGCTGGACCATAGTATTGGTGGAATTCAGTGTCATACGGCGTCCCTCATAGCTGCCTATGCCGTCAAATACCGGTCGATACGGTGGCGGTGAAACATGACAAGAGTGTGACAATGCACAGTGATTGACCCCGGTTTGCGCGTTAAGTGCTGGATCGCCTGAAACAATGGACCCCGTGCAACCGGGATTTATGACCATTCACTTCACGTTGCGTGTGACCGTAGACGCTCGCAGCTTGTCCCCTTGCGGCTTGTGCAGAGTTTATCAGTGTCGGCCGACGCTAACAGGGCTATCCACTGAGAATGCCAAGTAAAAGCCGCACGCCAACAAACAGCAGAAATACGCCGAAAAGCCGACGCAACGCCGCTACGGGCACGCGATGCGCGAGCCGGGCGCCCAGCGGTGCCAGAGCAGCTGCGCTGGCAGCAAGAAGCAAAGCCGCCGGCAGATGGACGAAGCCCAGTGTGCCGATTGGGCGATCGGGCACGGTTAAACCACCCAGGACATAACCTAAAGCGCCAGGTAGGGCGATGGCCAAACCCAGCCCTGATGAAGTGCCTATGGCCTGTCGAAGTGGCAGACCAAAGCGGGTAAGCGCCGGCACGAAAAAACTGCCCCCGCCAATCCCTAACCACGATGATAAAAAGCCGATTCCACTCGCCAGCGCGGGCTGGTCCCAGGCGGGTGAAGGTTGCCATGCCGTTTTGCGGCCGAATGTCATGCTGAATCCGATGGTCAACGCGAGAACGGCAAACAGGCCGCGAAGCCATGTGCCCGGAATCCAGCGCGCAAGGATTGCGCCAAGCGCGGCGCCCAACATGACCGGGATCGCCCACCGACGAAGTCGGTCCAGGCTTACGGACTCACGGCGATAGTGCGCGTAGGCGGACGCGGGCGCCGTGAACACCATCGTGGAAAGCGCTGTTGCGACAGCGATGTGTTGGAGCAAATGGTCGTCCACGGACAAGGTAGTGAGCCACCACAGCAAAACCGGTACCAGTACAATGCCGCCGCCGATTCCAAGCAAACCCGCCAGCACGCCGGCAACCGCGCCTGCGCCAAGCAGTAGAAGTAGAGAGGCTGAAAGCAAAGTTTGCTACCAAACTGACGAACCCGGTGCAGTATACTGGCGCGCTGGAATTACCGCAGGAACTGGATATGAGTCAGTCGCAGAGTCAAATTGTGTTGGTCGGTCGGCCCGATGGTTGGGTCGAGGAAGGGCACTTCGCACTTGAATCGGCACCGATGCCGCAGCTTGCCGATGGACAGCTGCTGCTGCGACATCACTTCCTGTCAGTGGATCCGTACATGCGCGGTCGCATGAACGACGTCAAAAGTTACGTACCGCCATTCCAGATCGGTGAGCCGATAGTGAGTGGCGGTGTCGCTGAGGTGATCGAGAGTCGCTTGGAAGGCTGGGAGCCGGGCAATTTCGTCGCCGGCATGTTGCCGTGGACCGAGTTTTCGGCAATGCCCGCCGAGGGCTTGCGCAAGCTTCCAAAGACGAAGGCGCCGCTGTCCTGGCATCTCGGAATTTTGGGTATGCCAGGCATGACCGCCTACGTCGGCTTGATTGAGGTTGCACGCTGTCAGCCGGGCGACTCGGTGTTCGTTAATGCGGCGGCAGGGGCGGTCGGTTCGGTCGTCGGACAGATCGCGCGTTCGATGGGCTGTCATGTTGTGGGCAGTGCGGGCAGCGATGAAAAAGTTCAGCACCTGACGGAGACACTCGGCTTCTCGGCCGCATTCAACTATCGCAAGGAGTCCGATGTTCGGGCTGTTTTGCGCGAGCATTTCCCGCGTGGCATCGATGTGCTGTTCGAGAATGTTGGCGGCCCGCAATTCGAGGCGGCGCTTGCCAATATGGCAGTGTTCGGCAGGATTGCGCTGTGCGGAATGATCGCGGACTACAACGCCGAGCAGGGGCAGATGCCGCCGGGTCCTCGCGGGATGACGCAGCTCATTGGGCGCAATGTGTCGCTGCAGGGCTTTATTGTCAGCAACTATCCTGATGCCGCCGGGAAATGGGCGGCGCAGGCACAGCGTTTGCTGGAGACGGGTCAGTTGACCTATCAGGAAACCGTTGCTGAAGGCCTGGCAGCCGCGCCATCGGCCTTTATCAGCATGTTGAAAGGCGGCAACCTTGGCAAACAGATCGTCAAGGTAACCGGCGAATGACCTGGTTGATTCACGCCGCTGCAAATCTCGTCCAGTTGCGACTATGGTGGCTTGTGGCTTGCTCGGCGTTGCTGCCATTGACCGTATGGGCGCAGGCAGCGCCACCTTCCATCATCGACTACAGTGCGCGGCAACATCCGGCGGTCGATACGCGCGGGATGGTCGCAGTGCAGAATGCGATTGCGGCGGAGGTCGGTGCCGCGGTGCTCGCGGAGGGCGGAAACGCTGTCGATGCGGCGGTCGCTGTGGGTCTTGCATTGGCCGTCACGCTGCCGCGCGCCGGTAACATCGGCGGTGGTGGGTTCATGATGGTCTACGATGCTGAAGCGGGCGAGACCATCGCAATCGACTACCGCGAGCGCGCGCCCGCTGCCGCGAGTCGCGATATGTTCCTGGACGACGAAGGTGACGCCGACGACAAGGAAGCGCGCTACAGCTATCGATCGGTGGGCGTTCCGGGCACAGTGGCGGGAATGCACCACGCGTTAACCGAATACGGCACTCTGTCGTGGGAAGAGGTTCTCGCGCCGGCCATCGAGTTGGCGCGTGACGGGATTCGCGTCAGCAATGACTTGTCTGCCGCGCTGACCCGGCGACGCGAATCACTGGGTGCGCATCCTGAGACTCGTCGCGTTTTCTACAAGGCGGACGGCTTGCCTTATCAGCCGGGTGAAATCTTGCGCCAGCCAGACCTGGCCTGGTCGCTGCAACAGCTGTCGGATCTCGGGCCGGACGCGATGTATCGCGGCGAAATCGGTCAACGAATCGTCGATGACATGCAAGAAAACGGCGGCCTTATTACGATGCAGGACTTCGCCGACTACGAAATCGCGATTCGCGAACCGGTTCGGGGAAACTATCGGGATTTTGAGATCGTCTCGATGCCACCGCCAAGTTCGGGCGGCGTGTTGCTGGTGCAGATGCTGAATGTGCTTGAGCAACATGAGATTGGCGAATTGGGGTTCGGAAGCGCAAAGACAATCCACCTCATGACCGAAGCGATGCGCACCGCATACGCCGACCGCAGCCTTCACTTGGGTGATCCGGACTTTCACACCGCCGATATCGACTGGCTCATGAGCAAGGCCTATGCTCGCAAGATTGCCGACGATATCGATATCCGAGAGGCGCGTCGGTCGAGCGATGTCGCGCCTGGAGTCAACCAGGGTTACGAGAGCCCCGACACAACGCACTACAGTGTGATCGACGGACAGGGCAACGCTGTGGTGAATACGTACACGTTGAACTTCTCGTATGGGTCGGGCATCACAGCGCCCGGAACGGGCATCCTCCTAAATAATGAGATGGACGACTTTTCCGCGAAACCTGGATCCCCGAATGGCTATGGCTTGATCGGTGGAGAGGCAAACGCGATCGCGCCGGGTAAGCGTCCGTTGTCTTCAATGACGCCAACACTGGTGCTGAAGGATGGCCAACCGGTACTACTAACCGGTTCGCCCGGCGGCAGCCGAATCATTACCACGGTGCTGCAGGTGATCGTTAACGTAATTGATCACCAGATGTCCGTCCTGGATGCGGTGGCCGCGCCCCGCTTTCACCATCAGTGGTTACCGGACCGGCTGTTTCTTGAGCCGGGATTCAGCCCCGATACCATCGAGCTTTTGCAGTCCATGGGCCACACGCTCGCCGAGCGCAGTTGGACAATGGGTAGTGCACAAAGCATTTCGGTGGACGGACCCTACCAAAGAGGCGCCGCAGATCCGCGGCGCCCGGATGCTATAGCGATCGGACCGACGGATCTCGATTGTCGAACCAGCGCGACCCCCTGCGCATTTTAGGAATCCCTCATGACTAACCCCGAGAAGCTGCGCAATATCGCGATCATTGCGCACGTTGACCATGGCAAGACGACACTGGTCGATCAGTTACTCAGTCAATCCGGCACGCTCGATGCGCGCGCGGATGCTCCGGATCGCATCATGGATTCGAACGACCTCGAGAAAGAACGGGGAATTACGATCTTGTCGAAGAACACTGCGATTCAGTGGAACGACTGGCGGATCAACATCGTCGATACGCCAGGGCACGCCGATTTCGGCGGCGAAGTCGAGCGTGTCCTTTCCATGGTCGACAGTGTCTTGTTGCTGGTCGATGCGGTCGAAGGCCCCATGCCGCAAACACGATTTGTCACGGCCAAAGCGTTTGCCAGAGGATTCACGCCGCTCGTGGTCATCAACAAGATCGATCGCGACGGTGCGCGACCGGACTGGGTGCTGGACCAAACCTTCGACCTGTTCGATCGTCTCGGCGCAACCGACACGCAGCTCGATTTTCCGGTCATCTATGCAAGTGGCCTTGCCGGCTATGCGAGCGAGGACGATCAGGTTCGTTCCGGTGATATGCAGCCGCTGTTCGACGCGATCACCAAACATGTACCTGCGCCTGAAGTTGATCCATCCGGCGCGCTGCAGTTGCAGGTGTCCAGCCTCGATTATGACCCGTACGTCGGCGTTATCGGAATCGGTCGGGTCAGTCGCGGCGAAGTGGTGCCAAACACTGCACTGACGGTCGTCGGTGCGAACGGTGCTGAGCGTAACGCGCGTATTCTCGAATTGTATGGCTTTGATGGACTGAACCGCGTGCGAGTCGACAGCGCCTCGGCGGGCGACATCGTCGCGTTCAGTGGCGTTGATCCGCTCTCCATCTCCGACACGCTGTGCCCGCGTGGCGAGCCTGACGCGCTGCCTGCATTGTCGGTGGATGAACCGACGATCAGTATGACGTTTCAAGTTAACCAGTCACCGATGTCGGGTCGTGAGGGCAAGTATCTGACGAGTCGTCAAATCGGCGAGCGCCTCGAGCAGGAACTCAAGCACAACGTCGCGCTGCGCGCGAAGCAGCTGGATGACCCCGATAAATTCAAGGTGTCCGGACGCGGTGAGCTGCATTTGTCGGTCCTGATCGAGACCATGCGTCGCGAGGGTTACGAGCTCGCAGTCTCGCGACCGGAAGTGATCGAGATTGAGCGCGACGGGCAGACGCTGGAGCCGTACGAACTGCTGACGGTCGATTTCGACGATGACTATCAAGGTGCGGTGATGACGCGCCTGGCAGAGCGCAAGGGCGAGCTCCTGGCGATGACCGCTGAACAGCGGGGTCGCAGCCGGCTGGAGTATCGCATCCCGTCTCGCGGCCTGATCGGGTTTCGAACCGAGTATCTCAGTGCGACCGCTGGGACGGGGCTGATCTATCACGTATTTGATGCCTACGGACCGAAGCTTGAACAGTCACTCGGGCAACGCAATAACGGCGTGCTGATCTCGAACGTCGCGGGCAAGGCGCTCGCCTATGCGTTATTCAATTTGCAGGAGCGAGGCCGGCTATTTATCGACCATGGCGCTGAGGTGTATGGGGGGATGCTGGTGGGCATCCACAGTCGCGGCAACGATCTCGTGGTCAATCCGACCAAAGCGAAACAACTGACGAACATCCGGGCTGCGGGTTCGGATGAAAACCTGTTGCTGACACCGCCCGTAAAGATGTCGCTGGAGCAAGCGCTGGAGTTCATCGACGACGATGAGTTGGTTGAGGTCACGCCAACCAGCATTCGGTTGCGCAAGAAGTTGCTCGGCGAGTCGGATCGCAAGCGGGCCTCGCGACAAGCCAAAGCCGGCTAGCTGGTAATCTTTGGCGCAATACGCGTAGTATGCCTTCACCATTAGTTGGTGGGGGGCGACATGGTAGAGGCATCGGGCAAAGTCGATCGGCGCGCATACTACGGTCTTGCGATCCTGGTGGTCGTCTACACGCTGAATTTCATTGATCGGCAGATCATCAATATTCTGCTCCCGTCGATCCAGTCCGAGTTGCTGATCAACGACAAGCAAGCGGCGTTGTTGGCCGGTTCGCTGTTCGCCGTGTTTTACGCAACCCTAGGCATTCCGATCGCGACGATTGCGGATCGTGGGAATCGGCGCAACCTCATCTCATGGGCTTTGCTGATTTGGAGCGGCATGACCGCGCTGTGCGGAATGGCACAGAACTTCCTGCAACTGGGGCTCGCGAGGATTGGTGTGGGCGTTGGTGAAGCTGGCTGCAGTCCACCTGCGCACAGCATGATCTCGGATTACTTTCCGCCCCGCCAACGCGCGACGGCACTGGGTGTTTACTCACTCGGAATTTCGCTCGGCATCATGTTTGGTCTGTTCATCGGTGGGAAAATCGATGAACTCTACGGATGGCGAATGGCGTTTTTGATCGTCGGTATCCCTGGGGTTCTGCTCGCGTTGATTTTTCGCTTGACGGTGTGGGAGCCGCCACGAGGCCACTCGGAAGCGAAAGCTTCCGCAGTCGAGCGGCCGAGTGTGTTGCGCACCTTCGAATTCATGTTCCGGCGACGCTCGTTTATCCATCTGTCCATCGGTGCAGCCTTGTCGGCGTTCACGGGTTATGGGGTCGTGACTTTTTTCCCGACGTTTCTCGTCCGATCTCACAGCATGCCGACCAGTGAAATCGGTTTGTGGTTAGGTCTGATTCTCGGGCTCGCGGGCGGCGCAGGGATTTTCTTCGGCGGTCTGGCTTCGGACCGAGTTGGGTTAACCGATGCGCGCTGGAAGCTGTGGACTGTCGTCGTTGCCGTAGTCGTCAGCGTGCCGTTCTCCGTGGCAGTCTATTTCATCGACAACCCTTACATCGTCCTCGGTGTATTCGTCGTGCCGGCATTCTTGAGCAACTTCTATCAAGCAACCAGTTTTGCGCAGACGCAGAGCCTTGCCAATTTGCGAATGCGCGGCGTTGCAGCAGCGGTATTGCTGTTGATCATCAACATTATCGGCCTCGGGGTCGGACCATTGGCTGTGGGTGCGTTGTCGGATTTCCTCGCGCCCGTTTACGGCGCTGAAAGCATGCGCTATGCGTTGCTGTCGCTCACGCTGGTTTCCCTATGGAGTGCATGGCATTTCTACCGGGCAGGTGTGTTTTTGCCAGAAGACCTCAAGCGAGCTGATGATCCGGTCTAGTCGTTGGGCTTGAACCGGTCCGGGTGCGCCGCGACGAAGGCAGGGTGCTCGAGACAGTGTCGCTCTACTTCAACGATGCAGGGGAAGGGCGTGAGATCCAATTCGAAGCGCCGGGCGTTGTAGAGCTGTGGAATCAGATAGCACTCGGCCATGGTGATTTGGTCGCCAACGCAAAATGCCGCTTCGCGTTCGGTAACGCCCAGCAGTGTTTCGAAAGCTGTAAAACCTGCTGACATCCAATGCCGATTCCAACGGCCAATGGCGGTACTGTCCGCGTCATATTCACTGCGAAGGTGATTCAAAATTCTGAGGTTGTTGACCGGGTGGATGTCGCAGCCAATGAGCGCACTGAATTCTCGTGCCCGTTGTCGAGGCATCGCATGCGCTGGTAACAGGGCCGGGGTAGGGTATTGCTCTTCGAGGTAGTCGATGATGGCCGGAGACTGCAGCAGCTGCAGGTCATCAATTTCGAGTACTGGCACCGCGCCCATCGGGTTGCGCGCGCGAAACTCGTCCGTATGCTGCGCGCCTTTGTCCAATCGGACGTCAACTGACTCGAACTCGATTCCCTTCAGGTTCAGCGCGATTCGGGTTCGATAGGTCGTTGAACTTCTATAGTAGCCATGCAGTTTTGCGGTTGCCATTGCGAGACCCTCTTGTGTCTGCGCGGTATGATGCGCAGCAGGCAGTGTCGGTGCAACCAGGAGATCGAGTGCGTCACAAGAATCAGGTGTTTGAGCGCTATCGAAACTGGCGCGAGCGCGGCGCAGAGATGGTATTCGCTATCGTAATCGAAACACTGGGCTCCACCTACGCGAAACCGGGGGATTTCATGTTGATCACGACTGACGGAGAGTTCCAGGGATTGCTCTCAGGCGGTTGCGTTGAAGGTGACCTGGCCTTGCGCGCGGAGCAGGTTGGCCGCGACGGTGGCGCAGCGGTGATTCACTATGAACTCGGTGGCGAAGACGACGCTCTGTGGGGCATGGGAGCCGGCTGCGAGGGGAGTTTGCGGATTTTGTTGCAGTCGTTTGCTGAGCCCGATTTCTCGCGTGTATTCGACACGCTCGCGGATCGATATGCTGCCGGTCTCGACACGCGCTTGGCCGTGAGCGGCACGCTTCCGTCAGTGGCATGGTCTTTGATCGATTCAATGTCGGGGGCGGCTGCGTTTCAATGGGTGGAATCTGAGTCAACGCTTGATGGGCGCTTCAAGGTGACAGCGGCGCCGCATGTGCTGATCGCTGGTGGTGGCGCGGACGTAATGCCGCTTGTCGATCTGTTCGCTGCGTTGAGCTGGCCTGTCACAGTGGCGGAACATCGGGAGCATTACGCGATGGCTCTCGAGGATCGGCCATGCAAAGTTGTGCTCGGACCTGCTGGCGAGCTGTCGACTCGGGTTGATATGGTGGCCTTCGACGCCGTGATCGTCATGAGCCATCATCTGGAGACGGACATCACCTATCTCTCTGATATCGTGCGTCATCACCACTGGTCATACGTTGGATTGCTGGGACCTACCCACCGCAAGGAAAAGCTGATCGCGCGTGTCCCTGCGGCGCGTGAGCTCGGTGGCGTGTTGCATGGCCCGGTTGGCTTACCCTTGGGTGGGCGTGAACCCGCGAGTATTGCGCTTTCGATCGTGGCTCATTTGCATGCCGTGCTGGCAGAGAACGGTCGCTTGACCGGCGAGCCGGATCAACGTGTTACTCGCCTAGGTTAAACTCGAGCTTGACCCGGTCGGTGGCGGTCGCCGAAGGGTTGTCCGTTTCCAACGGCTCGTAGCGCCACTTCTCAACAGCCGCAATCGCCGCTCTATCGAATACCCGACCAGGCTCGCTGTCGACAACCTCGATGTTGCTGGTCGTGCCGTCGGCGTTGACCACAAATCTGAGGTCAACCCAACCGGTTTGGCCGCGCCGCTGTGCGCTTCTGGGGTAGCTCGGTGCGGTCGCCGAAACTCTGACCAGATCGAATACTTCCGGTTCCGCGTTAGCCGTTGCTGCCACCTGTTCTGGCTCTGCTTCAACTGCGGCGGGCTCGCGAGTAGTTGCCGCAACGGGCGGCGGTGCTTGTTGTTCGGCGAGCGAATTGCGCAGTTCTCGAATCGTCGTCGAGTCCGCCCCCGCGACCTCAGCCTGCGCAATCAACTGACTTGCCAAATTGGCGTTGCCTTGGGATACCGCATCTCGTGCCCGCGAGACGAGTCCAGAAGCGACAAACGCCAGTCCTTGCTCCGCAAGCGAATTGCCTGGGTCTTGCGCCAACGCTGCCGCAAAATAATCTCGTGCACTGTCACCGGCAGGCGTCACCAGATTGCCCTCGCTTAGACGCAAGTTTGCGCGCTCGATCAAACCTGAAACATCAGGTCGGGTCGGCGGCACCTCGGCCGTTGCGGTTGCTGTCTCCGGCTCTACGGATGGGCTCGGTGTCGCTTCGGTTTGCGCGGGTTGCGTTGTCGGTGTGGTGACAGGTGTTGAGTTCGGCGCGACCGTTGTCGAAACGGGTTGCGCTTGTCTCGCACTGCGAAGTTCTTCGAGCCGGGAACGCGTCGAATCAATCAATGCGGTGTCGACGTTGCCGATGTCTTGCAGTGCGCGGAGTCGTTGTTCCGCCGAGTCGAGATCGCCGTTGATCAGGTCTCTCTCGATCTCGGTAAACTCACGACGCGAGAGTTCTTTGCCCAGCTCCCGGTTCAGGAATGCGAGGCGAGGGTGGCTTGGGACATGCGTGTTCAGCACGTCGAGTACATCGGCAACGCGATCGAGATTGTCGTCGAGAAACTCCCGTTCGACTTGCGTGAATACATCTTCCAGAACCGCATCGAGGCGTGCGCGCGGCAGCGGATCGGAGCGTTGAAGTCGCGCTGCGGTAGCATAGTGTAGAATCGCGTTGTCGTTGCTTGGCAATACCAGGCGACCCTCACGCCTCGCCGCATCGCCGGCGGCGATTGCCTCGGAAGCCGCGACAACAGGATCTTTTGCGGGAACAGTTTCTACTGTCGGTGCTTGAACCGTTTCCGATTCAGCGGTGGGAATCTGTTCAACAGCTGCCGGGTTGTCGTCGCCGCTGCCCAAAAGGACGGCAGCGCCGATTGCGGCAATACCGCCAATCGCCCAGACGATCGGGGGGATATTTCTCAGGCCACTCAACAGTGAGGGCTCGAGCTCATCATCCAGTTCCGGGGCACCGATCCCGGTCTGGCGAACGTCTGTGGTGCGAAACAAGCCGGAGTCAAAAGTCACGCCCTTGATGATCCCGGTTTCCGTCATTTTCGCTTGAACTTCGGTGGGGGACAGCGGAACGTCGGTGGCATTGAGCGTGAGGTGTTTTTTCGCCGAGGCTTCGATCGCCAATCGCGAACGACCCGGACTCACGGGTTTAAGCAAGAAGCGGTAGACCAGGCCGTCGCTGATCAACCCCATCATTTTCTCGCCGTCTTCCCGACGGCCCGCCACAATCGTGACGAGCGACGGAATATGCTTGCGTAGCTGAGCTGTAATGGTCTTGACATCTTTTACGGCCACCGCCGCATCAGTGATCAAGACGCCGGCAGCGCCTTCCCGGGCAATATCGATAGCTTCCTGCAGGTTCGGGGCGTGGTTGACCACGTGACTGGTACCAGCAGCGGCTCGAATGGTTTTGAGGAAACTCGCATCGTTGGTCAGTACGACAATTTCAACGTGGCTGATAGCGTGCGCGGTAACGTCGACGCTGTTGCCCGGCTCGACCATCGGGATTTCACTAAAGTCCTGAAACGAGCCCGTCGCGTCTGTGTCGACCGCAAAGCTGCCAGTCGCAGCAGTATTGGCTACGTTGAGCCCCGGAGAAGAGTCGTTGGCCGGATTCGCGAAGGCAGAAAGCTTCTCGCCGCGAAGTGTGGCGTGAATGGCCGCGCAGATCTCTTCGGGCGAGCTTTCCGCGCGCAGCACCTGGTTCAGATGTCTTACGTTCACGAGCGCCGCCCGATCTGCTTCGGTCATATGCTGGGAGGCGACCAATATGGAGCGTGTATCCGGTGAGCGCTTCTTGGCTTCTTTCAGCGCTTCCTGGCCAGTCATTCCTGGCAGATCCTGCGCCGAAACAATGATGTCGATCGGCGTGATGCCCAGCGTGGTCAACGCTTCCGTCCCGGAAGCGGCCATATGCACCGAGAATTCCTCGCCAAGCCGACTCGCACACGGTTCCATCAGTGCGGGCTCAGGATGCAGGAACATCACCTGGGTTTTGAAACGATCAACCATCGTCGGCCTCACGGGAGCCTCGAGCCACACCATGTGACCGAGCAACACCTCTCATAACACAGTATAGAAAGACTCGGAGGTCGAGACAGCAGCGGCTCGCGCCCAGTAGACGAAACTGTGACCGATTCCACATAACCTGTGTGTTCGGGCGCACATTTGTTGCGGGTCGACTCGGTCAAACAGCCTTAATGTCGCCGGTTTCGCGCGAAACAACCTCCGCGAGCAAGCTCTCTATACAAGCGTCAGCGGACATGACTTTTTGCCCTTTGCTGCCCAGTCGACGGACCGCCACCTCGCCACTTTCCACTTCGCGCTTGCCGACCGCGAGTATCACCGGGATTTTCGCAAGGCTATGCTCGCGAACCTTGTAGCCGATTTTCTCGTTGCGCAAATCCGACTCGGCCTCGAGACCCGCTCGTCGCAGTCGCTCTGTCAATGCTGCCGCATAGGCATCGGCATCAGAGGTAATCGTGGCCACCAGCACTTGTGTCGGTGCCAACCAAAGTGGCAAGTTTCCAGCGTAGTGTTCCAGCAGGATGCCAATGAACCGTTCCAGGGATCCGAACATCGCGCGATGGAGCATCACAGGCACATGCCTTTCTCCATCCTCACCGACATAAGACGCACCCAGTCGGCCAGGGAGATTGAGATCAACCTGCAGCGTGCCGCACTGCCAGTCGCGACCGATCGCATCGCGCAACACAAACTCCAGTTTGGGGCCGTAGAACGCGCCTTCGCCAGGATTGTGGGTGTAGTCAAGCCCGGTCGCTTCGAGCGCGGCAACCAACGCGCGCTCCGACGCATCCCACACTGCGTCTTCGCCCACTCGTTTCTCCGGTCGGTCCGCGAACTTGATCCGGATGTCTTCGAATCCAAAGTCGCGATAAATACCGAGGATCAAGTTGCAAATGGCAACCGATTCCTCAGTGATCTGCTCCATCGTGCAGAACACGTGCGCATCGTCCTGCGTGAACGCACGCACCCGCAACATGCCATGAAGTGCGCCCGACGGTTCGTAGCGGTGGACTTTGCCGAATTCCGCGAGGCGTACCGGGAGTTCGCGGTAGCTGGTGATGCCTTGTTTGAATACTTGCACCGCGCCCGGGCAGTTCATCGGTTTCAACGCATAGACACGGCCGTCTTCCGTTTCGGTTGTGTACATGTGTTCGCCAAACGAGTCCCAGTGTCCCGAGGCTTCCCAGAGTTTCCGGTCCATGACGCCCGGTGTATGAATTTCGCGGTAGCCAGCTTCACGCTGCTGGGAGCGCATGTAGTCGATCAACCGTTGGAAGAGTGTCCAACCGCGCGGATGCCAGAACACCGCTCCGGGGGCCTCTTCCTGAAAATGGAACAGATCCATTTGTCGACCGAGCTTACGGTGATCACGTTTTTCGGCTTCTTCCAGTCGGCGCAGGTACTGTCTGAGCTGTTTGTCCGTTGCCCAGGCCGTGCCGTAGATCCTCTGCAGCATCTCGTTGCTGGAGTCACCTTCCCAATACGCACCCGACACGCGCATGAGTTTGAAGGCAGTACCCAGTCTGCCTGTCGACGGCAGATGCGGGCCGCGGCAAAGATCAATGAAATCGCCTTGGCGGTACAACGTAATCGTCTCGTCTTCCGGAATCCGCTCGATCAGGCGCGCTTTGTATTCCTCACCTTGTTCGCGGAAGAAGGCGACTGCATCGTTGCGGGTCCAAACTTCTCGCTCGACGGTTTCGTCGCGCTGCACGATCTCGTGCATCCGCTTCTCGATGATCTCGAGGTCATCCTCGCTAAATGGGGTTTCGCGCGCAAAGTCGTAATAGAAGCCGTGCTCAATCGCGGGTCCGATGGTGACCTGCGTCTCCGGATACAGCTCTTTAACCGCCTCAGCGAGCACATGCGCGGCGTCGTGGCGGATGACCTCAAGGCCCTCGTCCGAGTCGCGGGTGATGATCGAGATCGACGCGTCCGAATCTACCGGACGAGCTAAATCGTAGAGTTGGCCGTCTACGGTAGCGGCGACGGCGGCCTTGGCGAGCGAGCGGCTGATGTCTTCCGCCACAGCGAGCGGCGTTACCGGCTGCTCATAGTCCCGTCCGGATCCGTCGGGAAGCGTTATTCTTGGCATAGTGTTTTCGTGCTATCTGGCTGAAAAAGCGAGCGATACGCTGCTTGCAGACCCGTTATTGTAGCCAAGCCGTAGCCCGCAGACTATGCTTAAGGTCTGTTTATTGCGGGACTCGGGCCGGATGGCTAAAGAAGCTCACAATCATGACGTATGTGTTGCCAACGCAATGGAGCTGGCGGAAACACTTTGTCGCGAACGCGGGCTGCGCCTGACGCCGCTCCGTCGGGTGGTTCTTGAACTCGTGTGGCGCGGGCACGAGCCAGTCGGGGCTTACGAGTTGCTCGACGAATTGACCAAGCGGGGTCACAGCCCGTCACCGCCAACCGTATACCGGGCGCTGGATTTTCTGATACAGGCCGGTTTGGTTCACCGTTTGGATTCACTCAATGCCTATGTCGGCTGCGACGACCCGTCGCACCCCCATGAGAGCGCGTTTTTGATCTGTGATCAGTGCAGGAATGTCCTCGAGCTTGACGGCGAAGCGATTCGTGGGCAGATCGAAGTCATGGCTGAACGTCTTGGGTTTGGTGCTGAGCAGTACGTGCTTGAAGTGCAGGGGCGATGCGAGAACTGTCGTGACGCAAACGTGCAGCCCTCCGCATCGACATGACGTACAATTTACGGCTCCACTGTTAACTGTTACACCGGCATTCGCCAATAATCACGCAATAGACACTCATGAGTTCGCAGGACGAAACCGCCGCACCGCTCGGCCTTGATTTCATACGCCAGATCATAGCTGCGGACGTTGACGCGTCCCGCTTGCCGAAAGGACTGGTCACCCGTTTCCCTCCAGAACCGAATGGCTTCCTCCATATCGGTCATGCACTTTCCATCGCGCTAAACTTTGGTGTCGCGAATGAGTACGGCGGCAAGACTTACCTGCGGTTTGATGACACCAACCCGAGTAAGGAAAAGCAGGCTTATGCCGATGCCATTCGCGACGATGTTGCTTGGCTCGGTTATGAGTGGGCCGCCGGGTTGACGCATGCATCCGATTATTTCGAGCGGCTCTATGCAGCAGCGCTTGTTTTGATCGAGAACGGTGATGCTTATGTGGACAGTCAGTCTGCGGATGAGATTCGAGCGAACCGCGGCACGCTGACATCCAGCGGCGTCGATAGCCCATTTCGGCAACGAGATGTCGCGGAAAATCTGAAGCTGTTCCGGGCGATGCGCGCCGGGGAGTTCGCGGACGGGACGCATGTGCTGCGGGCTCGTATCGACATGGCTTCACCAAACATGAATTTGCGCGATCCGACGCTTTATCGGATTCGTCACGCCACGCACCAACGCACTGGCCGCGATTGGCCTATCTATCCGATGTACGATTTCGCTCATACCTTGTGCGATGTCTTTGAGGGCATTACCCACAGCCTGTGCACGCTCGAGTTTGCGGATCACCGGCCGTTGTATGAATGGCTGGTCAACCGGGTGCCGCATGAGTATCCGC
The DNA here is from genome assembly GCA_038531945.1 of Pseudomonadota bacterium. Lineage (GTDB taxonomy): Bacteria > Pseudomonadota > Gammaproteobacteria > Steroidobacterales > Woeseiaceae > CALBPI01. Next base: position 259,787 of record JBCBBH010000004.1, on the reverse strand, counting down.
CACGGCAAATTGAGTTTTCCCGTCTGCAGGTTGCCTATATGGTGACGAGCAAACGCCGGCTAAACGAACTCGTCGAGCAGGGGCATGTCGATGGATGGGATGATCCGCGCATGCCGACAATCGCAGGGCTACGGCGACGAGGCTACCCGGCGAGCGCAGTGACACGTTTCTGTCGCCAGGCCGGCGTGACGAGGAAGGCGAAGCTGCTGGAACTTGGCATGCTGGAGTCGGCCGTTCGAGACGAATTGGCAGATGTGCCGCGGCGCATGGCTGTGCTCGATCCTTTGAAAGTCGTGATCACCAACTACGAAGACGGACGTACAGAGTGGATGACCGCGCAGAATCACCCGAACGATGAAGCACAGGGGACTCGAGAAATTCCCTTCTCGAAAACCCTGTGGATCGAGCGCGACGATTTCATGGAAGAGGCGCCACGTAAATTTTTCCGTTTGAAACCCGGCGGTGAGGTCAGGCTGCGTTACGCGTACATCGTGCGTTGCGACGAAGTGATCAAGAACGACGACGGAGACGTGGTTGAATTGCGTTGCAGTCTCGACCCGGAGACACGCAGCGGCAGCGGCAATGAGCGCAAAGTCAAAGGGACGATACACTGGGTGTCAGCCGGCCACGCCGTTGCGGCCCGTGTCAATCTCTATGATCGCCTGTTCAGTGTGCCGGCGCCGGCAGCGCAGGATGACTTTCTGGGCACGTTGAACCCAGAGTCGCTGCGTATTGCAGATGCACAACTGGAGCCGGAATTAGCGAACCTCGGAGCCATGACGCCCGTCCAGTTCGAGCGGCTCGGGTTCTTTGTCCGTGAGTCTCAGTCCGACGCTGCGCTGGTCTTCAATCGCGTCGTCACGCTCCGTGATTCCTGGGCGAAGCTGGAACGCCAGGCCATGGCGGAACTCGCCGCCAAGGCCTGACTCTCTGCCAGGCGCTGCGTGCGTCAGACCGAGTAGTGTTCGGAGTGGTGATCCGCGTTACCAAACAACGTGTCGATCATCGTCAGTCGTTTGAAATAGTGCGCGACGTCTAGCTCCCAGCTGACGCCCATACCGCCATGTAATTGCACGGCTTCCTCGCCCAGCCGACGTCCTTCGGTGCCGACGTAAATCTTCAGTGCGTGAATCGCAGCGTCAGCCGCTGCACTGTCGTCCTCGTACTGTGACATGACTGCGTGAAGCAGCAGCGAGCGTGTTTGCTCGGCAATCATGAACATGTCGACCATTCTATGTTGCAACGACTGGAAGCTCGCGATCGGAGCGCCAAACTGAACGCGGGATTTGGTGTATTCCAGCGTCTTGTAATTGAGCATCTGCATGATGCCGACAGCTTCGGCGCAAACGCAGATCGTAGCCAGATTGATGGACGCTGCCAGGGCGGCGTAGCCACCATCGACTTCGCCAAGAACTTGGTTTGCCGGAATGCGAACATTGTCGAAAACGATGTCCGCCGCTTGCCGCGCGTCGACTGTCGGGTAGCTCGTGCGCGTAATCCCGTCGGCATTGGCGTCGACGACGAACAAAGTGATGCCGTTTGTGTCAGTGGCGCTGCCGCTGGTGCGTGCACTGACAACCAGGATATCCGCGGCGCCGCCGTTCAAAACCACGCACTTGTGCCCCGAGACAATGAAATTGTCACCATCCCGGGAGGCGGTGGTCTCCGTGTTGGCAAGATCGAAGCGTGCTTGTGGCTCCACATTTGCCAAGGCGCCGAGCTTGCTGCCGTCTATGAGCGGAGCAAGCCACTGACTCTTCTGGGCGTCGTTCGCAAGACGCTTCATGACACCGCCAGCCAGCACGACGCAAGGCAGGTAAGGCTCGATCACAAGCCCCTTGCCGAACTCCTCCATCAACAACATCAGTTCAATCGGTCCGCCATCGAGCCCGCCATCGTCTTCTGCAAATGGCACCGCCGCCCAGCCTAGCTCGGCGAATTCCGTCCAGCGCTCTCGGGAAAATCCTAGATCAGTGGCGGCCGCAGCCTGACGCGCTTCAAAGTCGTAGTCGTTTTGGATGAACTTGGCGACGCTGTCTTGCAGCATGGCCTGGTCTTCTGTGATTGAAAAATCCATTGCGTCTGTCCCTTACAGCCCGAGCACGTGCTTGGCGATGATGTTTTTCTGAATCTCGTTAGAGCCACCGTAAATCGACGTCTTCCGGTAGTTAAAGTAGTGCAGTGCGCTGGTAGGTTCGGTGCCGTCGACGAGTCGGGATTCTCCTTCGAAAGCTGAGCTGTATTGCTCAGGGACAAATGGCAGGGCGTAGTAGCCGGCGGCCTCCATGAACAGATTGGTCAACTGTTGCTGGATTTCTGTGCCTTTGATCTTGAGGATGGAGCTCTCGGGTCCGGGCGCTTTGCCGGTCGCTACTGCCGCCAATGTACGAAGGTCAGTGAACTCCAGTGCCTTCAGCTCTATCTCTGTACGCAAGATTTTCTGCCGAAAACCGGGTGATTCGATCAGCGGGCGCGCACCGAATCGCTCGCTCGCAGCCAACTTTTTCAGCTTCTTGAGTTTGTACTTTGAGCGCGCCACAGCGGCGATATTGGTTCGCTCGTGCTGCAACAACACTTTGCCGTAAGTCCATCCTTTGCCTTCTTCGCCGACGAGGTTTTCGACCGGCACGCGGACGTTTTCAAAGTGGACCTCGTTGACCTCATGACCGCCTTCGATGGTGATGATTGGGCGGACCGTAATGCCCTCGGTCTTCATGTCACATAAGATAAAACTGATGCCTTCCTGCCGGCGCGCAACATCGGTGTTCGTGCGCGCCAGCACGAATATCCAGTCCGCATGTTGGCCGAGGGTTGTCCAGGTCTTGGTGCCGTTGATGACGTAGTGGTCGCCGTCACGCTCGGCGAGCGTCTTCAGCGAAGCGAGATCGGAGCCAGCGCCCGGCTCGGAGTACCCCTGACACCACCACACTTTGCTCTCGAGTATGTCCGGCAGGAAACGCGCTTTTTGAGCCTCATTTCCGAACGTATAGATCACTGGCCCAACCATGTTAACGCCGAAAGGCACGACGTCCGGCGCGTTGGCTTCAGCCATTTCTGTCGCGAACAGATATTTCTGTACGGGCGTCCAGCCAGTGCCTCCGTAGTCGACTGGCCAGTTCACGGCCATGTAACCATGTTTGTGGAGAATTTTCTGCCAGCGGACGAAGTCAGCTTTATCGAGCTTGACGTTGCTATCCATCTTTTCCCGGATATCGTCGGGGTAGTGGTCCTTGAAAAATTCGCGAACCTGTTCGCGGAAAGCGAGATCTTCGGCAGAAAAACTGAGATCCATAATTGTGTCCATCGAGGCCGCGGGCTGCGGCATAGAGCGGGAATTCGGTGGATTTCTCACTGGAAATCTTCGCGGATGCGCCCCCCATCCGACAACTGAGTATAGGAGGGAATGCTGCGCCGCACAACAGCGCACAAATCGGTATAATCCGGGGCTCGGTAGTCGTCCAGCAAAAGCAAAATGGCGCAGAAGTCAGACAACGGTGCACCTAAGGATCGATTCAACCGGCCGATCCGTGATTTGCGAATCTCGTTAATCGACCGCTGCAACTATCGCTGTCCGTACTGCATGCCGAGTAGCAAGTTCGGCGACGACTACGAGTTTCTCTCACGCAGTGCCCGTCTCAATCATGATGAAATAGTGAGGCTCGCCGGGATCATGGTTAGTCTCGGTGTTAATAAATTGCGATTGACTGGCGGCGAACCGCTGCTCGACAAACATATCGTCGATCTGGTTGGCCGGTTGGCATCCATCGATGGTGTCCAGGATCTTGCGTTGACCACCAATGGCCAGCTGCTGGCATCACGGGCGCAGCAGCTTCGAGACGCCGGCTTGAAGCGCGTGACATTGAGCCTCGACTCCCTCGATCCAGAGACGTTCGCGGCAATGAGCGGTGGGCGAGGTGATTTGCAGGCGGTGCTCGGCGGTATTGCGGCAGCGGAAGACGCCGGTTTTGCACTGAAGATCAACACGGTGGTTCAGCGAGGTGTCAACGATGGCGCTTTGCTCGATTTGATCGAGCATTTTCGTGGCACACCGCACGTGGTGCGAATGATCGAGTACATGGATGTTGGTAATCGCAACGGCTGGCGCCGCGATGAAGTCGTCCCCTCCGAGGAGGTGCTTCAGACGATTCATGAACGGTGGCCCGTCAGCCCGCTTGAGCCGAATTACCGCGGTGAGGTTGCGCGACGTTACCGTTACGACGACGGCGCTGGCGAGATCGGATTCATCTCATCGGTCACCGCACCCTTCTGCGGTGATTGTCATCGGGCGAGGCTGGCGGCCGACGGCACGCTATACACCTGCCTTTTTGCTACGCAGGGCACCCGCTTCCTGGAGCCGCTGCGTCGCGGCGCGACGGATGACGAGATCGCGAATATGGTCAGTCGGGTTTGGCGTCGCCGTGACGACCGATACAGTGAGCAACGGGCTATGAGCGAGCAGCCATTGCTGCCAAAAGTTGAGATGTATCGTGTCGGCGGATAAATCCCTGTCACACCTGGACAGCTCGGGCCGTCCGACAATGGTCGACGTGACCGAGAAGGGCGTGACTGAGCGTGAGGCACACGCTCGCGCGAGTGTGGTGCTTCCCGATGCCGTTCTGGATGCACTCGTCAACAGTGCGGGTGAGTTGGTCAGCAAAAAAGGCTCGGTGTTTACTGTCGCGTCCATTGCTGGAGTCATGGCCGCCAAGCGGACCCATGAGCTGATTCCGTTTTGTCACCCGCTCGGGTTGACGGGTTGTAACGTCGACCTGCAGCTCAACGGGCGGGTTGTCGAGATTTCGGCGCATTGTCGTGTGGTGCACAAGACCGGGGTTGAGATGGAGGCATTGACCGCCGCTACGGTTGCTGCGCTGACAGTCTACGATATGTGTAAAGCGTGTTCGCACGACATCCAGATTCGTGAGACGCATCTTGTGTCGAAGACGGGCGGCAAGCAGGATTTTCATCGTGAGTGAACGCCGCATGAATGCGCTGGTACTTGCAGGTGGCAAGAGTCGTCGAATGGGTACGGACAAGGCCGCCGTAGAGATCGACGGTCAGCGAATGCTCGACCGGGTGTTCGCGTTGGCGACTGAATTCTGCGATTCATGCCGCGTGAGTGTGCGTCCGGATCAAATGGACGATCCACTCCGCGCGCGGTTCAATCCATTGCCAGATACGCGTCCCGGTGAAGGGCCACTTGCAGGCGTTCTGGCCGCATTCGAATCCGATCCCAAGGCTGATTGGCTGGTTTTAGCTTGTGATATGCCCGGTCTGACTCGCGATGCGCTTCAACTCTTGACAGAGGCGGCGTCACAGCACAACACAGCGCCTGCGGTTGCACTGGCGAGCCCGGACTCATCGCTGCCGGAGCCGTTGTGTGCGGTTTGGCGTCGTGAGATGCGGGACGCGATCATCGAGGCGCTCGATGCGGAACGGCGTTGCGCGCGAAAGGTTCTGATCAATGCGGGAGCAACCGTGATTCCCGCGCACTCATCGCGGGTTGTAGCCAATATGAACACGCCGTCGGATCTCGACGCATGGCGGGGAGCGACATTATGAAGACGGTGGTGGTGGAATACTTTGCATTGTTTCGCGACCGTGCCGGTCGTGCCGAAGAAACGGTTGAGACAAGTTCGGCGTCCGCGGCTGAGTTGTTTGGTGAGTTGGTTCACCGGCACGGCACCGATGATCCCCGAGGACACTGTAAGGTCGCAATCAATGGCGCAATGGCGCAGTGGGACGACCCAATAGCCGACGGCGATCGTGTACTTCTGTTTCCACCGGTAGCCGGAGGGTAAGCCATGGCGCGAGTATCAATTTCGGGCACACCGATAGAGACAGAAGCGTTGCGAAACAGTATGGCTGACGTGCGGGCCGGTGGTTTCGTGGTTTTCGAAGGATGGGTGCGCAACCACAACGATGGTCGCGAAGTGCAGCGACTGGAATATGAGGTCTACCATCCGCTGGCGATTAGTGAAGGTGAGCGCATCATTACCGAGACCTGTCAGCGTCACGGTGTTATCGATGCGCGCGCTGTGCATCGGGAAGGTCTGTTGGAGCTTGGAGATTGCGCAGTCTGGGTCGGCGTCGCCGCTGGGCACCGTGACGAAGCTTTTGTCGCCTGCAGAGAAATCATCGACCGAATCAAGGTCGAGCTGCCGATATGGAAGAAAGAGCACTACGTCGATGGTGACTCTGGTTGGGTCAACTGTGAGCGCTGCGCGGCGCACGGCCACACGCATGGTCACAGCACAACCTCATAAACGGGCGTTGATCTGATTCAGAGAATCGGTATCGTCCGCATCCCACTGTGCGGCCGGAACGTCGACGCGTTGGACACTCCGATCAGCCTGCACGAGCGATTTCGCCCCAACGTCACCGTCTAGCCGCTCCAGCGCGCAAAATGTGCGTCGCGGGAAGATCGCTGGCGGGCCACTGGTTTCGGCAAACGAGCTGACGATGATCGAGTCGGGGTGAGCATTCGAAGTCCCGATCAGGCGCGTGATATCGACGGTGCGGACGAGGGGCTGGTCAACTAGAAGCACCAGGCAATGTGTCGCACTTGACGGCAGTGCTTTCACGCCGCACGCGATGCTGCTACCCATGCCAGAGGCCCAGCGATCGTTCTGGGCCAATGCGCAGCCATGTTCGCCGATAAGGACGAGCGTCTCGTTCGTATACGCGCCACCGACGACGATGCATCGCTGATTCGAGGATACTCGCCCGAGTTCGATTGCGAACTCGATTATCGGTCGCCCGGAAACCTGTGCGAGCGGTTTGATCCCGGGCATCCTGCGCCCCGCACCCGCCGCCAGCACGATGCTCCAGAGTTCCAAATTCGTATGTTGCGGGCTAGTCATACTTTGAGGTTCTCGACGTTCTCGTGCATGGTGCACACTCAACGGCATTCCAACCTCGAGTGGTCAAATTGGTCAAGATAGCATCAGTCGCCGATGCCGAGGCATTGGTCGGGCAGGAAATCGGCGTCTCCAAGTGGTATGAAGTCACGCAGCGAGACATCGATTTGTTTGCCGAGGCGACGGGCGACAATCAATGGATCCATGTCGACCCCGAGCGGGCTGCGAAAGAGCTGCCGGGCGGCAAGACGATTGCGCATGGCTACCTGACGCTGGCTTTAATCCCGCGCTTAACCAGTGAATTCGTTGAGTTTCCGGGTCTTCAACGGACGATCAACTTTGGTTGCAACAAGGTGCGTTTTTCAGCGATGGTCTGCGCTGGAGACGAGGTGCGGATCCGCACACGTGTTGCGCGAGCGCGTAAACGTGCAGGCGCCTTGTATTTGGTCAGCGAGCATGCCATTGAATTGAAGGGCGCTCGCAAACCGGCCTGTACCGCCGATACGATCGGATTATATTTTCTGGGCGACATGTCATGACGGTGCCACCGTATAACCCGATGCTGTAATGTTCTTAACGAGCGATTCGTGCAGCTTGGGCGACCAGGTAACCAGCAAATCTTCGCGTTGTTCCGGTTCAAACTTCGCCAATGCAGCCAATTCTGATCCGTCGGGTTTCGTTGCTGTGCCACCGAGGCGGGTTACCGCGAAAGCAGTTGCGCCAACATCCAGCACGGCGCAGTCCAGCATCAGATAGCCTGCGAGTTGCCCACTGAACATGCTGTTGAGGGCGCACCGCGGATCCTCGGGTGCATAGTCGCGCGAAAAGTCGAATAACGGATGCACGGACTGCAGGGCATCGATCATAGCCTGAGGGCATTGATAAACGCCGAGTGGTGCGTCGGCGTTCGGAATTGCCCGCAAAGGTTGGATGTTCTCCAGCTGGTCGCCGTACAACACGAAGCTCGGGGCGTACAGGCTGCTGCCGTACAGGCGTGCCAGTGCCGGGTGATAGCTCAAAGTTGCAATAAGTCGACCCTGCCAGCGTAGCGACACCAGGATATCGAAGTAGGGACTGCCGTCGCGATACAGGCGCGTGCCATTGATCGGGTCCAGCATGATGCAGGCATCCGCACCTTTTGGAAAATACGGTGTATTGCAGGTGGCGGCATGTTCTTCACCAAAAAAATCCCAACCTGGGAACTCCGCCAATACGATCGCTTCGATATATTGCTGGACGCCGATGTCGGCGTCAGTCAGCGCGGATTGCCATTCGTCACCCTCTTTGGTTTGAGTCTGCTGGCTCAGTTGACTCTGAAGTCGTAGCGCATAGTGTCCCGCGGTAATCAGACAAGGGATAAGGCGATTGAAGAAGTCCAGGCTCGCGCGATGTGCGGGAGTTTGATCAGATTCGGGACGGGCTGTCATTCGGGCACGCTCTCGTCTTCGGACCGAACGCTGCTATCGGAAAATTCGGCGGCGGTCAGCCTTGCCCGATTGACTTTCAGCTCAAGAACATCGGGTCGCGCATAGTGGCCACTGGGGTCGAAATTTTGACGTTCCGCGAACACCTGATCGAGGTCGATGTCGACCGTAAAGACGCCGGACTCATCAACAACAGGTTCGAGTAGCCACTCGCCGTTAGGAGCAGCGACACAAGAGCCACCATTCGCGATCGTCGTGTTGCCGTGCCACCGTTCATCTGGCGTGGCTGGTGAGGCCAGATCTTCCCGGCGCAGGAGTCCCGAGACCGAGACCACATAGCTTCGCGACTCGCGTGCAATAAAGCGAGTGATCCATTCTGTGTTGGCAAGGTTGCCCGGCCACACGGCAACATGAAGGTTTACGCCTTGCGCATAGAGTGCAGCTCGCGCTAGCGGCATCCAGTTCTCCCAGCAATTCAAACCACCAACACGAAACTCATGCAGATCGTGGGCGACAAGCCCAGCGCCATCTCCCGGGGACCAGACCAGTCGTTCCTCGTATGTGGGCATCAGTTTACGGTGCACGCTTTGCACCACACCTTTCGCATCGATGTACACGAGCGACGCGTAAAGACTGTGGCCTCCGCGGTCGAGTGGGCGTTCCATGATACCGATGTAGGTGGCCATACCCAGCGCCTCGGCGTGCGTCTGGATTCGCTGCAGTCCGCCGGCCTCGATGTCGACTGCCGCTTTAACGTATCGCGCATACCAGTCCTTCTGACGCGCGGAGTCGAATCGAGCGCCGTCAGTTCGTTCAACCCAAAACGGATAGCCCGGCAGCAGACCTTCTCCAAATACGATCAGCTGAGCACCTTGGGCTTGTGTCATGGCATCGAGGACTCGCTGTTCGGTCTCGGCTCGATCCAAAAGAACAGGCGCAATCTGTGCGATGGCTATTTTCATTTCAAATTCTCCCGAGACACCCTGATTGGTGTCCGGCACCGAGTATACTTCGCCGCATGGCACTCCTTCGTTTTGATGACATCCGGGTTGAGTTCGGTGCTGACCCGATCCTCGAATCCGCTGATTTCGCACTCGAGCCCGGCGAGCGCGTGTGCGTTGTCGGCAGGAATGGCGCCGGTAAGTCGACGACACTCAAGTTGATTTCAGGGGCATTGATTCCGGATGGGGGTGAGATCGTACGAACCGAAGGGTTGGTCGTGGCCGAGTTGCCACAGTCATTGCCGCCGGCGACTGATCTCAGTGCATCGGAATATGTAGCCGAGGCCCTGCTTGAATTGAAGACTCTGCGTGAACACTTCGAGCGGCTTTCCGCTGACCCTGCCGCCGCAGGTAGCCACGAACTGGTCAAAATTCAGAGCGAGTTGGATGCGCGTGGCGCGTGGGATCTCGAACGGCGTGTCGAGCGCACGGTCAGCGAATTGGGCTTGCCGGGCGACACACCGCTCAAGCTGCTGTCGGGTGGTTGGCGCCGACGGGTCGCGCTGGCACGAGCGTTGGTGTTGAATCCCGATGTCCTGTTGCTCGACGAACCGACAAACCATCTCGACATCGATACGATCGAATGGCTAGAGAACAAGCTCCTCGCGTTTGACGGCAGCGTGGTTTTTGTGACGCACGATCGTGCTTTTCTGCAGAAACTCGCTACTCGGATCGTGGATATTGATCGCGGGAAGCTGATCAGTTGGCCTGGTGATTTCAAACAGTATCTTGCCGATCGCGAGCAAGCGTGGCGTGAAGAGGATGAACACAACGCGAAGTTCGATAAGCGTCTCGCAGAGGAAGAGGCCTGGATTCGGCAGGGCATCAAGGCGCGCAGAACCCGCAATGAGGGTCGAGTCAGAGCCCTGCACGCAATGCGCGAAACGGCGGAAGGCCGACGCAAACGCGCCCAATCGGCGCGCGTTCACATTGAGACATCGGACCCTTCCGGTCGCAAGGCCGTGCAGTTACATAACGTCAGTTTCGGCTACGGTGACACTCTGTTGATCGACAAACTGAGTTTGACGATTCAGCGTGGCGACAGAATCGGACTGGTCGGTAACAACGGCGTCGGCAAGAGCACGCTACTGAAATTGATTCTGGGTGAGCTTGCACCGCAAGGTGGCACGGTTAAGCATGGCACCAACCTCGAGATTGGTTACTTTGACCAACTGCGCCGCGAACTGGATGGCAACAAGACGATTGCGCAGGTTGTCGGGGAGGGCAATGACTACATCATGCTCAACGGCAAGCCACGTCATGTCGTCGGTTATCTTCGAGGGTTCCTGTTCTCCGCGAAGCGCATCCTGTCGCCGGTTTCGGCTTTGTCTGGCGGGGAGAAAAATCGGGTGGTCCTTGCCCGTCTGCTGAGTCGACCCAGCAATCTATTGGTGCTCGACGAGCCGACCAACGATCTTGATGTCGAAACACTGCAGGTGTTGGAGGACCAATTGGCCGGCTACACCGGGACGTTGTTGGTTGTGAGTCATGATCGTCAGTTCCTGGATAACGTCGTGACGAGCACCCTTGTCTTCGAGCAGGGCGGAAACGTCGAACGGTTTGTCGGCAATTTTTCGGATTGGCTCCGCCAAGGGCGAAAACTCGCAGTGAGTGATCGGCCGGTAGGGTCCCGCGGTAGTGAGTCAGAAGGTCGCAACCGGGTGCAGCGCCGAGCCACCAAGCTCAGTTATAAGGATCAGCGTGAGCTCGATGCGCTTCCGGATGCTATTTCCACGATCGAAGCCGAGGTTGAGAAACTCCGCAGTGATACAGCTCGCGACGGTTTTTACGAACAGAACTTCGAGCAGGACGTGCAGCCCGTGCTGGACCAACTCGCTGCGAAGGAAGCTGAACACGAACGGTTGCTGACGCGCTGGACCGAGCTGGAGGATCTCGCGCAATCACTGCGCCAGGGGGACTAGCTCGGACTGGTCCAAATCGCGGGTTTCATGCACACTTCGACACTCTCGACAGCGTTTTCGACCTAGGGGGGAGTTATGCGCGGATTGATGATGGATCAGCCACTGCTGATCTCGAGTATTGCGGAACACGCAGTGGCGTTCCATGCCGAATCGGAAATTGTGTCGGTTACGGCGGACAATCCACGTCATTGTTACACCTACGCCGAGTGTTTCGCGCGCTCCAAGCGGGTTGCGAATGCGTTGGAGTCGCTCGGATTACAGCGTGGTGACCGTGTAGCGACGCTCGCATGGAACGACTACCGCCATATGGAGGCCTACTACGGTATCTCCGGCGCGGGTTTTGTCTGTCACACGATCAACCCCAGACTGTTTCCTGAGCAGCTGATTTACATCATCAATCATGCCGAAGATCGTGTGTTGTTGGTCGATCCGATGTTCCTGCCGCTGGTCGCTGCAATTCGCGACAAAGTCGAAGGTCTCGAACACATCATTGTTTTGTGTGAAGAGAGTTCTTTGCCGGATACCGAGTACCCGATACAGAGCTATGAGGCATGGATCGCCGGAGCGTCGGACGAATATGCATGGCCGGAACTCGATGAGAACACCGCGTCTGCGTTGTGTTACACCTCCGGAACAACGGGCAATCCGAAAGGCGTTTTGTATTCGCATCGCTCGACGGTGCTGCATGCCATTTGCGGGTTGATGCCGGATGCGCTGAATATATCCAGGTCAGACGTCATCCTCCCTGTGGTGCCGCTCTTTCACGTCAACGCGTGGGGTATTCCGTATTGCGCGCCGATGGTCGGTGCGAAGCTCGTGATGCCAGGGCCGAAAATGGGAGATGGTGAAACCCTCTATAACCTGCTGGAGGGTGAGACTGTCACGCTCGCACTGGGTGTCCCGACCGTCTGGCTCGCGCTGCTGGATTATGCGCGTAAGCAAAGTCTGAAACTGAACCACTTGCAACGCACGGTCGTCGGTGGCGCTGCAGTGCCCGCTTCGATGATCGAGGCGTTTCGCGATGAGCACGACGTTGTCGTGCACCAGGGCTGGGGTATGACCGAAATGAGCCCACTCGGCGTAGTAAACACACTGTTGCCCAAGCACGCGACTCTTCCCCCGGAAGATCAGGTTCAAATTCAGGCAAAGGCCGGACGCGGTATCTACGGTGTTCAGATGAAGATCGTTGATGATCAAGGCGAATCCTTGCCGTGGGACGGTAAGGCCTTCGGCGCATTACGCGTTCGTGGACCGTGGATTTGTAGCGACTACTTCAAGCTCGATGGTGGAAGCGAAGCGCATTCCGATGAAGGTTGGTTCGACACGGGCGATGTCGCGACGATCGACCCGGATGGATTCATGGCGATTACGGATCGGACCAAAGACGTCATCAAGTCGGGTGGCGAGTGGATTAGTTCGATCGATCTTGAGAACACTGCGATGGGGCATCCTGAGGTGGCTGAGGCTGCGGTCATAGGCGTGGCGCACCCGAAGTGGACGGAGCGTCCGTTGATGATCGTGGTGAGGCAAGAGAGCAGCGCGCTCGACAAGGCTGCCGTTCTCGACTACCTCGATGGCAAGATTGCCAAGTGGTGGACGCCGGACGACGTGGTGTTCGTCGACGAGCTTCCGCATACTGCGACGGGCAAGATCAAGAAGACGACGCTGCGAGAGCAGTTCGCCGACTACGAGTTACCGACAGCGAGCTAGGCGCGGAATCGAATGGATCAAATTCGTGCGCTGCCGCTGTTACTTCTGGTGATCGGTGCTTTGGCGCTAGGTCAATCGGTGTGGTGGGCTGGGTTCGAAACCAGCCGCCAAATCCACGCTGGGATTGGCAGTGTTATCGGGGTGGTCAGTAGCGCAGGAGCGATCATTCTGCTTCGCTTAGGAAGAGACAAGGAAAACAGCTAGTGGAAGAGAAGCAACGATTGCATCAGATGCGGGCGGTGGTCACCGGGGCAGCGACAGGAATCGGTGAGGCGATTGCGCGCGTATTCGCTCAGCACGGCGCGACAGTCGTCGGTGTTGATCTGCCGGATTCCGGTATAGAGGAGCGCTACCAGGGTGTCTCGAACGTCACGGGTTGTGTTCTCGACGTATCCGGTGAGGATGCGCCCGAGCGTATGGTCGAACTTGTCGAGTCGAACCTGGGCGGACTTGATATTCTGGTGAACAATGCCGGTATCAGCGATATGCAAAGCGTTGAGAAGAGTTCCGATGCTTTGTGGGACCACATCATGGCCAACAATCTTCGGCCGGTGTTTCGCCTCTCACGCACAGCAATCCCGCTTCTGAAGCGCAGTCCGGCCGGGAGAATTATTAATCTCGGGTCGATCTACTCATTCATGGGTGGTCGGTTTTTGTCGGCGTATGCTGCATCCAAGCATGCCGTCGCTGGCCTGACCAAATCGTTGGCGGGCGAGGTCGGTAAACACGGCATCACCGTCAACTACATCCAACCCGGCGCGATCATGACGAACATGACGCGACCCGCCTTCCGCGAAAACCCTGAACTCAGAGATCAGTACATCGCAAGGTGTTCCATGGGGCGGCTGGGCGAGCCTCTGGATGTGGCCCGTGTGGCGTTGTTCCTGGCCAGCGATGATGCTGCTTACGTGACGGGAACAGGAATCGTCGTCGATGGCGGCACGGTGCAGCAGACGTGAAGACCCCAACTGAGCAAGCTCTGGAATTTTCGAGCTTTCAGGAGTTCTACCCGTACTACCTTTCGGAGCATTCGGACGTGAACTGTCGCCGGCTGCACTTCATGGGCACAACCGGTGTGATCGCCTTGTTTGTGATTGCGATTGCTACGGCAAACGCATGGTGGTTGCTCGCAACGCCAGTGATGGGCTACGGCTTCGCATGGCTCGGTCACTTCGCGTTCGAGCACAATAAGCCCGCCACGTTCAAGTTTCCGCTATACAGCCTGGCTGGCGACTGGGTGATGTATCGCGATATCTTGATCGGGCGTGTGTCGCTGCTGCGCAGCTAGCTGATCCCCAGCCCGGCTTTGAGCGACGCGAGGTAGTCGCGGATTCGTTGTGCGTTGGTGCCGAAATCACTTTGCCCCACCCGAGATTTGGAACGCACGTCGACAATGACGCCTGCGTTGCTTTGTGACACTCGGATGATGATGTCGTCCTTATACCCATACCAGAAGGTCACGTCTGTCGCTTCGATCTGCTGGCTATCGTCTTGTCGCACAACGGCTTCCCAACCTTGCGCGACGGCTGCCGCCTCCGCAGCATCGAGAACGCTGTTGGCATCTTTGCCAGTCACGAGCAAAGGCTGGATGTCCGGGTATGCGCCCAGCTGTTGCTTCGCGACTTCCGCCCCAGGATACGCGTCGGAGTTAGCGGCCCCGGCTCTGGCGCCGGCCAAAATATCGAACTGCGGCGGATTCATCGTGTCGGTTGTGATGTCATGAATCGGAGGGTCAACCTTGCCGACCAGAACGAGGAGGTTGACGGTCAGGGCTGCTCCGATGACCAGGCAGCCGAGCAGCAAGGCGGTGCGGCGCTGGGTTGTCTTCAAAACCAGCGCAAGTACCGCGCACAATGCAGCGAACGCACCGAGCGCCATGCCTGCCAAACCGATCAGCACGGCAACCTTGGTCGGAAGGATACCGAACCGATGGCCAGGTCCGGCGACAAGCAAAAGAAGCACGGCAGTAATCGTTTCAAACTTCGCAATCATTGCGATTCGGTCGCCAATTGTTTTTTTCACTTTGGTGCTCTCTGCCCAGGGTTACCCGAGAGAGGATACCGGCTGCTTACAGTCGGGTCTATTGATGTGCCCTGTGGTCTAATGATGAGAGTTTACTGATGGAGCACACGATGGACCCGGTGCTGGAAGATCTGTGTCATTTGCTGACCCTGGAACGAATTGAGGCGAATATCTTTCGCGGCGAGAGTCGCGATATCGGGAGCGAGCAAGTATTCGGCGGGCAAGTGCTTGGGCAGGCATTGTCGGCGGCTCAGCAAACGGTGGACGATGATCGCTGCGCGAATTCCCTTCATGCCTATTTCCTGCGGCGCGGTGATATGGAGGCGCCTATTGTGTACGAGGTTGATCGCCAGAGAGATGGTCGCAGCTTTTCGGTGCGTCGGGTCGTGGCCATTCAGCATGGCCGGCCGATTCTAAACATGGCAGCGTCGTTCCAACGACCCGAGGGTGGGTTGTCGCACCAGTTTGATATGCCCAAGGTGCCGGAGCCTGAAGACCTGATGGACGCACGCGACATTGCAAGAGATGTCGGAGAATTGCTGCCTGCCAAGATGCGGCGCTTCGTTACCGAAGAACGACCATTTGAGTTTCGACCGGTTGAAACGCCTGCATTTGTGGCTCGGGAAGAACGCGAGCCACACAAACACGTCTGGGTAAGAGCTGTCGATCAGCTGCCGGAAGACGCGAATTTGCACCGTGCGATGCTGGCATACGTTTCAGACTATGAGTTGCTTGGAACGAGCGCGTTGCCGCATGGGCTGCGGTATGGCACCGGTCAAGTGCAGATGGCAAGCCTCGATCATGCGCTGTGGTTTCACAGACCGCTGCGAGTCGATGAGTGGTTTCTCTACGTTATGGACAGCCCGAATGCGAGCAGCGGACGTGGATTCGCAAGAGGCCGAGTGTATTCACGCGACGGTGTTCTTTGCGCAAGCTCGGCACAGGAAGGCGTTGTACGAGTGTGGGATGCATCGAGAAGCCAATCGAGCCATCCTGCTGAACAAGAGTAAGCGGCGTCTCAATCCAGGATTGGTTTGAGCTCGGTCGAAAAACGGCGAGCGTTCGAAACATAGTGTTGAGCGCTGAGCCGCAATTGCGCGCGCTCCTCGTCGGTGAGTTCCCGCACAACTTTGGCGGGCGTTCCCATGATCAGTACGCCTTCCGGAAACTGTTTTCCTTCGGTGACCAGCGTGTGCGCGCCAACGAGCGACTCCGCGCCGATGCTTGCACCATTTAAGATCGTAGCGCCAATGCCAATCAGTGCGTAGTCGCCGATGGTGCAGCCATGCAGCATCGCCCGATGGCCGACAGTGACGCCCGTTCCCAACACCAACGGAAACCCGAGATCGGTATGTAAAACACTGTGGTCCTGAACGTTCGACTTTGCACCGATTGTGATGCGTTCCATATCGCCCCGAAGGACGCTGCCGAACCAGATACTGGCGGAGTCATGCAACGTGACTTTGCCGATCACCGCAGCGCTGTCGGCAATCCATTGATCGTTACCAACGAACTCAGGCGCTGTGCCGTCGAGCGAGTACCTCATGTCGATTTGCCCTGGTTGGCAACCGCGTGTGCCGCAGCTGCGATCGTGTCCGGGTCGCCAAGAAACTCCCGGGAAATCGGCGTCAAATCGTCGTTCAGTTGATATTCAATAGGAACCCCGGTGGGGATATTGAAACCGGTGATCTCTTGCTCGGACACATTATCCAGCATTTTGACAAGCGCCCTTAAGCTGTTGCCATGTGCGGCGATCAGAACGTTCTGGCCTGCCCTCAGATCCGGTGCGATCCGCTCATGCCAGACTTGCGCTACGCGTACCAACGTGAGCGCCAGAGACTCGGTCTCGGGCAGGGCATTGATGCCGGCGTAGCGACGATCAAAGCGCGGGTGGCGCTCATCCTTGCTGTCCAGCGCAGGCGGTGTAATGTCGTATGATCGGCGCCAGATATGAACTTGCTCGTTGCCATACTTGTCGGCTGTTTCTGCTTTGTTCAGACCTTGGAGGGCACCATAGTGCCGCTCGTTGAGCCGCCACTCTCTGTGCACCGGCAGCCAAACCCGATCCATAGCCTCGAGCATGAACCAGAGGGTGCGGATCGCGCGCTTGAGAACCGACGTGTAAGCAACGTCAAAATCGAAGCCGGCGTCGCGCAACAGCGTTCCGGCTGCCCGGGCTTCGGCGATACCCTTTTCCGTCAGGTCGACGTCGGTCCATCCGGTGAACAGATTCTTGAGATTCCATTCGCTTTGGCCGTGGCGACAAAGGATGAGTTTTCCGGGCATCGTGCTGCTCCTCGTGAGTTGGGACTTGATGTGCGTTGCGTTTACGCTTCGAGTGATTCGCTGACCAGTGTCGTGATTTCATTGACGGCAACGGTAAGTGATGCGAAATCCTCGCTGCCGGATTCGCGCATTTGAGACAGGAGATCTTCCACACGTTCGAAACGCTCTGGACTCATATCAACCAGTTTGCGGATACCCGTTTCTGCGTCTCGACACTTGTTGACGAGAAACACCTGACCGGCCAAAGCACGCTGCGTGCCCATCGCCCGGTCCCTTAGAGTGCCGCGTGCACGTGCTTGCCAAATGCCCTCGACGGGGAGGCGATCGATAGCGCCCCGAACCCAATCGATGGACAACCGGTGGCCGACCGCGAAATAGGTACGTGCCATGCCGTCAATACTGCATCCGGTGTCCGTGGCAATCCTTACGGATTCCAGCGCGTCAGTGATGTAGCTGAGCGCGCTGACTTTGCCCGCGAGTCGCTCTGGGACTCCCATGCGAAGGTGCTGCTTGATGCTCTTCGACAGATTCGACCGCTCGGCTTTGCCCATAAGGTCCGGCAGGCTCTGCAATATGGTCTGCACGGGTCCGGACATGGAGCGGATCTGCTCGTCTACATCGATTGCAGTGCCGCAGTTTCGCAGTATCCAATAACAAGCGTGACGCAACTTACGGGCAATCTCATACATCATCGAGTACTGAATATTTGTTGGAATCCGCGTATCCAGGCGCTCGATATCCGCCCAGAGTTGTCGCGCATTACTCATGTCGCGCGCAATCACGTAGCTCTGTGCGACGCGATCAATTGAGCTTCCAGTCTCCTCCTGTGCCCGAATGGCGAAAGCGGGCCCCATTCGATTGACGAGACTGTTTGTGAGGAGGGTCCTGACAATTTCGCTCGCGAGTCGATGTTGCGGCATCAGTGCGTCATCGCTGGCACGGAGCGGTGTTGGAAAATATTGCGTCAATTCTTCGTTTTCGTGGGAGCCGAGGTGCAGCTCGCACTTGCTGAGCTGACCATACAGATCCAGCTTCGCGTAACTCAGCAGCACCGATAGCTCCGGGCGCGTAAACCCTTGCTGATCACGCGCTCGCGCGTCGAGCGTCTCATCGTCAGGCAAACCCTCGAGTCGCCGGTTCAACAGTCCGCGTTTTTGCAGTGCCTGAATGATCGAGCGATGCTCGCTCAAGCGCTGAACTGCACGCGCCTCCATCATGCTGATCGCCTGGGTCTGCAAGTAATTGTTTCGGAGAACAAGCGCGGCGACCTCGTCGGTCATCCTGGCCAGCAACTTGTTACGCCGTGACGCCGGCAGGTTGCGCGATTCGGCGACTCGGGCAAGTAAGATCTTGATGTTGACCTCGCGGTCGGAACTATCGACACCCGCAGAGTTGTCGATGAAGTCAGTGTTGATCCGACCGCCGAGCTGCGCGAATTCAACCCGACCGAGTTGCGTCAGTCCGAGATTGCCGCCTTCGCCGATGACCTTGCAGCGTAGCTCTGTCGCATCAACACGGACACTATCGTTTTGTCGATCGCCGGCATCAGCATGTGTTTCATCGCTCGCCTTGACATAGGTGCCGATACCTCCGTTCCAGAGCAAATCGACGCGCATTCGGAGTATTGCCTTGATGATGTCCAGCGGTGAGGCCTCGGTCTCGCGCAGATCGAGAAGTTTACGAATCGGATCCGACAAGGCGATTGATTTCTGACTGCGATCGAAAACGCCGCCACCGTCGGACAGCAAATCGGTGTTGTAGTCGTCCCATCCGGAGCGCGGCAGCTCGAAGAGTCTTTTGCGTTCTTCAAAGCTGCTCGTTGGGTCCGGGGTCGGATCAAGGAAAATATGTCGATGATTGAATGCGGCTTGCAAGCGAAGGGTGGGCGACAGCAACATCCCGTTGCCGAAGACATCACCCGACATGTCGCCAATCGCCGCGACTGTGAACGCGTCCGTTTGCGTGTCCGTCCCCATCTCACGAAAATGACGCTTGACCGCTTCCCACGCGCCGCGCGCAGTGATCGCCATTTTCTTGTGGTCGTAGCCAGCGCTGCCGCCGGACGCGAATGCGTCACCGAGCCAGAACCCTTGCTCTGTGGCGATCGAATTGGCGATGTCAGAGAACGTCGCAGTGCCCTTGTCGGCGGCGACAACGAGGTACGGGTCAGGGTCGTCGTATCGGACAACTCGGTCCGGGGTCACGGTTTTTCCACCGACAAGATTGTCGGTGACCGAGAGCAAAGCGCGAATGAAGATCGAGTAGCACGCGATGGCTTCTTCGAGGATCGCATTGCGGTCACCATCCGGTAGTTGCTTCGGATAGAAACCGCCCTTGGCACCGGTCGGCACGATGACCGTGTTTTTGACAGTCTGCGCTTTCATCAAGCCCAAAACTTCGGTGCGAAAATCATCGCGTCGATCCGACCAGCGCAATCCCCCTCGGGCGACACTACCGGCTCTTAGGTGGACGCCCTCAACGCGCGGCGAGTAGACGAAGATCTCGTGTGCGGGTCGCGGCAGTGGCGCCTCGTCGACGTGTGCTGTGTCGATTTTGAACGCGAATGCTTGCTCTCGAAGATTTAGTGCCCCTGTAAAGACATTGGTCCGTTGGGTCGCGCGCATGGCGCTGAACAGGGCGCGCAGTGCTCTATCTGCGTCCAGGCTGACCGCGTCGGCGATTCCGGCCCTGACTTTTCTCTCGAGCTCTCGTACGGTTCTGGCCGTGCGGCGCTTGTCGGGATTGAATCGAGCGTCAAAGTAGTCGAGAGCCAGACCGACAACCGCTGCGTACTCTGCAAAAATCTCCTCGAGGTAACGCTGCCGGAACGGAAGCCCGATCTGTAAGAGATAGGTCGCGTAGGCTCGCAGAACGTTGAGGCGCGACGCGTTAAGTCCTGCCAATGTGATCAGGAGGTTGTAGCGGTCTCGCTCAACGGAACCTGTCAACTGACCGTGGAACCCCTGAATCAGGTTCTCGGTTGCGCGTCGCAGTTGCTTGTTGGATGTCTGGGTAGCCGGCTGCAGTTCGAAGTCCTGCAACCAGGCGCGTCGGTCGGCAAGACGCAGTTGGTAAGGTCGTTCGGTCAGCACCCGCATCCCGAGGTTCTCGAGAAGCGGTAGCGCATCCGACAACGCCAATTGGTGCTCCAGTCGCAGAGCGACGAATCGCAACGAGCCGTCCGCGCGTACCTGCAATTGGTAGCTGTCCGCGCTTGTTGCATCCGGCTGGAGCTGGCGTTCGATGAACGCGAGATCGTCGACGGCTTGTTCGATGCTGGCGTCTTCCTCGTAAGCCAAAGGAAAGACTCGCCCGTACTGCTCAAACTTCTCGACCCCGACCTCTTCGCCGAAGTGACGAATCAGTGCCTCGCGTAACCGATCACGCCAGGTAACAACCGCTTCCGCGATCCGTTGCTCAATCTGGCGGAGTGAGACCTTGTTTGCCGCGCGACTATCCGCGTAGACCAACAGATGCACACGAGCGAGCGCGGAGTCGGATAGCTGAACGTGCGATTCGACGGTTTCACCTTGCAGGGCATCGCGAAGAATCGTCTCCGTTCGCTCCCGCACTTCTGTGTTGTACTTTTCACGCGGTATGAACACGAGGCAGGAATAAAAACGTCGGAACGTGTCGCGCCGCATAAACAGTTTTACACGACGTCGTTCCTGAAGGTTCAATACGCCTGTGGTGGTCCGAGCGAGATCCGCGACACTCGCCTGGAACAGCTCATCGCGTGGATAGTTGTTCAGAATATGGATCAGGGCTTTGCCTCGATGCCCGGTTGGATCGAGGCCTGCACGGTCGAGAATTTCCGTGATTTTTTCCCTGACCAAAGGAATCTGTCCTACAGGTGCACTGTAGGCCTGCGAGGTGAACAAGCCGATAAAGCGATGCTCGCCGACCGCCTCGCCCTTCTCGTTGAAGGCTTTGACGCCAAGGTAGTCGAGATAACTGGGTCGGTGTACCGTTGAACGCGAATTTGCTTTGGTGATTAGAAGCAGCTCAGAGGATCGGCGATAACGTTGCATGGCAGGCGATAGCACGTGGGCGCTGCCGCGACGGTTTCCGACGGTATTCAATCCGAGTGCGGAACCTCGGATGGGCGTCAGCTCGAGTTCGCCTTTCTTTTTGTTGAGTCGATATTGTCGGTAACCGAGAAAAGTGAAGCGTTCGGCGGCGAGCCAGCGCAGCAGCTCAAGGCTCTCACGTTTGCGATCCGGGTCGGCGTGTTGCTGAGCTTCAAGCTGCGCGATGACCGATTGCATACGGTCCTGCATTGGTTGCCAGTCTTTGACGGCAGCACGAACGTCTGTCAGCGTCTTTTCGATCTCCTCTGCCAGTGTACGGAGTCGATCCGCTCGTGACTCTTTGCGGATTTCCAGACGAATGAACGAGTCCACGGTGCCCTGTTTGGATTTGCGCGGCTTGACGTCTTTGAGTCTGCCGCCCGAGGTTCGAACACATCGGATCAAAGGATGCACGGTCAATCGAATCGCATACCCGGTGCGATCCAGAGTCATGCTCAAGGAATCCACCAGGAAAGGCATATTATCGTGGACCAATTCCACAATAGTGTTCGAACTCTCCCAGCCGTCCCGCTTCAATGTCGGGTTGTATACCCTGAGTTTGTGCTCGCCGGGCTTGCGAGTGCGCCCCTGTTTGGCGTGCGCTATTGCCGCAAACGCCAGATCTTCGACTGAGAATGCGCTGACATCGTCAAGGCTGAGATTGCGGTAATACTCGCCAATAAATCGCCGCAAAACTCGGCGATCCGCAAATGGTGTGGATTCTGGTGCCGCTGATGTGATTTGGCTCAGCAGCTCCTCGTGACGGTCCCCGCGTCGTCGGTCCTTTCTCGGCATTGCCATCCTCCGGGCCCCCAACATGCGGCCCGCCCCGTGTCGCGCGGGATTATACCCTACGGATGCGAGGTGTGAGACTTGTTCGGTGCCGGCTTTGCTTTACCATTTGCGGTTGCCGCGATCTCTGTAGGAGGGCGAACGTGACGCAGCGTGAAATGGAACGCGGGATCCACACCGACCTGTCTCGACGAGAGAATTACTCAGCGTATCTACAACTCGATCAGCTCCTGAGTAGCCAGACGCCGCTCAGCGAGCCTGCGCATCACGATGAGATGTTGTTCATCGTTCAGCACCAGGTCGCAGAGCTGTGGATGAAGTTGTTGATTCACGAGTTCGAAGCTGCGGCCGAATTCATGCGGGAGGGTCGCCTAAAGCGTGCGTCGAAATGTCTGGCGCGCGCCAAGACTGTTCAGCAGCAGCTGCACAACCAGTGGAGCGTCCTCGACACACTGACGCCCAGTGAATACGCGGAGTTCCGCCACGTTTTTGGCAATGCGTCCGGCTTTCAGTCGCCACAGTACCGGATGCTGGAGATCCTGCTGGGTATCCGAAATCGTAAGATGCTTAAAGTCTACGAGCATCGACCTAAATGGCACGCGCGCCTTGCAAAGGCACTGGATCGTCCGGGCGTGTACGACGAATTCCTGGCGTGGATGGCGCGTTCCGGACACGAGATTCCGACAGAAGTACTGAAGCGTGATTTCTCGGAGCCACGCGACGTGGACGAGGGTGTCGTAAATGCATTGTTAGCCGTTTACCGCAACACGCGACAGCACTGGGATGCGTATGAGGTGTGCGAAACGTTGGTGGACATCGCGAACAATTTTCAATTCTGGCGATTCCGCCATATGAAAACGGTCGAACGCATCATTGGTCATCGACCGGGTAGCGGCGGCTCCTCCGGAGTGTCGTTCCTTCGGCGCGCTCTGGATCAGGAGTTTTTCGAGGAGCTGATTGCGGTCCGCACGGCGTTGCATGCCGACTCGCTGTCATCTCCGAGCGACTAGACTTCCGGAGCCCCTAGCATCCGCATTCGAGCGAGCATACGGTCCAGCAAAAGATTTAGCGTATCGATTTCCTCTGTCGTGAAACCCTCGAGCAGATCAGCCTCGAGTTTCAGCGCCATCGGAACGACCATTTCGTAGACCTCACGCCCGTCCGCCGACAAGTTAAGGATGGACCGACGTTTGTCCTGGTCGGCAAATTCGCGGGTGATCCGACCTTGCTTCAGGAGTTTTGCAACAGCCCGGGATACGGCGACTTTGTCCATCAGCGTTCGCGCGGCGACTTGAGCCGCTGACAATCCCGGGCTTCGTGCGACCACAGCCATGACTCGCCATTCAGGAATTGACAGATTGAAGCGGCGATCGTATGCAGACGCAATCGTTCCGCTGACCGTATTCGACAGTATTGATAGCCGGTATGGCAGGAAATCTTCCAGTGCCAGAGCAGGGCGATTCGACGGCGCTTCCGTCATAACGATTCCTCCTTGCGAACGCCCTCCATCCTACAGCGCCAGTCGGTCGCTGCCCAGTGATTCAAGGCTTGTGGGCTAACGCGTGGTACTCGCGCGACTGCATCTGTGTCAACCGGCTCGCCGTTCGCTGAAATTCAAACGCCAGTTTGTCGCCTTGATAAAGCTCATTGATAGGCACCGCGGCGCTGATCAGAAGGTTGACCTGCCGGTCGTAGAATTCGTCGACCAGATTGATGAAGCGCCGAGCGGCATTGTCGTCTTCGGTCGCGAGTATCGGGACGCAGCTCACGATGATCGTGTGGTGTCGTTTGGCGAGCGAAATGTAGTCGAGTTGACTACGGGAGGTTTGGCAAAGCGCCTTGAAACTGAACCAGGCAAGCGCCGGTGCCCGGCCCTCGGTTTCGATCTGGCGGCCAAGCACCTCAATCGTTCGCTCCGAGTTCAACGCTCCACCTGTCAATGCGAGGAACCGCTCTTCCGCCCAGTCTCGGCACCCACCTTCGCTCACATGATACGTGTCGCCGGTCCCAAGTACTTCCAGGCGGTAGTCGCGCCCGCCGCCGAGCTCCATGACTTCGCAATGTTCGTTGAGCAAGGCGATCGCAGGGACAAACCTCGCCCGCTGCAACCCGTCCTTGTAAAGATCATCCGGCGGCACGTTCGATGTGGTGACAAGACATACGCCGAGGTCGAACAAGTGCTCGAACAACCGCCCGAGGATCATCGCATCCCCTATGTCATTGACGTGCATTTCATCGAGGCAAAGCACGTGAGACTCGGCCGCGAGATCGTCCGCGACGGCCTTGAGTGGATCGGCCTGATGTTTCAGGTCCGCTAACGCATCGTGGATGTCCGACATAAACCGGTGGAAGTGTTTCCGCTGTACATGATCAGCTGCGAGGGAGGCCGCAAACAGGTCCATCAGGAAAGTCTTGCCGCGTCCGACGCTACCCCAGATGTACAGCCCGCGGATTGGACTGCGCTTCTCCCAAAAGCGCCAACCGGCCGGCTGCGGCGACGTCACGGCTGCGCTGATCACGTCCAACGCGTGGATGACACGCAGTTGGGCTGCGTCTTCGGTCCAACCGTTGGTCCGTAGTGCATTTTCGTAGAGTTGCCGGGTCGTCACGTTGTCCATGATCTGTCAGTGTTCTTTGGGCCCAATGAGGGCGGTGATGGTCGCACAGGGCGCCCGCACCGAACGCGCGAATGGTAACATCGCTTCGGCTTAAGAATTCAGGAGCTCGAAGCACCCATGACAACCGAACGTGAATCCATGGAGTTTGATGTAGTCGTCGTCGGAGGAGGACCCGCCGGACTCGCCGCAGCGATCCAGATTCAGCGCCGCGCCAACGAAAGCGGTGAGGAGCTGTCAGTTGTCGTGGTGGAAAAAGGGGCAGAGTTCGGCGCCCACATTCTGTCAGGTAACGTGTTTGAACCAAGAGGGTTGGCAGAGCTGTTTCCAGATTGGAAGGAAAAGGGTGCACCCGTCACGACGGGCGTAGTGCGAGACGATGTGTACTACATGACCAGCGAGCACAAAGCCACGCGCGTGCCAAACCTGTTCGTGCCCCGCTCATTGCACAACGAGGGCAACTACGTCATCAGCCTTGGCAGGCTCGTCGGCTGGATGGCAGAACAGGCCGAGGAGCTTGGCGTTAATTTGTTCCCGGGCTACGCGGCCGCCGAAGTACTGTACGACGACGCAGGCCACGTGCGGGGTGTCGCGACCGGTGATATGGGTATCGCCCGAGACGGCAGCGAAAAACCGAGTCACGAGCCCGGCTACGAACTCATCGGGCGCCAGACGATTTTCGCAGAGGGTTGTCGTGGCAGCTTGGGCAAGGAGCTCATTGCACGATTCAATTTGGACGAGGCATCCGATCCGCAACACTATGGAATCGGCCTAAAGGAAGTCTGGGAAATCGATGCCGACAAACATGAGCCGGGTGTGGTGGTGCACACGCTCGGTTGGCCATTGCCCAGCGACACTGAAGGCGGTGGCTTTCTCTACCATGCCGAAAACAATCAGGTGTACCTCGGCTACATCATCGCACTCGATTACACCAATCCCTACCTTAGTCCGTTTGATGAATTTCAGCGTTGGAAGCAGCATCCGAAGATCCGCCAGTATCTGGAAGGCGGGCAACGAATTTCTTACGGCGCGCGAGCCGTCAACAAGGGTGGGTTTCAGTCCCTGCCGAAGGTGACGTTTCCGGGCGGGTTACTGGTTGGTTGCGAAGCCGGGTACCTCAACAACGCGAAGATCAAGGGTTCTCACACGGCGATCAAAACCGGCATGCTGGCCGGCGATGCTGTGTTCGACGCATTGAGCAACGGGGCACAATGCGACGCAGAACTGACTCAGTACGAGCAGTCGGTGAATGACTCCTGGGTCATGCAGGAGCTTAAGCAGGCGAGAAATTTCGGTCCCGCTCAGCACAAGTTCGGACGCTTTCTTGGTTCCGCTTTCATATTTCTGGATCAGAACATCTTTCGTGGGCGATTACCGCTTACGCTGCGCAATCGAACACCGGATCACGCTGCATTAAAACCTGCGGCAGACTGTCGACCGATCGAATATCCGAAACCGGACGGCAAGATCAGCTTTGACAAACTGTCATCGGTGTTCCTGTCCAGCACTAACCACGAAGAGGACCAACCGGTTCACCTGCAGCTTCAAGACGCGCAAATGCCGGTGGCGCACCACCTCGCCAAGTTCGCCGGGCCTTCGCAACGCTATTGCCCCGCCGGCGTGTATGAGTTCGTGGAAGAGGGCGGAGAAACGCGGTTCCAGATCAACGCTCAAAACTGCGTGCATTGCAAAACCTGCGACATAAAGGACCCGGCTCAGAACATCAAGTGGACGGTACCTGAAGGTGGCGGTGGGCCAAACTACTCGGGCATGTAGCATCTTCTGACCAGGAGTTGCGACGCGCCGCTACGGCGCGCCGCAATATCGCTACTTCGGTTGCATTCGAATGGCACCATCCAGTCGAATCGTCTCACCATTCAACATCGTGTTGGTGTAGATGTAGCTCGCGAGGCTGGCGTACTCCTCGGCGGTTCCCAAGCGCGACGGGAACGGAATTTGGTCGGCGAGGGACTGTTGCGTTGCCTCTGGAAGGCTCGCCATCATCGGGGTCATAAAGATTCCGGGCGCGATCGTCATAACGCGAATACCAAATCGCGCGAGTTCACGTGCCATAGGTAATGTCATCCCAACCACGCCGCCCTTGGATGCCGAATAACCTGCCTGACCAATCTGCCCCTCGAATGCAGCAACGGACGCAGTATTGACGATGACACCGCATTCGCCATCTGCCTCGGGCGTGTTGTGTTGCATCAGATTGGCGGCCTCTTTCGCAACGTTGAAAGATCCGATGAGATTCACGTGCACCGTGCGGGCGAAGTAGTCGCTCGCCATAGGCCCATCGCGGCCCAACACCCGACCGGGTGCAACGATGCCGGCGCAGTTGACCGCGAAGGTGATGCCCCCCATAGCTTCCGCAGCGTCCGTCATCGCCTTTTTGACTTCCGCCTCGTTGCTTACGTCTGTTCGGATATACCGCGTCGCACCGCCCAGTTCGGCTGCCGCCGCATGACCAGTATCATCGTTAATGTCTAGCAGCGTCGCGCTACCCCCGACATCGACGATAGATTTGGCCGTCGCGAGTCCCAGTCCTGACGCACCGCCTGTGATGACGGCTTTTGCTTTGTTTAACTGCATATCGTGTTCCTATTAGTCTCGCATGTGGGTTACGTCGTCTCGACGGCGATCGCGACAGCTTCGCCACCGCCCAGACACAATGACGCGATACCTCGCTTACCGCCACGCTGGCGCAACGCGTGAATCAGCGTCACCAGTATTCGTGCGCCACTGGCTCCAATCGGATGGCCGAGCGCGCATGCGCCGCCATTGACGTTCACTCGGTCGCGCTCAAGACCGAGGTCGTTGATAGCAGCCATAGTCACACAGGCAAACGCTTCATTGATCTCATAAAGGTCAACGGAAGAGGCATCCCAATCCAGCCGCTGCTGCAGCGCTTTGATCGCGAACACCGGGGCCGTCGTAAACCACTCGGGTTCATGCGCGAAACCACTGTGCGCGACAATCCGCGCGAGTGGTTTGATACCTGCCGCCTCAGCGTCGGCAGCGCGCATCAGGATGACGCTCGCTGCGCCGTCGGAAATCGAGGACGAGCTCGCCGCGGTGACTGTGCCGTCCTTGTCGAAAGCCGGGCGAAGTGTCGGGATTCTTGCCGGGTCCGAGCGACCCGGCTCCTCGTCCAGTTCAACTGTGGTTTCACCTTTTCGATGGCGTACCGTCACCGGTGTGATTTCGGCATCGAACGTACCGCTGGACTGTGCCTTCAGCGCACGCTCGAGGGACTCGATCGCAAAGGCATCCTGCGCCTCACGAGAGAATCCATATTTCTTGGCTGTGCGTTCTGCGAAAACACCCATCATGTTGCCATCGTAGGGATTCTGCAGCCCATCGAAGAACATGTGATCCAGGATCTCCTGGTGCCCCATCCGATAGCCCGCTCGAGCTTTCGGCATGACATACGGCGCATTGGTCATGGATTCCATGCCCCCGGCCACCATGCGGGTCGCGCTACCGGCGCGGATCATGTCGGCCGCCATCATGACGGCTTTCATTCCTGAGCCGCAGACTTTGTTGATCGTAGTGGCGCCGCTGTGTTGCGGGATGCCAGCAGCCAAAGTCGCCTGGCGCGCGGGCGCCTGCCCGAGGCCCGCGGGCAGGACGCACCCGAGGATCGACTCGTTGATCGTTTCGGGGTCGACGCCGCAGTCGGCCAGCGCCGCTCGCGTCGCCGCAGCGGATAACTCCGGCGCCGACGCGCCGGCCAGTGCCCCCTGAAACGCGCCGATCGGTGTTCGTTTCGCGGCGGCAATGACAATGTCATCAGGTTTCATCAGAGTTCCTTGACTCAGGTTTGAGCCGGTTATTGTATCAACCTGTGACTCGTTGAAGCAGCCTCTATTTGGCTTGGAAGTGCGCGCTAGGCCTCGAGTTCCCGATCGAGCAAATCGGGTTCATCCAGCCGAGCGGCGATAGCGCTTCGTACCTCCGTCATCAATTGCTCAGGCGGGCGGCTGGCGACAGTAGGCGCATCGACGATAGGGAGTACCTCGACTGAGATCCGACCAGGGTGGGGCAGCCAGCGATCTGCCGGCAAGATCCCGCGGGTGCCCTGAATCACGAGCGGGACGACGGGCAATTCAACGGAGCGTGCGACCGCAAATGCACCTTTTCGGAAACGACGCAGTCCAGGTGTTTCCGTAAACGTGCCTTCCGGGAAGAATCCGATCGGGCGCCCTTCCTTGGCCGCACGAATGACTTGCCGCGTCGATCGCGCGCTGCGCTGAACGTGCTCTCTTTCGACGAAAAACTGCCCGATCCGGCGCAGAACGAAACCGGCCAGCGGCACATGTTGCATCTCATCTTTGATGACGAACGAAAAGCCATTACGAAGGTAGGCGAACAGTAGAACCCCGTCTAGGTAGCTAGCATGATTGGCAACGACAACACACGGGCCCGTGGGCAGCAGGTCCCAGCCCGACTTGCTCGGTTGCGTGCCTGTGAGAATGAACACGGCGCGTGCGCAAGCCCGAGCCATGTACTGCCGCCAGCTCAGTTTCGGCAAGACAACGACGAGTGAAAGACACACCACGGCGCATGTGAGAAACACGATCCAGAAGAAAATGCCGAAAACTGTGTTGAGGATCACATTCATTTTTGTGACGTCGGTCACTTTATGTTAACGCTCTTGGGTTTCTGTGACCGTGGTCACGGCAGTCGGAGGGAGTGCTGTGAATACTTTGCACCGTGGGCCGCGAGCCTTATGGCGGACGGGCGTTGGTTCCAACCAGAAACTCCGGTGATATGACACCAGGACACGCAGTATACAGATGGCTTTGATGGCGACAAACGACGAGAGTGGTAGCGGCGGCAAATTGGCGGCGGCCGAACAGATCATCGATAAGTTTCTCGATGCGATCTGGATGGAGCGTGGCCTGTCCAAGAATACACTCGGTGCATACCGGGCAGACCTCATGTCGTTGGCAAAGTGGCTGCAGCAGTCTGATGTCGCCGTTGAACGTGCGACGAAAGATAATCTGCTCGGATTCATCAATTGGCGAGTCGAGGAGGGTGCAAAGCCGCGTTCAACCGCACGCCAGTTGTCGAGTTTCCGCCGGTTCTTTCGCTACCTGACCGCCGAAGGCGTGCGCGAGGACGATCCGACCGTCGACATCGCAATGCCGCGGATCGGACGCAGCCTGCCGAAGACTTTGACCGAGGACGAGGTCGAGGCACTCCTGGCCGCGCCGAATGTATCGGAACCCTTGGGCCACCGTGACCGTGCGATGCTCGAATTGCTCTATGCGACGGGTCTGCGTGTCACAGAGCTCATCAGTTTGAAACAGTCCCAGGTCAACTTGAACCAGGGTGTACTTCGAATCGTTGGGAAAGGCGATCGCGAAAGATTGATTCCGCTCGGCGAGGAGTCGCAGCGCTGGCTGCAGGACTTCATCGAAGGGCCGCGCCTCGAAATTTTACTCGAGCGTCAGACGGAGTATCTGTTCCCGACACGGCGCGGAGATCGAATGACCCGCCAGGCTTTCTGGCACATCATCAAACGATACGCGCAGAAAGCCAATATTCCAGATGGTCTTTCGCCGCATTCTCTGCGGCATGCCTTCGCGACGCATTTGCTGAACCACGGTGCTGACTTGCGGGTCGTCCAAATGTTGCTCGGTCACAGCGATCTGTCTACAACCCAGATTTACACGCATGTTGCGCGTGAGCGGATGAAAGAGCTCCACGAAAGGCATCACCCGCGCGGTTGAGTCTGCCGAGCGACCGCTCCGTAATAATCGCGGTTGAACCAAGGTCCTGTTAGATTGTCGACCAACTTGTCGCCCCCGGCGGCAACGTGGGATCATTTCCTTATGCGAGTACCTCGGAGCTCTATCAGTATGAAAGCACTCTTTTTGTGTGCGGCATGGATCGCTGCCGCCGCCACCGCGACGGTCGCCCAGGCCGACACAGCCCCAGCTGACGCCGATCTGAAGGCGGTTCAGGCTCTTGTCCACGAGCGATTCCCAAGGATTTCGCCTGAAAGTGTAAAGCGCTCGGATGTACCCGGAATGTTTGAGATTCAGCAGGGCGTGTTGGTCGCTTACATCTCGACTGACGGTCGCTATCTCGTGCAAGGCAATGTGATCGACCTCGAAACCGATACGAACATCACAGAGCAGAGCATCGCCACTGGGCGCCGCGACTTCATGTCAGGGCTCGATGTCGAGGGCATCGTATTCGCGCCTCAGAATGCAAAGCACACGGTCACGGTGTTTACCGACATCGACTGCACGTTTTGCCGCAAGTTACACCGTGAAATCGACAGTTATAACGAGGCGGGTATCGCGGTTCGCTATTTGATGTACCCGCGGAGCGGGCCGAACACGCGATCGTGGGAAAAGGCGGAGGAGGTATGGTGCTCATCCGACCAGCGCAGCGCGATGACCCGCGCCAAGAACGATCAAACACTGCCCGCGGCAGCATGTGACGCAAGCGAGATTAACAATCATTTCCAGGCAGGTTTGGGAATCGGCTTGTCCGGCACGCCTGCGATTGTGCTGGAGGACGGCACGTTAATCAGTGGCTACCTGCCCGCTGCGGAGTTGCTGTCAGAAATCGAAGGTCCTGCGAGCGACAGCGGCGACCGCTAGCGCTCCAAATGCTCGAGTTTGTCGTCGACTTCTTTCCAGTCGTCGGCATCCTCGGGCGGCTCTTTCGCTTCTGTTATCACGGGCCACTGCGATGACAGCTCGGCGTTGAGCTCGAGAAACTCTTCCTGTCCGGCAGGAATTTCGTCTTCGGAGTAGATCGCTTCTACCGGGCATTCCGGTTCGCATAGTGTGCAGTCAATGCACTCGTCAGGATCGATCACCAGAAAATTCGGTCCTTCATGGAAGCAGTCGACCGGGCAAACCTCGACGCAATCGGTATATTTGCACTTGATGCAAGCTTGGGTGACAACAAACGTCATACTTCAGCGAAACTCCACTAATTGATAGGCAAAGCGTAGCGCGAACTCAGGATGTTTGATAGATCCGACGCTCCGCGGTGTGCAGGTGGACGCCGCGATCCTCTCCCGCATCCTCCACCCACTTGCGCAGAGCAAAGGTACCGCTGGGAAAGGCGATTTCGTCCCATGGGATTTCTTCAGGCGTGACCATTTTGCAATCCAGACTCTCGGGTCCAGGCGCGAAATCGGAGACCAGGGAAGCTGTGAAGAAAACGTGCACCTGACCTGCGTGCGGCACGTCCACCGCGGCGAACAGGCGGTGAATCTCTACATCCGCCATGGCCTCTTCCTGGGTTTCACGCGCCGCACCCTGGGCCATTGATTCGTTCAATTCCATAAAGCCGGCCGGAACGGTCCAAAAGCCATGCCGCGGTTCGATCGCGCGTTTGCAAAGAAGAATTTTCCCGCCGCGCTCCGGGACGCAGCCAACAACGATCTTCGGGTTTTGGTAATGGATCATCCCGCAGTTGGGGCAGACCCAGCGCTCGTGAGTGTCGCCTTCGGGCACAGCCCGCTCGACCTTATGGCCGCAGTTAGAACAGAAATTCATGTTGCGCTCGCCTTGACCGAGACCAGACTGCACACGGCGAATGTCCCGTTGGGGATGTGGTACCAGAGGTCGGACTCGAACCGACACGCTATTGCTAGCAAGGGATTTTGAATCCCTCGTGTCTACCAATTCCACCACTCTGGCAGTACGTAGCGTAATTCTAGCGCAAAGCGCGCGCGATAGAAGCCCTCGACGTGCGAAAATTTTTGCAGCCTCAGTGCGACCTTTTCACCCGAGCCAGCATCTAAGCAGACATGAGCACCTTTCGCGGTATTGAAATTGATGATCTCACGCTGCGCCGGGCCCAGAGAGGGGACCGCCGCGCGATGTCCGAGATCTGCCGCCAATTTGCATCCGCGGTGCTGACCCTTTGCTTTCGAATCACTGGGGATCGCGCACTCGCGGACGATCTGACTCAGGAGACGTTTGTGGAGGTCATTCGCGGCTTGGAAAGATTCCGCGCCGAGTCAAGCCTTGCAACCTGGATCCATCATATAGCAGTGAGTCGCTGCCTGATGCATCGGCGCCAAGCGTGGAATCGCCGCGTGACCGCTTTGCCGGAACCGGCCGACGTGGCGAGTACGATGGATCTCGCGGCAGCACATGCCGTCGAACATGATCTGGCAGCCGCACTTCATGCCCTGCCCGAGGTCCAGCGAACGGTGGTTTGGCTGCACGATGTTGAAGGTTGGACACACAAGGAGATCGCTGCGGCAACCGGCCGCAGCGCGAGCTTTTCCAAATCGAACTTGTCTCGCGGGCGGGCGGCGCTGCGTGCCTGGCATGAGCAAATCGATGAATCCTCGCCGAGGGCCCTGCGGCCTGCGGTTAGTTGAGGTGGTGACATGAATGAACCGAACAACGAAATGATGGCGAAGCAACTGCGCGAGTTGCCGTTGCTCGAGCCAGACGCTGATTTGCTCGCTCGGTTGGATGAGATAAGCCTCGGCAAGCGTTCGCCGCCACGCGCTTTGACGTGGCACTGGGGGCTCGCCGCCGTGTTGATGATCGGTGTAGCGATAGCTGTAGCGACGCTCCCGGGATTGAACGTGCCCACGAATTCCGTCGACCAGGCCGCCGCCACTGACGAACCGAATGCGTCCCGCGTCACCAGCGAGCTGAGTGACCTGTCACAGCTGATTGCGCGATCCGCGGTGCTTGACGAAGTCAATGCAACCCTCCCAGATCGCCAGAGAGTCATGAACGTTCGCGACGCGGGGCGCATTACGGCGATCGAGGACCGGGTCGCTCGGTTGGACGTCGCGCTCGCCAGCCCGGCGGTAGACGAGTCGGCGCGCGCCGAGTTGTTGAAGCGGCGCGTGGGATTGATGGACGACTTGGTTGGTCTGCGCGCAGGAGTTCCGGCGCAGCAGTGGTTGTAACCACATTTCACTAGATTCTTGAGGACACAGACATGAAGCTTTTCATAATGATTGGCCTGATTGCCGGTTCATTGATGGGCGGTCCGGCAATCGCACAGGATACTGGCGAGGAAATTCGGGCGAAGGAAATCGAGCTTCGCGCCGCCGAAGAGCAATTGCGTGATGCCGAGGCTCGACTCGCAGAGGCCGCCGAGGAAGTGGCGCGCCTGTCCACGCGCATTCGGGTGGATGCTTTGGGCGCCCGCGCACCTAGAACCATGGTGTTCAACGCGTCATCACGGCCCCGTCTGGGCGTTCAACTCTCGAACCGACTGCCGAATGGACAACGTTCGGACGAGGGTTTGGTGATCGCCAGCGTGCTGCCCGGGAGCGTTGCCGATGCAGGTGGGATTGAGGCGGGCGATATGCTCCTGGAGATTGATGACACATCCTTGACCGAACTGTCGATCGGGCAGGCATCACGCACGATTGCACGCCTGCTTTCCGAGCGCGAGGACGGGGATACGTTGGTGGCCAAGCTGCAACGTGCGGGCGAAGTGCTGGAGAAATCGCTGGTGCTTGACTCAACTCTGCCCGCTGGGCTTAGCGACGGCGTGCAGGTGTTTACGATGTCTCCCGAGGAGGGTGATTTTCATTTCTCCTTTGACGATGCGGAGTTCATGGCGGGTCTCGATTTCGAGAATCTCGACGAGGCGGAGATCATGCAGTTCGTTGAGGGCGTTGGCGACGGATTCTGGTTTCTGCACGGCGACACACCGTGGGGCGATATGGAGCTGACAGAGTTGAATGAAGGGCTCGGTGAGTATTTTGGCGTTGAGTCTGGACTGTTGGTCATCGATGTACCTGCCGATGCCAAGTTGGGATTTCAGGCGGGCGACGTGATCCAGAGTATCGGGGGTCGCGCGCCAAAGGACATTGGCCACGCGATGAGGATCCTGGGATCCTACGAGCCGGGCGAAACCCTTGATGTCGATATTGTGCGTCAGAAGCGACCGCAGACTCTGGCGATCGAGATTCCGGAACGAGAACGGAATTTTCGGATCGAGAGCTTGCGGCGGTAATCCCGAGGCTCTAGCGGAGCGAACAAATCGCTGCTTGGCGCGGAGGCTGCTGGTAGCATGCGCGCCATGCACCCGGATGATTTCGACTACGCGTTGCCCGACCATCTCATCGCCCGTTATCCGGCGGATCAGCGGAGCAGTGCTCGCCTGCTGGTAGTAGAGGGCTCGCCTGATAAACCTCTGGCCGATCGATCGGTCGCTGACTTGCCCGACTTGCTCGAAACCGGTGATCTCCTCGTGGTCAATAACACGCGAGTGATTGCTGCACGATTGTTCGGCCGGCGCAAGACCGGGGCTAAAATCGAAGTCCTGCTGGAGCGGCAGCTTGATACCCATCTGGTGGTAGCGCAGTTGCGCGCCAACCGTAAGCCTCAGGTTGGTGAGCCCTTTTTGATCACGGACAACGAGAACCGTGAAGTCGCGACGGCGAGTATTGAGGACCGCGACGGACGTTTCTTTCGGTTGCGATTCGATCGTCCGGTTGCCGAGGTCACCGAGATGGCGGGCCACGTTCCATTGCCGCCCTATATCGATAGAGGTGATGAGCCTCTCGATGCGGAGCGGTATCAGACAGTCTACGCGAAGACGCCAGGTGCGGTTGCGGCACCTACCGCCGGTCTGCATTTCGATGAGTCGCTGCTGCAGGCATTGGGCGAGAAGGGTGTCGGTGTCTCAGCAGTTACTCTGCACGTCGCCGCCGGGACCTTTCAGCCGCTCGACGAGTCGCAGCTGCAAAGCGGCAAGCTTCACCAGGAGTGGTACAGCGTCCCGCAGGAGGTTGTCGATGCGGTCGGGGCGACACGGCAAGCCAACGGTCGTGTTATCGCGGTCGGTACAACGGCAATGCGCGCACTGGAAAGTGCGGCGCTGAACGGCACGCTCAAAGCTACTGAAGACGATACGGATCTGTTTATTCGACCGGGTTTTCGGTTTCGCGTGGTCGACAGACTGATGACCAACTTCCACCTGCCGCGTTCTTCGCTAATGATGTTGGTGGGCGCTTTTGCCGGGGTCGAGACTATCCTCGGCGCATACCGCTACGCGGTCGAAAACGAGTATCGCTTCTTCAGCTACGGCGATGCCATGTTGCTCAGCCGGATGAAGGCGACATCATGAAGTATCAACTCATCTGCCAGAGCGACGGCGCGCGGCGGGGCACAATTCAATTTGCTCGGGGCGAGGTCCAGACGCCTGCGTTTATGCCGGTAGGCACCTATGGCACCGTCAAGGCGATGCGGCCGAGCGAGGTCACTGATATCGGCGCAGAAATGATCCTCGGAAACACCTTCCACCTGATGTTGCGTCCTGGAACGGATGTGATTCGCGCGCACGGCTCGTTACACGATTTCATGGCATGGTCTGGCCCGATCCTGACCGATTCCGGCGGATTTCAGGTGTTCAGCCTGTCAGCGCTGCGCAAGCTGAGTGAGGAGGGGGTCCTGTTCGCCTCGCCCGTGAACGGCGATCGCATTATGCTCACGCCAGAGCGATCGATGCAGGTCCAGCATGACCTCGGTGCCGACGTGACAATGATTTTTGACGAATGCACACCCCATCCGGCGACCCACACCGAGGCAGGTAAGTCGATGGAGCTCTCGTTGCGATGGGCCGCTCGCAGCCGGACCGCTTTTGATCTTCTGAAATCTGAAGAACCGGCTCGCGGAGACGCTTTATTCGCTATTGTTCAGGGCGGTATGTACGACGATCTTCGCCGCCAGTCACTAGAGGGTTTGACGGACATCGGTTTCGATGGATTCGCGATTGGGGGCCTTTCCGTTGGCGAGTCCGAGGCGGAGCGAATCGGCGTGCTCGACGGCCTGCAGCCACTCATGCCTCGAGACAAGCCGCGTTACTTGATGGGCGTCGGAACACCTTCGGATATCGTCAAGGCCGTTGCCCGAGGCGTCGATATGTTCGATTGTGTAATGCCGACGCGACACGGCCGCAACGGCTACTTTTTCACGAGCGAAGGCACGATAAAGATCAAAAATGCCCGATTCGAGCAGGATACCGGCCCGTTGGACCCGGATTGCGACTGCTACACCTGCCAAAATTTCTCACGCGCTTATCTGAAGCATTTGTTCAAATGTGGCGAGATGCTCGGCCCGCAGCTCGGTACCCTACATAACTTGAGGTACTACCAGCGTCTGATGGCCCGAATCCGCGCGGCGATCGAAGCGAACGAGTTTCCCCAGTTTGCGCGCGATTTTTTGCAATCGGACGAGGCAGGGCGTGCGTCTGTGGCATAATGCGCGCCTTTATTTTTGCTGGTTAGACTCTGGATATGATGGATTTTCTGATTCCGACTGCCTACGCGCAGGGCGCACCGGCGGCTCAGCAAAGCCCGCTCGGGTTTTTCGTGCCAATGATCATCTTGTTCGTCGCGTTCTGGTTCCTGCTCATTCGCCCACAGCAGAAACGCCAGAAGCAACATCGCGAGCTCGTCGAGGCTGTCTCCGCTGGAGATGAAATTATGACTGCTGGCGGCTTGGTCGGCGTCGTGCGTGAGACCTCCGAGCAATTTGTGACGGTCGAATTTGCGCCGGACGTCTCGCTCAAGGTTCAACGAGTATCGATTGCTGCTGTGCTGCCGAAAGGCACCGTCGACGCAGCCTGAGGAATAACATGAATCGCTATCCGCTCTGGAAGTACCTTCTGGTGCTTGCCGTCGTCGCGTTTGGCTCACTGACCGCGTTGCCAAATTTTTACGGCAGCGCGCCTGCATTGCAGATCACCAATGCTGACGGCAGCAACATGAGCGAATCGCAGATTGCTCGCATTGAGTCGATCCTCGGCGGTTTGAACACGCCGCCCGATGAAGACTACCTGCGCGACGGCAAGCTGTACGCCGCATTCACGGATATCAACGATCAGTCCAAAGCGTATGAAGCTCTGGAGCAGATGGATATCGAGGCGTTCGGCATTGCAAAGACAATCGCACCGAAACAGCCGGAGTGGTTGCGTTCGATCGGTCTGGCCCCGATGAGTCTCGGTCTGGATCTGCGCGGCGGTGTCTACCTGCTGTACGAGGTTGATCTGGACGAAGCTGTCGTGAATCTCGTCAATGCGTACGCCGACAATTTCAAAGTGGCGCTGCGCGACGCGCGCATCTCACACCGGGTAAACGTGCAGGGACAAAACATCATCGTCCAGGTGCGGGATGCTGAGAACCGCGATGCGGCTCAGGATCTCGTGCGCGATACGGACCCGAATCTCGTTGTCGTTGAAACAGATCCAAGGAGTCTGCGCGTTTCACTCAGCGAACTGCAGGTTCGAGAACGGCAGAATTTCGCGATCGAGCAGAACATTACGAGCTTCCGCAATCGCGTTGATGCGCTCGGTGTTGCCGAGCCGGTCATCCAGCGCCAGGGGCTTAATCGAATTGTTGTGCAGTTGCCGGGGATTCAAAATCCCAACGATGCGATTCGAATTCTGGGCTCGACAGCGACGCTGGAGTTTCGGTTGGTCGACACCAGCGGCGGAGGTTCTCGCGCGAACACGTTCCCATACCGAGAGGGTGGCACCGTCACTCTGAAGCCCGAAGTGATCGCCTCCGGGGATCAGATTATCGACGCCAGCGCCGGATTCAGTGAGGGGCAGCCGAACGTCAATATTCGCCTGGACGATGTGGGCGGCAAGCGCATGCTGGAGACGACCCAAAACAATCTTCAAAGACCGATGGCGGTGCTGTTTATCGAAAGCGAGCGTATTGGGCCCGATGAAAACGGCGAGTATCGCACCATCAAAAAACGCGAGGTCATCAACCGCGCCAACATCAACGGCGTGTTTTCAACGAATTTCCAGATCACCGGATTGACGGCCTCCGAGGCTCGCGACTTGTCTTTGCTTCTGAAGGCAGGTGCACTGTCGGCGCCGGTGTATCTTGTCGGGCAACAGACGATTGGACCGAGTACAGGCCAGAAGAACATCGACAGTGGCTTCAAGGCGATTCAAATCGGCTTTCTTGCGGTCGTAATTTTCATGGTTTTGTACTACCGAGTGTTCGGACTGATTGCGAACATGGCGCTCCTGACCAACCTGATATTGATCATCGGTGCGCTATCGTTGCTGCAAGCGTCACTGACGCTACCGGGTATCGCGGGGATCGTGCTGACGGTCGGCATGGCCGTCGATGCGAACGTGCTGATCTTCGAACGAATACGCGAAGAGATTGCGGCGGGTACCAGCATTCAGGCGGCGATTAACTCGGGCTACGAGAAGGCGTTCTCGTCGATTGCCGATGCGAATGTGACGACGTTTATCGCGGCGCTGGTGTTGTTCCTGTTCGGTACCGGTCCGGTGAAAGGCTTCGCTGTCACGCTAGCGATCGGCATCGCGACCTCAATGTTCACTGCGATCGTCGGCACACGAGCGGTGGTCAATCTAATTTACGGCGGGCGTAAGCTCGACAAGCTGGCGGTGTAGACATGCGAGTTCTATCACGCGAAACACACTTCAAATTTATGGAGCGCCGCGGCATCGCGGCGATCGTCTCGGCAGCGCTTCTGATCGCATCGGTCGTGGCGCTTGCTGTCAACGGACTGAACCTCGGTATCGAATTCACCGGAGGTGTAGAACTGGAGGCTGGCTTCAGTGAGCCGACCGACGTTGAGGTCGTGCGCGAGCGCATGGAAGCGGCGGGTTTCGAAGACTCGCAGGTGCTGTACTTCGGGTCGCGGCAAAACATCATGATTCGGATTCCGCCGCGCGAAGGCGGCGATAGTGATGCGCTCCGCGAGTCCATGCTCGACGTGCTTAGGCCAATTGATCCGCAAGTGAAAGACAATCAGTTTTCGGTCGTGTTTCCGCAGATTGGTGCGGAGGTTGCCGAAGCCGGCAGTCTTGCGATGATCTTCGTGCTGATCATGATCTTCATGTACATCATGTTCCGCTTTCAGTGGAAGTTTTCGCTGGGAGCGGTGGCAGCTCTGGTCCACGACGTGATTCTGACGGTCGGTTTCTTTGCGCTATTCCAGTTTCAGGTCGATGCTTCGGTCATCGCCGCCGTACTCGCCGTGGTGGGGTATTCTCTGAATGACACGGTGGTGGTGTTCGACCGGATTCGTGAGAATTTTCTCGCCCTTAGAGGTGAAAGCCCTTCCGGTGTTATTGATCGATCCATCAACCAGATGCTCGCGCGGACGATCATCACAGGCGTGACGACTTTGCTCGTATTGACCGCGCTGTTGGTGCTGGGTGGTCCAGCAGTTCGCTCGTTCTCAGTAGCGTTGATCTGCGGCATCATCGTCGGCACGTACTCGTCGATTTACGTGGCGAGCGCCGTTGCACTGCGTATGGGGGTCAGCGCGAAAGATCTGATGCCGCCCGAACCCGACGAATCGGGGCTGGACGACCTGCCGTAAAGATCACGCTGATAAGGTGTCGATGGCGTCGCGCGAATGCCGCGCCATCTGCGCCGCGAGCGCTACGTAGACTTTCGGTGTTCCCGCAAGAACGTGTCCTTTATCGAGGAAGTCCTCACTGCCATCGACACCACTGATGATTCCGCCGGCCTCGCGGATCAGCAGTGCTCCGGCAGCAATATCCCAGGACTTCAAGCCGAATTCCCAGAAGGCATCGAGACGCCCCGAGGCAACGTACGCAAGGTCGAGTGCCGCGGAGCCGGCCCGGCGAATCCCGGCCGTGTTCTCCAGCACGAGTTTTAGTAGGGAGAGGTAGGCGTCCACACCGCCGGTCTGCGATTCGCGGTAGGGAAAACCCGTTCCGATCAACGATTCCCGAAGATGCGTCCTGCCGCTAACTCGGATGCGTTTTCCATCGAGTTGCGCACCATCGCCTTTCGACGCGGTGAACAGCTCCTGGCGCATTGGGTCATAGACGACTCCCTGCGACAAACGGTCGTTGACCTTGACGGCAATGGATACCGCATAGGTCGGAAATCCGTGGATGAAGTTGTTGGTGCCGTCCAGAGGATCGATGATCCAGACCACCGCGTCGTCTGTGCCCGGCATCAGTCCGGATTCTTCCGCAAGAATGCCGTGCTCGGGATAGTGTTTGCGAATCTCCTCGATGATTTTCGCTTCTGCGGTCCGATCCGCATCGCTGACGAAGTCGTTGCGACCTTTCTGGTTCACATTCAGCTCATCGAGCCGCCTCGAGCTACGGATCAGTGCATTGCCACCTTTTCGGGCAGCGGAAACGGCAACATTGAGAAGCGGGTGCATCGTTCGATTTCCTGGTGGCGACGGCGCAGAGCGTCGCGTCTGTCTAGCGCGGGCGGTAGAATATCAGACCTTCGATCGCGGTTTACCGCTGTATTTCTCTGGCGACGGATTCCCCCGATGAGTGAACAAGCACTTCCTGTGCGTATCGTATTGGTCGGTACCACACATCCCGGCAACATCGGTGCGGTCGCCCGTGCGATGAAAAACATGGGGCTGGAGCAGCTGGCGCTGGTCAACCCGAAGACCTTTCCCAGTGCACAGGCGGTCGCGCGAGCTTCGGGTGCGACCGATATTCTGAACAACGCGCAGGTGCACACGTCACTCGATGATGCGGTCGCAGATTGCGGATGGGTGATCGGTACGAGCGCTCGACGACGCAGCATCGCATGGCCGACTTTGCTCGCTCGAGACGCGGCGACCGAGGTGTTGCAGCGCGCCGCAACGGCGCCGGTCGCTGTGGTATTCGGCCCGGAGAAGACAGGATTGTCGAACGAGGATATGGATCGGTGTGCGGCGCTAGTGGCAATTCC
The DNA here is from genome assembly GCA_038531945.1 of Pseudomonadota bacterium. Taxonomy (GTDB): domain Bacteria; phylum Pseudomonadota; class Gammaproteobacteria; order Steroidobacterales; family Woeseiaceae; genus CALBPI01. Next base: position 218,395 of record JBCBBH010000004.1, on the reverse strand, counting down.
GACCACGGAGTTCAGCTCATTGAATCTCGCGATGGCGGTGCAGGTCATAGCGTACGAGCTGTTTGTCCAGCGCGACGATTTCGATGTTCGCCAGACTGAAGATTCACCGCCAGCGACCGCGCAGGAGCTGGAGCACCTGTACAACCATATCGAACGATTGGCGCTCGACAGCGGATTTCTTAACCCGGAGAACCCACGGTACCTGATGCGGCGTTTGCGCCGATTGTTCGCCCGTGCGACGCCAGACCAGAATGAAGTGAATATTCTCCGCGGCTTGTTGGCACAGCTCGAGTCTGACCGGTGGAGAAAGACCTGATGTTCGGGCTACCGGAATTCTCCCCGCTTTACTGCGATTATGCGGCGACGACGCCGGTCGATCCCCTGGTTGCCGACGCGATGCATCGCGTTTTGACCGGCGGTCGCGCATTCGGAAATCCATCGTCATCCAGCCACGTTTTCGGTGCGGAAGCGAACGACCACGTGGCGGCATCCGCCGAGGCTGTGGGCCGTGCGCTCGGTGTGGCGGGAGAGCGAATCGTCTGGACGTCCGGCGCAACCGAGTCCGACAATCTCGCCATATTGGGTACGGCACGCTACGGTGGTGAACGCCGCGGCCATATCATTGCGACAACGGTAGAGCACAAAGCGGTCATAGATCCGGTGAAGCAGCTCGAATCCGAGGGATTTCCGGTGACATGGCTGACACCCAACGCCGACGGTCACGTGACTGCCGCTGCGCTGGCGGACGCTTTACGCGATGACACGATTCTCGTCTCAACGATGTGGGTTAACAACGAGCTCGGCACGATCAGTGATATCCGCGGCTTTGCAGCGGCACTGGAGCACCATGCGGCAATATGGCATGTCGATGCTGCCCAGGCATTTGGCAAGGTGGCTGTGCATCCGCTTCCTGGGCGAATCGATTTGCTCGCGCTGACCGGACACAAGATCTATGGCCCGAAGGGCGTTGGCGTTTTGGTGCTATCGGATCGCGCCGGCGTGAATCTCGAGCCACTGTTGTACGGCGGCGGTCAGCAGTACGGATTACGCCCGGGTACGCTGGCGACGCATCAAATTGTCGGTTTCGCCCAGGCGGCTATTTTGGCCAGCGAAAAGCAGGAGGAAGACGCATCCCGGCTGAGCGCGCTTGGCGACCGTCTGTCAAGCGGGCTGCTGGCAGTGGACGGCGTAACGTTGAACGGCAGCGAGGCATCGCGTTTGCCCTGGTTGGTGAATGTCAGCGTCGAAGGTGTGCATGGTGGTGCGTTGATGTCGGCGGTAGCGCCCCTGGCGTTGTCGGCCGGATCCGCTTGCAATTCCACAGACAGGGAACCGTCATTTGTCCTGAAAGCTATCGGTCTCAGCGACCTTGCCGCGAGTGCGTCCCTGCGTTTCAGCCTTGGACGACCCACCACGGCGGACGACGTGGACAAAATCGTCGCACGGTTCGAACAAGCGGTGAGCGTCTGCCGACGACTCAGCGGATCGCTGGTCGCCGACAGGCCTTGATTATGTCGCGACCGTGCCCCATAAACGAAGAACAAATCCGCTGTTTCGGACTGCCCGAAAACGGTGTCATGTGCGCGGCTGGCAGCGTTCGCCGCGGTTGTGCGGTACAATTTGGGGCGGGCAAGACGAGCGACGGCCTGCTCGTCGGATTCCACGCGTTTGCCGCGGCTGAGATTGTCATGGCTTGCGAGCATCTTTGCCGACAGTGGAGGGCAGAGCATGCCGTCGAGGCGCCGTCGTTGTCGAGTCTGCTCAAAGCGAACCAGCTCGGTCGTGAGTGGGCCGGCGATGTGTTGATTGTGATTGAGGCCGCGAGTGGTTTGGCGAAGATTCTCGCTGAACAATCGAATGGTGATTGAGGAGGTTTGGCGATGAGTATTTCACTAACCGACAGTGCAATGACCCGGGTACGCGATCATATCGCGAGACGCGGCAGTGGGATCGGACTCCGTCTTGGCGTGAAGAAGACTGGCTGCAATGGGTTTTCCTACGTCATTGACTATGCGGACGATGTGCACTCCGAAGATATTGTGTTCGAACAATCGGACATCAAAGTCGTTGTCGATAACGACAGCCTGCCGCTGCTCGATGGCACCGAAATCGATTTTGTTAAGGACGGACTGAACGAGGTGTTTCGGTTTCGTAACCCGAACGCGGCTGGGGAATGCGGCTGCGGCGAGAGTTTTAACGTCGGCGACTAAGTCGGCCGACAGTTTTGCAGTTGAATGCCGGCACCTGTGCCGGCTTGTTTTTGTTTGAGGAAATGACCCATGGCGATCGAAACCACTTTGTCCATCATCAAGCCTGATGGCGTTGAGAAGAACCTAATCGGAGAGATCTACGGCCGCTTCGAGAAAGCGGGCCTGCAGATTGTGGCGTCTCGCATGATGCACTTGAGCAAAGATCAGGCGGAAGGTTTCTATGCGGTGCACAAAGAGCGCCCATTTTTCGCCGATCTGGTGAGCTACATGACCTCCGGGCCTGTCGTCGTACAAGCGTTGCGCGGCGAGAATGCCGTTGCGCTCCATCGCGACCTGATGGGCGCGACCAATCCTGCCGACGCAGAGCCTGGAACGATTCGGGCCGACTATGCAGCCAGCATCGAGGAAAATGTGGTGCATGGATCGGACGCGACTGATACAGCCGCGAACGAAATCGATTTCTTTTTCCCGGATGGCGTTGTGGAGCGCACTCGCGGCTAGCGCATGTCGTCAACCGATGCAGACAATTTGCTAGGCTTTTCGCGCGAGGCCCTGGAATCGTGGTTTACGGACCGTGGTCACCAGCGGTTCCGCGCACGGCAGGTTATGCAGTGGATTCATCAGCGTCAGGTAGTCGACCCGGCGCTGATGACTGACCTGTCAAAATCGCTCCGAGAAGAATTGCTCGATGCGGCGCAATTTACCCTGCCTAAGATCATATCGACGCACCGTTCGGCAGATGGAACGGTGAAGTGGCTACTGGCGGCTCGCGGTGGGCAGGCGATCGAAACCGTATTTATTCCCGAACCTGATCGGGGCACCTTGTGCATTTCCTCGCAGGTAGGTTGCGCCTTGGACTGCGCGTTTTGCGCCACCGCACAGCAGGGATTCAACAGCAATCTCACCAGCGCCGAGATTATCGGACAGGTATGGCACGCGATTCACGCTCTGCCGAGACGCAGCAACGGCATGCCGGCGGTGTCCAACGTGGTGCTGATGGGCATGGGAGAGCCGCTGGCCAACTACAAGCAGGTCGTCCCCGCGATGAAGATCATGCTGGATGACTACGCTTTGGGCTTGTCGCGGCGTCGGGTCACGTTGAGCACGTCAGGCTTAGTCCCGCAGATGGATAAACTGGCTCAAGAGTGCAACGTATCGCTGGCCGTTTCCTTGCATGCGCCGACGAACGATCTGCGTGATCAGTTGGTGCCGATCAACGTGCGTTACCCGATCGAGGAACTGCTGGCTGCATGTTGGCGCTACACCGACGCACATAGCAAACGCCACGTGACGTTCGAGTACGTCATGCTCGATGGTGTCAACGACGGTTCTGCTGAAGCCCATGCGCTCGTTAGGCTGTTGCGTGGGCGGCCGGCCAAAGTCAACTTGATACCGTTTAATCCGTTTCCCGGAACGCGTTTCTCACGCAGCGCGAAGCATCGAATCGAGCGGTTTCAGAACATCCTCAAGAAACACGACATCACGACCACCACGCGCCGAACTCGCGGCGACGATATTGACGCTGCTTGCGGCCAATTGGCGGGGAAGGTCGAAGACCGCGTGACGCACCGACTCAGCGCAAGAGTGCCGCGTCGCTAGAGTCTTGATACGGATAGCTTTAAGATCACGTCAAAATAGAGTTCGGGGGTCGACAATGCGGCGTCAATGGTTAGCAATCGTGTTCGCACTCGGGGTGATTGGAGGCTGCGTTACCGAAGGTGGTCCTGCACCGACGAAGTCATCGCCGGTCGACGCGGCTGCCTACAACCTGCAGCTCGGGTCAGAATACCTGAGAGCGGGCAAGCTCAGCCTGGCTCGAGAACGGCTGGAAAGTTCGGTCAAGCAAAATCCGAAAGTGGCACGCGCACACTTCACCCTCGCAATCCTGTATCAGACGATCAACGAGCCAGACCTCGCGGATCGCTCATTCCGCAATGCGATTCGAACCGACCCTGACGATGCGGCTGTGCAGAATACCTATGCGGTTCACCTGTGCGGTAAGAAACGCTATGACCAGGCAGAGAAATACTTCACTCGAGCTGCCACCAACCCGCTGTACCAGACGCCGGAGGCGGCTTGGACCAACGCTGGCATTTGCATGCGCGAAAAGGGCGATCTCGCGGCCGCCGAAGGATACTTTCGCGAAGCTTTGAAAGTGGAGCGCGCTTTCGCTGATGCGCTCCTCGAATTGGCCACTTTGAAGCTGGAAACCGGCAACCCGCTTAGCGCAAGGGCGTTTCTCGAGCGCTTGTTGTCCGTTCGTGAGCCCACACCGCAGCTTCTCCTGCTGGCCTGGGAAGTCGAGCGCACGTTGGGTGACTCGGCCGCTGCATCGCGCTTTTCGCGACAGTTGCAAGAGAGTTTCCCGGACTCGGTAGAGGCCGAACGCGTTTCACAGGGCGGCTAGTAGCCGGGCATGGACAACGATCCCGGAACTCCGGAAGACGACGAAGCGGATATGACCGTGGCTGAGGGGCTTGGCGTGTGGTTGCGCGAGGCCCGCACCGATCGTGCGTTGACGACCGCGGCGGTGGCGCAGGCGCTCCACCTCGACGTGGACATTGTTGAGGCTTTGGAGTCAGAAGCATTCGAGTCGCTAGGGGCGACGGTGTTCGCGAAAGGCCATGTTCGAGCGGTTGCGACGTATCTCGGTCTCGACGTTGAAGAAGCTGCACGCCGATTTCACAGTGCTTCGGGAACGGCGATCGATGCACAACCGGACCTCATCGTTCAGTACCACAGCAAACCGCCGAGAGATCGACGCTGGGCAGTCGGTGCCGTATTTGCACTGCTGCTAGTGCTCATTGCGGGTCTCGCCTGGGTCGTTTGGGTGCTGACACGAGACGGATCGGCGACGGAACCGGTAGCCGTGGCGTCCACGGCGACGCCCGCCGAGACCACCGTTGCGGCTGAGACCGCTGTCGAGCCGGTCTCCGAGGCTGAGGAGACGGTCGACAGCTTTGCCGAACGACTGAATCGCGCGCGCATCGATGAGTCTGCAGCGCAAGCCGTGTCAGCCGCGCCTGACCGAGCGCAAGCGACGCCCACGCGAGAGTCTGTGGTGACCCCAGTCGCTAATCGCGATGCCGGAACGGCTGCCCCGTCCGGTGCAGTTGAGTTCGAGTTTTCGGCGTCGTGTTGGTATGAAGTCAGGGATGCTGGCGGCACGCGGGTCGCCTACGGCACCGCGCAACCCGGCCTGACCCGCACCATCCGAGGCACACGGCCGCTCTCGGTTGTTATTGGCGTAGCTGACGCAGTGACGGTACGTGTCGACGGCGGTGAGTTCGCCATCACACCAGCTATGCGGCGCGGTCGTACCGCCCGTTTTTCGATTCCTTAGACCTTAAAGAGCGGCGTGACTATACTCTCGCGCCGCGATCTTTCTCATCGGAGCTCCAATGGCCAACAACGTACGTCCAGTTCGTGGCATGAACGATATATTGCCGCCTGAGGGCGACCGTTGGCTCAGCCTGGAGCAGCGGGTTGCGGGCTTGCTATCGCGCTATGGTTTCGAGCACGTCCGGGTCCCGTTGCTTGAACAGACCGCGCTGTTCAAGCGCTCTATTGGCGAAGCGACCGACATCGTCGAGAAGGAGATGTATACGTTTGACGATCGCAACGGCGAGAGTCTGACGCTGCGTCCCGAAGCGACGGCCGGGCTTGTCAGGGCCGCGTTGACGCATGGCCTGACGCACAATCAAAAGCACAAACTTTGGACTACCGGCCCGATGTTCCGCTACGAGCGGCCGCAGAAGGGTCGGTATCGACAGTTCCACCAAATTGATGTCGAAGCATTCGGCTACGAAGGCCCGGATATCGACATCGAGATGATCGCGATGTCCGCGCGATTGTGGCGTGATCTGGGTATCCAGCGGGTGCGACTGGAGCTCAATTCGCTGGGCACGCCGGCGGCCAGACAGCGTTATCGTGACGTTTTGGTCGAATATTTCACACAGCACCAATTGGCGCTCGACGAGGACAGTCAGCGGCGATTGGGCAGCAACCCGATGCGAATTTTGGACAGCAAGAATCCAGATCTTGCGGGCCTGATCGCGAACGCGCCCGTGTTGACCGACTACCTGGATCCGGAGTCCAGCGAGCACTTCGCTGCTGTGTGTGCAGCGCTCGACACGCTCAACATCGAATATACCGTGAACCCCAGACTGGTTCGAGGACTGGATTACTACAGCCGCACCGTTTTCGAGTGGGTGACCGATGCGCTCGGCGCACAGGGCGCGGTGTGCTCTGGCGGTCGCTACGATGGTCTGTTTGAGCAGTTGGGCGGCAAGTCGGTCCCCGCCATCGGCTGGGCGATCGGTGTCGAGCGGCTGCTGGCACTGTGCGAGGAGGAGGGGGTTTCGTTAAGCCTGGGCGAGGCGGATTTGTACCTGCTCGGCGAAGACAGCGATATCTGTCAGAACTTTCTGCTCCAGTTGTCCGAATCGCTGCGCGATGCTTTGCCCGACGTCACTATAATTCGCCACCTTGGTGCAGGCAGTATCAAGAGCCAACTCAAGAAGGCAGACAAGTCAGGGGCTCGTTGGGCACTGATTGTGGGCGACCGGGAACTTGATGCGGGTGTTGTTAGTCTGAAGCCACTGCGGACACGAGAGGAGCAGCAGCGGGTGGAAAGATCCAGGCTGGTGGAAGTGCTCGGTCCACTGATTGGCAGTCAAGCATTTCGCTAGGTGCAGCGAGACTGCTAAAATAGCGAGCTTTTGTGTCGGGAAATACCGTGGACGACCTTACAGAAGATCAACAACTTGAGCGGCTCAAGTCCTGGTGGGCGGAGAATGGCAAAGCGATCATCGCCGGAATCGCGCTGGGTGGTGCCGGGCTTTTCGGCTGGAACCAGTGGCAAGCGAGCAAGGATTCGGCGGCTATGGCAGCCAGTGCCCAGTTTGACAAGGCAGCGGAAGCGTCGGCTGCTGCCGATTTGACGCTCCTCAAACAGGCCGTCACCGCACTGCAGGATGAACACGCCGGTTCCCCGTACGTGACGCAAGGGCAGCTTCAGCTCGCCGCGTTACACGTTCAGCGCGGCGAAATGGAAGAAGCCGAATCTCTGCTGGATGCTGTATTCCAAGCAAGTCGAGGGCAGCCGGAGCAGGCGATCATCGGATTGAGACTCGCACGAGTTCAGCTGTATCGGGAAAATGGTGACGCTGCGCTCGCGACGCTCGATGCGATATCCGGCTCGCGCTACGCATCCGCTGTGAGTGAGCTTCGCGGCGATATCCTGCGCAAAGCGGGTCGCGACGCGGAAGCGCGCGCAGCCTACTCGGATGCGTTGAGTGACCCAGGTTCACCGCCGGTCATCGACGCCGGCATGGTGGAAATGAAGCGTGCCAGCCTGGCAACGCCGGAGTCCGACGAAGCATCATGACAGTTTTCCTGCCGGCGGCTGGCCGTTTTCTGCTCGTGGTCTTTTTGGCGAGTCTTGCTGGGTGCTCAATTTTCGGCGGGGATGACGACGAAGCGGTTGAGCCGCCAACGCCGCTTGAGGATTTGAATCCGTCGGTCCAGCTTCGCCGGGTCTTGAATACCGGCATTGGCAAAGGTGGCGAACGGCTGCGCCTGGCACTTCGGCCGCTCGGTGATGGCGCCAGGGTTTATGTAGCGAATGCAGAAGGTGTGGTCACCGCCTTCGATGCTGAGACATCAGAGCGCGTTTGGAGTCAGAACGTTGGACGCCTGCTGTCGGCAGGGCCGGGGGTTGGCGACGGGCGTGTGGTCGTCGCGGGTCGCGATGGCGTTGTCGCAGCGCTTAACGCCCTGGATGGCGAACCGCTTTGGGAACGGAACATTTCCGGCGAAGTGCTGGCGCCGCCTGTGCTTGGCGGAAACCGCGTCTTCCTGCGCACGGTGGACGGACGTCTGGTGGCCTTAGACGGTCGCAGTGGCACGGAACAGTGGTTTGTCGAGCAGCCTGTACCTGCCTTGACGCAGAGAGGTGTCAGCGAGCCGGTCATAGTAGGCACACTGGTGGTTGCCGGTTTCGACAACGGCCGGATCGTCGCGGCGAGTCAAACGTCCGGCGAAGTTGCCTGGGATTTGCCACTTGGTATACCTGCGGGTCGCACGGATATTGAGCGTATGGTCGACTCTGATGGAGCGATTGCAGCTTCGGGTAACGACCTCTACCTGTCCGGTTTTCAATCTCGGACGGCGGCTATCGCTGCAGAGTCTGGACAGGCGCTGTGGGCACGTGATTTGTCGAGTTATGCTGGCGTCGGTCTCGACTACGGAAGTGTTTATATCACCCTGGACAATGACCGGGTGGTCGCGTTGGGACGAACCAACGGGGCGCAGCAGTGGAGCACCGATAAGTTCTTGCGGCGTAAGCTGACCGCTCCCGTTGTGTTCGGCGAATATGTTGTTGTCTGCGACTTTGAAGGTTATGTGCATCTACTGAGCGCACGCACGGGCGTCATTGCCGGACGCGCGAAGGTGGGCAGCGATCCGATCATCATGCGGCCTTATGTGATGGGTAACACGATGTATGTGCAGAACGTCAAGGGACAGCTCGCCGGGTTCGAGATTATCCGAGCTGACAGCGAGTAAGCTATGCTCCCGGTTATCGCCCTTGTCGGTCGCCCCAACGTCGGCAAGTCGACGCTATTCAACCGACTGACCAAGACTCGTGATGCGTTGGTGGCCGACTACGCGGGTTTGACGCGGGATCGTCAGTACGGGTTTGGCAAAGTTGGGCCTCGTCCCTATTTGGTCGTCGACACGGGTGGGCTTGCAGGCGCTCAAGACGGCGTCGAGTCATTAATGCAATCGCAGGCGATGGCGGCCATCGAAGAAGCCGACGTCGTTATCTTTTTAGTTGATGCCCGGCAGGGGGTCCTGACCGGCGACCATGAAATCGCGGGCATGTTGCGCAAGCAGACCGATCATCTGGTGCTTGCCGTCAACAAGGCTGAAGGCCTCGACAGCGAAACGGCAGCGGCGGACTTCTATGCGTTGGGTCTTGGTGACCCTGCCATTATCTCTGCGGCCCATGGAGATCGGGTGGCCGCGCTCATGGAGTATGTGCTCGCACGTTGTCCCGACGAACCGGAAACCTCGTCCGAAGGTCCCGCCGGCGTCACCGTGAGCGTTATCGGTCGACCGAACGTAGGTAAGTCCACATTGATCAACCGGCTATTGGGTGAGGAGCGTTTGGTCGCATTCGACCGCCCGGGCACAACTCGAGATAGTGTGGCAGTGCCGTTTGAAAGTGGTGGCAAGCACTACACGTTAGTCGATACCGCCGGTGTGCGCCGTCGCGGTCGTGTTCGTGAAACGATCGAAAAATTCAGCATCATTAAAACCCTGCAATCGCTGGAATCGAGCAATGTTGCGATTGTGGTCCTGGATGCGCGAGAAGGGGTCACAGACCAGGATGTCTCGTTGTTGAGTCTTGTTATCGAGCGCGGCAAAGCGTTGGTTTTGACTGTCAACAAATGGGACGGACTGGACGCGGACCGCCGTCGCGCGTTGCACGATGGCCTGGAACGCAAGGTCGGCTTCACAGACTTTGCCCCACGACACTTTATTTCGGCGTTGCATGGCAGTGGTGTCGGCAAACTGATGAAGGAGGTCGACAGAGTTCATGCTGCCGCCTGCCGTGATCTGCCAACCGCAGCTCTGACGGAGAGTCTTGAGGCTGCGACCATCGCTCATCCACCGCCGTTGTCGCGCGGACGGCGGCCACGTTTACGCTACGCCCATCAAGGCGGACGAAACCCACCCGTCATTGTGATCCATGGCAACCAGGCAGAACGTCTGGCGGCAGCTTATCGGCGTTATCTGATCAATCATTTCCGCAAACGTTTCGATTTGCGAGGCACACCGGTTCGTTTGCAGCTCAAGTCCGGGAAAAATCCTTACGAAGGTCGGCGAAACAAGTTAACACCACGTCAAGAAGCTAAGCGTAAGCGATTGATAAAGCATGTAAAGAAATAGGCCTTTCATTTTTGTTTGGAATCACAACTGCTTGCAGAATGTGACTTTTGGCGTGCTAGACTCGTCAGAGAATATGTTGATTAGATTGGGGATGAGGAATCATGAGTATTCTGGAAACTATCTTGAAATCGAACAGCGGTGGGCTTGTTAAGCAAGTCGCCGGTTCGTTGAACCTTGAAGAGGGCCAGGCAGGTGCGGCGATCGCACAGCTACTGCCGGCTCTGACGCAAGGCATGAAGCAGAACGTCGAAAAACCAAATGGTCTTGAATCGTTACTGGGTGCACTGCAACGCGGCGGCCATGATCAGTATATCGAGCGGCCTGAACGCGTCGTTCAAAGCTCGGCAATTTCGGATGGCAATAACATTCTGGGCCACCTCCTTGGTAGCAAAGACGTCAGCCGTCAGGTTGCATCGCAGGCGGCAGAAAAGACCGGTCTCGATGTCGGCATTCTGAAGAAAATGCTGCCGATGGTTGCGACGATGGCAATGGGCACGCTGAGCAAGGAAAGCAAAGGCGGCGCACTTGCATCGCTTCTCGGTGGCGGCTCACAGCAGCAGTCACCTGCGGCCAGTTTGCTTGGTGCTTTTCTCGATAAGGACAATGACAGCTCCGCCGTCGGTGGTTTGCTGGGTCTCGCGAAAAAGTTCCTCTGAATTACCGTTACGGCAATCGCGGACCGCGCCGGGTTCGGCGCGGTTCGGCGGGCTTCCTGCGTCTGCTTCCGGTCGTGGGTTTCGCGGTGTATTTTGCGTGGTACTACATCTCAAATCAGGAAGAAGTACCGCTCACAGGTCGCAGCCAGATCGTCGATCTCAGCCGCGACGAAGAGATGGCGCTTGGATTTCGCTCCTACCAAGAAATACTCGGTCAGTCCGCCGTGGTGACAAGCGGTCGCGAGGTTGAGTTGGTTCGAGAGATCGGTCGCCGCATCGCGGTAGCTGCTCGGGATATGGACCCAGGCTTCAATTGGGAATTCAATCTGATCCGCTCCAACCAGGCCAATGCGTTCGCATTGCCGGGCGGTAAAGTGGCGATCTATACCGGGATTTTGCCCGTCGCCGAGAATACGGACGGGCTGGCAGTCATCATGGGGCATGAGGTGGCGCACGCGCTGGCGCGCCATGGGGCGGAGCGCATGGCACGCCAGAAATTGGTCCAGATGGGCAGCATGGCCGCATCGATGGCAATCGGCGACATGGATGTTGGCACGCAGCGCGCCGTCATGGGAGCACTCGGAGTTGGTGCGCAGTATGGCGTGTTGCTGCCGTTCTCGCGCAAGCATGAATCCGAAGCTGATTACATCGGATTGATCCTTGCCGCGCGTGCTTGTTTTGATCCGGCTGAGGCACCTTTGCTCTGGGAGCGTATGGGCGCGAGCGGCGGGGGCCAGCGGCCGTCGGAGTTTTCATCAACGCATCCCGCACCTGAGACCCGGTCTGCGCAGTTCCAAACCTGGATGCCGGAAGCACTGCAGGTCCGCGCGGAATACTGCGGGCGGCAATGACCGAATACTTATGAGCCAGGTCAGGTCGAAATCAGCTGGTGCCAGGCAGCTTTATCAGCATCCGGATACGTTGGCCATGCACCGGGGTGGTTCATTGGCGTCGCCGATTCTGGCCTATGAAACTTGGGGGCAGCGCAACGAACGCGGTGACAATACCGTTCTATTGTTTACCGGGCTGTCGCCCTCTGCGCACGCAGCTTCATCACCGGCGGACCCTTCTCCAGGGTGGTGGGAGGAGATGGTTGGACCTGGGCGGCCAATCGATACAGACCGATTTTTCGTTGTCTGTGTCAATTCAATCGGTAGTTGTTTCGGCTCGACGGGTCCTGCCAGTCCGGAGCCGGACACGGGTGAGCTTTATCGCACGAACTTCCCTGTGTTGTCGCTCGAGGATCTTGCGACGGGCAGCGCGCTGGTTCTGGATCATCTGGGTATTGAGCAAGTGCATACGGTTGTGGGCTGTTCGATGGGCGGGATGACAGCACTGGCATTCTCGATCCGGTTTCCGGATCGCGCCGGGTCGCTGGTATCTGTGTCGTCGGCCGCGCGAGCGGCACCTTTTGCGATCGCACTTCGGTCGCTGCAACGGGAGATGGTTCGACGCGACCCGGAGTGGCGTGCTGGACACTACGCGGGCGACGGGCCGACCCTCGGTATGAAAATGGCACGTAAACTCGGCATGATTTCCTACCGATCCGCAGAGGAGTGGTTGATGCGCTTCGGGCGCGAGCGGGTTTCGGCGGAACGCCAGGCCAACGATCCCTTTTGTATCGACTTTGAGGTCGAAAGTTATCTGCAGGCGCATGCTGAAAAATTTACGGGCGACTTCGACCCAAACTGCTACCTCTACTTGTCGCGAGCCATGGATCTGTTTGACGTCGCGGACTATGGCGGATCGGTTACCAGCGGGCTCGCGAAGACGCGTTTGTCGCGCGCGCTGGTGATCGGAGTAACCAGCGATATTCTGTTCCCTGTGGCGCAACAAGCGGAATTGTCTGAGGCTCTCCAGGCAAGTGGGGCTGACGTTCGGTTTGAGGTGCTACCGTCGATCCAGGGCCATGACTCGTTTCTGGTTGACATGGACCGGTTCCGCCCGGTCATCGGAGATTGGTTCCTGGGGTGACCGAAAATCATCGTCGAGGCGAGCCGATCGACAGCGCGCCGGTCGCTGGTTTTGTTATGATGGCGTCATGGTAGCAGCATCTGAAAAATTGCTTCATCCGGGGCTACAGCCGCTGGTCGAGCTCGTAGATGCCGCCGTCGAGCTCGATAGTGAAAGCGACATTACCGAGACGATCAAGAACGACTTATGTCGAATGATTCGCACCAACGCTTTTGAGTTACCGGTCGGGGTGATGAGCCCGCGAACCGATCGATACGCGAGGCGGTTGCTACATCGAGATGCAGAACGTGGCTATTCGATTGTCGCGATGACCTGGGGCGCGTGCCAAAGTACACCGATCCATGATCATGCGGGCATGTGGTGTGTCGAGGGTGTTTGTGCCGGCACAATCGATGTACAGCAGTTCGAACTGATGGAGACTGAGGCCGCGAACGAGAGATTCCGGTTCGAGCCACGCAACAGTTATATGGCCGGCATCGGCAGCGCCGGCTGCCTGATCCCGCCGTACGAGTATCACTTGATCGCCAATCCGTGTGATCGAACGCCTGCAGTCTCGCTTCATATCTATGGCGGTGACATGAATCATTGCCATGTGTTTGTTCGTGAAGGAGAGACGGATTGGTACCGGCGCGTGTTCCGCTCGCTATCGTTCGACGACTGATTCCTCGTCATCCTCCGTTCGAACCGCCGTAATCGTGGCATCGAACGACCCGCCTTTGACCAGTACCTCCGCGCGATCATCGACATCGATTTGAGAGATGTGGTGTACCGTTTGACTCTGAGTATTGCGAACCACGGCGTAACCGCGTTCGAGGGTCGCCAGTGGGCTGATGGCATTTAGCTGACGCGCATGGGACGCGAGGCTTGCTCGCAGGCTTTCGAGCCGCTGGCGTTGCTCGTTGATCAGTGACTTGTTCGCAAAGTTGAGCCGATCTCGCTGTCTTTCGATGCGACGTGCCGGACTAGCTGCGCTGAGCTGAGCCTTCAAAAGTCTGAGACGCTGCTGATCCGACTGCCAAATCGCCTTGAGTGCCCGCGGTAGGCGCGCTGCGATTGCGCCGAGATGCGTTTGTTGACGCCTGACTCGTGCGTGCGGGCCGGCGACCATCAGCCGGTGGCTCAGAAAATCGCTGCGTTGCGCGATCTGATGGAGGCGGCGCAGCTGCGCGCGACCGAGTCGCTGTCGCAGGCCTTCCAGAGCTCGTGTGAGTGCCTCACCGTCCGGCGTCGCGAGCTCAGCGGCAGCGCTCGGCGTGGGCGCTGCAAGGTCTGCAACAAAATCGGCAATCGTTGTATCGGTTTCGTGGCCAACGCCAGAGATGATTGGGGTCGTGCAATCGGAAATCGCGCGGGCCAGCGCTTCATCGTTGAAGGCGGCGAGATCCTCCATCGAACCGCCACCACGCACCAAAAGCAGAACATCGCAATCCGCACGCGCATCGGCTCTTCGCACGGCTTGCGTAAGCTCTCGTGGCGCTGCCTGGCCTTGAACGCTGGAGGGAAACACCAGCACTGGAATCGACGGCATGCGACGGCGAAGGACCTTCAGAACGTCGCGCACGGCGGCGCCGGAGGACGACGTAACGACACCAATACGTCGTGGAAAGGTTGGAATCGATCGCTTGCGATCACTGGAAAACAGCCCCTCGGCTGCCAATTTTCGCTTGAGTTGCTCGAACGCCAACCGCAGGGCGCCTTCGCCCGCCGGTTCGAGGTGTTCGACGATCAACTGATAATCGCCACGCGGCTCATAGAGGCTGAGCCGACCACGAACGAGTACCTGATCGCCATTGGCAAGGTCGCGCACGCTGCCGCGCTGTCTTTGACGGAAAAATGCAGCGCGAAGTTGGGCGCTGGGGTCCTTCAATGAGAAATACAAGTGCCCGGAGGCGGGCCGTGCCAGATTCGAAATTTCGGCCTCCACCCAGACGGTGCCAAAGCCATTCTCCAGCAGCGTGCGAACTTCCCGGTTTAGATCGCTGACGCGCCAGACTTCGCCGGTGCCTTGCTGTCCATTCAAAGGCTGCATGACCGAAGAGTAACGCGGATGGCTGGTCTTCGAAATGCCAATGACTTCTTTTGTCGGAAGACGGTATCATGGCGGGTTAACCCAACCCGTCTTAAGAGAGAAATGAGGATGGTCATATGAGAATTGCCAAAGAAGCCCTCACATTCGACGACGTGTTACTCCAGCCTGCCTATTCGGAAGTCCTCCCACGGGAGGTTTCGCTAGCAACGCGCCTGACTCGCTCAATCACAATGAATGTGCCGATATTGTCTGCGGCGATGGACACGGTCACCGAGGCGAGGCTTGCGATTACGCTCGCACAGGAAGGCGGAATCGGAATCATCCACAAGAACATGCCGCCCGCAGAGCAGGCGCGGCAGGTCCGAATCGTCAAGAAGTATGAGAGCGGCATCATCAGCGACCCGATTACGGTCGGACCGAATATGACGATTCGAGAAGTGCTTGCTCTGACCCGAGCGAAAAACATCTCGGGTGTTCCGGTTGTCGATGGCGCGGAGACGGTAGGTATCGTCACCAATCGGGATTTGCGTTACGAAACGCAACTCGAAGCGCCTGTCTCGAGCGTTATGACGCCGAAGGCTAAGTTGATTACCGTGCGTGAAGGTGCGCCCGACGAGGAAGTCCTGTCCCTGTTGCACAAGCATCGGATCGAAAAGGTTTTGGTCGTCGACGATAACTTCCGATTGCGGGGCATGATTACAGCAAAGGACTTTCAGAAGGCGAGCGATTTCCCTCGTGCATGCAAGGATGAGCGCGGTGCGTTGCGTGTTGGGGCGGCAGTGGGTACTGGCGGAGACACCGAGGAGCGCGTATCGCTGTTGATGGCGGCAGGTGTGGATCTGCTGGTCGTCGATACTTCGCATGGATTCTCGAAAGGCGTGCTCGACCGAGTCGCGTGGATTCGCCGGCAATATCCCGACGCACAGATCGTCGCGGGTAACATCGTCACGGCGGACGCGGCGCTGGCGTTGGTAGATGCCGGCGCAGATTGCGTCAAGGTCGGCATTGGCCCAGGCTCGATTTGCACGACGCGAATCGTTGCCGGTGTGGGCGTGCCGCAAATCAGTGCCGTCGCCGAGGTTGCGGACGCGCTGCGCGCAAGAGATATTCCGCTCATCGCCGATGGGGGCGTACGTTATTCCGGGGATTTCGCTAAGGCGGTCGCAGCCGGCGCCTACGCGATTATGGTGGGCAGTCTGTTGGCCGGCACCGAAGAATCGCCAGGGGAAGTCGAACTGTACAAGGGTCGTTCGTACAAGAGCTATCGTGGCATGGGCTCACTCGGCGCGATGGCGCAGGGGTCGTCAGACCGCTATTTCCAGGATACGACTGATGAGCTTGAGAAGCTCGTGCCTGAAGGAATCGAAGGCCGTGTCCCGTACAAGGGATCTATGGTTGGGATCGTGCATCAGCTGATGGGCGGACTTCGCGCTGCGATGGGCTACACCGGGTGCGCGGATATTGATGCGATGCGGACTCGCCCCGAGTTTGTACGAATTACTGGTGCAGGAATGCGAGAGAGTCATGTGCACGATGTCACGATCACTAAGGAAGCGCCCAACTATCGCACTGAGTGAACATCCACATCGCCCGTTAATTCACAGGTAACTGCATTGAACGACATTCATGAAGAGCGCGTACTGATACTGGATTTCGGTGCCCAGTACACTCAGTTGATTGCGCGCCGTATTCGCGAGGCGGGCGTCTACTCGGAGATTCTGCCTTGGGACCTTTCGCCGGAACGGATAGCGTCTTTCGGCGCCAAGGCGATCATCCTGTCGGGTGGTCCCGAGTCGGTCAATCTTGAAAACCCGCCAAGAGTCGCGGATATCGTCTTCACGCTTGGCGTGCCAGTACTCGGAATCTGCTACGGCATGCAGGCGATGGCCGCGCAGCTTGGTGGTGGTGTGTCCGCTTCGTCGCATCGAGAGTTCGGATTTGCGGAAGTCGACACGCGGTCGTCGGTTCTCTTCGGGGATCTTGACGATAGCGGTAGCCCCAAAGACGGCTTTGTTGGTCGGTTGCAGGTATGGATGTCCCACGGTGACAAGGTCGACGCGCTGCCGGATGGCTTTGTCGCGATAGGCCAGTCCGCGAACTCGCCACTCGCTGCGATGGAAGATCCGTCTCGACAGTTCTTCGCGGTTCAGTTCCATCCCGAGGTTACTCACACCCTGAGCGGCGCCAAAATCCTGACACGTTTCGTGCGTGAAATTGCAGGCTGTACCGGGCAGTGGACGACGCCGAATATTGCGCGGGATGCGGTCGATCGTGTGCGAGAAATGGTTGGATCGGATCGAGTGCTTCTCGGTCTTTCTGGCGGCGTCGACTCTTCGGTAGTTGCGGCGTTACTCCACGAGGCGATTGGCGATCAGCTCAGTTGTGTGTTCGTAGACCATGGCCTGCTGCGCGAACATGAAGGCGATCAGGTGATGGCGACATTCGCCGATAACCTGGGCGTCAAGGTCACTTGTGTGGATGCCAGTGACCGCTTCTTCTCGGCGCTGAAAGGCGTGTCGGACCCTGAGCAGAAGCGCAAGATCATCGGCCGCGAATTTGTCGAAGTCTTTGAGGCTGAGTCGAATCGCGAAACCGACGTCGTTTGGTTGGCGCAGGGCACGATCTACCCTGACGTCATTGAGTCGGCAGGCGCAGAGACGGGCAAAGCGCATGTGATCAAGTCGCATCACAACGTTGGCGGACTCCCGGCGCATATGAAACTGAAACTGCTTGAGCCACTGCGCGAGCTGTTCAAGGATGAGGTGCGCGAGCTCGGCGTTGAACTCGGGCTGCCGCACAAGATGGTGTATCGCCATCCGTTCCCGGGTCCGGGGCTCGGCGTCAGGATACTCGGCGAGGTCGAACGTGCGTATGCGGACAAATTGCGCAAGGCAGACCAGATTTTTATTGAAGAGCTCAGGGCGGCCGATCTGTACGACAAGACGAGCCAGGCGTTTGCGGTTTTCCTGCCGGTCAAATCAGTCGCCGTGATGGGTGACGGCCGCGCCTATGACCACGTCATCGCGTTGCGTGCAGTCGAGACCGTCGATTTCATGACCGCCCGGTGGGCACGGCTGCCGTATGAATTCCTGGAGCGCGTGTCATTGCGGATCTGCAATGAGGTGGCCGGGGTATCGCGTGTTACGTACGACATTTCCGGGAAACCGCCAGCCACGATCGAATGGGAGTAGTTGCTCTCGGCCGTTGCCGGTGATCAAAATCTGGCGGTTCGGCATCGCAACACAGCCGTGACTGCCCTCGGCAGACTAGAGAGGAGGTTGAAAACGGTGAAGACTATTCTTCTTTTGGTGGTTTTGTTTGTAGCTGCTTGTGCGGTCCCAGAGCCTGCGGTCCAGGCTTCCAACTCCGGTTACTCCTCGAGCGCTTTCAAAGAGGGACCGTTCTTGCCGATTGTCCGAGTGGCACCGAAGTATCCTGATGCTGCACTTGAGCAACGCCTCGAAGGGTATGTGGATGTTGTGTTCACTATCGACGAACGCGGGCTGGTGCGCGATGCGTCTGTGATTGAGTCGACCAATACGATTTTCGATGCTGCGGCGATTGCGTTGGTGCTTCGGTACAAATACAAACCGACGGTGATCGACGGACAGCCGGTCGTTACGGACGGCGTGGAAACTCGCGTGAAGTTCAAGCTCCCTCGGTCGAGCTCCAGCACCCGTTGAATTGCGGGCCGTGTGACCACTTTCATGACCGATCACGGCACCACACCCGCGCGTCCCGGAGACCATTTTTACATGCTGCGGGCGCTGCGTGAGGCGCGCCTTGCCGCTGAAAAAGGTGAGGTGCCGGTCGGCGCTATTGCCGTCCATCGTGGGGAGATCGTGGCGGTCGGTGGGAACCAGACCATCACCGACTGCGACCCGACCGCGCATGCCGAAGTGGTGGCGCTGCGGGCGCTGGGGCGCAAATTGGGAAACTACCGAACCGTCGGTGTCACGCTGTATGTGACACTGGAACCTTGTGTTATGTGTGCAGGCGCGATGGTGCACGCGCGCGTGGGCCGCGTGGTATTCGGTGCCAGCGATCCGAAAACGGGCGCACTCGGTGGTGCGGTGAATCTGATGTCATCGGCAGCCGTGAATCATCGGTTCGATGTCACTGCTGGTGTTTTGGGCACAGAATGCGGCGATCTGTTGCGGACTTTTTTCAGGGAGAGACGCCAATGAGCGAATCGAATGACGCGTTTGAAATGCGCCCGGCAGAAGCGCGGGATCAAGAGTCGATCTTGAAACTGATGCCCATGCTGGCTGATTTCGACGTTCCAGGTGACCGAAACCCGGACGATCTCTGGATGAGCGATGCGGATCTGGTCCGCGAGCATTTTTCTCAGGCGGCGCCGAAAACAAGGCTGATCGTCGTGTCGAGCGGTGACGATCTCGTCCTCGGTTTTGCGCTGATATCGATCGGAGAGGAACCACTGAGCCACGCGCCAAATGCACATCTTGAAGCGATTGTTGTGGCGCCAGAAGGCCGCGGTATGGGGCTCGGCCGCCGGCTGATGGCGGCGACCGAGCGCGTAGCGAGAGACGAGGGAGTCCGGTCGGTGACGTTGAACGCCTTTTCGAAAAACAGGCGTGCACGGAACCTGTACGAGTCTCTAGGATTCGATGGTGAACTCATCCGCTACATCAAGCGGCTTTCGGATTAGCCGACGACGAAGCGCGAGCGTCGCGAGCAGTCCGCCGAGCGGAATCAACCCTACCGATCCACCGCCGCCTTCGTTGCTCACGACCACGATGGGTTCGTTGTTCTCGTCTAGAGAAATACTCTCCAGCGGCAGGTCAAACAGCTCGGCGGAGTCGTTCGGTCCGAAGTCCGCGACGAGCCGCCCGTCGAACGCATCATAGATTTCGATCAGAACATCGTAGTAACCGGTCGGAAATCCGGATACAAGATCCGCGTCAAAGAAGTACTCATCGTTACCGCTGGAGCCGAAAATTCGAAACGTGTCCGTGACCCCGTATTCGGTCCATGGGCCACCCTCCAGCGACAGATACAGGACCGCATAGACGTCGGCTTGATTGAAGACTGTGTCGACATCAAACGTCAGTTCGATGCGGGTAAAGAAACCATCGAAATCGAAGTCGTCGCGAATCACGGCGAAGGCGTCGAAAACCCAAAAGTCCAGATTGATTGCGCTGGTAGTGGGCGCATCCACAGAGGCCCGAGCTGTTTTGACGCCATCGCCTCGCTCGGGTTTGACCTTGACGATACGCTCTGGCGTTTCAGAGCCACGCTCAGAAACTAAACCTTGCGTCGCCAGCGTTTCGGCGTCTGCAAGAGGCGCATTGTCTGCTGCGGCGGTCAGGGCGAATCCCGACAATAGCAGGGCGATTAGCTTGGTTTTCATGTTGTCTGCTCCGTCTTTTCAGGGTGCAGACGTATTAGGCACTGGTGACGCTGAACCGTCGCTGAACCGACTCAGCGGCGGGCGACGACTTCCGGCGAAGGTGTCAGTTCGTCTTCCGGGGCCGCTGGGCCCTCAGGCGAGTCGTTCTGTCGCTCCAGCCATTTCAAAATCGCGCGGTAATTTCGAATGTTTTCAACATAAGTCACGGGTTCCCAACCGCGTGCGTAGCCGTGTTCGACGCGCTGATACCATCGACGTTGTGCCAGTAACGGCAACGCATCGCGGACATCCACCCAGCGATTGGGGTCGCCCTGTTGCATCTCGACGATCTGGCGAGCGTCTTTCAGATGGAAATACCCAACGTTGTAGGCCGCGAGCGCCATCCATGTGCGGTCCGGCTCCGGCACCGTATCGCCTATGCGCTCCTTGAGGCGGCCAAAGAATGCAGCGCCGCCTGCAATGCTCTGCGCCGGATCTTCCCGATCCTGGATGCCGACGTAGTCGGCTGTGGCGCGCGTCAGCATCATGATGCCGCGCACGCCAGTGGGAGATACGGCTGAACGCCGCCAATGCGATTCCTGATATCCGATGGCCGCGAGCAGGGTCCAATCGAGCGACGTGCGGTCTGCTGCAGACTCGAACATTTCTCGATAACGCGGAAGTCGCGATTCGTAGTGGCGAATAAAGGCTCGCGTACCGACATAGTCGAAGTCATCGTTGTGTCCATAGTAGCGATCGAGGATTCGGGTCAGTTCGCCGTTTCTGCGGATTTTCTGGAGGTACTGGTCCGCACGTTCAACCAGTGATCGGCCGCCGTAGGTTGGGAATGCCCAGGCGATTGAATTGGCAACATCGAGATCGAGAGCGATACGAAGTTCCGGATGGAATTGTCGATTGATGCTGAAGTCCGTGGAGTCCGCGACCGTAAACGGAATTTCGCCGCTCGCAACAGCTTCCAGCAGCTCGGCGCTCTCGGTGTCCGCGTCCTCCCGCCAGTTCAATGTCGGCCAGTCCTGCGTCAGCGCGGCTAGCGTTTCCGCATGACTCGAGCCAGCCATCACAACCACCTCGGCATCTTCGATATCCGCTAACGTATCCGGTTTGCCATTGCCGCGGCGGTACACGAGGTGTTGTTCGACCTGCTGGTAGGGCTGGCTGAACACGACCTTTTGCAGACGTTCCTCCGTGATGGAAAGTCCGGCAGCTGCGAGGTGGGCTTGCCCACTGCGCACCGCCGGGATCAGGTCAGCGACAGCGCTACGCGGCTGGATGACAAGGTCGACACCGAGTTCCTCGGCAAATCCGTTGACAAGATCGAACTCGGGACCGGTGGGCACGTCAGCGCCCATGTAGTACGTCGTTGGTGCATTGCGCGTGACCACCCGCAGTTCCCCCAGCTCAAGCACCTGGTCGAGCAGAGGCGGCGGTTGATGGACAGAAGTGAGGGCGCACAAAGCCACGCACACGATTAAAGCTCGCATGATGTCTAGCGCCGGTCTGCAAGGTTGACGTCCACGCCCTCATTATACCAACCGTCCGGAGCAAGTTAGTGGTCCGAGGGGGGTGAAAGCGGCGGCCTGGCCTGAGATAATGGCGCTTGGTCCGCGCCGGCTACCCCGCGACGGTCAGCCGTGAACCCCGTCAGGCCCGGAAGGGAGCAGCGGCAGCGGTCATACCGGGTGCCGGGGAGCAGCTGGTGCGGGCCTTTATTTTTGAGGCATCGGCTCGTTGTCGATCAGAGAATTCCATGAGCTACCTCGTTCTAGCGCGCAAATACAGACCGGCCGGATTCGGCGATGTGGTCGGTCAGGAGCATGTTCTGCGGGCACTCTCCCATGCGCTCGACAACCAGCGTCTGCACCACGCCTATCTGTTCTCCGGGACTCGCGGCGTCGGTAAAACCACGCTGGCGCGAATCCTCGCGAAAGCGCTGAACTGCGAAACGGGTGTGACTTCGACACCGTGCGGTGTGTGTTCGGCTTGCAAGGAGATTGATTCGGGGCGATTTGTCGACTTGATTGAGGTTGATGCGGCTTCGCGAACGAAAGTTGACGACACACGAGAGCTGCTCGACAACGTGCAGTACGCGGCGACCCGGGGCCGCTATAAGGTGTATCTCATCGATGAGGTACATATGCTTTCCACTCATTCTTTTAATGCCTTACTAAAAACCCTTGAGGAACCACCTGAGCATGTAAAGTTTCTTCTTGCCACCACCGATCCGCAAAAATTGCCCGTGACGGTACTGTCTCGTTGTCTGCAGTTCAATTTGAAGCGGATCCCGCCTCAATTGATCGTGGATCGACTCGCCGAGATCGCGGCTGCCGAGTCGATCGAAGCGGAGGCAGGTGCTTTGCGTCTTCTGGCGCGCGGGGCGGACGGCAGCCTCAGGGACGGGTTGAGCCTGATGGATCAAGCCATTGCCTTTGGCGACGGTGCCCTCAGTGAAAGCGATGTGTCGCAAATGCTCGGTGCGCTCGATGATACGTTTGTGCTTGAAATTCTGGACGCGCTTATCGAGAAGTCGGGTGTAGCGCTTGCGAAAATTGTTGCGCGAGCGGATGAGCGAGTCGCGGATTTCTCGGCCCTGCTGGACGATCTTGCTCGCGCTCTGACTGCGGTCGCATTGCAACAGGCACAGGCGTCCGACGCACCTGAGGAAGGGGCGTTTCCCGCCGATCAATATGCGGACAAGATCGCGCCGGAACTTGTGCAGTTGTACTACCAGATTGCGATACATGGGCGTCGGGATTTACCGTTGGCGCCGGACGCTCGGACCGGTATGGAGATGGCGCTGTTGAGGATGCTGGCATTCACGCCGAATCGTGGACAGCCGCAACAATCCGAGAACGCGCCTGACGACAAACAAGGTCCTGCAGCGATGCGGCCTGTGACGCCAGAAGCTGTGTCGGCGGTGGTGAAACCCAAGGCTTCGGTCGCGTCGCAAACGGACGCAAAGGCAGAGTCGGCTGCGGAAGCGGCAGAAGATGATCCATCGCGGGAATGGTATCGGTTGGTCGGTTCGCTTGAATTAGATGGCGTGGTGCGAATGCTCGCGGCAAACTGCGCCTGGCAGCAGCGAGAAGGCCAGCATATCTCGTTGACGCTGGATAAGCGCAGCGGTGCCCTGTTGACCGATGCGCGGGTAAAGGTACTGGAGTCAGCGCTGAGCGAGCACTACGGTCAAGCGATGCGCGTCACTGTCACGATTGCCGGCGAGCCGGTCGCAACCGACACTCCGGTCGCACATAAGCAGCGGGAGGTTAAAACGCAGCAGACGGCTGCTGTGGAGACGCTGAAAAAAGACGCCGGCGTCACCGCGTTGCAGGAGTTGATGGGAGCGGAGCTGGATCCTGGCTCCGTGCGTAGTGGCGATACGACGCAGTCGTAACGTGAGATTGAATCGATTGGGAGTCGTGCGATGAAAGGCGGAATAGGGCAAATGCTCAAGCAAGCCAAACAGATGCAGAGCAATATGGAAAAACTGCAGGAACAGCTGGCAGATTTGGAGGTTGTCGGTGAAGCAGGTGCTGGACTAGTATCTGTAACAATGACTTGCAAACATATTGTGAAGTCGATTCGAATCGATGATGCCCTTCTGGGCGACGATCGCGAAATGTTGGAAGACGTGATTGCCGCCGGTTTCAACGATGCGCTGCGCAAAGCGGAAGC
Source organism: Pseudomonadota bacterium (assembly GCA_038531945.1). GTDB lineage: Bacteria > Pseudomonadota > Gammaproteobacteria > Steroidobacterales > Woeseiaceae > CALBPI01. The sequence goes on along the minus strand of JBCBBH010000004.1, from coordinate 194,527 downwards.
AACGACGCAGGAGAAGATGGCCGAAATCACTGGTGGTTTGAATCTGCCGGCAGGCATGAAGTTGCCTTTCTAGCGGAGTCTTCCGAGTTGTCTTTCACCCCGTTACTAACCGATTTGATCGACGCCCTTCGATGCCTGCCTGGTGTTGGACAAAAGACGGCGCAGCGGATGGCGTTCGCGTTGTTGGAGGGCGACAGAACGGATGCTGGCAGATTAGCTGCCGCGCTCACGCGATCGGCAGATGGGATTCGGCATTGCAGTCGCTGCCGGATGTACTGTGAGGACGACTTGTGTTCCATTTGTGCTAACCCGGCGCGCGATGACCGCGTGTTGTGCGTCGTCGAGTCGCCTGCAGATGTTCTGGCGATCGACGGGGCGACCGGTTTTCGTGGCCGCTATTTTGTGTTGCTTGGGCATTTGTCGCCGCTGGATGGCGTCGGGCCGTCAGAGTTAGGCATGGAATTGCTGGCGCAGCGGATTCGAACCGAGCCATTGGAAGAGGTCATCATCGCAACGAATCCGACCGTCGAGGGAGATGCAACGGCACACTTCGTTACCGAACTTGCGATGTCCACCGGAGTCGCTGTCAGCCGTATCGCACACGGCGTGCCAGTCGGCGGAGAGCTTGAGTTCGTTGATGGTGGCACGCTATCGCATGCTTTCGTTGGGCGTCGTAGTGTCGGACAGACGGGAGGATCTTAATGTCGGAGCGTGACGATTGTCTGTTTTGCGAAATCATCGCCGGTCGCATTCCGTGCGACAAAATATTCGAAAACGAGTATGTGCTTGGATTTCGTGACATCAACCCGCAGGCGCCGGTACACGTGCTCTTCGTCCCGAAACCGCATATTGCAACGGTGAATGACATTCAGGATTCGCAGGCGGAACTTGTCGGGCAGCTTTTCCTTGCCGCCCGCGACTTTGCCAAATCTGAGGCGTTTGCTGACGATGGCTTTCGCTTGATCATTAACTGCAACGAAAACGGCGGCCAGACCGTCTATCACTTACACATGCATCTGCTGGCCGGAGCCAAGATGCCGATGGGCTTCGGTCACAGCGGTTAGAAGCGCTGGCTCGCCAGCTGCCGGTTCAGTTGCGCCAACCTTAGGTAGCTTCTATAGCGCCGCTCATCGATGCTCCCCGATTCGACCCCCGCTTTGACTGCGCAGTTTGGCTCGGCGCGGTGGGTACAGTCCGCAAACCGACAATGGTCTGCAGCCTCGGCGATCTCTCGGAACCCCTGGGCCACCCGAGCGGGTTCGATGAGTGCCGGCGCGAAGTCGCGAACACCCGGAGAGTCGATCACGGTCACGCCGTTGCGGAAGTTCAAGAGACGAGCGGCAACGGTAGTGTGGCGTCCCTCGTCGTTTGCGCTGGAGATCGCACTGGTTTTTTGTAAATCGCTGCCACTTAGCGCGTTGATCAACGACGACTTACCAACGCCCGACAAACCGACAAAAATAGAGGACTCGCCCTGCATCAATTCACGCAAAGCATCGATGCCCGCGGCGCTAACAATGCTGGTTTCAATCACAGGGTAGCCAATTGCCTGATATGTTCGCACGGCATCCGGCATTTCTCCGAGATCGGACTTGTTCCATACAATCGCTGCTCTTGATGGCATCAACTCCGCCGCTGCAAGGTACCTATCCGCGACAAACCAATCTGGCTGAGGTCTGCTCGATACAACAACGATCATCAGTGTCACATTCGCGGCAAGAATTTCGCGACGTCCGCGTGAGTCGGTTCGCGCCAATTCATTCTCGCGCGTTTTCACGGATTCGACCTGCCAGTCGGTTTCGCCAGGCAACGGGCGCGCGAGCACCCAGTCACCCGTCACAGGGCGCAGACGTTTGCCTTTCGCGCGCGCAGGTACCACCGGTGCGGCGTGATCATCAGATTCACAAAGCTCGAAACGAGCACCGAAGGTGGCGGTGACTCGCATCGATCTGGCGGAATCAAACTTTGTCATCAGGTCAGGCAGCTCGGCGGGCGTAGCTAGACATGTCTGATACACTTGCTTGCATGAGTGAAATTCCCCATAACCGATTCATTTGGATCGATCTTGAAATGACTGGGCTCGACCCGGAAAGCGATCGAATCATCGAAATTGCGACTATCGTAACCGATCACGACCTGAACGAACTCGCTTCCGGACCGGTGCTGGCCGTGCATCAGACGGACGAGCGCCTGGACGCAATGGACGAGTGGAATACTCGCCAGCATGGAGGCTCTGGTCTCACCGAGCGAGTGCGCGAGAGCCAGCACACCGAGAAACAGGCGGAGTCGGAGACGCTCGCGTTCCTCCGCGAGTGGGTGCGTGAAGGTAGCTCGCCCATGTGCGGCAATAGTATTTGTCAGGATCGGCGGTTCCTTGCGCGCTATATGCCCGAGTTGGAGGCGTTCTTCCATTACCGCAATCTGGATGTCAGCACCTTGAAGATTCTCGCGCAGCAGTGGGTGCCGACAATCTGTCGCGGCCTCAAGAAACAAGGGCTGCATTTAGCGCTGGAAGATATTCGTGATTCGATCGACGAACTGCGTCACTACCGCGAGCTTTGGCTGCAGCCGGGGATCGATGTCTTTATGGCAGCCTCGGAAATCAACTAGTGGTTTCCAATCCCGATCATCCGCCGTTGCGATCCTCGCCTGCATGTGAGCGGAATCAGACTGCGATCGGATCCGTTCTTCGCGAATGGGTCGATGACGCGGGTGTACTGCTTGAGGTGGGCAGTGGGACCGGGCAACACGCTGCCTACTTGATCGATAGTTTCTCCTCGTTGATCTGGCAGCCAAGCGATCGGGTTCCGGATGTCACGAGCATTATGGGGTGGGCCCAAACCTCAGGCGATAGGAACCGGATACGTGCGCCTGTGACGCTGGATGCCGCAGATGCGCGGGACTGGTCACGCGCGGTCCCGTTTGATTCGTTGCTGACAATCAACACGCTTCACATCATGTCGTGGTCGCACGTCTGTGAGCTGTTTCGTCAGGCGGCACGATTTTCCAAACCGCAGAGCCGCTTTTTGGTCTACGGTCCGTTTCACGAAAACGGGGAACCAACAAGCGAAGGCAACGCGGTTTTCGATCAGCAACTCCGGGCGGAAGGCAGCGGCATGGGTATTCGCGACATCGGCGAGGTTCGTGCCGTTGCAGCTGCGAACGACTGGCTTGAACAGGTGCACTACCACATGCCGGCGAACAATCGGATGCTCGTCTTTTTGCGTGCGAGTCCCGAGGTTTCATGAGCGTGACCCAAACCGTTGTGGGAGGGTGCCATTGCGGCGCTATTCGGTTCGAAGTTGAGTTGTCGGAGCGTACGGTTGCACATGCGTGCAATTGCTCGATCTGTATTGCCTCCGGTTTTGTCGGCGTGATTGTGCCTGAGTCGCACTTTCGCCTCGTCCAGGGTGAGGGCGACTTGACCGAATACCGATTCAATACCGGCGTTGCGCGCCATCTTTTCTGCAAACACTGTGGCGTCAAATCGTTCTATCGACCGCGATCGAATCCCGATGGTGTCAGCGTCAATATTGCCTGCTTGAGTCTGCCTGATAGCGTCGAGGTCGATATTCAGACGTTTGATGGCCAAAACTGGGAACGACATGCGGCGCAACTCGCCCACTTGTCTATGGAGTCGGCATGAGCGTGCACTGTTGCCACTTGCCGACAGTGTACAAATCCGATGTGACCGCTTAATCTCGCGCCCATGAAAAACACTGCCTTAGTTCTCACGTTCTTGCTGTTGCTTTTGACAGTTCCGTCATCGGCACAGGACTCGACCGGTCGTCGCTACGTTACAGACGTTTTCGAAGTCACAATGCGTCGCGGCCCCAGCACGCAAAATGCGATCGTTCGTATGCTGGAGTCAGGTACGCCGCTGGAAGTCCTCGAGCAGGACCCGGCCACCGGTTATAGCCGCGTACGACTCACGACCAGCGCAACCGAAGGCTACGTACTCACTCGATATTTGATGGCGGACCCGGCGGCCCGAAGCCAGCTTTCCGAGTTGCAGAGCAGAGTGGCATCGCTGCGCAGCGAGAGCGGCGACCAGGGACGTGAGCTGGATGATCTACGGACCGCGAATGCCTCATCTCAGCAACGCGTGCGAGCACTCGAGCAAGAGAATCAGCGGCTATCAACCGCTCTTGCGGACCTCGAACAAAAGGCCTCGAATGTGCTCGCAATCGATCGCGAGAACATGACACTCAGAACGACGTTGCAAGAGACGGAGATCGAACTTCAAGGGCTTCAACAGTCGAATGCCGACCTGCGCAGCCAAAAAGCCTTGTATGGATTCGTGGTCGGCGCCGGGGTGCTGCTTTTAGGCATCGTTCTCGGTCTGGTCCTTCCGGGCTTGCGGCGCCGTAAACGGGGAGGGTACGGGTCAGGCGATCTACTCTAGCCGGGGGTCGTGGCGGTCTGGATCAGCTCAGACCGCCTGCTTGACGACTACGCCATCAAACGCTTTCACCCGCCAGGTACAGCCACGTTTCGATAACCGTATCCGGGTTTAGCGACATAGATTCTATGCCCTGTTCCAGCAACCACGCGGCGAGCTCTGGATGGTCCGATGGTCCCTGACCACAGATGCCCACGTATTTATTGCGCCGTTTGCACGCGCTGATGGTGAGTTCAAGGAGCGCCTTGACCGCTTCGTCACGCTCATCGAACAAATCTGCAATCAGGCCCGAATCGCGGTCGAGCCCGAGTGCCAGCTGTGTCATGTCGTTCGAGCCGATCGACATGCCATCGAAATAATCCAGGTACTGATCAGCCAGCAACGCGTTGGTCGGCAATTCAGACATCATGATCAGTCTCAGCCCGTTTTCACCTCGCGCGAGCCCCTCGCGTGCCAGCAGCTCCGTCACCTCTTTGGCCTGCGCGACCGTCCGAACGAACGGCACCATGACTTCGACGTTCGTCAGCCCCATATCGTTGCGAACTCGCTTGATCGCTTCGCACTCCATTTGGAAGCATGGCTGGAAGTTCTGATCCAAATAGCGCGCCGCGCCGCGGAAGCCCAGCATCGGGTTTTCCTCGTTCGGCTCGTAGAGTTCTCCACCGATAAGATTGGCGTATTCGTTCGATTTGAAGTCCGATAATCTCACGATCACAGGGTGGGGTGCGAAAGCGGCCGCAATCGAGCTGACACCCTCTGCGAGCTTGCTAATAAAAAACTCTCGCGGATCTGAATAACCGGCCATCTGCTCGTCGATCATCTCGCGCGTGTCTTCGTCGATGTCCTGGTAATCCAGCAGCGCCTGCGGGTGAACGCCGATCATACGATTGATGATGAACTCGAGTCGTGCGAGTCCAACGCCGCGATGCGGAATCGATGCAAAGTCGAACGCCCGGTCCGGGTTGCCGACATTCATCATGATCTTGACGGGCACCTCTGGCAGTGAGTCTAGCTCGATCTGGTGTTTCTCAAACTCCAGCACGCCGTCATAGATAAAGCCTTCATCGCCTTCGGCGCACGACACAGTGACTTCGGCACCGTCGGCGATCAAGTCCGTCGCATCGCCGCACCCGACTACTGCCGGTATGCCCAGTTCTCGCGCGATGATCGCTGCGTGACAGGTACGACCACCCCGATTCGTTACGATAGCTGCCGCTCTCTTCATGACGGGTTCCCAGTCGGGGTCAGTCATGTCTGCGACCAGTACATCACCGCTCTGGACCCGCGCCATTTCGCTGACATCGCGAATGACTTTGGCTTTGCCCGCGCCGATTTTCTGACCAATGCTACGGCCGCTGACGACAACTGAGGAGCGCTTCTTCAGTGTGAACCGTTGCAATGTCCTCCCGGTGCGCGACTGAACCGTTTCCGGTCTCGCCTGCAGGATGTAGATTTTTCCGTCATCGCCGTCTTTGCCCCATTCGATATCCATCGGACGGCCATAGTGTGCTTCGATCGTCAGCGCATGCCGGGCGAGTTCCAGAACATCTTCGTCTGTGATAGAGAATTCGCGGCGTTGCGCGCTGTCGACATCGATCGTCTGCACGCTTTTTCCGGCCCGGGCGTCTTCGGAAAACACCATCTTGATCGCCTTGCTACCAAGATTCCGGCGCATGATCGGCATTTTTCCATCGCGCAGCGCGGGCTTATATACATAGAACTCGTCCGGGTTTACGGCGCCCTGCACGACGGTTTCGCCGAGCCCCCAAGAGGCAGTGATGAACACGAGGTCACGAAACCCTGATTCAGTGTCGAGTGTAAACATGACGCCGCTGGAGCCACGGTCACTGCGTACCATGTGTTGAATGCCGGCGGACAGAGCCACTTGCTCATGCGAGTAGCCCTGGTGGGTGCGATAGGCGATCGCTCGATCATTGAAAAGCGACGCGAACACGTCACGCATGGCTGCGATGACGTTATCCAGACCGCGTATATTCAGGTAAGTCTCTTGCTGGCCTGCGAACGATGCATCCGGCAAGTCTTCCGCGGTTGCCGAAGAGCGTACCGCGACCGCGATGTCTTTCCCGCCTGCCATGTGTTCCCAGGCTTCCGCCATGTCTTTTTCAAGCTGCTGCGGTAGGGGAGCGCTGCGGATCCACCCACGGATATCGTCACCGGCTGCAGTCAGCGCGCCAATGTCATCGACGTCCAGACCATCGAGTCGCTCGGCGATCTTGCTGTCGAGGCCATTGTCGGCCAAAAACACCCGGTAGGCTTCCGCGGTTGTCGCAAAACCGCCTGGAACCGTGACGCCGAGGCCATGCAGGTTGCTGATCATCTCGCCGAGTGAGGCATTCTTACCGCCGACGCGCTCAACATCATGCATGCCGAGCTCGGAAAAGGGGATGACAAAACGATTCACGCTGGTCCCTCGCTACCGTGGAGTTTTAAGCCCGCCATTATAGCCGGAACGGATGCGCAACGCTCCCGGTCGTATCTCTGAGCCGGAATGACCTCAACTGGGTTATGGTAAGCATCGATCAGCGGAGCAGTTATGGCTAGTCGAACCATATTTTTCATATCGGACCAAACCGGCGTCACCGCGGAAACGCTGGGCCACAGTCTGATGACACAGTTCAAAGGGGAAGATTTCCGGCAGGTGACCGTGCCGTTCGTGGACTCGCCCACCCGCGCCGACGAGTTGAAGCGACGGATCGATGAGGCCGCGGAACGCGATGCGTATCGGCCGATTGTGTTCAGCTCGCTGGTGCATGACGACTTACGGGAGATCATCCGCGAGTCGAACGGTCTGTATCTCGATATCTTCGATGCGTTCGTTGGCACACTCGAGCAGGAACTCGACGCACCCGCGTCGCATGCCGCCGGCAGGGCGCATGGTATGTCGGATACCGACACCTACATGAAGCGGATTGAGGCGACGAATTACGCGTTGGCGAACGACGATGGTGGCGTAACGCGCAACTACGAGCAGGCGGATGTCATCCTGGTCGGAGTCTCGCGCTCGGGTAAGACCCCGACATGCCTTTATTTGGCGTTGCAGTATGGTGTTTACGCTGCGAATTATCCCATCACCGACGATGAATTTGAGAGTGGTGTGTTACCCGCTCGGCTTCTGGAGCATCGCGGAAAGTTGTTTGGATTGACCATCAATGCTCGACGACTACAGCAAATTCGGCGCGAACGACGCGCGGCCGGTCGGTATGCCAGTGCGCAACAGGTGAACTTCGAATTGCGCGCAGCCGCAGCCTTGTTCTCGAAGTATCGGATTCCCCACGTGGATACAACCGAATTTTCGATCGAGGAAATCGCCAGTCGCATCCTGGAAGCAACAGGGGTTGAGCGAAGGGTGAGGCCCTAACGAGTGTGCTGTGTCAAGTCCTTCTAAACCAAGTGATTCGTTTGTGAAATCGGCGCGCAAGCTCGAATCAGAGCTGTGATAAGCTGCAAACATGAGTTCCGATAGTCTCATCGTTCCACAGACCAAGGTTAAGCCGCGCAGCTTTGCGGGTTTAATGAGTGTCTATGAAAGCAATTTTCTGCGACTCTGGCATCTGTTCCCGAAACTGGATGAGCTGAGCGGAACGCGTGTCTCGGAGGCCGGTGACGGCGACTTGCCCTTGCATGTCAACGTCGAAGAACGCACTCGCTATACACTCACGATCCGGCTGACCTATCTCTTCGAAGAAGATAATGCATCCGGCGAAGTGGCGAGTATCGCGGACCCGGATTTGCGCTTGAGGATATATTTCGATGGGCGCCTGGCCGAGGTGATGAGTATGAGCGCTCAGCATCGCCACCACATTCTCCGCGACATTGCGGCGTCACACCGCGAGACGCTGGATTCACGTTGGCAGCGGAACATGCTGCTAAACAAGTGGCTGGAATATCTGCTCGACGTAGGCCACCGATTCTCCTAGGCCGCCAGGCCAAATGCCGAAACTGTGCGGCAGATCAAGGCTGCTGCTACCACGTTATGTGTAATCTTTCGATTGTGACGGTTTTTGCACAGAAGCGGATTCACTATTCAGCATGGTTGCTGCAACAGATAAAATCGGCCCGACAACCTCGGCGATCGATGAGCAGGAGCGTCTGCTTCGGCTGTTCTCCAATCGGGTGGCACTGAAGAAGGCCTACAGCGAACTTCGACAGAAAGAGCGGGATCTGAACGCGTCGTTGAAGGGCGCCGAGCAGCGCAGCGAGGCGCTGCAGCAACGACTGGCGTACCTGGAAGCGCTGTTGACGGACGAGCAGACAGCGCTGCCCACGATGTTGTTCTACCATCTGAGAGGGCTGTGGCGACGCTGCAACCAGCACCTCAAAAATTCCTGCCAGCAAATGGCCACTCGCATCACCGGAAAACGTACTGTCGAGATGATCGAACAGTGGCGCGAGGCACACTCGGAACGATTGGCGGCCATTGAAAACAAGCTGGTAACCGAGAAAGCGTCAATCATGGCGCTCAGGCAGTTACTTCGCGATCTTGAAGCACAGCGATTTCGTGCGAAATACCCCTGGCACTGGTGGTTGCGGCGTCGCCTGAAGGCGGAGCAGCAAAGCGTTACCGAAGACCTTCGTGTTCATGTCGCAAATCATGACGACACATTGGCGCAAGCACGAGCGGTCAGAGTGGAACGGCCACCGAAAGACCGTGTGCTACCGGTGCGGGACCAGCGGGTGATCAATCTGCATTTGCTGGCGTTGGCTCAATTTATGACACGGTTTTTCGAGTCCGCTGGCGAGCTTGCTGAGAAGTCTCGTCAGGCATTCCATCGAGAGGTCGGCGCAATCGATTACGGAGCCGATCTGAATTGTCGGCGCCTCATGGTGGCGGTAGACCAGTCGTTTGAAAAATTCCGCAACTACACAGCGACCGAGCAGTTCGCGGGATTGATTCGCACCCAGGTCAAATGGCTGTCTCAGCGAGCCGAATACGCGGATGCCGAGTCGGTAATTCCAGAACCTTTCGATGTCGATCCGCTGAATTTGGTTGACGAGCAACGTCAATCAAAATTCACGCCGATCGCAACCATCCTCCGCGATGACCAGTGGTCGGTGTCGCAGGCGCTGCTCACCAACGCCTGAGACGATCCCCTATTGCGACAATGCAGGTCGTCTGTGCCCGCTGGTTTTTCGTCGTGTGGCATGGCGCCAGACTCGGTGGCTCCAATTCTTGAACTTGTCCAGCCCGACGTAGGTCATCGGTACGACAATCAAAGAAACAATCGTCGAGAAGGCGAGGCCACCGATGATAGTCCTCGCCATTGGATAGTATGCCGGGCCGCCTGCACCCACCTGAGTATCGCCGATTGCGAGTGGGACAAGGCCGAGGATAGTCGTTGCTGCCGTCATCAAAATGGGTCGAAACCGATCGGCCGCTCCCTCGACTACAGCCTCGCTTCTTGTGAGACCTTCGCTACGCAGATTGTTTATGTGATCAACCAGTACGATGCCGTTGTTGACGACAACGCCGATCAGAATCATCAGTCCAACCATCCCCATAAACGTCAACGGTGTATTGGTCAGGGCCAGGAACCAGATGACGCCGACAAGAGAGTAGATCAGCGACATGATGATCGATAGAGGGTAGAGCATCGACTCGAACATGGCCGCCATGACGATTACGATCAATATGACGCCGAGGAGTATGTTCTCGAGCATCAAGTCCTTGGTTTCGTCGTTGCGTTCGAATCCACGCCCGAAATTCCACTGGTAACCTGCGGGTAACTGCAACTGGTCCATGACCTTTTGCACCTCGGGTTTGAGTTCGTCCATGCTGGTACCCTGCGCGATGGCAGCTGAGAGACTAGCGGAGGTTTTTCGGTTGGTTCGTCGAATGGTGCGTGCGCCTCGTGTCTGCTCAAGCGTCGCCACTTGGTAGAGCGGCACTGAGGTTGGGTTTCCCAACGAGTCGGTGGCCGGAACCATCATATTGCTGAGGGATTGAATCGACTGACGATCGTCGTCCCGGAATGCAAGCCGCATCAGGACCTCACCGTCTTGGCTACGAAACTCTCGTAGCCGCTCGCCTCGCAGCGCGATACCGACAGCGTTGCCTACGGCTTGAGCGTTGACGCCGACCGCAGCAGCCTTCTCGCGGTCGAGGCGGATGCGAACCTCGCGCGGTCCGGCGGTCAAATCCGAGCTGAAGTCGCTGAGACCTTCGACGTTTTCGAGCAGATCCCACGCGTCGTAGGTCAATTCACGCAGGCGCTCGGTTGATTCGCCCGTGATCGTGATGCTGAAGCCTTCACCGAAACCACTCTCCGGTCGCTCAAACGCCGGTTCTCCAATGGCAATGTCCGGCTTTTCATCGAGGATCATTTTCATGATCTCCCGCGAGTCCGTTTTCGCGTCGGCACCCTGGGTTAACAAAATCGTGGTTTGCGCCTCGCCCTGGTTCCAGTAGGAATATACTGAGCGAATTTCGAAGCGCTCTTCGTTTTCAAACAGGAACTGCTCAATCCGGTCCACATTTGCCTCGACCTGCTCAAGTGAGTAGATGTCATTCAAATGAAAGGGTAGAAATAGGCGCCGGGATGGCTCCTCGGGCCATGGGTCCACTTTGAACGACTCGCTCTTGATGGGAATGTACGGCGATGCGAGCAGCAACAAAGCGACCAGCGGCGCAACCAGACGTTTCGGTCCGGTCGCATACGTGATCCAGTGCAGGAGTTTCTTGTAGTGCTTCGCAACGGCCGGGATCAGGCGGCCGGTATGCTCTTTAGGGATCGTCTTGAGTTTGCTTGCCAACAGCGGGATCAAGGTTTGCGCTACCAGCAGGGAACATATGATCGCAACAGAGATCGTGATCGCAACATGCCGGATAAAGACGGCGAGTTCAGACTCCCCGCTGAAAACTATCGGCAAAAATACGCACACGGAAGTCGTCGTGCTCGCAATAACGGCAAGTCCAACTTCCCTCACTCCTAACAGTGTTGCCGCTGTCGGGTCAGATCCGTTTTCTTGCCTGTAGCGAAAAATACTTTCGGTAATCACAACCGAATTGTCGACCAGCATACCGATGGCGAGCATCAGTCCCATCAGGGTCAATACGTTGAGTGATAGCCCCGCGAAGTACATGGCACCCAGAGTAATGACCAGCGACAAAGGCACCGACAAAGTGACGATCAGTGTCGTCGCCATATGGCGCAAGAAGAAGTAAAGCACCACTATCGCAAGCAATGCGCCGATTGCGCCCGATTTGATGAGATCAGCAAGACTCTGACGCACTGATTCCGCTTGGTTTTCGAGGTCGAAGATTTCGATGCCGCGCATCGCGGGCGTTTCGCCGATCAAGCGCACCTCTTCTTTGACGCGATCCGACACTTCGACCATGTTGTAGCCGCTGGCGCGGCTGACTTCGATACCGATTGCGTAGTTGCCATCAAGGTGTCGTCCGTAGTCGCGCTCTTGCGATGTGATCGATACCTCAGCCACGTCACGCAGACGGAGGTTTCCGTCGTCGATAACCAGGTCGCGGATATCTTCGAGACTTTTGAACTCGCCGTTGGGGCGGAGTGTCCAACGCTCATTACTTGAGGTGATTTGCCCGCCGCTAACCGCAAAATTACTGCGCCGCAGCAGATCCGCTAGTTCGGCGAGATTGACGTTGTGAGCGCGGACGCGTCCCGCATCGAGTCGGAGGCGAACCTCGGGTGGTTCTACGCCTTGAATGGTCACCTTGGAGACGCCCTCAAGGCGTTCGAGTCGGCGCCGCACTTGGGTGTTCAGCAAGTTATAGGCATTGGACAGATCACGGTCACTGGATACACGCAGTTGCATGATGGGTCGATCGCTCATTGACCCACTGAATACTTGAATTCTCTCCAGATCGGCAGGGAGCTGGTCGCGAATTGCGTCCAGCTTGACTCTGGCTTCCACCGCTGCCGTGCGCGCATTGGAATTGAACCCATACTCCATCCAAATCTCTGCCGAGTTCTCATTCGACCAGGAATACATGTCTTTGACGCCCGGGAGTGTGGCAAGAGCCTCTTCAGCAGGTCTTGTAATCTGCCGCTCAGTCTCCTTCGGAGTTGAGCCCTCGTAAGGGATATTCACAAAAAAGCCTGGCCAATCGATATCGGGGAACTCCTCAAGCGGCAGCAAGCGCGACGAGATTAACCCTACCGCGAACAACGCAGCGAAGATCATCGAAACCGTGACGGGTCGTCTGAGCGAGAGTTCCGTATGTCTCATGCCATTTGTCCATCAATGTTGCTAAACGGCGACCGATCCGCGATCGAGGATGAGTCTTTCCTGTCAGCCTCCGTCTTTTTTCTATCCAGAAGACTGTAGACGACGGGAATGACGATCAGTGTCAGCAGGGTGGAGGTCAGCAAACCACCAATCACCGTGATCGCCATCGGCGTTCGCACCTCCGCGCCTTCGCCGAGGCCAAGCGCCATGGGGAGCAGTCCGAGCGCTGTTGTCAGCGTAGTCATCATGATCGGGCGCAACCGTGTACGAGCACCCTGTTCGATGGCGGCGCCGCGTTCGATACCAGAGGCGCGCAATTGGTTGATCGTGTCGATCATCACGATTGCGTTGTTCACAACGATTCCGGCCAACATGATCATACCGATAAAAGCGACGACATTGATCGTCGTACCCGTCACGAAGAGCGCCAGCACGGCGCCAACCATCGCCAGGGGAATGGTGAACAGAATCACGAGTGGATGTGTCAGTGACTCAAACTGTGATGCCATCACCAGGTACACAAGGAATACGGCGAGCGCCAGAGTAAACTGCATCGACGCCAGGGAGCGCTCCATTTCCTCGCTTTGGCCAAGAACTTCTACAGTCATGCCCTCGGGCAACTGGGTGGTGTTTAACTGATTTTGCAACTGAGCTGCCAGAGTGCCGAGATCACCACTCGTGATTGATGCAGACACGACGGCGACTCGTTCCTGATCGAATCGTCGGATTTCGGAAGGTCCAGTCGCCATCCGGATATCCGCGACGTCCGTGAGTTTGACAGGACGCGCACTCCCCGGGTTGACGATCAACTGGCGGACGTCATCAATGGATGCGCTGCGCGAATCAACGCTCTTAACTGTGACGTCAATCTTCCGATCACGCCAGCTGTAGCGTGTTGCCACGTTGCCGCGAACGCTGGTCACGACGCTATCGGCAATGTCACGCACTACTAACCCGAGCGCTGCCGCACGTTCCTGATCGAACGTGATTTGAATTTCCGGGTTGCCCCCTTCGACGTTGGTTCGTACGTCGGCGAACTGCGTGTCGTTTTCAAGCTGACTCGCCATTGCTTGCGCCTGGGTGCGCAGTTGGTCGAGGTTGTAACCACGATACACAATCTCGAGCGGTGTGCTGAGTGCCAACAGAGCAGGGCGCTCAAAGTCGTATGTCAGACCTGGAATCCTATCGAGCGACGCGCGTAGCCTCTGCATGACAAGTGCCTCGTCCTCGCGAGTGCTCCCTGCTGCCATCCTGAGGTTGAGCACTGCAGTGTGCTCGCCCGCGTCGACGGGATTGGCGTCCAGTCGGTTGCCTGTACCTGTCACCGAGAAAGTCTTGTCAACGTCTGCGATAGAACGCGTAGCGTCAAAAGCACGCGCCACGACGGCGTCTGTTTCGTCCAATGGCGTGCCCGGTGCCAAACGCAGATTGATCGCGAATTCTCCCTGCGAAAGTTGCGGTATGAGTTCGCTTCCGAGGCGCGGGATCAGACTCATCGTGCCTGCAAAGAGCGCTAGCGCGGCGAGGCAGACGGTTGCGCGGTGCCGCATCGACCAGCGCAGCGCCGGCGCGTAGAGCCGCGCGAGAATGTCGTTCAGGCCACCGAACAAAAACGTCAACACTCGACCCAGATTACCGAAGAGAATCGCAGTGAATCGACCGATCCACACAAATAACCGAACAGGCAGCGCAATCATTCTGGTCCACCAACCGCTGTCCCGAGTCTCTTGCATTTCCTGGAAACTCTTGCGAGCCCCGGTTGCGGCCAGCATCGGAATCAACAGAACGGCGAGCAGAAGCGAGAAGAGCAACGCGTAGGTTACTGTGAGCGATTGGTCTCGGAACAGTTCGCCAGCGATACCGCTGACAAAAACCATCGGGAAAAAAACAGCAATCGTCGTCAGCGTTGCGGCAAACACGGCCCCCGCCACCTCGGTGGTGCCTTTCTCCGCCGCCTCGACCATTGGAAAGCCTTGTTCCCGCTTCGCGAAGATGTTCTCCAGAACAACGATCGCGTTGTCGACCAACAAACCCACGGCGAGTGCGATACCGCCGAGAGACATGATGTTCAAACTGAGGTCTGTCAGGTGCATCAGGGCGAACGTGCCGATCACTGAAACGGGAATCGTCACACCGACGATAAACGTTGCTCTGGCGTTGCCCAGAAAGCCGTACAGGACGATAACCGCGAACAAGGCACCGAACATCGCTGCTGATTTGACGTCATTGACTGCCGAGCGGATGAATTGTGACTGGTCAGCGATGATCTGAAGCTGGAGCGCTTCCGGCAGGTTGTCGGCAATCGTGTCGAAGGTGCTCTCGATGTTAGCCGCGACCTGGACGGTATTCGAATCGCCTTCCTTGTACAGCGCGATTTCGATGACTTCGTTGCCATCGACCCGTGTGATGGCTTCGCGCTCTTTGTAGCCTCTGGATACATCGGCGACATCCTTCAGGTAGACCGGGCGTCCGGAACGTGTGGCGATGATGGCCTCTCCGAACGCTTCGACGGTCTCGAATTCGTTGATCGTTCGAACCAGGAAACGTCGTAAGCCTTGCTCCAACCGGCCGCCCGCGAGATTCACGTTCTCGGCTTGCAGGCGATTGGCCACTTCGCCAATCGACAGATTCAGTTGGGAGAGCTTAATCTGGTCAACGACGATCTGAACCTCGTCCTCAAGACCGCCACTGACTTTGGCTGCAGCGACGCCGGCGACAGATTCGAAATCGTCCTTGATGTCATCCTCTGCAATCTGCCGAAAATACTTCAGCCGATCCTCGCTCAGCACGCGATCATCGGTGGCACCGAGCGCCAGTCGCATGATGGGTTCACTCGACGGGTCGAATCGGAGCAGGAGTGGGCGTTTCGCTTCCAGCGGGAGTTCCAGGATATCGAGCTTCTCGCGCACGTCGACGCTCGCGAGATTCATGTCGGTACCCCAATTGAATACGACGGTGACGTCAGACTGACCAGTCCGTGACACAGAGCGAACCTGGCGCACGCCGCTGATCGTGCCGACCGCTTCTTCGATTGGCTTGGTAATCAGGCTTTCGAGCTCTTGAGGCGCGGCACCCGGTAGCTCCGTGCGCACTGTGAGTGTGGGGTAGGAGAGATCGGGTAAGAGATTGACCGAAAGGCGCTCTAAAGAGACCCAGCCGAACATGACGATGGCCAGGAACAACATCAGCACGGTGACCGGGCGGCCGGTAGCGAGCCGCACCAGCCAAAGGCTACCGGCTTCCGCTTTCGTCGGTGTATTCATGGTTTAGTTCCTGATGCTGGCCACAGCGCCAACAGGCTCGCCGCTACCGTCGTCGACTGGATCGGGGTCGCCGATGACGCGAACTTTTGAGCCGTCCCTCAGGGCGGCCTGGCCAACCACCACGACCCGCGCACCGTCGGAGAGTCCGTCGAGCACCGCGACGTCGTTGTCCCAGCTGTAACCGGTCGTGACGCCAACACGCTTGGCAACGCCCGCGTCAACGATGTACACGATTTTGCCGGACTGCGTTTCGATCAGTGCGTCCTGCGGCAAGAGTAGGGCGTCAACCTGTCGGTCATAGATCACCGCAAAACGTCCGAACATGCCTGGTTTGAGTCGACCCGAATCGTCTTCGATTTCAACGGTCGCTTTGAAGGTGCCTGATTCCGCATCCACCGTTGGGCTGATTCGGGCTATTACGCCATCGAAAGACTCGTTGGGCAACGCATCGATGGAGAGTCGGACCTGTTGATCGGCAGCGATTCTGCCGAACTCCCGTTCGGGCACGAACAAGTTAGCAACCAGAGGATCCAAAGCCGTGATTCGGAAGGTCGGTGCGTTCTGTTCGATGGTATTGCCCACTTTGATGTCGCGTTGCGATACGACTCCGTCGATAGGCGCTCGAATCGTCGTGTAGCGATATTGAAGTTCGGCCAGTTTGTTGGCGGCCCGCAGGGCGTCGAGATCAAATTTGGTGGTTTCGAAGGCGCTGGCCGCGACCAATCCTCGTTCATGAAGTTCGAGGTTGCGGTTGTACTCTTGTTCGAGTTTGGCGAGGTTTGCACGAGATTGTTCGAGTTCCAGTCGCAGCTGATCGCCGTCTAACCGAGCCAGGACGTCGCCGCGTTTCACTCGATCGCCTTCCTCGACCAAGATTTGCCGGACCTCGCCACCCACCTTGGCAACAACCGTTGCTTCGTCGAAAGCCTCGAGCGAGGCCGCGCCAGTGTACGCTGCGAACACATCGCCCCGCTGGACATCGATGACCTCAACCGGAATGACGGGCGCTTCCTCTTCTTGTTCGGCGTCTCCAGCGTCTGAATTTTCCGCAACCGAATCGTCGGTTGTCGCAGCAGTATCATCGCCAGACCCTTGATCAGCACATGCGGTCAGCATGCCGAACAACAAAATACTCAACAAATACGTCAGATTCGAAGTGCGTGATGTCATCGTTGTTTCCCTGTTGAAAGATCGTTTTCGTTCTCGCCCCCATCCTTGGATGATGCGGGGCGTAAAAAGGTTGCACTGGTGGGTGTCAGTTTCGGTCTGCTTGTCGCCACAGAAGCGGCGATTTCATCGGTTTCAGTAGGAGCGAATTCCAGTTCCGGCAGGAATGCTCCGATGATGGGCAGGTGCTGCCAGGACGATGTGGACTGCATCGCATTCAAATGGTCGGAAAAACCCAAAATTCCCGTTGCGATCAGCGCCGCTAACGACAAGCCAAGAGATTGCCGAATGCCCGGAATGAGGTAGCGTGGCGTTCGTTTGTCGGGTTGTCTGGCAAGCATCTGAATGCCCGATTTACTGTACTAGTGTTGTAGTAAGATATAACACTAAAACAATAAAGCGCAACCCCTGCGGCGTGACAGTTCTGTAAAACGACAACGGGCTCCGAAGAGCCCGTTGATATTCCTGGAGTTTTTCGGAGTATTCCTAGCTGCCGTTCCCCGTCGCCTGGCGGACTCGCGCCATGCCTTGCGGGGTCGTCATCTCGATCATATCCGCAACTACGTCCGCCGCTTCGTTCAACACGATGTCCGGTGTTTCCGCGGCTTCAAGCGCCTCCAGATCTTCCAATGGCTCAAGGCTATTGGCGAATCGACGTTCGTTTTCGCGTGCTAACCGTGCCGCCTGGAAGGCTTCACGTTCGGCCTTCCGCGTCTCCAGATTCAACGACACCGCCTCTCGATTTCTATTGCTGGAGATGGCCTCGAAATCATCCAGAAGGAAAGAGTGGTCGGGATCGTTGGCCGCGCGTGTTTCCAGAGCGGCTGTTAACAGTTCGATTTGATCGTCCAGTGGGCGTCGAGCGCTAAATCTCGTGCTCTGAATTTGATCCCACGGCAGTGCGCGAGGACGTGTGCTTTCGCCGAACTCATCGACATCAATCAATGAGGGGAGGGTGATGTCTGGCAATACACCACGATTCTGGGTGCTATCTCCGGTGACGCGGTAATACTTGCCAATGGTCAGTGTGAGCTGGCCCAAACCGTCGCCTTCACTGCGCGGTACGAATTGATCCAGGTTGTATAAGTTCTGAACCGACCCCTTGCCGAAGGTTTGCTGACCCAGCACGACGCCGCGCTCGTAATCTTGTATCGCGCCCGCGAAAATCTCTGAGGCCGACGCGCTGAACCGATCCACCAGTACCGCAAGCGGACCGTCGTACGCGACGCTCCGCACTGGATCCTTCAGGACTTCAACTTTGGAGTGCGAGTAACGCAATTGAACTACGGGCCCTTGATCGATGAAAAGTCCGGACAGCATAGTGGCTTCTGTCAGGTGGCCACCGCCGTTGCCGCGCAGGTCCATGACCACACCGTCAACGTTTTCGGTTTTTAGTTCTTCGAGAATACGTTGCACGTCTCGCGTGGTGCTTTTGAAATCCCGATCACCCGCTTGTTGCGCCTGATAATCGCGATAGAAGCTCGGCACCTCAATAACGCCAATCCTGAGCGTGCGGTCATCCCGAGGTACCTCAATGATCTCGTGCTTGGCAGCCTGTTCTTCCAATTTGACCTGTCCGCGCGTGATTTCGAGGATGTTCATGGCATCACCAGGCATCGCACCACCCGGCAGGATCTGCAGACGGACAACGGTGTCGCGCGGGCCACGGATCAACTGCACGACATCGTCGAGTCGCCAGCCGATTACGTCGACCATTTCACCATCTGAGCCTTCGCCCACGCCGACGATGCGGTCCGCGGTCGCCAGTGTTCCGTCGATGTCGGCCGGCCCGCCCGGGATCACATTCATCACCTTGACGAACTCGTCGTCGAGTTGCAGTGATGCACCGATGCCGAAGTAGGAGAGACTCATCTGGATTCGGTATTCCTCGGAGTTGCGAGGAGAAAGGTAGCTCGAGTGTGGATCCAGAGTTCGTGCAAATGCGTTCATGAATATTTCAAACACATCGTCGGAGTTCACTTGATCAACACGCTTGGATTGGCGAGCGTAGCGTTTGCGCAGCTTTTCGCGGCTATCCTCTTCAGAGCTGTCCGTGAGTAGCAGGTTCAACATGTCGTTTTTGACGCGCTTTCGCCAAATCTCGTCCAGCTCGATCTTGTTACCAGCCCAGTCGAGTTCCTCCCGGTCGAATGCGAATGACTCGTCGATCGTGAAGTCCTGATCCTGCTCCAGCGTCGTCGTGGCGTAATTCCACCGCTCGCGCGCCCGCGTCTGGTAGACCCGAAAAATTTCGAAAACCGGATCGAGGGACGCACCGACAACCATGTTGTCGATACGATTTCGATATTTCTGAAACCGCGCAATGTCTGAGTCGAGGAAGTACAATTTATTGCCATCGAGTGCCTCGATATACATATCGAGCACTTGCCCGGACAGCGCATCGTCGACCTCCATTCGCGTGTAATGCGACTTTTCGATGAAGCGCGTGACGAGCGAGCTGATTCGGTGGTGTTGTGCCGTTGGCGCGATCGGCTCAATTGGCGTTTCATTAGCAAAAACAGCTGAACTTGAAAGACAAGCGATGACCAGAACGATCACACGATGGCTCGCACGCAGAATCAAACTCATAAAAATGCTTCCTGACTGTAGGTTTGAGACGAGTCGATGAGAATTTGTAGCACTGTTTCCACCATGAATACTAGGGCAAACGCCTCATTCGCGACGTATCCCCCTCTGTGTCGAACCCAGGTGCAGGTCTGATCGTGCGCCCGTTAACCATAATCACCGGTATTGTCATGGGGTCCTCGGTCGCCATTTCACTTGGTTTGCTGGTTGCCATCATCGTCTATCTCGCTATTGGGTTGGACGAGCCGCGAGTGAAGGCGGAGTTCCTCGCAACCGTGAACAGCATCGGCCCGTTCATCGTTCTGACCATAGCGAGCGCTGCAAGTTTCGTGACGATGCTCAAGACCCACCGGTTTCGCTGGGCGTGCCAGCTCATGATGTGGGGCGGCGTGGTCTTGATCGGCTACCGATTCTGGCCTGCGAGCTGAATGGCACGGCGATAGATTCGCGCGAGCAACTGCGCGGTTTCTCCCTTGCTTAGCAAATTTGCGCCGGGAATGTCATTAATTGCGAATTGGGCCGGCAGCGCCGTTTCGGGGAGTTCACCCATGAGTGCCAGCGTTTCGTAATCATCTGCGAGTCGCTGTAGCTTTGCTAGGGTCACCGACTGCTCTGCAACGGAACGAGCGATGCGTTCGGCCACCTCGTGCTCAAGATCGCCGAACGCGGAGCTGTCGCTCAACCTGAGACTCGAAGCACCGACTCGTAATCAGTCAAAATATCGAAAAAGGAGATTTCCGTCGGCGACTACCGGAGATTGATCCGCGGCGACGGCGTCGCATACGCGAGTGTAGTTCTGCGCGCCTTCCGGCAAGCCATTCCTCGCGGGTGACTTCATCATCGCTACTCCGTTTCGCCTCTTCGCGGCTTCGGTAGCTGCTGAAGTCCTCATATGCTTCGATCTCGTGTTTGAGTTCGCGCACCACGAGCTCAACCATGATGGCGTCATCGAGGAAGCCGAGGCCGGGAATATGATCCGGAATCAGGTCTTCCGCTTCGCCGAAGTAAGCCAAAGCGCTCAGAACGCGATGCGTTTCTTCGTCGGGCAGCTGCCACTCGCTGTCGGTCAGCATGGACGTCATGACCTTAAGTTTCGTCAGACGCTCCGAGATAAAGTCCGGGACGTCGGCGTTCTGAACCTCGACCAACAGCGCCTCCGCGGCACCGATAATGTCAGCGTCGGATAACGTTCTTACGTTTTTTTCCGCCTGCTGCATGATGGTCTTGAAATGCTTGAGATCCTTCTCGCTGAGATCGAAGCTTATGCGTAGAGACATGCCACCCTCGGAGCCACTGATAATAATAATGAGGAGAGCCTACGTGCCGCTCCGAACATCGTCAACTAGCAGTGCCGTCTCTGAGGCGGGGCGGCGTTAGCCCTCCAGTAAGCTTCTGAGCATCCACGCATTCTTTTCATGAATCTGCATCCGCTGTGTCAGCAAGTCGGCTGTCGGCTCGTCGTTCGCATCGTCTGCAAGTGGCATTACCGACCGGGCTGTGCGCGCGACCGCTTCCTGCGCAGCAACCAGCTGCCGGATCATCGCCTGCGCGTCCGGCGTGCCCGTTTCCTCTTCGACCACGGATAACTCGCTGAACGCTGCGTACGAACCTGGCGCGAAGACCCCGAGCGCGCGAATCCGCTCGGCGATTGCGTCCACCGCTGTTGCGAGTTCCGTGTACTGCGTCTCGAACAACGTATGGAGTGTCGCAAACATTGGTCCCGTCACATTCCAGTGGAAGTTGTGTGTTTTGAGGTAAGTCGTGTAGCTGTCCGCCAGCAGTCGCGACAGCCCTTTCGCGATTGCCTCACGATCTTTTTTCTCGATACCGATGTCGATTTCCATGTCGATCTCCTCGTTCGCAAGTGTTCTCAATGGACCCAACGATACGAGCCGGTGTTACTTGATAACAGTTGAAATGTTGAATACTCACGATAGCCTTAGCGCATCGTTGAGGAGGGGAATCTAACCCATGCGTCCATATTCAATTCTTTGCATCTTCGTTTCGCTGTTGGCAACCGCAGTCGCGGGCTGCGGCCAGAGAACGAGCGATCCCGCCGCTGAATCGGTTGGAGCGGATATTTCGATCGAACGTTATCGTGAAGATGTAGCAGTGTTGTCGAGCGATGAGTTTGGGGGGCGAGCGCCGTCTTCTGAAGGGGAGCGCAAGACTGTTCAGTACCTGATCGACGAATTCAAGAAGGCTGGAGCAATCGGCGGCAACGATGGCGAGTTCACTCAGGCCGTTCCACTGGTGGCCATTACGGCAACCGAAGTTAGTCCGCTTCGGATCGAATCTGGACAGGGGGCAATCGAGCTCGAGCCGGGTCGTCAGACCGTCACATGGACCAAGCAAGTTGTCGAATCGGTGTCGGTAGACGCGTCGCCAATGGTGTTTGTCGGCTACGGTATTGTCGCTCCGGAGTATGACTGGAACGACTATGAGGGGGTCGATGTCGCGGGCAAGACTGTGGTGATGCTGGTGAACGACCCCGGCTTTGCCACCGGAGACGATGACCTGTTTACAGGTCGCCGGATGACCTACTACGGACGCTGGACTTACAAATTCGAAGAAGCTGCGCGTCAGGGGGCGACGGGCGCGATCCTCGTGCACGAGACGGAGGCAGCGGGTTATCCGTGGCTGGTGGTTGCGGGCGGCTGGACCGGACCACAGTTTGATTTGGAGCGTGAGAACGGCAACGCGGACCGCGCGGTGTTCGAGGGTTGGGTGAGTCGGTCCAGCGCGAGTGAGATTTTCAATGCGGCTGGAATGGACTTCGCCGCCTCCGCTGAAGCAGCCACTCAGCGCGGCTTCACGGCGCGTGAGATGGGAACGACCGCAACTGTGTCGATTTCCAATAGCCTGGAACGCTCAAATTCTCAGAACGTGGTCGCGCTCCTGCCGGGCGATCAAGCACCGGACGAGTATGTCGCGTTCTCCGCGCATTGGGACCACCTCGGCGTAGTTGACAACGGCAATGAGGACGGTGTGTTCAACGGTGCGGTCGACAATGCAACCGGCACGGCAGCCCTGTTGGAGCTGGCGCGGGTTATGGGCGCTTCAGAGCACCGCCGCAGCCTCTTGTTCGTCGTGGTGACCGCTGAAGAGTCCGGATTATTGGGCTCTGCGTGGTTTGCACAAAATCCGACCGTGCCACTTGAGCGCACCGCAGGTCTAGTTAACATCGATGCAATGAGCATCATCGGGCCGACCCGGGATGTCACCATGATCGGGTATGGAAGTTCCACGCTGCAGGACTATCTCGCTGCGGCCGCAGCCGAACAAGACCGGACGGTCGAGGACGAGCCGACGCCGGAAAAAGGGTTTTTCTACCGGTCAGATCACTTCAACTTTGCCAAAGCAGGCGTGCCCGTACTGTATGCGAAAGGCGGAGTCGATCACGTCGTGCATGGCCGCGAATACGGCGAGGCAGCATTGGCGGAGCACATCTCGAACCGTTATCACCGGCCCGCAGACGAGATTCACGAAGGTTGGGACTTCGCGGGTCTGTTGCTCGATCTGCAACTGTATCGACTGGTCGCGGAACAATTGGCCAATAATTCGGATTGGCCGGTATGGTCGGAGCAGAGTGAGTTTCGGGGTATCCGCGAAGCGAGTGCCGCGGATCGACAGTAACTGGCGTTCAGCTCTGACGCACGCTTTGCAAGACTGCTGCTACTCTGTGTTGTACGGGTCGAACCCTTCTGCGTCGAGCTTCTTCATGGCGTCTTCGGTCAGAACGAGAAGTTCCTCAGTAGGTTCATCCTCTGCGACCCCGTAGCGCTTGCGCTTTGTCTTTGGCGGCGGGACTGTTCTGTCCTGATCCGGCAACAGATCCGGCGCAATGCCGCGACCGATCCGCGTATCAGGCGGCGCGACATCCTGCTGCGCCGACGCGGTTCTACGTCGCTCAAACCAATTCTTGATCCAACTAATCACGATGTAAGAAACTCCCGCTATGTTCTTGTAAATATACAGGAATGATTATTCTTCTGGCAGGTATCTGTCAGGTGATCCGGCGCGTCCACGCAAGACCCAGACGAAGTACGCTAATTGTGAGAAAGGGCGTCACCACGAAGAACCACATACCTCGATCGCCCTGCGACAGCGATGCAAACACCGCCGAAATGTAAGCTCCCAATGATCCTGAGTCGCCGTAGGGGCCCAGAGTCTTCCCTCCGACCCAGTAAACGGCCGGAACCAGCAGCAGCAAAGTGGCTGCCAAGATGATCAGCATCACCACCAGTTCTCTTCGCAACAGTTTTGCCATCGGTGCACTAAACTCGCCAGGTATTGGCGTGGCATGCTGTGGCAGGGATCCGTTGGCGTCAAGTACTGGTTGCGAACTCGCCGTCACCGGAGCGAGCGCGCTGACGCTTGACCAGAATCGAAGCACCGGCGTGCAGGCTTGCGGCAGCGAGCAAAATGCAGTGGGGAACGATCCAATACCACTCTGAAATATACAAAGACGTGAACAGTGCGCTGAACCCGATCAGTATGTAGCAGTATGGCAGCGCCTCATAGGCTAGCTCCGGAAGCCACACGCGCCGAGATGCACCCTCATAAGCTCTCGCGCTTGACTCGTTAATGCTGCCTGACACTGCGTTCACCTTGCTCTCACCGATATGTCGCAAATTACCGACGTTTTCGTGGGTTGTCCGTGAATTCCTTCACACACTAAGCGTCGACTCCAGAATTATGTGAGGTAGAGTGCTAGTCGGCGACCACCGTTCTGCCGTTTGCCCACCTGCGCAACTCGGAAATCTGTTCTTCCATTACGACGCTGAGCGGGCTCGTAAGTTCCGCTTCCTGGAGCAGGTGTGCCGTTGTTGGCTGCTTGTCTTCTGCATGCGCCGCGTAAAATGCGCTTACGACCAGTTGCTCAAGCTCTGCGCCAGAAAATCCACTGGTAGCCGCTGCAACTCGCGCGGTGTCGATGTCATCCGAGTTGGCATTTCGACGCCGCAAATGGATTTTCAAGATGTCCTCCCGCACATCTTCAGCCGGCAAGTCGACGAAAAATATTTCATCGAATCGCCCTTTGCGAACCAGTTCAGGCGGAAGCGCCGTGATGTCGTTGGCGGTCGCGACCACGAATACGCCTGGCTGGCGCTCGGCCATCCAGGTTAGGAAGGCGCCCAACACTCGCTGCGAGGTTCCCGTGGTGTCGTTTCCGCCGGATAAGCCTTTTTCCAACTCATCAATCCAAAGTACGCATGGCGCCATCGTCCCTGCGAGCTTCAAGGATTCGCGGAGGTTACGCTCAGTTTCACCGTGGTACTTGTTGAACAAGGCACCGAATTCGAGTCGAAGAAGCGGCGTGCCAAGCGCACCTGCCGTCGCTTTTGCAGCGAGACTCTTGCCGCAGCCCTGGACGCCGAGGAGCAAGACACCTTTCGGTTGGTCGAGGCCCGGCGGAGGTTCGCTCGCCATAAACGCTGCGCGACGCGCTGATAGCCAGTGTTTCAGGCGTCGTAATCCGGCCACACTCGAAAACTGCGCCGTGTCGTATTCAAAGGTAAGGACGCCATCGCGATTGAGTAGTTCGTATTTCGCCTGCATAACGCCGCGCACATCGCTGCAGTCGATGACGCCGTCGTCGGCGATGGCGTTGTAGGCCAAACGATGGACATCGGTCTGGCACAAGCCAGCCAAATTTCGAACGAGCATCTGAATGGCGCGCCGGTCGGACGTGACATTTCGGCCGCTGCGCTCACGCCATTGCCGGGCGGCCTCCTGAACGATTGCCGTTCGTTGCGCTTCGTCCGGGAAACGCATCTCGAACTGCACCGAAAAATGTCGCAGTTCTTCGGGCAGCTGTAGCCCTGGACTCAGCAATATCAGCTTCCCGCCATTGTCCTCGAATGCAAGGCAAATATCTTTGATCTTGCGGACATGCAGAGGATCTTTGAGATAGGGGTGGAAATCGATCAGTACGTAGTAGCCCGGTTTGGTTATGGCCCGGATATGTGCAAGAACATCAGTTGGCTGGCTGTTCAATGGTTGCGGCTCAAGAGCGATATCGAGCCGCTGCAGGCCGTCGGTTACGCTCCATCGAAACAATGGGATGTATTGGCCTCGAGAGTTGCCTACGGTCCGTTCTATCAGCAGATCAAGAATGCCTTTCTCGTTGCGTGAGTCTATGGCAATCAGAGGAATTCTGCCGCGCAACAATAGACCTAGCTCGCGTTGATCGCTCAAAGTGGGAGCTCCTTGTCTGACAGGGTCGTGGAAGATTCGCCGATGACCGATCGTGCTGCTGTTCGCAGCCGTTTCAGCGTTAGTGGGCTGTCGTCGAGCGTCAAAGTCCGAACGACGTCGTCAAGGGACTGCTTCGCGTCGGTGCGATCTACGATCTCGCGATTCAGCGCATCGAAAACTGTGACCGCACGCCACGTGGTTGGCCCGCGAGACACACTGGTTTTCAGTGATGTCACGGACGCGCCGTACTCTTCGAACCACGCGAGTGCTTTTTCGTGACGTCGTTCCGTCACGCTGCCTGCCCGGTGCAACAGTTCGTGACTGTAAAACTCTGCTAAACCCTCGACGATCCAGTCGTCTCCGGGGCCCGCACGCCCGCCCAACCCTACGTGGAACAGCTCGTGGAGCAGGGTGCTCGTTGCGTTCGCGCTGATCAACGGTCGGTCGATATGCATAAAAAGAGAGTTTGGCGCCGACAGGCCGCCCCTGAACATCGGATCTCCCGCCATCACAACCAGCAGACGGTCGGGAAATTTCGGGAACAGTTTTCTGTAATAGGGTAGGTGCCAGGTAGCGAAAGCCAGGGCGTCCATTTGGCGGGCGCCAACCCCTCGCGGCGATGCGATTGCGACCCGTGTACCGCTGATCTCGTCGCGTCGTACTGACAGCGAGCCCGCGATTATCCAACCCGTTGGTCGATCAAATCGCCGAGCCGGGTTGTCGATTTCCCACCAGCCGTCGACTGGGCGGTACGGGCTGACATACGAGCGTTTCGAGGTGTCGACGAATCGGAGTCGGGTGCGGGATCGGGATCCGCTTCGACTGGTGGTCGCCATGGCGGGAACCAGGTCCTCCAGCCGAAATACCGCCCACTTGTCGCTGTGGTGAACGGTAGCGTCGTCACGGCCGGCAAGGTCTACGACCCATCGCAACGTGCCTCCGGTCGGAGGAACGCTCCAGGTTAGTGAGCGCCCGTCGCGCTGTAACCCGGGGTGTAGGTCGAAGGCCTGAATCTGCGACGGTAGACTCGAAATCCTGACTTTGCGAAGTAGCGGCTCCGATTGTCCGACTCGCATCGTGACCGAGTACTCGCTGCCAGACAATGGCACGACTTCATAGTCCACTCGGTATTCGTCGATAGCATCTGCGAAGCTGCGCGGCGCGTTGGCCACTGCCACCATCATGCAGACCAACAACAAGAGCGAACGTGACGAGGTTCCTGAAAGTTCTGTTGCCATAATGAGATGATAAATGGCGAACGCTCGCGGTTTCATCTTTGATTCAGGAAAGCGTGCACAAACTCTCAGATGGAGGGTATGCATTGTGACTAAGGGTTTAATAGGCGTTTTCGTTTTGCTTACCAGCGGTTGCGCATGGGATTCGGAGAGTCGATACCCGGCGCCGGGCGCTTCGAGTCCGACCGTGGTGAGCGACTACGGCCATGCTCCGACGATTGTGGCAGACCGCCAGAGTGATTTGGGATGGATCGTTGCGAGCCTCGCACAGCAGCAGGTCGGAGTCCCTTACCTCTACGGAGGTGATAGTCCGTCGGGCTTCGATTGCAGCGGACTGGTCAACTACGCCTACCGTGAGGCGGGTCTGACGGTGCCACGCACGACCGGTGAGCTGTGGCGGCGCGCGCGTGCGGTTGATCGTCGAGACGCGAGGCCCGGTGATCTGGTTTTCTTCGATATCGACGGTAAACCGGGTCATGTCGGTCTTTACGTTGGGGATGGTTTTTTCGTGCATGCACCCTCAACCGGCCACGAAGTACGGACCCAACCCCTCGATTCTCCCTGGTACTCGAGTCGTCTATTGCGCGTTGCGCGCCTGATTGACTGACCGGTCGTTGGCCACTTTGCGCCGGACCGTAGCGCTGGTAAGCTCCGCTTGGGGACGTAGGCCAGTTCGGCCGCTGTCATGTAGATACCTGATTTGGGGGACATTATGAGCGTTGCACGCGTAACGGAAATTATTGCGGGTTCGAGTAAGAGCTTTGAGGACGCAGTGAAAAGCGGTATCAAGCGAGCCAATGAGACTTTGGACAACATCGAAGGCGCTTGGGTCAAAGATCAGAAAGTGATCTGTGAAGATGGAAAAATCAAAGAGTTCCGTGTGGTTTTGAAGGTGACGTTCGTCCTTAAGTAGGGCAAACGCACCAAAGAGGGGAAAGCTCAGATGGACGTATTTGGTTTTGCAAAAGACATTGGTCGGCGAATCTTCAATATGGAAGACGAAGCCGTAGATAAAATTAAAGAGCTGATCGAACAAAACAACCCGGGAGTCAAGAACCTGGGTGTGGAGTTTGAAAACGGTATTGTCAGCTTGTCTGGCGAATGTGATTCAGCCGCGGCTATGCAGAAGTGCGGATTGATCGCTGGCAACGTGCAGGGGGTCGCGGATGTCTACACGAACAAGATGACATTTCCTGCACCGGAATCCAAGCCTCAGGCAGAGACCGGTGGGGCAACGGCAAGTGAGCCAACACCGGTAGAAGAAAAAGTCGAGTTGTACGTTATCGAGAGTGGCGATACGTTGGGGAAAATAGCTAAGAAATATTACGGTAAAGCAAGCGCTTACATGCTAATATTCGAAGCTAATCGAGAAGTCATCGAAGATCCGGATAAGATCTTTGTAGGCCAGACGATCCGCATTCCCCTGGACGACTAGAGTGGTCTGACAACGACGATCGTTTGCAGGTCACAACCAAAAAACCCGGCAAAGCGCCGGGTTTTTTTATGCGCGGTTGGACCAGACTTCAGCCGCCGTTGGTGGTCGCCCCGATATAGTTTCTCAACTGAGCCGCGAGATCTTTACATGCGGTCGCTCGGGTGCGCGCGAGGAGCGGAATGGGAATAACTATCGCGGGCATGTAGGAGGTGCCGGAGACTTGCGTCTCCACGCTGCCCGCCTCACTGACGTCCTCAATATCCCAAACAGAGGCGTCGTAATCGGAGTCACTTTCCCACCAGGCAAATCCGAAACAGCCCGCGCCACCAGGTCCTGCCGTGCAGGACATGGTGCCGCCGCCGCCAGGACGTTCGGTATTCCCGTCCAGCCAAACAACATAACGCACTCCGGTATCCCTGAGGCGTTCTGCTACCACCGGGTTTTGCAGCAACTTGGGCATATCCTGAATCTTGTTCGGGACAGTGCGAGGCTCAAACCACGGGTACATTATGTCAACAAACTCATCGCCGGACAGCACGTTAATGCGGTTGTCACCCTTTTGCACGGACTTGACGACGCAATCAGTGAAGCCCGATTCGGTCTTGTTACCCGAATGGTAGCTTCGGGCCATGACGACCACGGATTCACCGGCGTATGTCGGTAGTTCTGTGGAGTTAACCAGGTCCGTTCTCGCGGTCGAGCATCCGGTCAGCAAAGTCAGCGAGCTCGTAATTGCAATCAGAGCCAAGCGAGGAAGTTGTTTCACAAGTATTGCTCCACCAGGTTGTTGCCAGTCGGCGTCTCGGTTGCTGGCGAGTCCGGTTTCGGCTGCGCTGCGTCGACGTCGCGAGCTGCCTCAGACTGATCTGCAACCTGTTGTACAGATTGAAGCTGGTTGCTCGATAGTTTGGCATCGGCAGCAAACCGAGTCAGCAAAACGGTCGAGGCATCCCGCAGGGCCCGATCCGCAGCGACCGACAGCGCGGCTTTCGCGCCGCCCATTATCGAATCCTTGGGTGCTTTCCCATAGGCAGGAATGAGATAATCAGCTTGTAATTTTCCAGTAGAATCATAGACCTTTATCTGGTATTTCATCCAGATTGCATAGTCACTGCTTATGGTCTGCGACGGTACGACAAACTCAAGTGCTGTCAAAGTTGGCTCAATCACCAAGTCGGCTGCACCGCTCGGCTCATCCCCCTCTAGAAGCACAATGTCCTGGAACATGTCATCAAAGGTGGTCGTGAGCATCGTCGCAGACGCATCGCCGAGGTCGATAGAGTATGTGCCGCCGATAGCCAATTTCTCCTCGTACGAGAAATCCGTCACCGACTCATTGAGTCGAATCCCGGCTGTCAGCGGCAGTTGTACGACCGCTGCATCCGGCATTACGGCAGATCGAACCTTGATCGACGTACCGCAGCCTGCAAGCAAGAATGCAAGGGCCAGACCCGCAAGCGCTGTGTGTAATCTGCGTGACCTCATTGCATTCAATCCTCGCACAATCCACCTCCGGGTCGACCAATCTCTGTTCACGCAGACTTCGACACTACCTTGCGTGAAGCCAGCCTTCAAGGCGTCAGAAGCGTTCAAACGTACGACACCGATTAGACCGACGGATTCAGCTAAACATTTCATGGCGGGAGCCGCTAGCCCGGAACGGCGAAAAGCAATGTCCTGTTGAGTGATTCGGCCGGGGCTGGCTGGCGAGTGGACGGTGCAAACGGTCAGGCAAAAGGTATTCATGTTTCAAAACTTACTACTGCTGATCGAGGAAGGGGCCTCCCGGCTCGCGCGATCGCTCGAGTCGCAACTCGACGATGCTGGCAGCTATACCGTTCGGAAATTGACACTAAAAGAGTTCACGCAGGCGGATTCACCTTGTGACGGCGTTGTGTTGATTGCCTCTGATATCAGTCGGTTGCTGAACGGGACACTGTCCGACATTGTCGACCGCTCGGCCCCGCTCACCGTCGTCGTTGCGGGCACGCATGTTGACCAGCACATGGCGGAGGTGCTGATGGCCGGCGCCGACGATGCATTTGACCCCAACCACCTCACGACGCCGAGCTTGCACCGACTGTTGCAACGAAGCATTGCTCGTCGGTATCAGCGAGTTCATGTCTCAACAGCACGACGGCAGTACGAGGACCTTTACGACAACATGCCTGTCGCCGCGTTGACGGTTGACCAGGGCGGGTCGGTCACACGGGCGAACCGGGCACTTCTGAATTTGCTGCGGGTGACTCGTGAACAAGACGTTACCGATGAATTTCTGAATGGGTTGCTGTCCGGACTCGCTCAGTTGCAACGCTCAAGCGGTCGAACGACCCCTGAGTACCGTGATCGGCACATCATTTCAGTGCCATCCGGCGAAACACTGCACGTCGCCGTGTTTGCGCGCGCTCATCCCACTGATGGGGTCAACGCCATGGACGTCTATCTGACGGACATTACGGAGCTGGAGTTGCAAGCGCGACGTGCGATGGAGGCGGAAAACTATCGGCGTGAGATTTACGATAGCTCTCCGGTGATGATGGTCAGTCTCGACGTACGTACTCGCATCATCGATACGAATCGAACGTTCCTGCGCACGATGGGTTTGCAGAGCGACTCGGTAGTCGGGCAAAGCATTTTGAATTTTCTCGGAGACGCAACTGATCGAACCGAGTTCGCGAGAAATGCCGGTCGAATACAGCGTGGCGAGGTGATTCGCGACTTTCCAATTTCGTTGGCGGTCCCGGATCGCGCTGACCTCGAATGTGCGTACAGTGCATCACCGCATATCGATGCCAACGGTATGGTAGTGGGAATGATCGCAATGCTGGTTGACGTCTCGGAGCGCAACGAGGCGCAGCGTGAGCGCGATGAGCTACATGCGCAGCTTCAGTTGACGCAAAAGCTCGAATCTATCGGCGAGCTTGCCGCGGGTATTGCCCACGAGATCAATACGCCGGCTCAGTACGTGAGCGACAATTTGTCGTTCTTGCGGGAATCTTTTGTCGACTTTGAAGCGGTACTGGACGCCATGTCCAAATTGCTCAACGCAGTGCTCGAAGGTAGCAGTGCGTCTGAAGCTGCCGCCAAACTATCCGAAGCGATTGAGTCTGCGGATCTTGAATACCTTTTGGAGGAAATTCCGGCGTCGTTGGATCAGGGCAAGGCTGGCATCGGCAAAATTCGCGAGATCGTTCTGGCACTCAAGGATTTCTCGCATCCTGGGTCAGGCAATCCCGAACCGACTGATATCAACCGCCTGGTAGAGAGCACGGTTACTGTTGCGCGCAATGAATACAAGTATGTCGCGGATGTCGAATTGGCGTTCGAGGAATCCCTGCCTGCAGTCTCCTGCATAGCATCAGCGGTCGCACAAGTAGTGCTGAATATCGTGGTCAACGCAGCCCATGCAATTGGCGATCAAAGCGAACGTCGAGATCGAGGGAAGATCACGGTGACAACGCGCACGCTCGACGAGACCAAGGTCGAAATTCAAATCAGTGACAACGGACCAGGCGTTCCTGAGAGTATCCAGTGCAAGGTCTTTGACCCATTTTTCACCACCAAAGAAGTGGGTCGTGGCACGGGCCAGGGACTCGCGATTTCCAGACGCGTTATCACCGAACAGCATGCGGGGCAGTTGCTGCTTGAGAGTGAACCGGGCGAGGGCGCGACGTTCCGCATCATACTGCCGATCCGTAGCTGCAAGGCGGATAGCGGATTGGAGGCTGTCGCATGATGCGCGTGATATTTGTTGATGATGAGCCAAACATCCTCAACGGCCTGCGCAGAATGCTGCGACCGTTGCGGCACGAATGGGATATGTCGTTCGCGGAGGGCGCACAGGAAGCACTGGCGATCATGGCGGATCGACCTGTCGACATTGTCGTTAGCGATATGCGAATGCCGGACTATGACGGCGCCTATCTTCTGACCGAAGTTCGAACGCGCTACCCGGAAACCGCGAGAATCATACTGTCCGGACACTCCGAACAAGAGCTCACGATTCGATCGGTTTCCTGCGCGCACCAGTTTCTCGCGAAACCCTGTGATGCCGACACTTTGAGAGAGACCGTTCTGCGGACGGCCCAGCTTCGCGAGTTGATGGTCAATCATGAGCTACGCCGTCTGACGTCGGAAATCGGTCAACTGCCGAGTGTGCCCTCAGTGTATGCGGCACTGACTCAGGAGATGGGAAAGGAAGATCCCGACCTTGCTTCTGTCGCCTCAATCGTTGCCGCCGATATGGCAATGAGCGCCAAAATCTTGCAGCTAGTGAACTCGGCCTTCTTTGGACTTCGCCGCAGTGTCAGTTCCATCGAACACGCGGTGACGTACCTCGGCCTGGATGTCATCCGGTCGTTGGTCTTGTCTCAGTCGGCGTTTCGAGTATTCGAGAAAGACTCCGGCGCGGAGTCTGCAGAAATTTTGACGCGACGCGGTCAACGCATTGCGGCGGTAGCGAAGTTGATCGCAAAGGATTTGACCGACAATCGTGTGCTGGTAGAAGAGGCATTCCAAGCCGCTATGTTGCATGAGCTTGGCAAACTCATCCTGTCGAGCGAGCTGCCCGCGGCTTACGCAAAGATCGACTCTGGCCGCGATGATGGCCTATCGCGTGCAGACCATGAACGTGAAGCTCTGGGTGTCACCCATGGCGAAGTTGGGGCATATCTGCTCGGGCTCTGGGGTCTGTCCGACGGCATCATCGAGGCGATCGCGTTTGCGAGTGAACCTGCGAAATCGAATGTCAGGGGATTCGCTCCCGTGGTAGCAGTACATATTGCCAGAGCCCTACATGATGAGCTCTACGAAAGCCCCGAGGTTGTTCTCGCTGCGGACTGGGTCGACGGTCTTGATCTCAGTGAGAATCTAGCGAATTGGCGTGCGCTGGCTCAAAAACAGTTGGATACAAGGAACGCAGCATGAATAAGCGAGTTTTGTTTGTCGACGATGAATCGAACGTCCTGGACGCAATCAAACGTGCCATTCGCAAAGACTGCGATGTGACGATCGCAGTAGGACCCGAGGAGGGTTTGGCGGCGATTGCCAGCTCCGAGCCGTTCGCGTTGATTGTGTCCGACATGCGCATGCCGGGAATGGATGGCGTGGAGTTTTTGCGCGCGGCGAAGCAGCTCGCGCCGGAAGCGGTACGAATGATGCTCACCGGGAATGCAGATCAGCAAACTGCGGTTTCGGCGGTTAATGACGGGGAGGTTTATCGCTATCTAACCAAGCCCTGCGACGTGCAAGGACTGCGTCAAGCCGTCGCTCAAGGCCTCGAGCAGCATGCTCTGGTGACCGCAGAGAAGTCTCTCTTGGAGGGGACCTTAACCGGCAGTATCCAGGTGTTGACGGATGTGTTGGCTTTGGCAAGACCTGATGTGTTCGGACGTTCAAGTCAATCGCTGGATCGGGTCGAGTCATTGCTCGCAGCGATTCCTGAATTGGGTGCGAGAGATGTATGGGCGATTAGGACTGCGGCGCGACTGGCGCGTATCGGGTCGATTTCACTACGTCCCAGTGCGCTGGCAAAGCTCAACGCCGGCGAGCCGCTGGACGAGGCCGAGCGAGCCGCGTTCTTCGCCGGGGCGGGCAGGGCGGCCGACCTTCTGGAGCAAATTCCGCGACTTGAGGAAGTTGCAGACATCATTCGCTACCAACATAAGCAGTACACAGGTGCAGGGTGGCCTGAAGACTCGCTACGCGCTGAGTCGATTCCCGTGGGATCGCGAGCACTTTACCTTGCCGGCGTGGAGGAAAGTCTGCGGGCGCGAGGCTATGACGCCGAGGAGCGTGCCGAGGAACTGCAGGCGCGAGCTAGTGAGTTTGACCCGAGACTGCTCGCACGCTTGCTGCAGGATTACGGGCAAGTGGACGAAGAACCTCAGCTGCGAGATGTGACGTTGCGAGAGCTCGAAGTCGGTATGAAGCTTGCGTCCGATGTGACGTCAAAAACGGGCAGCCTGTTGGTCTGTGCTGGCCAGGTTGTAACCAATGCTGTCGCCGAACACTTGAAGGAGATGGAGCGAACCGGCGGCGTTCAGAGTCCGATTCAAATTGTTGATGATGGCGCTCAACTAACCGACGCTGTGGTCAACGGCTAGGATTTTCACCCGGCAGGGGAATGGGCTCGGGTAACGAACCTCATGCCGCCATGTTGTTCAAGCGCATCGATTAAAAACTGACCGCCAGCTGCAGCGGGGGTGCTGAAACCCGGTTTGACCTCGCGAGTCGACCGACGCTGACTGAGGAGATAGGCGGTTTCTCCAAGCATGCGGCTGGTGGCTCCGTAGCCGGGGTCGCGATCGCCTGTAACACGGACTGTAATGGATTCACCGGCTTCGGTCAGTCCAACGAGATCAATGACAAAACAGCCATCGTTGCGTGCTTTGTCGTCCGGTCCCTCACCGGGTTTGGGGAGGACTTTTGCGATCAGTGCCCTTGTTGGCGGCAGCGCTGCGCCGGCAAACAGACTGGCCATGGCGCCGCTAATTGCGGCCGCCTTGATCGCCGCAGCGGCGCCGTTTCCGGTCGTTACAAATTCTGAATAGCGAAAGTCGTGACCGTAGAGGTCTTCTAATAAGGCGGCGCTGCGACGTACCACACGCGTATTGATCGCGGCCATCAAGAAGGGTGCTACCCACTCGCCTGTAAGTTCGTCGCGCCCAAACCCAAGAGACTCCGCCCGGTCTTTTCCGGACGTGCCACGTGGGTTCAACGAGTAGGGGTCGCGGAGCAGCTGGCGGGTGCGTGCGCTAGTCTGCGCCTCTCTGGCAATCTCCAGCATGCTTGTGACGGTACCGCCGCTCACGCCACCGTCCGCTTTTCGAAGCAAAAAATGGACGCGTTGCGCCGGCGCGCCAAACACGGACTGGCAAGTTTGCTGTAAGAAATACGTTCCGAGGTCGGATGGTACGGAGTCGAACCCGCTACAAGGAACCAGAATCGCGCCCGATTCTTGCGCAGTTTTTTGGTGCGCGTCGATCATGCGCCGGACCCATGGCACCTCGCCGGCGAGGTCGCAGTAGTTTGTTCCCGACCTCGCGCAAGCGGCTACCAATCCACCGCCGTAGCGTGTATACGGGCCCACCGTTGAGGCTACGACGCGAGTGCGACGGGCGAGCGCCTGCATATCATCGACGTCGGTCGCATCGCCGGTCACTATCGCGGGTCGCTGCGAACCGTTGGCGAGTGAGTCTGCAACCTGGTTCAGTTTGTCAGCATCACGACCGCCAATCGCCCAAACGAAGTCATCGCGTAAGTGCTGCGTGGCAGCGAGATGCGCTGCGACAAGACGACCGGTGAACCCGGTGGCGCCCCAGACGATGACATCAAACTCTCTTTTTCTCGGCATGGGAGTGCGCTCCGGGGTCGTGAGGTTATTGCCGTAAACCGCTATTATGACGTGCGGTAGCCGACGGCGATAGCAGTAGAGAGACAGCGCATGGGGCGAGCGATAATTATTGTGATGGATTCGTTTGGCATTGGTGCTACACCTGACGCGGCGCGTTTTGGCGATACGGGCGCGAATACGCTGGGCGCGATCGCACGATGGTGCCGCGAACAATACAGCGCGGGTTTGCGAGAGCAGCCTTTGACATTGCCGAATCTCTCTCAGATGGGGTTGATGCATGCCGCAGAACTGGCATGTGGCGAGTGGCCCGATGGCGAGCTGACCCTAAAACCCGATGCGGCCTGGGGATGCGCGGCCGAGCAGTCCAGTGGCAAAGATACGCCCTCGGGACACTGGGAAATGGCAGGTTGTCCGGTGATGTTCGATTGGGGATATTTCACCGACCGGGAAAACACATTCCCGGCGGAACTTCTGGATACGCTGGCGAGACGGACGGGTGTTCCTGGTTTTCTGGGCAACTGTCATGCCAGTGGCACGGAGATTATTCAACGTCTTGGTGAGGCACACTGCGAATCCGGGAAGCCTATCGTGTACACGTCTGCAGACAGCGTATTCCAGGTTGCAGCTCACGAATCGCATTTTGGGCTCGACCGGTTGTTGTCGCTCTGTGATGTTGCTCGCGAGTTGGTCGACGAGTATCAAATCGGTCGGGTTATCGCACGCCCGTTCGTCGGCGAGTCTGCGGATTCGTTTACGCGTACTGGCAATCGTCGTGATCTGACCACGCCGCCGCATGCGCCTACGTTGCTGGACGTGTTGTGTGAGCGCGGCGGGTCAGTGATCAGTGTCGGCAAGATTGCCGATATTTTTGCGCACCGTGGAATCACGGAGAAGATCAAGGCAAATGGCAATGATGCATTGGTCGGTGCCACAGTGGATGCCATGCATGCGGTCGATGATCAGACTCTCGTGTTCACCAATCTTGTCGATTTCGACATGTTGTACGGACATCGTCGTGACCCCGGTGGCTACGCCGATGCGCTCGAAGCGTTCGACCGACAGCTTCCAGAAATCCGGGGTGCAATGCGAGAAACAGACGTTTTGATTCTGTGTGCTGACCATGGCTGCGATCCGACGTGGCCTGGCTCCGATCACACTCGAGAGTACATCCCGGTGTTGGTCGCCGGTGATACCGTTGCCGCCGGCAGCCTCGGACGGCGGGAGAGTTTCGCCGACATTGGGCAAAGCCTTGCCGCGCACTTCGGGCTCTCACCACTAGGGCATGGTCAATCGTTTCTTGGCTCGTAGATCGGTAGCTTCAATCGACGGGCGATGCGTCCGTTCCAGCGACGCACCTTAGCCCGTAGATTCGCTTCATCGATTGTCACAATGGATCGGTCGCGCATCAGCACACGCCCACCGACGATTGTCGTCACGACATCGGTGCTGTCCGCCACATAGACAAGATGTGAAATCACGTTGTAGAGCGGTGCATGGCGCACCTCGGAGAAGTCGATTTGAATCAAGTCAGCACGCAGCCCGGGGGCCAGTTGACCTACCTCATCACCCAAACCGATTGCAACGGCGCCATCGCGAGTCGCCATCGCCAAAACGTCGACCGCCGGAAGCGCTTTCGGGTCCAGTGCATCACCTTTTGCCAACAAACTCGCGAGTCGGATTTCCTCCCACATATCCAGATCGTTGTTGCTCGCAGGACCGTCTGTGCCAAGACCGACGGCAACATTACCCGACCTGAGCTTTGCCACGGGTGACAACCCGGAAGCGAGTTTCATGTTCGAAGTTGGGTTGTGTATTGCGCCAGTGTTGTGCCGGGCCAGCTTGGCGATATCCGATTCGCTTGGGTGGACGACGTGTGCCGCGATGACCGGTTGCTTCAGAATGCCGGTCATCTCAAGTACGTCGACGGGCGTTGCGCCGTACCGTTCCGAAGTTATCGAGATCTCATTCAAGGACTCACTAACGTGGATCGCGACGGGTGCGTCTACCGATTGCGCGGCGTCGGCAATCCGGCGCAATCCGACTTCGCTGATTGTGTAGACCGAATGCGCGCCCAGTGCTGGTATCACCAGGTCCGATTTGTTTCGCCAGCGTTCAATGAAATCAACTGCCTGACGTAGCGACGACTCACCATCCGGTGCATCGGGTGCGACTTGCTCGATCACCGACGGCGCAACAACGGCGCGCAGGCCGCAGTCCACGACGGTCTCCGCAACCGCGTCCGGGAAATAGTACATGTCGACAAAACTGGTCGTGCCGGATTCGATCATCTCCCAACATGCCAATTGTGTACCCGTGCGGACGAAGTCTTCGTCGACGAGATCGACTTCCGCAGGGAAGATGTAGTTGGTCAACCAGTCCATCAAGTCGAGATCGTCTGCGACGCCGCGTAGCAACGTCATGGCAGCATGCGTGTGACCGTTCACTAGCCCCGGCATCACGATTTTGTTACGACCGGAGATCGTAGCCGCCGGTGAGAATCGGCGCTCGATCTCATCGCGTTTGCCGACAGCCACGATTCGTCCGTCGCGAATTGCGACAGCACCGTCGGTCAACGGCAACTCACCTGGCACCATGGATACAACATGATCACCATACACAATAAGCTCAGCCGGCTCTTTAATAAGTGCGTTGCCAGCGCAACCGCTACAGACTATGAGGATGCCAAGCGGGAGGAGTCTATTCCAGAGATTCATAACAGTCCGGGGTGAAGCGAGGTATACAAAGGCAATCGAAAACCAGATCCGTACTGCCGGTGCTGCGCACAGTCTGAGCGCTACCGGCAGCAATGCAGACTCTGTCACCAGGGCCGATCGCAATCGGCGTTTCGTCGTCGATGGACAACATCCCCTGACCCTCGCGAACGATGTACCACTCGGTGACCGTAAGGCGGTGTTTTTGGGTCGCAACGCCTACCTCCACGCGACACTGCGCGAGCGATGCTTCGGGTTGAGCCTCGGAGTTGACCCATTCTCGAATATGGCACCGTTCCTCGGTGTAGAACTCAGCGTCTTCAATCATGAGTGTCGTATCAAAATATAATTTCTGTTGCCTGATCTATTGGTGACACGGTGTAATACCGGTCGCGATCGATCGGAGAATAGCAGATGGCCACGAAACACATGAACGCAGCCCCTGGCGACTTTGCGCCAACAGTGTTGATGCCCGGTGATCCACTGCGCGCTCGGTACATCGCCGAGACGTTTCTGGAAGACGCTCAAGAGGTGACCAACGTTCGCAACATGCTTGGCTTTACGGGCACCTACGACGGTATGCCACTGTCGGTCATGTCTCATGGCATGGGTATTCCGTCAGTATCGATCTATGCACACGAGCTGATCGATGCCTACGGCGTGCGGCGGTTGGTGCGAATTGGAAGCTGCGGGACGGTTCAGCGTGACATGTCGCTGCGTGATCTTGTGATCGCGCAGGGTGCTTGTACCGATTCGGCGACCAATCGAATGCGTTTCGGCGGATACGACTATGCCTGTATTGCGGATTTTGATCTTCTCAGTGCCGCGGTCAACGCCGCGAGATCGCTCGATATTAAACACAGGGTAGGGAATGTGTTCACGTCCGACCTTTTCTACACCCCAGATCCCGAAATGTTCGACACAATGGAGCGGTATCGAATCTACGGTGTTGAGATGGAGACAGCAGGGTTGTATGCGGTGGCAGCTGAATTCGGCGTTGCGGCGTTGGCCATGTGCACCGTCAGCGATCACATTCGAACAGGCGAGGCGCTCAGTTCCGAGGCGCGCGCGCTGACGTTCGACGACATGATCCGCGTCGCACTGACGGCCGTGTCCGACGACGATTGAACGAGGAAGGCCTAGCCGAGGCTTGCAAGATCCGCGGGTTTTGGGCGCGCACCAACTTGCTGTATCGCGAGGGACGCACATTGTGTACCCAACCGCGCCGCGGCTTGTAGCGAGTCACCTCGGCAATAGGCATAGAGGAATCCTGCTACATAGGCATCACCCGCGCCGGTAGAGTCAACGACTTTTTCAATACGGTCGGCGGCTTGGTTGACGACCTCATCGCCGCGCACCAGGACCGATCCTTTTTCGGAACGCGTCATGACAAATAGGCGGCCGTTCGCCTGTGCTGCCGCACTTGCTGCAGCAAAATCCTGCACACCGAAGAGCGCCGTCATTTCGGCCTCGTTGCCGATGATGATGTCCGCATCGCCGGACGCGAGTGCGTGAAAAGCGGCATGGTGGCGCTCAACGCAAAACGAGTCGGACAGTGACAGCGCGACTTGGTGGTTCGCCTGCTTCGCGATAGATACGGCCTGTTGCATCGCTTGGGGGCCCTCGGGCGTGTCCCAAACATAACCTTCGAGAAGCACGATCCGAGCGTCGCCACATGTGTTTGATGTGATGTCAGTTGATGCAATCTCTACACAGGCGCCCAGATATGTTTGCATCGTGCGCTCGCCGTCAGGCGTGATCAGCACGTGGCAGCGCGCCGTGGGTGCGTCGCGCGTTTCCGGCGGTAACCGCGTTTCGACGCCGATGGAGGTCATATCATGGTCGAAAATTCGACCCAGCTGATCATCAGCGACCCGACCGATGTATCCCGCGCTGCCTCCGAGACTCGCAAAACACGCTACAGTGTTCGCGACCGACCCACCGGCACTCTCCACTGAAGGTCCCATCTTGTCGTATAGCGCAATGGCCTGATCTCTATCGATCAGCGTCATCGAGCCCGGAGGCGCATCGAGATCCTTGATGAAAGCGGGTTCGACGTGACACAACACGTCAACAATGGCATTGCTGATGCCCACCAGGGCAACGGGTTCGTCAGACATCGGGAATTCCTGTTGAAGTCAGCGGAGGGTTACGCTTGGAAGTGCGGCAGCGGTGTTTGCGCCGTATCCAAAATTGCGGCGAGCTCGGGCTTGTGGGTGAGGATGTCGGCTCGGTTTAATCCGGACAGCTCGTACGGCAGCACCAGCCAATTGCGTGTTTCGTGCACAAAAAAATCGGGTGGGCGCAGCGTCTGCTCGGTCGCTCGATAATAAATGGTCGCGATTCGAATATCTCCGGGCAGATTTCGGCGTGCTTTCCGAGCGAGCTTGTCGATCACAGCTTGGGCACTGGAACCGGTCGAGAACACATCATCCACGATCAGAAGGCTGTGTTTCGAGCTGACGTTCTCGAGCAGATAGCGCAAGCCATGCACTCGGATCGCAGATTTTCGGTCGGCTCGCTGCTTTTGGTATGCGGTGAAACCCTGGTAGCTGGTGCGAACGGCAATATGATCGGTTTTGATGCCGAAATGGCTCAGGCCTTCCTGCACAGCAATGCCCACAGCGCTGCCGCCACGCCATAAGCCAACAAGAAAATCCGGTTTGAACCCGGACTGGTAGACGTGGGCTGACAGCTTGAAGGAATCGAGCAGCATGTCGTCTGCGGCGATGTACTGTTTGTCGGGCGGGGCGATACTCATTTGACCCTTGCGCACTAATCTCCGTACGATGCGAGAGTATAACGATTTGATCGACAGGATGCGCTCGCATCCGGCATTGGGGGCTATGCAAAAAACGGTACTTACGGCTCAGGGCCTGCTTGAGGATTCGTTCCGACTGGGTGTCAAAGTCCTCGACTCTGGATTTCGACCAACCATGATTATCGCGATTTGGCGAGGTGGCACTCCGGTCGGTATGGCGGTCCAGGAATTGCTGGCCTATGCCGGCGTCGACTCAGATCACATCGCGATCAGGACTTCTTCTTATACAGGTGTGGATCAACGCGACAACAAAGTGGCGATCCACGGGTTGGACTACATCATCAACAAGATCACGGTGGACGACCGCGTGTTGATTGTCGACGACGTGTTTGACACGGGAAACACCATCGCTGCCGTGATTGCCGAGATGGAGCGGCGTGCTCGCGACAATATGGCGCGCGACGTGCGAATTGCCGTACCGTGGTTCAAACCCGCGCGGAACCAAACGTCCATTACACCGGAGTACTTTGTCCACGAGACGGATGAGTGGCTTGTGTTTCCGCACGAGCTTGACGCACTGGACGCTGATGAATTGAGGGCAGAACGCCCGGACCTGGCCGCTGTCATCCAAGCGGCAACCGCATCGTAACGTCCATTCAGGGGAGCGCGTCGTGCCGTCATTTTTGATTAGCATCGTAGGTATTGCGGTATTGCTGCTGGTGGCAATTGCATGCTCGGACAACCGACGGGCGATTCGGCCGCGGGTCGTGTGCAGCGCATTTGCCCTGCAGGCGGTGATCGCGGTGCTCGTGCTGAAACTGCCGCTGGGTCAGCGCGTGCTGGAATCGATGAGTAGGGGGTTCAGCAAGATCATCGGCTACGCTAATCGCGGAATCGAGATGATTTTCGGCTCGGCGTTGGTTGAAGGTGGGTCCTTTGCGGTGACGGTACTGCCGGTCATTATCTTCTTCGCCGCGTTGATGAGTGTGCTCTATCATCTCGGCATCATGCAGCTGATCGTGCGGTTTCTCGGGCGCGGCCTGCAGCTGTTGCTCGGGACCAGACCGGTCGAGTCGTTAAATGCCGCCGCAAACATTTTTGTCGGTCAAACTGAGGCGCCATTGGTCGTCAAGCCTTATCTCGCTAACATCTCAAAGCCACAGCTTTTTACCGTCATGGTCTCTGGGACCGCATCCGTGGCTGGCACGGTCCTAGCGGCGTACGCCGGTATGGGGGCCAAGCTGGAGTATTTGCTAGCTGCCAGTTTCATGGCGGCACCCGGTGGTTTGTTGATGGCCAAGTTGATCATGCCGGATACGGAACCAGCCGCAGGCGAATCAGAAATCGCGGCCATTGAAGTGCCGCGTGAAAAAAATGTGTTTCTGGCGGCGGCGAGTGGTGCCCAGGAGGGTGTTCGTCTTGCCGTCATGATCGGTGCGATGTTGTTGTCGTTTGTGGCATTGATCGCGCTGTTCAACGGGATTATCGGCGGGTTGTTTGCCATGGTCGGAATCGAGGGCATTACGCTCGAGCGGATTCTCGGCTATGTGTTCGCGCCATTGATGTGGTTGCTGAGTGTGCCCTGGTCAGAGGCGCAAGTTGCGGGTGCATTGTTCGGAGAAAAATTGATCCTCAATGAGTTCGTCGCGTTCTTGCATTTCGGTGAGTTGGTATCCGATCTGTCGCCGCGCACACAGGCTGTTATCACGTTCTCTTTGTGCGGATTTGCCAACCTGTCATCGATCGCGATTTTGCTCGGCGGACTCGGCGTTTTGGTGCCGTCACAGCGCGAGTTGATCGGGCAGTTCGGGCTTAAAGCGGTGTTGGCCGGTTCGCTTTCCAATCTAATGAGCGCGGCGCTTGCGAGCCTGCTGCTCACGTTTTGAACGCTGAAGTTAGTCGATCGCGAGAGGATCACACTCGGGTGTGATGCGAATCAGTGGGGCTTTCTTGCGCTCACTCGAGACATACACTGCCCCCGCATTGTCGACAGCGATCGTTTCCGGTTGTGCAAGCAGAGGAGAGCCCAACGCGCACAGTGGCCGATTGAGAGCGGCTAGCCAATCGCGATCGTCGTCCAGCTTGGCAACGTAAGCTTCGCCGTAGGTCATTAGCGCGATGGTCTTGCCGTCGGGGCCAAGCGAGATCGCAGTGGGTTGATTGCGATACTTTCCATAGCGCGGGAACAGGCGAACCTCGATCGCCGCAGGTGCGGGAATGCTCGTTACTTCACCGAGGCGCTCAAGTTCGACGTCAATTACCCCGGTTGCATCACTTGGAGGAAGCGCGACACGGAATAAGACTGGCGGTTTTTCGCGTTTACTCAGAATATAGATGTGTCGACTAACGGGATCGACGGCGAGACTTTCTGCGTCCCGCGGACCGCCAGGGTAAGTAAATCGAAGCGTCTGCTGGATCTCGATTGAATCGGTATCTGTGCTCGGCTCGCGCAGCAAGTGCACCGCGACTTTTTCTCGTTCAGCGACGTTATCGCCGATATCGGCGATTGCCAGCCAACTGTCGCCGTCGACAACAAATCCCTCAAGATCTTCCCAGTCGGTGTTTCGTGCCCCGGTGACAGCAACTGACGTGTGCTCAAAATCCGGTAGATCAAGGGCAATGATCTCCGCACGGTTACCCCGATCATTGATGAACCAGAGTCGCTGCGGGTCAATTGCGGAAATGGCCATTCCGGAGGCCTCAGGGAGCAGTTCGTAGTTCAGTTCGCCGATCCGCTGGTGGGAGAGCGCGCTTGCCACCAGCACTGGTGAGGCGAGGCCGAGTAGCAAAGCAGCCATTCGGCGCCGGCGCGGCGCGGCCGAATCATGGGTTACTTGTGTCTTCATACCGATGTGGATTATACCGATGCTAACCACGGACTGTCGCCGTGCGCTGCAAGGAAGATCAAATCTTGGCAAAACTCTATTTCTATTA
Source organism: Pseudomonadota bacterium (assembly GCA_038531945.1). GTDB lineage: Bacteria > Pseudomonadota > Gammaproteobacteria > Steroidobacterales > Woeseiaceae > CALBPI01. The sequence continues at coordinate 150,261 of JBCBBH010000004.1, read as the reverse complement.
CTCATCCATGAATGCCGGAAAGTCCACTGCATTGCTGCAATCGAGTTACAACTATGAGGAACGCGGCATGCGAACGATGATCCTCGCCCCATCACTCGATGACCGCTATGGCGTCGGTAAGGTCACATCGCGTATCGGCATTGATGCCGAGGCGCGGATATTTGATGCCAAAGCCGACCTATTTGCGCTAATTACGGAAGCGCACGTTCAGGCAAGGCTGGATTGTGTGCTGATCGATGAAGCGCAGTTTTTGACGCGCGATCAGGTCTTCTCGCTTGGTCGGGTTTGTGATGATCTTGGAATCCCGGTGCTCGCTTATGGGCTGCGGACCGATTTTCGCGGTGAACCATTTGAGGGAAGTCAGTACTTGCTCGCCTGGGCCGATAATCTCAAGGAGATCAAAGCCATCTGTCATTGCGGCAAGAAAGCGACCATGGTGATTCGCCAGGATGCGGAAGGGAATACCGTGACCGATGGCGATCAGGTCGAGATTGGCGGTAACGATCGATATGTTTCGCTGTGCCGCTACCACTTCAATGAAAGTTTCTACGGAGCAAACCTCTACCGAGGAGTCGACGCGGGCTCCGATTGAACCCTCTGTTGTCGATGGCGAAGTCAGGGGTCGACGATGATGCTGCCGGCGCGCATAACGAAAGCCATATCCTGCAGCGCAGCGATGTCCTCAAGTGGCGAGACGGATGTTGCGACGATATCCGCCTGCTTACCTGTTTCAAGCGTACCGAGCGTGTCGCTCATATCGATCAAATCGGCTGCATTGATTGTCGCTGAAACCAGAATGTCCATTGGCGCCATGCCGGCTTGATGCATCAAAACGGCTTCGCGGGCGTTGGTGCCGTGTGCTGAGACGCCGCTATCGGTGCCGAAAGCAATCCGAACGCCTGCCTTGTGCGCCTTTTCGAAGTTCCCCGCCATATCGTTACCGACTTGAATCGCTTTGGCTCTAATCGGAGGCGACATAAACGCGCTCGTTTCTGCCATGGTCTTGACGGTGTCTCCAGCGATGAGGGTGGGGACCAGATAGGCGCCCGTCTTTTTGAATAGTTTGATCGCTTCAGGCCCTGTGTACGTGCCGTGTTCGATCGAATGCACGCCGGCTTCCAGTGCCGCAATGATGCCGTCTTCCTGGTGCGCGTGACTTGCGACCTTTCGTCCCATGCGTTCCGCTGCCAAAACAACTTCGCGAAGCTCATCCGCTTCCATTTGCTGGCCGGTGCCGGTTGCACGATCGGTCAGCACGCCGCCTGTCGATGTGATCTTTATGAGGTCCGCACCAAACTTGATCGCATGTCGCGTCGCGCGGCGGCAGTCATATGGTCCATCGCAAATGGTCTCGCTCGTGTACTTTGATAACAGATCAGGTTTGACGCCGCTGACGTCCGCATGCCCGCCGGTGATTCCGACGCCGCCGGCTGCGATGATACGCGGCCCCTCGATCCAGCCGTTGTTAATCGCATCGCGCAGGGCGTACATCGACTGTGGTTGTGAGCCAACATCGCGGACCGTCGTGAAACCTGCACGCAAAGTTTTTTGCGCGTAGTACAGACTACGCATCGCAACGAGTTCGTCCGACATCTTCAACGTGTCACGGTCATTGTTCGGGCCGAGTTGCCCCTGTAGATGAACATGCATATCCATCAAGCCAGGCATCACGAAGTGATCTTTGAGATCGATGACTGCGGCGCCGGGGTAGTCGCTGGCGCTGACGTACCCATCGATAACCGCCATGATCGCATCATCTTCGATGATGATGCTTTGCTCCGCCGCAACGTCCTCGCCAGGTACTGCCAGCAACTGACCTGCATGGACGATAGTCGTCTCCGCGATGGCACTCGCTGAAATTAGCACGGCGACCGCACTGGCGATCAACTGTCTGCAGAAATCCATCGATGTTCCCCCTGACCGAATCGGTTCGCTCTTGATTTTTAGCAACTGTGCCACCACCCAAACAGGCGCACCAGCAGAAGTTGCCAGGGTTGTTACCTTGTAACACTTTCAGCTCTTGAAAATACTGAGGTGCGATACCACATCAGAAGTGTCGGGCGGTGTCTCTCAGAGAGTCACTCGACAGGTCTTTAGACAATATTGCTCAATGGAGAATATGACGATGAAAACGATTGATTTGACCCCCCTGTATCGCCACACCGTTGGTTACGACCGATTGGCCAGCTTGCTCGACAGCACGTTGCGCACCGATTCGGTGTCGGCTGGATACCCCCCGTACAACATCGAGGTGACCGGTGATGAGCGTTACGCAATCGAGATTGCGGTAGCTGGCTTCGCCGAGAGCGACCTCGAAATCAGCGTCGAGAAGGGCGTGCTGACGGTCCGTGGCCGCAAGGGCGACGAGACCGAACGTAAGTTCCTGCATCGCGGCATTGCGAATCGTACGTTCGAGCGCAAGTTCACGCTGGCGGACTATGTTGAAGTGGTTGACGCTTCGCTGAACAACGGGCTGCTAACGATCAGTCTTCGCAAGGAGTTGCCGGAAGCGATGAAGCCACGCACGATTGCGATCAACGGCGTCACACCGACGGCGATCGAGGGCGAAAAAGCCGCCTGACACGATCGTATCTTGACGTGTTACAACGAAGCCCCGTTGAGTTTACTCAGCGGGGTTTTTGTTTTTCCAACCAAACCGCTCGGTTTTGGCGGTGTGGAATTGATCTTTGGGGAGGCGTAGGTGACGACAATCTGGGTTGATGCGGATGCCTGTCCGGTCGTTGTAAAGGAAATCCTGTTTCGGGCAGCACAACGCAGGGGTGTCACGTTGGTGTTGGTGGCTAACCACGCGCTGCGCGTACCTCGAGCGCCGAACATTCGCATGCTACAGGTGCCACGAGGATTCGATGTCGCCGATCACGAGATCATCCAACGAATGCAGGCGGGCGATCTTGTGATTTCTGCCGACATCCCTTTGGCCGCCGATGCGATTGGCAAGGACGGGCACGTGATTAGTCCTCGTGGTGAGACGCTCACGACCGAAAACATAGGCGCGAGACTCAACGTGCGGGATTTCATGGACACACTGCGGGCAAGTGGTATCGATACAGGTGGCCCGTCGCAATTCGGACAGCGAGAACGCCAGGACTTTGCCAATGCCCTGGATCGCTGGCTAGCTCACCACGCCTAGACCTCGGATTTAGAGAAGTATACTGCCGGTCCGTCGACGCAAATCCTAATGGCCCGAGCTACTTGTCCGAGATACGGAGCCAAATCTGTGAGTTCCTGAGCGTCCTGTTGAAAAAACTGAAGGAAGGTCCCGAGGCATCCAAAACTTGTTGGGGTGATGCCTTGCCGTTTGGTAAACATGAAAAAAATGTAGATCCAAATCTTCATTTCGTTGCTCAAAAATCGTGCGAACATGCCGTGGTATTCGGTCTCCCGGACACTCAGTGATTCATGCATTAACTCGTCGGAGTTCGACTGGAAAGTAGCGCTAAGCTCTTCTATCAGAATGGTCTGTTGCACGAGAAACTCAATCGTCCCTGTACCCATATAGGTGTGGCTGAACTTCTCAGTAATTAACCTGACGCCGCCAACGAGCGCTTTCATCGCATCAGTCTGGTCAGTAGAGAAAAGTTCGTGGTCGACAGACTCTGAGCACCGAGTGAGGTAGTCTCGCAAAAGTGCGCGGATTGCCTCATTCCCCTGCGTTGGTCCGTCTGCGGTGTCGTACCGCAGTGATCGAACGTAAGTGTTGTACATGTTTGCGAGCTCAAAGAACCGATTGTCGATTGCTTGTTGCGCAACGTAGCGTGCCTGTAGCTCCATATGGACACTTTGATCTGAAATCGCCTGCTTGGTTTCTCTCAGCTCTTCCCTCTGCATCGCGACCGCGTATAGGATGCCCAGCAGTGCGAAAAATGAGATCGCCGATCCAGCAAGGCCGCCAATGAAGTCACCGAGCTGTGCCCAATGCTGCGGGTCTTTAGACACGCCAGTTGAATGAAACCAAAATATGTATGCTGCAACTAGCGCGCTACATATGACAGCAGTAGCTGTTATGGCAATTTTGGAAAACGTGTCCGAAAAAAATCTCGGCGAGTACCGCGGAGATGTCTTTGAAGATTCCTGTTCCATCAGTCGTTGTACAAAATCGGGCTTTTGGTTCCATATAGGGCCAGAGCATCCGATGGGATTTTCTGCTTACGCTCAAAGTCTCCCTCGTTCGCTACAAGCTTGAAATATTCAGTTTTCAAGACTTCCTTCTTGTCAGCGCTGATCAAGAAGGCTGCACTTGGAGATAGATTCGTAGATTTCGGAAACGAATACGCTTCCCTATTCCGGATTTTAGTGCCGATATCCGACCAGCCTACGATAAAGCCATGTTTGCCTGAACAGGAGATTTGAGCGCATGGTCTACCCTGGGTGCTCTCTGGCAGGGTTTTAAATGGAATAAGACTAGTCTCAATTTCCATATTGGACGTCAAAAGCGACAAACTAAGTTGCGAGATTCCAGACCGCATGATTTTTTTCGGAAAGTTTATCCCGTAGAGCAAAACGCCAGGCTCCGCGTGCCAGGGTGCGAAAGTCTTGCATTCAAGACGTCCGAAAAAAAAAGATCCTATTTTTGTAACTTCCATGTGTGCAGATTGTCACTGATTCCCTGACTGCTGCTTCGGTGACAGCAGTCAAATAATTGGTGGAGGCGGCCGGAATCGAACCGGCGTCCGCAAGCCCTCTGCTCTGAGCTCTACATGCTTATTTCGTCTTTATTCTCATCTCCGGCAACCCGACGAAAGGGGCAAACCGAAGACCAGTCCGAAGATTTAGTTTAACTATCGAGTGTCAGACACACCTTCAAGCGATCCTGTGATGATAACCCCTGGAGCCGCACGCACAGGCACGAAACGGGCAGAGGACAATCTACTGGTGTTTAGGCAGCGATTGCGTAGTTGTCGTCGTTGGCAACTATAAGTGTTACAGCTGGTTTAACGAGGTGACCTGTCCCTCGGCATGCACCCAGAGGTTCGCGACCCACGTCGAAGCCATGTCGCCCCCAGATACAGCTAATATGCGCCTCCAACACCGGGTTTTCAATGACCCGGTAGCGCTTTTTCTGAGTTCCTGCCTCAACGAGTTCGAATTCGGGTAAAAAGCTCAGGCTAAACATGGTAGCTTCGAGCAGCGGGGGCGCAGAGGGGTATTGATATGAATGAACGCGACCTGTCGCGCCGCGGATTCCTTGCCACCAGTGCATCAGGAGTCATCGCAAAACTAATGGGAATGGGTTTACCCGCATTTTCCGCTGTTGTTGAAACCGCTCACGCGGCGCAACGATCCAACAAATTTCAAGTGTTGACGCCTGCCGTCGCTGAAGATCTTGCAGCGATTACCGAACGGATCTTCCCTTCAGATGAAACGCCCGGCGCTAAAGAGGCCGGTGTCATCTACTTTATCGACGCCGCGCTCGCTGAACAGATGTCCGGTCAGTTGCCGATGGTTCAAAGTGGGGTCGCCGACTTGAATCAAGCGATCGGCGGCGGACAAAGGTTTGTGAGCCTCGCTGCCGAAGCGCAAGATCGGTTCCTTACCGAAATCGAGAATTCCGAATTTTTCGGCTTCATTTGGACGTTAACAATGTTCGGCATGTTCTCGGTGCCATCCTACGGCGGAAACCGGCGCTACGTCGGTTGGGAACTGCTCGATTTCCAGGGCTTACAAGCCGCCTGGACGCATCCTTTCGGTTACTACGATCGTGACATCAACGCAGAGCAAACGTCATGAGCGTCGAGTTTCCACAATTCAAGCTCAGCGACGAAGTTGATTTTGCCCTTGTCGGATCCGGCTCTGCGGGGGGCATTCTGGCAAAGGAACTGTCAACGGCGGGGTTCAGTGTTGTCGTGTTCGAGCAGGGGCCGTACCGAAAGTCCTATGAGTTCACCGACGACGAATTAGGCGTCCACTTCTACGGCGAACTGCAAGGTGGTGGCAGTCGAGCCAACGGCCAGACGTTCCGCCACGATGAAGCCGACGTAGCTACTGTGTCGCAACGTCAGCCTGCTGACTATGCGCAGACCGTCGGTGGAAGCTCGGTCCACTTCACCGGTAATTTTTGGCGATTCCGGGAGATCGACTTTGTCGAGCGCAGCGCGTTGGGCACGCTATCTGGCACCAACTTCGCTGACTGGCCAATCACCTACGATGAGCTGGAGCCTTACTACACGAAGGTTGATTGGGAAATCGGTATTTCCGGAGCGCCCGGACCTAACGACGCGCCGCGTTCGAAACCGTTCCCTCTGCCTCCGATACCGTGCCATGGCTCCGGAGTATTAATGGAGAAGGGTGCAAAAAAACTCGGTTTAACCGCGCAGGTCGAGCCGCACGCTATTTTGTCTAAGCCGTTCAACGGCAGACAGGCGTGCATGCATTGCGGATACTGCATGTGGTACGGCTGTAAACATGGTGCAAAATCGTCGACGTTGGTCTCGATGATTCCTCTGGCCGAGGCTACCGGGCGTTGTGAGATCCGCGCCAACAGCGCCGTGTTCCGGGTAGAAACCAAATCGGATGGCAGAGCCGCCGGCGTTAGCTACTTTGATCCTGACGGTAACGAACGGATGCAGAGGGCCAAAGCGGTCATACTCTCGGCCAACGGTGCGGAAACGCCGCGCTTGCTGCTTATGTCGTCGAGCGAGCGCAATCCGGACGGCTTGGCCAATTCCAGCGGTTACGTCGGCCGGAACCTGATGTTCAATGCCCATGCCGCAGCCAATGGTGTGTACGAGCACCCCATGAATGACTACAAGGGTGTGCAGGTCTCACGGATCATTCATGACTTCTACGAATCCGATCCGAAGCGCGGTTTTTATGGTGGTGGCGGCTTGGACGCGCGATCGTTGTTTTCCGCAACACCCATTTTTTTCGCCATGGCGGGCATGCCGCCGGATGGTCCGCGTTGGGGTAAAGCGTTCAAGGACGAGATGGCGCACAACTTCACGCGACAGATGTCGATCGTTGCGTCGACAACGTCATTGCCGCTGGATCGTAACAACATCACTTTGGACCCTGAGTCGAAAGATCGATGGGGCCGCCCCGCATTGCGAATGACGTATCGCGATCATGATGATGACCTGGCAATGGCCAAGTTCCTGCAGGATCGAGCGGTTGAGCTTCACGATGCAGCAGGCGCCGACAAATTCTGGCGGCTGCCCATCGGGCCCGCGACCGGGAGTGCGCATTTGCTGGGGACCTGCCGCATGGGGGATGACCCTGCAACGTCTGTTGTGGATCGCTACCATCGATCGCACGATGTTCCGAATCTGTTTATTTGTGATGGCAGTAGTTTTGTGACGTCTGGCAGAGGCCAGCCCACGATGACCATCATGGCGTTGGCATTTCGCGCGGCCGAGCATATTGCGAGAGCCGCCCGTTCCAATGAAATTTGAGTAGTTAAGATGAGGTTCGCAAGAATGAAGACATTGAGTGTTGTGGGTGCGGTTTTGTTGTTGTCTGGCTGCGTATTGGCGGTCGATTCCGATCTCGATCGCGACGACAGACGCGCATCGACCGTCGAGTATTTAAAGGCGCCCGGCACAGAAAATATGGACCTGCCTTTCTCAGCGGCCGTACGCTCTGGCGAGACGTTGTATTTGTCCGGGATGCTGGGTATTCCGCCTGGGACTCGATCGTTGGTGCCCGGTGGCATTCAACCCGAAACGAGGCAAACGCTGGAGAACATCTCGCAACGGCTCGAAGATTTTGGGTACTCGATGGACGACGTCGTAAAGTGCACCGTCTTTCTCGCCGACATGGCGGAGTGGGGCGCGATGAACGAGGTCTACAAAACGTTCTTCAGGAATCCGCCAGCACGCAGTGCCGTTGGCGTCAGCGGTATTGCATTGGACGGGCGTGTTGAGATCGAGTGTATCGCGCACGCGGGATAGCGAACGCAAAAAGCGACGAGTTTGCGTCAGCCGCTGTGTTTGAGGATGCGCTGCTTCTGGCGCGCCCAGTCACGCTCCTTCGCATCTGCCCGTTTGTCGTGGACCTTCTTACCTTTTGCGTAGCCGACAGTGACTTTGACGTTGCCCGCCTTCCAATGCAGATCGAGTGGCACGATGGTGTAGCCCTTGCGCTCGACGGCGCCGACTAAACGGTCCAGCTGCTCGCGGTGCAGCAACAGCTTGCGGCTGCGTGTCGGTTCCGGTCGCACGTGCGATGACGCAGATAGCAAAGGCATGATTTGCGCGTTGAACAGCCACGCCTCGCCATCGCGCAGCTGTACGTGGCTTTCGGCAATCTGGCCTTTACCGGCTCGCAGCGCTTTGACTTCCCAGCCATGCAATACAATGCCAGCCTCGAGGGTCTCCTCGATGGTGTAGTCATGGCGCGCTTTACGGTTCAAAGCGATCACGTTGTCCGGTGTTTTTCGTTTCTTGCTAGCCATTGCCGATTACCGGCTTATGAAAAAGGGCCGCAAGAATACCGGATCGTTCGCGGTTGCGCATCGCCAAATTGTTGTGAAGGCACTGCAATTGGCGCAAAATCGCTGCAAAAATCATAACGTGTGAGGGGTTTCGCGTGGCATCAACATCGGAAGGCAGATCGTCACTGCACGGTCAGTGGTCATCCCGGCTGGCGTTCATTCTTGCGGTCACTGGCTCTGCGGTTGGTCTTGGCAACATCTGGAAGTTCCCGTACGTCGCCGGTGAGTACGGCGGCGGCGCGTTTGTTCTGATCTACCTGCTTTGCTGTTTCGTGATCGGACTCCCCGTAATGATGAGCGAGATCATCATCGGACGTCGTGGTCGGCGAAACCCCATCGAGACGATGTCATTGCTCGGGGAAGAGGAGGGCTCTTCCCGACGCTGGGGCTGGGTCGGCGGTATGGGCGTGCTGGCCGGCGTCCTGATTCTCTCCTACTACAGCGTGATTGCCGGATGGTCGCTCGACTACGTATTGGAGTCTCTGACCGGGTCGTTCCACAAGCAAAACGCCGATGGTATTGCCGAAGTGTTCGCAGGTTTGACCGGCAGCTGGTCTAGCGTGCTGCTGTGGCATACGGTATTCATGGTGATCAGCATTCTTGTGGTCGCCCGCGGTGTTGAGAAAGGTCTCGAAAGCGCCGTGAAGTTCATGGTTCCTGCGTTGCTGGCTTTGATGTTCATCCTGTTGATCTATGCCATGACCACCGGCAAGTTCATGGAGGGCGTTAGATTTCTGTTCACGCCAGATTTTTCCAAAATCAATCTCGACGCCGCGCTGGTTGCGTTAGGACAGGCATTTTTCAGCTTGTCGATCGGCATGGGTGCGGTCATGGCATACGGTGCATACTTGCCCGAAGAGACATCGATTGGCAATGCATCGGTCACGGTGGTGATCGCCGATACCTCGATTGCCATGCTGTCGGCGATGGTCATATTCCCGATCGTGTTCGCGAACGATTTGAACCCAGGGCAGGGTCCGGGCCTCGTTTTTGTCACGTTGCCACTTGCGTTCGGCAACATGTCTTTCGGCGTGTTGTTCGGCACGCTGTTCTTTGTGCTCCTGAGTTTCGCCGCGCTGACCTCAGCGATCGGTTTGATGGAACCCGCGGTCGCGTGGGCGGTAGAACGATACGGGCTGACGCGTCGAGCTGCAGCGTTCATCGTTGGCGGCATCGTTTGGTTCGTCGGTTTGGCGACCGTGTTCTCGTTCAATGTCATGGCCGATGTATCGTTCCTGCGTGGCACCCCGTTTGACAATATCGATTTTCTGACGACAAACATCATGCTGCCATTGGGTGGTGTGCTGATCACACTGTTTGCAGGTTGGGTGATGTGCGCAAACTCAAGTTCGTCCGAGTTGGGGTCGACCGGGTTGTCATTCCGGTTGTGGCGTTTTCTAGCACGCTTTGTCGCACCGCTCGGAGTCCTGCTGGTGCTCATCAACGGAACAGGTCTTTGGCAATTGATCGCTGAGCGGTTCGCTTGATGCGATCGGTTCGCAGGAGTGCGTTGGTTCCGTACGAACCGGCTCAGATGTACGATCTCGTTGATGACATTCCAGCTTACCCCGAGTTTCTGCCCTGGTGCACGCAGGCGGAGGTGCTTGAGCGGGATGGCAATACGGTAGCTGCCACGCTCGAGTTGTCTAAGGGTGGTATGCGGCGCGCTTTTACCACCCGAAATGTCGGCACTCCGTCGGAGAAGATGGAAATGCATCTTGTTGACGGGCCGTTCAGTCATCTTGAGGGCGTTTGGACGTTTCTGCCGCTGGGCGATTCGGGCTGCAAAGCGTCTTTGAGCATCGACTTTGAATTCTCCTCTCCGGTGCTCGGCATGATGCTCGGTGGTTTTTTTGAGACCACCTGCAACGAATTGGTCGATGCGTTTACGAAACGAGCCGAGGCTGTGTACGGCTAATGGATGCGCTCGCATCCGGAACAGTGAGTGTGCAGCTTGCGCTGGCGTTGCCAGATCAGCAGTGGGTGAAGTCGCTCAATGTGGCGCAGGGTACGACGGTGCAGGACGTGATCGATCATTCCGGCGTTGCTGAGGCTTTTCCCCAGCTAGACTTTGCAGCACTCGGCACCGGCGTTTGGGGAGAGGCTGCGCCCCGCGAACGCTTGGTTGAACCCGGCGATCGAGTGGAGTTGTACCGGCCCCTGATTCTGGACCCCAGAGAAGCGAGGCGGGCGCTTGCAGCGGCAGGTCAGACTATGGGCGCAGAGCTGCCGGCTCCATCGGATTAGCTGTCGGCTTCGGTCTCGGCCACGGGTTCTGGTGTGTCGGGTTCCAGCGGCGGCGGGTCTTCGCGAACAATCCGTGCCACTTTGCCGTCTTCGAAGTATACCGTCAGGAACCTGCGTGTGGTTTGCGCATCCCGGCCGATTCGGCTCGAAAATACATAATCCCATCGGTCGCTGCTGAACGGATCATCCACAAGCGGTGAGCCCAACAAGAACCGAACCTGACTTGGTGTCATTCCGACCTCGACCCGCTCGACGTCGTCGAGCTTGGCGATGTTGCCTTGTTGAATGGCCAGGCGATAAACGCAGGCAGAGCAGCTTCCGATCAAGACTATCAGGCACAGAAGTCGCCCTAATTGTTGTATCGGCTTTACTCGTGGCACAACGCCCCTCCCGGTTTCACAGCATCGACACGAACATGATACCTTAGCGCTCCCGTCATTCGCACAGAGATGCTCAATGCCCGGCAAGATCCAAAGCAGCGACCTACGAAAGGTTGGCCTCAAGGTCACCCTTCCCCGTCTGAAGATTCTGGAAATCCTGGAAAGTTCCGAATCGCGTCACTTGAGCGCGGAAGATATCTATCGAGAGTTACTCGACGCCGGTGAGGATATTGGTCTGGCGACCGTCTATCGAGTGCTGACACAGTTCGAGACCGCGGGACTGGTCTCGCGACAGAACTTTGAGGGCGCGCACTCCGTGTTCGAGCTCGATGACGGCAGTCATCACGATCATATGGTCGATATCGACACGGGTGACGTGATCGAATTCGTCAGCGATGAAATCGAGAAGCTACAGCACGAAGTGGCCGAGGCGCACGGGTACGAGCTCCACGATCATAGCCTGGTGCTCTACGTCAAGAAGAAGTCCTAGTCTCGTTTCTCTAACTTCTTTTTGCGCGGCTAGTCGCCATCCGGAGCATCTCCCGGGCGTGCTTACGGGTTGTGCCGGTGATTTCCACACCACCGAGCATTCGCGCGATTTCCTCGACTCGCTCATCACTCGATAGCGGCACTATCTTGGTTTTTGTTGTTTTTCCATCCGTCATCTTGCTAACGCGAAGGTGATGGTGTGCCTGGCCGGCGACCTGCGGCAAATGGGTCACTGCCAGCACCTGACAGCTATCAGCGAGGTCACGCATTTTCGATCCGACAACTTCGGCAACGCCGCCGCCGACGCCGCTGTCAACTTCATCGAAGACCATACTCGCCACGCCTTTTCTTTGTCCCGCGGCCACCTGAATCGCGAGGCTAATGCGTGAGAGTTCGCCGCCCGACGCAACCTTTGCGAGTGACTGTGGTGCTTGCCCAGGATTCGCCGAGACATCGAAACGCACACGATCCTGCCCGTGGATCTGAGGTTCGGCTGCCTCGTCGGTTTCGATGGTCACCACAAATTTGCCGCCTTGCATTCCCAATGCGTGCATATCGTCAGATACCTGATCAGAGAACGCGTTTGCCGCTTTGCGCCGGGCGCGCGAGAGCGGCTTTAACAGCTTGTCGAGATCGGCACGCGTTGTCTGCTCCGCCTCGATTTGCTGCTCCAGCGCCGAATCGGCGTTTTCCATGCGCTCAAGCTCGGCGCGTAGCGCTTCCGCCTGGGCATGCACTTGCTCCGGAGCGACGCGATGCTTGCGCGCGAGAGCACGAACCGAGTCGCTGCGTCGTTCGACCTCTGTGAGTCGATTAGGATCATGTTCGGTCGACGCGACGAAACGGTGCAATGTTGTAGCGGCCTCGCCCAGACTGGTCTGCGCCTCGTTCAGCAGCACTAACGCTTCACTGATTTCGCCGCCCAAATCTGCCAGTGCCTCGATTTCTCGGGTTGCGGTCGCGAGCAGTGCCACGGCGTTATCCGGTTCGCCCTCGGAAAGCGCGGCCAGCGCACGCTCGCCGCGCTCGGCAATGTCTGTGGCGCTCGCGAGTCTCAGCCGTTCGCTTTCGAGCGCTTCAAATTCGCCCGGCTGTGCCGCCACCGAGTCCAACTCAGCCAGTTGAAACTGCAAAAACTCGATGCGATCGGCTTGGTCCGAAGATTCAGATTCCAGCGACAACCGAGCATCGCGGGCGGCACGCCAGCGCTGCCATGCGGTCGCCGTCTTGGCGAGTTTGTCTGCGTAGTCGCCGCGTGCGTCCAACAGGCGTCTTTGGACATCAGATTGTGTAAGCGCCTGGTGTTCGTGCTGACCGTGGATATTGACCAGCATGGCACCGAGTTCGCGCAAACTCTGCATAGTAGCCGGATTCCCATTGATGAAACCGCGTGCGCGGCCGTCGCGCGAGATGACGCGTCGCAAATGGCATTCGTCGCCAGCCTCCATTGCTCGTTCTTCGAGCCAAGCCTTCGCTTCAGTCGTGGGTTCGAAAATCGCAGCGATTTCCGCGCGATCCTGACCTTCGCGAATCACATCAGCTGACGCGCGTTCCCCGAGCAACAACCCGAGAGCATCGACGAGGATTGATTTACCGGCACCGGTTTCGCCGGTCAAAACGTTCATCCCGGCGGCGAACTCGACCTCTATTTCCTCGATGATGGCGAAATTTCGCACGTGCATCATGCACAGCATGTCAGCGCTCCTGGGGCGGTGTTCGCCGTCTTGAGTCTGCCCCCCAATTCAGCTTCGAGCGCAGGAGCTCAGCGTAGTCATATCCTGGCGGGTGCAACAAATGAAGTTGCTGGTTGGCACGGCGGATCAATAGCGCATCATTGGCCTGTAATTCTCCGAGCAACTGCCCGTCGACACTGATTTCGGCTGCCGTCTGATAGCGCTCCGTGCGCCTTACGCCGATCTCAACGTCTGCGGGCAGCACGATGGGTCGATCGCTCAGCGTATGTGGACATACCGGTACCAACGCAATGGCTTCGAGTGTCGGCTGCAGAATCGGACCTCCGCATGAGAGTGCGTAGGCGGTCGAGCCTGTCGGCGTCGCAAGAATCAAGCCATCCCCGGCATGGTCATTCAGAAAGACACCGTCGACACGTGTCTCAAAGTCGATCATACGGCCCGTATCGCGGCGGCCGACCACGACATCGTTGACAGCCAGCGCCTCTGAGACCTTGCGGTCGTTCCGCCAGACCTCGGCCGTCAGCAACATGCGGGTTTCTTTGATCGCCTCGTCGGCAAGCACGGACGCCAGGGAGCTTTCCATCTCGTCGGGCGAAATATCAGTGAGGAATCCCAGTCGGCCAAGATTGATGCCCAGCACCGGTATGTTGTGACCAATTGCGATTCTGGCGGCGTAAAGCAACGTTCCATCACCACCAATCGCGATAAACACATCGGACTCCGACACCAGCGTCGTACGATCGACCAGCTCTGCAGGGACGTCGTCCGTGGGCTCGCTGATCAACGTTCGCACACCAGCACTCGTGAGCCACACAGCGACTTGTCGTGCCTGCTCCCTGACGCGCGGGTCCTGTGGTTGTCCAAAAAGCGCTGCTGTGGTGATCATCCGCATAGTGTGACCGTTCAGTCACGGGCCGGCAAACCGAGTTTGTACGAGAGTTGACCCGAGTGAGTCGCGCTGTAAGCTCTCGGTATTCGCAGTTCAGGAGCTTGAAACGGCAGTGGCTGGAGCCAAGCAAGGTCAGACCGAGTTATCGACGCGCGCACAGCAACTTCTGCGCGTATTGATCGAGCGGTACGTTCGCGACGGTAGCCCGGTTGGCTCGCGTACGCTGGCAAGAGACGGAGGGTTGGAACTCAGCCCGGCAACGATCCGCAACGTTATGTCCGACCTTGAGGCGCTGGGGTTGGTCAGTGCGCCGCACACCTCTGCGGGTCGCGTGCCGACCGCGCTTGGTTATCGGGTGTTCGTCGACAGCCTCATGCGGGTGCGACCACTGACCACGCGAACCGTCAAGGAGCTTGAGCGTCAGCTCGCCAGCGAAAGCGGCGATACCGCGTCGTTGGTGTCCTCAGCGTCGAGCCTTTTGTCGCAATTCACGAAGATGGCGGGCGTGGTTACTGTGCCGCGCGCCGATCGGGTGGTTCTGCGACAGATCGAGTTCCTGCCGCTCGGAGATCATCGGGTTTTGGCGATTTTGGTGATCAACGCAACTGAAGTGCAGAATCGTGTCTTGCAGACAGACCGCGAGTACACCCGGGACGAACTCACGCACGCAGCGAACTTTATCAACGCGAAATGTGGTGGCATGGAGCTGTCCCAGATCCGTTCCGTCATTGTGGACGAGCTGGATCAGGCAAGGGCGTCGATGAATCAGGCGATGATCGATGTGGTCAGTATGGCGCAGACTGCGTTGGATACCGACACGCCCACGCAGGCTGAGTACATCATGGCGGGCGAAACCAATTTGATGGGGTTTTCCGAGCTATCCGATGTCGAGAAACTGCGACGGCTATTCGAGGCATTTAATCAAAAGCGGGATTTGCTCGATCTTCTGGATCGCAGCATCGAAGCGAGCGGCGTGCAGATTTTTATTGGTGAAGAATCGGGCTTTCAGATCCTCGATGACTGCAGCGTGGTCGCGTCACCCTACGCGGTCGACGATGAGGTCGTGGGCGTCCTGGGGGTCATTGGGCCGACGCGAATGGCGTATGACCGAGTGATCCCGGTCGTCGATATCACCGCAAAACTGCTTTCGACGATCTTGAATTCCAGAAACGAGCCCCAATAAGCCTCCCAGAGAAATTATTAGGCCGCGGAATCATGGCCCGCGTATGGGAGTTTCACGCATGACCGACACTGGGAACACGGTGAATTCGACGCCGCCAGAGGACGAAAACAGTCCAGCGGGCGCCGCGGACGCCGAAACCGTTGATATTTCGGATGCCGCACGTGCTGCCGAGGCGGGCGCTGAGGCTGCTCCGAATGAGCAGAATAGCGACGCTGTTGACGACGCGACAGCGGAGTTGCAGGCGAAAGCGGATGAGAACTGGGAGAAGTACGTCCGCGCCGTGGCCGAGCTCGATAACGTTCGCAAGCGGGCGCAACGTGATGTGGAGCAGGCACATAAATTTGGTACCGAGCGGCTGTTGAACGAATTGCTGGCCGTCGCGGACAGCCTCGAAGGCGCGCTCGCCGCCGGCGAGCAAGCCAGTGCTGAATCCTTACTCGAGGGCAGTGCTGCGACGTTGAAGATTCTTCTCAACACACTTGAGAAATTCGGCGTTCAACAGATCGATCCCGCAGGCGCGCCGTTCGACCCGCAGGAGCATGAGGCGATGACGATGGTGCCAAGTCCTGATGCCGAGCCCAATTCGGTCATTGACGTGGTGCAAAAAGGCTACAGCCTGAATGGCCGATTGGTCCGCGCAGCGCGTGTTGTCGTCGCTGCTGACCCATCTTGAATTCCCGTCGAACCATCCCTATTTCACTGACATCTTGGAAATAACGTGCCGACGCTGAGCTTCGGCGAACAGAATGAGGACCTATCATGGGTAAAGTAATCGGAATCGATCTCGGTACGACGAACTCCTGCGTCGCCGTCATGGAAGGCGACAGTGCCCGCGTTATCGAGAACAGCGAGGGCGACCGAACCACACCATCAATCGTGGCGTTCACCAAAGACAACGAGGTGCTTGTCGGCCAGTCCGCGAAGCGCCAGGCCGTCACCAACCCGGTCAATACCTTGTTTGCTGTGAAGCGGTTGATTGGCCGTCGTTTTGATGATGACGTCGTACAACGCGACATCGATATGGTGCCGTATACGATCGCCAAGGCGGACAACGGCGACGCGTGGGTTGAGGTCGACGGCAAGAAAATGGCGCCGCCGGAAATCTCTGCGCGCGTTCTGATGAAGATGAAGAAAACCGCTGAAGACTATCTCGGTGAGGAAGTCACGGAGGCGGTCATCACTGTCCCGGCGTATTTCAATGACTCGCAACGTCAGGCGACAAAAGATGCGGGCAAAATTGCCGGTCTTGAGGTTAAGCGGATTATCAACGAGCCGACGGCAGCAGCGCTGGCGTATGGCATGGACAAGAAGCGGGGCGATCGAACCGTCGCGGTCTACGATCTTGGTGGCGGCACGTTCGACGTATCGATCATTGAGATTGCCGAAGTAGACGGCGAGCATCAGTTCGAGGTCCTGGCAACGAACGGTGACACGTTCCTCGGCGGTGAAGATTTTGACCTCAAGCTGATCGACTACCTGGCGAGCGAGTTTGAAAAAGAGTCTGGCATGGATCTTCGCAAGGAAGCGCTTGCGATGCAGCGTCTGAAAGAAGCAGCAGAGAAAGCGAAGATCGAGTTATCTTCGCAGCAGCAGACGGAAGTCAACCTGCCGTACATCACGGCGGATGCCAGCGGTCCGAAGCATCTGAATATCAAGGTGACGCGCGCCAAGCTCGAATCGTTGGTCGGTGATCTCATCGCTCGCACGATCGAACCCTGCAAGACAGCGCTGAAAGATGCTGGTCTTAAAGTATCTGACGTCAACGACATCATTCTTGTCGGTGGCCAAACCCGGATGCCGAAGGTCGCCGAGGAAGTTCAGAACTTCTTCGGTCAGGAGCCACGCCGTGACGTGAACCCGGATGAAGCAGTTGCCATCGGCGCCGCCATTCAGGGTGGCGTTCTGGCCGGTGACGTGAAGGATGTCCTGTTGCTGGATGTCACGCCGCTGTCGCTCGGGATCGAAACGATGGGCGGCGTCATGACAAAACTCATCGACAAGAACACAACGATTCCGGCCAATGCGGATCAGGTGTTCTCAACCGCAGACGACAACCAAACGGCGGTGACGATCCACGTTCTGCAGGGCGAAAGAGAGCGTGCTGGTGACAACAAGTCGCTCGGCAAGTTTGATTTGGCCGACATTCCGCCAGCACCTCGCGGGATGCCGCAGATTGAAGTGACCTTCGACATCGATGCGAACGGCATTCTGAACGTTTCCGCGAAGGACAAGGCGACCGGCAAATCACAGAACATCGTGATCAAGGCGTCTAGTGGTTTGTCAGACGACGAGATTGAGAAAATGGTCAGCGATGCGGAAGCGCATGCGGAAGAGGATCGCAAGTTCCGTGAATTGGTCGATATCCGCAACCAGGCGGACGGATTGATTCACGCGACGGAGAAGTCGCTTGCGGACCTCGGCGACAAAGTGGAAGCGCAAGAGCGTGCCAACATTGAGTCGGCGATCAACGATCTGAAGTCGGTTGTAGCGGGCGAGGATCAGGGCGCAATCGAAGCGAAAACCAAGGCACTAGCCGAAGCTTCGGCGTCAATGGCTCAGAAAGCTTATGAACAAGCAGAGGGCGGCAGCGAAGGCGCGACGGCTGAAGGTGGCAATGCCGCAGGTGATGACGTCGTGGATGCTGAGTTCGAAGAAGTGTCAGACGACGATAAAAAGTCAGCCTGATCGAAGGTTGACTGATGACGCTGCGACGCACCCGCGGGTGCGTCGTGAGCGCTGCACTCGAGAGAGGAATACATGGCAAAACGCGATTACTACGAAGTACTTGGCGTCGACAAGAGTGCGGATGATGCGGCGCTTAAGAAGGCCTATCGCCGACTTGCCATGAAGCACCACCCGGACCGTAACCCGGGAGATGCAGAGGCAGAATCTCGCTTCAAGGAAGCGAAGGAAGCCTATGAAGTTTTGTCAGACGGACAAAAGCGCGCGGCGTACGATCAGTTCGGCCACGATGGCGTCAGCAATAGCGCGTCTGGTGGCGCCGGGTTCGGCGGTGGCGCCTCGTTCAGTGATGTGTTCGGCGATGTGTTCGGCGATATCTTTGGCGGCGGTGCACGTCGCGGTGGTGGTCGTCAGGCCTATCGTGGTGCAGATCTTCGTTACGAACTGGAGATGACTCTTGAGCAAGCGGTTCGCGGCGAGTCGCGGACGCTCGAGATTCCAACTCTCGTCGTTTGTGAGACGTGCGATGGGAGCGGTGCTGCGCCCGGGTCGAAACCGGAAACGTGCTCGATGTGCGGCGGTTCCGGGCAGGTTCGAATGACGCAAGGTTTCTTCTCGGTACAACAAACCTGTCCCCAATGTCACGGTGAAGGTACCGTGATTAAAGACCCTTGTCGTACGTGCGACGGACGTGGTCGCGTTCAAAAAACACGCACACTCCAGGTCAAGATCCCCGCGGGCGTTGACTCCGGTGATCGAATTCGTTTGACCGGCGAAGGTGAAGCGGGCAAGAACGGTGGCCCATCCGGAGATTTGTACGTCGAGATTCGATTGCGTGAGCACGAGGTGTTTGAGCGCGACGGGCCGGATTTGCACTGTGACGTGCCGTTGCGGTTTGTCACAGCCGCACTGGGTGGCTCGGTGAACGTGCCGACGCTTGATGGCGAGGTGACCCTGAAGGTTCCGCCTGGCACTCAGACGGGCAAGGTGTTCCGATTGCGCAGCAAAGGCGTGCCGACTGTGAGAATTCCGGAGCCCGGCGATCTGTATTGTCGAGTGACAGTGGAGACGCCGGTGAATCTGACGTCCGATCAGAAAGAACTGCTGCGAAAATTCGATAGCGCCGTCGACCTCGGTGGAGATCGGCATAGTCCGCGTACCCATTCCTGGACGGACAACGTCAAACGGTTCTTCGATAACATCGGATCGTAGTATCTGTGGCGCCACGTCCTATCAAGTTGGCAATTCTCGGGGCGACCGGCCGGATGGGCACTCGGGTAAAAGAGCTAGCGAAACGCGGTGATAGTGGGTTCTCGATCGTCGGCCGTTGGTCGGGTGGCGAAGGACTGAGTGCGATACTTCAGTTGGCGGAGGTTGCAATCGACTTCACACCGCCAGACGCAACCTCAGCGATTGTTGAGGCGTGCAGCGGGACATCCTGCGCGTTGGTGTCCGGAACGACTGGGCGAAGCGCAGCTGATGAGGCGGCCATCGTTGAGTTGGGTGAAGGGTGCGCCGTGTTCGTGGCGAGCAACATGAGCCCTGTTGTCGCATTGCTTTCGCAGTTGATAGAACATGCGGCTCGCGCATTGCCCGAGTTCGATATTGAGATCAGCGAAACCCACCACAGCGGCAAACGAGATGCACCCTCTGGTACCGCGATTACGCTCGGCGGCGCTGCAAGTCGCGGTCGGGAAGAAGTGCTCGGCGATGTAGCGATCCGAGGTGACGGGCCTCGATCGGCCGGAGACATTGGATTCAGTGTCAGGCGCGGCGGCAACGTCATCGGCGACCACGAGATCGCATTCTTTGGTCCGCACGAGCAACTGACGCTCTGCCATCGCGCGCAGGACCGTGACTTGTTTGCCGCGGGCGCGTTGAAAGCGGCGACATGGCTGGTTGAGCAGTCGCCCGGCGTTTATGGAATGCAGGATTTGTTGCGCCAGGCAGTCTGACGCTTCCTTTGCGGAGCAGCCTCACGTACACTCTCCGCTCAGCAGGCGATCTGCTGGCCCTCAAGCGGAAGCGTCGAGATCAGTGCAAGTTCATTGGTCCTGCGGCCTTCCGCTTTGTTGTGTCTGCCTGTCGCGAATTTCTCGTTGAGGTGGCAATGGTAAAACCGGCAATTCTCGCGCTCGCAGACGGCACCGTCTTTCGCGGGCTATCGTGCGGCGCTGATGGTGAGGCGCTCGGAGAAGTTGTTTTCAATACGGCGATGACCGGGTATCAGGAGATCCTGACCGACCCATCGTATTGCCAGCAAATCGTCACGCTAACGTATCCGCATATCGGCAACACCGGCACTAACAGCGATGATTTCGAGTCATCCAAGGTGCACGCGACGGGGTTGGTAATCCGTGACCGATCGATCGTGACATCAAGTTGGCGATCCGAGGCTAACCTTGCGGATTTTCTGCGTCGGGCAAACGTCGTTGCGATCAGCGATCTCGATACGCGGGCATTGACCCGGCATATCCGTGAGCATGGCGCTCAGCAAGGCTGCATTGCGGCTGCCGCCCAAGGCGTATCGGCGTCAGCGCTCGCGGCGCAGGCGATCGAAAAGGCCAAGGCTGCGCCCGGTCTGGGAGGGACAGATCTTGCGAAAGTCGTCACGACCGAAAAGGCCTACCAATGGGCGCAGGGCGAGTCATGGAACAACCCGGAGCCTGTGGTCACTCGACGGATTGCACCACTGCATGTGGTGGCTTATGACTTCGGGATAAAACGCAACATCCTCCGGTTGCTCGTCGAGCACGACTGTCGAGTGACCGTGGTGCCGGCCGAGACGCCGGAAGCGGAGGTGCTTGATATGGCGCCGGATGGGGTGTTCTTGTCGAACGGCCCTGGAGATCCGGAACCGTGCGATTACGCTATTGCGGCGATTCGGGAAATACTTGATCGAGGTATCCCGATTTTCGGAATCTGTCTCGGTCACCAGTTGCTCGCACTCGCGCTCGGTGCCCGCACGGAGAAAATGAAATTCGGCCACCATGGTGCAAACCACCCGGTGCAGGACCTGGAAAACGGTCGGGTACTGATTACCAGTCAGAACCATGGATTTGCGGTCGCCGAGGACAGCCTGCCGGACGACGTTACAGCGACGCACAGATCCCTGTTCGACGGTACGCTGCAGGGCATCGCGCACAAACGTAAACCTGCTTTTTCGTTTCAGGGACATCCCGAAGCGAGCCCAGGTCCACAAGACGTGCGCCATCTGTTCCATCAGTTTTCGCTAGCGATGGCTCAGTACTCGCAGCAGACCCTTGGTGCAGGGCCTGACGATAGCGTCGCCGCCGAATCATGAACGCCCCCAGCGTTCGATTCATAACCAGGAGCAACAGTGCCTAAGAGAGAAGACATCAAGAGCATCATGATCATCGGCGCCGGGCCGATCATCATCGGGCAGGCTTGCGAGTTCGACTATTCGGGAGCGCAAGCGTGCAAGGCACTTCGGGAAGAGGGGTTCAGGGTGATCCTGATCAACTCCAACCCTGCGACCATCATGACCGACCCCGAGATGGCCGATGCGGTATACATCGAGCCGGTGCACTGGACTGCGGTTGCAAAGATCATCGAGAAAGAAAAACCGGATGCACTGTTGCCGACTATGGGAGGGCAAACGGCACTCAATTGCGCGTTGGATCTGGTGCGTGAAGGGGTCCTTGAGGCGCATGGAGTGGAGTTGATCGGCGCCTCCCAAGAAGCCATTGATACAGCCGAAGACCGCGAGAAATTCAAAAAGGCCATGGATGAGATTGGTCTCAAGTCGCCGCGAGCGGCCGTCGCGCATTCTCTGGCAGAGGCTCACGAAATCCAGAAGGATGTCGGATACCCGTCGATTATCCGCCCATCGTTCACGATGGGCGGCACCGGCGGCGGGATCGCCTACAACCGCGAAGAGTTCGAGGAGATCGTCAGCAATGGTCTCGATTTGTCTCCGACCACCGAGGTATTAATCGAGGAATCCATCATTGGCTGGAAAGAGTTTGAGATGGAGGTCGTTCGCGATCGCGCGGACAACTGCATCATTATTTGCTCGATCGAGAATGTCGATGCCATGGGTGTGCACACGGGCGACTCGATTACTGTGGCACCGGCGCAAACCCTGACAGATCGGGAGTATCAGGTGATGCGAAATGCATCGCTCGCGGTGCTGCGTCGGATTGGGGTTGAGACCGGCGGATCGAATGTCCAGTTTGCGGTGAATCCGCAGGACGGACGTATGGTGGTCATCGAGATGAACCCGAGGGTGTCGCGCTCCTCGGCGCTCGCCTCCAAAGCGACGGGATTTCCGATTGCCAAGGTTGCTGCAAAGCTCGCAGTCGGTTACACGCTGGACGAGCTTCGCAATGACATCACGGGGGGGCGAACACCAGCGTCGTTCGAGCCCACGATCGATTACGTGGTCACGAAAATGCCACGGTTCACCTTCGAGAAATTTCCGGGCGCAGATGCGCGTCTGACGACCTCCATGAAGTCTGTCGGCGAGGTCATGTCGATCGGCCGAACGTTCCAGGAGTCGTTGCAAAAAGCACTGCGCGGGCTTGAGACAGGATTGACGGGTTTTGATCGTCAATTACCGCTGGGTCTTAGCGAAGAAACATGTCGGGAGATGGTTGAAGAACAGGTACGCACACCGAGTGCCAATCGGTTGTTGTGGGTTGCAGAGGCTTTTCGTCTTGGTCTGAATATCGATCTCGTCCACCAGCTCTCGGGAATAGATCCGTGGTTTCTCGGTCAGATTCTCGACTTGATCCGGGTCGAAAGCGGAATTCGTGCCTTGGGCGACGGTGTCTTCCGCCCGGCGAATCTCCGGGAGCTCAAGCGGCGCGGATTTTCGGATGAACGAATTGCCGAGCTGAGCGGCCACTCTGGCGAAAAGATTCGTGAAGCGCGACTTGCAGCAGGGGTTGTGCCGGTCTACAAGCGCGTCGATACCTGCGCTGCTGAGTTCGCGACCGATACCGCCTACCTGTATTCCACCTACGAGCAGTATTGCGAAGCGGATGTTTCGGATCGGAAGAAGATCATGATTCTCGGTGGTGGACCCAATCGCATCGGCCAGGGAATCGAGTTTGACTACTGCTGCGTGCATGCGTCGCTTGCGCTGCGTGAAGCGGGCTACGACACGATCATGGTGAACTGCAACCCGGAAACAGTGTCGACCGATTTTGATACGTCGGACCGACTCTACTTTGAACCTCTGACGTTCGAAGACGTGATGAACATTGTTGAGCTTGAGAAGCCGGTGGGGTTGATTGTCCAGTTCGGTGGACAAACACCGTTGAAACTCGCGAATGCGCTGAGCGACGCAGGTGCTCCGGTGATCGGGACATCGCCGGACTCCATCGATCTGGCCGAGGACAGAGAGCGATTCCAGAAGATCATCCAGGACCTTGAACTGTTACAACCGCCAAACGCGACAGCTCGGGATGAGAAAGAGGCTCTGGCACGCGCGGGTGAGGTGGGCTATCCATTGGTGGTACGCCCATCGTACGTGCTCGGCGGGCGCGCAATGGAAATCGTCTACACCGATGCTGAACTCAAGCATTACATGCGGCGCAGCGAGGATGTGACAGACGGTGCGCCCGTACTTCTGGACGGATTTCTGGATCAGGCGGTTGAAGTCGATGTCGATATCATCGCCGACGGCGAAAAGGTTCTGGTTGGCGGAATCATGCAGCACATTGAGCAAGCGGGTGTTCACTCCGGTGACTCCGGTTGTGTTTTGCCGCCCGTGTCATTGAGCGATGAGATTCAGAACAAGCTGATTGAACAAGTCACCGAGCTTGCCAAAGCGTTGAATGTGATTGGTTTGATGAATACACAGTTCGCGATTCGCGGAGACGACATCTTTCTGCTCGAAGTGAATCCTCGAGCGTCTCGCACGGTGCCGTTTGTGTCCAAGGCGACCGGTGTCCCTCTGGCGAAGATTGCGGCGCGTGTCATGGCCGGGGAGAGCCTCCAGTCCATGGGTTTCACAGAGCAAGTCATACCGGCATTCTTCTCGGTGAAGGAGTCGGTGTTCCCGTTCAAGAAATTCCCGCACTCGGATCCGATTCTCGGGCCCGAAATGAAGTCGACCGGCGAAGTCATGGGGACTGGACTGACGTTTGGCGAGGCGTATGCAAAGGCGCAACTCGCGTCAGGTGTTGTTCTGCCTCGCGGCGGCACGGCGATTGTGTCGGTGCGCGACCGCGACAAAGAGGATGCGATCGAGTTGGCCACTATGCTGATCGATTTGGGATTTGATATCGTGGCAACTCACGGCACCGCGAAAGCTCTCGCAGATGCGGGTGTTGAGTGCCGACGAGCAAACAAGGTCAGCGAAGGTCGGCCACATCTTGTCGATATGATCAAGAACGATGAGGTTGAGCTGATCATCAATACCACCGAAGGCAAAAAGGCCATCCGCGATTCACAGACGATTCGCGGCGAGGCAGTTGCTCGCGGTGTAACGTACTACACGACTCTGGCGGCGGCACGAGCGACCTGCGATGCGATGCAGCATATTGCGGATGACGCAGTGAATTGCCTGCAGGACCTGCACGCGACGCAGGCGGCCTGATATAGCCGGGTCCCAGTCCAGGAGGACAACAAATGAACAAAGTGCCTTTGACCGCGCGTGGCGCAGAACAGCTGAAGGCTGAGCTTAAACAGCTAAAGTCGGTCGAGCGCCCGCGGATCATCCAGGCGATCGCAGAAGCGCGTGAGCATGGCGATTTGAAAGAGAACGCTGAGTATCATGCGGCCAAGGAGCAACAGAGTTTTGCGGAAGGCCGGATCCAGGAGATCGAGGCGAAACTGTCGAACGCACAAGTGATTGACGTCACGCAATTGAAAGCGACCGGCAAGGTCGTGTTCGGAGCGACGGTAGAACTGCTCGATCTTGAAAGCGACGAGACGCTTACCTACCAGATCGTCGGCGACGATGAGGCCGACATCAAGAGTGGCCTCATCTCGGTGAGTTCACCGATATCCCGAGCTTTGATTGGAAAGAACGAGGGCGATGAGGTCACTGTGCAGGCACCGGCTGGTGCACGCGACTATGAGATCGTAGAAGTCCGCTACGTTTAGCGGCTGCCCAGGACGACTTTGGGTTTTTCGGTGTTGCGGCGGAAGAACAGACCAATATTGCCGGTGCGTTGGACGAGTTGAGCTTGAAAGTCCTCGCAAATCTTGCCGATTACCTCATCCCGAATGTCCCGGTCGCCACTGCGTACGCTGATCTTGATCAACTCATGAAAGTCCAGTGCTTGCTCGATTTCGTGACGCACGTTGGTGCTGAGGCCAGCGTCCGCGATGATGACCACAGGTTTCAGTTTGTGACCGAATCCCCGCAGGGTTTTTTTCTGTCTTTCGGAAAGTTGATACACGGTGGGCCCGCCGGGCAATGTGGAATTGGGCGTGGAGTATGAACTACACAGAAAGGCCAGTCACGTCACGCCAACTCCCGCGCGAGACGACCGATGAGTAAACCGCGCGGATCGTCTTCAGGTTGGCGGGAGCGGCAGGAGAAGGATCCCTGGGTGCGCAAGGCGCGCACGGAGGGGTACCGATCCAGAGCCGTCTACAAACTGGAAGAGTTAACTCGCAACCAAGGCATACTGCGACGCGGCATGCGAGTCGCGGATCTTGGAGCAGCACCTGGTGGTTGGTCGCAATGGGTAGCGCGACAGCTCGACGACGACGTTTCGGTCGTCGCGGTGGATTTGCTGCCCATGGACGCTTTGGCGGGGGTCCACTTTATACAGGGTGACTTTCGCGAGCAGGCGGTTCTGGATGCTGTCACCGAAAGCGTCGGCAACGAACGGCTCGATCTTGTAATGAGCGATATGGCCCCCAATATCAGTGGGGTGAAGGCGGTCGACCAGCCCCGTTCGATGTATCTCGCCGAGCTCGCACTCGATTTTGCGACCGAGATGCTCGGCCCGAAGGGCGTGTTTGTCTGCAAGGTGTTCCAGGGTGAAGGCTTTGATGAGTACGTCAGGGCGTTACGACGCGTTTTTGTCAAAGTTGCGGTCAAGAAGCCCAAGGCTTCTCGGCCCACCAGTACTGAGGTCTACGCGCTGGCGAGAACTCCTCGCTTGGTGTAGTGTCAAATTTGAGCTTGGTCAACGAGATACCGAGATCTTTTTCCCGGCGCGCGGACGCCGGATCCAATGCTCCCAAATGTTGCGATTTACGTCGATCATGATGTTATCGCGAACCAAAGAGGCAACTTCGTGAACGATTCAGCCAAAAACATCCTTATTTTTGTGGTGATCATTCTGGTCCTGCTTACCGTAGTCTCAAATTTCGGTAGCGCGGGCATGGGTGGCGCGACAAAAGAGCGCTACTCTGATTTCCTGAGCAAGGTCGAGAACAATTCGATCCAGTCGGTGAGTTTCGATGGCCCGATGGTCCATTACGTGACGTCCGGAAATCAGAAGCGATTCTTCGCCTACAACCCCGAGGCTAATAACGTATCGGCACTGGTCGGCGAGCTACAGGAGCGCGGCATCGCTTTCGACATGCCAGAGCCTGAAGAGCAGAGTTTCCTGTTTACGTTGTTGCTGCATTCGTTCCCCGTTTTGCTGTTGATCGCGGTATGGATCTACTTCATGCGGCAGATGCAAGGCGGCGGCGCCGGTGGACGAGGCGCGATGTCGTTTGGCAAGAGCAAGGCGCGACTACTTGGTGAGGACCAGGTCGGTGTGACTTTCGCTGACGTTGCCGGCGTAGAGGAAGCGAAAGAAGAGGTGGTCGAGATTGTCGACTTCCTCAAAGACCCGAGCAAATTTCAGCGACTCGGCGGAAAGATTCCTAAGGGCGTTCTGATGGTGGGGTCACCCGGAACGGGTAAAACGCTTCTGGCGCGCGCGATCGCGGGCGAGGCGAAAGTTCCGTTCTTCACGATTTCCGGTTCCGATTTCGTCGAGATGTTCGTCGGTGTCGGGGCATCGCGTGTTCGCGACATGTTTGATCAGGCGAAAAAGCATGCGCCGTGCATCATCTTTATCGACGAGATTGACGCCGTCGGTCGCCATCGCGGCGCTGGACTCGGCGGCGGTCATGACGAGCGCGAGCAAACACTGAACCAATTGCTTGTAGAGATGGATGGGTTCGAGGGCAACGAGGGCATCATTGTCATCGCTGCAACCAACCGTCCGGATGTCCTGGATCCGGCGCTTTTGCGACCCGGGCGATTTGACCGCCAGGTCGTCGTCCCATTGCCGGACGTGCGTGGGCGCGAACAGATCCTGCGCGTGCACATGCGCAAGGTGCCTCTCGGCGACGATGTACGTCCCGCCATCATCGCCCGTGGCACGCCTGGTTTCTCCGGTGCTGATCTTGCGAACCTCGTCAATGAGGCGGCGCTGTTCGCGGCGCGTGCCAATCGACGCACGGTTGGCATGGAGGAGTTCGAGAAAGCCAAAGACAAGATCATGATGGGCTCTGAGCGCCGATCTATGGTCATGAGCGAGGAAGAGAAAAGTAACACCGCGTACCACGAAGCGGGCCACGCGATCGTGGGGCTAACCGTCCCGGATCATGATCCGGTTTACAAAGTCACGATCATTCCGCGAGGCCGCGCATTGGGCGTCACGATGTTTTTGCCGGAGGGCGACCGCTACAGCACGTCCAAGCAGCGATTGAACAGTCGAATTGCGACCTTGTTCGGTGGTCGAATTGCGGAGGAGATGATCCTGGGTGCTGAAGGCGTCACGACCGGAGCGTCGAACGACATCGAACGTGCGACGGATATCGCTCGGAGTATGGTTACCAAGTGGGGACTATCCGAACGTCTTGGTCCGTTGAGTTACAGCGAGGAAGAGGGCGAAGTCTTCCTCGGCCGCACAATGACCCAGACCAAGCAGGTTTCGGGCGAGACGGCGAAGGCGATCGATGAAGAAATCCGACGCATCATGGACGCGAATTATGAGCGCGCTGAAACCATCTTGAAGGAAAACATCGACAAGCTACATGTGATGGCGGAAGCGCTGATCAAGTACGAAACGATCGATGAACATCAAATCGCCGACATCATGAAGGGCGATGATCCGAGGCCACCTGCGGATTGGACGGATAACGACAACCCGCCGACTGCGTTAACGAAGGATGAGACGCCTAAGCGGAAACCGGATGGGCCCATTGGCGGCCCTGCAGGTCAGAGCAGCTAGGGTAGTCCTTCAATGTGTTCGCGGCGCGATGCCGTGAGGGCGCTGCTGGATCAGCAGCGCCCTTTGATTATGGGCGTGTTAAACGTTACGCCCGACTCGTTCTCCGACGGCGGGCAACACACGTCAGTATCAGCCGCATGCGTTGCCGCCGAGCGTATGGTCAGGTCCGGTGCGGACATTATCGACGTGGGCGGCGAGTCGACGCGTCCCGGGGCCACCCAGGTCTCGACACAACAGGAACTGGATCGCACGGTCCCGGTAGTCGAAGCACTGGTTGATGCGTTGCCATGTCTCGTGTCCATTGACACTAGCAAGGCCGACGTAATGCGAGAGGCCGTCGCGGCGGGAGCAAGGCTCATCAATGATGTGCGTGCGTTAACCGAGCCGGACGCGTTAGCGACCGCTGCGGCAGCGAAAGTTTCCGTTTGCCTGATGCACATGCAGGGTACGCCGGCGACGATGCAGATCGCGCCCGAATACAACGACCCCGTCGTCGAGGTTCGTACATTCTTGGGTGAGCGCATCGCCGCGTGCCAACGTGCCGGGATTCCGGCTGATCAGATATTGGTCGATCCTGGTTTTGGTTTCGGCAAGCGTCTTGCCGATAACCTCGCATTGGTCCGGGAGCTTGGTGCCATTGCGAATCTCGGTTATCCGGTTTTAATTGGTGTTTCGCGTAAATCAATGCTTGGCCAGATTACCGGGCGCAGCGTTGAGCATCGGCAGACCGGCAGTGCTATTCTCGCCGCCGAGTGCGTTCGTCGTGGGGCCCGAGTGGTACGCGTTCATGACGTTGAACCTACGGTGGATGCACTTAAGGTTTTGGCGGCTGTCCAGGGCGAGGTCTGGTGGGAGATGAATTAACATGGTGAAGCGCAAGTACTTCGGCACCGACGGTGTACGCGGCAGAGTAGGCGACTCGCCAATGACCGCAGACTTTGCACTTCGACTCGCGGGCGCTGCCGCGCGCGTTCTTGTGCCCGATGGCGGGACAGTCGTAATCGGGAAGGACACCCGAGTATCCGGGTACATGTTCGAGGCGGCCCTCGAGGCGGGCTTCACCGCAGCTGGAGTTCAGGTGCTGATGCTTGGGCCTTTGCCGACCCCGGGTGTTGCTTACATCACGCGCACCTTCGGAGCGGATCTTGGTGTCATGATCTCGGCGTCGCACAACCCGTATTTCGACAACGGAATAAAATTTTTCGACGGTACGGGAGCGAAACTCTCTGACGACATTGAGATGCGAATCGAGGGCTTGCTGCAAGCGCCGGCGATCACAAGAGATTCATCGGAATTGGGTTTCGCGCAACGCATCGATTCGGCCCGCGAGCGGTATCGTGAGTACTGCTTGAAGACTGTTGATGATTCACTGGATCTTAGCGGTATGAAAATCGCTTTGGATTGTTCGAATGGTGCTGCGTTCAAAGTGGCACCTCGGGTGTTGTCAGCGCTCGGCGCTGAGATTGTACCGATTGGCTGTTCGCCCAACGGCAAGAACATCAACGATGGCTGTGGTTCGACGCAACCTGAGTTGTTACAAAATGTAGTGGTGGCCGTGAAGGCGGACGTGGGAATCGCTCTGGACGGTGATGGTGATCGACTTTTGATGGTTGATCATGAGGGCAATGTCGTTGACGGAGATCAGCTTATCTACATTGTCGCGCGTGGACGTCATGAACTTGGTGAGCTGAAAGGCCCGGTGGTCGGGACAGTCATGAGCAACCTCGGACTGGAGCGTCGACTGGCTGAGCACGGCATCGACTTCGTCCGAGCTCAGGTCGGTGATCGTTATGTTATGTCTGAGCTACGAAATCACGGTGGGATTATTGGTGGGGAGTCGTCCGGCCATATCATCTGCCTGGATAAATCGACGACCGGCGATGGGATCGTGAGTGCGCTCCAACTATTGGAGCTCATCTCGAAAAGCGGAAAAACGTTGGCGGAACTTGCCCAGGACATGCCGATGTATCCGCAGGTTCTGGTCAACGTCCGAGTGAGCGGTGCGGTGAATCTCGATGCGAATGCAAAGATTCAAAGTGCCAAACAGGAGACGGAGGAGGCGCTTGGCGAGCGCGGACGCGTGGTTTTACGGGCATCTGGGACGGAGCCTGTCATACGCGTCATGGTCGAGGGCGTCGACAAGCAGGAGGTCAGGGCAGCGGCAGCGCAGCTGGCAGATGTCGTGAAGCAGGCAGCTGCCTGACCAGAACGATTGCAGAGGAGGCCGTTCAACGGTATTCTCCGCGCCTTTTATGTCGGCGGCAAAGCGGTGCGGCCGGAGCGAATCATGCGACGAATTCTGATCGCGGGTAACTGGAAAATGAACGGCTTGGGCGGCGAAGCTGTAGCCCTTGCCGAAGGCGTGAGTGCCGGAGCAGACGCAGGCGTGGACTGGCTCGTGTGTCCGCCCAGTGTCTACTTGGCTGAGGTCATCGGGCAGCTGCGAGGTTCCAAAGTTAGTGTCGGCGCGCAGAACGTATCCGAGTACGATTTCGGTGCTTACACTGGAGAGACTGCGGCTGGGATGTTGGCGGATGTCGGGTGCGAGTACGTCATCGTCGGACACTCGGAGCGGCGAGCACTGTTCGGTGAGTCCGACCAGGATGTAGGAGCGAAAGCGGCACGCGCGGTGATTCACGGGCTTGCGCCGGTGGTTTGTGTGGGTGAAACGCTGGCCCAGCGCGAAGCCGGCGAGACTGAGCGTGTCGTGGTAGGCCAGCTTGAGGCGGTTGCCGGTGCGTTGGGTGTTGCGGGAATGCAGGACATGGTCGTCGCCTACGAGCCGGTTTGGGCGATTGGTACGGGCCTTACAGCGACGCCCGAACAGGCGCAGGAAGTTCATGCTGTGCTGCGAGAAACGCTTCACGGGCATGACGTTGCGTTGGCGGAGACGACAAGAATTTTATACGGCGGCAGCATGAAGCCCGCCAATGCCGCCAGTTTGCTGGCTATGCCAGATGTGGATGGCGGTCTGATTGGCGGCGCATCGCTCAAGGTTGATGACTTCCTGGCGATAGGGCGCGCTGCCAACTAGCTTTTGATTGGATGAAGACGAATTATGGGTACGCTTTTTAATCTGCTCTCAGTTGCGCACGCGGCGGTATCGATCGCGTTGATCGCTCTGATTTTGATGCAGCGAGGCAAGGGCGCTGATGCGGGTGCTTCGTTTGGTGCTGGCGCGTCGGGCACCGTGTTTGGCGCGAGAGGTTCAGCGAACTTTCTGTCCCGTGCGACCGCGATCCTTGCAACCTTGTTTTTCGCCAACTGTCTTGCGTTGGCCTGGTTAGCGACTCAACGTGGCGCGCCGAGCTCGAGTGTCGCCGACGATATCGTCACGGAAGCGCCGGCGCCGGCTGCGGAATTCGACCTGCTTCCGACAGGTCCTGATGCAAGCGATGCCTTGGATAGTGCGGCGGATGGAGTGCCTGAATTCGATGGCCTCGAAGACGGCATCGAATCGGTTGACGAGATTGCTGACGATGCGGAAGCGATCGTCGAGGACGCGGTCGGGTCTGTAGATGAACTCGACGACAATACGTCAGTTGACGAGGGCGAATAGGAAATGAATGCCGATGTGGTGGAATTGGTAGACACGCTGTCTTGAGGGGGCAGTGGCGAGAGCCGTGCCGGTTCGAGTCCGGCCATCGGCACCACACGAGAAAGCGCTCCATCCGGAGCGCTTTTTTTTTGCGTCTGGACCAGCAAAGACCATGCGTCTTACACCGCTATCTATGGCGGTCACGTTGTGAACTGGTATAATTGATGTGCTTTGGCCGGTGCGTCCACATCGTGTCAAAGTTGGGACGACTTATTCAGACACGATGCGTGGGGACGCACGCAGCTGCAGTGTCTGCACCGAGGCAATATTGTGCTCGAAAACTATGTTCCGGTACTGATTTTTCTCGGTATCGCGGCGGGACTTGGGGTTGTGCTTATGACCCTTGGATTTCTCTTCGGTAATGGCGGTAAGGACGACGAAAAGTTGTCGCCCTATGAATGCGGCTTCGAGGCCTTCGAAGACAGCCGGATGAAGTTTGATGTCCGCTACTATCTCGTCGCGATTCTCTTCATCATTTTCGATCTGGAGATCGCATTTCTCTTTCCTTGGGCGATCTCCTTGGGAACGGTCGGTGGTTTCGGGATTCTGGCAATGGCGCTGTTTCTTACAGTGCTGGTCGTTGGGTTCATCTACGAGTGGAAAAAGGGGGCGCTGGAATGGGATTAAACGAACCTGCAGCAGCGCCAACGGCAGACTATGAGCTACCGCCAGGAAGTATTCAGAAGAAGGGCGTAGTGGTCACCGGCATTGATACGGTCGTCAACTGGGCTCGTACTGGTTCGATGTGGCCGATGACGTTCGG
Organism: Pseudomonadota bacterium; assembly: GCA_038531945.1. Lineage (GTDB taxonomy): Bacteria > Pseudomonadota > Gammaproteobacteria > Steroidobacterales > Woeseiaceae > CALBPI01. Next base: position 117,724 of record JBCBBH010000004.1, on the reverse strand, counting down.
TCTTGCGTGTTGTGCCGTAGAGATGATGCATGCCGGCGCCGCGCGTTATGACCTTGACCGATTCGGGGTAATCTTCCGTCCGAGTCCTCGCCAGTCCGACGTCATGATCGTAGCGGGAACACTGGTGAATAAGATGGCACCGGCGTTACGCAAGGTTTACGACCAAATGCCGGAGCCGCGCTGGGTAATATCGATGGGATCATGTGCCAATGGCGGCGGCTACTACCATTACTCCTACGCAGTAGTTCGAGGTTGTGACCGTGTAGTGCCGGTTGATGTTTACGTGCCCGGTTGTCCACCGACAGCAGAGGCGCTGATCTACGGAATTCTCCAATTGCAGAAGAAGATCCGTCGAACCAGCACGATCGCGCGATGAGCAGCAACGTCACGAAAATTCATCCGTCTGAGCGGTTGGCAGAGACCATCCAGCGAACCATCGACAACGTCGAAGTTGTGGTAACGCCGGAACGTGAAGTCACAGTAACCGTACCTGCCGATCAATGGGCCTCAGTGGCTACGCGTTTCCGCGACGAACCCGAGCTGAATTTTTCGATGCTGATCGATTTGTGTGGTGTCGATTACCTCACTTACGGCGACAGCGAGTGGAAGACGAATCAGGCCACGGGATCTGGTTTCTCCCGCGGGGTTCAGCGAGACATCGTGATCGATGAGTCTGAGACATTTGAGCCGAACCGATTTGCGGTCGTGGCTCATCTATTGTCGATCGAGCACAACGTGCGTGTCCGACTCAAAGGGTATACGTCGAACGAAAATCCGCCGCGTATCGCATCGTTGATCGATGTGTGGCGATCTGCCGATTGGTACGAGCGCGAAGCTTTCGACTTGTTCGGCATTGTTTTCGAAGGGCATCCGGATCTGCGTCGAATCCTGACGGATTACGGTTTTATCGGCCACCCGTTTCGGAAAGACTTTCCATTGTCCGGCAATGTCGAAGTCCGATACGACGCGCGCAAGGGCCGCGTCGCGTATGAACCCGTCTCGATCGAACCGAGGACTTTGGTGCCCCGGGTGATCAGAGACGACAATCGCTACGAAGAGGCGCTGCGGGAGGAGCACGATGTCTGAAATTCAGAATTTCACACTGAACTTTGGACCGCAGCATCCGGCAGCGCACGGCGTTCTGCGCCTGATTCTGGAAATGAATGGTGAGACCATTCAGCGGGCAGACCCGCACGTGGGTCTTCTGCATCGTGGCACCGAGAAACTGGCAGAGTCCAAACCATACAACCAGTCTATTGGTTATATGGATCGTCTCGACTACGTGTCGATGATGTGCAATGAACACGGCTATGTCCTCGCGATCGAGAAGTTGCTGGGGATCACGCCGCCGCTTCGCGCCCAGTACATTCGCGTGATGTTCGATGAGGTCACTCGCATCCTGAACCACCTGATGTGGCTGGGTGCGCACGGCTTGGATATCGGCGCAATGACGATGTTTCTGTATTGCTTCCGGGAGCGCGAAGACCTCATGGACTGCTATGAGGCGGTATCGGGAACGCGAATGCACGCGACGTACTATCGTCCGGGCGGAGTCTATCGAGACCTGCCTGAGTCGATGCCGCAGTACGAATCGAATCGATGGCGCAACCAAAAAGAAACTTCCAGACTGAATGAGAGTCGGTCAGGGTCTCTGCTCGATTTCCTTGAGGATTTCACTGAGCGCTTCCCGGCATGCGTTGATGAGTACGAGACACTGCTGACCGATAACAGAATCTGGAAGCAGCGGACGGTCAACATCGGTGTTGTGAGTCCCGAGCGCGCACAGCAGCTGGGCTTTACTGGTCCAATGTTGCGCGGATCCGGCATCGCCTGGGACTTGCGTAAGAAACAACCCTACGAAGTTTACGATCAGATGGATTTTGACATTCCGGTTGGCGTGAATGGCGATTGCTACGACCGCTACCTGGTGCGCGTTGAAGAAATGCGCCAATCGAATCGCATCATCAAGCAGTGTATTTCGTGGTTGCGTGACAACCCTGGTGTTGTGATGTTGGACGATCACAAGATCTCACCACCGAAGCGCGCTGAGATGAAAGGGGATATGGAATCCCTGATCCACCACTTCAAACTTTTCACCGAGGGCTACACCGTTCCTAGTGGCGAGGCATATGCCGCGGTAGAACATCCGAAAGGGGAGTTTGGGGTCTACCTGGTTTCGGACGGTGCCAACAAACCTTATCGCGTGAAGGTTCGTGCGCCCGGGTTTGCACACATCAGCGCGATGAACGAAATGGTGAGCGGCCACATGCTGGCGGATGTCGTAGCTGTCATCGGCACGCAGGACATCGTGTTTGGGGAAATCGACCGGTAATCAGAATCATGGGTACACACACGCATAACAAGACGACCGATGGCGGGCTCACGCAACATGCGCTCGATGAAATCGAACGCTGGCGCCGTCGTTTCCCTGAGGATCAAAGCCGGTCAGCAATCATTGGCGCGTTGCATGCTGTGCAGCACGACAACAACGGCTTCCTGACACCCGAGCTAATGGATGCGGTGGCACGCGAACTCGATCTCGAGCCGATCCAAGTCTACGAGGTTGCGACGTTCTACTCCATGTTCGAGACCAAACCTGTTGGACGTCACAACGTTGCGATTTGCACCAATGTCTCATGCATGTTGCGCGGGGCGGAAGCGCTGGTCGAACACGCTGAGAAACACCTTGACGTCAAACTGGGTGAGAGCACAGCGGATGGCCGAATCTATCTCAAGCGCGAGGAAGAGTGTCTCGCTGCTTGCTGCGGAGCGCCGATGATGATGGTCGATCACGTCTATCACGAGAACCTGACGCCAGATTCGATGCAAGCCATTCTCGATGAGTTGGAGTGATCATGGCAGAGCACAAGAACACAGTTTGTTACGCCACACTGGACCAACCGGACGGTTGGACACTGGAAGCCTACAAGGCGTCCGGCGGCTACACGGCCTGGCAGAAAGTTCTCAAGGGGGAGCTGGATCAAGAGGCCGTGATCGAGATCGTGAAAGCATCAGGGCTGCGCGGCCGTGGCGGCGCCGGATTTCCAACCGGTTTGAAGTGGAGCTTCATGCCACGCAATGCGGAGGGCCAAAAGTACCTCGTGTGTAACTCCGATGAGTCCGAACCGGGGACCTGCCACGATCGCGAAATCCTGCGCTACAACCCGCATTCACTAGTCGAAGGCATGGCGCTTGCCGCCTACTCCATGGGTGCCACCGTCGCTTACAACTACATTCGCGGCGAGTTCATTGAAGAACCGGTGCCACGGTTCGAAGCCGCAGTCGAGGAAGCTTACGCGGCTGGCCTGCTTGGAAAGAACATTCAAGGTTCGGGCATTGATTTTGATCTCCAAACTTTCGTAGGCGCCGGCGCATACATTTGCGGTGAGGAAACCGCGTTACTGGAATCTCTGGAAGGCAAGCAGGGCAAGCCGCGGTTCAAGCCACCGTTCCCGGCTAATTTCGGTCTGTACGGCAAACCGACCACGATCAACAACACGCAGTCGCTGGCAAGCGTGCCGAGCATTGTCTCAAAGGGTGCAGATTGGTTTCGCGAATTGGGCGTCGAGAACAGTGGCGGCACCGCGATTTTCTCGGTTTCCGGACACGTCGAGAAACCCATGAACGTGGAGCTGCCAATGGGGATTCCGTTTAAGGAGTTGCTCGATATGTGCGGCGGCGTCTGGAAAGGCCGGAAGCTCAAAGCGGTCATCCCGGGCGGTTCCTCTGTGCCCGTCCTGCCCGGTGAGATCATCATGGACTGCACTATGGACTATGACTCCCTCAAAGCGGCGGGATCATCTTTCGGAACCGGCGCAGTCATGGTTATGGACGACACGACGTGCATGGTGCGCGTGCTGCGTCGGATCTCGCGGTTCTACATGGCTGAATCGTGTGGTCAGTGCACGCCATGTCGTGAAGGCACCGGCTGGATGCATCGAATGCTGACGAGCTTTATCGAAGGGCGGGGCACTGAGGCTGATCTCGGTCGCTTGCTTGACGTTGCCAATAAAATCGAAGGCCACACTATCTGTGCGTTGGGCGATGCGGCCGCATGGCCAGTGCAGAGCTTCCTGAAGCACTACCGTCACGAATTTGAATACATGGTCGCCAACGGCGGGGGCAGCTGGGTCGACGATCCGGCAGCTCGCGCGGCATGAACCCATCGGTGATACGACGATGAGCGACGACAACACAATTACGTTGGAAGTGGACGGTGAGGAAGTCACCGCCAAACGCGGCCAGATGCTGATCGAAGTCACCGACAAGGTCGGTGCGTATGTTCCGCGGTTCTGTTATCACGAGAAGCTTTCAGTCGCGGCAAACTGCCGCATGTGTCTGGTAGAGGTGGAACGCGCACCTAAACCTTTGCCGGCATGCGCCACGCCGGTGGCCGATGGCATGAAAGTCTCCACGAAGTCTCGTTACGCGATTTCGGCGCAACGCGCGACGATGGAGTTTTTGCTGATCAACCACCCATTGGACTGCCCAATTTGCGATCAAGGTGGCGAGTGCGAATTACAAGACCTCGCGATGGGCTATGGCCGCGATGTCTCTCGCTACACAGAGAAGAAGCGGGTCGTAAAGGATAAAAATATCGGTCCATTAGTATCGACGGACATGACTCGCTGCATTCACTGCACGCGCTGTGTTCGTTTCGGTCAGGAAATCCAGGGTATCCAGGAACTGGGCACCACGGGCCGTGGCGAGAATATGCAGATCGGCACTTACATCGAGAAAAATGTCGATCATGAGTTGTCGGCCAACATCATCGATCTGTGTCCGGTAGGCGCGTTGAATAACAAGCCTTATCGCTACAGTGCCCGTGCGTGGGAGATGGTGCAGGAGCCGATGATTGGTGCGCATGATTGCGTTGGCTCCAACCTTTTTGTTCACAGCCTCCGCGGGCGTATCAAGCGGGTGGTCCCGCGTGCGAACGAGGCGATCAATGAAACTTGGCTTTCAGATCGCGACCGCTTTTCGTACGAAGGTGTTTATTCCGAGGATCGGCTGATGACGGTCCGGCGTAAAGTCGACGACGTTTGGGAATCGACGACCTGGGAGACTGGGTTGTCGCAGCTTGCGACCACGCTCCGTGACTCCGACGGCGACATTGGTTTCATCGTATCGCCGACAGCGACGCTCGAAGAGTCGTTTCTGTTAGCCCGCCTTGCTGATCATCTCGGCACAAATGACATCGACTCTCGGCTGGGGCAACGAGACACGTCTTACCAGGCGTTCGAGCCGTTAGTACCGACCCTGGGCATCGCGATTGACGAGTTGGAGCAGCAGCAGGGCATATTGTTGGTCGGCGCACGTCTGCGAGAGGAAGCGCCAATACTCGCGCATCGTGTTCGGAAGGCGGCTCTGAAAGGTGCGAGCGTGGCGACGATCGATCAGACGTCCACACAGTATCTTTTTGATCGTGCTGCTGCGATCACCGACGATCCGTTGAGTGCGCTGGAATCTGTTCTGGACGCAGCTCGTGCAGAGAAAGACGACGACTCGGAGGCGAGTAGTATTGCCCGGCAGTTGCGCCACGCGGAGCGCGCCGTAATTGTCCTCGGCATGGCCGCGCGCACGCATTCGCGGTATGCCGCCTTACGCGCAGTTGCAGCGGAACTCGCACGTATCACCGGGGCGGCTCTGGGTGATGTCACGGCCGGACCGAATGCAGCTGGAAACGCAATGGCAGGCGTGTTGCCGCACCGAGGAATTGGTGGCAGCGCCCGTTCCGAGACCGGAAAGAGCATTACTGAGATGCTCGCAACTCCGCCGAAAACGCTCGTGTTGTGGGGTGTCGACCCTGACTCGGATCTTGCTGCGCTGCATCCATCTGCGATCGGTGGTCTGCGCAAGGCGGACACAGTCATAGCATTGTCACCGTACTTCGACGAATCGCTGGCCGAAACCGTAGATTTGGCGCTGCCGATCGGCACATTTGCTGAGACGGCGGGGACGTTCGTCAATGTTGAAGGGCGTGCGCAATCGTGGCGTGGCGTCGCAACGCCAGTCGGTGAGTCGCGACCGGGCTGGAAAGTTCTGCGCGCGCTCGCCGACTTGCTCGGCTTTTCGGATATCAATTACAACGACGCGGAGCAAGTCCGGGAGGCTGCCATGCAGTCGATTGAGGCGGCGCAGCCAGTGGGTGTCGATCCATTGCCGCAGCCTTCAGCGACCACCGCAGTGGCTGCCGTGGATATGGTCGAACGAGGGATTTACGACAGCGATCCTGTCGTGCGTCGTGCGCGAGCGTTGCAGCAGACCAACGCGGCGTCAGACTCGATTCACGAAGGACCGGCTCTGGAGAAAAGTGCATGAGCTGGCGCGCTCTGACTCTGCTCGGCTTGGGTTTGTTGGCTATTGCAACGCCCGCGCATGCGGCTTCCGCACCACCTGAGTGGTTCGCCTTGCCAGACATGATACGAGTCCCTGCCTGGATTACGTTGCAGATCCTTGCGGTCACCGTGTGCTTGATTCTTTGCGTGGCGTACATGACGTTCGCTGAGCGAAAGATTATTGGGTACATCCAGAATCGAGTCGGGCCCAATCGGGTCGGCTTCAAGGGGTTGTTGCAGCCGTTTGCGGACGTCTTCAAGCTGCTGTTCAAAGAAGTCATCGTTCCTGCCAATTCCAGCCGCTTTCTGTTCATCATTGCGCCATTGCTTGCGATCACACCTGCGTTTGCGACTTGGGCTGTGATGCCGGTATCGGATGGTTTTGTTCTCGCGGATATCGACGCGGGACTGCTTTACGTACTCGCGCTGACATCGATGGGCGTGTACGGCGTAATCCTCGCGGGTTGGGCGACGAATTCGAAGTACGCTTTGCTCGGCGCAATGCGGTCCGCGGCCCAAATCGTCGCGTACGAGATCGCCATGGGTTTTGCCCTTGTCGGCGTCTTGATGGCAGCCGGCAGTCTGAATTTGGGCGATATCATCGAAGCGCAGTCGGGTGGCACGTTGCATTGGTTCATGTGGCCACTGTTGCCGCTATTCGTTATCTACTTTATCTCCGGTGTTGCAGAGACGAATCGAGCACCCTTCGATGTTGCGGAAGGTGAGTCGGAGATTGTGGCCGGCTTCCACGTTGAATACTCGGGCGTCGCCTTCGCGGTGTTCTTCCTCGCCGAGTACGCCAACATGATTTTGATCGCTGCACTGACTGCGATTCTGTTCATGGGCGGCTGGTTGTCACCGTTCGAGGGTTTGCTCGGCAGCGAGTCGTGGGCCGGCCAACCCAGTTTCTTCTGGTTCGCCCTGAAGACATCGTTCTTCCTGTTTTGTTTCCTTTGGTTCCGGGCGACGTTTCCGCGATACCGATACGATCAAATCATGCGTCTGGGCTGGAAGGTGTTTATCCCGGTGACCATAGTCTGGATCGGCGTTGAGGCGGTCCTGATCTGGAAACAGTGGGGTTGGTGGTGGCCCGAGATAGCCACGGGGTAGTGTCATGAGCGCAGTAAGAAATTTTGCCAAAACATTTTTCCTGCCGGAATTGATCAAAGGGCTTGCGTTAACAGGGCGGAACCTGTTCAAGCGGAAGGTCACGATCAACTACCCGGAAGAGAAGATTCCACAATCTGCGAGGTTCCGTGGACTGCATGCGTTGCGCCGCTACGCGAATGGTGAGGAGCGCTGCATCGCGTGCAAGCTGTGCGAGGCGGTCTGCCCGGCACTGGCAATCACCATTGAGTCGGATGTCAGTGCGGACGGCACGCGTCGAACCACGCGCTACGACATCGATCTGTTCAAATGTATCTACTGCGGTTTTTGCGAAGAAGCCTGCCCGGTGGATGCCATTGTAGAAACGCGGATTCATGAATATCACATGGAAAACCGCGGCGAGAACATCATGACCAAAGACAAGCTGTTGGCGGTCGGGGAACGTTACGAATCGATGATCGCAGCCGACAAGGCAGCTGACGCTTCGTACCGGTAGAAGCTGAAACAATAATTCGGCGCGCTTGCGCCTGGGGATAACAACGTGTTGGTGAGCCTAATGTTCTACACGTTTGCCGCAGTGCTGGTAGGCGCGGCAATCGGGGTAGTGGCGTCCAGAAATCCGGTGCATGCGGTCATGTTCCTGGTGCTGTCATTTTTTAACAGCGCTGTCCTCTGGTTGTTGCTCGAAGCGGAATTTCTGGCGATCGCACTGGTGCTCGTTTATGTCGGCGCGGTGATGGTGCTGTTTTTGTTCGTCGTGATGATGCTCGACATCAACACGGAAGTCCTGCGAGACGGGTTCGCAAGATATACACCGGTTGGCCTGGTCGTCGCATTGATCATGATCGTAGAGCTCGGACAGGTGATCTGGATGCGAAGCTTCGGTATTGCCACGATGGTTGATGCACCGCCGTTGCCTGAGAACTACAGCAACACCCGCGCACTGGGTGAGGTGTTGTACACGGAGCACGTCTTTGCCTTCGAGATGGCGTCTGTGATTCTCCTGTTGGCCATTGTTGCTGCGATCACTCTGACGATGCGCAAGCGCCCCGGACTGAAAGTCCAGGACGTGGCCAAGCAAGTGGCCGTTAATCGTGACGACCGTGTCCGCTTGGTCAGCATGCCGGCGGAGGAGAAGCAATGACCGTTGGCCTCCAGCATTACCTGACTTTATCAGCAATCCTGTTTTCCATCAGTGTGGCGGGGATCTTTATCAACCGTCGGAACATCATCGTTCTTTTGATGTGCATCGAGCTAATGCTGCTGGCGGTAAACTTTAATTTCATCGCATTTTCGCGCTATCTCGGCGACACGGTTGGTCAGGTTTTCGTGTTCTTTATCCTGACCGTCGCTGCCGCTGAGGCGGCGATAGGACTCGCTATTTTGGTCGTGCTGTTTCGCAACCGTCGCAGTATTAACGTGGATGAGCTCACCGAGATGAAGGGGTAGGGAGATGTATCAGACTCACCTGACCATCGTATTGGCACCGCTTGTCGCGTCGGCAATTGCCGGATTGTTCGGACGTCAGATCGGCCGAACAGCGGCACACCTGTTGACGATTGGGGCGGTAGCCCTGAGTTGCGTATTGTCGTTCCGAGTTCTACAGCATGTCGGCCTTGGCGGTGCGGCCGAAAACTACACGGTGTACACGTGGGCCGTCGCCGACGGCTTGCGCATGGAAGTCGGTTTTTTGATCGACCGTCTGTCGGCCATGATGATGTTTGTGGTTACTTTCGTTTCGTTGATGGTGCACATCTACACCATCGGCTACATGCGCGACGACCCCGGCTATCAGCGGTTCTTCAGCTATATATCGCTGTTTACATTCGCGATGCTAATGCTGGTTATGTCCAACAATTTTCTCCAGCTGTTTTTCGGTTGGGAGGCGGTTGGCCTGGTTTCTTACCTGTTGATCGGCTTTTGGTACAAGAAGCCGACGGCGATCTTTGCAAACCTCAAGGCGTTCCTCGTGAACCGTGTGGGGGACTTCGGATTCCTTCTCGGGATTGCGGGTGTGGTCGCGTTCACTGGCTCTCTCGACTACGCCTATGTTTTCGCATCGGCACCATCGTTGGCCAACGAGACGATAGCGGTATGGGGCGACACGCCTTGGCACGCGCTCACGGTAATATGCGTCCTGTTGTTCATCGGTGCGATGGGCAAGTCGGCACAGGCGCCGCTGCACGTGTGGCTGCCAGACTCTATGGAAGGGCCCACACCCATCTCGGCGTTAATCCACGCCGCGACCATGGTGACGGCAGGCATCTTTATGGTGGCGCGTATGTCGCCGCTGTTTGAGCTGGCGCCGGGCGCACTCGAGTTCATCCTGGTGATCGGTGCCATAACAGCGTTTTTCATGGGGCTGCTCGGGGTCATCCAGAACGACATCAAACGCGTGGTGGCCTACTCGACACTATCCCAGTTGGGCTACATGACAGTCGCGCTGGGTGCGTCCGCGTACGCGGCCGGTGTATTCCATCTCATGACGCACGCGTTTTTTAAAGCGCTGCTGTTCCTGGCTGCGGGTTCGGTCATTATCGCGATGCACCACGAGCAGGACATCCGCAAGATGGGCGGTCTGCGTAAGTACATGCCGATTACCTACGTCACATCCCTGATCGGGACACTCGCGCTTATCGGTTTTCCGTTTACGTCAGGGTTTTTCTCGAAAGATGTACTGATCGAAGCGGTTGCAGAAGCAGGGCATTTGCGCCATGCGTGGCCCTACACGGTCGCTTATTGGAGTGTGCTGACAGGCGTTTTTGTGACGTCTCTGTACTCCTTCCGTATGTTCTTCCTGGTTTTCCATGGTAAGCCGAGGATGGACGAACATACCCGCGAACATTTGAAAGAGAGTCCTTGGGTTGTGACGCTGCCGTTGGTGTTGCTTGCCATTCCATCCGCGTTGATTGGCTACGTGACCATTCAGCCGATGTTGTTTGGGTACTTCTTTGACGGCTCGATCATGCCGCACCCGGATACCGACCCGCTGTTGTTGCTTGGCAATCATTGGCATGGCCCGGTTGCGTTCGTGCTGCACGCGCTGCAGGGGCCTGCAGTGTGGCTGGCGCTCGCAGGTGCGGTGACCGCGTGGTTTGTCTGGCTGAAGCGACCTTCGATCGCAGAGAGCTTCGCGACTCGACTGTCAGCCGTTCGTCGCGTGCTGGAGAATAAATACTACGCCGACGACCTCTGGATAAAAGGCATGGCTGGCGGCGGGCGTTTGCTAGGCAAAGGTCTATGGAAACTCGGCGACCAGACGCTGATCGACGGGGCATTGGTCAATGGTAGTGCGCGTCTTGTGGCTGCATCGTCGCGTGTTATCCGCAAGGTTCAGGCCGGGTACCTCTACTTCTACGCATTCGCCATGGTGATCGGTTTGACGCTGCTACTGGGCTGGCTTCTGTATGGCGCTCAATAGCGTGTCCGGACTCTTACGATAATGACAACGAAAAATTTATTGAGTTTGTTGATTTGGTTGCCCGTGGTTGCCGGGTTTGCGGCACTGCTTATCGGTGATGGCGGTGACCGAACCAGCGCGCGTGCGAAGGCCATGCGTTGGTTTAGCCTGTTGGCGTCACTGTTGATCGCGGCGTTTTCCCTACCGCTGTTGTTGCAATTCGACAAGTCAACGGCTGCGATGCAGTTCGTGGAACGGCTACCGTGGATTACCCGCTTCAACGCGGAGTACTACCTCGGCGTTGATGGTTTGTCTGCACCACTGATTCTCCTAACGACCTTCATCACGCCGCTTGTGTTGATCTCCGCCTGGGAGGTCATCAAGGATCGGAGCGCACAATATTTTGCCGCGTTTCTGATCCTCGAAGGCTTGATGATCGGTGTGTTCTGCGCGCTCGACGCGATGCTGTTTTACGTGTTCTGGGAAGCGATGCTGGTACCCATGTTCCTTATCATTGGAGTATGGGGTGGGCAACGTCGGATCTACGCGACCATCAAGTTTTTTCTCTACACCTTCCTCGGGTCAGTGTTCATGTTGGTGTCGCTGATTTATCTCTACACGCGCACCGGCAGCTATGATCTCCTCGAGTTCCACAAGGTCCCGATCGACGCGACCGCGCAGACGCTGATCTTCTTGTCGTTTGTCGCAGCGTTTGCCGTCAAGGTGCCGATGTGGCCGGTCCACACCTGGTTACCCGACGCGCACGTCGAAGCGCCGACAGGTGGATCCGTCGTGCTGGCGGCGGTGATGTTGAAGATGGGTGGTTACGGTTTTGTGCGTCTCGCACTCCCGATCACGCCGGACGCCAGTGGCAGCCTTGCTTGGTTGTTAATTGCGCTGTCGCTGATTGCCGTCGTCTACATCGGTCTGGTAGCTCTCGTGCAGTCCGATATGAAGAAACTCATCGCGTATTCATCGATCGCGCATATGGGTTTCGTGACGTTAGGTTTTTTCCTGTTCTGGGGCATCCTTGAATCGACTGGCGACACCAATGGCGTCGCGCTTGGAATCACCGGAGCGATGGTGCAGATGATTTCGCATGGACTCATCAGCGGCGCGATGTTCCTGTGTGTCGGCGTCATGTACGACCGTGTCCACAGCAGGAACATCGGGGACTACGGCGGCGTCGTGAACACGATGCCATGGTTCGGTGCCTTTATGGTGCTGTTTGCCATGTCCAATGCAGGGTTGCCAGGGACATCAGGTTTCGTCGGGGAGTTCATGGTGATTCTGGCGAGCTTCAAGGCGAATTTCTGGATTGCGCTATTGGCCGCGACGACCTTGATCCTCGGTGCATCGTATACGCTCTGGATGGTGAAACGCGTCCTGTTTGGTGAGGTAGCCAACGATAAAGTTGCTGCCTTGCAGGATCTCAATGCACGCGAATTCTTGATGCTGACTGTGCTGGCAGTCGGCGTGTTGCTGTTGGGCGTGTGGCCACAACCGCTGGTTGAAATGATGCAACCGAGTGTCGATGCGCTAGTCGATCACATCGGTCGCAGTAAGCTCTGATCGGGCGAGGTCGTTATGACTTTTGAAATTCCGAATTTTGGCCCCGCGATTCCCGAGATGGTTCTACTCGGTTTGATTTCGGTCGTATTGATCGCCGATCTGTTCGTTAGCGACGAGAAGCGCATCATCACGTTTTGGCTATCGATGGTCAGCCTGGCTGTAGTCCTGGTTTGTACGTTGTACACAGCGCCAGGGGAGCGGATCGAAACCTTCTCGGGTAGCTACGTCTCGGACATGTTGGCGACGGTGCTTAAGGTCGCGGCGACCGCCTGCTTGGCGCTCGTGTTCGTGTACTCGCGGGATTACCTCATGAAAAACAATCTGAGGAAGGGCGAGTTTTATCTGTTGTCACTGTTTGGACTGCTGGGGATCTTCGTAATGATCTCCGCCAACAGTCTCTTGACGCTCTATCTCGGTTTGGAGACTTTGTCTTTGTCGCTGTACGCGCTTGTGGCATTCGATCGCGATTCGCGAATCTGTGCGGAAGCTGCGATGAAGTACTTTGTTCTGGGAGCAATTGCGTCTGGTGCGTTTTTGTATGGCGTATCGCTGGTCTATGGCATCACCGGCACGATCAACTTCGTGGAAATGACGGCGGCCTTGCAACGGGTCGGTTCGGACGATATTGCGCTGTGGTTCGGATTGGCGTTCTTGATCGTCGGCATTGCGTTCAAGTTCGGTGCGGTGCCGTTTCATATGTGGCTACCCGATGTGTATCAGGGTGCGCGAACGCCGGTGACGTTGTATCTCGGTTCGCTGTCGAAAATCGCATCGTTTGCATTGGCCGCGCGCATACTCATCGATGGACTTCCGCTGTTGCACGAGCAATGGCATCAGATGTTGGCGGTACTGGCGATTCTGTCACTCGCGCTTGGTAACGTTGTTGCGATCGCCCAGACCAACATCAAGCGAATGCTTGCATACTCGACGATTTCCCACGTTGGTTTCATTTTGCTGGGCTTCTTCGCGGGCAATAACGAAGGCTATCAGGCGGCATTGTTCTACACGCTGACCTACGCGTTTACGGCAGCTGGCGCCTTCGGTGTCGTAGCGTTGCTGTCGCGCGCTGGATTTGAGGCGGAGAACCTTGAGGATTTTGCTGGATTGAACGCGCGCAGCCCGTGGTTTGCCGCGATGATGGCTTGTTTCATGTTGGGGATGGCTGGCATTCCCCCGTGGGTCGGGTTTTGGGCCAAGCTGCACATCATCGAGGCGGTATTACAAGCGAGTCGCACTGTTGGCGATGCTGCGCCGGTGTTCGTCGGAGTAGCGATTACGATGGTCCTGTTTTCGGTGGTCGGCGCCTACTATTACCTTCGGGTCCTCAAGTTCATGTATTTCGATGACGCCAAGGACAATGCGCCGATTGAGGCATCCGTCGACATGAAGCTGGCACTCAGTGCCAATGGTCTTGCGATTCTTGCGCTAGGCATTGTTCCGGGTGGTTTGCTCGCGCTTTGTGCCCGAGTCATCGGTTGATTTCTCCTAACATTACGGATTTGTTGCACTGCGGCAGGTGCATCGGTATAGTCCCGTCCACCAGTTGCGGGGTGGAGCAGTCTGGCAGCTCGTCGGGCTCATAACCCGAAGGTCGCAGGTTCGAATCCTGCCCCCGCTACCAAAACATTTAAAGGGTCCCGTCGGGACCCTTTTTGTTTTGTCGGGGACAGGCATGAGAACCGTCTGGAGCTCAGTGCCTCGTTTAGATTGGAGGTGCGGTACGCGAATTTGGTAGCAAGCTCTACGCCGCAGCACTTGTCCGATTGAGCAACACTAACCTGTCAGTGCAAGCCGTTGAGCGTGAACGCGTCTCCACAGTCTGTTCACCAGCGTCAGCCGGTTGCGGTTAGCAAAGACATACGCGGGTATGCCCACGTCGAATGTCGCCACTAAGCCGGATTTGTTGAATCGATAGAACCCGCGCGTGACTAAGGGAAGCAGGAGCAAACCAATACCGAAGGTGGATACAACAACTATGAAGCTTAGAATGTAAAGCCAAAACAAAGAGGGTTGGAAAATCGCGCCGGTTTCTATCTCTTCTATGTATCCATCGCGGTACTCCATATGGCCGAAAAAGCCTACCGAGATGCTGGCCAGCTTGCGATCCGTGACGCAACCGAAACTCTGTCGGCCGAACCCAAGAATTCCCTGTTTGCCCAGATAGTAGGACTCCAGCACCGTTTCCTCGTCGCCGACGAATTGTTTGAACATGGCGTTCAGCGCGTGTGCGTCGCCGCTTCGCGCAGCGGAGAGTGTATCTGTTGATGGTCGGACGGATTTGGCACCTGCCAATGTATTTTCAGCTCCGGACATCGTTTCCTCCTCACAGTTTTGCTTTATCGGCGAACAACGAATCCCACACTCGATCGCGCCACCGCTTGCCTCTTCGATTCCATTCGTCGGGGACCAATTCCTGCATTTCTATCGCTTGTTCCCTGATCACTGTTGGCGGCGGCGCGGGCTTCGCGGGCGCCGCGTCGCCAAGTCGGTCCTTAATCGCATCAACAACCGGCATAAGGGCACCGGGATCGGCCGAAGAACCCAAGTCGAGCCACTGAGTGGTCGAGAGCAAGTATTCGAGCGCTCCGCTCGGCAGCGTTTGATCGAGACGAACCGGGATTAGCAAAAGATCGGCATGGACTGCACGTTCCACTTCCTTGGCAACGTGCTTCGATTGATTTGAGTGTTCGGACAGCAAAACCACCATACACCGGCAGTGGTAGATTGCGCGGACGATTGCCTCGCCATAGTTCTGTCCAAGCGCAATGTCTCGCGGCGCGATCCAACAAACGACTTTGTGCTGCTCTAGGAATTCCGACAACCGAGTGGCATGAAAGGCGTCCTGTGACGCGTAGGATACGAAGGTAGTGGCGCTAGTCATCCATCGGCACTCCGGGGATATCGCAAATCTCCTGTCGACTCGCATTGCGTGTGTCCCGTGGGCTAGGTGCGACGCGATTCTCATTAAAAATGTGTCAGCAAATCCGCTAAAGTCTCAGCGTCGGTTCGATCTTTGGGGCCGATCCGTGTGCCAAATACCCAGCGGATTGAATTTTGTATTGTTTGAGGATCGACTTTCAGCCTTATTCGTTTTCTGTGTTGAGTTTCACCATGCCATGCGTTGTACAGGGCGTAAGGCGTGCGATTTGTGTGGATTAACCGGGACTGTCGATGAGTAAAATGCAAGCAATTGGCTACCGCACCGCCAGTCCGATCAATGACCGACAAGGTCTTGCGTTGTTTGAGACTGCGGTGCCCGAGCCTGGGCCTCGCGACTTGCTGGTCCGCGTGAAAGGGGTGTCGGTCAATCCCGTCGATGTGAAGGTCCGTGAGGGCATGACGCCGGAATCGCCGCCCCGAATTCTGGGTTTCGATGCGGCTGGCACTGTCACCGCAGTAGGTTCGGACGTCGAACACTACAAACCTGGCGACGACGTGTTCTATGCCGGCGATCTGACGCGGCCGGGTTCGAACGCAGAGTTTCAGCTGGTCGATGAACGGATCGTAGGTCGGAAACCCAATACTTTGGACTTTGTGACAGCTGCGGGCATCCCGTTGACCGCGATCACGGCGTGGGAATTGATGTTTGATAGCTTGAGGCTATCCGAGGGGGCAGGGGCAGGAGATTCCATTCTTGTGATTGGTGGTGCCGGCGGGGTTGGCTCGATCCTGATCCAATTGCTGAAACAACTGACCGATCTCAGGGTCATTACGACCGCATCCAGGTCCGAGTCCGAGGCGTGGGTTCGCGAGATGGGCGCCGATGAGGTTGTCAATCATCACGAACCGCTCGATCAAACCTTGAAGGCCATGGAGATTAGTCCCCAATACGTGGCGGCTCTGACGCACACGGATGCACATTGGCAAGCGATCAGCGAGCTCATTGCCCCGCGCGGATCCATCGCACTGATCGACGATCCTGGCAGTGTCGATATCTCGCTGCTCAAGCGAAAAGCTGCCACGATCAGTTGGGAATTCATGTTCACACGCTCAATGTTCCAAACTGAAGATATGGGCGTGCAGCGGTCGTTGCTGAACCGAGTGTCCGGCATGCTGGACGACGGATCACTTAAATCAACGGCGAACCGCGACGGTGGGGTGCTCAGTGTGGATTCACTGCAGTCGGCTCACGAGTTTCAGGCTGGTGGTGCTGCCATCGGGAAAACCGTGCTGGAGGGTCTGCCGTAACTTAGGTTGCGCCCCTAGTCTCGTTGTTGTCACGCTGCTATACTTTCCGGCTGACGGGGTGCGAACTCCCTCGATAGGTCGGTAGTCGGCCATCGACAGCAACGCACCGGTCCGCCGAGCACAAGGCAGGGCATCGTCGAAAAAGCCCCGCTGGGGCTTTTTGTGTTTATGCATGGGGTGGCTTTGGCCGCCTCTTTGGTATGGGCTTCGGCCCATTTTTGGTTTTTGGAGCAAGCGAAGTTGCTGACTGATCGGCTCACAGAGTTACTCAAGCCCGAGATCGAGCGTCTGGGTTATGAATTCGTGGCTCTGGAGTATGTTGGCTCTGGCGCCAACGCCGTTCTGCGAATTTTTATCGATCACGAGTCGGGCATTTCGCTGGAAGACTGCGAGAAAGTGAGCAGGGAGGTCGGAGCCGTTCTGGATGTAGAAGATCCGATTCCGGGCGAATACAACCTCGAGTTGTCGTCTCCGGGGCTTGATCGACCGTTGACCGAACCTGCACATTTCGATCGATACCGGGGCGAGAGAATCAAGATTCGTATGCAAAAGGGTTTCGTGGGGCGCCGTCGCTTGACGGGACTGCTCACAGGTTTTGAGAACGACGCGGTGGTGATTGACGTCGATGGCGAGGAGCATAAAATGCCGTTTGCCAACGTCGAAATGGCCCGGTTGGCACCAGATTATGACGCCGAGTTGCGGCGCAAGTAAGAGCGAACTATGAGTAAAGAAATGTTGATGGTGATCGAGGCTGTCTCTAATGAGAAAGGCGTCGAGCGAGACATCATATTTGAAGCGATGGAAGCAGCTTTGGCCTCGGCGACGCGGAAGCGTCATGGAGAGGACATTGACGTGCGAGTTGCCATTGATCGCGAAACCGGAGAGTACGAGACCTTCCGTCGATGGAAAGTGTTTGCGGATGACTCCACGGAATTGGAGGTGCCGGATCGCGAACTCCGCATGATCGATGCGGTTGACGTGAACCCCGAAGCGGAAGTCGATGGCTACGTCGAAGTGCCCATTGAGTCTGTTGAATTCGGCCGCATCGCGGCGCAAACGGCGAAGCAGGTGATTGTTCAGCGTGTGCGCGAAGCGGAACGTCAGAAGATCGTGGAAGAGTTCGAGCATCGCGTTGGCGAAATGCTCAGCGGCCTTGTCAAACGCGTCGACCGAAACGGTGTCTACGTCGATCTTGGGGGTACCGCAGAGGGTTTCATTCCGCGCGAGAACATGTTGCCGCGCGAGCCGGTGCGCCAGCAAGACCGGATCAAGGCACGGTTAGTAGAGGTTCGCTCGGAGCCACGCGGGCCGCAGCTGTTCATGAGCCGTACCGCACCCGAATTCCTGATTGACCTTTTCAGTCTGGAGGTCCCGGAAGTCGGTCAGGGCTTGATCGAAATTCTGGGCGCAGCACGAGATCCGGGTCTGCGCGCGAAAATCGCGGTGCGCAGCAACGACAATCGCATCGACCCGGTTGGGGCATGCGTTGGCATGCGCGGCTCCCGAGTTCAGGCGGTTTCGAACGAGTTGGCCGGTGAGCGCGTAGACATCATCCTGCACGACGACAACCCCGCGCAGTTTGTGGTGAATGCCATGTCACCTGCCGAAGTGGTTTCCATTGTGGTCGATGAAGACAAGCACTCCATGGATATCGCTGTCGACGAAGATAAGTTGTCGCAGGCGATCGGTCGTGGCGGTCAGAACATCCGGCTCGCCAGTGACCTGTCGGGCTGGGAGCTCAACGTGATGACCGAGGCGGATGCCGAGGCGAAGAGCGAGGCCGAGATGCGCGAGCTGTCTGAGGTGTTTATGAAACAGCTCGATGTGGATGGTGAGATCGCGACGATTCTCGTCCAGGAGGGCTTCTCCACCATCGAGGAAATCGCGTACGTTCCGGCCAGTGAGTTGGCGGGAATTGAGGAATTCGACGAAGACATGGTCGATGAGCTGCGCAGCCGCGCACGCGATGTACTACTGACGCAGGCAATCGCTAACGAGGAAGTGATCGATGCTGCCGAGCCGGCCGCCGACCTGCTCGAAGTTGAAGGTGTCGACGACGCGCTCGCCTCCCATCTCGCAAGTCACGGTATTGTGACTCGTGACGATCTTGCGGAGCAGGCGACAGACGACCTACTGGAGATTATCGACACCGACGAAGCGACTGCGGGTGAGTTGATCATGGCTGCCCGTGCGCACTGGTTCGCTGAAGAGGAACAAAGCTGAGCACCGATTGCTCGGCTGCGGAGAGAACTACATGGCTGACGTTACCGTCACACAATTTGCCGAAGTACTGAAAGTCCCGGTTGACAAGCTGCTGGAGCAGCTCGATGAGGCTGGAATCAAGGTTGCTGGGGCCGATGACACTATCAGCGAAGATGCGAAGATGGAGTTGTTGGGGCACCTGCGCCGCCAACGCGGCAAGAGCGAGAGTAAGCTCGCTGCGGCGCCGCGAAAGATCACTTTGAAACGGAAATCGCAATCCGAACTTCGCATGGCCGGCAACAAGGGCAGCTCGCGAACGGTCGCAGTGGAAGTCCGTAAAAAGCGCACCTATGTGAAACGCGACGTCCTCGAGGAACAGGCGAAGGCGCAGCAGGACGAGCTGGACAAAGCCAAGGCAGAGCGGAGCGCCGAGGAAGCGGCGCGCAAAGCGGAGCAGGAGGAAGCCGAGCGCCGCGCCAAAGAAGAGCGCGAGCGAGAGCAGCGCGAGGCTGAGGAAGCTGCCAAGCGTCGTGCGGACGAGGAAGAGCGCAAACGCAAGGAAGCTGAGCAGGCTGAGGTGGAACGTCGCAAGGCGATCGAAGCTCGCGAGCGCGCTGAGCGCGATGCGAAGAAAGATTCGCGCACCACAAACAAAGACAAGACCAAGTATGGCCGCAAGGAATTGCATGTTGCTGGCGACAAGAGTGGTCGGCGCAAACGCAAACGGCCGGCGCAGCGACGTCGTCCGTCTTCGGTCAACGTCGATACGCAGCACGGTTTCGAGAAGCCAACGGCACCCGTGGTTCGTGACGTCGAGATTCCTGAGACCATTTCCGTGGCGGATTTGTCCCAACGGATGGCCGTCAAGGCGACCGAGGTGATCAAAGCGTTGATGGGCATGGGCGCGATGGTCACGATCAATCAGGTCATCGATCAAGACACCGCGACTTTGGTGGTCGAAGAGCTTGGACACAATGCGATTCCGATCAGTGACAGCAGCCTCGACGAGGAACTGCTCGAGTCCGTTTCCAACGACGAGGGCGAAGCCACCAACCGGCCGCCTGTGGTGACCATCATGGGTCACGTCGATCATGGGAAAACCTCTCTGCTCGACTACATCCGACGGTCGAAGGTTGCGGCCGGCGAGGCAGGCGGAATTACTCAGCATATCGGCGCATACAAGGTCTCGACCGATAACGGCGAGATCTGTTTCCTGGATACGCCAGGCCACGCGGCGTTCACGGCCATGCGGGCGCGAGGCGCGCAAGCCACTGACATTGTCATCCTCGTCGTAGCGGCGGATGACGGCGTCATGCCGCAGACGATCGAGGCGATCCAACATTCTAAAGCTGCCGAAGTTCCGATTGTCATCGCCGTGAACAAGATTGATCGGGAAAACGCAGACCCAGAGCGAGTGCGGACTGAATTGTCTCAACATGAGGTCATTCCGGAGGAGTGGGGCGGTGACTCCCAGTTCGTCAATGTCTCTGCCCATACCGGTGAAGGGGTCGATGCGTTACTCGAGGCGGTACTGCTGCAAGCAGAGGTCATGGATCTGAAAGCCGTGCAGGACGGGCATGCGAAAGGCCTGGTCGTCGAGGGCGCCTTGGAAAAAGGCCGCGGTGCGGTCGCGACGGTTCTCGTCCAGGGCGGCACTTTGCGACAAGGCGATTACATCCTTGCGGGAGAGGAATACGGCCGTATTCGAGCAATGTTCAATGAACAGCAGGAGCCGATTGAGGTCGCAGGACCGTCAACGCCCGCGGTTGTTCTCGGACTTTCGGGTGTGCCCGCTCCGGGTGATGAGGTGCTCGCACTCGAAGACGATCGCAAGGCGCGTGAAGTGGCCGAGTATCGACAGGCGAAGGCGCGCGATACGAAATTGGCTCAGCAGCAAGCGGCGAAGCTCGAAAACGTCTTTAACCAGATGGCTGAAGGCGAGCGTGTGAGCGTGTCTCTGTTGATCAAGGCGGACGTCAACGGCAGTGCTGAGGCGCTGAAAGATTCTCTCGAAGCCATTTCGAATGACGAAGTTACGGTCAAGGTCATTGCCGCCGGTGTCGGCGGAATCACCGAGTCGGATATCACGTTGGCATCTGCATCCAATGCGATCGTCATTGGCTTCAATGTCCGTGCGGATGCCGCAGCACGCAACCAGATCAAGGAATCCGAGGTCGATTTGCGTTACTACAGCATCATCTACGAAGCGATTGATGATGTGAAAGCTGCCGTGAGCGGTCTGCTCTCGCCGGAAGTACGCGAACAGATTGTCGGACTTGCCGAAGTGCGCGAAGTGTTCCGCTCTCCGAAGCTTGGCAACGTTGCGGGATGCATGGTTATCGACGGCTACGTTAAGCGATCTCTGCCCATTCGTGTTCTACGCGACAACGTCGTCATCTATGAGGGTGAGCTTGAGTCGCTGCGTCGTTTCAAGGACGACGTAAACGAAGTGCGCGCAGGAACCGAATGTGGCATCGGGGTCAAGAACTACAACGACGTCAAGGCAGGCGATCAGATCGAGTGCTTTGAGCGGGTCGAAGTGGCTCGCAAGATCGATTGATGCGCCGGGATTTCTCGCGGCAGGATCGCCTCGGCGGACAAATCCAACGCGTTTTGAACGAGCTGCTGAGGTTCGAGAGTAAGGATCCGGGTTTGTCGGGTGTCAGTGTAACGGCGGTCGACTTGACCCGCGATTTGTCCGTAGCACGCGTCTTCTTTTCGACATTGAACCCGGATGACGATCCGCAGCCGGTTCTCGCAGGTCTAAAGCGGGCAGGCGGTTTTCTTCGCAGCAGACTCGGTGATGAGCTGAGTGTTCGTCGCGTACCGGAACTGAGGTTCCAACATGACGACAGTGCGGCGCGTGCGGAAGCACTTTCCGCGCTGCTCGATCCCTCTCAGGACGGCGCAGACGACTAACCTCGATGCGTCGCAACGGAAGAGATCTCCACGGCGTATTGTTGCTCAACAAGCCCAGAGAGCTGTCGAGCAATCGAGCTTTACAGCGAGTGAAGCGTCTGTTGCGAGCAAACAAGGCCGGCCACACCGGCAGTCTCGATCCGCTGGCGACAGGTATGTTGCCAATTTGCCTCGGTGACGCCACGCGTTTGTCTCAATACCTGCTTGATGCGGATAAATCTTATGAAGTCGTCGCCCGACTTGGTCAACAATCCAGCACCGGAGATGCAGAGGGTGAGATCACCGAGAGCACACCGGTGCCGGACTGGAACATCGCCGCGTGGCAGGCTGTGGCCGACACGTTCATCGGTGAGATCCAGCAGGTCCCGCCGATGTACTCAGCGCTGAAGCACGACGGAAAGCGTTTGTATGAACTCGCGCGCAAAGGCCAGTCGGTAGCTCGACCAGCGCGAACGGTGAACATCCACGCGATTCAGGTCACAGACCTGCAACCGAATCGCCTGTGCTTTTCGGTGACCTGCTCGAAGGGCACGTACGTGCGGACGCTGGTCGAGGACCTTGCCGCTGCAGCGGAAACGACCGCATGGACCGAGCTGCTGCATCGGACCGGAGTCTCCCCGTTCACCCAGCCCATGCATGACTTGGACGATCTCGAGTCCATCGCAGATGATGAGGCGGCTGTTGCAGCGCGCTTGCTGCCCGTTATGAGTTGTATTGAAGGACTTGCCGAGATCACGCTTGGATTGGCTGATTCGCGTCGTTTTTGTGAGGGGCAAGCGCTCTCGGAACTGCCGACGGCAGGACGCTATGCGGTCAAATCCGCGCAGGCCCACCTGTTGGGTGTCGTCGATGTGGACGGAGCGGGTCAGATCGCCTCCCGCAAGGTTCTTTCCGCCGCTCGTGCCGCGCTCGATTCGTTAGGAAAACCTTAAAAATAGGTGGTCAGGACGTTGTTTCAAAAGTTACAGCCGAGTTACAATGCACGCGCTCTAGAAAAGCCTCGCGGTGCCTAGCGAGGCGGTTTGACAAATACCCCTGAATATCGGTGTTCCGCCAGGCATGAAAAAGGCGGGATTTCTGATAAGGGTGGTGAATTGACAGGAGTTTGGCACATGCCACTGACAACAGAACGCAAGAACGGCATCGTCGAGGAGTATCGCCGCGACGAAAAAGATACCGGATCACCGGAGGTGCAGGTTGCCCTGCTTTCGGCGCGCATCTCGGATTTGACCGGCCACTTCAACAGCCACAAGAAAGACCATCACTCGCGTCTCGGTCTGCTGAAAATGGTCAACAAGCGGCGCAAGCTGCTCGACTACCTGAAGAAGAAAGATCAGGATCGCTATTTCGATCTGATCAAACGACTCGGTCTGCGTCGCTGAGTCATAAAACAACGACGTGATATCAATGAAGCGCCCCTGCTGACTGGAAACGGACAACGGGGCGCTTTTGTTTTTGTAGGCAGGAAGAAAGAAAGTAATTAAGGATTCAGCGTGAACGCGATAACCAAGACATTTCAATATGGGGAACACGAGGTAAAACTCGAGGCGGGCGAGATTGCACGTCAAGCTGATGCGGCCGTCATGGTCAGTATGGGCGATACATCGGTGCTGGTCACCGCGGTGGGCAGAAAGCAAGCTGATCCCGGTCGCGACTTTTTTCCGCTGACCGTCAACTATCAGGAAAAGACCTATGCGGCGGGCAAAATCCCCGGCGGATTTTTCAAACGTGAAGGTCGGCCCAGCGAGAAAGAAACACTGACGAGCCGATTGATCGACCGTCCGATTCGTCCTCTGTTTCCAAAAGGGTTCACCAACGAAGTTCAGGTCGTTGCGACCGTGATGTCTCTGGATCCCGAAATCGATCCGGATATACCGTCACTGATTGGGGCTTCCGCATCGTTGGCCTTGTCAGGTATGCCATTCCAAGGCCCGATCGGCGCGGCCCGTGTTGGTTATGCCGATGGCAACTACCTGCTGAACCCGACGGCCAGCCAGCTTCAAGGCTCTCAGCTCGATCTCGTGGTTGCTGGGACCGAAGACGCAGTGTTGATGGTCGAATCCGAAGCGGACCGTTTGCCGGAAGACGTGATGTTGGGCGCCGTGGTGTTCGGTCATGAGCAGATGCAGGCGGCGATTGCCGTAATCCGCGAGATGGTCGCCGAGGCCGGAAAAGAAGCCTGGGACTGGACGGCGGCTGAGCAAGATACGGCGTTGGCAGAGGCGGTTGCTGCAGCGGCAACCGACGGGCTGACGGCGGCATATCAAATCACCGAAAAGCAGTCGCGCCAAGACGCAGTTCGTGAAACCAAGAGTGCCACGCTTGAGGCGCTCGCCGGCGGCGAAGAACCCAAGTACTCGGCTGAGGAAGTCAGCGGCGCACTGTCGAAACTCGAGAAGAATCTCGTACGGGGTCGGGTTCTCGATGGTCACCCTCGAATTGACGGGCGCGACCTGAAGACGGTTCGGCCGATCGCGAGCCGAGTTGGTGTCCTACCGAGAACGCACGGTTCTGCGTTGTTCACACGGGGTGAAACGCAAGCCATTGTGGTGGCGACGCTTGGAACGGGTCGGGATGCACAAATCATCGATGCACTCGAAGGCGAGCGGAAAGAGAATTTCATGCTCCACTACAACTTCCCGCCGTACTGCGTCGGCGAGACAGGATTCATGGGTTCACCCAAACGTCGTGAAATTGGCCACGGAAAACTGGCGCGTCGCGGTATTCAGGCGGTGTTGCCGACTATCGAGGAATTTCCTTATGTGATCCGGGTAGTCTCCGAAATTACCGAGTCGAATGGATCGAGCTCCATGGCGTCAGTTTGCGGCAGTAGCCTGGCTTTGATGGACGCGGGTGTACCGACCAAAGCGCCGGTTGCCGGCGTTGCAATGGGCTTGGTGAAAGACGGCGATCGCTTCGCGGTGTTGACGGATATCCTCGGTGATGAAGATCACCTTGGGGATATGGACTTCAAAGTGGCTGGTACCGATGATGGCGTGACCGCGTTGCAGATGGACATTAAGATCCAGGGCATCACGAAAGAAATCATGTCGACGGCGTTGGATCAGGCGAGAGACGCGCGTTTGCACATTCTCGGCGAAATGGCTAACGCGATTCAGAAGCCACGCGAGGAAATGTCAGATTGGGCGCCGACGATTATGTCGCTGAAGATCGACCCTGAGAAAATTCGCGACGTCATCGGTAAAGGTGGCGCGGTGATCCGAGCGATTACCGAAGAGACGGGTGCAACAGTCGATATCGATAATGACGGTACCGTGCGTATTGCGTCAGTTGACGGCGCGTCAGGCAAGGAAGCACGCCGTCGAATCGAGCTGATTACGGCGGAAGTCGAAGTAGGCACGATCTACGATGGTCGTGTGGCGCGCCTGATGGACTTTGGTGCCTTCGTCACCATTCTCCCCGGCAAAGACGGGTTGGTGCATATCTCGCAGATCTCGAACGAGCGAGTCGAGAAAGTGAGTGACAAACTCAGTGAAGGCGACATCGTCCGCGTGAAAGTTCTGGAGGTCGATCGCCAGGGCCGTATCCGACTCAGCATGAAAGCTATTGCTGAAGACGAGTCGGCAGGGGACGGCGAAGAAGAGTAAGCTTGTATGACTCAGTCGGCTGCTTCGGTCGACTGAGTCATTCGCTCGAAGTGCTCGCAAATTCGTTCGGGCAGCCAGAAACGCAACCGTCCGGGTAGCGGTCCTTCCACGAAGCCGACATGGCCTCCGTTCGCGGGAAACTCCAACGTTACACAGTCGCTGGCTTCGGTTTCAGAAGGGAGCAGTTTTGGGTCGATAAACGGGTCATCGACCGCGTGAATGATCGTCGTTGGCGTCTCGATCGATTTAAGAAACTGCTTACTGCTGCTGCTTCCGTAGTAGTGATCCTTACCATCGAACCCGTGCAGTGGCGCGGTCACGGCATCATCGAATTCCTCGAAGCGTTTCGCCTGAATCGCGCGTTGCCAGTCGAAAAGCTCGGTATCTTCAGAGAATTTTCGCACCAGCGATTTCTTCATATTTCGCATCAAATGCCACTGGTAGAGTTTTGAAAAACCGCGAGAAATAGAATCCGATGCGCCTTGCAGGTCGAACGGTACGGAGACGGCGACAGCCGCTTTAACGGGATGCTTCTTGCCGGACTCTCCAAGATATTTCAGTAACGTGTTCCCTCCGAGAGAATAGCCGCACGCTAACAGCGGCAAGCCTGGGTACCGTCGGACCAGTGCTGCGAATACGCTGCCAGGATCCGCCGTCTCCCCTGCGTGGTAGCGGCGCGAGAGGCGGTTCGGGTGCCCACCACAGTCTCGCGCATGCAGCACGACGCTCAACCAGCCGCGTCGAGCCGCTGCCTCAGCGAGTCCCCGCGCGTAGCTCGATTCGCTTGAACCCTCCAGTCCATGCAAAACGACCAACAAAGCGGTCGGTGTGACGCCGTCGGGTAAATCGTTCCAGTCGAGAGCGACGGTATCGGTATCGGGTAGCTCGAATACTTCGCGGCGCCAGGCTATTACCGGTGCTCTGACCAGCTTTAGCGAGGGTAGAAGCGTTTGTATGTGCCGGTTAGAAAGCCATTTGGCAGCACGAAAGGGCTGCGTTTTTGCGTTCAGGAACGGTCCTTCGGTGGTTGCTCCGAATCCGTGTTCGATTCGTCTGGTTTGCCACTAATGAGTTTAAATACCTCTTCCTGAACCGCCCGCCAACGCGCGTAGTTTCTTTGCGCGAGGTTGGTGACTGTCTCGACCGGATCGATTCCCACGACTTTGCGAATCGTATTTCGCGCGTGCGCCTGCTGACTCATAAACAGACGAAGCGATTGCTCGAGATAGTTGCTAACGACGCTGGGCATTGCATTGTTGTAGGTGCGAATCACCTGCGACAGAAAATCCTCCGTCATAACCGGCTCGCCCTGCTGTTCCTGCTCGGCGATAACCTGCATCAGGATGGTTCGGGTGATGTCTTCTCCCGACTTCTTGTCGATGACGACAAATGGCTCTTTCTCGAGTACCAGGTCTTTTATGTGCGCTAATGTGATGTATTTGCTGAGCTTTGTGTCGTACAAACGCCGGTTTGGGTACTTTTTAATGGTGCGCACAATGGCTTCCGGGTCCTAACTTCTGTCCAAGTGTAGCGGAATCGCTGCCGTATGGAATCCTCAAGTGGTCACCGGCTGCTCTGGGCTTGCCGATCTGAGAGTGTGTGGCTCGAAGGCTTCGACCGCCCATTGAACGATTGTTGCGCTCGGGGCCCCCACCAGATCTTGCGGCAGAGCTAGCCCAATGATCTCGAGGCAGCGCTGCAGATTGGCCGATGCTGCGGTGTCATTGACCGGAGTGGACCCCGTCTGTTTGCTCAGCTTACGGCCTTCTTTATCGGTAAGAACCGGGAAGTGCGCGTATCGAGGCTGCGGGTACTCCAAAAGGTTTTGCAGATGAATCTGACGCGGAGTAGACGACAAAAGATCGATCCCTCGTACGACGTCAGTAATGCCGGAGTCGTAATCATCGACAACCACGGCCAGTTGATACGCAAACAACTGATCTCGTCTTTGAATCACAAAATCGCCGGGTGTTGCGGATAACTGCGCGCTTTGGATTCCCTGCCAACGGTCTTCGAATTCGATGACCGCATCGCCGACGCGCACTCGGAGTGCACCTTGACTCAAATTCTTGAGTCGGCATGTGCCGGGATAAGCGTTCAGGTGACCGGATGCCAGTAAGCTCTTGCGTGCACAGTCGCAGTAGAAAGTGTGTCCGTTCGAGCTGAGGCGTTCGATGGCTGCGGTGAATCGCTCAGTGGAATGCCGTTGGTAGCGGACTTCGCCGTCCCATGTCAGAGCGTGCGCTTCGAGCGATCTCAGGATGGCATCTGTGGCGCCAGCGACTTCTCTCGGCGGATCGATGTCTTCGACTCGAATCAACCATCGGCCGCCGTTGTGCCGGGCATCAAGCAGTCCGACAAGAGCAGCGAATAGCGAGCCAAGATGGAGTGGGCCGGTTGGCGATGGCGCAAACCGACCAACGTAACCGTTACCGGTAACGGTCGTCCCGGTCACGGAATTGCCGTTCTGCCAGTTCGCGTCGCTCTTGCGCTTCCAGGCAAAGCGTCGCCACAGGACGTGCTTCCAGCCGCTTCAGACCGATTTCTTCGCCGGTCTCTTCGCAATAACCGTAGGATCCATCATCGATTCGCGACAGTGCCGAGCTGATCTTGCGCAGCAGCTTCCGCTCGCGATCGCGAGTACGGAGCTCAAGGCCGAATTCGGATTCCTGCGTGGCGCGGTCGTTCGGATCCGGGAAGTTGGCCGCCTCGTCCTGCATGTGGTGCACGGTTCGATCTACTTCTTCCATGAGCTCGCGCTTCCAGGCACTCAAGATATTTCGAAAATGCTCTAGTTGCTCATCGCTCATGTACTCCTCGCCGCGTTTCGGCTGGTACGGCGAGATTCCATGAATTGGTCCAGAAACGATGTCCGCTCGGGAGCGGCGCGGTGCAGCTGCTTTTCGCGGGCTGGCCTTCTTCACAGGTGCTTTTTTCGTCGCAGTTTTCTTGCTCGGCGCTTTTTTGGCCGGAGCTTTCTCCGCGGTCGCCTTTTTGGTCACTGATTTCTTACTCGCCGCCTTTTTCGTTACTTTCTTCTTAGCAACTGCAGGTTTTTTCTTTGCAGCCTTTTTCTTGGCGGTGGATTTCTTCGCTGGCGCTTTCTTCGCGACTTTTTTCTTGGCGACTTTTTTCTTGGCGACTTTTTTGGTGGTTTTCTTGGTTGCCACCTTCTTCTTAGTCACTTTCTTTTTCGCGGCGGTCTTCTTGGCCGCGACCTTCTTTGACGTGGTCTTTTTCTTAGCCTTTGTTTTTGCTGACTTTTTCTTGGTCGGCATCAGGAACCTCCGCGATTGGTATCCGTCTGAAGCGCCGCGATTATACAGGTTATGTTGGCCAAGGGAAGGGCACCAAATCCAGTGTATTTAAAGGGTTTGCGTGCTGTTTGCTGCCGCTGCCAGATGAACCGGCGTGCTGCCTTGCCATTCCGGGTGCCGATGCTCCACCACCACGTTGGTGTAGACGCCACCACGGACATTGAAGTCGGTCGTGACGCGCATGAAGCGTGGGTCGAGAGCTGCAACGAGGTCGTCCAACATTTGCGCGGTCACTGCCTCATGGAAAGCGCCTTCTTCACGAAAAGACCAGAAGTAGAGTTTTAGTGATTTCAGCTCGACGCAGCGCTCGTTCGGGATGTACTCAATGTAGATTGTCGCGAAATCCGGCTGGTCCGTTTTCGGGCAAAGGCACGTGAACTCCGGTGTGTGGATGCGGATCACAATATCGCGTTCAGGGTTCGGGTTCTTGAAGGTTTCAAGATCGCGTGAAGGCCCGGGCCGCGGGGTTTTGATGATCTCGTCGGTCATTCGATAGTGCTCCAATCTCGCCTGTCGGTGGTTTGCGACGGGCGTCGTTTTGCAAAACGAATTAGCTTACACTACCGGGCTGCCGCACGCCGCCAGTGCGCGCACGAACGAAATGGTCTGACGGACACGCATGCGCCTCACTAAAATCAAGCTCGCTGGTTTCAAATCCTTTGTTGAACCCACCACCATCGAATTCCCCAGCAATCTCGTTGGTGTCGTAGGCCCCAACGGCTGCGGAAAGTCCAATGTTATTGACGCGGTGAGGTGGGTCATGGGCGAAAGCTCGGCCAGCCGCTTGCGGGGTGATTCGATCACGGATGTGATCTTCAATGGTTCCAGTGCCAGAAAACCCGTTGGAACGGCGTCGATCGAGTTGTTGTTCGATAACAGTGACGCGACCGTTGCCGGTCAGTACGCGGGCTACAACGAAATATCAGTTCGGCGCACTGTGTCTCGAGATGCGATCTCGACGTACTACCTCAACGGCACCAAGTGTCGCCGCAAAGACATCACGCAAATTTTCCTCGGCACCGGTCTCGGGCCGAGGTCGTACTCGATTATCGAGCAGGGAATGATCTCGCGTTTGATCGAAGCGAAGCCCGAAGAGATGCGAGTGTTTATTGAGGAGGCGGCCGGTATATCCAAATACAAAGAGCGCCGCCGCGAAACCGAAAACCGAATCAAGCATACGCGGGAGAACCTCGAGCGGCTGACGGATCTGCTCGAGGAGGTCGAGGCGCAATTGCGAAGACTCGGTCGTCAAGCGAAAGCGGCAGAGCGATACAAGTCGCTGAAAAATGACGAGCGCCGGACTCAGGCCGAGTTGCTGGCGCTCCGGATCGGCGAGTTGCAGGGTGCTGCTGAGCAACAAGAGCGCGATTTGGCCGAACGAGAGAATCAGGTCGAAGCCGCGATTGCGGATCAACGCAAGGCGGAAGCTTCGATAGCTGAAACGCGCGAGCGACTGACGGAGACCAGCGAAGTCTTCAATGACGCGCAGGCAAAGTTCTACAAGATCGGCGGAGAGATTGGTCGATTGGAACAATCGATCGAACACAATCGGCAAATGCGCGAGCGGCGTGCGGCGGATTTGAAGCAAGCCGAAAGCGGCGTAGCCGAGGTCCTCGCGCACATCGAGCAAGACTCTACGGCCTTGCAGCAGCTCAACCTGACGTTGGATCAGTTGACGCCTGATCTTGAAAGCTCGAAAGCACAGGCCGAGGCCTCGATGGAGTCGCTGCGCCGTGCGGAAGCTCAGATGCAAGACTGGCAGGAAGGATGGGACGCTTTTAACGCGCGGGCGGGTGCCGCCGAGCGTGCTGTCCAGGTCGAGCAGGCACGAGTCGAACAATACGACGCTCAAATCGAGAGGCTGACCAAACGCCGAGCCTTGGTCAGCGAACAACGCGAAGCGCTGCCCGTTGCCGCACTAAAAGACGAGGCGGTCCGTTTGGCGGCCAGCGCACGTGAGCGACAGGCTGAGGCAGAACAAGGCGAGGCAGCCCTCGCGGACTCCGAGCAGGCTGTGCGACGTGCCGCATCCGAGATCGATGGTATGCGCTACGAGATGGATCACCTTCGAACCAGCATTTCAGAACAGCAAGGTCGAGCCGCTTCGCTGGAAGCGTTGCAGCAGGCCGCACTTGAGCAGTCCGAAGGTGGCGTTTCCGATTGGTTGGATCAGCGCTCGCTGGCGGGCGCGCAGCGTGTTGCGCAGAGACTTCGTGTCAAAGGTGGTTGGACGCGGGCTGTTGAAGCAGTGTTGGGAGACTGGCTACAGAGCGTGTGCGTCGATGATGCAGGCGGCCTTTCGGCCGAGCTCTCGCAGTTGGAAGGCAATCTCGCATTAGTGAGTGCTAGCGGCGTCAGTCGTTCTTCAGGGGAGGGCAGCCTCGCTCAGCATGTCGAGCAAGCGCCGCCGGCGATTGTCGATTTACTGAGTCGTGTCCGATGTGTCGAGAACGACGAAGACGCGCTACGGATGCGAGACCGCCTCGGTGATGGTGAGTCCGTAATCAGCCAATCCGGGTTATGGATGGGTACGGGTTGGGCGCGCGTTGCGCATGGCGAAGATGCTGCCAGCGGGACCCTGGGCCGCGAGCAAGAACTGCGCGACTTGCGCCACTCGCTATCCGCGCTCAGGAAGGAGCTTGAGTCTCTCGAAGGGCGTTTAAGTGCGCACCGAGAAACATTTGTCGCACTTGAGGCGAAGCGTGATGAATCTCGGCAGGCGGCATCGCAGTTTGCGCGTGCAGCTGCCCAGTCTGCAGTAGAGGCGGCAGCGGCCGAAGACCGGGTCGCAGAAGCGGCCGTTCAGTTGCAAAAGATCGATGTTGAACTAGGCGAGATCGGCACCGAGACCCAGCGCGTGGAGGAGGCGATCACGAATAGCCGTCGCGCGTTGGCTGAAAATAGTGCGTTACTCGAAGGTGTCGGAGAAGAGCGTGACAAGATGCAGGCGCAGCGCGAGCAACTTCGTCAGGATCTCGATGTGGCGCGGTCGCGTTCGGCCGAAGACCGCGAGTCAGCGCAGAGTCTGGCATTGCGGTTTGAGTCCAGGCGCAGCTCACGCGAGTCGGCAGAACAGAGCCTTCAGCGCATGCAGTCTCAGTTGGGCCAGTTCCAGCAGCGCCAACAGCAACTGCAGCAGGAAATGGACAACGCGGTAGCGCCGGTTGCCGACATGGAGGCGAATCTCGCGACATTACTGGAGCAGCGAGTCCAGGCAGATCAGGCTTTGGGCAAGGCGCGAGAGCATGTCGAGAACACCGAATCTCAGTTGCGCGAACTTGAGCAACAGCGCAGCGACTTCGAAGAGCGTGTGTCAGCGGCGCGCGATGCGCTGAGCGAGATGCGTGTTGGACAGCAAGAGAACAAAGTTCGCCTGGAAGGGGTGCACGAACAATTTGCTGAGCTCCAGTTCGAACTTGAGGAAGTCACTCAGTCACTGGATGAGAGTGCGGACACCAGCGAATGGTCGGAGCGTTTGACAACCATCGCTCGAAAAATTGATCGACTTGGCCCGATCAATCTGGCGGCCATCGACGAACAGAAAGAACAGCAGGAACGAAAAGAATATCTCGATTCACAACTCCAGGATCTCAACTCAGCTTTGACCACGCTTGAGAATGCGATTCGAAAAATCGATCGTGAAACTCGAAATCGGTTCAAGGAAACATACGATCGGGTGAACAGCGGCTTTCAAAGACTGTTCCCGCAGTTGTTCGGCGGTGGGCAGGCGTATCTCGAACTGACAGGCGATGATTTGCTCGCAGCCGGTGTGACGGTGATGGCGCGCCCACCCGGTAAGCGCAACAGCACCATCCATTTATTGTCAGGTGGCGAGAAAGCGCTGACAGCGGTGGCTTTGGTCTTCGCCATTTTCGAGCTCAATCCAGCACCCTTTTGCATGCTCGATGAGGTTGATGCGCCACTCGATGATGCGAACGTTGGCCGTTTTTGTCAGATCGTTAAGGCGATGTCGGAAACGGTGCAGTTCGTTTTCATCAGTCACAACAAAGCAACCATGGAAATGGCTCAGCAGCTGATGGGTGTAACGATGAACGAGCCAGGCGTGTCTCGCCTCGTCGCAGTCGACCTCGACGAAGCCGTCAAAATGGCAACTGCCTAGTGGACTAATATGGATTCGCTTCGAGTTGCATTGCTGATCATTGGGGTCCTCGTCGTTGGCGCGGTATACCTGACGACACGAAAACGTGATGCAGCTGTTGTGAAGAACAGCAGTCCCGAGACGAGAGTTGAGCCGCGCCTTGAAGATGCGCCGGAATCACGCTCGCAGCCTTCACTGGATTTGAACGACCTACCCTCGGTCAGTATCGACGATCCGATACCAGACGACGTGGATGTCCCGAGTCAAGAGGAGCCCGCGGTCGAGGCGCCCGAGTCCGGCCCGGAAGTTCCGCAGAAGGTGATCACGTTGAGAATCGTCGCTAAGAAAGGCGATGACTTTTCTGCCGAGAGGATGATTCTGGCGTTACGTGACTCAGGGCTCGTACACGGCAAGTTTGGGATCTTTCATAAGCTCTTCGGTGATGACCCGGATGCCGAAACTGTCTTTGCTGCAGCCAACCTGGTCGAGCCGGGCAGCTTCGATCTGAAGAACTTGAAAGATCAGCGATTGCCTGGATTGAGTTTCTTCCTCGTCAGACCTGGTCCAGGGCGCGGCGTAGACGGCTACGACAAGATGGTAGAAACCGCACGCTCCATTGCGATCACTCTAGGTGGCGACTTGGTGGATCGTGATGGCAGTACGTTCAGTATTCAGCGCGAGCGATTTATGCGCGAGGAGTTGATTCAATACGAGTTGGATCACTTGAACCTGACGTGACCGATCGTCTGCCTCAAAACGCCCGTGCCGCCGCATCGGAGCTCGCGGAGCTTCGAGAGCAGATCGATCAGCACAATCATCGCTACTACATACTCGATGAACCGTCGATTCCGGATGCCGAATACGACCGCCTGATGCGGCGTTTGCAGGCGATAGAGGAAGCGCACCCACAGCTGATTACGCCGGAGTCGCCCAGTCAGCGCGTCGGTGCGAATCCGGTATCGGAGTTCGGGCAGGTAACTCATGTTCTGCCCATGTTGTCTTTAGACAATGCGTTCTCGGACGAGGAGATGCTCAAGTTCTTTCAGAGGGTCGCGGACCGGCTGAAACTTGTGGCCGGTTACGACGATTTGAGGATCAGCGCTGAACCCAAATTGGATGGCGCTGCTGTATCGCTCGTCTACGAGTCAGGTGTCTTGGTGCAAGGGGCTACTCGTGGCGATGGCACTACCGGCGAAGACATTACGCACAACGTCAGGACCATTTCGAGTGTTCCGTTGCGGCTTCGCGGGAACGGCGTGCCGCGATTGCTGGAGGTTCGTGGTGAGGTTTTCATGCCGAAAGCCGGGTTTGAGCGATTCAATCGCAACGCTGCAAAACTGGGCGAAAAGACCTTCGTGAACCCACGTAACGCAGCCGCAGGTAGTCTTCGCCAGCTAGATCCAAAGCTTACCGCGAAGCGACCATTGGATATGTATGCGTATGCGGTAGGACACTTTGAAGGCGGTGAACTGCCACCCGGGCACTCCGAAACAATGCAACAGCTTAGAGCGTGGGGGTTCCCAACCTGCCCCGATGCCGAACTGGTTCAGGGAGTTGACGCGTGCAAGGCGTATTTCGAGACACTCGGCGAACGCCGTGACGCGTTGCCTTATGAAATCGACGGCGTGGTCTACAAGATCGATGACTACGAGATGCAAGCGGAACTCGGCAAAGTGTCTCGCGCACCTCGATGGGCGATCGCAAGAAAGTACCCGGCGCAGGAGGAACTTACTCAAGTTGAAGCGATCGACTGGCAAGTTGGGCGTACTGGCGCTTTGACGCCGGTCGCTAGGCTTTCGCCAGTGTTTGTGGGTGGTGTCACGGTCAGCAATGCGACGCTCCACAACATCGAGGAGTTGCAGCGAAAAGATATTCGTGTCGGGGATACCGTCGTCATACGCCGGGCAGGTGACGTGATCCCTGAGGTCGCAAGTTTCGTGCCCGAGCGCCGCCCTGGCGATGCTGTTCGCACGGAGCTGCCGAAGGTGTGTCCGGTTTGCGGCTCGCCAGTGAAGAAACCCGGCGAAGAGGCGGTAGCGCGATGCACGGGCGGTCCTGTGTTTTGCCGCGCCCAGCGGGTTGAAGGGCTGAAGCATTTCGTGTCTCGACGTGCGTTGGATATTGAGGGTCTCGGCAGCAAGCTCATCGAACAGCTCGCGGATGATCTTGTGAAAACGCCGGGCGATTTTTTTCGATTAACGGTGGAGCAGCTGGCTGGCCTCGATCGGATGGGAGAAAAGTCGGCAAAAAACGTCGTTTCGAGTATCGAGAAATCTCGTCACACAACCCTAGGTCGATTTCTGTTCGCCATTGGAATTCGGGACGTTGGCGAAACCACGGCGCAGAATCTTGCGGACCATTTTGGCAGCCTGGAGGCGCTTCGTGCCGCAACGGAAGTCCTGCTGCTGGGTGTTGAGGATGTAGGCGAAATTGTCGCGCGGCGTGTCCTTGGGCATTTTTCGGACCCAGATCTCGCCGCGGTTGTCGATGACCTCGTTGCGGCTGGAGTGCTTTTTGAAAGCAAACCAGATGAATCGGACGCAGCCGGCGACACCTTCGCGGGCATGACGGTGGTCCTGACCGGAACGCTCACTTCGATGAAACGGTCGGAGGCTGGGTCGTTGGTCAAACGACTCGGCGGAAAGGTTTCCGGGTCAATTTCGGGAAAAACATCCCTCTTAATCGCCGGCGAAAAAGCAGGTTCAAAACTCGAAAAAGCGCAAAAGCTGGGAGTTGAGGTTTGGGACGAATCTCGGTTCCTGAAAGCCGTTGATGCATTTTTGACCAAATAGCGCGGGTACGATTGTCACGAATATCGCTGTTTTCACAGCGAAATATGGTCGTATCGACCAAAATGTCCGCTTGAAAAACCTTGCGCCATAATTCCCAGAAATTGGGCACTTATTCCCAACTCTTTGATTTTGTTGATACGGAATTTCGCGAAACCTAGTATCGACGGCCATGAGAAGTCGACTGCAAGAAAAACTATTAGGCCTCCTGTTCAAAGCCCTACGTCCTTTGGTTCATATTCTTTTGGAGGCCGGGATCGGCCACAGGGAATTCGCTGAGGTCGCGAAACGCGCTTACGTGGATGTAGCAATAAAAAACTACGGGATCCGAGGCAGGGATACCAACATCTCTCGAGTGGCGGTCATGACAGGCTTGACCCGGAAAGAGGTTAAGAAGATAAAAGACTCTGGTGCTGGATACGATTTCTCTGAAGTAAAACAGATTCCGGCGAATACTGTGCTCAATTATTGGTACTGCGACGAGGAGTTCTTGGATGGGTCGGGCGAGCCGAAGGGTTTGGATTTCGCAGGCGGTCCAGGGTCGTTTTCGGACCTAGTCAAACGTTACGCAGGCGATATTCCGCCGGGAGCGCTAAGAACCGAGTTGATTCGAACGGGTGCCGTAGAGAAACGCGCGGACGGCATGCTGATACCAAAAACGAAAGATTTTCGTGTGTCGCAAGAAAACCTAGTTCAGTGGTCCCTCGAAAGGCCATTGTTTGGGATCACATCAAACCTCGCCCACAACATCTTCGTCGGAAGACCGTCAAAAGATAGACAAAAGAGTTGGACTAGTCGAGTCGTTGAGTTTTCTGGGGTCGATCTGCACTCGGTTCCAGAATTGCGAGCGAGGATAAAAGAGAAAGCGATCGAGACTACCGAGTTGATAAACTCTGAAGGTATGAGATACGAAGACCTTGGCAAAGCCGAAGACTCACAAAATACCTCTGTTTTTTTCGGCTGTTTCTATTGGGAAGAATCCGGCGGCTAAATCGTTTGCGAGAGAATGAGAATCGTTCAATTCCAGCTGCATAACCTTGTTTTGCGCGAAATCGTTTAGAAGCGGGAAAAAATTCCTATTTTTTTTCGCTAGCTCATTTGTGTACAGCACTCAGGGCCTCTCTTTTCGGAGGTTTCTGTATTGGTACTTGGTCTCATTAGTGCCAAAAATATCCTTGTTAAAACAACCATATATGGATTCCACAGCATCTTGCTCGTGGGGCTTACCTAGTCGGGTCTTTGTGGACTTGACATAAGTTTCCTTATTTTTCAATGGTTAACACTGGATTAAGTGCTCCGGCACTTTGCATAATCATCCTGGATTGAACATATTGTTCTGAGCTGAGGGCAATCATATTGCGCAAGCTAGTTAGCCGTCTTCGTGCGATTGGATGGCTAGCCGGTGTGATCATCCCTCACTAGGCGGAAGGGGAACTATGGTGCTGGTGTGCGCCTGCTCATAGTCCGATCAATAGAACATGCTTGACTTGCAGCAACTATAAGTTGCGCTCAGGCGCCGTATTTCGGATCGACGATGACAAATAGTGACAGGGCTGAGAAGCGGAAGTGAGCGGCACAGTTCAGCAAAACTTGAAGCGTGCAATCAGACTCCTTCTTAAGCCTTTGGCGCGACTCCTAATCGATCAGGGGATTAGCTTCAACGAGTTCGCTGAGACGGCAAAACAGGCGTTTGTGGAGATGGCGATTCGTGAGCACACGAACTCGGATGGCTACGTCAATCGCTCGCGTGTGGCAGTCGTGACTGGTTTGACGCGAAAAGAAGTCACGGCGGTCATCAATCGAGCCGTTAGAGAAGAGGGGCACCCGAAGGCTGTCTCTCGTCCTGCGAGAGTACTGCATGGGTGGTTTAACGATCCACGTTATCAAGCGCCTTACGGCATGGCTCTTGATATTCCCTACGACTTGCAAGAAGGGGAACCAGATCAACCGAGTTTCGTCGAGTTGGTTCGCTCATATTCGGGAGATCAAAGCGCATCGCAGATGCTAGAGGAGCTAACGCGAGTTGGAGCGGTTGTAGAAACAGACGCAGGTCTACTTCGCCCTCTTAAGAGGTATTTCGCTCCAGAGAGTATTTCTCCGGCAATGATCTCTAGGTTCGGTGAGGTTGGTTACAACCTTTTGAACACGTTGACAATGAACGTACAGAAAGAGCGCGGCACCAAAGGTATTTTTGACCACCGGGTGTTTTCAGAAGTTCGTCTGAGTGAGTCGGAGCGCAGAGACTTTGGAGAGTTTCTTAATACGCAGGGCGAGGAATTCAT
This sequence comes from Pseudomonadota bacterium, assembly GCA_038531945.1. Classification (GTDB taxonomy): domain Bacteria; phylum Pseudomonadota; class Gammaproteobacteria; order Steroidobacterales; family Woeseiaceae; genus CALBPI01. The sequence goes on along the minus strand of JBCBBH010000004.1, from coordinate 79,903 downwards.
CATGTCGGTAGACACGCAGATGAATCGCATCACCAACAAATCGTTAAAGAAACGCGATGGCCCAGATTTTCGTGAGACCGGGCTTATCGCTATCCAGTACATCAACGACGAAGAGCTAATTGGCAAGGACCTCAAAGAAGTTCTTAAGGGTTACGGGATTGGGCCTGAATCATAGGCGCACATATTTATTCGGATTATCAGAGTTTGACTTTAGTGAGAGAACATCCAGAAGGAGCCTCACTCAACTGAAGGAGCGAAGAAAGTGAAGGGGTATCAAGAATCTAGCGTAAGAGCAAAATTCTGGAAAATTTTATCAATCGCGGGTGTTTTCGCGGCGTCGGCATCTGCTTGGGCGGGCTCTGCCTCTCAGCAAGCACAGGGGGGTCCACAAGACTATGGTCCAACCGATAAACTCAGTGCTGCAGTGACGCCACTTCCACAGGGGTGGGATTCAGGCGGGAGCCCGAGCATAGAGGGTTGGGACTCCGGCGGTGCGCCGACAGTTCGGGGCTGGGACTCTGGTGGTTCTCCTTCCTTAGAAGGCTGGGACTCTGGTGGTGCGCCAGTTGTTGAGGGCTGGGATTCTGGTGGTGCGCCTGTTGTTGAGGGCTGGGATTCTGGTGGTGCGCCTGTTGTTGAGGGTTGGGACTCTGGTGGTGCGCCTGTTGTTGAGGGCTGGGACTCTGGTGGTGCGCCAGTTGTTGAGGGCTGGGACTCCGGTAGCGCTCCTGCAGCAGAGGGCTGGGATTCTGGTGGTACGCCGGTGGCCGAAGGCTGGGACTCCGGAAGCGCTCCTGCGGCAGAGGGCTGGGACTCCGGTAGCGCTCCTGCGGCAGAGGGCTGGGATTCTGGTGGTGCGCCGGTGGCCGAAGGCTGGGACTCCGGTAGCGCTCCTGCGGCAGAGGGCTGGGATTCTGGTGGTAAGCCGGTGGCCGAAGGCTGGGACTCCGGTAGCGCTCCTGCGGCAGAGGGCTGGGATTCTGGTGGTACGCCGGTGGCCGAAGGCTGGGACTCCGGCGGTGCGCCTACGGTAGAGGGTTGGGATTCGGGTAGCACGCCTTCCGTTTCCGGAGTAAGTACAGCCCAAACTGACACTGTAGCAACCAAACGAAAAGCGACTGGTCGTAGTTGGGAAATTGCGCTCTTCAAGGATTTTGGGGAGGAAATCGGTGCCGACTCTGTGGGTCAGCTCTTGTTTGCCGGCGTAATTGAAGGCATAGACTACAGGCTTGGCGTGTTGATGATCATGGGCAGGGAGATAGCCGTAGGTCGAGTCCTAGCGCTACAGCTCAGCGTCGGCGAGTACGTTGGAGTGGTAGGAGAGGTGGTAGGTAACCGGTTGACCGTATCTCGAGTAGGGAGATACGAGTTGTCCTATTCGAAAGGTCACTCGCCCGTTGTAGTAACAGATACTAACGGCCTTGCTGACTCATCTGAGACTGCGACAACTTACTTCGGAGTTGAATCCGCGACGACCAATACGTTCATACCGATGTTCGTTCTTTAGTACTGTCGGTAAAAAAAAAGACCGGCCACCCGCTGGGTGGTCGGTCTAATAGCCTCATCGTTTAGGAGATGTGAGGTTTGAGCATTGGCGCCAGAGCGATCAAAGCGCCAATGTCGTAATGATGGAGAATTTGTGATCGAGATGCGGTGATCTCGATCACAATTCATCCAAATCTCGTTACTCGGCCATCTCAACCTTTGCCAGAGCTTTCAACTCTTGGAAGTAGGCTTGGAACTGTTGTTGTGACATTGCGTCACGCAGTCGATCTTTCACCTCTTCAAATCCTGGTAACTCGGTTTCGCGACTGTCTTCTCGTAGAATCACATGCCAACCGAACTGTGTTTGTACCGGTACTTCGCTGTATTGCCCGTTCGTCATACCGATCACGGCAACACTGAAAGGTTGCACCATCGCGCTTGCGTCAAACCAACCGAGGTCGCCACCTTGCGGACCCGACGGACCGGTTGAACGCTCCTTCGCGAGCTCGGCGAAATCTGCTCCACCCTTGAGTTCTTCAATCACAGCTTGTGCCTCTTCCTGAGTCTCAAGAAGAATATGGCGTGCTTTGTACTGCTCGGGTTTCGGCTGGCCACCGATCTGACGATCATATTCCGCCTTCAGTTCCTCGTCGCTGATCTCGTTCGTTTCCAGAAAGTTGGTGATGGTTGCCTGGGCAAGAGCCGAGCGGCGCTGCAACTCGACTGCCGCCTGCGTCGCCGGCTGTTGATCGAGTTTGGCCTTCAGGGCTGCATTCGACAGAACAATCAAATCGCCCAACTGATCAATCAGCTGCGCCTTGTTCTCGTCGTTCGCCAGGGAGCCAGTGCGCCCCAAAGCGAAGACATCCAGATCTTCCTGTGTGACTTCCACGCCATCGATGGTGGCGATAGTTTGCGCAGCGACAACGCTACTCAACATGAGTGCGATAGTGGCTGCGAAACTGCGCGCAGCAGTTGTATTCATAATGTTCTCCTTGAGATTTAGAGAGTTAGAGAGAGGGGTTTCAGTTCGGTTCCGCGCGAGCGTTGATTGAGAGCGCGTGAATGTCCGTTTCCATCAAACTGCCGAGGGCAGCATAGATGGCCTGATGAATTTGCAGCGGTCGCATACCTTCAAAAGCGCCTGAAACAATATTGACTTTGAAATGCCCGCGACCGTCTTTCGCACCGGCGTGCCCGGCATGTAGATGGGATTGATCGATAATCTGCAAGTGACTGGGTTCGAAATTTTGTACCAGCGACTCGGTGATCAGGTTGATACGTTCGTCGCTCATTCGTTGCCGGCCTCATCCTGAGCTTTGCTCGCGATCCAGATGCTCTGCACAACAATAAACAAGAGCGTCAAGCCCGTGAGGCCCCACACCTTGAACTGAAACCACTGCGACTCCGTAAAGCGACTGGCGACGAAGAAATTCAGGACCGCCATGCATCCGAAAAAGACGGCCCATGCGTTCGCGAGCACATCCCATTCCCTGGGCGCCAAATCGAACGCGCTGCTGAACATTTTTTCAGCGAGGTTCAGCCCGGAGATTTTTTTCAGTCCGGCAAATGCGAGCGCCATCCCAAGGTACAGGATTGTCGGCTTCATCATGACGAAACGCGGATCACGAAACACCAAAGTTGCCGTGCCGAAAATGATGACCAAGCCGGCCGACCACAAGTGGATCTGGGACACGGGTTTGCCTGCCAGCTTTTGCCACAGTGGCACGAGCGGCAACGTCACCATCAACACAATCGTCGCTGCGTAAATATCGTATTGCTTGTACGCGAAAAGCGCCAAAAGCAATGGGATAAAGTCAATTATTGTCTGCATATTTAGCGATTAGGACTGCAGGCGGCGCATGTTATCTGAAAGTGCACCGCACAGACTAGTGTCGGCATCCGGCGCAGCACTCGCGTACAATTGCTGGATGACGGAGCTTATCCGAATTCACCCCGTAACGCCGCAGATGCGCCAGGTCGCGCGAGTGGTCAGTCTGATGCGGGCGGGCGGATTGATCGCTTACCCGACGGACTGCAGTTATGCGCTTGGCTGCCACATCGGGGACAAGCGAGCTATGGAGCGAATCCACAGGATCCGTCAGACAGACAAAGAACACAATTTTACGCTGGTATGTCGGGATCTGTCGGAGATCTCGACCTATGCAAGGGTCGACAACTGGGCGTATCGCCTGCTGAAAACCTTCACGCCCGGACCTTACACTTTTATCCTTAAAGCGACGGGCGAGGTCCCCAAGCGGCTGCAGAACCCCAAGCGCCGGACCATCGGCATCCGCATCCCGGACCACCCGATTCCGCAGGCATTCCTGGAGCATCTGAGCGAACCGATCATGAGTTCGACGTTGTTATTGCCGGGAGATGAGGCACCGATGACCGATCCGGAGGAGATGGTGGCGCGCCTGAACGGTAAGGTTGAGGCGGTAATCGACGGTGGTGCGGGAGGCCTTGTGCCCTCCAGCGTCATCGACCTGACAAGCGGCTCGGTCAAGGTTTTGCGGGAAGGCAAGGGTGATACATCGGCGATTTCGTGACGACGGTGCCCGTTCACCCTGAATCCGATTACAATAGCCGTTAGTTTTCCCATGGACGCCGATTTTGGCTGAAGCTACCCCATCTGAACCGACCAGCGAGAGTTTACTCGAGCAACCTGCAGGGCAGGCCGAGATGCCTTTTGCGCTGGTTGAAGGTGAACCCGTTACCGAGCTTCCGCAGGACCTGTACATCCCGCCGCACGCGCTCAAAGTGTTTTTGGAAGCTTTCGAAGGCCCGTTGGATTTACTGCTTTATCTGATTCGTCGGCAAAACCTCGATATTCTCGATATTCCGATCGCTGACATTACCGAGCAATACGTTCAGTACATTGAGGTCATGCAGGAGCTGCAACTGGAGTTAGCGGGTGAATACCTTTTGATGGCGGCGATGCTCGCGGAGATCAAGTCTCGAATGCTGTTGCCGCGACCTGTTGATGAAAACGCGGAGGAGGACGATCCGCGCGCCGAACTGGTGCGGCGGCTGCAGGAATACGAGCGCTTCAAAAAGGCAGCGGAGGATATCGACAGCCTGCAGCGAGAGGAGCGCGATACGACGGTTGTGCATGCCAGCCTGCCGAAGCGTCGCGTAGTCACGCGCTTGCCCGATGTCACGATGCGCGAATTGCTCGTTGCGTTCAAAGAGGTCATGGCGCGTGCCGAGATGTTCTCCAACCTGCACCTTCAGCGTGAGCCGCTGTCGGTTCGCCAACGTATGTCCGAGATCCTGACTCGAGCCGCCGGGGACAAGTTCGCCGACTTTGCTTCGTTGTTTGATCCTGAGGAAGGACGCATGGGAGCAACGGTCACGTTTATCGCCATTCTTGAGTTATTAAAAGAGCAACTTCTCGAAGTGGTGCAGAGTGGAAACTTTGCGCCGATTCATGTGAGGGCTATGCAGTCCACTGAGACGGAAGAAAAACTCGCCAACATTGAATTGGAGGACGACTGAGTGTCCGCAACCGAATCTGAAGTCGTTGAGGCGAATAGCGACGCCGTAGACGACGAGGAGATCTCCACCCTCAGCATTTTTCTCGAGGCGGCATTGCTCGCATCAGACGCGCCGCTGAGCTTGGATCAACTGCAGAAGATCGCGCTCGCGCGGTCCAATGCGACCAAGGTCGGCAAGCCTGTGCTCCGACGAGCGCTGCAAAAATTGGCGGACCTGTACGCAGACCGTGGGCTCGAGCTGATTGAAGTCGCGTCCGGATATCGGGTTCAACTTCGTACACAAATGATGAGTGAACTCACCGGATTGTTCGAAGAGCGACCCCCGCGGTATTCACGGGCGTTTTTTGAAACCCTCGCACTAGTTGCTTATCGCCAACCCATCACACGCGGAGAGATAGAAGACATTCGAGGCGTCGCGGTCAGCACAAATATTATTCGAAGCATGATGGAGCGCGAGTGGATTCGCGTCGTGGGGCATCGCGATGTGCCAGGGAAGCCAGCAATGTTTGGGACCACCAAGGCGTTCCTGGATTATTTCAATCTCAAGACTCTCGATGAGCTGCCGTCGTTGGCTGAGCTGACCGATATAGAAAGTCTTAAGATTCAGCTTGATTTGCCGTCCGTCGAAGATGGCAGCAGCAATCCCCCGGCAATCGCCCAAGTCGCCGACCCGGAGACTCTCGACTCGACTGAGACTGTCGATGAACAAGACACTGAAGTCGAAGACGAAACCTGAGCGAGCGCAGAAGGTTCTCGCTGCGGCTGGCCATGGTTCGCGTCGCGAGATAGAGCGTTACATTGCCGCTGGCGAGTTGTTGATCGATGGTGAAGTCGCGCAGCTGGGTGCTACTTTGCGCGGTAATGAGACGCTCGTTTTTCGCGGAAAGCCGATCAGCGTTAAAGGTGCACAATCAGCACGGCACAAGCACTTGCTCTATCACAAACCCGCCGGAGAGGTTTGTACGCGAAATGATCCTGAGGGTCGTAAACGGATTTTCGATAGTCTCCCGAAGCCAGGCCATCAACGGTGGGTCGCGGTAGGGCGCCTGGATATCTCGACAACCGGTTTGTTGCTGTTAACTACGGACGGTGAACTGGCTAACCGGCTCATGCATCCGAGCTATGAAATTCCCCGCAGTTACGCGGTGCGTGTGCTTGGTAACCCGGACGATTCGGACCTGAACCAACTGCTCACGGGCGTGCAGCTCGATGATGGGCCGGCGCGTTTTGACTCGCTGGTCGCGAGCGGCGGAGCCGGTGCGAATACGTGGTTCAACGTGACGTTGCATGAGGGACGCAATCGTGAGGTTCGTCGCCTTTGGGAGGCCGTTGGATTTCAGGTGAGTCGATTGGTGCGAACTGGCTATGGCGTGGCGCATCTACCGCCGAGCCTGAAGCGCGGCCAATTCATGGACATCCCGTATCCCGTCCTCAAGAAGCTCTATCATTCAGTCGACCTCGTCTCTCCTGACCCGGTATTTGATCGGAATCGCCAGTCCGGACGACGTCGACGCCGTTGAGGTAAGCGCTTACTTTGGATCTTTGACGTCGACGCTGAGCCCTGTTTGTGACTCGTCTTCGCTGCAAAGAAAGTAAAGATAAGCCGGCGCTACGGTCTCGGGTCCGTCCAGTTTGTCCCGGACCTCCATCGGATAGGCCTGCGCGCGCATCGCTGTTCGAGTCGCGCCGGGGTTAATCACGTTCACTGTGACCCCATGCGGCTTTTGTTCTTCGGCAAGTGTTTGCGCGAGGCCTTCGGTTGCAAATTTCGATACCGCGTAAGCCCCCCAAAATGCGCGTCCCCGGCGGCCGACGCTGCTTGACGTGAAGATGATCCGCCCTCTCGCTTCCCGCAACAGCGGTAGCAGCACCTTGGTCAGCGCGAAACCTGCGGTCACATTGACGTGCATGACCTCTTGCCAGGTTTGCGCATCGTAATGCTCGATCTCGGTCATTTCGCCGAGAATTCCGGCGCAATGCACCAAGCCATCCAACTTCGTAAAATCCGTTTTGATCTGTTCGGTGAGTCGCATGTAGACGCCGCCGTCCGCTTGCATGAAGTCGACAGGTACAACGATTGGCCTCGGTCCGCCGTTCGAGACGATTTCGTCATGAACGGTGTTCAGTTTTTCCTCGGAACGGCCCAGGAGCAATACCAACGCACCCGCTTGGGCAGTTGCGACTGCGACCGCACGGCCAATACCGTCGCTGGCGCCTGTGACCAAGACCACTTTGTCGCGGAGTGATCGAGGTTGCGGGACAAACTCGCGCAGATTCGCTGGGGTGGGTGAATTCGTCATGGATCGATTTTTCCTGGTGTCGTTCGTGCGCCGCGCCAAGCATGCCACATCAGGCGCAGGGGTCGGATGCGGCGGCGTTGAATTTTTCGCGTGATCGCGTAGTCGGTGGTCGCTGCGAGCGCTCGTAGACCCGGATTGGCGTGAGTCTTGGCGCGTTCCAAATCAGTGCGGATGGCATTGACTCCAGTTTCGTCGCCCGATTCCGGCGTTTGACGATCGAGTGCCGTCACAGCGGTAAGGGCGCAGGCGAGGGCAGTTGTTGCGCGGCTTAGATCCTCAGACTGGGGTTCGTCTACGGTGAGCAGAAGCAAGACGCCGAACCGCCGGAATGCGTCAATGCGATAGCTTATGTGATTGTCTTCTTCTTCAGTGCGTTTCGTTCGACTCGCAACCAGCCATTGATGGAGCAAAGGATATGATGAGACACCCACGCCACTCGCTGCTAACTGTTGTGTGTCCGGATGCCGCGCAGAGCCAGCCCCGAACCTGCGCAACTCGTCTTCCCACCATGCCATTTTTACCGGTTTCACCTCGTCGCTGACCGAACCGTCCGCCAGAGCCAGGATTGACTCCATGACCGACGTTGCAGCTTCAAGTCGAGACTGCTCTTTGGGTGACAGATAAAGCCTGGCGTGCGCCAAGCATTGCTCGGCGGTCGGCGACAGTACGGATGCCAACGCTAGTGCTCCAGGTCGCCGGTCTTCTTCGGAATGGTCGACGGCTGCAGTTCTCGCGGTGCGGTCTCAATTGGTTGTACCGTTTCCAGCGTTTTCTTCGGTTGAACTCCGAGTTCCGTGAATTTCCGTGCGCCAGGAAGCACGTTGCGCTCGAGAGAGCCGATGGCTTGGTTGTACGCCTTGGTGCTGCCCTCCAATTGGCGACCGACTTTTGCGAGGTGTTCGGTGAACACGCCCAGACGATCATGCAAGTCTATTGCAAGCTTACGGATTTGCTCCGCGTTCTCGGCTAGCGAGAGTTGGCGCCAGCCATAAGCAACCGCTTTCAATAACGCAACAAAACTCGTCGGCGTCGCCAGGATAATGTTCTGCCGCAGTGCGTTGTCGATCAAATCGGGTTGCTTTTGCACAGCGGCGGACAGGAATTGATCCCCGGGGATAAACAAAATGACGAACTCCGGACTTTTCTCAAACTGAGACCAGTACGATTTTTTCGCAAGTTCATCAATTCGGTCGCGAACTTTACGCGCGTGCTGTACCAGCAATTGCTCGCGTACTTCGGGTTGCTCGGCTTCAATTGCACTGAGATATGCGTCGAGTGGTGTCTTCACATCGACAACGAGTTCGCGGTCGTCGGGCATGCGCACGATCATATCGGGGCGAATCAGTTTTCCATCGCCATCGCGCTGCGATGTCTGCTCAACAAAGTCGCAATGCTCGACCATCCCCGCCATCTCAACCAACCGCTTCAGTGTGATCTCACCCCATTGGCCACGAACCTCGGGCCTTCTCAGAGCTGTGACCAAGTTACGTGTTTCCTGGGTCAAGCCGCTCGCCGCCTGCTGCATACTCGCCAGTTGCTCGGTGATACTGCCGTAGGCCTGACTTCGGGCTTTCTCCATAGCCTGGATTTGTTCTTCCGAGCGTTTGAGCGCATCCCGAATCGGTGCAATGAGATTTTCAACTGCCTTCTCGCGCGCCGCCAAATTGCTCTCGGCCGATTGCTGGCGTTTACCGAGATGTTCCTCGGCGAGTTTCAGGAATGTCTCGCTGTTACGTTGCATGGTTTGTTGTGCGAGATCGCCAAAGTCTCCGGATAGCTTCGACTGCACAATCTCGAGCAATTTCTCGTGTTCCTCTGCATTGGCTGCCTGTGCTTCCAGCCGAGTTCGCAATTCGGTAGTTTCGAGAAGTTGTCGATGAATTGAAGGTCGGGCAAACAGCCATTCGAGAAATATGCCCAACAATAGCCCGACAAACAGACCAGCGAGCGCGAAAAGCCATGGACCTGGTAGTAAAGCGAGTTGATCAAGCGTCATGTTGCTTAGCCCCCGTTTTCTCGGCGATCAACTCGGCCAGAGATTCCGGTGTGGTGCAGACTCTGTCAGCGTCCCAGGCATCGGGTGAATCGCCGACGAGGTTGTAACCGTATCCGACCCCAATGGCGTACATGCCGGCAGCTTTCGCAGCCTGCACGTCGCGAAGATGATCCCCTGCGTAGAGAAACTGCTCTGGCGCCGCGCCCAGTTGCTCTGCCGCCATCAGTAGGGGGGCAGGATCGGGCTTGCGTACCGGCAGGGTGTCCCCTGCGATAATGCAGCCGACCTGGTCCTTGAGGCTCAGTGCGTCGAGTAACAAGTGCGTCAGGTACTCGGGTTTGTTGGTGACAATCCCCCAGGGCTGCGGTTGTGTCCTGATCACATGGCGAAGCGCAGGGAACACTTGCGACTGATCCGCAATGTGTCTGGCGTAGTAGTCCAGAAACCACGCATGCGCGTGCTGATGCTGCACCTCCGTGTGGTCGCGGAACGCACGCTGGATCATACCCATTCCGCCGTTCGCAACCTCTCGACGCGCCGCGTCGTCGTCTAGTCGAGGGACGCCAAACGTGTCGCACGCCGCATGCAACGCGCCGACGAGGTCGGGTGCCGTGTCGACCAGGGTTCCGTCAAGGTCGAGCAGCAAACGCAATTCATGACGCAATCTACGTCTCCAGCTTCTTGTAGTGAGCGAAGTAGTTCACATCAATGTCCTTACCCAGACTGAATCGATCTGAAAGCGGATCGTAGGCGAGCCCGGTCAGTGACTGAAGAACCAGACCGTGTTCGCGCGCCGCACTGTCCAATTCTGCCGGTTTGATGAATTTCGCGAACTCATGCGTGCCTTTGGGGACCCAATTCAGGATGTACTCTGCACCAACGATTGCGAGTGCAAATGCTTTCGCGGTTCGATTGATGGTAGAGAAGAATATGTCGCCACCAGGTTTGGCCATGCGGGCGACTGCGCCCACGACATGTTCCGGCGCTGGTACGTGCTCCAGCATTTCCATGCAGGTGACAACATCGAAGTGATCTGTTTTCGATTCTGCGAGAGCCTCTGCTGTCGTCTGACGGTAATCAATCTCAAGCTCACTTTCATGCATATGCAACTGAGCAACCTGGATCGCTTTTTTGGACATATCGACCCCGGTAACATTCGCGCCGTTTCTGGCCATCGCCTCAGTCAACAAGCCACCGCCACAACCAATGTCAGCCGCGTCCACATCGGCTAAGCCGCAACGAGCCATGACGTATTCGAGCCGAATCGGGTTGATACGGTGCAGCGCGCCGAACTCGCCATCGGGATCCCACCATCGACTGGCAACGGCGTCGAAACGGGCGAGTTCGGAGCTGTCTACGTTTTCCATTGCATTCATTTGTTATCCGGAGTTGAAAGTTTCTGTGACCATTCTGCCGTTCGCGCCAATATGCGCTCTGCGTCCAGTGTGGTGTGTTGGCGTTTTTCGAGGACCGGGACGCCGGCGACCCATACGTCGCTAACGTCATTTCGATTGGCCGCATAGAACAGCGTTGCAACCGGGTCATGAATCGGAACGCAGTGCGCCGCGTCAAGATTCACACAGGTGACGTCCGCCCATTTCCCGACCACCAAAGACCCTGTCTGGTCTTCCAGCCCAAGGGCGCGCGCGCCGTTCAACGTCGCCATTCGTAGCAACGTTGCGGCAGGCAGGACTGTCGCGTCATTTTCGCGTCCTTTGGCGACCAGTCCAGCCAACCGCGTCTCGGCGATCATGTCGAGCGCATTGTTCGAGGCTGCACCATCGGTGCCGATTGCGACGTTGATGCCCATGCTCAGCATCTCGGCAACCGGTGCGAACCCGCTGGCGAGTTTCAGGTTGCTACTGGGGCAGTGCACGATACTGGCGTGGTTGGAGGCGAACCGCACGAGGTCCTCTCGTGTCGCCGCAACCATGTGCGCGGCGAGCAAGTTGCTGTTGACGATGCCGATCTCATCGAGATATTCGACCGGGCGTTTGCCGTGCAGCGCCACACCTTGGTCGACTTCGACCTGGGTCTCCTGCAAGTGAATATGGATTGGCATATCCAACTGATCTGCCAGTGTGCGGATTCGAGTCAGTGCTTCCAGACTTACCGTGTACGTGGAATGTGGTGCGATTTGGGTCGAAATGAGTGGATTGGAAACGACACTGTCGCGGACCGCTTGCCCTTTGGCGATATATTCATCGGCGTTCGATGCCCATGCCGTTGGAAAGTCAATCACCGGGAGACCCAGTGATGCCCGAATCCGCGCCGCGCTGGCAACCTCAGCGGCAACATCGGGAAAAAAGTACATGTCATTGAAGCAAGTGATGCCGCCGCGCACCATCTCCAACATGGCCAGCCGATTGCCATCTCGAACCATTTCCGGTCCGACGTGTTCGGCCTCCATCGGCCAGACGCCTTCCTGAAGCCAACGCTCAAGAGGCATGTCTTCCGCGACGCCACGCAGGAGTGACATTGCCGCGTGGGTGTGAGCATTAATCAGCCCTGGAATCATGAGATGAGCGGGTCGATCAACAGTTCTCGACGGTGACCACAACTTGGTCAGCTCGCGGGCATGCCCGACCGCGACAATCCGGCCAGCGGCAATCGCGATGGCGCCGTCCTCGATCAGCGTAGATTCCGGTTCAACGGGTGCGATCCAACCGGCTTTAATCAGGGTGTCACATGGTTGCATGGCGCCATTATAGCCGTGTCGGACAATGCTTGACTGGCGGGTCGATCACTGCCAAATCAGTGACCGGATTGTGCTAAAATAACGAGTACAAGATTTACTCAAACCTGCGACACAAACGGTGTGATTTTTGGTCCCATTTGAAACGACTATCTGGCGCCCAAAACCGCCAAAAAAATCAATAAGAATTTAGCGTCGCACTCCTGCATTAACCCGACTCCTCGATCATCAAATGTCTGATATTGCCCAGGAACTTCTCTCTGTAACCATCGAAGATGAGATGCGCCAGTCGTATCTCGACTATGCGATGAGCGTGATCGTTGGACGCGCGTTGCCAGACGTCCGTGACGGACTCAAACCTGTGCATCGACGCGTGCTTTACGCCATGCACGAACTGAACAACGTCTACAACAAGCCCTACAACAAGTCGGCGCGCGTTGTGGGTGATGTGATCGGTAAATACCACCCGCATGGCGACTCTGCCGTGTACGACACGATCGTTCGCATGGCGCAGCCGTTTTCGATGCGTTACATGTTGATCGATGGTCAGGGAAACTTCGGGTCAGTGGACGGCGATGCGCCCGCCGCTATGCGCTACACCGAAGTGCGTATGGCCAAGATCACGCAGGAGTTGCTCGCCGATATCGACAAGAACACGGTCGATTTCGTTCCCAACTACGACGAAAAAGAAACTGAGCCGTCGGTGCTGCCGACCAGAATCCCTAATCTACTGGTCAACGGGTCTGCAGGGATCGCAGTGGGCATGGCGACCAATATCCCGCCACACAACCTGGGTGAGGTGATTGATGCAACGTTAGCGCTTATCGATAACCCGGAGCTCGACGTGCCCGGGTTGATGGAGTTGTTGCCCGGACCAGATTTTCCGACCGCAGGGATCATCAACGGGTCCGCGGGAATCTATTCGGCGTACAAGACCGGCCGTGGGCGAGTCTATATCCGAGGCAAGTCGCATATAGAACCGATAGACGGCAAGTCGCGCGAAGCGATTGTCATCACTGAGTTGCCATATCAAGTGAACAAGGCGCGGTTGATCGAGAAAATCGCGGAGCTTGTGCGCGACAAGAAGCTCGAAGGGATCAGCGGGCTGCGAGATGAGTCTGACAAGGACGGCATGCGTGTTGTCATCGAGCTCCGGCGCGGCGAAAACAGCGATGTTGTGTTGAACAACCTGTACAAGCACACGCTGTTGCAGACGGTTTTCGGTATCAACATGGTTGCGCTGAAGAATGGTCAGCCACAGTTGATGAATCTGCATGACGTTTTGCACGCATTTATCGGCCATCGACGTGAAGTGGTCACTCGACGGACCATTTTCGAGCTGCGCAAAGCACGTGCGAGAGCGCACGTGTTGGAAGGGCAAGCAGTGGCTTTGGGCAACATTGACCCGGTTATCGAGGTGATCAAGGCGTCGCCGAGCCCGGCCGAGGCCAAAGTGCGGTTGTGCGCGCAGGACTGGGCGCCTGGACAGGTGACGGAGATGATCGCGCGCGCCGGCAGTATCGATACCCGTCCCGATGGGCTCGACGAGTCATTTGGGATTCGCGGTCAAGGGGACGAGGTTCGCTATCGATTGTCGGCAGTTCAGGCGCAGGCGATTCTCGATCTCAGACTGCACAAGCTGACTGGCTTGGAGCAGGAAAAGATCCTCAAAGAATATAGTGAGTTACTTGAAAAAATTAAAGAGTATTCTCTGATTTTGGCGAGCCCTGATCGCTTGCTCGAAGTCATACGTGAAGAGCTGGCGACAGTTCGCGAGCAGTTCGCGGATGAGCGACGAACCGAAATTGTTGAGGACCATAGCGACCTTAGCATTGAGGATCTGATTCCCGAGTCCGACGTGGTGGTTACGCTGTCGCACGCCGGCTACGCGAAGGCGCAGTCACCCGACACCTACCAGGCGCAGAAGCGCGGCGGCCGCGGTCGCTCTGCGACACGGATGAAAGATGAGGATTTCATCGAGCATTTGTTTGTCGCAAATACCCACGACACGCTGCTTTGTTTCTCAAGTCGCGGCAAGGTCTACTGGCTGAAGGTCTACCAATTGCCACAGGCAGGACGTGGCGCGCGCGGCAAACCAATCGTCAACCTGTTGCCGTTAGAGTCTGATGAGCGGATTAACGCGGTGGTCCCAACGCGCGAATTCCCGGCGGACCAGTACGTAATTTTTGCGACGCGCAATGGCACGGTAAAGCGTACATCCCTGGAAGCGTTTTCACGGCCCCGCAGTAACGGCATCATCGCGATAGATATCCGTGAGGACGATGCTTTGGTCGACGTCAGGATTCTGTCTGAAGGCGATGACGTCATGCTGTTCGCAAACTCGGGCAAAGCGATTCGGTTTGCGAGCTCCAACGTGCGCGCGATGGGCCGCGGGGCGGCAGGGGTTCGCGGCATCAAGGTGTCGGGTGATCACGAGGTGATTTCGATGCGCGTTGTCCGGGACGATGAAGTGCTTTTGATCGCCACCGAGCATGGCTATGGAAAGCGCACGGCAGTTTCCGAGTTCAACGTGCAGGGGCGCGGCGGTCAGGGCGTGATAGCAATACAGACATCCGATCGCAATGGTCGCTGTGTCGGGGCCCTTCGCGTGGCTGAGGACGACGAAGTGATGCTGATCAGTCAGCAAGGCACTCTTGTTCGCACCAGTGTTGGTGATATTTCCCAACTTGGAAGAAACACTCAGGGGGTGACGCTGATCAGACTCGACGAGGGCGACCTCCTGACCAGTCTTGCTCGAATCGAAGCTATCGACGACGAAGACGAAGACGAATGAGCAGAATTTTCAACTTTAGTGCCGGGCCCGCGGTCTTGCCCGAGCCGGTGTTGCAGCGCGTGCAGGAAGATCTCCTGTCCTGGGGCGGCAGTGGCATGTCGGTCATGGAGATGAGCCATAGAGGTAAAGAGTTCGTCGGTATCGCTGAGCAGGCGGAAGCGGACTTTCGCCAGTTGATGGGCATATCGGACGATTACACCGTGCTCTTCGTGCAGGGTGGTGCGACACAGCAATTTGGCGCGACGGTCCTTAATTTGGCGCAACCCGACGACACCGTCGATTATGTTGTCACCGGCAGTTGGGGCAAAAAAGCCGTGAAGGAAGCGATGCGTTTCGCCAACGTTAACGTGGCAGCGGATGCTGAGAGCAATGGCTACACCGACATCCCCGCGTGGTCCGACTGGCAAGTGTCCAAAAAGGCTGCTTACCTTCATTACACGCCCAACGAAACCATCGGCGGCGTAGAGTTTCACGAAATTCCGGACTCCGTTATTGATGCACCACTCGTTGCCGACATGAGTTCAACCATCTTGTCGCGACCATTGGAAGTGTCACGGTTCGGCGTGGTTTATGCCGGGGCGCAAAAGAACATCGGTCCTGCAGGCCTGACCATTGTTATTGTCCGCAATGATCTGCTCGAGTCGCGTCGCGACAGTGTTCCGACGATGTTGCAATACTCAGCCCAGGCCGCAGCGAACTCGATGAGTAACACGCCTCCGACGTTTGCTTGGTACGTCGCGGGACTGGTGTTTCAGTGGTTGATCGCGGAAGGCGGGCTGGATGTCATGGCGCTCCGCAACCAACGGAAAGCAGAGACGTTGTACGGGGCGATCGACCAGTCCGATTTCTATCAAAGCCCGGTGCCGCCACGGTCGCGCTCTCGCATGAACGTGCCGTTCACGCTGGCGTCTGCTGATCTCGATGCCAAGTTTCTCGAATTGGCGGGCGAACGCGGGTTGAAGACGCTGAAAGGTCATCGTTCCGTCGGCGGAATGCGAGCAAGTCTCTACAACGCGATGCCGCAGGCGGCCGTTGATGCGCTCGTTGATTTTATGGGCGAATTCGAAAAACGCTACGGTTGATTGGTGAAAGCACTATGTATCGCGTATTAACGCTCAATAATATTTCGGTCTCGGGCCTCAAGCGGCTGCCGCGCGGCGATTATGAAGTAGCATCGGCGCTCACGGACCCGCATGGCATTCTCGTGCGTTCGCACAAGATGCACGACATGGAGATCCCGCAGTCTTTGGAAGCCGTAGGCCGCGCAGGTGCGGGAACCAACAACATTCCGATTGACGCGATGAGCGGTCGTGGCGTGCCCGTGTTCAACGCGCCGGGCGCCAATGCCAACGCGGTCAAGGAGTTGGTTTTCGCAGGCGCGCTGATGGCTGCGCGAAACATCCAGCCGGCCTTAAAGTACGTGGCAGACCTGACCGGCGATGCAGCAGCCATGAGCAAAGCGGTCGAAGCGGGGAAAAAGCAGTACGCTGGCTTTGAGCTCCCCGGGCGAACACTGGGCGTGATTGGGCTAGGTGCGATCGGCGTGGAAGTGTGCAACACGGCGCTGGATCTTGGGATGAAAGTCATTGGCTTTGACCCGCACATGACCGTGCGACGCGCGTGGCAGCTCTCTGCGGGGGTGGAAGAGGCCGGCAGCATCGAGCAATTGCTGGCTTCGGTCGATATCCTGACGGTTCACGTGCCGCTGAGCGACGCGACCCGCGACCTGATCAATGCAGACCGGCTGAAGTCGATGCGTGAGGACGCGGTCGTGATCAATCTTGCGCGTGGCGGGATCGTAGATGATGCGGCGGTGATCGCGGCGTTGGATGATGGGCGATTGCATGCCTACGTGACCGACTTTCCCGGACCGGAAACGTTCAATCACCCAAAAATTATCGCGTATCCACATTTGGGGGCGTCAACCGGTGAGGCCGAAGAAAACTGCGCGATCATGGTCGCGGATACCCTCAAGGATTATCTTGAGAATGGCAACATCAGGCATTCGGTCAATTTTCCGGACGCTAAGATGCCGCGTGTCGGCGATAGCTGGCGACTGACAATCGCTAACCAGAACGTACCTAACATGGTCGGGCAAATCTCTACCATAATCGCAGAAAAAGGCCGTAACATATTGGACTTGTTGAATAAGTCTCGTGGTGAGCTGGCCTATACGATCGTTGATCTTGATGCGCCGCTCGACGAGGAGGTGCTGGATGAGATGCGTGCCATCGAAGGTGTCCTGCGTGTGCGTGTCCCTGGGGCGTAGCTGGTCCTCGCAATGACAAGTGATGACGCACCGATCTCGTTGCCGGAGGTTCGCGAGGCGATTGATCGAATCGATAGCGACATTCAGCGTTTGATATCTGAGCGCGCTTTACTAGCGCAGAAAGTGGGTATCGCTAAGCGAGGTGCGGCCGACAACTCTGGATACTACCGGGCCGACCGGGAAGCTCAGGTGTTGAGAAAGGTCGTTGATCGCAACGATGGACCGCTCTCTGATGAAGAGTCCGTTCGCCTCTTTCGTGAAATCATGTCAGCCTGTCTCGCACAGCAGGCGCCGCTGAAAATTGCATTTCTCGGACCACCCGGGACGTTTACACAAAGCGCTGCCCTAAAGCATTTTGGACACTCAATTAACGATTTACCGTTTGCGACCATCGACCAGGTTTTTCATGAGGTCGAAGCGGGGAACGCGGATTTCGGTGTTGTACCGATCGAGAATTCCACGGAAGGGACGGTGAATCACACGCTCGATATGTTCGTGACGTCACCTCTGAAGATCTGCGGTGAGATAGAACTGCCAATTGAGCAGCATCTACTTGGCCTTGGCGACACCAATCTTGAGACTATTGAAAGGATTTGCGCCCACCAGCAATCGCTCGCCCAGTGCCGCGGTTGGCTGCGCGCAAATTTGCCCAACGCGGAGCTGATCGGGGTAAGCAGCAATGCAGAAGGAGCGAGGCGTGCCAGAGACGAAGTCGGGACCGCGGCGATCGCGGGCTCGGCTGCCGCAGCTGTATACAGTTTGAGTGTTCTGGTCTCAAATATTGAGGATCGGGCGGACAATACCACCCGGTTTCTCGTGTTGGGGAAGACATTGCTTCCCGCGAGCGGTGACGATAAGACCGCATTGTTATTGTCGGCCAGAGAATCGGATGGAGCAGGGGCTTTGTACAGCCTGCTGACGCCACTCTCCAGGGCGGGTATCAACATGAGTCGAATCGAGTCTCGGCCATCACGTCGCGGAGTTTGGGATTACGTGTTTTTCATTGATCTGGACGGGCACCCCGAAGACCCGACTGTCCGCGAAGCCGTCGGCCAGATTGAGACGGTCGCGTCGCTGTGCCGAGTAATCGGGGCGTATCCTCGCGCTGTGCTGTGATGAGTGAGGCAGTTTTGGTGTCGTCGCCGGCGGGCGTGCCTATCTGTGGTGAGATACGGTTGCCAGGGGACAAATCGGTGTCTCACCGAGCTTTGATGTTTTCCGCCCTCGCCGATGGTCGGTCTCAGCTGTCTGGCGTATTGGAGGGTGAGGATTGTCAGGCGACACGACGTGCTTTGGCGGCTATGGGTGTACCGATCGAGCGTAACGGCGACGGATTGTATACAGTTTCTGGCCGAGGACTTAACGGGTTGCGCAAACCCGCGGAACCACTGGATATGGGCAACGCCGGGACCGGCATGCGGTTGTTTTGCGGTTTGCTTGCCGGACAGTCCTTCTCGACTACCCTGATCGGAGATGAGTCGCTTTCACGTCGGCCAATGGATCGCGTCGCTGATCCACTCAATGCGATGGGTGCAGCCTTATCAACGACGAACGGACATGCGCCGATCCGCATCGAACCTGCGCCGAAAGGGCTACAAGGTGTCGACTATGTGTTGCCTGTGGCCAGTGCGCAGTTGAAGAGCGCGCTACTGATTGCAGGGCTGTACGCCGACGGGGCGGTGCGGGTGACGGAACCCGGGATTTCCAGGGATCATACCGAACGGATGCTGTCAGCTATGGGGGTGGAGATCACCCGCGATGACGTGACGGTGACGCTTCGGCACAGTAAGGCCCTCGAGCCGATTGATATTGAGGTCCCGTCGGATCTGTCTTCAGCCGCGTTCTTTCTGGTTGCTGCGTCGATTGTGCCGGGAAGTGAGCTGAACTTGCGACAAGTGGGTGTCAATCCCAGCCGCGATGGTGTCCTGACGATTCTCGATCGGATGGGCGCGCAGATCGAGCGGCTGAATCCGCGAATGTGCGGTGGAGAGCCAGTGGCTGACCTACTCGTACGGGCCACAACGTTGAAGGGTATCGACGTGCCGCCGGACCTTGTGCCGCTGGCGATTGATGAATTCCCGGTTTTGTTTATTGCGGCTGCGGCGGCTCGGGGAAAAAGCCGGTTCGTCGGTTTGGAAGAACTCCGACACAAGGAAAGTGATCGAATAGCCGCGATGGTTGCGGGGCTACGTACGATTGGTGTGGCTGTTGAAGAGGGGCCGGACTGGGTCGAGATCGAAGGTGGCGAATGGCGTGGTGGTCACGTAGACAGTCATCACGATCATCGAATTGCCATGGCATTTGCAGTCGCTGGAGCAACGGCGTCACAGCCCATTTCGATCGCACGCCCCGAAAACATCGTGACGTCATTTCCCAACTTCTCGGACTTGGGCAACCGTGTCGGCATGGCGCTTGAGTTCGTAGCACGGTGACGTTGCCAGTCATTACGATCGACGGGCCCAGTGGATCGGGTAAAGGCACGGTGGCGGCGCTGCTCGCAAGGACGCTTGGCTGGCGTTTGTTGGACTCCGGTGCGTTGTACCGTTTGACTGCATTGGCCGCAGAAATGCAGGGCGTTAATCTGGATGATGTCGATGCGGTTGCAAGAGTCGCGGCCAGGATTGACGTGACATTTGAACCGCAAGAGACTGAACAATCAGTATTTCTGGGTGGGCGGGACGTCAGCCGAGACATTCGGACAGAGGCCATCGGCGATGCCGCCTCCAAAGTGGCGGCTTTGCAGCCAGTTCGCGACGCGCTGCTTGAGCGCCAACGTGCCTTCTCAACCTCCTGCGGTTTGGTCGCGGACGGGCGCGATATGGGCACAGTCGTGTTCCCGGATGCTCAGCTGAAGATTTTCCTCACCGCATCTGCGCTTGTGCGAGCTGAACGGCGCCATAAGCAGTTGATAGACAAGAATTTTGATGTTACCCTCGCGGCCCTTTTGAGCGAGATCGAGCGCCGTGATGCACGGGATCAAACTCGGGAAGCGGCGCCGCTGAAAGCGGCGGATGGGAGTGTGATTATCGACTCCTCTGAAATGACAGTCGCGACAGTAGTTGCAAGGATCGTGGAAGAAAAGAATAGGCGGTTTGGCGTCGGATGCGGCAGCCCGGAAGGGCGGCAACCTCAATAACCCGATTTAAGTTCTGGTTTTTTTAAATACAGTTTGGTTGCACCGCCAGGAGCGCGGTGCATTTTTCGTGGTGATCATCCTGCACATGGAGCGCAGTCGTGACACTGTTTTTTAACTAACAAGGTGCTGCCGTCATGGCAGCTTGGTTCCACATAATGTCTGAAAGTTTTGCACAACTCTTTGAAGAAAGCCTCGCGTCGCAACAAATTGCGCCGGGGACCATCTTAAATGGCACCGTCATCGAGATTAATTCCGATGTCGTCATCGTAAACGCCGGCCTCAAGTCTGAAGCCGTTATTCCAGTCGAACAATTCCGCAATGAGAGTGGCGAGCTCGAGGTCAGCGAAGGCGACGTCGTCGAAGTAGCCCTGGATGCGGTCGAGGACGGTTTCGGCGAGACCCGCCTATCGCGCGAGAAAGCCAAGCGGGCGCGTACCTGGACGCGACTCGAAAAAGCGTTCGAAGCTGGCGAGATCGTCAATGGCGTGATCAACGGTCGGGTCAAAGGTGGCTTCACGGTCGAAATCGAAAACGTACGAGCGTTTTTGCCAGGCTCCCTGGTCGATGTTCGCCCGGTTCGCGACCCATCGTACCTCGAAGGTAAGGTCCTTGAATTCAAAGTGATCAAGCTTGACCAGCAGCGCAACAACGTCGTTGTTTCGCGTCGTGCCGTGGTCGAAGAAGAGTACAGCGCGGAGCGTGAGGAACTGCTGAAGAGCTTGCAAGAAGGCAACGTCATCAAGGGTATCGTCAAGAACCTTACCGATTATGGTGCGTTCGTGGATCTCGGCGGTATTGACGGATTGCTGCATATCACCGACATGGCGTGGAAGCGAGTGAAGCATCCTTCGGAAGTGGTGTCGGTCGGAGAAGAGATTGACGTCAAGATTCTGAAGTTCGATCGTGAGCGCCAGCGGGTGTCACTCGGCATCAAGCAGCTCGGCGCCGATCCATGGCAAAACATCGCACGACGTTACCCGCCGAATACGCGTCTGTTCGGTAAGGTCACGAACATTGCCGACTACGGCTGCTTCGTCGAAATCGAAGAGGGTGTAGAAGGCTTGGTTCACGTGTCCGAAATGGACTGGACGAACAAGAACGTCAACCCGCAGAAAGTGGTTCATCTCGGCGAGGAAGTCGAGGTCATGGTGCTTGAGATCGATGAAGACCGTCGACGTATCTCTCTCGGCATTAAACAATGCAAGTCCAACCCATGGGCAGAATTTGGTTCGATGTTCAATCGAGGCGATCGCGTCAAAGGCCAGATCAAGTCGATCACCGACTTCGGTGTCTTCATCGGTCTTGACGGCGGCATCGATGGGCTTGTGCATCTTTCCGATATCTCTTGGGACGACGATGGCGACGAGGCCGTGCGTAACTACCAGAAAGGCCAAGAGGTCGAGGCAGTCGTGCTTGCTATTGACTCAGAACGCGAACGCATTTCACTCGGGATCAAACAACTGGATCGCGACCCGTTGTCAGCCTGGATGGCAGATAATCCGAAAGGCAGCGTTGTGACCGGCACCATCACCGAGGTCGATGCGCGTGGCGCTCTGGTGGATCTTGGCAACGGTTTGATCGGCTCCCTGCGTGCTTCTGAGTTGTCGCGTGAGCGTGTCGAAGATGCGCGCACGGTGCTGAAGGTCGGAGAGGAAGTGGAAGCACGTTTCACCGGTGTGGACCGTAAGAACCGCAATATCGCCTTGTCGATTAAAGCGAAGGAATTCTACGAAGAAGCCGAAGCATTGCAGAGCTACCAATCGGAAACCGCATCCACAGGTGGTGCGACAACGCTGGGTGATCTCCTGAAAGAGAAGATGACCGGCGGGTCGGAATAAGCGAAACAGCGAGTCAGTCGTCTTTTTGATGGCTGACTCGCTTGTCGCCGAGCCGTTTGGCGCTTAATATAAGTCGCGATGACTAAGTCGGAACTCATTGAATTAATTGCCCGCAAGCAGCGTCACTTGCCTTCCAAGGATGTGGAGCTCGCGGTGAAGCACTTGCTCGAGCTGATGAGCGATTCCCTGTCGCACGGCGACCGAATCGAAATCCGTGGGTTCGGCAGTTTCTCACTCCATTTCCGACCCCCACGGCAGGGTCGCAATCCGAAAACGGGTGCGGCTGTTGCGCTGTCCGGCAAGCACGTGCCGCACTTCAAGCCAGGCAAGGATCTTCGCGATCGCGTTAACGCCGGGCGACACCTCGCCATCAAGAGTTAACGCTGCCATGTTCGGCCGCTACGGGTCTGAGCAATGATTCAACGAATCGTCACGCTGGTGGTCTTGCTATGCGTTGCTGCGCTCGCTGCTGTATTTGCATCGGCGAATACCGACGCGATCCGGGTCGACCTCCTGTACGCTGTCTATGAGTTGCCCCAGTCTCTTGTGATCATGGGCGCGATGGTCGTCGGCGTCTTGATCGGCGTGTTATGTGCGTCTCTGGTTTTGGTTCGAATCTTCAACGAGCGACGAAAGCTTCGCAAGGCGCTGCGCGTCGCAGAGGCTGAAGTGAAAAGCTTGCGCAGTCTACCGCTGCACGATGCCAATTGACGCCCTAGAGCAAATCCTGTTGCTGGCAGGTCTGTTCCTGCTGCTTGCTGCGGCAGGTTTTTTGTTCGGGCGATTCGGCGGCGATGATGCGGACGCGCCGCGCGTTCAGCCACTGAATTCCGAGTACCTCAAAGGCCTGAATTTCCTGCTCAATGACCAGAATGATCAAGCCCTTGAGCACTTTCTGCGGCTGGTTCAGGTGGACGACCAGACTATAGAGACTCATTTCGCGTTGGGCAGTCTGTTCCGCCGACGTGGCGAGGTCGACCGAGCTATCCGGGTTCATCAGAACATCATTGCTCGTCCGAATCTTGCCAAGGCACAACGCGATCAGGCGCTGTTTTCGCTTGCGCGTGACTACATGCACGCAGGACTACTCGACCGGGCCGAGAATCTCTTTGCGCAGTTGGCGGAGGGGGCGAACCATCGGCTCGAGAGCCTCAAATACCTGTGCCGCATCTATGAACAGGAAAGCGAGTGGGAAAACGCTGTGGTTGCTGCCAGGCAGCTTGAGGCTGCAAAATTCTCGGGCGCTGCCGCTCAGCTGAGCAACTATTACTGTGAACTGGCGCGTGTTGCGCTGGATCGTGGTGATGTTGAAAAAGCACGTGAGTATGTCCGACTCTCGCAGGCACGTCGTCAGAGGTTGACCCGTGGTGCGATTTTACGGGGCGAAATTGCGCTCCAACAAAAAGATCGAGCACTAGCGACCAAACTCTTCAGGCAAGTTCTGGCTCAGGATGGTGCCTATCTCATCGAGCTGCTGCCGAGGCTTCGAGGCATGTACCCCGAGGAGGACAGGGAATTCGACAAAGTACTTGAAGAGGTCGTCGTCGAGCGTGCAGACGCCCGAGATGAAATCGCTCGAGCCGCGCTGCATCACCCCTCAATTCGTAGCCCATTTGTTGATGACTGTGTACGACAGTACATTCTCGCGAATGAGGTGCTGGGTAGTTTTGTGGATACCGAGCGCATCCTGACCGGTCAGGAGCAAGAAACGACACAGCAGGCCGTTGAAAAACTTCGCGGCGCCATGGCGAAGCTTGCCGAGACTACGCCAAGATATCGTTGCCACCAATGTGGTTTCTCGTCACGACAGTTGCTGTGGCAGTGTCCGGGCTGTCGAAGTTGGGAGAGCTTCCGGCCAATTGAGAAAGTGCAGTTCGATACCCTGTTGGGTGCCGATGGTGATGTGAACTACTAGCTCGGCACTTGCGACAACGCGGTTTCTCCAACAACCGTCGATTTAACCCGGTCGTTCTGCGCCAGGTCTGTTGCCACGATGAGTTCGCCGGTATGTGCCGGTGTCATTGTGGAGAAAAACTATGCATAGGCTCTGTGTTTTTTTGGTCATCGCAGTGCTGGTCAGCGTGTCGGGCAGTGCGATTGCCGATCCGGTCAATGTGAACTCAGCGTCTGCTGAAATGATTGCCAAGAATCTTGATGGGGTGGGCATCACGAAAGCTCGCGCCATTGTTGCTTATCGCAACGAGAACGGCCCGTTCGCAGCACCCGGTGATCTGATCAAGGTGGTTGGGATCGGGCAACGCACATTAGCCCTCAACGCCAACGACATTTTGGTCTCGGATTCGGTCAAGAGCGACTCCCCGGAGGGCTAGGCAAAGAACTGGGTCCCTCGTCCGCGCGACGTCTGCGAAAACCGGTTATGATCGCGACCTCTGATCGGAGGTTGATATGCAAAAGCAGGTGCGTGTTGCGGTTTTTCCGGTCGCAGGTAGAGGGACCCGATTCCTGCCGGCGACCAAGGCAAGTCCGAAGGAAATGCTCCCGGTTGTCGACAAACCGCTCATCCAGTATGCGGTTGAGGAGGCCATAGCGGCCGGAGCGACGCGCTTGGTGTTTGTGACCGGGGCCTCGAAGCGAGCCATCGAGGATCATTTCGACAAGGATGCCGAGTTGGAAAGAGCGCTCGAGCAAAACAATAAGCACGAGCTCCTCGACAGCGTCCGAGATATCGTTCCTGAAGGTGTGTCCTGTATCTACATTCGCCAAGGAGAGCCGCTTGGGCTGGGTCACGCTGTGTTGTGTGCGAAGCCGGCGGTTGGCGACCAGCCCTTCTTCGTTCATCTAGCGGATGACCTGATTTACGGAGATCAGCCGTGTCTGAAAGAGATGGCAGCGTATCGCGCCGCGCTCGACGGCAGCGTTAGCGTTTTAGGCGTTGAAACAGTTCCGCCAGCGCAAACCGGAAGCTACGGCATCGTGGATTTGCAGGAGGGTGACTCCAAAAGCGGTGGGCGAATTCGGTTTATGGTCGAAAAACCTGAGCCAGACGAGGCGCCTTCCAACCTTGCAGTAGTAGGCCGATACCTGCTCGAGCCTGCCATTTTCGAGAAGTTGGAGCGCACAGGAAAAGGCGCTGGCGGTGAGATTCAGCTAACCGATGGCATTGCCGCCATGCTGGAGGAGCAACCCGTGCACGCGATGCCGTTTAGTGGGAAACGCTATGACTGTGGTAGCAAACTAGGCTACCTGCAGGCCACCGTTGAGCTCGCGCTCGCGCACCCTGACCTTGGTGGGCGATTTGCTGAGTATCTGGCCGCGAGGTCCGACTGAAGTCGCTCTGGTCCGGATTAGGTAGCCTTGTAACGCACAAGGCCCGCTTTCGAGCGGGCCTTGCGTTAAACTGGCTCCTCGGGCCGGACTCGAACCAGCGACCAATCGATTAACAGTCGACCGCTCTACCAACTGAGCTACCGAGGAATAGTCCCTGAGCAGGGAGGACGGGATTCTGGCGAACGTCCTGATACAAGTCAAGCGAGGCCGTCATGGCATTACCCACGAATACAGATTCGAGACCGTTTTCTCTTGCCTCGAAGTACGAGCCAGCAGGCGATCAGCCGACAGCGATCTCCGGTCTCACCGAGGGCCTGCGTGATGGGCTCGCGAAACAGGTGCTGTTGGGGGTAACCGGTAGCGGCAAAACCTTCACCATTGCGAACGTGATCCAGTCGGTTCAGCGACCGACCATCGTCCTTGCGCCGAACAAGACGCTTGCTGCCCAGCTTTACGGCGAAATGAAGGAGTTCTTCCCTGAAAACGCCGTCGAGTATTTTGTCTCTTACTACGATTACTACCAGCCTGAAGCATACGTGCCGGCGTCGGATACGTTCATCGAAAAAGATGCGTCGATCAATCAACACATCGAGCAGATGCGCTTGTCGGCGACCAAGGCGTTGATCGAGCGACGCGACTCGATCATTGTGGCGACCGTTTCGGCAATTTACGGGCTTGGGGATCCCGAGAGCTATTTCTCAATGGTCTTACACTTGTCGCGTGGGGAGCAGATCGATCAACGCGCCATTCTGCGCCGATTGGCCGAGATGCAGTACAAGCGCAATGAGATGGAACTCAGCCAAGGCACTTACCGCGTTCGAGGTGAGATTATCGATGTGTTTCCTGCGGAAAGTGAACGTGACGCCGTGCGCATTGAACTGTTCGATGACGAAGTCGAGGCGCTTTCGTTTTTTGATCCTTTGACCGGAGAGATTCACGAGTCAGTTCCTCGACTCACGATTTTCCCTAAGTCGCATTACGTGACCCCACGAAATCGACTGCTCGGGGCGATCGACTACATCAAGGACGAGCTTCGCGAGCGTCTCGCTGTGCTGAGAGACCTCGGCAAACTGCTCGAGGCTCAGCGTCTTGAGCAGAGAACGATGTTCGATATCGAGATGATTCAGGAGCTTGGCTATTGCAACGGCATCGAAAACTACTCTCGATATCTTTCGGGTCGCGGTTCGGGCGAGCCGCCGCCGTGTCTGTTTGACTACTTGCCGCCGGATGCTTTGTTGGTAGTCGATGAAAGCCACGTCACCGTGCCGCAGTTGGGCGCCATGTACCGTGGCGATCGAGCGCGCAAGGAAACCCTGGTTGAGCACGGATTTCGCCTGCCGTCGGCTCTCGATAATCGCCCGCTGCGTTTCGATGAGTTTGAGGGACTATCACCTCAGACGATTTATGTTTCAGCCACGCCCGGAAAATACGAAAAGGCAAATGAAGACAACACCGTAGAACAGGTCGTCAGACCTACCGGGCTCGTCGATCCGTTGGTCGATATTCGGCCCGTCGCATCGCAGGTGGACGATGTTCTGTCAGAGATTCGTCTGCGAGTGTCGGAGAACGAGCGCGTGCTGATTACGACGTTGACGAAGCGTATGGCGGAGGACCTGACGGACTACCTGCGCGAACACGATGTTGAGGTGCGGTATCTGCACTCAGACATCGATACTGTTGAGCGCACCGAGATTATTCGAGACTTACGGCTCGGCGAGTTTGACGTGCTGGTCGGCATCAACCTGCTTCGTGAGGGCCTGGATATGCCAGAGGTTTCACTGGTCGCAATACTCGATGCGGACAAGGAGGGCTTCCTCCGGTCGGAGGGGTCCTTGATCCAGACGATCGGCAGGGCAGCGAGGAACGTGAACGGGAAAGCGATTTTGTACGCTGACAAAATCACTGACAGCATGCAGCGAGCGCTCGACGAAACGGAAAGACGCCGCAATAAGCAGCTCGAATTCAATTCGGAACATGGCATAACACCTCGCACTATCAAAAAGTCGGTCGCCGACATCATGGAAGCCGGGAACATGCGCAAACGTGGCCGGAAAGGCGATCGATCCGCTTCCCAGTCGGCGAATATGGAGGTTCCAGCCACGCCTGAGCTGACGATGCGCAAGATCAAGCAACTTGAACAGCAGATGTTCAAGCATGCTCGCGAATTGGAGTTTGAACAAGCCGCTGCAGTGCGTGATCAGATCGAGCAACTCAAGCAAATCGGTCTTGGACTCAAGTCGGAGGGCGCTGCGTAGAAATCCGGTCCCTCAAGGCTTGGTCTCGCTGCGAAATTCCGCTAAGCTTCGCGCCCTCGCGGCTGTTGTCGCGGCGGATCGGGCGATTAGCTCAGGGGTAGAGCGCCACGTTGACATCGTGGAGGTCGGTGGTTCGAAACCACCATCGCCCACCAGATTTGCCACTTTGGCATAAATTCCTGTGATTTTGCGGACTTGTAGCCTTGTTTAGGCTCCGAGCATGGGCGTACAATTCGGGGCTGCGTAGTGGATAGGCTGCGCATTTTAGTGGGTTACGAAGGAGGATCTGCATATCGCAGCTGCAAAACGGGCCAGACGCAACCAGGATATCGTCGCGTCTGAGGTCAGGGTCATCCGTCAGGATGGCGAGCAAGCCGGTGTGATGTCTTTGACAGACGCGCTGGAACTTGCACGAGAACAACGATTGGATCTGGTTGAGGTATCGCCAAACGCCGAGCCTCCCGTGTGCCGCATCATGGACTACGGCAAGTTCGTGTTCGAGCAGAACAAGAAAAACCAATCGGCAAGACGTAAGCAGAAGCAGTCGCAGGTCAAGGAAATTAAGTTTCGCCCGGGTACCGAGGAGGGTGACTACCAAGTCAAACTCAAGAAGTTGATCGCTTTTCTTGAGAATGGCGACAAGACGAAGGTCACGCTTCGCTTCCGAGGTCGTGAAATGGCGCATCAACAAATCGGCGCAGAATTGCTGAAACGCGTTCGCGGTGATTTGGAAGAGCTGGGAACCGTCGAGCAGATGCCTCAGATGGAAGGGCGACAGATGGTGATGGTCATCGCGCCCAAGAAGCACTAGGCCACATTGTGACCGAGTGCAGGAACTGAAACAGTTCGAATCGATTTAGAGTCGCCGCGAATGTGGCGGCTCAAAAAAAGAGCGGCGAGCGACGATAGGTCGGATCAATGTCGCGCAAACAAGCAGTCGTAGTACGACTCGCCATCAATAGCGATATCGCTATGAAGTGGCCAGAAAAAAGAGGAGACCGTTGTGTCTAAGATGAAGAGTAACCGAGGCGCTGCCAAGCGCTTCCGCCGCACCGGTAAGGGCGGCTTCAAGCGTGCCCAGTCGCACCTGAACCATATCCTCACTAAGAAAAGCAGCAAGCGTAAGCGCCAGCTGGGAAATACGCTTCAAGTTGCCGACGCTGACGTGAAAGCCGTCCGTCGGATGTTGCCTTTCAGTTAAGGGAGGATTAGACAATGGCAAGAGTAAAACGTGGTGTCGTAGCGCGTGCGCGGCACAAGAAAGTCCTCGGCAAAGCAAAAGGCTACTATGGTGCCAGACGCAAAGTATTCCGAGTCGCCAAACAGGCCGTCATCAAGGCTGGCCAGTATGCGTACCGCGACCGGCGCACGCGCAAGCGTGAGTTCCGTCGTCTCTGGATCGCTCGAATCAATGCGGCTGCGCGTATCAATGGACTGTCTTACAGCAAACTGATGCACGGCCTGTCAAAAGCGGAAATCGAAATCGATCGCAAGGTTCTTGCGGATCTTGCGGTGCACGAACCAGAGACGTTTGCGGTTTTGGCCGAACAGGCAAAGTCGCAACTGACCGCCTGACTCACCAAATCAAACCAGAGAGCGCGCTGGCACTCGAGGTGCCAGCGCTAGGGTGACGCTTGTGCAGCAGCTTGATGAGCTCCTGACGGCCGCGATGGCGGCTGTCGAAACCGCCGACTCTACCACCGCACTGGATGCGGTCCGTGTGGATTATCTCGGCAAGAAAGGCCAGTTGACTGCACTGTTGAAGCAACTGGGTCGTCTGGATCCGGCGGAACGGCCTGCGGCCGGCCAGGCAATCAATGCGGCGAAGCAGTCGGTTTCCGCTGCAATAACCGAACGGCATGAGGCCCTCGCGTCCGCTGCGTTGGCTGCGAAAATTGCGAGTGAACGTGTAGACGTCACCTTGCCGGGGCGGTCCGTTCGAGGTGGCACTTTACACCCGGTGACGCTCGCGCGCAGACGCATCGAGACGATCTTTCGCGGTGCCGGCTTCGGGGTTCGTTACGGTCCTGAAATCGAAGATGATTTTCATAACTTCACGGCGTTGAATATCCCGGACAACCACCCGGCGCGAGCGATGCATGACACGTTCTACTTCGGTGACGGGCGATTGTTGCGAACGCACACGTCGCCGACTCAAATTCGAACGATTGTTGACGAGGGCGTGCCGATCAAGGTCATTTGTCCCGGTCGGGTTTACCGCTGCGATTCGGATCAGACGCACACGCCGATGTTTGATCAGGTCGAAGGGCTGGTGATTGACAAGGACATCAGCTTCGCAAACCTGAAAGCGGTGTTGCACGATTTTGTAACCCAGTTTTTTGAGCGTGACGCTACGCTGCGGTTTCGGCCCTCTTACTTCCCGTTCACCGAACCCTCTGCAGAGGTTGACGTGTTGATGGATGACGGCAAGTGGCTCGAGATTCTGGGCTGTGGAATGGTGCACCCCAACGTTCTGAAAAACGTCGACGTCGACCCGCAGGAATATGGTGGCTATGCGTTCGGCATCGGCATCGAGCGATTGGCAATGCTCCGATACGGTATCAAGGATCTGAGGACCTTGTTTGAGAATGACGTCCGGTTCCTGGAGCAGTTCGCATGAAGTTTTCTCAGCGCTGGCTTGAGTCCATTGTTGGCACGGAACTCGATACCGAGTTTCTGCTGGAAAGACTCACTCTGGCGGGGCTTGAAGTTGACGGCTGCGAGGCCCTGACGCTCGACGACAAGGTTGTCGTGGCGAAGGTGGTTTCTGTCGAGCAACATCCTGATGCAGACAAATTGAAAGTCTGTCAGGTGTTTGATGGGACGGAGCAGCACACCATCGTATGTGGCGCGCCGAACGTTCGAGAAGGGCTGGTCGTCGCGCTCGCGCAGATTGGAGCGAAGCTACCGGGCGGCCTGAAGATTCGAAAATCCAAGCTGCGAGGCGTAGCGTCTGCGGGCATGCTTTGTTCCGGACGAGAGCTCGAACTCGGCGAGGACCACGACGGAATTCTGGAATTGCCGGAGCATTTTCAGATCGGTCGTCCTTTGGCGGAATTTTATGACTTGCCCGACAAAGTCATCGACGTCGACCTGACACCTAATCGAGGCGACTGCTTTTCGCTGTTGGGTATTGCACGCGAAGTAGCGACGTTCTCGGGCAAGGCGCTCGACGCGCCCTCGGTCGCGGCCCCGATCACTGACCTGGATCAGACATACGCTATCAACGTTTCTGCGGCGGACGGTGCGCCGGTGTTCACACTGCGTGTCGTGCGCGACATAGACCCAAACGCCACCACGCCGACCTGGATGGTTGAGCGGCTGCGTCGCAGTGGGGTTCGGAGCATCCACCCGGTGGTTGATATCACCAACTACGTGATGCTCGAATTCGGCCAACCGATGCACGCCTATGATCTGGAGAAACTGACCGGAGATATCTCGGTTCGGCGGTCGAAGGCAAACGAGATGTTAGTGCTGCTCGATGGCCGAGAGGTGAGTTTACCGGTTGATACGCTTGTGATTGCCGATGACTCAGGGCCGATCGGTCTTGCGGGCATCATGGGCGGAGAGGGTACGGGTGTGACAACGCAAACGCGGCATGTCGTGTTTGAGGCGGCATGGTTCACACCAGCTGCGATGGCCGGACAGGCACGCCAATTCGGTTTGCATACCGACGCCTCGATGCGCTTCGAACGTGGCGTTGATCCGACGCAGCAGCTGCGCGCGCAAGAGCGCGCTGCAGAACTGTTGCAGCAGATCGCCGGCGGATCGGTTGGGCCGGTCAACAGTGTCACCGCAGAGGCGCATCTGCCGACCCAGCGCAGTGTCTCATTGCGCGCATTCCGACTGGCCGGGATGCTTGGCGTCAGTGTTTCAGGGTCAGAGGTGGACGACATTCTCGCTCGGCTTGGGCTCACCGCTGCGCGAACGGATGATGGTTGGTCGGTCGAAGCGCCAGCATTCCGGTTCGATATCGCCATCGAGGAGGATTTGATCGAAGAAGTGGCTCGCGTGTACGGCTATGACCGGGTGCCGGCGATCCGCGCTCGCGGTGATGCAATCCTCGCATCGGCTCCCGAGGCGGTGGTCACTGAAGATTGGGTCCGTGATGCCCTCGCGGCTCGCGGATTCAATGAAATTATCAGCTACAGCTTCGTCGATCCTCAGTTGCACGCTGAAATCGATATTGCGCCGCCTGGACCAAAGCTGCTGAACCCGATTTCCAGCGAATTGTCTGTCATGCGCGGCAGTTTGCTGCCCGGTATGTTGAGCGCCGCCGACTACAACGCCGCGCGCCAGCAATCCAGCCTTAAGCTATTCGAAATTGGTCACGTGTTCCGTCAAAAACATGAGCCTAACCATTTGGGCTTGCTGATGGCCGGAGAAGTAGGCGAGGAGCACTGGGATGGTGCACCACGGACGGTTGATTTCTTCGACGTAAAGGCGGAGCTCGAGGTATTGCTCAAACGAGTTGTTCCAGGCACCAATGCGATCTTTGAGCCTCTGACAGAGAGTGGGACGTTGCACCCCGGGCAGGCCGCGCAGGTGCGCGTTGGTGAACACGTTGTCGGTTACGTCGGCATGCTGCATCCGGCGCTCGCAAGCGTCCATTTCGAAGGCCGCGTAGCCGGCGTTTTCGAAATCAATCTGAATGCACTAACCGATCGGTTGTTGCCCGCGGCTCTACCAATTTCCAAGTTCCCATCGGTACGTCGAGACCTGGCTTTGCTGGTCGATGACGAGGTTCCCGCCGGCGCCCTGGTCGCAACGGCGCGCGAAAGTGCAGGCGTTCTTCTACATAATGCGTTCGTGTTTGACGTTTATCGCGGCAAGGGCGTAGAACCCGGGCTAAAAAGCGTTGCTTTAGGCTTGATTTTACTGGATTCGTCCAGCACTCTTACGGACGAACAAATCGCCGCTACGGTATCGAATCTAACGAGAGATCTTGCAGCGGCCCACGGCGCAAAAGTAAGAGAATAAATCGCGATGGCACTTACCAAAGCGGACATGGCCGATTCCCTGTTCAATGAGTTGGGACTCAACAAGCGTGAAGCACGCGAACTCGTCGACATGTTTTTCGAAGAGATTCGTGCATCGCTTGCAGTCGGGGAACAAGTCAAATTGTCAGGATTCGGCAATTTCGATCTCAGGGACAAAAACGAGCGGCCGGGTCGTAACCCGAAAACCGGCGAGGAGATTCCGATCTCAGCTCGCCGCGTCGTGACCTTTCGACCAGGGCAGAAACTGAAAGCCAGAGTAGAGGCGTATGCTGGAACCGGGAAATAACGACGAGTTACCGCCTATTCCCGGGAAGCGTTACTTCACAATCGGTGAAGTCAGTGATCTGTGCGCAGTTAAGCCGCACGTACTTCGCTACTGGGAACAGGAGTTTCCGCAGCTCAAACCGGTCAAACGTCGTGGGAATCGCCGCTACTATCAACGGCAAGACGTCATTATCATTCGCCAGATCCGCAGCCTTCTCTACGAACAAGGCTTCACGATAGGCGGTGCACGGCAGCGGCTCACGGGCGACGAAGCGAAGACGGATGTCAGTCAGAGCCAACAGCTAATCCGCCAGATGCGCGTCGAGCTCGATGAGATTCTGAAGATTCTTCGTCGTTAAGAATCAGAAGCTTAACAGCATTATTTAAAGTATTCGGTCGGGGCGTGGCGCAGCCTGGTAGCGCACCACAATGGGGTTGTGGGGGTCGGAGGTTCGAATCCTCTCGCCCCGACCATCTAAGACAAAAATAGCCGGCTCCTCACCGAGAGGGGAGCCGGCATTTTTGTATTGGGATGGGCGACAGGAGCTGGGACCGACTGGGAGGTTTGCACCGAGGCCGGCGAAGCCGCCGACAGGCGTGCCGTAAAGCGCGCCCATCCTCTCGCCCCGACCATCTAAGACAAAAATAGCCGGCTCCTCACCGAGAGGGGAGCCGGCATTTTTGTATTGGGATGGGCGACAGGAGCTGGGACCGACTGGGAGGTTTGCACCGAGGCCGGCGAAGCCGCCGACAGGCGTGCCGTAAGGCGCGCTCATCCTCTCGCCCCGACCATCTAAGACAAAAATAGCCGGCTCCTCACCGAGAGAGCCGTCAATCAACGATCAAGATCTCCTTTGGGAATCGCGATGTAATTCCCACTCAGTTCCTTGAAGTACACGTACCCAGCAACCTCGCCAATCCTTGCGCCTCGTGCCGGATACCGAATCGGACGATTTTTCCGTGACAAATGATCTAGACGAATAAGTCGCGTGTCGTCTGGAATGT
This sequence comes from Pseudomonadota bacterium, assembly GCA_038531945.1. Classification (GTDB taxonomy): domain Bacteria; phylum Pseudomonadota; class Gammaproteobacteria; order Steroidobacterales; family Woeseiaceae; genus CALBPI01. Next base: position 46,078 of record JBCBBH010000004.1, on the reverse strand, counting down.
ACTTAGGTCGCGAGCTAGTCCAGTCGTGTTCCAGCATTTCGGCGATCGCGGGCGACCACCCATCCAGAACTTCTGCCACTCGATCGAAGTGCCAAGGATTCTGGTCCAATGAAAGAACACTCGCGACGCCATCGTCATCTATTCTTGCGTCGCGCTTCGGGTAGAGTAGTTTCGCGAGCTCTGCCCGATATCGACGCTCGTGCTTTTCCGCATCGTCTGGACGTCGAGTTATTCTATTATCCCGTTTTGCCTTAAGTTTCAGCATCTTTTCAGTCAGGAGCTCATCGTATACAGGAAGGGTTAACTCAACCGGCTTGCGGAAAAAGATCGCTGAATCATTGAAACTCTCAGGTGGTGACACGATGACAAATTGGCGAGTCGAGTTCCCGTTGATGAAGCAGTCTTTCGTTCCCGATGAGCACGGGCGAAACACGTCTTGTTTGATCACCAAGCTCATTCGTCCGTAATCCTGTACAAAAACGAGCTTTGCATTCAGAACGATCAAGACTGCGTCGCTGCTATCTGCTTGATGGAAAGGGCTCGAATCGGTGTCGACGGCTTCGACAGTGAACAGGGATCCTGCCCGAGAGCTGTACGCCGTTGCGATACTCTCACTGAATTGGCCGAGCCGTGCCCGATGTCGGGGTGTATCAAAGCTGGCCCGCATGGCGTTCAATGCGGGCCCAGATCCAATTTTCTCGGAGATGTAGTTCTGTGTTGCCGACAAAAAAATGCCAGGGAACCCAAGCAACGATGCATAGACTGCACTTGAGGCCGAACTGACTACTCCGTCAGAGGTGCCGTCAAAGTAAACTTCAATCAATGGGTCCTGCCACTCGACGGCGATGCGTATAGGGTGAGATTCACGGCGCTCTTCTGGCTCGAGTGTGGGTCGCATGTCGGCGCAGCCGGATAGGCAAACAAGTGTCATAGCAAATGCGGTTCGTGCAATGCGCGAAACATTAATGCGGTTCATTTAGGTTCCTAAGATTCCGAATTCTGTAGACGGTCGGATGCCCCTGTTTCCAGACCCATCGACGCTGAGAGCCAGGCGGCTAGGCCGGGAGTCCCTGTTGCCAAATGTTGCTTCAAAAGGCGGCTGGACTCTGCGAGGTCATCTTGTCGCAATGCCTCGGCGATCATTGCTCGACCCTGATCTTTTTCGTTCGACGGATCGACCGCGTGAAAGTACGCTCGCTGATATCGACGCATGCGACGCGAGACATCGCCAATCAACTCCAGGATAACCAGGTTGCTGCAGTTCGAGAGCAGCATTCTCAGCCACAACTCCTGTTGCTCGACACGCTGAGCCGGGGAATCTGTTTGTGAGATATCGAGGTTCAGTGCGTCCAGTTGATAGAGCATGCCAAGATTTGGAGACTCGGAGAGTTGCAAAGCTTCGACGGCCAACACCGCGAGTGCCGGGCAGAGTGCTTCAAATTCCTCAAGGGTGAGCGGCCTGACAAAAAAACCACGCCGTGGCTCACTGCGGACGGCGCCTTCAGAGGCCAATCGGGATAGCGCTTCACGCAATGGCGTTCGACTGACGCCCATGGCTTTCGAGAGGTGTACTTCGTTTACCCGTGAACCAGGGGGTAGGTCACCCGAATCGATCTTGTCGCGCAAGTGCTTTGCGACTTCAAGGCTCAGGTTTTGCTGTCGACGACCGGGTTTACGCGCTGCCATGTGGCTACTGTATACAGCGCGCTGCGAAGCGACAATTGCCGTCGGTTAGATCAGCTATGAGCGACCGGCAGGGATATCAGCTCCGCGGTCTGGATTGGCACAGTGTCATGCCGAAGCGTCTTGTCTTCAATACCAAGAAGGATAGGCTCGGCGTTATCTCGATGTATGTTGACTTTCGCGTTGTAGACGTAGCGAGTGAGGCCGTGCTTGTCGTTGATAATCAGTTTGCGTATTGAAAAGCGACCGGTTTGTGAACGCTCTCCGGTCAGGTAACACTTGATTGCGGTGACCTTGTCGCCTGATAGCTCGATGCCGTGGAGTCGGCCAAGGGAGCGTTGTGTTTCGTCAACGAATTGAATGGCGTCAGCGCGGTCTTCATCGTCTTGCTCATAGCGAGACTCAAACGCCCCGACCAGAATCTGACCTGGCATTGCCCGTTCGATCATTCGTGCTAGCTCGATCGTGACGTCGCCAACGATGTAGTCATGCGTGGACGGGTTCAGTCCGTCGGCTTGGTGGAACTCATAACAGCCGCCAACATGGAATGCTGTCCGCAGCAATGGCACTGAACGCGCGACTGCTTTGCTTCGCGCTATCGCATTGTCGGCCAGCACGAGCTGCATCATATGGTAGAGATTGACGTTGGGTGTCTGTCCTCGGTCTCGGTTCCAGATGTAGAACCCATCACCACTGGATGACCGCGCGAAGCTGATTCCGATTTTTCGGTCCAGCATCTTGCTGTGCGCCGCGTTCAGAGAGTAGGACAAACTGTTGAGCTGCGTCATCTGTTCGAACGGACTCAGAAGGCTGAAGCCTACGATATCGAATAGCGCTACCGCCCGATTCGGGCAGTAATTCACGCCGAAGCGTTTCACCATAGCTTCGATCAATTGAGTTTCTTTTTCTGTTTGACTCAGTCGGTCGCGTAACTCGATCACCTGTGGCTCAACATTCAGCAGTCTGGCCACCTTGTGGAGCTTATCGAGTGACAATCCGCAGGGGCCGGAAATCAGCTCGGTGATAAATGACTCAGAGGGGCGCCAAGGCAGGTCACCCCCCGCCGGCGTTGCCGTGTATTCCGCGAGTGCGTAATGCGGCACCACAAGCAGGCAGATCCCTGCAGGATGGTGCGACCAGCTGATAATGCTGTTAGCGCCGAGGTTCCAGGCCCGCTGCAGGCTTCGTTCCAGAGCGACAAGATTGCTACGTTCCCGAACACCTAAGCCGGATGCCATATCCACCAGCGCGTCCAGGTGCTGGGAATTTCCGGCGATTTTAGTGATTGCGGAATCTGATAACCGGTCAAACGGCATCTCTACCTCTTTGCGCGTTTCTTCCTGAAACGGGCCGTTGGTGAAAAAGCACAGCGTAAGCTGGATGTTACGGGATAAATTTCCGAAACTGCGATAACATCACGAGGCTAATCAAGACCCCGCGCTGATGCAAGGCCCGCTCTTAGGATAAAGCGGCCGAATCTCGCTAAACATAAGCCTCCATGCACGCATGACCTCACTATCTCTCGAGCGCATCGACGCCACTCTGGACGCAAACCGGTCGAAAATCCGCAAAACACCCGCTCTGTCAGTGCCTCACGTGCTCGCGCCGACTGCCAACACTGTCGTGGCAAAGTTCGAGTTGTACCAGGTTACCGGGACGTTCAAGGCGCGCGGCGCGTTGGCGAACATTCGTGAGCGGGTTGAGGATGCGCGCCGCTGTGGCGTGACCGCTGTCAGTGCCGGGAACCACGCCATAGCGACGGCATTTGCAGCAGCAAGCGTGGGTGCCAACGCGAAAGTCGTCATGACCGCGACTGCGCCAGCCGTCCGGGTACAACGTTGTGAAGCGCTGGGCGCCGAGGTGGTCCTCGCGGCAGATGTTCATCGGGCTTTCGACATCATGGACGAGTTGGTCAGCAACGAGCAGCGTGTAGTCATCCATCCTTTTGAAGGTGTAACGACCGCCGCGGGGACCGCTGGCGTGGGACGCGAGTTGGCCGTTGAGTATCCAGATCTTGGCGCAGTTGTCGTGCCGGTCGGTGGCGGCGGTCTGGCGGCAGGTGTCGCGGCCGCGATCAAGCAGACCCTCCCTCAATGTAAGGTCTTCGGAGTTGAACCGTTTGGGGCGGACTCAATGTTTCGGAGCCGCGAGGCTGGTCGCGCGCTAGTGCTCGAGAAAGTCGAGACGATCGCCGATAGTCTCGGCGCACCGATGGCCCTGCCGATTTCCTTTGCGCTTTGTCAGGAATATCTCGACGACGTCGTCCGGGTTTCCGATGCGGCACTTCGGGAAGCCATGTTGCTGCAACACGAGCAACTGGGTCTTGCTGTTGAACCGGCATGCGCCGCAGCGACTGCTGCGGCGAGAGGGCCACTGGCGGAACAGTTGGACGGCAAGAGAGTGGGTCTAATTTTTTGCGGAAGCAATATCGATCACGATTCCTGGCACCGACTTGTCAGCGATGGATAGTCTGCTCTCAGATCTGGAGGCGGTCGTCGGCAATCCGCACGTTCTGACAGACGACGACACTAAAGCGAAGTACCTGCAGGATTGGCGCAGGCAGTTCCGTTCCGATGCCATGGCAGTCGTGCGACCCGCTTCCACTCGGGAGGTGAGCGCCGTCGTCGCTCGATGCCACAGCGCGGGTGTCGGGATGGTTCCCGTCGGTGGGAATACGGGCCTCGTTGGTGGGGCCGTTGCCAGTAAGTCGCAGATAATGATTTCGCTTGAGCGAATGGCCCGTGCGCGCAACGTGGACGTGCTGGGTGCAACGATTGCTTTGGACGCCGGATGTATCTTGGGCAATGCCCAACGAGCGGCGAGTGAACACGATCTTTTGTTGCCTCTCAGTTTGTCGGCAGAGGAGTCTTGTCAAATCGGCGGCAACATCTCGACCGGCGCGGGTGGGTTGAACGTCGTGCGTTACGGCACCGTGCGCGATCAGATTCTCGGTCTTGAGGTAGTGATGCCTGACGGGCGCATTTTCGATAGCATGCGGATGCTGCGAAAAGACACGGCGGGCTATGATCTTAAACAGGTATTTATCGGTGCAGAGGGGACTCTGGGCATCGTCACTGGTGCTGTGATGCGTCTATACCCTGCGCCAGAAAAAAACGTCACACTGTGGCTTGCGACGGATGGGCTGGACGACGTCCTGGTTTTGTTTGAGCGGGTTCGAAATGTCTTCGGAAATCTGCTTACGGCATTTGAGTATCTTTCAGGCGGAACGGTTGAGATCATCGCTCGCTACCTCGAGCAATCCCCCCCACTGGCGACCTCCGACGACGCAAACTTTGTGCTGATTGAGCTGGCAGGCAGCAACGCTGAGCTGAACGAATCCGCAGTGTTTGATCAGTTCCTGGATTGGCAGGAGCGGGGGTTGCTGAGCGACAGCGTGCTCGCGACCGATGCCAGCAAGCGTGATTTGCTGTGGCGGTTTCGGCATAGCGCGTCAGGTGCACAGACGTTGGCGGGAACCTGCATCAAGCACGACATCGGACTACCGGTATCCAGGATCGGTGAATTCCTTCGGCGGGTGCCGGCGGAGATTCGTCGCGAGCAGGACATGTTTCAGTTGTTTGTCTTCGGGCACATCGGCGATGGCAACCTGCACTTTACGGTTGCCAGCCCACAACACACGGACCGGAGTGATATCGAGTTGCGGCGAGCGGCGATACATGCGGCCGTTTACTCGCTTGTGGTTGAGCTCGGGGGAACCATCAGTGCAGAGCACGGTGTTGGCTTGCTGAAGCGCGAGGAGCTGGGCCAGCAAGTCGGTGAGATGGGATTGTCTTTGATGCGACAGCTCAAACAGCAGTTTGATCCTCTCGGTCTCATGAACCCGGGGAAGATGTTGTGAACGACGGGTACGGTATCGGCGAACCACCCCAGAATGTGCTGCTTGCTATCGAGCAGTTGATCAGTGGCGAGCGTACGATTGGAGAGTTCCGGGATGAGCTCCTGAACGTCCTTTACGAGAACCCTGGCACGGCTGCTTCTTTATCGTCGATGGTCAATGACTACTCCCGACGCGGTTTAATTCCGGAACCCATACAGCGACTGCTGTTGCGCGACATCGATAAAATCACCGATGAGGAACACGCGACAACACCTACAGAATTCACCTACACCGCGCAGCAGACCAATGAACTTGAGCTGACGAGCACCGATGCGAGTCTGGTGGAAGAGGTCGTCATCGAACTGCCAGAGGTTCGTGAATCGTCTCAGCCGGCAACAGTCACGTCCCTTGAGATCGGCGCCTTGCTGCGCGATCGGTTTGAGATCATCGGGCGTGCCGCAGGCGGCAGTATGGGCGTTGTGTACAAGGCGATTGATCGACGGCAAGCCGAGGCCGAGGGCGGACAGCCGGTCGTTGCCATCAAGGTGCTTGCGCCCGACTATGCCGGTCATGCCAGCGCGATGCGAGCGCTTCAACAGGAAGCAACCAAGGGGCGATATCTCAATCATCCGGCGATTGTTCGTTTTCTCGATCTCGACCGAAGTGGCGATCTCGTTTTCCTCGTCATGGAATGGTTGGACGGCAAGTCCTTGAGCGAAGTTCTCGCCGAATCAGACACGCAGGCGCTCGATCGGGACCAGGCGATGAAAATCATCGGCGATATCGGTGCAGCACTCGAGCACGCGCACCAAATGGGTGTGACGCACGCAGACGTCAAGCCCGGCAATGTCATGTTGCTGCCCAATGGTGAAGTCAAGTTGCTGGATTTCGGGATTGCCCGTGCGCGCGGTGGTTCGGTCGGGATCGCCACGCCGGAGGACAACGCTTTTCTAAAGGCAGCAACGCCGGCGTATGCGAGTCCGGCGGTGTTGTCAGGGCAATCGCCACGCCCGGTCGACGATGTTTTTTCCCTGGCGTGTCTTGCGTATCGCATACTGAGCGGCGCCCGGGTGTTTCGTAACAAAACTGCACGCGAGGCGAAGGAAGAGGGTCTGTTGCCGCCCAAATTCCCCGGTGTGGACCCGCCGGTCTGGCGGGGACTGACGCGCGCGCTTGATTTGGATGAGTCTTCGCGGACGCAGTCTGTGGCGGATTTTCTGACCGATTTGAGACTGGTCGACAAGCGACGCTCGATGGCTAGTTATTGGCCGTGGGCGACGGCCGCCGCTTTTGTGATTATCGCGTTGTCGGTGCTTGCGATCTATTCACCGACGTTCAATGCGCCGATCGAAGCAGTGCTGCCGGAAGTGGCGGTGACGGCAGTGGTAGAGTCCGAGCCCGATGAGGTCGCACCGCCAAGTCCGTCACAACCCGTACCGGTTGTCGAGTTCATGGTGACTTCAGCCAACGTCGTTGCCGAGGCCGGTCCTGCGCCCGCGCTTCAACTTTCGATTGACCCGCAAGCGACCGCTATTCCGGAAGGCACTCTCGTGCTGATGGAGGGTGATGGGCCGACAGCGATCCGAATCGAGTTACCGGATTCGGTGTCTGCCGATCAGCTTTCCTTCGTTCGGCAGTTTGGCGAAGAGGCGCTGCGTCAGCCCGTACGTGAAGCCTTGCGCTTGTCGCTTGCAGACCCGGAGGCGTCGGATGTCAGTCGGAACTCGGTCGAAATTGTTGTCGAGCATGTCGATGATCTGATGATCCAACCGACGTTTGATGTCGATGTACTGGTTGTCGCGCAGGCCGATCGTCGCGCGCTCGCATCGTTGACGCTTCGAATGGTCGATGATGAGTTGCAACGTATCGGTGAGTCACTCGCCGAGGATGCGCTTAGTTTTGATCGCGACATCGTTGAAGTAACGGAATCCTCGGGTGCAGTGAGCTTGACGTTGTGGCGTTTGAACGCCACTCAAGTGGCATTGGAGGTACCGCTCCAAGTCGATGCGATCAGCGCTACACCGGATGACGACTTTGTCGTCGCGTCGGAGATGTCCGTTGAGTTCGCTCAAGGGGAACAGGCCGTCACGATCGTGATCCCTCTGGTACAGGATTCGCTTGCTGAGGGCGTGGAGTTATTGTCGGTTTATCATATGTCGGAGATTGCAAAGGACTCTGTCCAGAGCAATGTCACAGTGCGTATACTCGACGACGATGAGCAATAGCAAAGACAAGCGACAACACTCTCGGGTGATCGTCGATGGCGTCGCGCAGGCACCCAGCCGCGCGATGCTTCGCGCGGTCGGTTTTGAAGACTCGGATTTTGGCAAGACTCAGGTCGGAATTGCGTCGACCTGGAGCATGGTGACGCCATGCAACATGCATATTGACGATCTTGCTAAACATGCAGCTGACGGCGTCGCACAAGCAAATGGCAAACCGGTTGAGTTCAACACCATCAGCGTTTCCGATGGCATTTCCATGGGTACACCCGGGATGCGTTACTCGTTGGTGTCACGCGAAATCATAGCCGACTCCATCGAGGCAGTAGCCGGTGCACAAGGATTCGACGGGTTAGTTACCATCGGCGGCTGCGACAAAAACATGCCCGGCTGCCTGATTGCTATGGCCCGACTCAATCGCCCGTCGATTTTCGTCTATGGCGGAACCATTCAACCGGGTGCAGAAGGACGCGATATCGTATCTGTGTTTGAAGCCGTCGGGCGACACGCGAGCGGGGATATCGACGACGCCGGGTTACTGGAAGTTGAGCGAACCGCGATTCCGGGGGCCGGTGCATGCGGTGGCATGTACACCGCGAATACGATGGCATCGGCGATCGAAGCACTCGGAATGAGTCTGCCTGGAAGTTCAGCGCAAGAGGCTGTCTCGAGTGACAAACGCGTCGATGCAGCGAGCGCAGGGCAGGCGGTCGTCAAACTTGTCTCGGAAGATATAAAGCCCAGCGATATCATGACCCGGTCTGCGTTCGAGAACGCCATCACTGTCGTGATTGCGTTGGGCGGCTCGACCAACGCGGTGTTGCACCTGTTAGGCATGGCGCACGCGATAGGGGTTGATCTGGACCTCGATGACTTCACACGAATTGGCGCCCGTGTGCCGGTTCTCGCTGACCTGAAGCCAAGCGGTCGCTATTCGATGTCGGCATTGGTCGCAATTGGCGGGATTCGACCGCTAATGCGCACGCTGCTTGAGGCAGGATTGTTGCACGGCGATGTCAAAACGGTGACCGGAAAGACACTGGCGGAAGACCTGCAAGCTGTCGCGGCGTACCCTGATGGACAGGATATCATTCGCTCGCTGAACGACCCTATCAAGCCCGACAGCCATCTCGTTGTGTTGTACGGAAATGTCGCACCTGAAGGCGCAGTCGCCAAGATTACCGGAAAAGAGGGCGAAGCATTCGAGGGTCGCGCACGAGTTTTCGATGGCGAAGAGCCGGCGTTGCAGGCGATCCTCGACGGCGACATTGTTGCTGGCGATGTCATCGTAATTCGCTATGAAGGCCCTCGCGGAGGTCCCGGGATGCGAGAGATGCTGAGCCCGACCAGTGCCATTATGGGACGGGGACTTGGCGATAAGGTCGCTCTGATTACCGATGGCAGATTCTCCGGTGGCAGTCACGGCTTTGTGGTTGGACATGTTTCGCCTGAAGCGGCGGTCGGTGGCCCGCTGGCGTTGGTCGAGGAGGGAGACCGAATCCGCATCGACGCCGTCAACCGGAAGATCGACGTCGCATTGGACGAAGCCGTCCTCGGTGCCCGCCGGTCACAGTGGAAAGCGCCCAAACCGGCAGCGACAAGGGGTGCCTTGGCAAAATACGCAGCCCAGGTCGCCTCCGCATCCAAGGGCGCCGTGACCGACGCGTTTGACGACAGATGACACAGTCCGAAGCGGCATTCGAATCGGGGCGTACTCGAGATAGCCTGCAACCCGGATGGGTTGTCATGAAGTTTGGCGGTTCGAGCGTTGCGACGTTACTGAACTGGCGCATGATCGCGGCGCGACTGAAGCAGCGATTGAGCGACGGTCACCGGGTCCTCGTGGTGCATTCCGCGATTCGCGGTGTCAGCGATATGCTCCAAATGGCGCTGGATGCAGCAATTGCCGATAGCGATGGGCCGGATGCTGCCGACATTCGTTCGGCGCACATACCTCTAGCCACTGCGTTCGATGTCGATGTCGATGAGTTGCTCGGCAACGATCTCGCGGAGTTGCGACAATTACTGGCCGGCGTGCGGCTGATTCGGGAGGCGACACCGAGAATCGCAGCGCGAGTGCTCGCGACCGGTGAGTTGATGGCGACGCGACTCAGTGCGGCTTGGCTCGACAAACAGGGGATCGAGGTTAGCTGGCAGGACGCGCGAGCGTTATTGTGCTCCGAGACGTCAGGGCGTACCCGTCAAGACTATCTTTCAGCAACTTGCTCGTACGAGCCGGATTCGGATTTGGCCGAGCGGATTACGAAGCCAGGCATTCACCTAACGCAGGGTTTTATCGCACGAAATTCGGATGGCGATACCGTGGTGCTCGGGCGAGGCGGGTCAGATACCTCGGCGTCATATTTTGGCGCAAAGCTACAGGCAGAACGGGTCGAGATTTGGACCGACGTGCCCGGGATGTTTAGCGCTGATCCTCGTATCGTACCGGCGGCCCGATTGCTGACCGAACTCGACTATGAAGAGGCACAGGAGATTGCGTCCGCGGGCGGGCTCGTACTGCATCCTCGATCGATCGAGCCATTGGCGCAGTACAACATTCCTTTGTTCGTGCGTTGTACGTCACGTCCGGATCTGCCAGGCACGCTGGTCGGCGCGAGCACTCGAGACGAGCGACCGTGTGTCAAAGCGATATCCTTGCGTGAGAACATCACATTGCTCTCGATGGAGAGTATCGGCATGTGGCACCAGGTCGGCTTCCTGGCGCAAGTTTTTGGTGTGTTCGCGGAGCATGGCGTTTCTGTGGGACTGGTTTCCACGTCTGAGAGCAATGTGACGGTCTCGCTCGACGCCAGCCCCGACGACATCGATCATGAGTCTCTCGAACGATTGGTGGATGCGCTGCGACCGTTATGTCGCGTGAAACTGTTGTCCGATTGCGCGGCGGTCAGCCTCGTTGGGCGAAAAATTCGCGCGACCATTGCGCGGCTTGGGTCCGCTTTTGCAACGTTCGAAGAACACCGTCTGCACTTGATCAGTCAGGCAGCTAACGATTTGAATTTCACGGTTGTTGTGGATCAGTCGCAGGGCTTCCGGTTAGTGCAAAAACTGCACCCTGAGGTCATGCGTGACGCCACGCGTGACCCGTCGCTCGGACCCACGTGGGAGTCTTTGCAGCAGCAGTTCGAACAACCCGAGACCTCATCCCCTGCATGGTGGGTGAGCCATCGTGAAGCATTGCTGGAACAGTTCGGCGACCAACAGTCCGCCTATGTCTACGATTTACAGACGGTAAAGGCGTCGATTAGTGCGTTGCAAGACTTGAACAACGTCGAGCGTGTGTTTTATGCGATGAAGGCAAACGGACACGACGCCATTCTCGATACGGTGTTTGAAGCTGACATGGGTTTCGAATGCGTGTCGCCGGGTGAACTAAATGCCGTCGTCAAACGCTTCCCCACGATCGATCCAAAGCGACTGTTGTACACACCGAATTTTGCGCAAAAATCTGACTATCAGGTTGGATTTGACGTAGGCGCGTTCGTAACGCTCGACAATCTGTTTGTGCTCGAACATTGGGGCGAACTGTTGCGCGGCCGAAGTGTTTTCCTGCGCGTTGATCCAGGGCAGGGTCAAGGGCATCACGAACACGTCAAGACGGCCGGCAATCAATCAAAATTTGGTATTCCGCTTTTCGAACTGGAGCGCGCGTCTGAGCTAGCAGCGCAAGTCGAATGTCGAGTTATCGGCATTCATGCCCATTCCGGCAGCGGCATCACCAAGCCCGATTCCTGGAGTGAAGTGGCGGATATCCTCGCGGCTGCCGCGCGCTGGTTTCCGGACGTCGAAACTCTGGATCTTGGCGGCGGGTTGGGTATTCCGGAAAAACCCGGCGATCGCTCGCTCGATATGAAGCAACTCGATACGTCGTTGGGGGCGGTAAGGGCCAAACATCCGAATCTATCGATTTGGCTGGAACCGGGTCGTTTCATCGTGGCGCAGGCGGGTGTGTTGTTGGCGCGAGTCACTCAGCTCAAAGGCAAGGGTCAGGCGCGCTATGTCGGTGTTGCCACCGGCATGAATTCTCTGATTCGGCCGGCGTTGTACGGGGCTTACCATGAAATCGTCAATTTGACTCGATTCGGCGACGACGCCACTGAGCTTGTGAACGTGGTCGGTCCAATCTGTGAATCGGGCGACAAGCTCGGGACGGAGCGACTGTTGCCGCCAACACAGGAGGGTGATGTTCTGCTGATTGCGAACGCGGGCGCATACGGGCGCGTCATGGCGTCACAGTACAATATGCGGTTGCCAGCGCAGGAATGGACATTGGAGCGTGTTTGAATGACCTACGCACTGGATTCTGCAATTCAACTCATCCGAAAGAACGAAACCACGTTCGACGTGCCAACGGATCCGCGGTTCTGGAACGGCGATAGTGCATTCGGTGGCTGGCAAGCCGCCGTGCTTGGAGCGGCGGTGAATCAGCAAGAGCCGCGGCGAAGCCAAATAGTCTCGCAACAGGTGATGTTTCAAGCACCGGTTCGAGGCGAAGTCTGCGAGGTCCGCGTTGAACTGCTCGAGAGCCGTCGCACGTTGGACTTCTGGCACGCATCGCTGATCGACCCAGATACGCAACGAATGATGGCGTCGTGTCAGATTGTGATGGGCGACCGACAGACGACATCGCTTTCTTACGAAAAGCCAGCAGGTGAGTTTCGCGATTTTGAGTCGTCGTTTCCCTTGCCGGCGCAACCCGGAACGCCGACCTGGTTCGAGCACTACGATATTCGGTTGGCCAAGGGGCGTCCTTTCCAAAAAAATTCAGCACCACTGTCGGCTACTTGGGTACGTGAGCGTGACGGGCGACCGTTGGATGACCTGGCGCTTTTGTCGATCGCGGATACACCCATGCCGCGGACTTTTTTCTGTGCGGACGGCAGAGTCCCTGCATCGACGATAGCGTTGGGGACGCACATCTATGGAACAGAGGAACAGGTGCGCGGTGCGAAGGACGCGCCAGTTCTACTGGATACGCGCTCGCAGGTCGTCCGGGACGGGTTGGTCAATCAGGAAAATCGATTGTTCCGCGACGATGGATTGCTGCTGGCCATTAGCTATCAAACGGGATTGTTCCGGGAGCGTGCGCCCGAATCATGACTTCGGGACGTGGCGCTGTTTGAGTACGGCTTCGACATCACGCCAGGAGAGGTCGCGATTGATGAGCAACACGTTCAGGTGATAGAGCAGGTCGGCGCACTCTCCAAGCAGTGCGTTGTCATCCTGCGCGACACCCGCTAGCGCAACCTCGACGCCTTCCTCACCCACTTTTTGTGCGATTTTAAGCACGCCACTGGCTAACAACTTCGCTGTGTAGCTGGAATCCACGTTGCCCTCGCGTTGTCGATCGAGAAGCTGACCGTGCAGCTCTTGCAAGAATTCCACGCTATGCGGCCTCGCTGTTGTTGCGGGCTCGGCGAACCGGCAAGCCGTGGTTCGAAAGATATGCTTTTAGGTCTTGTATCCGAATCTCTCCGCTATGGAACACGCTGGCTGCCAACGCGCCATCGACTTTGCACTTCTCGAAAACGTCTAGGAAGTGGCCGAGGCTACCGGCGCCGCCCGAAGCAATGAGGGGGACTTCGCAGATCTCGCGCATCGTTTGAAGCTGCGCGACATCGTAGCCGTCACGGACACCATCCTTGTTCATGCAGTTGAGGACGATCTCGCCCGCACCGCGGGCTTGCACCTCAACGATCCACTGCTCGGTAAGGCGCGATGTGTTCGCTGTGCGCTCCGGGTCACCCGTGTATTGGTATACCTGCCACTGAACGCCGTCCCAGTGCGTGTCGATGCCCACGACAACGCATTGCCTACCAAATCGGGCGGCCAAATCGTTGATGAGTTCGGGCTGTTCCAATGCAGGCGAATTGATCGATATCTTGTCGGCGCCTCGATTGAGTACTTCAGTGGCATCTCGCACGCTACGAATACCGCCTGCGACACAAAAGGGCAGGTCGAGAACCTTGGCCACTGCACTGACCCAGCTTCGATCGACTGAACGGCCGTCGGGGCTCGCCGTAATGTCGTAGAACACCAGTTCATCGGCGCCTTCGTCGCGATAGCGCCGTGCGAGTTCGATGATATCGCCGACTACTTTGTGGTTCGCGAATTGAACGCCTTTTACGACTTTGCCATCGCGAACATCGAGGCAAGGAATAATGCGCTTGGTCAGAATTGTCTTATCTCCTCATCGGTGATGTGACCCTCGAGCAACGCACGTCCCGTGATGGCACCGCTAACGCCCGTTTCTCTGAGCGCGATCAAGTCTTCGATGCGACTGACCCCGCCCGATGCTTGAATGGCAATCTGAGGGAAATCCCGCGCTAACGCGCGGTAGAGTTCAATCGATGGGCCGCTCAACGCACCGTCACGCCCAATATCCGTACACAAGATTTGCTTGAGTCCCGCCGATGCGTATTGCCGGATGAGTTCACTTGCTGTCACGTCGTGCGTCTTCGTCCAACCCTCGGTCGCAACACGTGCAGCGCCTACCTGATCCAAACGAACATCGATCGCAAGCACGATACGCTCGGGTCCGAAATCCGCCATCCATTGCGAGACAAGCTTTGGTTGATTAACCGCCAGGCTACCAATAACGACCCGACTCACTCCGATTTGCAATAAGTGTTCGACATGCGATGTCGATCGAATTCCGCCGCCGATTTGAACTTCCGCTGACGTCGTCGCCACAATTTCCGCAAGCAGTGCAGCATTCCTTGGTTGACCTTCCAACGCACCGTCGAGATCGACCAAATGAAGGTCGGTCATCGATAGCTCGGCGTAGCGAATGGCCAGCGACCTCGGATCGACCTCGTAGGTCGTCTGTTGGTCGTAGTCACCGTGCAGAAGCCGAACGGTTTTGCCATGGCGAATATCGATCGCGGGTATGATCTTCATGACGACTTGAGATTCAAAAAGTTCTTCAGTAACTGCGCGCCCGCAGCGGAGGATCTTTCTGGATGGAACTGGGTTCCGTAGAAATTGCCCTTGCGAATGATGGCCGAAAATTCTTGTGTGTAGTGACAGTTCGCGATGGTGAACTCGCCTACTGGAACCGCAAAACTGTGTACAAAATAGAAATGGTCTTCCTCAGAAATATCGCGCAGCAGGGGTTCGTCGGCAAGGTGCGTCAGCTGGTTCCAACCCATGTGTGGCACCGTCTCACCGTTTTTTGCGAGCAACTGCACCGTCTTGTCAGGTGTTATCCCAAGGCATCTTGCGCCTTGTTCCTCGGAGAACTCCGCCAGTAGTTGCATACCGAGGCAGATTCCGAGAACAGGTTGGGTGAGCGTTCGCACCACGTCGGTCAAGTTCATTTGCTCCAGTCGGGTCATCGCATCCATCGCCGCACCAACGCCGGGCAGTACGACATGGGTTGAATTCCTCAGCACGTTAGCTTCAGTCGACAGCGTGACGTTCGCCGAGAGTCGCTCCAGCGCGAACGTAAGCGACGCAATATTCGCGCCGCCGGTGTCAATGATTGCGACTTCCGAGTTCACAGGATTCCCTTGGTCGATGGAAGATCATCACCGTCTCGGCCGAACGCTTGACGGAGTGCACGACCCAATCCCTTAAAACAAGCTTCGATGATGTGATGATCGTTGTCGCCTGTTGAAGTGATCTGGATCGCCGCGCCGAGCGTCTGGGCCAGCGATTCAAAAAAGTGCGGGACCATTTCTGTCGCAAGGCCGCCCACAGTTTCTCGCCGGAGCGGAATATCGAGTCGTGTGGCGGGTCGCCCAGAGAGGTCTACGGTGACGCGTGCTTCTGCCTCGTCCATTGGCACGACAAAGCCATAGCGTGCAATACCGTACTTGTTGCCCAGTGCCTGACGCATCGCATCGCCCAGCGTCAGTGCGATGTCTTCGATGGAGTGATGATCGTCAATATGCAAATCGCCGTCACACGTCAGGCGCAGAGCGAATCCACCGTGTTTGCCGAGTTGCTCAAGCATGTGATCGAGAAACCCGATGCCCGTCGAAATCTCTTGCGGTGCCGTTTTATCCAAATCCAGCTCGCACAGTATGGCGGTTTCATTCGTCTTTCGGCTAACGCTCGCGCGTCTTGGTTGCGTGATCAGGCGGTGGGCGATCTCCGGCCAATCCAGCTCTTTGCTGAGCAAGAAGCCGGTAATCCCGATGGCTTCGGCCAAGCCGATATCTGTCTGCCGGTCCCCGACGACTGCGGAGCGCGTAATATCGATAGCGTTTGCGGCGAGAAACTGCGTCAGTAGTCCGGCAGCGGGCTTCCGGCAAGCACATCGATCTTCCGGAAGATGGGGGCACACAAAAGTCTCGGCAAAATGAATACCCTGACTCGCAAAGAGGGCGAGCATGAACTCGTGTGGGCCATCGAAAGTCTCTCGTGGAAACGATGCGGTTCCAAGGCCGTCTTGATTGGTCACCATGACGAGCTCCCAGCCCGCGCGCGTCAGTTTTTGAAGCGATTCGATGACATCTGGGACTAAGCGAATCTTGGAGATTTGATCCACCTGCTGATCTTCCGGCTCTTCGATCAGTGTCCCGTCTCGATCGACGAAGAGGATTCTGCGCTTGTTCATTGTGCGACGGCGCTCCGTGCATCCGAACGATCTAGCTGACGGAGTGTTTCGATGAGCTGATCATTGATGGCCGGAGTCCCGACACTGATGCGTATTGCACCCGGTGTGAAAGGTGATTGCGTGAAATCACGCAGCAATAGCCCTGCCGCAGCGCAACGTGACAGCACTTGTTCGGCATCGTCAAACTGCACCAGCAGGAAATTCGCGTCACTCGGATAGATATTTCGGACCAACGTCAGTTTCGATATTTGTTTGGCAATCCGTTCACGTTCCTGTCGCACCTGGGCGATTCGATCAGCCATACCAGTCAGCGCCGACTCTGCCATTGCCGCAAGCGCAACAGCGGTGCTTGGTGTCGGTACCGCGTAAGGCGGCATTGCTTTCGACAGCAGCTCAATCGCATCGGAACATCCGAGTGCGGCGCCGCATCTGAGGCCGGCAAGTCCGTACGCTTTAGAGAGTGTTCGCAAAACAATGACGTTGTCGTGCTCCAGGAGCGGGGTTACAAGATCCTGTTCCGCAAACTCTGTATAAGCGGCGTCCACGACGACCACACCGCGTCCACTTAGCGACTCTGCGAGCTGCGACACGCAAGAGGTCGGTTGCGCATTGCCCGTTGGGTTGTTCGGGGATGTTACGAAGACCAGCCGATCAGTCCCGCTCCATTCATGAACGATCTGTTCAACAGGAAGCGCAAACTGCTGATCGGCGATCAGCGGTATCGATTTGACCCGTGCACCTTGAAGGTCGGCGTAGACGCTGTACATGCCAAACGTTGGCGGGCAAACGACGATCTGGTCAATGCCGGGCCGGCAGAAGCAACGGATGAGTAAGTCGATCGCTTCGCTACTGCCGCGAGTGACGAAGGTTCGGTCTTCTGAAACCCCAAAGTGCCGAGCGAGTGTCTGTGTCAACGCGAGTGGTCGTGCCTCCGGGTAGCGGTTCATTCCCTCTGGGGTATCATCGCCTGAAACACGCTCTGCAGACTCGTTAGCGTTCAGGCGCACTGCACCTTCTGCGTACTGAGCCGGGACGTAGGCTTTCAACGCGCGAATCTCCGGTCGAGCAAGAGCGGTAATCACTGTCATCGGGGTGCCACCCGCACAGCGACGGCACGTTCGTGTGCCGTCAGACCCTCAAGTCTGGCGAGCGTTTGAGCGACTGGACCGAGCCCATGCAAGCCTTGCTCCGAGGCCTCCTGGATCGTCATTAAGCGTTGGAACTGTTCGATGCCAAGTCCTGAAAAATTCCGTGCAAAACCGTAGGTTGGCAAGACATGGTTGGTGCCGCTGCAGTAGTCGCCCAGGGATTCTGGTGTCCATGGACCAAGGAACACTGAACCGGCATTGGTGATCGATGGCAGTAATGCTCGTGCGTTCGATGTGTTGACGATCAAGTGTTCCGGCGCGTAGTCGTTGCTGATGTTAACGGCATCTTCGATTGAGTCCACCAGGATCAGAATGCTGTGAGTCAGTGCTTGAGTGGCAATCTCGCGGCGTGGCAGTTCGCCAAGCTGCTGGGCGAGGGCGGTTTGAACTTCGTCGATCAGACCGGCGTCTGTCGCGAGCAACACTACCTGCGAGTCCGGGCCATGTTCAGCTTGCGACAACAGGTCGGCCGCGACGACGTCGGCCCGGGCGGTTTGGTCGGCAATTACGAGGACCTCGGAAGGACCTGCTGGAAGATCCTGTGCGGCGCCGTTGGGATCGCTCGCGACCATGGATTTGGCTTGCGCGACGTAAGCGTTTCCCGGACCAAAAATCTTGCTCACTCGAGGTACGGTTTCTGTGCCATAGGCCATGGCTGCAATCGCCTGGGCGCCGCCAACGCTAAACACCTCCGAGATACCGGTCAGCGATGCGACGTACAGTATTGATGGATCGACGGTACCGTCGGCTCTCGGTGGCGCACAAAGTATGCGCTGCGGACAACCCGCGATATCTGCCGGGACGGCCATCATGATCGCCGCAGAAGGCAACGGTGCGCTGCCGGAGGGAACATACAGCCCGACCGCGCCAATCGGACGCGCGATGCGTTCACATCGTACGCCCGGGCTGGTCTCGACGTCGATTGGCTGCGTGACTTGGGCTTCGTGGAAGATTCGAACATTTCGAATCGCAACCTGGATCGCGTTTCGATCAGATTCACTTAGTTGCTCGCAAGCGCTGTCGATCTGAGACTTTGGCACGGCAACTGTGTCCAGCGTCACCTTGTCGAGCTCTGCTGTCAGCGACAGCAGTGCTGCGTCGCCGTCCGTTCGAACCTGACGCACTATGTCGTCAACGATGGCGGCGATGCGTGCGTCGGCAGTGACCGCAGGTCGTTGCATTAGCGCATTGCGCTGAGGCGCGTCCAGTGCCGACCAGTTAAACCTTCGAAGTTTCATGCAAGCATCTTTTCGACGGGCAAAACGAGCATCGAACTTGCGCCGGCTTTCTTGAGTGATTCGAGCGTCTCCCAAAACACGTTTTCGCGGCATACCGCGTGTACCGCAACCCGATCGCTCAATCCCTCGAGCGGCAGCACAGTGGGCGCTTCGGACCCCGGCAGGATCGCCTTGATTTCGCTTAGGGCATCTCGAGGTGCGTGGAGCATGATGTACTTGCTTTCGCTGACCTGCATGACGCCTTGCATGCGCTGGAGCAATCGATCAATCCAGTTCTGCTTGAACTCGCTGAGCGGCACCGGGGTTTGTACGAGGCAGACCTCGCTCTCCAGCATGGTGTCGAGTTCGACGAGCCCGTTCGCTGCGAGGGTCGAACCGGTGGACACCAAGTCACAAATGAACTCGGCCTGGCCGAGTCGCGGCGCTATCTCAACGGCGCCAGAAAAGTAGACAACTTCGGCGGTGATGTTCTGACGCGCAAGAAAATCGCGCGTAATTGCAGGATAACTGGTCGCGATTCGCTTGCCTGACAGACTGGCGGGGCCATTCCAGCTTGTTTCTTTCGCTGCAGCCAGCGACAAACGACAGTGCCCGAAGTCGAGTTTGCGGAGTAGTTGAAAGGGCTCGCTGCTTTCGCCCAGCGACCCGTTTAGCCGCGTTTCCTCAAGGATATTCAACCCTGCGATACCAAGGTCACACACATCTTCAGCGACGAGGCCCGGGATGTCGTCATCACGCACGAGCAGCAGATCAATCGGCATGTTCTCGCCGTAGCAGAACAGCTGGTCTTTACTGGTACGAATCTCGAGTCCGCAGCGTTCCAGCAGCGAAATCGTCTTTTCGGTCAGTCGACCGGATTTTTGGACTGCGACGCGCAGCCGCTGTTCATCGCGTGACATGATTGTTGAGTATTCCGTTAATTGGTGGGTTCTAATGCGTCGAGCGCGGCTCGGTAACCGCCGGTTCCCTGATTCAGGCAGCGCGCGACTCTGCCGATGGTCGTCACGCTAATGCCGGTGTCAGATTGTATCGCGCGATATGGGCGACCGGCCTCCAGCATGCGCACGACACTCCATCGATCTGCGAGTGCCTGGAGCTCCGCCGGGGTGCACAAGTCGACCAACAACGCGTGGATATCCTCGGCTAGGGATAACGCTGCGATCGCCTCACACAGCGCGCGTTCTGCACGAACTTCCAGCCTGCTTGTCGATTCTCGGTTTGGTTTCATGTACTAGTGTATTAGCGTGTTAATACAATAGCTCGATAGTACGCATCACCATCCCGCGATGCAAATGTTATTGCCGGTTGACAACACGGGGCGCAGCGAAGACTATCGAGATGCTCATCGAGACCGGCGGAGGGACAGGCCCTTTGATGCCGGGGCAACCTGCAGTCCACTGCAAGGTGCCAACTCCTGCGGTCGGCCTTCGGGCTGGGCGACAGATGAGGCGATCGAAACTTTCTGCTCGAAAGGTCGGTCATCCCTTCTGAACCGCCGTCCGCGAGTGTCTTCGAGGCGCGTGTTTGAAACTGTCACTCACAAGGGATGCAAAATGACCATCGACACCTCAAAGCTTCGTTACGAGACTCTGCAACTGCATGCTGGCCAGTCGCCGGCCCCAGGTACCAATGCCAGAGCCGTTCCTATCTACCAAAGCACGTCCTACACATTCGATGATGCAGCGCATGGCGCAAGACTCTTCGGGTTGCAGGAATTCGGCAACATTTACACTCGCTTGATGAACCCTACGACGGATGTATTCGAGCAGCGCGTTGCGGCGCTTGAAGGGGGGGTTGCGGCGTTGGCGACATCGTCCGGACAGGCAGCACAGTTTCTGGCGATTCAAACGATCTGCCAGCAAGGTGACAACATCGTCTCCGGCACGTCGCTCTACGGTGGAACCTATAACCAGTTCAAGGTATCCCTGCCGCGGCTGGGTATCGACGTGAAGTTCGTCGAAAGCGATGCGCCCGAAGACTACGCAGCCGCGATCGACGAGAACACCAAAGCGATTTACGTCGAAGCGATTGGCAATCCGGGCTTCAACTTACCCGATTTTCAGGCCCTCGCAGATGTCGCACACGCCAATGGAATTCCATTGATCGTGGACAACACGCTGGGATGCGCGGGATATGTCGTCAGACCGATCGATCATGGCGCGGATATCGTCGTGCAGTCTGCAACCAAATGGATTGGTGGTCATGGCACTTCGATCGGTGGCGTTATCGTCGACAGTGGGCGCTTTGATTGGGGTAGCGGCAAGTTTCCCTTGTTCACGCAACCTTCGCCCGGTTATCACGGTCTTGTGTTTGCGGATGTGTTCGGCGTCGATAGTGATTTCGGCAATATTGCTTTCATCATTCGCGCTCGAGTGGAGGGGTTGAGGGATTTCGGACCATCACAAAGTCCGTTTAACGCATTTCTACTGCTTCAGGGCCTCGAGACGCTCTCACTCCGCGTGCAGCGACACGTTGATAACGCGCTTGAACTTGCCGAGTGGCTGGACGGTCACGACGACGTCGCGTACGTAAACTATCTTGGTTTGCCAACACACCAGCACCATGCGCGCGCGAAACAATATCTGCGCCACGGATTCGGTGCTGTATTAACGTTTGGCATTCGCGGCGGACACGAGGCCGGGCAGCGTTTCATTGATAACGTCGAGTTGGCGAGTCACTTGGCAAACGTCGGTGATGCGAAGACGTTGGTGATTCATCCGTCGAGCACGACGCACCAGCAGCTGACCGAAGAGGAGCAGCGGGCGACGGGCGTATTGCCGGACATGATCCGCGTGTCCGTTGGAATCGAGCACATCGACGATATCAAGGCTGATTTTGCCCAGGCGTTCGAGCGCGCTCGGGCAGCCCAGGCCGCTTAAGCCGATGAGCGAGGATATCCGCGCGGCGGGAGCGATCTCGCCGCGCACACTGTTTTGGCATGACGACACCCCGTTTGAATGCGAGAGCCACGCCGTGGTTGACGATTTGGTCGTTGCCTATCGGACATGGGGGAGTCTGAACGACGCGGGTGATAATGCCGTGCTGGTTTGCCATGCGTTAACCGGGTCTGCCGACGCCGATGCCTGGTGGCCCGGACTGATACGAGCCGGCGGGCCGCTTGACCCGGAGTCCGACTTCATTATTTGCTCCAATGTACTCGGCGGATGCTATGGCACCAGTGGACCGCTGCATCGTGACGCCGCTGGTCGCCGACTTGGCGGTAATTTTCCCGTGGTTTCAATCCGCGACATTGTGAATGTGCAACGACGTTTGCTAAAGAGCCTTGGCATTCGCCGACTGCGCCTTGTCATCGGTCCATCTATGGGTGGTATGCAGGTAATTGAGTGGGCAGTTCAGGAGCCTGATATGGTCGATGCGATAGCGCCGATCGGGACTTCTGCTCGACACTCAGCGTGGTGCATCGCGATCGGTGAAGCGCAACGCGCGGCAATCGCTGCTGATCCAAACTGGCGCGACGGTTTCTATGAGCCCGAGCAACCGCCGCGCAAGGGATTGGCCGCAGCGCGCATGATGGCGATGGTGACGTATCGCAGCTGGGAAAATTTCGAGCTGAGATTTGGGCGTGAGCCAGACTCGACGCACGGATTTTCAGTCGCGAGCTACTTGCAATACCAGGGCGAAAAGTTGAATGGTCGTTTCGATGCGGTCACATATGTCCGCTTGACGCAGGCAATGGACTCTCATGATGTTGGTCGGGGTAGGGGTTCAACTGCCGACGTTTTGGCTTCAATAACGTGCCCGGCCTTGGTTGTCAGTGTCGATTCAGATGTCTTGTATCCGCCGAACGAGCAGGAATTCATAGCAGAGCATCTACCCAATGGGCAAATGGTCACATTGGAAACGCCCCATGGGCATGACGGATTCCTGATTGATTTGGATACGTTGGGCAACGCGATCCGTCGGTTCCGACAGCATGATGTGCTGGCGTCCGACTCGGTCTCGCGTTCAGCCTGACAGCGCCTCAATCACCTTTGCACCGAAAACGTCCGTATCCAGCCCCTGTTCACCAGGCGCCGCGATATCTCGCGTCCGCGCGCCACTTGCGAGCACTGACACGACCGCTTGATCGATTGCTGCCGCCGGTTTCGGCGCCGCGAGACTGTGACGCAGCATCATCGCAATACTCAAAATCGCGCCAACCGGGTTCGCGATGTTTTGACCAGCGATGTCCGGGGCGGAACCATGGATCGGCTCATAGAGTCCTGGGCCGTTGAGACCTGCTAGTGACGCAGAGGGGAGAAGTCCGAGCGAACCAGCAAGCATCGATGCCTCGTCAGTCAGTATGTCGCCAAACATATTTTCGGTCAGGATGACGTCGAAGTCCGCAGGTCTTGACAGAAGGTGCATTGCTGCAGCATCTACCAGTAAATGTTCTAACTGAACGTTCGGAAACTCCTGTCGACAAACTCGCGACACGGTGTTTCGCCAAAGTCGGGACGTTGCGAGCACGTTGGCCTTGTCAACCGACACTAACCGGCCACCCCGTTCCTGTGCAATGTGGCATGCCACGCGAGTTACGCGTTCGATTTCTTCGCGGGTGTATTCGCAGGCATCGAATGCGCGATCGTCGCCTTCTTTTTTCGCGCCGAAGTAAATGCCGCCGGTCAGTTCACGGACCACCACCATATCGACTCCGCGCAGTCGCTCAGGGCGCAGCGGGGATAAATCGACCAGCTCCGAATGCAGTTCAACCGGACGCAGGTTTGCGAAGACGCCGAGTGCGCTTCGTAATCCAAGCAAGCCTTGCTCGGGTCTGTTGTGAACCGGAACGTCCGCCCATTTTGGCCCCCCGACGGCGCCCAGAAAAACCGCATCGGCCTGTTCGCAGGCGCGTCTTGTCGAATCGGGCAGGGGTACCCCGTGACGGTCAACCGCCACCCCGCCGATATCGTGTGATTCGAGATTCAAGTCAAGCGAATACTGTCGGCCTACAGTAACGAGAACTTCTTTAGCGACCGCAGTGACTTCCGGACCAATGCCATCACCTGGCAGGAGTACGATGTTGGTTGCCATAACTCTATTCCGTCGTCAGGGATGCGCGCGTGGATTCGTAGGTTTCTATGGCATCGCGCTGATTCAGCAGGTAACCCATCGAGTCGATTCCCTCCATCAGGCAATATCGCGAAAAGCTGTCGATCGAGAAACGGCATTCCAACACTTCTTGCGGGCCGTCGAATGCCAACAGCGTTTGGTGTCCGAGGTCGACAGTTACCCGGTGCGGCCCTGCGAGCAGAACGTCGAGCGCCGCTTGATCGACGCGTATCGGCAACAGCCCATTCTTGAGTGAGTTGGAAAGAAAAATATCGGCGATCTCGCTGCTGATAACGGCGCGAAAACCATAGTCCAGCAATGCCCATGGTGCATGTTCCCTGGAGGATCCGCAGCCGAAGTTTCGACCAGTCACAAGCACCGTCGAACCGTGGGTCTCCGGGTCATTCAAAACGAAGTCGGGGTTGGGATCGCCATTGGAATCAAACCGCCAATCTGCGAATAAATGATCGCCCAGACCATCGCGTGTTGTGGTCGTGAGAAAGCGAGCCGGAATGATCTGGTCGGTATCCACATCGGTCGCCGGCAGGATTGTTGTGTTTGATTCAAGCATTGTAAACGGCCGCATCAGACTTGTTCCTCAAGGAAGGACCTTGGGTCAGTTATTTTGCCAGTGACCGCGCTCGCCGCGGCTGTTGCTGGGCTGGCCAAAACGGTCCGTGCACCGATTCCCTGGCGCCCTTCAAAATTTCGGTTTGAAGTTGAGATCGCGAGCTTTCCGGATTCGACCGTATCGCCATTCATACCAAGACACATGGAACACCCAGACTCACGCCATTCCGCGCCCGCCGAAACGAAAATCTCATGCAAGCCACGATTCTCAGCTTCTGCTTTGATCGCTTGTGAGCCAGGTACGATCATCATCCGTACGCCATCGGCTACCCGCTTTCCGCGCAGGACTTGCGCAGTCGCCTCAAGGTCAGGCAGTCGTGCGTTGGTGCAACTGCCGACGAACACCACATCGACGGGAGTACCAGCGATGGGTTTGCCCGCTTCCAGCCGCATGTATTCCAACGCGCGATCCCAGGAACCGTCCGCGGGCGCGTTTGGCACGGCGGCATCCACCGCAGTCACCATGCCCGGATTCGTGCCGAAGGTGACCATAGGCGCGAGCGACGCTGCGTCGAGGTCAACTTCACGATCAAACACCGCATCGTCATCGGTCTTCAATCTGCGCCAACGCTCAACAGCACGATCGAAGTCTTTCCCGGAAGGCGCATGCGGCCGCCCTCTGAGGTATTCGTAAGTCACATCGTCCGGTGCAATCATGCCGGCTCGGGCACCGGCCTCGATGGACATATTGCAAACCGTCATTCTGCCGGCCATGTCCAGCTGTTCGATTGCCGGGCCGCGATACTCGATAACGTGTCCCATGCCACCATCCACACCAATTTTTCCGATGATCGCCAATACAAGGTCCTTCGCGCTGACCCCTGGTCGAAGCTCGCCCGTGACGTTGATCGCCATGGTCTTTGGCCGGCGTTGCAACAAGCATTGCGTGGCCAGCACGTGCCCAACCTCGGTCGTTCCGATGCCAAAAGCCAATGCCCCGAAAGCGCCGTGCGTTGACGTGTGTGAATCGCCACAGACGATCGTTTTTCCCGGCTGTGTCGCACCAAGTTCCGGTCCGATGATGTGAACGATGCCGCGCTCGCTGCTGTCGAAATCGCGCAGTGTCACACCGAACTCCCGACAGTTGCGCTGCATCTGTTCAATTTGCTGTGCTGCAGCCGGACCCACAACCTGGATGTCGGCAAGACTTCGCACTGGCGTAGTCGGCGTCGAGTGGTCCATAGTTGCCAAAGTTCTCTCGGGTCGTGCGACAGGAAGTTGACGCTCACGCAAAACTGTAAACGCTTGCGGCGAGGTGACCTCGTGGATCAGATGAAGATCGATGTACAAGATGGCCGGCGTATCGCCGGTTTCAGGCACGACAACGTGGTCGTTCCATACTTTTTCGAACAGTGTGGTACCCATCGTCACACCGTGGCGGTATTCGCAGCATGTCGCCCGGGGCCCTGCAGTCCCAGTGCGCGGCGTCGCAGGATCCGGTTGCTGACTTCAAGCCAGGCTCGTGCTGATGCTTCGACGATGTCTGTGCTGATCCCGTGCCCGCGATACGTGGCGTCTTCATGACTCACCGTGATGGTGACCTCGCCCTGCGCATCATCTCCAATGCTGACACCGCGGACGTCGTAGTGCTGCAGCGTTAACTCGACACCGGTGATACGTTCGATCGCGGTGCACGCAGCTTCAACTGGGCCACTGCCGACGGCGGCCTCGACCACGGGCTGTTCATTGTCATTTGTTCGCATAGTGACGGTCGCTGTCGCATGACTTGCGGTGCTGGACGTCACGGTTAAATCGCTCAGTTGCCACGGACCTTTATCATCGCCAGTGGCGTTCATCAGAATAGCTTCGATATCGCTGTCGTAGATGTCTTTCTTACGGTCGGCGAGGGCTTTGAACTTCTCGAACGCTGCGTTGAGTTGAAAGTCATCGACCGAGAAGCCCAGTTCTTCGATTCGTTCGCGAAACGCGTGTCGCCCGCTGTGTTTCCCAAGTACCAGATTGGATCGACTGATGCCCACGCTTTCAGGTCGCATGATCTCGTAAGTCGATGCGTGCTGCAGCATGCCATGTTGATGAATGCCGGCCTCATGGGCGAATGCATTGTCGCCCACGATCGCCTTGTTCCGCGGGATTGGCATACCGGTAATGGAAGAGACCAGGCGCGCTGTCGGATAGAGGCGCTTGGTATCGATCTGCGTACGGGCATCGAAAAACTCGGTCCGCGTATCCAACGCCATGACAATTTCCTCTAATGAGCAATTGCCTGCGCGTTCACCAATCCCGTTGATCGTGCATTCCACCTGTCGCGCACCACCGATGACCGCAGCGAGACTATTTGCGACCGCCATCCCGAGATCGTCATGACAATGCACAGACAAGATCGCCTTATCGACGTTCGGTACTGTATTGCACAGGTGACGAAACAGCGCCTCGAATTCCTGCGGTACCGTGTAGCCGACGGTGTCAGGAATATTGATCGTTGTGGCGCCCGCTTCGATCGCAGCAGTGACAATCTCGGTCAGAAACTCCGACTCAGTGCGCGAAGCATCTTCCGGCGAAAACTCCACATCGGTGCAATGTTCGCGCGCCATCTTGATTGCGCCAACGGCGGTTTTCAAAATCTCTTCGCGCGCCATTTTTAGCTTGTGCGTACGATGAATTTCGCTGGTTGCCACGAACACGTGGATACGCGACTGCTTGGCCTTCTCCAGTGCGTTTGCTGCTTTTTCAATGTCCCCTGGATTACAGCGAGCGAGGCTCGCGACCGTTGCGTTCTGTACGGAATCTGCAACTGCCGCGACCGATTCGAAGTCGCCAGGTGAGGCCGCGGCGAATCCTGCTTCTATGATGTCGACACCAAGCTCATCGAGAGCCGCTGCTACCCGTAGTTTTTCTTTGAGCGTCATGCTGCATCCCGGCGCCTGCTCGCCGTCGCGCAGAGTCGTATCAAAAATTCTTACGTGGTTATTGGTCTCGATGGTCATGGGACTACTCCGTGTTACCTGAACTCCACGATCAGTTGTTTAACCAGGGCATCTGATTGCGCAAGCGCGCGCCGACTTCCTCGATCGGATGATCAAGGTCTTCTTTGGACAAGCGTTGAAACTCCGGTTTGCCTGCTTCGTTTTCGGCGATCCACTCGCGTGCGAACTTACCGGACTGAATGTCCGTGAGTACATCTTTCATGCGGGCTTTGGCCCCAGCGTCGACC
Source organism: Pseudomonadota bacterium (assembly GCA_038531945.1). Classification (GTDB taxonomy): domain Bacteria; phylum Pseudomonadota; class Gammaproteobacteria; order Steroidobacterales; family Woeseiaceae; genus CALBPI01. The sequence continues at coordinate 18,514 of JBCBBH010000004.1, read as the reverse complement.
ACGCGAGGCCCACTGATATGATCACCCCAGAGCGCTGTGTCGCTGATGAATTCGTGCATTTTCTTGAGGCCACCTTCATGCAGCAGATCGACGATGAGTTTTAGTTCATGCATGCATTCGTAGTAGGCGACTTCCGGTTGGTAGCCCGCTTCGACCAAGGTCTCAAAACCACGCACCACTAATTCGGTAGCGCCGCCGCAGAGCACTGCCTGCTCGCCGAACAAATCGGTTTCGGTTTCTTCTTTGAATGTCGTTTCGATGACGCCAGCGCGCGTACCCCCAATGCCGTCGGCGTAGGCGAGGGCACGTTGCAGTGCATTCGTGGTGCGATCCTCTGCGATGGCTACCAGGCTCGGCACGCCTTGGCCGGCGATGTATTGGCGGCGCACGAGATCACCAGGCCCCTTGGGCGCGATCATGATGACATCGAGGTCCGCGCGCGGCGTAATCTGCCCAAAGTGAATGTTAAACCCGTGTGCAAACAAAAGGGCGGCACCCTGTGGCAAATGACTCTCGATCTCCGCGTAGACTGCTGCCTGCGTCGTATCGGGTGTCAGCAATGCGACCAGTTCCGCTCCGGATGCCGCTTTGGTCGGCGTCTGTACGGTATGACCGTCAGTTTTTGCCGCAGCGGTTGACGCGCTGCCGTCACGCAACCCAACGACCACGTGATGCCCGCTGTCCTTCAGGTTGGAAGCGTGCGCACGACCTTGGCTGCCGTACCCGATAATGGCGATTTTCTTGCCGTCTAAAATGGAAGCATCGACATCTGACTTGCCGTACATTTTCATTGTTTCTTTCCTTACATCTGAAACGTAATTCTTGTGCCCAATACGAAAAAACCCCGTGGCCAGTGCGTAGCTACGGGGTTCGAGCGCGTTGCGCTAAGTGACAGCTTCTGGCTAGCCACACCACCCGTAGGCGGGTAGCGTAAGTCGCTCTAGCAAAAGGCTGTTCGTTGTGTTGGCATAAACCATATTCGGATACTGTGCAATCGGGGCGTGGGTGTCAATCGTTAAATTGTAATGACGACTTTTCCCATCGCTTGACGATTTGCCAGTACGTTCATGGCCGCGCCCGCCTCGTCGAGCGGAAACTCGTGACCGATGTGTGGCTTTAGGGCGCCGGTGGCAAACCACTGTGCGAGCTCCTGCATGTTCTCTTGATGGGCCTGCGGCTCGCGTTGTGTAAACGCTCCCCAGAACACACCGACTATGGAGCTACCTTTCAGCAATGGCAGGTTGGCGGGCGCATTCGGGATTTCACCACTGGCAAAACCAATCACCAATAGCCGTCCGTTCCACGCAAGAGAGCGAAGGCAGGCATCAAAGAGTTCGCCGCCCACTGGATCATAAATCACGTCGACACCTTGCCCGTTGGTCATTTCCTTGATCTGAGCCTTCAAATCAACTTCGGTGTAGTTGATTAAATGATCTGCCCCTCGCGATTGTGCGAGGGCCAATTTTTCGGCGGTACTCGCAGCTGCGTAGACTTCGGCGCCCATCTGTTTGCCGAGCTCAACGGCGGCGAGTCCGACACCTCCGGCAGCACCCAGCACCAGGAGTTTTTCACCTGCCCGTAGCGCTGCGCGTTGTTTCAAAGCGTGATAGGACGTCCCGTAGGTCAATGTGACCGCCGCGGCCATCTTGAAATCCATTCCAGGGGGCATCGGTACCAGTGCTTTGACGGGCACGACAATTTCTTCAGCCATACCTCCATGGCCGAGAAAGCACAGTACGCGATCGCCGATGCGGGCACCTTCGGTGTTGGGTCCGAGTTCGATGACTTCTCCGGCCATCTCAGCGCCGGGCGAGAAAGGCATCTCCGGCTTGAACTGATATTTGCCGGCGACCATCAACACGTCTGGAAAATTAACGCCGCAGGCGCGCAGCCGCACCTTTGCCTCGCCTTCTTTCGGTGTTGGTGACGCGATGTCTTCAATAACGATGCTGTCTGGTGCGCCGTAAGCTTTGACCAAGGCCGCTTTCATGTTCCGTACCCCATGTTGAAACTGTCGGAAGCTTATTACCTGGTCGGGTACTTAAACAACCGGTGGCGTGATACGGAAGGCTTCAGTATCCTCCGGTCGTTCATTTTGGGGACAGCAAACTATGAACTTCGATTACACCGACAAGGTTGAGCGTCTACGCCAAAGAGTTCTGGCGTTCATGGATGAACACATTTATCCGAACGAGTCGACCTACCATGACTTTATTGAAAACGCTGATGATCGGTGGACGATTCCGCCCATCATGGAGTCGTTGAAGGACAAAGCGAAGTCCGCAGGTCTGTGGAATCTATTCCTGCCTGAAAGTCATCGCGGAGCCGGCTTGACGAACCTCGAGTACGCGCCGTTGTGCGAGATCATGGGCCGTTCGCCAATTGCTCCGGAGGTTTTTAATTGCGCTGCGCCGGACACGGGCAACATGGAAGTGCTTGAGCGCTACGGGACAGATGCGCACAAAGCCCAGTGGCTAGAGCCCCTGCTGAACGGTGATATTCGTTCGGCGTTTGCGATGACCGAACCCGAGGTGGCCTCGTCGGATGCGACGAACATAGCGTGTGCGATCGTCAAAGATGGCAACGAGTACGTGATCAACGGTCGCAAATGGTGGACCAGCGGCGCGATGGATCCTCGATGCAAGATTCTGATCTTGATGGGCAAGACCGATCCGGACGCTGAAAGACATGTTCAGCAGTCGATGATCCTGGTACCGATGGAAACACCAGGCGTTAAAGTGCTGCGACCGCTTGGCGTATTTGGATATGACGATGCGCCACATGGGCATGCCGAGGTGTTGTTTGAGAACGTCCGTGTGCCGCAGGAAAACCTCCTGCTTGGCGAGGGTCGCGGCTTCGAGATCGCGCAAGGCCGACTTGGGCCCGGGCGCATTCATCATTGTATGCGCCTTATTGGTTTGGCCGAGCGTGCACTTGAGGCGATGTGTAAGCGTGTGGACGAGCGAGTCGCGTTTGGCAGGCCATTATCGCAACAGGGCGTGGTTCGCGAAGCCATCGCTGACTCGCGGATCGATATCGAGCAAGCGAGACTCCTGACGCTGAAAGCTGCCGATATGATGGACAAAGTCGGCAATAAGGTCGCGCGGTCGCATATCGCGATGATTAAAGTTGTCGCGCCGAGCATGGCATTGCGAGTGATCGACCGGGCGATACAATGTCACGGGGGTGGCGGCGTGTCGCAGGACTTTATGTTGGCTTATGCGTGGGCGATGTCCCGCACACTGCGGCTTGCAGATGGGCCTGACGAGGTGCATCGCGTATCTATTGCGAAGCTTGAGTTGGGCGCGCAGCGAGCGACGCGGGCGTAATGAACCGTTTGCGGGAGCCGGTTTCAGACGCAACTAGCAGGGTCAAATTCGCACTGGCGAGATCATCACGCTGTGGTATTCTCCGCCAACGAGCGCAGGCAGGAGGGTAGCTGCGCTGGAGAACCTGGGGGAGGGGCATAACGCGCCTACCTCACGATTAATTTGGGGGAACACCGAGTGGCATTCGAGATTTTATGTCACGAGCATACTTTGTATGCGCGGTTCGTACTCCCTTTGGTTTAAGACAATAACGATGGATGAGGAGTACTCATGAGACCGTTTGAAATCGGAAAACGCGCAAGCGTCGTTGTGGCGTCTGTCGCAGGCATGGTGCTGGCAGCACCAGTGTTTGCACAGAGCGTCGACTCAGTGCTGCGTGCCGAGAACAACCGGCTGGAACGTCAGGTTCAGTCGCAACAGCGCGTGGAGCGTATCGTCAGTCAGACACGCACCATCACGGATGAATATCGCGCAGTGACAAAAGAAACGGATGGTCTGAACATCTACAACCAGTTGCTGCAGGCGCAGGTTGACTCGCAACTGCAGCAGTTAGCGCAGATTGAGAACTCCATGGAGCGGGCTTTGGTCGTGAACCGCCAGATCCTGCCGCTGATCACGCGCATGAACGATCGTCTCGGGGAGCTGATTGCCCTCGATACACCGTTCCTCGCCGAGGAGCGTTCGAACCGACTCGAAACCCTCAAGTCGATTATCGATGATCCGAACGTGTCGACTGCCGAGAAATTTCGGAAGGCGTTGGAAGCCTACGAAATCGAGGTCAGCTACGGCCGCGATCTGTCTTTCTACGAAGGCGTGATTGACATCGGCGACCAGACACTCAAAGTTGATTTCCTCCGCATCGGCCGTATTGCGCTTTTGTTCCAGACACCGGACCAGAGTGTGACAGGGCGGTACAACCCAACGTCACGCGCATTCGAAATCGACAACAGCTACCGAGCCGAGGTTAAGAAGGGTCTCGAGGTGGCGAAACAGCAAATCGCGCCAGAATTGCTTCTGGTGCCGGTAACGGTCGCGGAGTAAGGCACGATGAGAACGATTAAAACTATTATTTTCGGTGCAGCGGCTGCATTGAGCTTGTCGGCAGCCGCACCGGCTCAGGATGCTTCTTCACTTAGTGAGTTGCTAAGACAAATCGAACGCGGCCAAACCGCTGATACTGCGGAGGCACGTCGCCGCGAGGCTGAGTTCCAAAGCCGGCAGTCAGAGCAACAAGCACTGCTGACGCAGGCACGCCAGGAGCGCGCGAATGCGGAAGCGCTGGGTAGCCGACTGGAAGCACAGTTCGAAGCGAATAACGAGCAGCTCGCCATCAAGGAAGCGGAACTCACAGAACGTCTGGGCGAGCTGAAAGAGTTGTTCGGTGTATTGCAACAGAGCGCTGGGGACCTGCAAGGTACACTGTCCAGCTCGCTGACCAATCTGCAATACCCGGATCGAGAGGACTTCCTTGTAGAGCTCGGCGCCAAAATGGCGAGTTCAACGGAACTGGCCGAAATTGAAGAGATTGAGCGGTTGTGGGAAGAGCTGCAACGCGAAATCATCGAGTCCGGCAAGATTGCCAAGTTCTCCAGCGAGATTGTCACGGCTGACAACCAGGTGGAAACCGCTGAAGTCATTCGGATCGGTAACTTCAACGTCGTTGCACCGGGACGCTACCTGCAGTTCAACGTGATTGACGGTAAGCCGGTCCTGGTCGGTCTGCCGCGCCAGCCACAGGGCCGTTTCACGGGCTCGACCTCTGACCTGGCAAACGCCAGCTCGGGTGAAACCGTAGTAGCCGGTATCGACCCGACTCGCGGTGCAGTATTGGCAACTCTGGTTCAGTCGAAGTCGATCGGTGACCGGATTGCCGACGGCGGTATCGTCGGTTACTGCATCATCGCGCTTGGCGTGGTTGGCCTGTTGATCGCGCTGTTCCTGCTGTTCAGCTTGACCACGGCGAGTGCCAAAGTGTCGAGCCAGCTTAAGGACGTTGCCAACCCGAGAGACGACAACGCGTTGGGTCGGGTGCTTCGTGCCTACACGAGCAATAAATCGGTCGATACCGAAACGCTGGAACTCAAGCTGAACGAGGCGGTCTTAAAAGAAGTGCCGAAAATTCAGCGCGGTTTGCTTCTGGTGAAAGTGATCTCGGTGGTGGCGCCGCTCGCGGGCCTTCTCGGAACAGTGACAGGTATGATCAAGACCTTCCAGGTCATCACTCTGTACGGTGCCGGCGATCCGAAGCTCATGGCTGGCGGTATCTCGCAGGCCTTGATGACCACCGTTTTGGGTCTGGTCGTCGCCATCCCGATGGTACTCCTGCACACCGTATTGTCTGGACGGGCCACGCGCTTGCTGGGTATTCTCCAGGAACAGAGTGCTGGGCTGATCGCTGAGCACTCCGAAGCGTCGTACGGCGGCAACTAAGAGGGTCTACCATGCGTTGGTTAGAAGACCAATTCTTGTCAACCCGGGACTTCATGGAAGCAGGTGGGCCTCTGCTCATCTGGATCGCACTCACGATCTTCGTGATGTGGCTGCTGATTGTGGAGCGGATGCTGTTTTATCGGCTCCGTCTCCCACAATTGAAAGCGGCAGTCCGGGAGAAATGGGAAGCACGGCAGGAGCGGACCTCCTGGGCCGCCCATCAGGTCCGTACAAAGCTGATTTCAGAAGTGGAACAGGAAAGCGAGCAATGGCTGAACTTGATTCAGACACTCGTGGCCCTTTGTCCGCTCCTGGGTTTGATGGGTACGGTGACCGGGATGATCCGGGTATTTGAAGTTATGGCGCTCGCGGGCTCCGGCAACATCCGATCGATGGCCGAGGGCGTGTCATCAGCGACCATCCCGACGATGGCCGGAATGGTCGGTGCGTTGTCTGGCGTCCTGCTGATTACCATTCTCACCCGTAAATCAGAACGCGAAGTCGGCCTTTTGGAAGACTCGCTCACTATGGATCACTAAGGAGAAAGCGACATGCGAAGAGCAATGGGACCTGCAGCCGCTTCTGAGGAAGACAATGAAATCAACCTGACGCCGATGCTCGACGTCGTATTCATCATGTTGATTTTCTTTATCGTTACCGCCTCGTTTATCAAAGAGTCCGGACTCGATGTCAACCGACCAGACGCGCCCACCGCCAACGTGGTCGACGATGCGAACATTTTGATCGCAATCGGTGAGAACAACCAGATCTGGATGGACCGTCGACGGATCGACCCTCGTGCCGTTCGCGCGAATATCGAACGTTTGCACGCGGAGAATCCAAAAGGGTCGGTCGTTATTCAGGCCGACAAGAAGTCCAACAATGAGACCTTGGTCATCGTCATGGATGCGGCCCGTGCCGCTGGCGTTGACAACGTGTCTCTGGCGGCTAACAACTAAATCGTCGGCGTGGCAGTCGAGAGTGCTTCGGCACAGGAGGCGTACTAATGGCCAGATACATCATCGGAATTGTCAGTGGTGCATTGATCACGACATTCCTGCTGTTTTTGATGAACTTTCTCATCGAAAGCGGCGAAACAGCGCTGTCGGATCCGCGCGACCGTCTCGTCCTCGACTTCGTGCGAGTACCTGAGCAGGAAACGGTAAATCGGATTGAGCGTAAGCCGAAGAAGCCACCGAAGCCGGAGACTCCGCCGCCGGATGTTCCGCCGCCACCCAGCGACAACGTGAACCCAGACGTGGGTGCAATTGGCGTTCGTGCGCCAACCATCAGCACGTCGACCAATATCGCAGGTCCGGGTGCATTGGCAGTTGCCGACGGTGAATACTTGCCGATTGTCCGCGTCCCGCCACAATATCCTCAGCGCGCTGCACAGCGCGGCCTTGAGGGTTATGTGGATCTGATGTTCACGGTGAACTCCGCAGGTGCTGTGGAAAATCCGGTCGTGACGTTCTCTACGAGTCGTCTGTTTGAACGTTCGGCGATCAAAGCCGTATTGGGGTGGAAGTACAAGCCCAAAGTAGTGGATGGCAAGCCCGTCGCGACCCCAGGGGTGGAGACGCGACTGACATTTGAGATGCAGCAATGAGATATCTGAAGGTTCCAGCGCTGGCGATTATCGCCGGCTTGTTACTCGGCGGAATGCCATCGATGGCGGTGGCGCAGGATGACGAAGAGCAGCCGCGTCGCGAGACTCGGCGAGCGGAAGCCCTGTCGAAAGGCGTCTATGATGAGCTGACCAAGGCGCAAGAGGCGATCGATGCAGACGACCTGAACTCGGCCGCCCGTATCGTCGACGCTTTGTTGGCGGATGAGTTGTCTGACTTCGAACGCGGTAATGTTCTGAACTTCAAAGGGTTCCTGGAGTACAGCCGCGGTAACAACAATGCCGCGATCCGCGCTTACGAGCAGATGATCACGATTCCTAACATGGAGCCGGGTCAGGTCAATCAAACGATTTACACGTTGGCGCAGCTCTACGCTCAGCAAGAGAATTTTGCGAAGACGATCGAGTATCTGACACGTTGGTTCCAGACCGCAACGAACCCAGCTCCGGATCCCTATATTCTGCTGGCGCAGTCGTATGCGCAGACCGAGCAGTTCAGCAAAATGATTTCGCCGATCGACTCCGCTATCGCGGAAGCAGGCGAGCGGAACATCGCGCCAAAGGAAGAGTGGTACAACCTGAAGTACTACGCGTGCTACCAGCTGCAGCAGTTCAATTGCGTCCGCGATACGTTGAAGATTCTCGCGGCCGGGTGGCCGAAGAAAACCTATTGGTTGCAACTGGCCGGCATTTTCTCTGAGCTTGAAGACGAGAAAAACATGCTTGCGGTTTACGAGGCCGCGTACACAGACAACTTACTGACCACCGAGGGCGAAATCGTCACCATGGCGCAGCTGTATTTGCAGGGTGACGTGCCGTTTAAAGCGGCGAAGGTCCTCGAAGCCGGCATGGAAGCAGGAACGGTCAGTAAGAACACCAAAAACTACCGACTCCTATCGCAGGCGTGGCAGTTGGCCAAAGACGACGAGAAGTCGATTCCAGCACTCCGCGAGGCAGCAAGGCTGTCGGACGACGGTGACCTAGGTGCAGGTCTTGCCATTGCCTACCTCAACACCGAGGCCTATGGCGACTGTGTTTCGGCCGGCCGCAGCGCACTTCAGAAGGGCGGTTTAAGACAGCCGAATGACGTTCGGGTCACCATCGGGATGTGCCTGTACAACCAGGACAAACTGACAGACTCTCGCACCGAGTTCCAGCGGATCGTGAACGGCTCTTCGGACCGCAGCAAGAGCCTGGCTCGTCAGTGGATTCGCGTGATTGAGGCAGATCTTGAGCGGTTGGACGCGCTTCGCCAAGCTCGTCGTCGACTCCGCGAGCAGCGTGAGGAAGCGCAGCAGGATGCGGCGGAGGAAGAGGCACCGGAGGCGGAAGCAGCCGCTAGCGTTAGTTCCTAGTCTCGGCCAAAAAGTTTGGCAGGGCGACACCTTTCCGGGTGTCGCCCTGTTTACGTTTCAGACCAACGAATAGCAGGAAAGACGATGCCCAAAATCGTGTTTATAGAGAATGGCGAGGCCAAAGAGGTTGAGGCCGAGACCGGTTACACCGTCATGGAAGCTGCGGTAAACAACGGCGTGAACGGAATTGTCGCCGAGTGCGGTGGCGCTTGTGCCTGTGCCACCTGCCACGCCTATATCGACGCGACGTGGAAGGACAAGCTTCCACCGATGGATGACATGGAAGACAGTATGCTCGACGCAGCCTACGAGCGTCGAGATGCGAGCCGATTAACCTGTCAGATCGAAATCACAGACGAGTTGGATGGCTTGGTTGTTCACGTTGCGGACAACGAAAACTGAGTTGTTCGGACACTATTAATGTTCGAAATATCAACTATTAATAGCGCAAAACTCTAGCGAATTATCGTAAACCGGTCTCGCTGCGAGCGATGACCATTCGCTGAATTTCGCTAGTCCCTTCGTATATCTCGGTGATCTTCGCATCGCGGAAGTATCGCTCTACCGGCAGCTCTTTGCTGTAACCCATGCCGCCGTGAATCTGGACGGCCGCGTGGGAGATGAACATTGCAGCTTCGGACGCATACAGCTTTGCCATACTCGCATTCAAGGTGTTGCGAGTGCCGTTTGTGGACGCGATTTCTTTCGACCAGGCCGCCTGCATTGTCAGCAGCCGGGCGGCCTCGAGGCGCATTTTCATATCCGCGATCTTCGCCTGATTCATCTGGAAAGAACCAATAGGCTTGCCAAACGCGACGCGTTCTCGAGCGTAGCTTACGCTCGCTTCGTATGCGGCGCGTGCAATGCCTACGGCTTGGGCGGCGATTCCGATGCGACCCGCGTCCAGTACTGTCATCGCGATCTTAAACCCATCACCCTCATCGCCAAGACGATGCTCGACAGGGCATTCGTAATCGGTCAATTCGATTTCACAGGTGGCAGACGCACGGATGCCTAGCTTGGGTTCGGTCTTTCCGCGACTGAAACCTGGTTTTTGCGTATCGATCAAAAACGCAGTAACCCCGCGGGCGCCTGCCTCTGGGTCCGTCATGGCGAAAAGAACGAGGAACCGGGCTACCGGACCCGATGTGATCCAAGACTTTTTCGCGTTGATGACATAGTGTCCACCGTCTGACGAGAGCGTCGCTTGTGAACGCATGTGGCTTGAATCGGAGCCAGACTGAGGTTCTGTAAGTGCATATGCCCCGATGGCGTCGCCTGTGGCAACTGGCGTTACAAACGCGGCTTTCTGCGCGTCCGTACCGAACAGCATAATGCCGGTTCCATACAGAGAGTTGTTAACCGAGATAATCGTGCTATGTGCGGCGTCCGCGGCAGCAATTTCTTCGATCATCAGCGCGTATGCCACGGCGTCAAGGCCGGCACCGCCGAGCGATTCGGGCACCTCAATGCCCATGAAACCCAGTTCACCTGCACTCGCGATGGTCTTGCTCGGGAACTCTCCTGAAGCGTCAAATTCAGCGGCAATAGGCGCGATTTCGCTTTGCGCGAAGTCTCTCGCTGCAGACTGGATCATCTGCTGCTCTTCGGTGAGTTGGAAATCCACTCGTCTCTCCCTTTCAATCAACTCTAAATTTTAATGGTCTTTAAAAATATTGCAATGCAGCATAACGCAGGTACGGCGTTTTTGGGCTACCATGCCGCCTTGTTTAAACATCGAATCAGGGGCAAGGAATGACCATTGCAAACGGCGACACGATGCCAGAGGGACAATTTGGAATCATGACCGACTCGGGACCGTCCGGCATCTCAACAGCGGAGCTTTTTGGTGGCAAGAAAGTGGTGCTCGTTTCGGTACCCGGAGCCTTCACGCCAACCTGTTCCATGAACCATCTCCCGGGTTTCGTCGAACATGCTGCGGCGTTGAAGGAAAAAGGTGTCGACACGATCGCCTGCATGGCGGTCAACGATGTTTTCGTGATGTCCGCCTGGGGCAATGATCGTGAGGTTGGTCAGGACGTGCTGATGCTTGCCGACGGCAACGGCGACTACACACGCGCTTTAGGACTCGAGATGGATGCGACCGGTTTCGGCATGGGCATGCGAGGACAGCGCTTTGCCATCGTGGTCGACGATGGCAAAGCAACTCACGTTGCGATTGAGGCCCCGGGAGATTTCAAAGTGAGCGCCGCGGAGGCGGTTCTCGAATCGCTTTGACATCGAGTCAACAGGACCCGATCGCGGCGCGCTCTGGCGAAGCTCGCGCGTAAAAGGTCATCGTCTTGCTCGGATCGATACCACCAGGGCTCTGGGTTGCCTGGCTCCTCGCTATCGCGTGGATCAGTGTAGCCGTGGGACTTTGGATCATGGGTGGGCGCGTCGCCGACGCGAGTCTTCGCGCGAGGGACCGTAAAGCCGCTGTCCAGCGTTTTCGATTGCTCCACTTGCTGTCCTTACTCGTGCTGCTGAGCTTGGTGGCATGGACAATTCTTGCGATCTCGTTATGGCGGTGGTGGCCGATTGACCTGCCGGCGGTCGCTGTGACTTCGCTGCTTTTCGTTGTTTGTGTTGTCGGCGTACTGGCGATAGCCACTGCCAGATATCGTGTGCTTCCGGGTCGTCGTTGGCTTAGATTGGTGGAGAACGGCGGAATACTGCTGATCTGTATCGGTCTGGCGAGCTATGCGGTGGTTGGAATTCGCACAGCCGATAACCCAGCAATGGTATGGCGCTATGCCTCCGGCGCTGCACTAGCGCTGGCACTTGGGTTTTTTCTGCTTTCGCGGGCGCCGGCACGGGCCGCATTGGTGTTGGCACGACAGCTGGCGTCTCATGGTTCGCAGCCGCGATTTGAGGGTACGCTGAAACGGCTTTTGCGCCGGCATCGACCGATTCTGGTGGCGAGCGCCGTAGCTGTGCTTATGGCTATTGTCTTTTCGGGTAAGGCAACCACACCTGGAGCCAATGATGGGCAGCGGGCCGAAACCCCGGCTGCCCACCAGGCTGCAATGTCTTAGTCCAGTAAAGCTTCGAGCTCAGGGATCACAGTGAACAGATCGCCCACCAGGCCAATATCTGCGATCTCGAAGATCGGCGCGTCCTCGTCCCTGTTGATTGCGACGATGGTGCCCGCGTCCTTGATTCCCGTGAGATGTTGAATGGCGCCCGAGATTCCGAACGCCATGTAGAGTTCAGGCGCGATAATTTTGCCGGTTTGCCCGACCTGCAATTCGTTCGGGACATAGCCGGCATCGACCGCCGCTCGCGATGCGCCGACGGCAGCACCCAGTTTGTCGGCGAGACCGAAAACAATCGAGAAGGCATCCTCGCTACCGAGCGCACGCCCACCGGAAACCACTTTCGCAGCGGTCTGCAGATCCGGCCGGTCCGACGCACCGGTTTTCACGTCGACGAAGGTCGTGTGGTCGGGTAGCTCGACGCTGGTACCTACCGTCTCAACCGGCGCTGCCGATTGTGAACCGACGGCCTTGTAGGATGCGGCGCGAACCGTACCGACGACCTTGTAACCCGGCTTCACGCTGACTGTCGTGATCGCGTTGCCTGCGTAAATCGGGCGTTTGAATGTTCGCGCATCGACGACTGCCATGATGTCGGACAGTTGGTTCACCCCGAGTAGTGCGGCTACGCGAGGCGTGATGTCCTTGCCGAAAGTTGTGGAGGGGCCAAACACGTAGTCGTAGCCACTCGCGATTTCGGCGATTTGCGGTGCCAGAACGGCCGCAAGCGGTGATGCGTTTTCTGCGCGCTCTACGGTGAGCACCTTGGTGACACCCGCTAGCTCAGCCGCAGCGTTGGCGACCGTCGACGCGTTGTCCGCAAGCACAACCACATCTATTGATTCGGCACCGAGGTCCGACGCACAAGCGACGCACTTTGCGGTCGCTGGGTTGAGAGTGCCAGCTGCATGCTCGGCAATAATCAATACAGAACTCATTACACCAACCCCTTGTCTTTCATTGCGTTTACCAGCTCCCCAACGTCGCTCACCATGATGCCTTTGTTGCGTTGTTCGGGCGGTGCGAAGTGAGTGATCTCAAATGCATCATCTGCAGACACGCCGAGCGAGTCGACAGAAATCGTGTCCAGCGGTTTTTTCTTAGCCTTCATGATGTCGGGGAGTTTGACGTAGCGGGGCTCGTTTAATCGGAGGTCGACCGTGATGACCCCTGGTAGTGCGATTTGAATCGTCTCAAGTCCCGCGTCTACCTCTCGAGTCACCGTGGCTTTATCTCCGTCGATAGACACTTCCGATGCGAACGTCGCTTGCGGTCGACCCCACAGGGCGGCCAACATTTGCCCGGTCTGGTTGTTGTCGTTATCGATCGCCTGCTTCCCGAGCATCACGATATCGGCGCCTTCTTTTTCCACGACGGCGAGCATTGCGCGAGCAGCATTGAGCGGATCCAGGTCGCTATTGGTTTCAATCAAGACGGCGCGGTCTGCTCCCATCGCAAGACCGGTACGCAGCTGTTGTTGCGAATCCGAGCTGCCAATTGAAACGACGATAACCTCGTTGGCCTCACCGCGCTCTTTGATGCGCAACGCTTCCTCAAGCGCGATCTCGTCAAACGGGTTTATCGACATTTTGACGCCGTCCGTCTCGACGCCGCTGCCGTCCGATTTGACCCGTATTCTGACGTTGTAATCAACGACCCGCTTAAGGCCGACGATAATCTTTTCCACGTGTTGCTCCTGCCATCTACCGCGTCAAAAATGCGGCGAATTGAATGTTCATTAACAATCTTCGTGTATTTTCTATGAGGGGGGTCTGGACGACAAGTTATTCACTCGGTTCTGTCCTGAAAGTCCGCGCGGTTGGCCGGAAACGATAAGGATCGGTTGGCAATAATCGGCGGTTAAATTGGCGGAAGCTCGTATTTATAGAGTAATAAAAAACCATTAAAAAACCGGAAATTAGAGTCACTATATAAAAGTCTTTTGAGATAGTCTCCTTAGGTTGAGTATCATTTTTCGATAGGACTGGTATGTTCTCGCCGTGGGCTCGCGGTGCTTCGCTGCACCGCAGCAAAATAGCGCAAGTCGGCAGACAGGGATGGACCCCGACTGTCTGTGGATCATAAGCCTCCACACGTTCGTTGACTCGAGACGATCTCTAGTCTCTGAGACCAGGCACGACGCCTAGCGTCTTAGCCAACGCGAGGTGTCAAGCAAACCGCATTTCTCCGTGCGGACCCGATCCGGGGGGCGGCGAGCCTGTCCCCCGGATTTTTTTTGATCGTTGTACAGGACCTGCAGGATCGCTAACCTGCCGACAAGAGTCCTCAGAGGGTTGTCCTATGTCCAGTTTGACGGCGAGCGATCGGCTCGACGATGTGCGTTACGAGATACGCGGCACGTTGTCGCGCCGAGCGCATGAGCTGGAGAAGCTCGGCCGTGAGGTCGTTCACCTGAATATTGGGAACCCAGGCCGCTTTGGCTTCCGTACGCCAGAGACTATGCGTTTGGCGATGATCGAAAACCTGCCGAATGCGGAGCCTTACTGCCACCAAAAGGGAATCTTCCCGGCGCGCGAAGCCGTTGTCATGCAGCAGCAAAGTCGGGGTGTCATGGATGTGTCGGCAGAAGAAGTGTTCATCGGGAACGGCGTATCAGAACTGATCGATTTGACCCTGCGTGGCTTGTTGAATTTGGGTGATGAGGTGCTCGTGCCAAGTCCGACGTATCCGTTGTGGACCGCTTCGGTCACCCTGAATGGGGGAACTGCCGTTCATTATCCGTGCCCCCCGGAGTCTGGTTTTTTGCCCGATCCGGTTGAACTTGAAGCACTGGTGACGAAAAAGACCCGCGCGATCGTATTGATTAACCCTAACAACCCGACGGGCGCCGTCTATCCAGAAGCGCTTTTGCACGAAATTGCTGCGATTGCACGGCGCCACGACTTGGTCTTGATGTCCGACGAGATCTACGACGAGATGTTGTACGACGGCGCAGAGTTTGTGCCGATGGCCACGGTCGCCGGTGGCGCTGTTTGCATCACGTATGGGGGGTTATCAAAGGTATACCGCGCTTGTGGCTACCGCGTCGGTTGGTGCTCGATCAGTGGTCACTCCGACGACACCCGCGGTTACCTCGATGGACTTGAGTTACTCGCAGCGTTGCGTCTTTGTAGCAATGTGTCGGGGCAGTGGGCGGTGCAGACTGCGCTCGGTGGGTATCAGAGTATTTTTGAGCTTACTGGCCCAGGCGGGCGGCTATACGAGACTCGTGCAGTAGTGATTGATGAAGTTGCCAAGAGTCCGTGGTTGAGCCTGGTCGCGCCGGCCGGAGCTATGTATGCGTTCGTCGCTGTCGATACCGACCGTTTACCCGGGTTTGACGACGAGTCGTTTGCATTACAGCTACTGGAGCAACAGTCCGTGCTACTGGCGCCTGGCAGCAGCTTCAACACGTCCTATAAAAACCACTTCCGAATCACATTGCTGCCGCGCGCCGAGCTGATGCGCGAGGTATTCACTCGCATTGGGGTTGTGCTTGAAGACATCTCACGCATGTCACCGGTTCGATCTGCCTGAGTATGCTTGAGCCTGCTATTGCCGAAGCGGCAAAAGACGGTTCTTTCGCATTTGTCGTCACCTCCGGTCAACGCCTAGCGGCAACGGTTCGGGCCTTCCAGGCTGGTTTGGTCGGTCAAGAGATTGGCGCCAGTTGGAGTGGACCTTCGGTCGTTACCTGGACGCAATTTGTCCGGCATTGCTATGACCTGTTGGTCGTGGATCCCGATCGGACATCTCAGTTACCGAACCTGATTCAACCCGCGGTCGAGCGTGTTTACTGGCGCGAAGTCGTGTCCGAGACGTTAAAGGATTTCGGCTCGACTCGGCGAGGTCTTGGGGCGATTGCTCGCGAGTGCGCGCGGACCACGCAGCGTCTTGTTGAGTGGCAGGTCGATCCGTCGCAGCTGTCGAGCACGAGTAATACCACCGACACAGACTTCTACCTGCACTGTTCACAGCGTATGGAGCGCATTGTGGCGCGTGAAAACGGCACCTTGGAATGTGAACTGGCCGATGTGGTCCGCGATCACGCGAAAGGTCTGATGCCCAAGCTGCGAGGCCGGGTTGCATTCGCCGGGTTCAATCGTTTGACACCTCAGCAAAATGCGCTTGTGGATGCGATGGGTGTGTTGGTCCTTGTGCCAGAGTCACCGGAAAAAACGGAGCCGGATAGCGTTCACCATTTCGAATCTAGTGCGGATGAATTGCGAGCCGCGGGTGCGTGGGCTCGCGAACGTCTCGAACACGATGCGGATGCACGCTTAGCGATCGTTGTACCGAACTTATCCGAGCGCGCGGAAGCAGCGCGTCGCGACGTGTTGGACGGCCTGTTGCCTCACGCTGGCTTTGAACTGGCCGATCCATCGGCGCACTGGCTGAATGTGTCGCTCGGTGAGTCCTTGTCGCAAGTACCTGCCGTTGCTGATGCTTTGCACTGGATACGATTCGTTGTCTACGGCGGCAGCTTCGACTCCGTGTCGCGGCTCAATCGATGTGGCAGTTTTCCCGACGACGCACTGACACTGGAGCGCTGGTTGCGGCTCGAACGCGACCGCGATTGGAATGTCGCGTCACTCGCCAAGGCCGCGCGATCGGGCCGGGTCGAGTTGCCGACGTGGCTCGCTGCCAGTCGAGATCTCTACGACGCGCTTCGCGACCGTGAGTATCCGTCAACCTGGGTTACTACCATCGGAGAGCGGCTGCGACAGTCAGGCTGGCTTGCAACATCTGTGGACGACACCATTCGGTATCAACTCAAGACGCAGTGGCAAGAATCACTCGAAAGTCTCGCGAGGTTGGATCAGGCGTGCGATCGCATTTCGCTCGGCGAAACGCTGGAGTTGCTCGACAGTGTCCTTGTCGATCGCGTGTTTTCGCCTGAGCAGTCAGATGCTCCCGTCCTCTTGTGCGGCCCTATTGAGACGACAGGCCTGTCTTTTGACGCTGTGTGGATTACCGGTCTCGATAGTGTGCAATGGCCACCGCCTGGCAATCCGTTGTCGTTGGTTGCAGTCCGATTGCAACGGGAATATGAAATGCCGGATGCCTCTCCCGAACAAACCCGCGCGTTTTGGAGCACACAGTGGCGTCGCATACGAGGTGCCAGCAAATCGCTGGTTGCGAGCTACGCCACCTTTGTCGACGGGCGTGAGCGCCTGGCCTCGCCAGTCATCGCAGGAGGGCGCGGAACGTCGCGCATTGAATCGACTGATCCGACTGCAATCACATTGTTGGATTGTCTGCCCGTGAAGCGAACCCCTGAGCAGTTTCCGGTCTGGCCTCATGGTCGTCGCGCTTCCGGTGGCCACCATGTTCTTGCTCGATGGGCCGCTGATCCGTTCGCCGCTCAGGTCATCGGACGATGGAATCTACGCCCTTTGGAGCAACCGACCAAGGGGTTGAGCGCGAGGACGCGTGGCGTGTTGATTCATCGTAGTCTCGAAACGTTGTACGCCTCGGGTGTCTCAGCCATTTTGGAGGATATCGACGCGTCGGTTGCGGATGCAGTTGCGTCTGCATTTCGACGTGAGTTCGTTGAGGCCGAATCCGCGTATCGTGCAGCGTTGAGATATGAAGAGCGACGCGCCAGGGAGTTGCTACGGGCATTCGTCGAGCTTGAGAGCGAGCGCACAGACTTGGAAATCGTGGCGCTGGAGGCGCCGTTATCCTTGCTACTTGCCGGGATAGATTTCCAGCTTCGAGCTGACCGAATTGATCGCCTGCCGACAGGCGATTTGATAATGGATTACAAGACTGGGACGCGTGACGCGGATGCAGCCATCACGCGCGGAGACTTTGATCGCATCACCCAGCTTGCGGTCTACGCACTCGCCGCAGATGTGGCGCCCGCCGCCGTGTGTCTCGCAACGCTTCATCCCAAGCATATCGGTTTTCGCGGCATTTACGCCGACGAGGTCACGCGGCTTCCAGGCGATCGGTCGAAGCCGGTCAATTCGTTGAACACTCTGATACCGCTTTGGCGTACGGAGGCAACTCGACGGGCCGGCGCGCTAGCTGCTGGGCAGGCGTGGTTGAATTTGGCATCGCCGGCGAGCGAATGGCTGCCTTATGGGGTGATCAGTCGTATCGCGGATGTACGCAAGCATGGTGAATGACAACCTGATCGATCATGAAGCGCGTGAGCGGGCGCTCGACCCGACCGGCAGCTTTATCGTGCAGGCGCCAGCGGGCAGTGGAAAAACCGCGTTGCTGACACGTCGCCTGTTACGACTGCTCGGGCAGGTCGACGCACCAGAGCAGGTTTTGGCGATCACGTTTACCCGCAAGGCCGCAGATGAGATGCGGGCGCGGGTTCTAGGTGCGTTGCGCGATGCTCAATCAGACCAGCCCGCTGACACAACATTCGCCGCGGCGCAGCTCCAAGATGCGCGCCGGGCGTTGGAGCAGGACAGGCAGAGAGACTGGGGCCTGCTGCAGACGCCATCACGGCTGCAGATCATGACGGTTGATGCATTGAATACGCGAATGGTTGCGGCGAGGCCCGTAAGTTCCGCTTATATGGGGCGAGGTTTGGTCAGTGCCGATGTCAGAGAGGCGCTGTTGGAGGCTGCGGCGGACGCCACGTTGGACTGGTTAGCGGAGGGCGGCGAAGCCGCTGAAGCTGTGCGTTACGCGTTTTCGTTGGTCGATCTCGATAGCGCAGCGTGGCGTCGCCAAATGGTCTCGATGCTGAAGAGTCGCGACAAGTGGCTGCCG
>JBCBBH010000003.1:87500-876280 GCA_038531945.1 Pseudomonadota bacterium | reverse complement strand
CGGGCGGTCTGACGCGTTGTACCGCCGCAATATCTGCGTCTGACAGACGATTGAGCAACCCCAGTGACTCGAGTGTGGCCAAGACACCCGACAACAGACTTGTCGCCACATTGTCACTTGACAGCGCCACCGACGCGCGACGATCACGCCCGCGATACTCCTGGTTCGCTATTTCGAAATCCTGTCCTAACAACCAGACATCGGCGCCCACGGCGAGCGCAACCTCGAGCACACTTGAAGGTGGATCCACCGTGGCAATCACAGCTGGAACACTTGCGCGAAAAATCCCGGCCTTCTCACGGCCGATCGCTTCGAGACTGTCGCCCAGCCAGCGTTGATGATCGAAGTCGACACCGGTCAAAAGGCACGCGTCGGGAATCACAGCATTTACCGCATCCAGACGACCACCCAGACCGACTTCCAGAACCTGCACATCGACCGCAGCATTCGCAAAGACGATCAACGCAGCCAGGGTCGTGAACTCGAAGTAGGTTAGCTCCACTCCCTGCTGGGCCGCAGCGACATCCTCGAATGCCTGCACCAGAGCCGCGTCGCTGACCGTTTGACCGTCGACTGCAATCCGCTCGTTAAAGCTCGATAGATGCGGCGAAGTGTAGCGACCGACACGCAAGTCCATCCGCCGAAGGAACGCATCGAGCCAATAGACAGAACTGCCTTTTCCGTTGGTGCCTGCGACCGTGATGGTGATCGCATCATTGCCGAGCCCCAGGCGTGGCAGCACGGCCCGAATGCGAGACAAGCCCAACTCGACGCGACTCGGATCAAGCGTGTTGATCCGGTCCAGCCAAAGCGCGAGTTCGGTGTTGACCGCTTCAGTCCGTGTCGGCGTCACTCAGATCCAAAGCCTTGATGCTGACCGTATTGTCGGACACGCGCATCGGCTGATGCGTTAACTTGCGCAACAGATCGCTGATCACAGGTCGCATCTCGCGGCGATCTACGATCATATCGAGTGCGCCGTGCTCCAGCAGAAACTCACTGCGTTGAAAGCCATCGGGCAGCGTCTCTCGTACGGTTTGCTCGATTACGCGACGTCCGGCAAATCCGATCAATGCACGCGGCTCTGCCAAATTCACATCACCGAGCATCGCGAGGCTCGCTGATACCCCGCCCGTCGTCGGGTCGGTCATGACCGAGACGTAAGGCAATCCCGCCTCGGACAATTCAGCCAGCACCGCGCTGGTCTTGGCCATCTGGAACAGCGAGAACAGGGCTTCTTGCATGCGCGCCCCGCCGCTGGCCGAAAAACACACCATCGGCGTCCGGTGTTCAATCGCATGGCGGACGGCGACCACAAACCTTTCACCGACTACCGATCCCATCGATCCGCCCATAAAACGAAATTCGAACGCTACGGCCGTCACCGGCTTTTCGTAAAGTTCGCCATGCGCGGCGATCAACGCGTCGTTCTCACCGGTGTTTTTCTGCGCCTGCGCTATGCGGTCACGATAACGCTTGCTGTCACGAAACTTCAAAGGGTCTTGCGGTTGCAGCTCCGTTGCGAGCTCGCTCATGCTGTCTTCATCAAAAAACGTCATCAACCGTTCGCGTGCACCCATTCGCATGTGGTGCGAGCACTTCGGACAAACGAGCATATTGCGTGCAAGTTCCGCGCGATAAAGTTGTGCATTGCACTTCTCGCACTTGATCCAGATTCCTTCGGGAACAGACTTGGTCCGCCGCTCGGTGGTGATGCGCGACGGCATCAGTTTTTCAAACCAGCTCATGCGCCAAGTGTAGCGCGATCTGCACCGGTTTGGTGCCTTTCTACGGGATCAGCGGGACGAGCGGGGTCAACGGCAACAAAACATCGTTTTCCGCGTGTGGCTGAGGTAAATCGAAGTGCTCGGGGTAACGCACCTCGGTGAGGTACAACCCATGGGGTGGCGCGGCTAGCGGTGCTTGTGTGCGATCACGCGCTTCCAGCAACCCGCGGGTAGCTGCGGCGCTCGAACGACCTGAACCAACGTGCCAGAGCATGCCGACGATGTTTCGCACCATGTGCTGTAGGAACGCATTCGCAGCAATGTCTACGATCACCCAGGCGCCTTGCGTCGACACGCGCAGTTGCGTCACCCGACGCACCGCGTGCCTCGCTTGGCAGCCTGACGCGCGAAACGTGCTGAAGTCATGCTCGCCAACCAACACGTCAGCCGCACTCTGCATCGCGTCGATATCCAATCGGTCCGGCGTGAACCAGGCTCTGTTGGCATACAGCGCCGAGCGCGCCGGTGTGGTCAGGATAAGGTAACGATACCGACGCTCTACCGCATCAAAGCGCGCGTGAAAATCGCCGGGCACTTCGCGAGCCCAGCGGACCGAAACATCCTTGGGCAGCTTGGCATTGGTGCCAAGCACGAGACTACGCTCGGACCGCGAGTTATTGCTATCGAAATGGACAACCTGGCCACTTGCGTGGACACCCGTGTCGGTGCGACCGGCACAAACGACATCGATCGTCTCATCGAGTATCTGGGTCAAGGCCTGCTGCAATACCCCCTGCACACTCGTCGAGTGGTGCTGGTACTGCCAGCCGTGATATCCGGTGCCGTCATACTCGACACATAGGCACGCCCTCGGCATGCCGTTACCTATTCGCCCAGCGTCTCCAGAAGCTGCTTGGCTTCTGCCTGCTGCGTGTCGTCACCCTCGTTGAGCACTTCCTTGAGGATGCTGCGAGCGCCCTCAGGATCGCCCATATCCACGTAAGCGCGCGCGAGATCGAGCTTGGTGCCCACCTCGGCGATATTGGTCTCGCCGGTGTCCTCAAGTGCGAGGTTCAAGCCGGTGTCTGCCTCACTATCTGCATCGCCCGCGAACACTTCATCGGAGAACATCGTCGCGTCACCACTGTCGACAGGCGCCTCTTGCGTCGTGTTCAAATCGTCAACGCGCAGCTCGGAGGTCAAATCCGCGACGTCCAGATCAACTTCCCCGGAAGGATCCGCCATCGGCATGATGTTGGTCTCATCCCCCGTGTCGAGGTCGAGATCTTCAAGGTTGGTGCCAGAGGTGTCTGCAAGCAGCGTCTCTGCGGTGTCCGCCAGTTCCTCGCCGCCCGGGATATCGACCTTGAAATCGTCCGGAAGCACCGAGGTCACTCCGGTCGCGTCGAGTAGGTCCGCACCGATGTCTGCGGTGACGTCTCCGGAAGTTTCGGTCAAATCCGCGACATCATCATCGTCGATTTCGATGCTGGACAGGTCAAGGCCCTCGCGCTCAGCGGTGTTTTCAACGTCGTCGACCAGATCGTCCAGCTCAACCGGCTGTTCGACCGTATCACCCGTGCGACCGGCCGCTTCCAACTCACCAAAATCGATCGGCGCTTCAGCGGTATCATCTGCAGCATCACCGGCCAGTGACTCGTCAAATTCAAAATCGATGCCACTAATATCGGCCAGCTGCTCGACGGTGCCACCATCGGCGCCACCATCAAAAATTTCTTCGAAGGCGCCTGTGGCGTCACCTTTCGGCGTCAGCGCTGCATCGATGTCGCCGGCATCCAGCGAACGCGTTTCGTCAAATGACAAGTCGAGGTCGTCACCACCACCCGCAACAACGGCGCCACTGAACAGCTGATGTGCCGGTGCGATCTGTTGGCCCATGATCAACACGCTGTTCCAGGCAGGATCATTCGCCGGCAAGCTGTCTTTCAGTTTTTGCGCAGCGTCGACGAAACCGTCCTGCTTGCCCCATTGAAAGTAGATCTCGCAGAGTTTCTGCTTCAAGCGATTATCAGAGCTGTCGACGGCCAATGCGCCGTTGATGAGATCAGCGGCCTGATCGAACAACCCGTAGGCCATGTGGAAATCAGCCTCTGCCAACGGATCCGACTGATCGAGGTTGATCGCCGTATCAGAGCTGAACGTATCCTCGATGTTGAACTCTTCAGCTGAGGTCGCTTGGGCTGGTGGCGGTGGCACCTCCTCGACTGGAGAAGTGCGCTCCATTTTGTCGTCGGAAAGGCCTGGATCGATCGGCTTGCGGATCGTGTCGCTGCTGCGGTCCTTCTCGAGCTCGCGAAGACGCCCGGTCGCAGCGAGCGTTCCGTCGAGATCTTCAAGGTCTGCCGCGTCAAGCGCCTCCCACGTGCCCGTGGTGTCGTTTTCACCGCGACGCCGCGAAGCCAAAAAGCCTAGCGCCACTGCCGCAAACAGGATACCGCCACCGACATAGGTCCATATGCTGCCGAGAATCTGGTCCAGAAAACTTTCGGACTTCGGCGGTGCCGTGACCACTGGCCGAGCGACCGCTGGACGCTCTTGCTGCTCGGCTTCGGCTTCCGTCTGCGAAGCGTCTGCTGCCACAGGTTCGGATTCTGGCAGGCCCGCCGGATCCGATTCGGCAAACACTTCACTATCAGCCGTCTCGCTGGTGCCGTCAGGCGTGCCGTACAACGGATCATCCGCCTGCTCGGCGGTCACGGGATCTGTCGTGTCTGGGGCCGCACCCGCAGTCAAAGGCTCGTCGTCTGAATCGTCGGTCGCCGAAGCGCCGGTTTCCCGCTGCGCCGCCAACTGCTCGCGCAGCCTTGCCAGTTCGGCATTTCGGATCGCAAGCTGACGTTCCGCGTCGGCCAACTCAGATTGCAGTGCGGCAACGTCCTGACCAGAGACTTGACTGCTGGAGGTAGTGCTCGCTCCACCGCCAGCGACTGTTCCAACGTCTACATCCTCGTCTGGCGCTACCAGGGTCAGAGAACCGCCGCCTCGCCAGTTTTGATTCTGGCGACGTACTTCGGCCAGCGCCGTCCCGCGATTGATCGCGAACAATTCATCCTCGCTCGGCACGCGCAGGGTAGCGCCAGCATTCAGACGGTTGATGTTGCCGGCAAATGCGCCCGGATTGGCCTCGTAGAGCGCAACCATCATCTGATTGACGTCTGTGCCGTTCGGGCGAATTCGATTGGCAATCTCCCACAATGTGTCGTTGCGTTGCACTTCGTAGGTCGAGCCGGTGAACTGAGGACGCGGATTAGTAGCCCGCGCTGCAGGTTGCGACGGGCGTTGCACGACACCAGACGAACGCGGCGCAGGCGTGCTGCTCCGGGTTACAGGAGCGGGTGCGCTTGCAGCTTCGGGCGCAGCATATGTCGGTGGGTCCAACAGCACCGTGTATTCGCGGAACAACCGACCGCGCGGCCAGACGACCTCGACCAGCAGCGTGACAAACGGCTCGGTAATCGGCTGCACCGACGTTACCTCGACGATCGACCGGTCAGGGCGTACGCGAAACTTCAGGCGAGACAGGTAGCCCGGTCGGTCAATGCCGTTGCGCTGGAACGCCTCGGGCGGCGCGAGTCGTACTTCGAGTGAACGCAGCTCATCTCGAGTGGCACCCAACAGCTGGATCTCAGCGGCCATAGGTTCGTTAAGCGCCGAGCGTGTCGTCATTTCGCCCAAGCCGAGCGCGAGCGCGCCTTGTGGCAGCAGGAATGCGAAGCTGCAAACCAGAGCAGCCAACCAACGATGCATAGTTTTATCTCCAACCCGCCGCGCAGCAGGCGTCATTTTTGTTCTGGCGCTAATTCTGTAGGACATAATCTGCCTTTTCCAGCGGGCGCAATCATATCTCATAAATGATTTTCTGCCAAAATTTCAGCAATTTGCACGCTATTTAGCGCCGCGCCCTTACGTATGTTGTCTGCCACCACCCAGAGGTTAATCCCCTGCGGATGGCTTATGTCGTCTCGAATGCGGCCAATAAATACAGGATCATGCCCTGCGGCTTCTGTGACGGGTGTCGGATATCCGCCAGAAACTGCCTCATCCATTACTGAAACACCTGGAGCTGAGCTCAGGATTTCACGAACTTTTTTGGCCGAAATCGGCTTTTTGGTCTCGATATTGATCGCCTCGGAGTGCCCGTAAAAGACCGGAACCCGGACGGCTGTCGCGTTCACCATAATCTCTGGGTCTTCCAAAATCTTGCGAGTTTCCCACACCATTTTCATCTCTTCGCGCGTGTAGCCGTTGTCCTGGAACGTGTCGATATGCGGTACCGCGTTGAACGCAAACTGCGGCTCGCCGTCTTCCAGCTCCAGTGGTTTGCCGTTCAGCAGGCGAGCGGTTTGGCCAGCAAGTGCCTCAATAGTCTTTCGACCGGCGCCAGACACCGCCTGGTAGGTCGCGACGTTGATACGCGCGATCCCGGCGGCGTCGTAAATCGGCTTCAATGCCACCATCATTTGCATGGTTGAGCAGTTCGGGTTGGCGATGATATTGCGGGACGCGAAGTCCGCGATCCGTTCTGGATTAACCTCCGTCACGACCAACGGGACGTCCTCGTCCTGGCGAAAATGAGACGTGTTGTCGATGACCACGCACCCTGCAGCGGCTGCCTTCGGTGCATATTCGGCCGAGATACTGCCGCCCGCAGAGAACAGTGCGATCTTCACTGTCGAAAAATCGAAAGTAGCAAGGTCTGCGACCTTCAGTGTGCGCTCGCCGTACGTAACTCGCTTGCCCACAGACCGCTCACTGGCCAACGCATGAACGGTGCCGCTCGTAAAACTTCGCTCAGCAAGGATCTCCAGAATGACTTCTCCGACGGCGCCGGTTGCCCCGACCACCGCAACGTCGATATCTCGATCAGTCATCCGAGTTGGCCTCCGTAACGGGTACCGCCCGATTACCCGCCGCGTGATCTGCAGCACTGACTTGGCCCCGCTGACGCAGCGCGTGATCCATCAAAGTGAGACACATCATGGCTTCCGCGATCGGCGTTGCCCGCAGTCCAACGCACGGGTCGTGCCGACCCGTGGTCACGACGTCGGTCGCAGCTCCCGTGCGGTCGATCGTTTTACCGGGACGCGTGATACTGGATGTCGGTTTCAACGCGATGCTGGCGACAACGTCCTGACCACTAGAGATCCCGCCGAGCGTTCCACCGGCGTCGTTCTTGGTGAATCCCTCCGGGCGAATCTCATCGCGGTGTTCTGACCCGCGTTGATTGACGACATCGAAACCAGCGCCAAACTCAACCCCTTTAACGGCATTAATGCTCATCAACCCACGTGCGAGCGTCGCCTCTAGTTTATCGAACACCGGATCTCCCCATCCTACGGGGACCCCTGTCGCAGCAACCGTCAAACGCGCACCGATGGAGTCGCCGTCGCGCCGCAACTGATCCATGAATTCCGCCAGTGCGTCGAGCTTGTCGGGATCCGCGCAAAAAAACGGGTTCTCGTCGACGATCGATAAATCCTTTGGTTCGAGTTCGTAGGGGCCAAGGGCAGTCAGATAACCAAATACGTCGATGTCATAGGCTGACTTGAGGTAGGCCCTCGCTACGGCACCCGCTGCAACTCGCATGACGGTCTCTCGCGCTGATGCACGTCCACCACCGCGGTAATCGCGAATTCCGTATTTGTGTTGATAGGTGAAGTCGGCATGGCCTGGACGGAATGTATTCTTGATCGCGCTGTAATCCCGCGAACGCTGATCTTGATTGCGGATCAACAACCCGATGGGCGTGCCCGTCGTGACGCCTTCAAATACGCCCGAAAGTATTTCGACCGCATCCGGCTCCTTGCGCTGGCTTGTGTAGCGCGACTTGCCACTGCGTCGACGCTCGAGATCCTGCTGGATCATCTCCGCACTTAGCGTCAGCCCGGGTGGACAACCATCGATGACACAACCAAGCGCCGGACCATGACTTTCGCCGAAGGTCGTCACCCGAAATGAACGGCCGTATGTATTACCCGTCATTGCGCACCAACGCATCTGCGTGTGCGACAAGCGCTTCGCGATCCATGATCAAAATTCCGTATCCCCAATCTTCTGACAGCCACCACGTGAATGGTACCGTGGGATAGGCAGCTTGCAATGCATCATCGCTCGCACCCACCTCCATAATTAGAACGCCACCGGGCTTAAGGAAATCTGCGGCTACGGACAAAATTCGCCGAGCAATGTCGAGCCCGTCGCTGCCTGCCGCCAGGCCCAACTCGGGTTCGGCAAGGAACTCCGCCGGTCGCGCACGCATTTCTTCGGCATCCACATACGGCGGGTTGGTGACGATCAGGTCGTACTGCGAGTGTGCCGGCAACGCGGCGAACAAATCACCCTCATAGAGCGTCACGCGTTCCGCCATCGAGTGCATCTCAATGTTCTGCGCAGCGACCGCAAGCGCATCGCTTGAAAGATCGGTCGCATCCACCTGAACCCCCGGTAGCTGGAGGGCCGCGGCCACAGCAATACAACCGCTTCCGGTACACAAATCCAGCATCCTCTCGATACCGTCTGCGGCTTTCCATGGTGCGAAGCTGGACTCGATCAGCCGCCCGATAGGCGAGCGCGGGACTAAAACGCGTTCGTCGACAAAGAAGCGATACCCGCAAAACCAGGCCTGCTTTAACAGATATGCCAACGGCACCTTCTCTGCTATCCGGCGTTCAGCGAGCCCTTGAATTGTCGTACGAAGCGACCGAGGCAGCGGTTCACGCAATACCGTTTCAAGCTGATCGGCCCATTGGTCAGACGCGTAGTCAATGCGCGCTGCAGCCGCCACCAACCATGTCGCCTCATCCTGTGGGTTATCGGTGCCATGGCCAAAAAACAGCCCCGCCTGATCGAACGCTTCTGTGAGCGCTGCAACCCATTGCGCGCCGGTTGCATCAGTCTGCGGGAAAATTAACGTCTTTGATTCTGTCATCTGGCCTAAGTTCGCTCCGCGTTCGACTTGGGACCGCGAGAGCCGATATGGGATAATTCGGGTTCGCAATGATCCGTGTCCGGATCTGCGGTTGTGGTCAAACATCGCGGTTATTATGAACAGATTCTTAGTGATATGCGCAGGTCTGGCAGCTTTCGTTGCCGGCATTGCGGTCGGCATTGTTACTCGAGACTCCACGCCAACGGAGCTCACCAGTGGCACGCTGCTCGACCCACCTCGGCTAATTGCGCAATTTGAACTCGGTCAAGGCGACCAGCGCTTTGACAACCAAAGCCTGCAGAACCGATGGCAGCTCATGTTCTTCGGTTTTACCCGGTGCCCTGACGTTTGTCCGACAACCCTGCAATTGCTGAGCGATGCGCGCGCCGCGCTTGCGGACACGCTCGACCCAGCAGACGTGCCGGACATCGTTTTGATCAGCGTTGACCCTGAGCACGACACGCCAGAGAGACTCGCTCAGTACACGGAGTTTTTCGGGCCAGGGATCACTGGCGTTGTTGGCAGCGAGGATCAGCTTCAGCCGTTCTCAGAGGATCTCGGCATTTTGTACAAAAAAATACCGCTGGCTAACGATGACTACACAATGGACCATTCCGGCGCGGTTATCGTTGTCGATACTCGCGGGCAATGGCGCGCGGTGTTCAGCCCTCCCCTCCGTCGCCAGGATTTGATCGACGACCTGAATGTTCTGATAGGAAAAAACTAATCAATGAAACCACTGCTGCAATTTCTGGTGTTCGCCCTCCTCCTCATACAGCTGTCCGCTTGTGGGCAGGACTCACCTATCTCGACGGATGGCGCGTGGATCCGACTCACACCCCCTGGGATGCCGTCTGCTGGCTATATGACCATCAATAACCACGCCACCGTCGCGCTGTCGATCACCGAAGTTCGCAGCGCCAAATTCCAGAGAGTCGAGATCCATAAAACCGAGATGCACGATGGCGTGATGCAAATGCGCGCCGTCAGCGCAGTGGACATCCCGCCGGGCGGTAGCGTCACACTGTCTCCGGGCGGCACACACCTGATGCTGATGAAGCCGGTTTCTCCGATCAGCGAATTGGATGTGATTCCTCTCGCATTCTATGCGGACTCAAAGCTCGTCCTCGAAATGAACGTCGCGGTCAGTAGGCAGGCGCCGTAGTGAAGGCACTACGAGCATTCGGACGCGGCGTTTTCGTCGCACTTCAATATGTTTTGCCGCAATTCGCGATCACCCGCGCGATGGCGTGGTTGTCCCATCGCGAAACTGTCTGGTTTAAGAATCTGTTGATACGCGGGTTCTCGCGGCTCATGGGGATTAACGAAGCCGAAGCGGCACAGTCGATCCCAAACGGTTATCCCAATCTGAACGCTTTTTTCACGCGTACGTTGAAACCCGGGTGTCGTCCGCTCGATACCGCACCGGCGGTGATCACTCCCTGTGACGGTGTGGTGAGTCAGTGCGGGCCGATTGAGGACGGACAGCTTATTCAAGCGAAAGGATTCCGTTATCGGGTAGATCGGTTGATCGGATCGAGTGAACAAGCCGAGCATTTTGTCGGTGGGTCGTTCGTGACAATCTACCTGGCGCCACATGACTACCACCGGGTGCACTCACCAATCAGCTCTGTGGTGAGCACGCATCGGCATATTCCCGGACAGTTATTTTCTGTCAATAAGGCTACTGCGGCCGCGGTACCTCGACTGTTTGCTCGCAATGAGCGGCGCGTTTTTTGTTTTGGACCGGGCGGCGCCGATGCCGCACTGATCATGGTCGGCGCGTTGAATGTCGGCAGTATTTCCACACCATGGCACGAGGCGCTTTCGGCCGGCTCCGTCGGTCAGACACAAAACCTGCCGTGCCCGCCCGAGCGACTGACCCGAGGCGACACCCTGGGCTGGTTCAATCTCGGCTCCACCGTTATCGTTTTGCTTCCAAGCGGCTATGACCTCACCGAATCGTTGAGTGAAGGGTCCAAGGTCAAGATGGGTGAGACGCTCGCAACACCGGCGTTGAGCGCTTGAACTGGCAACCTTCGTGCACGCTCGAAAACGCGCGAACACGGGCAGCAGCGATCAACGCAATTCGGGATTACATGGCACTGCAGCGCGTTCTCGAAGTCACTACGCCCGTATTCCACCCCGCACCGGTCACCGAGCCGGCAACCGAGAGTTTTACTGTTGGCAGTATGACGGACGGTCAACAGAGATTTCTCAGGACCTCGGCCGAGTATCCAATGAAGCGACTGCTGGCGGCTGGATGGCCAGACATCTTCGAAATTGGTGCGGTCTTTCGAGAGGGTGAGAGCGGTCGGCGACATGAACCCGAGTTCACCATGCTCGAGTGGTATCGACTCGGATTCGATCTGGACCAAATTATCGCGGATGCCGTGTCACTCATTCGCTCTACGCTGCAAACCATCGGGGTTGATCAAACCGTCGTACAACGGATCGCAACCTACGACGAATGGCTGAACGCGGCGGTCGGGCACAACAGCGAGATGGACGCTGCAACCCTACAGCGCCTCGCGGGATCGGAAGTCTACAGTGCATTAGACGGCGAGCGCGACGCGTTACTTGGCTGGCTCTTCGACACAAGCGTCGCGAGTGGGTTCAAACCCAGCGATCTGTCGGTGGTAACCCATTTCCCAGCCAGTCAGGCTTCACTCGCAAAGCTGAATGACAATGGCGATCGTGCGTTGCGCTTCGAAATCTATCTCGGCGGCAATGAACTCGCGAATGGCTTCGTCGAGTTGACCGACAGCGTGGAGCAACGGCGACGGTTCAAAGCTGATAACGAAAAGCGACTGCAGCGCGGACAAACACCGCAACCAATCGACGAATCGTTGCTTGCGGCCCTTGAGCATGGCCTTCCAGACTGCGCCGGCGTTGCGATGGGAATCGAACGCCTATTGATGTCCGCAATTCCGACCAAAGATATTGCGGATGTAATTTCATTCAAAACGGGAAACTAATCGGATGACGCACCCGAGCCTGGACTACGAGCTGTTGTTGGCACAAGCAAAAGCAGTGACTGACAATGAACCGAACGCGTTGGCCAACCTCGCAAATGTGGCGGCGCTCTTGTTCGATGCCCTGCACGCGGTCAACTGGGCCGGGTTCTACCTTCTGCGCGATGGTGAGTTGGTGCTCGGCCCGTTCCAAGGCAAGAGCGCATGTGTTCGAATCCCTGTTGGCAGTGGCGTCTGCGGCACTGCCGTTGCACAGGACCGCATTCAGCTTGTCGACGATGTCCACGCGTTCGACGGGCACATTGCATGCGATGCAAACAGCATGTCTGAAATCGTACTCCCGATTCGCCGCGATGGAGCGGTGATCGGCGTGCTTGACATCGATAGCCCGATCCACGCGCGATTCAGTGATGAGGATGCGCAGGGTCTCGTTCCGATCGCGACGCTCGTGTCCGAAATCATCGGTCGTGAATCTCGATCAATCGGAATTTGAGCGCGCACTACTTCACGCGTGACACATACTCTCCGGAACGGGTGTCCACGCGAATGATCTCGCCTTCCTCAAGGAACAACGGGACTCGCACTGACGCGCCGGTTTCAAGGCGGGCCGGCTTGACCCCGCCCTGTGCGGTATCGCCCTTCAAGCCGGGGTCCGTTTCAACGATCTTCAACTCGACAAAGTTCGGGGGTTCAACCGCGAGCGGCACGTTGTTCCATAGCGTGACGCTGCAAACATCCTGATCTTTCAGCCACTGAGCGGACTCCGACACCGCCGCCTCGGACGCGGCGTACTGTTCATAGGTGTTCGGTTCCATGAAATGCCAGAACTCACCATCGGAATAGAGGTACTGCATATCTGTTTCCATGACGTCAGCCGCCTCAACTGACTCACCCGATTTGAACGTCTTGTCGAGCACCTTGTTGGTCTTCAGATTCTTGACTTTGACGCGATTGAAAGCCTGACCTTTGCCAGGCTTTACGAACTCATTCTCCACGATGTTGTACGGATCGCCGTCCAGAAGGATCTTCAAACCGGATCGGAATTCGTTGGTGTTGTAAGTCGCCATGGCTTTGGGTTGACCTGAGATCAAAAAATCCCGGGTATCGTACCAGTGTCGCTTCGGCTCTTGAACCGTTGTAGTTGTTCCGGCGGATTACCAAATCTGGGACCAAATTCGCGCTCGTTGCACCCATAACACGGAACTGCGTCACGTTTTGACGGCTTATGAAAGGTCAGGCAGAACCCTCTGTAATAAGATTATTGGCAATGGCTCATCGGGCGTATCGCCCATCCGACAACGGGAATTTCGCCTTGGCGCATCCAATCAGCATCGACGTCGACGTGATTTCACCAATCCAGGAGGATTGCGAAGCGTTGAATCGTGCGCTGCGCGAATGCCACATCGCAGCACGTTGCACATGGCACCCGCAGGTTGCTGACTACTGCAGCGCTGACCTCGACGGTGGTGCGCTTGTCGTCATCCGGGAAAACGAAACGATCGGCACAGACATCGAAAGAGTCAAAGAAAAAAGTGTTGATAACGTTGTTTTGATCCTCAGCGAGGCATTCGACGAACGGGTCGCGGGCGAATTCATGCAACTCGGTGCTGCAGACGTCGTCACACTCGGCCAAACACTGCGCTTGAAGAGCACACTCGCGCGCAGTGTTGACCGCGTCTCGCTAAACCAGCGAGTCGCACTCGACCGCACGGCGGCGGTCAAGACGCAGCAGCACATTGCCAGTTTGATGGAAAACACCGCCGATGCGATTGCGCTCGTTCAGGAGGGTATCGTCGCTGAGACCAACAAGGCGTGGCAAACCCTGTTCAAACTCGATGATGATTCAGACGGTACCGCAATACCCGTCATGGATCTCGTTCACGCCGATAGTCAAGCAACGATCAAAGGTGCACTGGTCGCTGTGGCGAAGAACAAATGGACGGATGCACCTCTCGACGTCAAGACCAGCGAGCAGTACGGCGAATCGAAGGAAGTGCAGATGGTTCTGCAGGCCGCAACCTTCGACGGCGAACCGGCCGTGCGCATTGCGATCAAGGCCGAAGAAAAAGAGGACAAGCGCAGCACGTCGTTAATGCGTGATGCGATAACGAAAGACCAAAGCACGTTTCTTTATCACCGCCAGCACTTCCTGAAGTTGATGACACATCGACTCAAGCAACCGATCGAAAGCGGCATGCGTTTGTTGGCCTGGATTCGGATTGATGACTTCAAGCGCGTGCGCGATGATCTCGGCGTCATCCGCAGCGAAGAAGCCATTGCGGAGTTCGCGGAACTGTTGCGCAAGCGAATTGAAAAAAGCGATATCGCAGGACGATTTGAAGGGACCGCATTTACTGTCCTTATCGAACGCGGCTCTGAACAAGATGCCATTGCGTGGAGCGACGCGCTTGTACAGACCATCCGCGACCACACTTTCGAAGCCGGCGAGCGCACGATTCGATTGAGTTGCTCGATCGGACTTTGCCCATTCGGTGACCTTGTGAAGACGCCTGCCGGCCTCATTGAAAAAGCGGAAGCGAATTACCGCGAGGCGAGACAATCCGGCGATCCGGGTGCCGTGCAGATCGAGACGGCGAGTGAAGAGGACACCCGTATACGCCGACATGATGCGGTATGGGTGAAACGCCTTACCAACGCGCTGAAAGAAAATCGATTCCGACTGCTGCAACAACCGATCGCCGCGCTCGATGGTGAAGGTCAGTCCTTGTTTGATCTGCTTGTTCGGATGGTGGACGAACAAGGCGAATCGGTCGCGCCATCCGAATTTTTGCCCGTCGCCCGACGCAACAACATGATGCAGGCGCTGGATCGCTGGGTCATCGGCGCTGCTTTGGCACTGTGTCGGGAGCGCCAGCCGGGAATGGTGTTTATTCGCTTGTCTGAACAATCTCTGGCCGACAAGTCATTCTTGCCTTGGTTGAAGGCGATGGTCGCTCGGGGCAACGTACCGCCGGCCATGCTCTGCTTCCAGGTACCGGAAGCCATAGCACTGAAGTATTTGAAAGCTACTGCGCGCGTCGCTCAAATGGTACGAACCATGGGCGCGAGCTTTGCGATCGAACACTTGGGACGCGATGCACAGGCCAGCAAGCTACTGCAATCGTTTCCTCTGGATTTCGCAAAGATTGACGGTGCGTTAATCTCTGCACTATCGAGCGATTCCGAAGCCCATGCGGCAACCAGTAAGCTGGTCAGTATCGCCAAAGAACGCGGCATCAATACGATCGCGGAAAAAGTGGAGGATGCCAACACCATGGCAGCCCTCTGGCAGTTGGGGATTAGTTACATGCAAGGACACTACGTACAAGAACCAGAAGTTGTCCTGCAGGAGTCTGCCTGATGAAAACCAAAACAATTTCAGGGGTCGCGGCAGCGGGGGTGTTGCTGTTTTCGAGTACCGCGGCACAAGCGCTATCGCTGGGTGAGGCAACGGTCAGGTCAGCATTGGGGGAGCGCTTGCTCATCGAGATCCCGATCAGTACTGCATCGACCACACCCACCAGTTGCTTCAGCATATCGCCGGATGGCTACAGGCCTGGTCTTTTGCGTATCGAACGTATCGGCAATTCGCTGGTACTGAGATCTACCCAGGCCGTGCGCGAACCGGTGTTGAGCTTCACACTTCAAGCACAGTGTTCCGGTGAAGCAAAACTGACTCGGCGGTACGACGTGTTTATCGATCCGGCGAGCCGACTGACCGAACAAAACCGCCAACTCAGCGCCAGTCGTGTCAGCGCTTCGTCAAGCTCGCGTGAGCCGACGCGGGTCGCGGCCGCGGGGCCGGTCGCCAGACGTCAACGCGCGGCGAATCCGATCAGTGGCAATCAATACACGGTCGTCAGTGGCGATACCTTATGGGAAATCGTCGACAGAATGGGTGCGGCGAACGGCCAGCACTGGCGATTGATCGACGAGGTAGTTGCCGCCAACCCGACGGCGTTTGTCGGCGGTAACGCCGATCGACTCGTTGCCGGCGCTGTCTTGATGCTGCCGGAAGGGTTCAACGCAAGTGTCGATGGTGGCGCGCCTGCAGAATCACAACCGACTGTAGCATCAGCACAGACAGCGTCCGACGCGGTGTCATCGATGGATACAGCGTCGATCGACACACCCGTTGATGTCATGCCGACCGCAGCGAACGATGCCACCGTCGAGGACGCCGCCGTCGCCAACGTCACATCGACGACGCAGACGGATCGCACCGCAGCGTTGCTTAGCGTTCTGAGTCAGGATGACAGCCCGTTCAAAGAAGTCCCAACGGAATCTCCAGAGGCGGAGGCAGAGCTAGCGAGCGTCGATACCGAAGCGGCACTGACCGCATCGGGGCTGGAGACGCCGCCCTCCGTAACATCCACCCCTGCCGATGAAATCGGCTGGGGCGCGCGCATCGGCGCCGTACTTGCAGGAGTCTGCCTCGTCATCGGGGCATGGGTTGCTCTGCAACTGCTGCTCGGCATCAGCGCACGCCGGCGTCGAATCGAGGCATCACGAAACCTGCAACCGGAGCGCCAGCGAGTACCTGCAAATCTGGACTCGGCACCGGTCCCGACCGCCGCACGCAGTGCACCAGCGGCTGCGCAACCGATGATCAACGCCCCGGTTTCTGACGGTAGCATCGAATTCGAGGCACCTGACCAGTTTGCCAGTATTGATTTTGAGCTGAGTCCAACCGAAGCGCTCGATTTGGACTTTGAAGTCGGTACGCCTACGTTGACAGGCATAGAGGAAGTCGACTGGCTCGACTCTCAGACCCAAGAGATGTTGGAGCAGGATTACGAGGCGGAGCTATCGCGCACACAGCAGATCCAAAAGGAACTGGCAGAGCAAGCCCTCAAGATGCGCACCACGCACAACACCGCATCCGAGGAACCGACCGTCAACATGCCCGCTGTGGAGGATGACACCGTCGACATGCCGCAGGCTCCCGGTTATGAGGTGAGCATCGAAGAGTACGATGTCACAGCCGAGGAGCTCGACTTGGCAGATGCGGCGATCGCGGAGTTTACAGCTTCTCTGAATGTCGAGGATGACCTGCAGGCCATCGAAGATAGTCAGCGCACCGCCTCGCTCGAGTTACCCGCTGATGACCGCGGTGCTTCAGACGACGACGCGACTGAAGTCATGCCATCAGCGAAAGAGGCTTAACCCGCTTCTAGCCGCTCGACAGACGATCCACTTTGCGATAGTTGCGTGAGAGCATCTGGCCACGATTGCCTCGCGTGCCTTCGTACTTGTCGAGGTCAGCACCTTTGAGCGTCATATGGCGCTCGCCGCAATGCACGACCAACGCATCCCCCGGCGCAAGCACGCTGACAGCGACCATCCATTCCTCACCCGCAACAAACTTCTTGCGCGGAATGTCCATCACCTTATTGCCTTTGCCGCGATTCAGCTCGGGAAGGTCATCTAATGAAAAGACAATCAATCGACCTATGTTGCTGACCGCAGCAATTCGGCAGTTCTCATCCGCCGGCGCCCGTTGCGGCACTAGCACCTGCGCACCTTGTGGCACTGTCAACATCGCCTTACCCGCCTTGGCACGACTGACCAACGCTTCACTACGAACGACAAACCCATAGCCTGCACTGGTCGCTACGCACCAGCGTGTTTGCGGCTCCGCAAACATGACACCACGGAATGCGGCACCATCAGGCGGATTAAAGTGCCCAGACAATGGCTCGCCCTGCCCTCGCGCTGACGGCAGCGCGTGCGCCAAAACGCTATACACTCGCCCGGTGCTATCAACGAACAACGCCGTCTGATTACTACGACCCCGGGCAGCGGCAAGAAATCCATCGCCCGCTTTGTAATTCAGAGCAGCTGGATCTATCTCGTGCCCTTTCGCTGCACGCGCCCAACCACGTTCGGACAACACAACCGTCACCGGTTCGCTCGAGACAAGCGCAGTCTCGTCCATGGCTTTCGCTGCATCGCGCTCAACAATCTGGGTTCGGCGTCGGTCCGCGTGGCTCTCCACATCGGCCTTGATTTCGCGCTTCATCAGAGTCTTGAGTCGCGCATCAGAACCCAGCAGCTTTTCGATATCGCGCTGTTCCTGAGTCAGCTCATCCTGCTCACCGCGGATACGCATCTCCTCGAGCTTCGCAAGATTTCTCAACCGCAAATTGAGAATGGCTTCCGCTTGCCGCTCCGACAGATCGAATCGCGACATTAGCTCTTCACGCGGTTGATCATGCTCTCGAATGATCGCGATAACTTCGTCGATATTCAGATACGCAACGAGCAGGCCATCGAGAATATGCAACCGATCGACCACCTGCGCGAGTCGGTGCTCCAGTCGGCGAACGACCGTCGCTTTGCGAAACTGTAGCCATTCGCGTAGCAGTCCGCGCAGGTCAAACACTCGTGGTGAACCGGCGAGACTGATCACGTTCAGGTTCACGCGGACAGTGCGTTCTAAAGCGGTTGTAGCAAACAGATGCAACATCAGCGCTTCAGCATCCACGCGGCGTGACTTTAACTCGACAACCAGACGCACCGGCGCCTCATGGTCTGATTCGTCGCGAATCGTCTCCACCATCGGCAACTTCTTGTTCCGCAGCTGCGCGGACACTTGCTCCACAACTTTCGCACCGGACGTCTGGAACGGCAGCTCGGTCACGACGACAGTATCGTCTTCCTGGTGCCAGACAGCGCGCACTCGTAGCGTCCCATTGCCGGTCTCGTAGATCGCCGCAAGGTCACTGACTGGCGAAATGATTTCGCCACCCGTGGGAAAGTCCGGCCCAGGCAGATGCTCGAGAAGGTCGGCCACCGTCGCACGTGGGTGGTCAATCAGGTGCACCAAAGCCGCACCGATTTCATTGATGTTGTGTGGCGGAATGTCGGTCGACATTCCGACCGCGATTCCGCTGGTGCCATTCAGCAGCAAATTCGGCAACCGTGCTGGCAAAACCACAGGTTCATCAATGGTGCCATCGAAGTTGGGCTGCCAATCCACCGTCCCCTGACCCAACTCCAACAACAAAGTGGTGGTGTAGGGTTGCAACTTGGCTTCGGTGTAGCGCATGGCAGCAAACGATTTGGGATCATCCGGCGAGCCCCAGTTGCCCTGGCCAAACACCAACGGGTAGCGATACGAGAACGGTTGGGCCATCAAGACCATCGCCTCGTAACAGGCGGAATCGCCGTGTGGATGGAATTTTCCGATCACATCTCCGACCGTACGCGCAGATTTTTTGGGCTTGGATTTTGCGCCAAGATTCAATTCGCTCATCGCGTAGACGATGCGACGCTGCACCGGCTTCAATCCATCGCCCACGTGCGGAAGCGCACGATCGAGAATGACGTACATCGAATAATCGAGGTACGCTTTCTCGGTGTAGTCGCGCAGCGCCAGCTGCTCGATACCTTCGAAATTCAGTTCATCCTGCATGGATTCTCTCGTTAAACATCCGCGAGATTGCCGCTCGACTCCAGCCACGTCCGACGGTCCGACGCACGCTTCTTGCTGAGCAACATATCGAGCGTGCTGTCCGTATCCGCATCTGCCTCAATCGTGAGCTGAACCAGACGTCGAGTGTCGGGATTCATTGTGGTTTCGCGCAATTGTGCGGGACTCATTTCACCCAGTCCTTTGAATCGGGTAACCGTCACTTTCGCGCGCCGTTTGTCGGCTGGCAAACTGTCGATCGTCGACTGGCGCTCTGCCTCGTCCAGCGCGTAGTAGACCTCTTTCGCGACATCGATCCGATACAACGGCGGCATCGCAACATAAATATGCCCGGCCGCCACCAAAGGACGGAAGTGACGCAAAAACAAAGCGCACAGTAACGTCGCGATATGCGCACCGTCGGAGTCTGCGTCGGCGAGTATGCAGACTTTGTGGTAGCGCAGATTGCTGGTGTCCGCGGCACCAGGATCAACACCGAGTGCAACACTAATGTCGTGCACTTCCTGTGAGGCCAGAATCTGACCAGTCTCCACTTCCCAGGTGTTCAAGATCTTGCCACGCAGGGGCATGATCGCTTGAGTCTCGCGATCGCGAGCTTGTTTTGCGGATCCTCCCGCCGAATCGCCTTCGACCAAAAACAACTCGCTCCGTTCGGGTTCCTGCGCAGCGCAATCGGCGAGTTTACCGGGCAATGCCGGACCACCGACCACCTTCTTGCGCACGACTTTTTTTGCCGCTTTCAGGCGTTGTTGTGCTTTCGCGATTGCGATCTGCGCGATCTGCTCACCGGCATCCGGGTGTTGGTTTAACCACAGCGCAAATGCATCCTTGACGATGCCAGTTACAAAACCGGCGGCCTCGCGAGTCGACAAGCGCTCTTTGGTCTGGCCGGAAAACTGAGGGTCCTCAAGCTTCGCAGAGACAACATAGCTCACGCGGTCCCAGACATCGTCCGGCGCCAGTTTCACACCACGTGGCAATATGTTTCGGAATTCGCAAAACTCGCGGATCGCCTCTGTGAGACCGGTCCTCAGACCGTTGACGTGGGTGCCACCTTGCGCCGTTGGAATCAGATTGACGTAACTCTCGCCGACCAGCGGGCGATCATCCGGCAGCCAGGCTACAGACCAATCCAACGCCGCATTCGACTCCTGCACTGAACCGCTGAATGTTTCCTGGGGCAGCACATCACCATCACCGACCGCTTCGAGCAAGTACTCCTCTAACCCGCCCGCATAGTGCCAAACGGTTTCGTCGCCACTCTTTTCTTCCTTGAACGCCACGCGCAACCCAGGACACAAGACCGCCTTCGCTCGCAGCGTGTGCCGCAGGCGCGACACAGAAAACTTGGCCGAGTCGAAGTACTGCGCATCGGGCATAAATCGCACGGTCGTGCCGGTGTTCGCCTTGCCCACCTTGTCCACGACTTTGAGTGCCTTGCGTCGTTTGCCGCCGGCAAACTCGATGTAATGCTTCTGGCCGCCACGCTTGATCCAGACCTCAAGCTGCTCCGACAAGGCATTGACAACCGATACGCCGACACCGTGTAACCCACCTGAAAACTGGTAATTGTCGTTTGAGAATTTTCCACCCGCGTGCAACCGGGTCAGGATCAGTTCCACCCCCGGGATCTTTTCTTTTGGATGCAAATCCACTGGCATCCCGCGACCGTTATCAGAAACCTCAAGCGACCCGTCTTTGCGCAGCAGCACGTCGATTTTGTCGCAATGACCACCGAGCGCCTCATCGACACTGTTGTCGATCACCTCGTGCGCCAGATGATTGGGTCGCGCAGTATCGGTATACATTCCGGGGCGCCGGCGCACCGGCTCCAACCCGCTAAGTACCTCAATATCCGCCGCGTTGTAGCTCTTGCTCATTCACTATCCCGGGGTGTGCCATGCATAACCCCGCGTGAACTTTCGGGGCCGTCTGATCCGACTCGAAGTTTAACGACTTCGGGCCGCTCTTCGCCATGGAATTTTTCGGGATCGATTCACGCTGTACTGTGCGACACGTTATCGATTGGTTAGACTTCGAGCCTTCGAATGGGAGAGTGTCTTGGCGAAAAAGTTGAACCTGGAAGAGGCTTTGACAGAGCTTGAGGGGATTGTCGGCGAACTGGAGGCGGGAGAGTTGAGCCTCGACGATGCCATGAAACGGTTCGAACGCGGCGTCAAACTGACTCGCGATTGTCAGAGCGCACTGTCAGTGGCCGAACAAAAAGTGGAAACGTTGTTGGCAGATGCAGGCCTGGACGACGACCCGTTGCCATTCGAACCCGAGGAAGACTGATCCTCAGCTCAGGTTCGCGGCCCACCCGCCCGTTGCAGCCGTTCAATCAACGAGCGCAAGAAGACTTTATTGAACCTTAGCTGACAGCTCGATGACACTTGCTCCATCAGGGTTGCGCTGACGCGCAGCAGATTGACAGGCGTCTTGGCCCGAATCGATGCATTTCGCTTCGCTTCCGCGAGGTAACTCGACTCCCCGAAACAATCGCCGCGACCAAGCTCACCCACAGCTTTGCCGCTGGCAACGACCTCGGCGTCACCGGTGACAATGATGTAGAAGCGATCGTCGATTTCGCCTTCGCGAACAATCTCGTCACCCGCTTCGTACTCGCTGATTTCACCCGCGCGCAGGACCTCCCAGATCTCCGCGTGAGAGAAGTCGTGGAAGAAACTGAGACGGCGCAGGAGATCAAAATGCTCCTGATTGTCGAACTGATCGGCTTTTGCACGCAGCGCCTGATAGACGTGCGTTAACTCCGCAGCCAGCGCCAGACCGTTGGCATAACGTTTCTCCGGAGCTTTCTGCAGTAGCACCGCCGCGATGTTTTCGAGCTCATCAGGAATATCTTCGCGATAGCGATGAATCGGCGGTGGCGTTGCAAATACGATCTGGTGAAGCAGCTTCGAGAGATTGCCTGCGCGGAACGGTCGGAAACCCGTCAGGAGCTCATACATCACCGCACCCAGTGAGTACAGATCCGAGCGGTTACTCAGCTCTTCGCTTTGCACCTGTTCTGGCGACATGTAGCTCGGGGAGCCTGCAATTCCCTCGATTCGCGAGACGTCCGCGTCTTTGATGATCGCGATGCCGAAGTCGATGACACGAACATCGTTGTCCATCGTCAGCATGATGTTGCTGGGCTTGATGTCGCGGTGAATGACACCTCGCCCGTGAGCGTAGTGCAATGCCTTGGCAGTTTTATAGATGATCTCGATGACATCATCGACCGGCAACAGGCGCCCGGGCTTGCAGTATGACGCGAGTGTGCGGGCACCGTGGATATGTTCCGTGACCACGTAGTATTTGCCGTTCTCCTCGCCCGCATCGTAGATCGGCAGTATATTCGGGTGCTGGAGCATGCCGACCATGTGCGCTTCATTGAAGAACATCTTGCGCGTCACACGCGCGCGCTCGGCCTCGCCATCTTCCGAACCGACGTTATAAACCTTGATCGCTACATCACGACGGTAGTAGGGGTCGTGCGACAGGTAGACCGTGCCGGTGCTACCTTTGCCGACCTCATTGACGATGACGTATTTGCCGAACTTTTCCGGGATTTCATTATCCCGAATGGAATTGGCTGCAGTGGTTGCCATTTGCGCCTCAGCTCAGGGCGCTAACCACCCTGAAATCATTGCTAAAAAAACCGCACCAATCAGGGCGGCAACAACGTCATCGAGCATAATTCCGAGACCCCCATGGAGTCTGTGATCCAGTTCTCTTATCGGCCATGGCTTAACAATATCCAAAATCCGAAAAACCACGAATCCGGCGACCAGCCATGGCCAGGTTCGAGGCAAAGGCAGGAAAATCAGGTACGCACCGACGATCTCATCCCAGACAATCCCGCCATGGTCGTGGACACCCAGACGTTTGGCACTGACGCCGCAAATCCACACGCCCGCGACACCGATCGCAATAGCCAGCAACAATTCCCATTGCCACCCCCATCCAGCCGTCGCGACTGCGAGTGCGACACCCCAAATGCTCCCGACGGTACCGGGCGCTTTCGGCGATAACCCTGCTCCTGCGCCGAACGCAAGAAAGTGAACGGGATCTCCGAAAACGACCTTCGCCGGTGGCGCAATATGTTTTTTGGAATCAGAAATGTCGATACCCGCCTTTGTCCCAGGTGACCACATCACCACCCTGCCGCAACTCGATCTCCGGCGCTTCGGTCATCTTGCCGATAACAAAACACGACTCGAACGACTCCGACGGTCTTGCGGTGAACAGAAGCAGATAATCATCTCCACCGGAAAGCGCCAAAGACTGGGCGCCCTCACCACCGACCACCGACAGCAGCGCATCGGATAGCGGCAAATGATCGAGATCCACTTCAGCACCGCACTGACTTGCGCTACAAAGATGGGCGAGATCGGCGACGAGACCATCCGACACGTCAATCGCTGCGTTCGCTCGCCGGTTCAGATCATACCCGAGAGAAACCTGAGGCTCGGGGTACAGAAACCGCTCGACCAGCCTCTGGATCTCCGCGCTGGATTCGTGCCGCCTTGCCCAGCATGTCAACCCACCTGCCGCTTCACCGGGGTAACCGCCGATCCATAATTTATCGCCGGGCTTCGCACCCGACCGAGTCAGCACCTGGTCGGCCTCCCCGATTGCCGTGATCGTGATCGACAACTGACCGCGCGTGGTATCACCACCGATCAATCCGATACCGAAGCGATCCGCAAGCCGGATCAGAGCCTGCGAGAAGCCCTCCAGCCAGATTGTGTTCTCTTCGGGAAGCGTCAAAGCCAACGTGAACCATCGTGGCGTTGCACCCATTGCGGCCAGATCGCTGAGGTTGACGGCTAACGCCCGAAACCCCACGGAGTCTGCAGGTGTATCTGCAGGAAAATGCACACCTTCAATCAACGTATCGGTGGCGACCACCAGACGCTTGTCTGGGCCTGGTTTGACCACTGCAGCATCATCGCCGACGCCTACCAGCGCGTCGCGATCGAAACCGGAAAAGTAGCGGCTGATGAGGTCGAACTCACTCAAGATTGTCGACCGCCGGGTAATCAGGATCGCGCTGCGCGCGCTTCAACCGCTCGATGTTTCTGCGCGGCGCGGTCGAGCACCGCATTGACATATTTGTGCGCCGACTCAGCACCGAACCTGTGCGTCAGATCAACCGCTTCATTGATCACGACCCGGAATGGCACATCGATCCGCGATCGCATTTCCGTCAACGCGATACGCAGGACGGCGATCTCGACCAAACCCAACTGCTCGATATCACGGTCCGCGAATTCGGTGATGTCTTCCTGCAACTCCGGCAGAAGACGCATGGATTCATTCACCAGCATCTCGAAATATTCGGCGTCAACTCGCTCGTATTCTCGTCGTTCAGAGAACTGCGCCAGCAGCTGAGCCCGCGAAGTATCATCGAGCTGCTGCTGGTACTGCGCCTGCATTGCGAGCGATCGGGCAAAGCTTCGAGCGCGATTGGATTTGGGTTGAGACGTCATCGCTTAGTCGATCGACCGCAACAGGTTAACCATTTCAATGGCGGTCATCGCCGCCTCCGCGCCCTTGTTGCCGGCCTTGCTGCCGGCACGTTCAATCGCCTGTTCAATGCTGTCTACCGTCAGGACACCAAACACCACCGGCAAACCCGCGCGTTCGCCGGCGCTTGCCAGACCTTTTGCAACCCCGCCAGAGACATATTCAAAGTGCGCTGTCGCACCGCGGATGACCGCACCCAGCGCAATAATCGCATCGTAGCGCCGCCTCGCGGCAAGCTTGTCAGCAGCCAACGGGAGCTCC
The DNA here is from genome assembly GCA_038531945.1 of Pseudomonadota bacterium. Lineage (GTDB taxonomy): Bacteria > Pseudomonadota > Gammaproteobacteria > Steroidobacterales > Woeseiaceae > CALBPI01. The sequence goes on along the minus strand of JBCBBH010000003.1, from coordinate 851,401 downwards.
CAGGCTCCTGGCACCCACGCGACATCGATCGCTGCCTCATCCGCGCCACAACGAACCAGCGCATCCTTCGCGCCGTCCAACAGTCTGGACACAATGAAATCATTGAATCGGGATGCGACGATCGCAAAACGCGCATCACGCACAACGAGGTTGCCTTCAAATACTGTCACTAGGATTCTCCTGACGCCTCGACGAGTTAACCGGCATCTATGTATTCAATGATCTCAAGACCAAACCCGGAAATCGCATGCATTTGCACGGGCGCCGACAACACCCGCATGCGACGAACACCGATATCTCTCAGTATTTGGGCACCAACACCATACTGGCGTAACTCATTTGCCGGCTCGATATCCTCGAGCGCGGGCCGCGTCTTTTCGGTCAGCATTCGCAACCCCTCGACCAGCTCACGTGGTCCCTCGGGGTATCTCAGAACCACAACGACACCCGCACCGGCCTCAACGACTCTCGCCATCGCATCGCGAATCGGCCAGCCGAGCCGTCGATCGTTGACCCCGACAATATCGCCCAGCGTATCGGTTACGTGTACGCGCACCAAAGGTGCGTCCGCTGCTTTGATATCACCATGCACCAAGGCGAGGTGGACGTTCCGGTTAACGTGATCTTCATAGGCGTGCAAATCGAACTCGCCTTCGCGGGTCTCGATCGGCACCGTGTAGATTCGCTCTACGGCCACTTCTTTTTCGAGTCGGTACCGAATGAGATCGGCAATTGTACCCATGAGCAGACCGTGCTGGTTGGCGAAGGTCTCAAGATCCGGACGCCGCGCCATGCTGCCGTCTTCGTTCAACACCTCGACGATGACGGCCGCCGGTTCGGATTCACCCGCCAACCGAGCTAGATCACAACCCGCTTCGGTATGGCCCGCCCGAACCAGCACACCACCCGGCTGCGCCATGACCGGAAATATGTGCCCGGGCTGCACGAGATCACCGGGTCGTGCATTCGCATCGACTGCCGCCTGAATCGTGCGCGCCCGATCATGCGCCGAAATGCCTGTTGTGATGCCCTCGGCGGCTTCGATAGACACCGTGAAATTCGTGCTGTGCTGCGCGTGGGTTGCGCTCACCATGAGCGGCAGCCGTAGCCGTTCGCATCGCTGCTGTGTCAGCGTCAGACAGATCAGACCGCGACCGTAACGAGCCATGTAGTTAATGGCTTCCGGAGTGACTTTGCTCGCGAGCATGATGAGGTCGCCCTCATTCTCGCGGTCTTCGTCGTCGACCATGATGACCATCTGTCCCGCACGCAGCGCGTCGAGGATGTCATCGATCGGCGCGAAATTATGCTTCGAATCTTCGACGGGCCTAAGACTCATCCCTTTTCTCCCTGGCGGCGCGTGGACCGCGAAAAACCACTCTCGACCAGATAGGCCTCAGTGAGGCCGGCATCCGGTGCAAATCCCATCAACCTTTGCGCGTAGCGCGCGATCAGGTCGACTTCAATATTGACCCGGTCACCAATTTTAAGATCACCGAGTGTTGTCTCATTGGCAGTGTGCGGGATAATGTTGACCTCGAAACCCGTTTGATCCGTCTCGTTCACGGTCAAACTGACACCCGCTACGGCGACTGAGCCCTTCTTCGCGATAAACGGAAGCAGGGTCTCCGGCGCGGTAAACCGCAGTCGAATCGAGCGTGCGTCGTCGCTGCGAGACGCGAGGGTCGCCACACCATCGGTGTGGCCGGTTACCAGGTGACCGCCCAACCGATCGCCTATGGCCAGTGACGGCTCAAGATTCACGCGTGACCCCGCCCGCCAGTCTCCCAAAGTGGTGACATCGAGCGTTTCGCGCGACACGTCCGCGGAGAAGCCGCTGGCGTCGATATCGAGTGCGGTCAGACACACACCCGACACAGCGATACTCTCGCCTTCTGCGAATTGTTCGGGCTTGAGCGTTGGACAATCGATCCGAATCACGACATCTCCGCCGCTCGGCGTTACCGAGGCGACCTGTCCTGTTGCGAGAATGATTCCTGTAAACATGTTATTCCGCCGAACGTCGCGGGATCATCTGCAAACGCAGGTCCTGACCGACCGTTCTGATATCTTCCATCGAAAAATGCCTGCCGTGGGCCAGCGCCTGCCAACCCGGGGTCACAACAGCACGCTGCGTTTCGCTGCCGAGTAACGTCGGCGCAACGTAAACGACCACTCGATCGACCAAATCGCGGTCCAGCAGAGCGCCGTTGAGCGTGGCGCCTGCCTCCACCATCAATTCGTTGATGCCTTCGTCCGCCAACCGCTTCAGCAATGCCTTGAGATCGACCCGATCGTCGGCATCTCCCGGCATACACCAACAGGTTGCACGCTCCTGCAATTGGTCATTTTCGCACGGCCCAGTGCCAACGACCAGTGCACCGCCGTCGCCAGAGAGGACCCTTGCTTCGACAGGCGTTCGCCAGTGGCTATCCCCGATCACTCGCAGGGGCTGCCGGCTCACCCCCTCGGCACGCGCCGTCAATGCCGGGTCATCCGAAAGCACCGTCCCCACACCGGTCAGAATCGCGCACGCGCGAGCGCGAAGGTTGTGGGCGTCTTGGCGGGCTTCCGCGCCAGTAATCCACTGACTCTCGCCGCTCGACATTGCGCTCGCCCCGTCCAGGCTCTGCGCCCACTTCATGGTCACGAACGGACGTCCCACGGTTTGCCGCGAGATGTACCCCTCGTTCATTGATGCAGCGATATCGGCAAACAAACCTGACATTACGCGAATTCCGGCCGCTTCAAGTTGCTGCTGACCTTTTCCGCTGACCGCGGGGTTGGGATCGACCATCGCAAAAACGACTTCGGACACGTTCGCCGCAATCAACGCATCGACGCAAGGCGGGGTGCGACCATCGACTGTGCAGGGCTCCAGCGTGACATAAACCGTCGCGCCGCTCGCGGCGTCGCCGGCCTGCGCCAATGCCAGCGCTTCTGCGTGCGCCTCGCCCGCCCGCTGATGGAAGGCCTCTGCGATCATCGTTTCACCGCGAGCGATGACGCATCCGACGGCCGGATTCGGCGTCGTCGTGTTCATGCCGTTCGCGGCCAGCTCGAGGGCACGGCGCATGTACCGTCGATCCGTTGATGAAAAATCCGCCATAGCGTCAGCGGTTGCGCGGACCGGGCGACTTCGACTTGGGTCCATCCGGAAGCAATGACATTTGTTCACGATCGTCAGCGCGCGACATTGCCTCCAACCGTCGAATTTCTTCCTGGAACTCCGTGACGTCCTGGAAGCTGCGATACACCGACGCGTAGCGCACGTAGGCCACATCATCCAGTCGCCGCAGCGCGTTCATGACCATCTCCCCGAGCAAGCTAGACTCGACTTCGCGCTCACCCATGGTTTGCAGCTCGTGTTCAATCTGACTGATTTCCGCCTCAAGCGCATCGGCGGGGACCGGACGTTTTTCCAATGCGCGCGTCATGCTGGACCGCAACTTCGTATCGTCGAACGGCTGTCGAGACTCGTTGTTCTTGATAACCCTCGGCATCACGAGCGCTGCGGCCTCGAACGTCGTGAACCGTTCGCGGCATGCCAGACATTGACGACGACGGCGCACCTGGCCGCCATCAGCCGCCAACCGCGAATCGATGACTTTCGTCTCCTCGTTGCCGCAGAACGGGCAATGCATCTTCAGGCGCCGGAGTGTCTCGCTTCTGCGCCGCGGGCGGGATCGCCGTATACCGGGAATCGCTCACACAAGGCCAGAACCTCATTGCGCACGCGCGTCTGACAGACTTCGTCTTCGATGTCGTCGAGAATGTCAGCGATCCAACCTGCCAGCATCGTGCATTCTGCCTCGCCGAATCCGCGCGTCGTGATGGCGGGCGTACCCATACGAAGACCACTGGTCACAAACGGTGACCGGGGATCATTCGGCACCGTATTCATGTTGACGGTGATGTTGGCTGAATGCAGCGCCTGATCGGCCGCCTTTCCTGTGATGCCCTTATCGATCAAATCGACGAGGAACAGGTGGTTGTCCGTTCCACCCGACACAATCTTGTACCCGCGATCCTGCAGCGCGCTTGCCATGCAACGCGCGTTGGCAACCACTTGTTCCTGATAGCTACGGAAGTCCGGCTCAAGCGCCTCCTTGTAGGCCACGGCTTTGGCCGCGATGACATGCATCAGCGGACCACCCTGCGTGCCCGGGAAGACCAGTGAATTGAACTTCTTGGTCAACGCGTCGTTGGCGCGCGCCAGGATCATGCCCCCGCGTGGGCCGCGCAGTGTCTTGTGCGTGGTGGTGGTCACGACATCGGCATGTGGGACCGGTGACGGATACACGCCGGCAGCGACCAACCCGGCGATATGCGCCATATCCACATGGAAATAGGCACCCACGGATTTCGCGATCTCTGCCAGCCGCGCCCAGTCGACCACACGTGAATAGGCCGAAAACCCGCCGATCAACAACTTCGGTTTGTGCTCCTCGGCCAAGCGCGCAACCTCGTCGTAATCGATCAGGCCGTCATCATCGACGCCGTACTGGACGGCATTGAACAGCTTGCCCGAGAAATTCACTTTCGCGCCATGCGTCAGATGACCGCCGTGCGACAGGCTCATTCCGAGGATGGTGTCGCCGGCCTCGAGCAACGCGAGATACACCGCGGCATTCGCCTGCGAGCCTGAATGGGGCTGAACGTTGGCATAGTCGGCACCGAACAATTCACACGCGCGATCGATCGCCAACTGCTCGGCGACATCGACATGCTCGCAGCCACCGTAGTAGCGCTTCGACGGATACCCCTCCGCATACTTGTTGGTCAACACGGAACCTTGCGCGGCCAGCACGCGCGGGCTTGCGTAGTTCTCGGAGGCGATCAGCTCGATGTGCTGTTCCTGGCGCACAGACTCGCGTTGCATTGCGGCTGCCAATTCATCGTCGAACCCTTCGATGGTGTAGGTGTCATCAAACATCGGGATGCTCTCCAAGTGCGTGGACGCAGTGAAAATGATCCCGAAATTGTACCTTAGGGCCTCGTCCGGCGCAGCCGCCGGATTGCCGGATACCCCATGGCGGACGCATAATCGCGCGCCTAGGATCTCGCCGAAGGATGCCAGCATGGCGCAATACATCTACACAATGAACCGCGTCTCGAAAGTGGTTCCGCCCAAGAGACAGATCTTGAGGGATATTTCACTGTCGTTTTTTCCGGGAGCCAAAATTGGGGTGCTCGGTTTGAACGGCTCCGGAAAGTCCTCGTTGTTGCGCATCATGGCCGGGGTCGACAAGGAGTTCGATGGTGAGGCGAGACCGCAACCCGGCATCAATATCGGCTATTTGCCACAGGAACCCGAACTCGATCCTGATAAGGATGTTCGCGGCAACGTTGAGGAAGGCGTTGGCGAGACCAAGGCACTCCTGGATCGCTTTAACGAAATCAGCATGAAATTCGCCGAGCCGATGAGCGACGACGAAATGAATGACCTGTTGGCCGAGCAAGGCAAACTGCAGGACAAAATCGACGCCGCGGGCGGCTGGGAACTCGAGAGGACCCTGGACATCGCCGCTGATGCGCTGCGCCTGCCGCCTTGGGACGCCGATGTCTCTCAGCTCTCAGGAGGCGAGCGACGTCGTGTGGCGCTATGCCGCCTGTTGCTGTCCAAACCGGACATGTTGTTGCTCGACGAACCGACCAACCATCTCGATGCGGAGTCTGTGGCTTGGCTTGAGCGTTTCCTCGAGGAATACCCCGGCACCGTCATTGCGGTAACTCACGATCGCTACTTTCTCGATAACGTCGCTGGCTGGATTCTGGAACTCGATCGCGGTCACGGCATTCCGTGGGAAGGCAACTACAGCTCCTGGCTGGAACAAAAACAGGCGCGCCTCGAAACCGAAGAACGCACCGAAGCTGCGCGCCAAAAGGCTATGCAGGAGGAGTTGGAGTGGGTGCGGAGCAATCCCAAGGGCCGCCAGGCCAAGGCTAAGGCCCGGCTCAAGCGCTTTGAGGAACTGTCGTCGCAGGACTACCAAAAACGCAGCGAAACCAACGAAATCTATATCCCGCCGGGGCCACGCCTGGGCGACATCGTGATCGAGGCGGACAAAGTCAAAAAAGCGTTCGGTGACAAATTGCTGGTCGATGACCTGTCCTTCCAGCTGCCTCCCGGCGGCATCGTTGGCGTCATCGGTCCGAATGGCGCCGGCAAAACCACGATGTTCCGGATGATCACCGGTCAACACGAACCGGACGCGGGCGAAATTCGACTCGGAAGCACGGTGCAAGCCGCCTATGTCGACCAGTCGCGTGATTCGCTGGACGACAGCAAGACCGTCTGGGAGGAAATTTCCGACGAGCAGGACAATATCGTCATTGGCAACTACGAGATTCCGTCCCGCGCGTACGTCGGACGGTTCAATTTCCGAGGATCGGAACAACAAAAAAAAATCGGTTTGTTGTCGGGTGGCGAACGTAACCGGGTCCATCTAGCGAAAGTACTCCGCTCCGGTGGCAACCTGCTGCTGCTTGACGAACCGACGAACGATCTGGATGTTGAGACATTGCGCGCGCTCGAACAGGCTTTGCTGGAGTTCCCGGGCTCCGCGGTCGTGATCTCACATGATCGCTGGTTCCTGGATCGGATCGCCACTCATATCCTTGCCTTCGAAGGCGATAGCGAGGTGGTGTTCTTCGCAGGAAACTTCGAGGACTACATCGAGGATCGAAAACGTCGTTTAGGAGATGACGCGGTGAAACCGAGCAGAATCAAATACAAACGGTTGTCCGCCTGAACATGGCCTCGTTGATGCACATCCGTGAGCATCACAGCCTCCGGGAGCTACTCGAACCGGCACTGTCCATGACGTGCCCGCACTGCGGCGTTTACGCGCAGATGACCGTGCAGGCGACGCCCGCCTGGCAGTGGCTGATTACCAACCGACCACGGCGTATCGGTATCAGTGCCCTCTGTCCTGCTTGCCGTCGCCCCGTGTTTCTCTGCAGCGGGCCGGTAACTTACGCGGACGACGAGCTGACGATCGATGGATTGTGGGAGCCCGTCGTGAAACCACTGCCATCGTTTGAACTGGATCGACTGCCGGCAGAGCTCGTAGACCCGGTGACTGAAGCGCTGGCGTGTTATCGCGACGGGCACTGGCAGGCGCTTGTGATGTTGAGCCACCGCATCACGCTGATGTGTGCGGACGCCATGGGCTCAGACGGCCGGATGACCCTGTTCAACGCAGTCACCGAGGCGGCTAGCCTCGCGGGCGTCGACGATGCGCTGGCGAGATTCTGTCGCGACATCCTGTTCGATCTCGACAGCGCCACGACGTTGCCGTCGTTGTCCCCTTCGGCTGCGCGTGTCTTGGTGGCGCTGCTGAAAGATATGTTGCACGAGGCATTCGTTCGCCGTGACCGACTGCGCGAAGCGATGCGGCGCGTTGCACATGATGCGCGGTACAACGACTAACTGAGCGCGCGTTTCGCGTTCTCAAACAACTGAAACCACGGACCGTACTCAGCCCAGTCCGCCGGATGCCAGCTGTGTTGAGCAGCCCGTAGCGTGCGCTCCGGATGCGGCATGCTGATCGCGACCCGACCGTCGTCGCTGGTGAGCATCGCGATGCCTTGTGCAGACCCGTTCGGATTCGCGGGATAACGCGTCGCAATTCGACCATCGCCTTCCACGTATTGTGCTGCGACCACACCCGCGTTCAGTGCTGCATGCGCGCTATCGTCGTGATCAAACCTGGCACGACCTTCACCGTGCGACACGACCACCGGAACCTGCAACCCGGCCATGCCGTCGAACCACGGGCTATCGAGTGTGTTGATCCTCACTTGCGACAACCGCGCTTCAAACTGCGCGGAACGGTTGTGCACAAATGCTGGCCAGTGCTGCGTTCCCGGGATCAGCGAGGTCAATTGACTGAGCATCTGGCAACCGTTGCAGACCCCGAGCGTCAAAACGTCGGCGCGCTCGAACCAGGCACTGAAGGCGTCGCGAAGTGCGGGAACCTCGAGGATCGATCGCGCCCATCCACCGCCCGCGCCCAACACGTCGCCAAACGAAAAACCGCCGCATGCGGCCATCGCCTGGAAGGAGGCCAACGACACGCGACCTTGTTCGATGTCGGACATGTGCACATCCACGGCATCGAAGCCGGCAGCAATGAACGCGGCCGCCATCTCATGTTGACTGTTGACGCCCTGCTCTCTGAGGACCGCGACGGTCGGGCGGGTGGTACTGACCGCTGCCGTGCGCCGTGACGAATCCGGCCAGTGCACAACCAACCCGGGGTCACTATCGTCGGCGACGCGCTCGTACGCCTCTGCGGCGCACGTTGGGTGATCGCGCAGCGCCTGCATTCGAAAACTCATCTCGGACCAACAGAGCTGCAAGTCGCGACGCGGCACGTCGAGTAGGGTTTCACCGCGCCGGCGAACAACCAGTCGCGCGGTATCTGTGACGTGTGCCAGCGTCATGCAGCGAGCTCCGGCACCCGCCACGGCGAAGCGTGCGTGGACTTGTGCGAGGTGCGATTCAGCCACCTGTATGACAACGCCGGGTCCCTCCGAGAACAACCAGGCGAGATCGTTGACCGAATCGTCCGGCAAAGTGGCGTCAACACCCAATCGACTGGCGAAAATCATCTCCGCGAACGTCGCGAGCAGTCCACCGTCGGCGCGATCATGCCAGGCCAGGGCTTGTCCGGATTTGCGAACATCGATCAGTGCCTCGAGCAGGGATTTTAACGTCGCGGCCGGTGCGGCATCCGCGCATCGACCGCCCTGCTGGCGCCACGCTTGCGCCAAGGCGCTGCGCCCGAGTGCCTCCGGATCTTCCGACAAGTCCACAAAGATCAGCGCGCTGCCATCGACCGGTTGCAACTCCGGCGTGAGTGTCTTGCGGACATCGCCGACCGGCGCGAACGCGGTCACGATCAGAGACACCGGCGCCGTGACCGAGTGTTCCTCGCCACGCTCGCTCGACCACTGCGTATGCATCGACAACGAGTCTTTACCGACCGGAATTGCGATTCCGAGCGCCGGGCACAACACCTGCCCGATCGCCTGCACTGCGTCGTACAGTCCGGCGTCCTGTCCCGGCTGACCAGCAGCCGCCATCCAGTTTGCCGAAAGCTTGATGTCAGATAATCGAGCGACATCTGCGGCGAGGATGTTGGTGAGTGATTCCACGACGGCCAAACGCGCGGCCGCACCGGGGTTTTCACACGCAACGGGCGTGCGCTCGCCCATCGCCATCGCTTCACCGCAGTGATCGGAATGCGTCGACAATGTGACCGCGACATCACTGACGGGCACCTGCCAGCGTCCGACCAACTGATCGCGACTCACCAGCCCGCCGACGGTTCGGTCGCCGATATGAATCAGGAAACTCTTGTCCGCAACACTCGGTATCGCAAGCACGCGGCGCCACGCATCCTCGAGGCGCACGTCGGTCGTATCGAATGGCGTTACCGGCCGCTCGATCCGTGCGACGTCGCGCGACATCTGCGGGGTTTTGCCAAGCAACACGTCCATCGGCAGGTCGACGGGTACGCCTTCGAGCAGCGGGTCTTCCACGATCAGTTGGCGATCGCTGGTCAGCGAACCCACCACAGCGAACGGACAACGTTCGCGCGCACAAATCTCACCGAATTCGGCTTCAGATTCCTGCGCAATCACGAGCACATAGCGCTCTTGGGACTCGTTGCACCAGATTTCCATTGGCGACATCTGCGATTCGTCGGTCAAGATCGATCGCAAATCGAAACGTCCACCCAATGACGAATGATCGACCGCCTCCGGGATCGCGTTCGACAACCCGCCCGCCCCGACATCATGGATCAGCAGAATCGGGCTGGATTCGCCACGTCGCCAACAAGCATTGATCACTTCCTGCGCGCGCCGCTGCATCTCGGGGTTGCCGCGTTGCACGGATGCGAAATCCAGATCGGCATCACTCGCACCACTCGTCATGCTGGACGCGGCGCCACCGCCCAGTCCGATCAGCATGCCTGGACCGCCAAGGACCACGACGAGCGCATCCGCGGGTACTTCCTGTTTGACGGCATGCTCGCGCCGCACGTTGCCGAGCCCACCGGCGATCATGATCGGCTTGTGGTAGCCCCAGAACCGGGTGTCTTCGCGATCGGCGAGGAACGTCCGGAAGTAGCCGCCGATATTCGGACGGCCGAACTCGTTATTGAATGCTGCGGCACCGATCGGACCCTCAAGCATGATGTCCAGCCCGGAGACAATCCGGTCCGGTTTGCCGATATCGGCTTCCCAGGGCTGGGTCCAATCAGGAATATTCAAGTCGGACACACTGAAGCCACACACACCGGCTTTCGGTTGCGCACCGAGCCCGGTGGCGCCTTCATCGCGAATCTCGCCGCCGGCCCCTGTGGCTGCGCCCGGGTGCGGCGAGATCGCCGTCGGGTGGTTGTGGGTTTCGACCTTGATGGCGATATCCACCGGTTCGAGCTGGCTCTGCCAGTGGCCGGTGTCATCGATCATCAACCGGCTGGCGCGAGGCCCCGCCAGCACCGCCGCGTTGTCGGAGTACGCACTCAAGATGCCGTCGGGAGAGACAGAGCTCGTGTGCCGGATCATTCCGAACAGACTGTGCTCCATCGACTGCCCGTCTATCCGCCACGACGCGTTGAAGATCTTGTGACGACAATGCTCAGAATTGGCCTGTGCGAACATCATCAGTTCGGCGTCCGTTGGATTGCGGCCCACCTCAGTGTAATGCGCCGCGAGATACTCGAGCTCATCCGACGACAGCGCAAGGCCCATCGCGACATTCGCTTGCTCCAGCGCTTCCAGCGGCGCGTCGGCGAGCGCAATCGATGCCAATGGACGCGGCTCGGCCTCGTCGAACAACCGCTCTCCTGATGTTTCAGAACGGTATGCCGCTTCTGTCATCCGATCCATCAGAATCGGCAGTGCGGCCTCAAGCTGACCGGACTCGAGTCCATCGATCCAGTAGCGGGTCACCCGTTCAACCCGGTCGACAACGGTCAATCCACAGCGATGAACAATATCGGTCGCTTTGCTGGACCAGGGAGAAATCGTCCCGGCTCTTGGTCCAATATCTATATTCGCATCAGTAGGTAAGGTAATTTCTTTCGAGTTATTTGTCAGGACCTGTCGCAACCGCGAAAGCGTTTCAGAATCGACCGATTCGGTCAGCGCGACCACGACCACATAGCGCGCCGAGACGGCCCTGACGCTCGGAAAGTGACGCCGCAGTTGCTCTGTAAGTCGGGTGGCTTGGAACTCGGTCAGTGCGGATTCAGCCGCAACCTCAACGATGGCTGGCGCGGTGCAGGTTGTTGGCATGGACGCTCACAGGCAGTTGACTCGGCTCGCGCGAATCATACCTGCACTGCCGCGGACTCGACAGACTAGTTAATCGTTGCTGCCCTGCGGGTACACGCTGGCGGGAAACGGCGTGACATTCGAGCCATCCATTTTCGAGACTTTGCTGACGCCCTGCTTCTCGACCTCATCAATCCGAATCACGTTGTGCATGGGTATCAACGTACGTTTCACGCCTTCGAACTCCGACTTGATGCGCTCCTCGCTCGGATCGACGACGACCGCGCTCCTCGCGCCAAACTTGAGTTCAGATATCTCGAGGAAGCCGAACAGATCGGACTGCACGACGGATTCGGCGAAAACCTCATACACCCGGCCTTGGCTTGCGAAAGAAATGCGGTACAGTTTGCTCATGTATTCCTCCTTGCAAGACCCAGGGTGTGGTCAATCTAGCGCAGTTCAAGACCATCCAGAAACGGCGCTTTATGTAAATGTGAACCGCTACCGGTTTCAACGCGATCTAACGGCCATACTGTTGTTTGAGGGTCCGTCCACAGTGTGTTTTTGACGGTATGCGACTGAAACTACAGGTAAGTAATGACTTGCGCCAGCAACTGGGCGCCGACGCTGAGTATGTATTCGATCAGCGTGGGGGCACCATTGGGCGTGCGCAACACAACGATTGGGTACTCCCCGATCCGAAGCGCTATGTGTCGAGCGTACACGCGAGCATCGAAGCTCGAGACGGCGGCTTTTACCTGGTCGATACCAGCATGAACGGCGTCTACATCAACGGCAGCAAGCAACCGCTGGGACCGACACAGCCCTACAAACTGACGTTTGGCACCCGCTTGCGCATGGGCAGCTTCCGAATGGTCGTCAGTGAGATCAAAACCCAGCTCGACGAGGATCACGAAACGATGCTGCGCAGTGATCTGTTTGAAGATCACGCGGCGATCGAGCCATCGGCTGAGCTGTCCGTCGAGCTACTCGTCGAAGACGAGATGGCGGAGAAAATCGATCTCGAGGAACTGCTGGACGACAGAATGGCCTCAGCCAACCTGTCGATGGTGACCAACTCGCCGTTCGAGGACGCCGGTGGTGCGGTGCTTGATTCGCCCGCAATCGATACGGTTGTCGTCACTGAAACCACTCAGCCGCACAGCGCGAGTGTTCACAGACTGCCGAGCGCCCGGCGCTCCGCCGATGTGACCAATGAACGGCGCGATGTGTCGACCTACCGCGCGATGTTGCGTGGGCTCGGCCTTGATCCGGCGACGTTGGAGGCCCGAGCAGCCGACGAGATTGCTTACGCTGTCGGCAAGGCACTGCGCACCGCCCTGGAAGCGTCAAAGTCCATGCGAACCGAGCGAGCCCGCACGAAGCAGCGTCTGGGCTTGTCGCAAACGCAACAGGATGTGGATGATTTGACGCCGACGGATATCACCGACGACATCGCCGATCTTCTACTCGGCCGCGGACAGATTCATCCGGAACCTGCGGACAACGTTCGCGATCAATTCCGTGCCATTCGCCACCACAACACGTCCGTGCAGGAAGGCGCAGAAGCGGCCTTCATGGAATTGCTGGCGATGCTCGAGCCGACGTCGCTGCAAGACCGACTCGAAACATTGGGTGCGGGCAAAGGATTGTTCAACAGCAGTCGGAAAGCCCAACTTTGGGACCACTTCTGCAGCTACATCGAAGCACTGGCGCAATCCAATGCTGGCGAATTGCCCCCTTTTATTCGCGACGAGTTTGCGAGAGCCTATGCGGCACAACTGCAAACTCTTGATTCCAGCGAATAGTGGACGACCCGGAAGCCCTTAAACAAGCCGTCGCCAAACGACTCAGGAAGAATCGCCTGCCCGTCATACCTTTGATCGTCGGCGGGATCATTCTGTTTAACATCGTGTCAGCGTCGTTCACATCGGGCCAATGGCCAGTGGCGTTTTTCGCACTGTTACTGTTCTGGTTTTGGCTCTCGAAGGCGGTACTACCGAAACTCAAGCGGACGCTTCGCGAGGTCGCCGAAGAAGCCAAGGCGGCTGGCGCCACGTCGACCCGCCAGACGCAGTCGAACTCGACAGCAACGTACGAAACCGCACTGCGGCAGAATCCAACTCGCGACACGCGACGTGAGTCACCCAAATCCAAACGCAAGCTTTGCAAGTCCTGCAATATTCGTCATTCCCCCGACACACGCTACTGCCGCCGATGCGGCGCCCCACTACTGCGCTGATACGATAAACTCTGAGACTCGCGGCAGAGGTGAGGCTCAACGGCATTGTCGTTTATTGCAGAGTTGAAACGGCGCAACGTGATTCGCGTGAGCGCCGCTTACGTCGTAGGCGCATGGGCCGTCGCCCAGGTTGCCGATCTCGCGTTTTCGAATTTCGGCGCACCGGACTGGGCCATGCGCGCGTTGCTCGTACTGCTGCTCGTCGGCCTGCCGATCGCCGCGGTCACGGCATGGGCGCTGGAGCTCGGGCCGGACGGGCTCAAGGTCGACGACGAGGGCCAGACGGATCCGGGTTACCCCGACCGTGTCAAACGTCGCCTGAACATCACAATTGCGGGATTGGTACTCATTGGTCTGGGCTTGTTCATTGCGTCTGTGTTCCGCGTGCCGACAGGCTCTGACACGCCGACCCTGGAACTGGCGAGCGCCGATTCAGAACTCGCCCTGCCACCACCCAGCGCACCGATCAACCCGTCGATTGCGGTTTTGCCGTTTGTTGATATGAGTCCGCAGCGAGACCAACGCCATCTGGCCGACGGCGTCCCTACGGAGCTGATGACGGCGCTGCACCGAGTTGACCGACTGCGGGTCGTGTCTCGGACCTCCGCCTTTTCATTTCGCGACAGCGGCAAGAGCATTCGAGAAATCGCCGATGCCCTGGATGTCGATCATATTGTCGAGGGCTCTATTCAACGATCCGGCGATCAGGTACGTATTGAGGCTGCGCTCGTCGATGTCCGAAATGATGAACGTTTGTGGAGCGAGAGTTACACGCAACCGATTGGCGACGCGTTCGCATTGCAGGCGGGGATTACGAGAAAAATCGCAGCTGCTTTGCGTGTGGTGGTCGGTGACGAAGCCAATGCCGATATCGATCAGGTATTTGAGGCGACGGCGAACCCAGCCGCCTACGAGGAATTCTTGATCGGCACTTCGCTATGGGCGCAACGCGGCGAGGAAAATATTCGCGCAGCCATAGAGCACTTCCAATCCGCGTTGGAACTGGAACCCAACTTCGCGCGAGCCGAGGCGGCGCTGGCGAACGCCTACGTCACTTTACCCTCCTACGCGCGCGTCGAAACCACTGAGCAATGGAACGCTCTCGCGAAGGAGTCCTCAACCGCCGCTGCTGTGCACGCGCAGAATGCGATGGCTCTGGACCCGGAACTCGTCGACGCCTACGCCGCGCTGGCCGACCTGGCACGACTCGATGCACGCTGGTCGGACGCCGAACGTTTGTATCAACGCGGGCTTGAGATCGACGCCGAAGATGCCACGCTGAATCTCTGGTACGCCGAACACTTACAGGATCTCGGCAAGATCGAACAAGCACTCGAGGTCAACCTGACTGCACTACAACTCGACCCCTTGTCTCCGGGCGCGAACGCGAACGTCGCCGGCGGCTACATGCTCGCAGGCGACTGCGACAACGTGGAGGCTCCGGCACGAAAAGCCGCCGCGCTAGGGCACGATTTTGGCTACTTCGCGCCGGTGCTGTGCGCCGCCGCTGAACAGCGTTGGCAGGATGCGCTGGTTGGTTTGAGAAAGATGGAGGCAGCTGATGCGATGCCGCCGGATTCGCCTTTCGTTCCGTTACTCGAGTCGTATATCGACGCATCGACGACTGAAGACCGGCTCGCAGCCACGGAAGCGCTGACGAGCTTCCTGGATCTCTGGGGGCCCGACCCCGCAGCGATGACCTGGTTACTCGCGATGGATGAGACCGATGCCGTGATCGACAAACTGCTCGCCGACGACATGATCTGGGGAAGTATGCCGAAGAGTTTTTGGGGGCCAAATGCCGTGTCGCTGCGCGAGAACCCGCGTTTCAACGAAGTGTTGGAGGCTTCCGGTTTGCTCGCGTATTTCAAGTCCAGCGGCGAGCTGCCCGACGACTGTGTTTGGGCGGGTGAGACGCTCGACTGCGTCAACGGGGCAGACTAGCGATCTCTCAGCTTCCAGATCTCCCATGCGCAAAACGCGATCGGCAGCAAAAACCAGATCACGCCTTTACCCAAGACTAGTATCGCTTCACTACTCATTACTTGAGTGTAATCCACTCGACGGTCGGATTCACGACGACTACACTTTGGCGACATGACGACCGCCACACGGACAGTGCGACCCATGCGCCAAATCTGGCGCGCCCCCGGTCGGGTGGTTGCACAAATCGCCCATGAGAACCCGTGGTATCGAAGTCTGGCGTGGCCAGTTTTTGCAAGTTTCGCGTGGTGGCCCGGACACATCCTCTCGCAGGGCGAAGTCGAGCGTGATGTCGGGCTGATTTTTCACTTGTTGCTTGTGTTTCCTGTCGGGTTGGAGCTTCCGCTGCAGTTCATGCTGGCGTGGTTTATCTACGTCAGCGCACGGCGATTCGGCGGTCGAGCCGCGTTTGCACCAACGGTAACCGTCCTCGCGTGGAGCAACATGCCCATCGCAATGTTGGCCCTCGTGTCGGTGCCGTTGTCATTCATCGTTGAATTTCCGCTCGACAGCATGGACATGCCGAGCAGAGGTATTGTGATGAACACCAGCTTTTGCATGACGCTCGCGATCATCGCCTGGAGCTGGTGGATTCTGGTGAACGGGCTGGCGCGGATACAGGGTTACACGCGCACGAGGGCGCTGACCCACACCTTGGTTTGCGCAGGGTTGCTGACGGTCGCGTCTGTTGCCCTTTTACTTCAGGCCAATGGTTTCGAGTTCTCTTCCGCGGTCCTGTTTGAAAACTGGGCGGAGTTCGTCGTGATTCCGGAGTCGGAGGTGGCTTCGAGTGATTCGTAAACCGAGCTACTGGCGTCACCTGCTGAGCGCGGCAGATACGCACTACTCGATGCGCGGTGTCGCTGAGCTTGGCGCCGTCGCGTTGATCTTGTGCGCCGTGTTCTACTTCGCCGTCATCCCGTCGGCCCAGGTGGCGTTGGAGCGCACCAAATTCAGCGAGGCACTGACTCTGGTCAGCGCACAGCGGGTTGATATCACCATTGAACGCGCCCAGACCGGCGAGTGGCCAGAATCCAGGATGGCGGTCCGCGGTGATCACCCAACCGATACAACCGGGAAACACGTGTCGTCGGTGGGGTGGTCGAATGGCGTCATTGAAGTGGCGCTCCATCATGACGATGACAAGGACAATCCAACCCAAGCTGGCCGGCTTTACTTTCGCCCCGCGATCAACACGGCCAATCCTTCAGCGCCGCTGGTTTGGGTGTGTGGAGACTGGCGCCCGCCCGACCTGTTAGAACCACTGGCAGGACCAACGACCGACCTGCGCCCAGAACAGCTACCGCACGTGTGCCGAGATTTCTCCCGTGCACTCGAACTATAGACTTCGATCACTATGCCGAGACCCAACGTTTATGAGTGACAACCGCACGCCAGACCATTTGAGCTTTCTCGCAAGGCAACTGGAGCAGTTGACGACGGATCGACCGATGGCCGACGCCATTCAAAAGATGAAGCTCGAGCTTCCCGAGGCGTACCTTCCTGATCTTGAGCGCCTGGAATCCATCGTTGCGCACGGCAATCCGCCGGCCAGGTCATTGGGTGGCTCCGCCTTGATGGCGTACACGCCGCTTGCTGCCTTGCTACCGGAAGCCGAGCGTACGCGACTGTTCGCGAAGGTCGCGAAATTCGCCGCCGATCAACGCACGATATTCTCGACCTACTGGGCCGGACTCGTCAGTCAACTCTGGTATTTCGGCTGGCTTATCGCGACCGGTCTGACACTGGCCGGCATCATGTCGGCGTTCGTCATCTCAGCATTCGAAGATTTGTTCGCCGGATTCGGCTCGCAGTTGCCCGCACTCACCCGCGCCGTGTATCGAATGGAAGGTTTTTGGTTCAGCGCGTTACTCATCGGTGCGGCAATCCTCACCATCATCGCGATCGCGAACATCATTCAATTCAGCCAGCGCATCGGCACCTTGGCGCCGGCGCGCGACTGGCATCAATGGATTCCCGGTTTCGCACCCTCCGTTGCCGCGTACAACATGAGCTTGTTCCTGAACTTCACCCGACTACTCCGCGAGTGCGGCGTCAATGAGCGCGACGCGATCACAACCGGCGCACAGATGTCGCGTATCGATGCGCAACCGCTGCTTGGTCAATCGGAAGTTACTGGTGACCATGACGTACTGCCGAATGTCACCGAACTCGCCATTGCACAAACACTCGGCACGTTCGATGCGGAGCTTGAGTCACAGTGCGACCTACACCCCGCGACGCTCGCGACCGCCCTCACGGGAACTCGCGACACTTTTTCTTGGAGCTTGCGACTGATCGCCTACATCATCGTTGGCATCCTGGTCGTCGCGTCGTACCTGCCCATTTTTCAGATGGGCTCCGTTGTCTAGGAGACACATATGCAACACCGCGGCTTTACGCTGATCGAACTCATGATCGTCGTTGCGATTATTGGAATTCTCGCGGCAATCGCGATTCCAGCCTATCAGGACTACACGATTCGAGCGCAGATTGTTGAAGGGCTGACGATCTCGCAAGAACTCAAGTTTTCGATTCGGGATACCTACAAGGATCGCGGCACCTTTCCGACGGACAATGACGATGCCGGCATTCCTGCGCCTGAGCATCTGATCGGCAACTACGTTCAACGGATCGAATTGGAGAACGGTGCGCTGCACGTGACCTACGGACATTTCGTCAACAACTTTATCCAAGACAAGGTGCTGTCGATTCGGCCGTTGTACGTGACCGCCAATCCGACCAGCCCGATTTCCTGGAACTGCGGTGACAGAGAAGCACCACCGGGCATGACTGCCGCAGGCGAGAACCGAACCACGGTGGCACGCCAGTATCTGCCCGGAACTTGCCGATAGAATTCCAGCGGGCGGATTTTTGCAATCGCCGACGCTGACTCAACGGTCGATCACAGCGGCGAGGCGTTAAATGGCAAACCAAAGTGAGTTCTCCGACGGGAACAAAAGCAAAGCAGTCGCGCCAGCCTGGATAGCAGCGGTACTCACCGGCTGCGTGGTTCCGCTCCTGGCGGTGCTCGTCATCGCCCAACGGTCGTCGCCATTCGCCACGGCAGGCGGTCCGATTCTCACTCTGAGCTTGATGGGTATCGGCATTCTGACCGCCGCGATTGTGGGGCGGTTCTGGGTCGGTGTATCGCTCGCAATCATGAACACCGCGGTCGTCATTGTTGTCGCTATGGCACTGGACTTGCTCGAACTGCCGCATCCACTGTCAACCGGACTCGCGATGGTCGTCGCCAGCTGCAGTTTCGCCGCGCGCGGCGCACTATTCTCGAAAACACTATCCGAGCGCGGTTGGTGGATGGGCTTGTTCGTTGTCCTCGGCGAGGCATCGGTGTTGCTCATCGCCTTCGTGTTTCCGGGCGCACTGCCCGATTGGTTTCTTGCGCTCCTGCCAGCGCAATGGGCGAGCATTGCACTTAAAACGGCATTGATTGGGACAGGCACGGTGGCGGCGATGCCGGTGTTGGTTGCTCTGGCAGGCACCGCAGCCACGACCCTGCTGGCGCGGCGACTCTGGCTAAAGCGCTGGCCTTATCTTTTGATGTTTACGACGTGGCTTGGCCTTTCTGCCCTCGTCTATTTCTCAATGAGCGGCGGGAACCTGTAGCGGCAATCTGAACGCCGATCAGCAGTGCTTCAATTCCTCGTCCAGAAGTTTCTGGAACGCGCGCTCATCAGCAGCATGAGGATGCGAGCCCGATAGTCCGGCGACAGCTGCCTCGACAATTTCCTCGACCCAGCGCGGGGCCTCACTATTAAATCGAAAGTACGTCCAGTTTGCGTCACGACGATCAGCTACCAAACCCGCCTCTTTCAGTGCCTTAAAGGCCTTGGAGATTGTCGGCTGCGGAATCTGCAACACGTCGACCACTTCGCAAACGCACACCTCATCGAATCGAGCCGCCAGAAAAAGACAGCGCAGACGAATCTCGTTGCCAAGGCTTGCGAAAACTGTGGTAGGCGATATATTCCGGTCCTGGAATATGCCATTTTTGGAATGTTTCATTCGTGTTACCACGGCAGCGCCGATGTGTGAGTCCTACGAGCTATTGTGCGGGCGTTTTGCGCTCGTGTGCAACGGATATATGGATTTAGCGTTTCGACGATGTCACTTGTCTGGATTACGGAATGAGATCAATGATGAACGTCCTATTTTTGTGCACAGGAAACTCCGCGCGCAGCATCTTGAGCGAGGCCATTCTCAATCGACTTGGCGAAGGCGAGTTTCAAGCGTTCAGCGCGGGCAGTCAGCCTGTCGGTCGGGTGAATCCTGGCGCTATCGAGTTACTAACGACACTCGGCTACCCGGTCGACACCCTGCGATCCAAATCCTGGGATGAGTATGCCGCACCGGACGCCCCCGTCATGACGCAGATCATCACGGTCTGCAACAACGCTGCCGGTGAAAGTTGCCCAGTGTGGCCAGGTCATCCTGCGACATTGCATTGGGATATCAAAGATCCGGCCGGGGTCGGCGAGACCAACGAAGCGCGCCGAGCAGCGTTTCAGGCTGCTTATGATGATCTAGAAGCCAGAATCCAGTCCTTCGTGCAAACCAAGCGAAGCGAGAAAGACGATGTCTAGTGCCAACGACACCGCAAGCGCTTCCGACTCTGGAATGAGTCTGTTCGAACGTTATCTGACAGTCTGGGTGGCGCTGTGTATCGTCGCTGGCATCGCGCTCGGACACTTCCTTCCGGGCGTCTTTCAGCAGATCGGCACCATGGAGATCGCCAAGGTCAATCTACCGGTTGCGGTGCTTATCTGGTTGATGATTATACCGATGCTCGTGAAGATTGATTTCAGCGCGTTGGGTCAAGTGAAGGAACACTGGCGCGGCGTCGGTGTGACGTTGTTTATCAATTGGGCCGTCAAACCGTTTTCGATGGCGTTCCTGGGCTGGCTCTTTATCGCCAATCTTTTTGCACCTTACTTGCCCGCCGATCAGATCAACTCGTATATCGCGGGACTCATCATTCTTGCAGCAGCACCATGCACGGCGATGGTGTTTGTCTGGAGCAACCTGTCGGACGGCGAACCACATTTCACGCTCAGTCAGGTTGCCGTGAATGACCTCATCATGATTTTTGCTTTCGCGCCGATCGTCGGATTGTTGCTCGGGCTCTCCGCAATCACTGTGCCGTGGGAAACCCTTCTGTTGTCGGTTGTCCTGTATATCGTCGTGCCGGTCCTCATCGCGCAGGTGCTTCGCAATCGGCTGCTTGCGTCGGGCGGAGAAGCATCACTGGAAGCTGCGTTGACGCACCTACAACCCGCCTCTCTTGTTGCACTGCTGACAACGCTTGTGCTGCTGTTCGGGTTTCAGGGCGAACAGATCATTGCCCAACCGATCGTGATCGCCCTTCTCTCGGTACCGATCCTGATCCAGGTGTATTTCAATTCGGGTCTTGCCTATCTCCTGAACCGGCAACTTGGCGTTGCGCATTGTGTAGCTGCGCCTTCCGCGCTCATCGGCGCCAGCAACTTTTTCGAACTGGCTGTCGCAACCGCGATTGTGCTTTTTGGGTTCGAATCCGGCGCTGCGCTTGCCACCGTTGTCGGCGTTTTGGTCGAGGTTCCCGTCATGCTTTCGGTGGTGAAGATCGTGAACGCCACGAAGAGTTGGTATGAACGTGGTGCCAATCGAACCGATCATGCCGGGAGTGCGCCTGAAAGCTGATCCGGCCTACGGCGATTCGTTCAGGTCAGCGCTCCGTCAACTGAGTTAGTTGACTGCGAAACTTGGTGAGTTCCTTGTCCGGGATGCTGTCGACGCCGAGGCTCGCGAAGTAGTCCGTGAGCACGCCGGCTGCATCGGACAACAGATCGCGGCCCCCTTGCGTCAGCACGGCCAGACTCTGACGCGCATCGCGTTCGTTGCGGGCTGTGGTCACGTAACCAAGTTTTTCCAGAGGTTTGAGCGCCCGAGTCACTCCCGACGGAGACGCCGACACTGCACTCGCAAGCGCCACTCGCGTTAGCCCGTGCTCCGCTTCCTGCAGCGTCCGCAGCAAACGATACTCACTGAACGTGATGCCTCGCGTGAAAGACAACGCATGGTCCATTGCTCGCTCCATCGCAGCGGCGGTGCTTAGAACTTGCATGACCAGCGCCTCAGATTTTTCATAACTTGATTCCATGCGTGCATAATACGTGACTACTCATGCTTTATGCAAATATAAATTTGGGCTTGTGAACATAACCTCCAGCGCTTTCCCAAATCAGGTCAACCGAATCGGTGGTCAATCGTTGAGTAGTACAAACCACGCAAGGAATAGACAAATGAGCGGTACGAGCAGATTGAGATCGATAGCGGTCATTTTTTCGGTGTTGTCTTTCGGCATAGGCGCTGCACCTCTGCTGGCGCAGGACGACTGGCGACAAGTCCAGCACCCAGGTCTCGACTCGCTATTCATGAATCTAGCCGCTGACTTTCCCGTCACTCAGCAGGTCTATCTCGAACCGGTCTCTGTTTGGTACCCGTCCAACAGCAACGAGGCTGCAGATCGCGCCGATGCTCTGCGCACTGACGCGGCGAACCAACTAACGAGTGCATTCATTGCAAACCAAATCGATGTGATTGATTCGTCAACCAGCGGCTCGATTATCGTGCGTGTGCAGCTCATCGACTTTACGGCCACGCCCGCCTCCGCAGAGGCTCTCCAATGGCAGCGCCGATTCCGGTTCAACGTAGAGCCTGGTCGATTGACGATCGTCGCCGAACTGATTGACGCGGATACCGGAAACGCCGTCCTGCGGTTGGCGGATATGCAAGACGAGTCATCCGAAGGGTTGGTAGATGACCTCAGGGCTGTTTTGAACGGCTGGAGTCAAGTCTTGGCGCAGTCCATTGCATCGCCTGCAACGGACGTGCAACTGGCTAGCCGGTAGATCTTCTATCGAGTCGTGCGTGTCCCCTAACGTGCCTGTCCCTGCCGAGACTACCCTACCGAGACTCAAATCGTGTGTGTTCCCTAACCTGCCTGTCCCTATCGAGACGCTGGTCGCCCATTTGAACTTCCTGAGTGTCCGCTATGGGTGCCGCGAGTATAGCCGACGGCCGACTCGAAACTCGTTCCCATCTGAAGCATCTGTTGACATCCGATCTGTCGGAGAAAATGCCGACTGATCGGATGGACGGGCGCCGTCTGACACTATGTTCAATACCTTTAGACAAATCTGGGCCGATTGTGACCGCAATCACAGCGGCCGGCGTGAACTGGTGCGACGCTTCACAGGCATCCAGAGTCCTTCCACCCGTCTTTTCTCATTTGAGGGAGCAGTAAATGAGCAATCCGTACGATAGCCCGACTGTTAAGCATCCGTCGGTCCTTGGCCCGACGTTGAAATTTAAAGGTGAACTTATCGCCGATGAGAACCTCCTGATCCACGGCGAGGTCGAGGGCTCTATCAAGCACTCGTCATTGTTAACCGTTGCAGAACGAGGTCAGTTAAACGCGAATGTCACGGCCGAATATGTCGCGATTGACGGCAATGTGGTTGGCGACATAGGCGGTAGCAAATCCGTTGTGGTCAGCGCTGGCGCGGATGTGAACGGCAACATCTACAGCCCAGTTGTGACGCTGCGCGAAGGTGCCAAGTTCAACGGAAAAATTGATATGAGCGGCAAGACCGCAGCGCCTGCCAGCAAGAAAAAGTCCTCACGTGCTACGGCATCAAAATCCGAAACCCCCGTAGAGGCCAAACCATCGGATAGCAAAGCCAAAGACTCGGCTAGCGCCGCCTGACCCTGAAGGAGAACCGCAATGAGTGATACTGAAATCATGAGGCGTCCAACCTGGGGTGAGAAACCCGAGTTGACCGATTCACAAGTTATTAACCTGAAAGACGTGCCGGAGTCGGTGCGCCAAAAAGACGAAAACTACGATTCCGCTGGCGATCCAATCGTGTCGGTAATCGGTGAGACCCTGCACTTTAAGGGCGAACTGTCGGCTGGCGAAGACTTGATTATCGAAGGCACGGTCGAGGGCACCATCGACCAAGGGGCCTGCAGCCTCACCCTGAAACCCAAAGGTCGCATCAACGCTAATGTCAATGCGACGAAAATTTTTATCGAAGGCACGGTGGAAGGTGACCTGCACGCCACGGTGAGCGTTACGGTACGCGAGTCTGGCAAGGTTACCGGCAACATCGTAGCTCCAGTGGTGGCGATTACGGAAGGCGCCACGTTCAACGGTGCGATCGAAATGCGGGACCCAAAAGAACCCAAAAAGTAGTACCAGGTCCTGGGCGCAGCGTCGGCAAGGGACGACGCTGCGTCCAGGACGTGCCTCAACGTGGGTTTGATATTTGATAGCCGTCCCAAAGAAAGGGCTCGCCTGGCGATCAACGCGTCGCGCAACAACGCGTTATTAAACTCCCAGTAGAAAGTACCTTGGTTGTAACAGCTTACCAATAAATTGAACCATTCAAGGGCGGTTAGGACAGGCATAGGGGCGGTTAGGACAGGCAAGCGCGGGCGACTAGGACAGGCATAGAGAGCGGGTACGCTTGTCTTGGTGGGCGCGGGCGACTAGGACAGGCATAGAGAGCGGGTACGCTTGTCTTGGTGGGCGCTCCTGTCCCTACCGAGACGCCAGTCGTGTCTGTCCTCTAACGTGCCTGTCCCTAACGAGACGTGCCTGTCCCTACCGAGACGAGACGGCCTAACGTGCCTGTCCCTAACGAGACCTTGTCCCTAACGAGGCGTGCCTGTCCCTAACGAGACGCAGCAACTCTATCGGGCAGCAGAAACTGGCGGCGAGCCGTCGCGCTGGTCAGGCGGTCTTTTGAATACCACTGGGAAAGCACGCTAGCGTCGAGGAGATCGGGATTCTGTTCGAGAAACTCGGTGAGACCTGAGCCTTCTGTGCGCGTCAATCTCTCAGCGATAAGACTGACAAAAGCGAATGTGATGGTCGCGTTGAATTTCTCAGGAACGCCAACGCTCTCTGCCATCTTGCGTATCGTTTTCGCGTAGTTGGTGCACGCCGTCACATAATCATATTTCTCGAGCATGGCGAAGGCCACATAGACATGATCGTCGTGATGAAAATCGCCGGGAGCAATCTCGAGAGATTCAAACCGGTTCAGCAAATCAGGCAACTCAGCGTGTCCCATCAGTCTCATCCAATCTGTGACTATCTGCGGCTGTTAAATCGAGGTCGTAAACCGATTTGAGTTGTTGAATCTTCTCAAGCGTCGGCTCTCCGAATGGCGTTCTGCCCTCAAAGCAATGGAGCGCCATACCTTCGAGCAGGTCGCCTAGCGACATATCCAATTGTTCGGCGAGTGCTTTCAGCACCTTGAGTAGACGTTTTTCTAGGCGCACGCCCGTCTGAACGCGTTCAATGGTCTTATTCATGTCCGCTATATTGTTACCACGGTACATTGGTGTCAAGTACTGATGGTCGCAGCGAGGTTGGCCAACCCCGTCGGCTCCAAACCTAAGCGCTGGTAACGGGTGGCAATGGCGCGACCAACCGTTATCGCGTTATGGGTTGCGCGCAACCATGAACGCAATTGCCGCGGCACCCAGAACACTCGCCACGACCGCCACCCACAGTCCTGCAACGTGGCCGGCGGAAGTAGCGGCGAACAACGACGCTACCGCAACCCCGATCATTTGGGCGACCCGACTGGCGGTGTTGTTGATCCCCGATGCCAACCCTTCGTCCGCATCGTCGACGCTTGCCATGACTCCCGCGGTCAAAGGCGCCACGAGAACTGCGAAACCGAGGCCGCTAATCGCCATCGGCAGATACAGGCTGCGCCAGGCCAAGTTGTCGGGATCGGTCGCGAACGCGGCGAACCCGATTGCCGCTAGCAAAGACCCCGCTAGCAGCATTCGTCGCAATCCCAGTCGATCCGCGAGTTGCCCAAACAATTTGGACAGGAATGCCACACAGAGTGTGAATGGCAGGAAGACGAGCCCCGCCTCGACGGCGCTCATTCCACGACGCTCAATCAACTCAAAAGGCAGCAGAAAAAACACGATCGAAAGCCCGGTGTAGAGCCCCATTGTCGCGACGTTCAAGCCTGCAAAAGTCCGGCTACTGAAAATGTAGCGAGGCAGCAGGGGTTGCGTCGCCCTACCCTGCCAAATCCAAAATGCACTCAGCAGCGCAATGGCAGCGACGAACATCGCGCCAAATAGCATCCAGTTTGCGTCACCGGCACCATGACCCGATGCGCTGTCTGTCGGCGCAATTGCAGAAAGCGCGAATGCAACGGCACACAGTGCGAGTGCGAGCAGAACTGAGCCCAGGATGTCGAACCGCCCTTCGGCATCTCCGCTGCGCTTTGGCAAACCCGCCAGTAAAAGCAAGGCGAGCGCCGCCATTGGCAGATTGATCCAGAACACCGCTCGCCAACTCAGTGCTTCGACGAGCCAGCCGCCCAACAATGGCCCACCCGCTGCAGCCAGCGAGGATGCCCCTGCCCATATTCCGATCGCTCGGCCTCGATCGTCTTTTGCGAACAGCTCCCCGATCAATGCAAGGCTCGCGGGCGTAACCAATGCTGCTGCTATGCCTTGTGCCACACGCGCGCCAATCAAGACCAGCGGGGATGGCGCCAGCGCACAAGCTGCGGATGCGAGCGCGAATGCCGCGGTCCCCCACATCAAAATCCTCGCGCGTCCGAACGCATCCGCCATCGCACCGCCGATCATCGTCAACGCTGCGAGCGCCAGAACATAGCCGTTCAGAACCCATTGCACGACCGCAACGCTACCGCCGAACTCCTGCTTCAGCGCCGGTAGCGCGACCGTCAATGCAGAGCCATCAATGAACGCCATCGAAGACGCAAGAACACAGGCCGCCAGGCCGCGCATTTGCGCGGACGGTGTTGGCAAACGACCTGCTTCGCGCGGGCAGGGTTCAGCCAGAATTCGACTGTCTTGGCACGGCGGGACGTACGGCTGTGTCATAGCCTCCCATCCTACTATGCACAGATGCTGACGGACCGTATCGCGAGAAAATGGGTCGAACTAGGGGAAATGAACCGAACTCAGCACAGCGCTCTTCGTGGGCATCCATCCGTGCAACGTCGAAGGTGGTGGGTTGTTTTGGCATCATTAACGTACCGATGATTTCCAGAAAACAAAGGGCGGAAGAATGATGAGAAAATTGGCACGTGGCGGGTTGATTCTGATTGTCGCTGCGATCTCCATTGGTCTCGTGCTGTTTTTGCGCTCGGACTACCACCGCAATGCGCTGCCCACCGTGTCGGGAATCACCGCTAAACAGATTTGTTCAATGGCATTCCTGACCGGTCTGGAGCCCGAGCGCACACGCGCCCTTTATTTGACGCCGCAATTGGATTGGGCGGCTGATTTGGTCAGCAGTGAACTCGATCGCGAAGAACGTTCCGCAACCGCCAGCGTATATGGCATGTACCAACAAAAAGCCGTGTACCGTGAAGGACTGGGGTGCACGCTGGATCATGACGGCGCGTTGGATCGTTCCATCACGGTACCCCTGAATGTTGCCGATCGAGCATTACCCGAAGCAGCACCAGAACGCTTCGACCCATTGCAGACTGAGCAGGCATTGGATCGGGCGTTTGAAGAGCCCGCGGGAGGCAACCGAAATACGCTCGCCGTCGTTGCACTGCATAACGGCGAAGTGATCGCCGAACGTTATGCGCAAGGGATCGATCGAAACACACCGCTGTTGGGCTGGTCGATGTCCAAGAGTGCGACCGCAACACTAGCCGGAGTCATGGCACGCCGCGGTGAAGTGGAACTGACCGCGAGAGGCGCAGTGGATTCGCCAGCGACCCCGGAGATCACTTTGGAGCACCTGTTGCGTATGAGCTCTGGGCTCGCCATTGATGAGCGCAACGATGGTACGGACCCGAGTTCTTTGATGCTTTGGTCTAGCCCAGACATGGCCAAGTTTGCAGCCAGTCGACCGCAGCGCCATGCGCCCGGAGAAGTGTTCGACTATATGAGTGGCAGCACCAACCTTGCCATGCGACATCTCCAGAACCAGCTTGGCCCCGATCTCAAAAGCCAGGTTCTGGCCGTCCGCGGCCGTCTGTTTGAGCCGCTAGGGATGTCGAGTGCGATTATTGAGCCGGATACGATTGGCACCATGGTTGGCTCTTCGTACATGTGGGCGACGGCGCGCGACTGGGCGAAGCTCGGACAGCTGTATCTGGACGACGGTGTCGTCGACGGTCGCCGCTTACTGGATCCGAGCTGGATCGATGCGGTTGGCCAGCGCTCGGCAGACTCGGAAAACTACGGTATGGGCTTTTGGTTGTACCGTCGCTCTGACGATCTACCCGACGTTCTCGACATGGATGGCTTTCAGGGCCAGAACGTTGTGATTGTGCCCAGCCACTCGTTGGTGATTGTCCGTTTAGGTGCTACCAATCGCACCGACCCGGGTGTGTCGCGATTGGTTAAGGATCTCGTCGAGATTGTGAGCGCGGTCGATTAGGACAGGCCAGCGAGTCTGTATCGTTAGCGGTTCTTGGGGTGGTTGCGTTCGATTGGGACAAGCATGCGGTCGATGAGGACAGGCAGGCGACTCTACATAGTTAGCGGTTCTCACAATCGGTTTAGCTGAGCCTGTTGTTGAACAGACGTGGGGAGTCTGGGGCGAGCTGCCGTCAAATGCGGAGAAATTCGGTTCGACCGCCATATTCGATAGCGATTGTTGATCAATTGTCTTTCCCGCTAGTATCTCACGTAGTTGATGTTGCGAATTCGGAGATAGAAATGAAAACTACTATAGCTTTATGTTTCCTCTTGCTCCTAACCTGCAGTCCCGCCTTCGGCGTGTGGACAGAGAAGCAGTCCGAAGTCTGGAATATCATAGAGTCGACATGGGCGGAGGAAGCCGAAGAGTCAGGAAAGTGGCCCACGCAATTTGCGACATCTGATTACCAAAGCTGGGGGCAGGACGAGGCGCTTCCACAAACACTGAAGACTTTAGACGCCACGCTCAAATACTGGAACAAACAGAGTAAGCTGAACTACTACCGGCTCAAACCAGCTTCGATAACCGTGAACGGGGATACAGCTGTAGTGAATTACTACGCTACTGAGTATCGAGAAACCACCGACGGCGTAAAAAACAGGAGCGTTATGGCAATCACAGAAACGCTGGTCTATCGAAACGACCGTTGGCGGTTCCTTGCCAGCAGTTCGTGGATGCCGAAGGTCAATTAGTGCTGCAGTGTTTGCTTGAGTCGGAATAGTAGTGGAACTGGCTTGATCGCGGATCGGTATCGTTCTGGTTTGCCCCTATTCCGGTTCTTCATCTCGAACGAGTGGGCACGATAGTCTGTTCTGTTATCGAATGATGCGCGCGCAGCAACGCTTAGCCTGAGCATCTGACCTGATACACACATTCGCTCCGTACTTACTCGTTGGACAGAGTTGTATTGAACAAGCGCCGTCGATCATCATCGGTGAGCGATTCAAGCTTTGCGATATTGCGTTCAGGGATGCCTTCTGCATCAGGGTGTTGAGCAATCGCCTGTTCAACATCCGACTCTCGGAGTAGATGCAACAACGGATACGGTGCGCGGTTGGTGTAATGGCTGATGGAATCCGCTGGCTCGTCAGCGAATAGATAGTCCGGATGAAAACTGGCGATCTGAATCACACCCACTAATGCCTTCGCTTCAATCAACGCGTCCGCGACATCGAGGAAATCATTGTAATCAGCGAAGTCGTGTAACCAATTCGCGACTGCAAAGACGATTGTGTCCGGACCATCATCGGTTAGGAGCGAAAGCGCGCGCTCTAGGTCGCTAATGAGCGAGTCGGGATCACAGGCCTCGCTGACGATGATCTGGATTTTCCTCGCCGCGACGACCGGTTTGGCGAAAGGACAGAGCCCTAGCCCGATCACCACGGTGTCGAGCCATCGCCGTACCGCTTTTTCGACTGTCCTGGGTGACATCATCCGCACTGTAGCAGAGCGAGAATTAAACCGGATCTTCGTTCGCCTTCTTCGGGGCTGATGATGCTCGGACTGTATTTCACCCTGGTCGATCTGCCCCCCAATGGTTTCGAGGACTTTTGCAGTCGCGCTACTCCTGCTCAGCGTTTGTTCCGTTTGAATTGTCGCAACCTGGCCGCAAACGGCGTCGCTGGTTGTCCGCGCCTTGGATCTCCAACTGTCCATCTTGGGTAACATAACCGCGGATAGCTGACCTAAACACACCGACACTGACCGCACCTTCTGATACTGGCGCCGGCGTGAACTCTAAGGTGCTGCCCTCCTTCCGAATTCTAATGCAACCCACCTGATAACTTTGCCGTGTCGATTCTCCCGGCATGATCGTCGACTCAAGTCCGGACTCGTAGAAGACAACAATCTCAGCTTCCGACTCATTCTGCAGTTCGAGCAGGTACACAGCAGGACAACCGAGAAGAACCAAGATCCAGGCGATTGTTCCACCACGTACCGCCAAACGTATCATTTCAAAAAGTCTTATCTCATATAGGTCCAGATTCAATCAATCTGTTTCGATGCCAGGGATAAGTGTGATCGGGTCACTTGCTCTGGGCGATTCGTACAGTCACAGATGTTGCCCCAATCGCCGAACAATGAATACAACGACCTGGCCGAGCGTTGCCCTACTCTTGTTGCATGACCCGAGCGAGAAAACACTTGGTCTGCCTTGCTCAGACGCCGTTCTACTTTATTACCGCGCGCTGCGTGCGCAGAGCCTTCCTGTGCGGCCGGGATCACGTTAGCGGCAAGTGCTATGAGCACCGTCGCGGCTGGATCGAAGCGCGACTACGTGCCTTGTCTTCGCTGTTCACGATTGAGGTGTGTGCTTACGCGATTATGAGCAACCACTACCACCTTGTTGTCCGCCTCAACAGCGAAGACGCATCAAAATGGTCTACCGATGAGGTGCTCAACCGTTGGACGTCACTGTTCCGGGGCTCTTTGCTGATAGAACGCTACTTGGCCGGAGAAGAACTATCTGGCGCCGAGCTGCAGACGGTCGATGACACGGTAAGTGTGTATCGACAACGACTCACGAGCCTGAGCTGGTTCATGAAGTGTCTAAACGAACCGATTGCACGGCGTGCCAATGCCGAAGATCAATGTACCGGTCATTTCTGGGAGGCTCGATTTCATTCCAGAGCGCTGATAAGCAACGATGCATTAATCAACGCCATGATGTACGTCGATCTGAATCCGATCCGAGCCAAGATGGCCGCGACGTTGGAAGACTCCGCTTACACCAGCGTTCGCGCTCGGTTGGACTCAGTGGAACCTAGCGGCATCTCTGACGCCATTCGGCGTCTGATTACCGACGGCGACTTGTTCCACTTCGATGTTGCTGTGCGACCGCTGGCAACATTTGCGACCGGCTCGGCTACCAGCGATAAACACGCCCACTTACCGATTCAATGGCCAGATTACTTAGATCGACTCCATGCCATCGGTGCTACACCAGGTGCCGGAAAACGGGGTGTCATTGACTTGCACGCTCAGTTGAAAAAGGCCAAGCGCCCACAAGCGTGACCGACGAACGGGCACCTATGCAGCCCATGGGGCTGAGGTCTTCGCCTGCGCGTTAGATTCACCCGCCGTTCGATGAACCCCAACGATCTGCAAATCATTTGCTCGATCCTCGGTGCACGTATCGCACGTTTTGCATTCTTGAGTGTGTGCCTGTCCTAGTGGTCCTCGCCTGCTCGTCAGATTCACCTGCTGTTCAACAAACCCCAACGATCTGCAAATCATTTGCTCGATTCTCGGTGGACGTATCGCACTAATCGCTCGCGCGAGTGTATGCCTGTCCTAGTGATCTGCAATCTAAGTGAGATGATTTACAGTTCCGCAGATTGGACAAACCGCTTTCTTTGCATTTGCTATCAACAGAGTACTGCAAACCTCGCATCGCCCTTGTTCAGAGAAATCGTCCAATACAACTGCATCGTTAGTCGGTTGCGCGCATACTTCCACAATCGCACACTCATCGACAATGCCATCATTGGAGCCAAACGTACAAGTAGCAACACAGATCACATCGTCATATTGAGTGTCTCCGTTTGCGTAGACTTTCTTCTTGGCCCTGTCACTTAGCGCGGTGTTCAATAGCGTCATCAGTCTAGACGCGGGCAGGTCAGCAAGTTCGGCAATCAGTTCTTCGTCAGTCATGGCCAATCTACTATGGTTCCATCGCCTAAGATGGCTTTCACTTTCGATGGTACCTTACCATCACGTATAGCATTCTGAATACCTCGCTCCAACGCTTGGGCCGTAAGCCCTGCGCTTCTGCCATCTATCACAAAGCGGCTACCTTGGTTGCCTCTCCTTATTGATTTCTTGATCCCGTTGGCGACGGCGTTCGCTGTCGCCGCGTCGAGCGTCTTGAGCTCCCATTGGGTGCCATCTATCAGAAAATCCGGCAATTAGGACAGGCACAGATGTTGCCTTAATCGCCGAACAATGAATACAACAATGCGGCCGAGCGTTGCCCTACTCTTGTTGTATGACCCGAGCGAGAAAACACCTGGTCTGCCTTGATCAGACGCCGTTTTATTTTATTACTGCACGCTGCGTGCGACGTGCCTTCCTATGCGGCCAGGATCACGTCAGCGGCAAGTGCTATGAGCACCGTCGCGGCTGGATCGAAGCTCGATTGCGTGCCCTATCTTCGCTATTCACGATTGAGGTGTGTGCTTACGCGATTATGAGCAACCACTACCACCTTGTTGTCCGCCTCAACAGCGATGACGCATCAAGATGGTCTACCGATGAGGTGCTCAACCGTTGGACATCACTGTTCCGCGGCTCTTTGCTGATACAACGCTATCTGGCCGGAGAATCACTCTCTGCGGCCGAGCTGCAGACGGTCGACGACACGGTAAGTGTGTATCGACAACGACTCACCAGTCTGAGCTGGTTCATGAAGTGTTTGAACGAACCGATTGCACGGCGTGCCAATGCCGAAGATCAGTGTACTGGTCATTTCTGGGAGGCCCGATTTCATTCCAGAGCGCTGATAAGCAACGATGCACTAATCAACGCCATGTTGTATGTCGATCTGAATCCGATCCGAGCCAAGATGGCCGCAACGTTGGAAGACTCGGCCTACACCAGTGTTCGCGCTCGGCTGGACTCAGAGGAACCTAGCGGCATCTCTGACGCTATTCGGTGTCTGATTACTGATGGCGATCTGTTCCACTTCGATGTTGCTGTGCGACCGCTGGCGACATTTGCAGCCGGTTCAGTCATCAGTGATGTGAACACGCACCTGCCAATTCAATGGCCAGACTACCTGGATCGACTCCATGCCATTGGTGCGACACAGGTTGCGGGGAAACGGGGTGTCATTGACCTGCACGCCCAGTCGAAAAAGGCCAAGCGCGCGCAAGTGTGAACGACGAGCAACCAACCAAACAGCCCATGGGGCTGAGGTCTTCGCCTGTCCGCTAGTTTCAACGGCTGTTCAACGAACCCGACCGATCTGCAAATCCTTTGCTCAATTCTCGGAGCACGTATCGCACGTTTCGCACTCTTGAGTGTGTGCCTGTCCTAGTGACTGGATCTGCAAACAATTCGCTCGATTCGCGGTACACGTATCGCACTATTCGCTCGCTCGAGTGTGTGCCTGTCCTAGTGATCCGTGACGGACGAAGAGGCAACGTAGCAGTCCATTGGGCTGAGGCCTTCGCTTGCCCGTTAGTTTCACCGGCTGTTCGACGAACCCCAACGATCTGCAAATTATCTGCTCGATTCTCGGTGCTCGTATCGCTTTTTCTGTTCTCGTAAGTCTGTGCCTGTCCAAGTGGTCTTGAATGCCATCAGGCAGCGTACGAGAGATCGGACGGCCACGCTCGTCGTAGGTCCACTCCGTCGTGTGGTTCTCCGAGTCGGTCTGCGTGCGCTTGTTATTCAGCTCGACTAGAGCGCTTCAGAATCGGCCAACAAAAGCGGTTCGACCCCTATGTCCCGACCCGCTAACATCACCTGCTGTTCGATGGACCGTAGCGATCTGCAAATCCTTTGCTCGATTCTCGGTGCTCGAATCGCTTTTTCTGTTCTCTTAAGTGTGTGCCTGTCCTAGTCGACTCCAATTTTTGCTCTGGTCATAACCCGTATGCGGAGACAATCTGCGGATGAGACTTTCTAGCCGCTGAGAGAAATTCACTTCGATCTCGAATAGTAAGAAGCTCGCTATTGATCTCAACGGAAAGTCTCTCAGAGAGGTGTTCTAGACTAGTTATAGCGGTATCGCGATCAACGGAATCGAAAGCTGCAAGTCGAGTTCGCCCATTCTTCGTTTCCTGTAATACTCCTCCGACTAGCATGACGCGACTTTCCGCGGAAAACTCATCCTCTCCCGTAGCCGACAGATCCGAGATCCAGTTGTATGCATAGCAGCAGAACTTCGTTCCGTAGTTAAAGGGACGAATCTCTATGATATCGAATACATCGTCTCGCCTCCGAACGAACGCCTGTGACGATGGTTGAAATTGAAAACCCAACCTTTGAAGACAAGGTAGTAGAGTCGTCTCTACAGAGGCAAGAAACTCTTGAAGCCGAATCCTCTCCACTGCCGCGACCGAACCAGTCGAAACCTCGTTAGTTAAGTCAAAATCGCTAGGCTCTATACTGTAGGACCTACTCACCGGAAAGTCCTCTCTAGCCTCTAAGATTTGATCGCGGCGACATACCGTGCGCAACCATGGAAGGACGAACTCGGAAAGTACATCAACGATTTCATCGAGTGAATCAGTAAGGTCGTCCTCGCTCTGCACGCTCCAGGTTTTATCTCGACCAGCATTGCCGCCGCCCTCGATCGTTGTTGCCGTTACATTTCCACCGATGGTCACCGGACCATCAGTCGAAGCGAATGCGCGCAATCGGACTCGCTGGCCTTTGGTCCTCTCCAGAAAGATAAGATGAAGTACACCCGATACTTTGCGATACCACTCCAAGCTCTGGCCTTTACGGCGAAACGGAATCACTGTCTTTTCCAGGACGTAGCTCACTTCCCTACCAATGTTCTTCTTGACTGGGGCCCACGAGATGCTCATTCGCCGAATAGCTCCACATTTATTTCAACAATATCCACACCCAGCCTGTTGAACAGGTTTTTGTTTCGAGTTTTTGATCCCGGTCTTCCTGTCTTCAAATCCAAGCCTAATACGGCTTGGTCTGCCCCGCCTTCAGTAGACACTGGCTAGCGTTATTATTACGCAAGCAGCGAGGCGAATTTACAGATGAGCGGAACACGATATACGGATGAGTTCAAGATCGAGGCGGTTAAGCAGGTCACCGACCGCGGGTACTCAGTCCCGGAAGTCGCCAAGCGACTCGGGGTCACGACCAAGAGTTTGTACGACTGGATCAAGAAGTTCGGTGATCAGAGCGAACAGCACCAGAATGCCAAGGCGCAGCAAGACGAGATCCGGCGACTGAAAGCGGACCTTCGCCGTGTAACCGAAGAGAGAGATATTTTAAAGGAGGCCGCCGCGTACTTTGCCACGGAGTCAAAGCGAAGTACGCGTTCATGAAGATCCGGCTCCAACGTTTCCCGGTGGCCAGTATGTGTCGGGTCCTGGGAGTTCACCGTAGTGGCTTTTACGCTTGGCTGAAGGCCCCCCTGAGTTCGCGCGCCCAAGAGGACGTGCGGCTGACGGGCCTGATCAAGCAGTTCTGGATCGAGAGCGGCTTTGCTTACGGTTACCGCAACATCCATCGTGATCTTCGAGACCACGGTGAACGTTGCGGCAAGCACCGCGTTTATCGGCTCATGAAGCTCGCCGGTATCCGAGCAAAGCGTGGCTACAAGACGCATCCTGGCTTCAAGGGTGGGCAACCAAGCCACGTTGCGCCGAACCGCCTGGATCGGCGTTTTGAGGTTGATGCACCGAACACGCACTGGGTCACCGACTTCACTTACGTTCGAACGCACGAGGGCTGGCTCTATCTGACGGTGGTTATCGATTTGTTCTCACGCCAAGTTATCGGCTGGAGCATGAAGTCCAACCCGCGAGCTGAACTGGTCCTTGATGCTTTACTGATGGCGCTGTGGCGACGCAAGCCCACGTCCAAGGTCATGATTCACTCTGATCAAGGCGTCCAGTACACCTGCGGGGACTGGTCACGCTTCTTACGCGATCACAACCTTGAAGCAAGCATGAGCCGACGCGGCAACTGCCATGACAATGCGGTAGCCGAGAGCTTCTTCTCGCTGCTCAAAACCGAACGGATACGCCGCAGAATCTATCCCACTCGGAGGATGGGAACTAGGACAGGCACCGATGTTGCCTTAACAGAGGGAAATTAGGACAGGCATAGATGTTGCCTTAATTGGCCATCAATGAATACAGCGCTCTGGCCGAGTGTTGCCCTACTCTTGTTGCATGACCCGTGGGAACTAGGACAGGCACAGATGTTGCCTTAATTGGCCAACAATGAATACAACGACCCTACCGAGTGTTGCCCTATCCTTGCTACATGACCCGAGCGAGAAAACACTTGGTCTGCCTTGCTCAGACACCGTTCTACTTTATTACTGCACGCTGCGTGCGACGCGCTTTCCTTTGCGGCAAGGATCGTCTTAGGGGCAAGTGCTATGAGCACCGTCGCGGCTGGATCGAAACTCGATTGCGTGCCCTGTCTTCGCTGTTCACGATTGAGGTGTGTGCCTACGCGATTATGAGCAACCACTACCACCTTGTGGTCCGCCTTAACATCGAGGACGCATCGAAATGGTCAACCGATGAGGTTCTCAAGCGCTGGACATCCCTGTTCAAGGGCTCTTTGCTGACACAACGTTATCTGGCCGGGGAAGCACTGTCTGGCGCCGAGCTGCAGACCGTCGATGACACGGCATGTGTATATCGACAGCGACTCACTAGTCTTAGCTGGTTCATGAAATGCCTGAACGAACCGATTGCACGGCGCGCGAATGCCGAAGATCAGTGTACTGGTCATTTCTGGGAGGCACGATTTCATTCCAGAGCGCTCATCGGCAACGATGCGCTGATCAACGCCATGATGTATGTCGATCTGAACCCGATCCGAGCCAAGATGGCCGCAACGCTCGAGGACTCAGCGTACACAAGCGTTCGCGCTCGGCTGGCTCCAGAGCAACCTGAAAGCAGCATCTCGGACGCCATTCGGCGTCTGATTACCGACGGCGATCTGTTCCATTTCGATGTTGCTGTACGACCGTTGGCGAAATTTGCGACCGGTTCGGTTACCAGCGATGAGTACGCCCACTTACCCATTCAATGGCCAGACTACTTAGATCGACTCCAGGCCCTTGGTGCTACACCATTTGCTGGAAAACGGGGTGTCATTGACTTGCACGCTCAGTTACAAAAGACCAAGCGCCAACAAGCGTGACCGACGAACGGGCTACCAGGCAGCCCACTGGGCTGAGGTCTCCGCCTGTCCGTTAGATTTACCTGCCGCTCAAGGAACACCCAACTATCTGTAAATCCTTTGCGCGATTCTCGGTGCACGTATCGCACTTTTCGCTCTCTTGAGTGTGTGCCGGTCCTAGTGATTCGTATCGCCGTTTCTGTTCTCTAAAGTTTGTGCCTGTCCTAGTGACTTCTATTCTCGGTGCACGTATCTCCGATTCTGCTTTCTTCGCGTGCGCCTGTCCTAGTGGTCCTACGTGCCTGTCCTAGTGAACAAATCATTTGCTCGATTTTCGGTGCACGTGTCGCCGTTTCTGTTCTCTAAAGTCTGTGCCTGTCCTAGTGACTTCGGAGCACGTATCGTCGTTTGTGCTTTCTTAGCGTGCGCCTGTCCTAGTGGTCCGTCGCTTTCTTGGCGTTCGCCTGTCCTAGTGGTTCTGTCGCTCTCTTGAGTGTGTGCCTGTCCTAGTGGCCTGCTAGGTTGCCGACAAAGTCGTAGACCATGATCTCGTTACGGATGCCATCCGGCAGTGTGCGAGAGATCGGACGGCCGCGCTCGTCGTAGGTCCACGTTGTTGTGTGGTTCTCCGCGTCGGTCTGGGTGCGTTTGTTGTACAGCAAAGGCGACGAGCTTCCGAGCTAGCTCCCAGGAAATTCGGTTCGACCCCTATTCCTCTCGATAAACGCGTACTTCACTCCAGCTCTTTGGCGAAGTACGCCGCTGCCTTTTTTAGGATGTCGCGCTCCTCGCTGACTTGCTCAAGCTGGCGCCTCAGACGTGCGATCTCTGCATCCTTGTCGCCCTGACGTCCCTTGCCTGGAAACGCGCCATCGCCCTTGGCCTGAATCGTGTCGCGCCACTTGTACAGCTGGTTCGACCGCACGCCAAGCTCGCGAGCAATCTCGCTCGCTCCGCGCCCGCTGTTGAACAACAGCTCAACCGCTTGGCGCTTGAACTCCGCTGAATACGTCTTACGTTTACTCATTGAACACCTCCGGGGCATTATCACCTCTTATGGTGTCCGTTATTGCCGGGCTACCTCAGTTCGACCCCTGTTTCCGGGTGTGGGTACACTTTGTGCACTTACCTATCAAGGCTTCTCATGAGAGCCACTAGACCTTCGCGGAAGTTGAACAGGGAAATCTCCAACGTTTGAATATATACATGGAGCATCGCGATAGCCTCTCGACAAGATGTCGAATCTCGGCTCTCTCCGGCTGCGCGCAAATCGCTCAATATAGACGTAACGGTCATCGTTCCTCGATCCGTTTCGATTTCCCATCCCATAATGTCGATTGTTGACACAACAGTGTCTAGGTCGGCGATCAAACTATTCAAGTCATCTTCATCTATTGCATCAAAATGCGACACCATTTCTTGAATTGAATTAGAAATCTCTTCGTATGTTTCAAGAATCACCATTGCACCACTCAGATCTCGGACGATTGAACTAGCTACGTGCGAGGAATAAACCCGTACCAGCGTTCAGACACGGTTCTCGCGTTGCGTTCAGGATAACAACTCGCAGCTGCCATCAACAAATACTCATCGCATTGCTTCACGAATTGATCTGCCCTCTGCAATTGCCTGTGCCGTCTTCTCTACATTGACCGTACCATCTAAATTAACGACCAAACGGGCTCTGTATTGGTTGGTGCTGAAGTAGACCTCCAGGTGATTCAAATGGAGTCCATCAAGGTACACAAGATCTCCCTTTAGAAGCGAACCATAACTCTCCTTCACTTTGTAAATCTGCTGTTGTCTGCCGTTCGGACCCCAGCGACGACCCTGTAACCTCTGGAGCTTAGGTTTTAATGCCAAGCCGAACGGTGTCCGAAAAAACTCTCCCATATTTCCGACTCGGGTAACACAGCCCGCATCTTGGTTGTGAGTCAAGAGCCCTAGCTGCCCTACGAAATAATTGTGATTATCGGCGACTTGGAAGTTGTACACCGATACAATATCCAGCATCGCGCGGATTTCCACTACGTCCGCTGATCCCAATATCGAACTGAGTACGTCCCCTTTGTTGATCAAATAGGCATGCAACCATTCTCCATCCACGGCGAATGGGTGCGCATCAGTGGCCACCACGAGTTCGCCATTCGACAGCGTCAGTTGGGTCAGGTCGTAGATCCGCTCTCCTGAAAAAACGAATTCAACAGGCTTCAGCTCAATCTCTCCTGTCTCCTCGTTCAACGTGTACACCAAGTCTCCGACAGAGATCGACTCAATCTCGACCATTCCGTTTTCAACGTGTATGAGCGTACCTTCGACGAAGCTGTTTCGCGCACACGGGATCTTGAGATCCTTGTTCCTTCTCTTTAACAACTTGGTCACGAAGCGAAACGGAATGACACTCAGGAGAACGCTAGTTCCAAAGTTTTTGGATGCATTGTCGGAATCTAGAGAAAGATCGAGAAATGAATTTCCAGCTGCGAGTTGAGTATTAAAGAGAACGCTGCGAATCGAGTTCACTGTGCTCAATTCCGCCACGCTGACGTTGCCGCTTGGATCAATCAAATTGACCGGATCAGCATGAACGTACAGATACTTATGCAGCGTCTGCGGCTCGTGCATGCGTCCGGCGTAGGTGTCCATGGTCTGGAATCGGCCGATGGCTGGGTTGTAGTACCTCGCTCTTAGGTAGTAGAACCCGACGTTCGGATCGAACTGTTCACCGGTGTACAGGTAGTTGTTACTTGTCGTGCCGTTCTGAGCTTCGAGCTCGCCAAACACCTGGTAGGTGTAGGTGTCGGTGGTTGAACCGGTGCTACTGGTCAGCGCTCTGACACTACCCAGCCCATCGTACAGATAGGTGTCGACCGTCGATGTCGCAGGGTTACCGTTGGCGACGCGGCTCTGCGTAAGCAGATCATCCCCATGCAGATACATCCGCGTGAGTCCAGCGACGTTGTTGGACTCTTCGATGACCTGAGCATACGCACGATTCATGTCGACGAGGTAGCTTCTGACGATACCGCCGGTGGTCTCCTGCTGACGGATACCGTTGGTGTCGTACTCGTAGAACGTCGCTGTCGTGACACCGCCATCGGTGATGTTGGCCTGCACCATGCGGTTGTCCGAGTCGTAGGTGTAAGCCGCGACTTGGGCGCCCGCTGTTGTCTTGGTCAGCGTATTGCCGTTGTCATCGTAGGTGTAGGTTGTGGTGACACCGTTGATGGTCTCCGTCTGCAACCAGTCATTCTCGTTGTACGTGAACGTCTTGTTCTCGAACGTGAGACCAAAGTAGCTCTCGGTCAGACGGTTACCCACAGCATCGTAGGTGAACGTGCGTACGCCGCCGCCTGTATCGGGAACAACCGACTCCGAAGTCAAACGATACAGGTTGTCATAGCTGTAGGTCGTATCACGAGACGCCGTTGATCCATCCGGTTGGCGAAGTGTCTCCACTAGCGTCAATCGATTACCCGCATCTCCCAGCGTGTAGTCGTGCTGAGAGATCAGCTCACGTGTCGGTACGGGACCTTCATTAACCAGTTGCGTCAGACGGTTGAGCGCATCGTAGGTGTAACGCGTACGGGTGCCATTAGCATGATCGACCTGGTCTCGGTTACCCACCCCATCGTAGCTGTAGGTGGTTGCGCCATTGCCGTCGTCGACCGTCTCCAGACGATTGAGATCATCATAGCCGTAGGTGATCGACTGGTTCACTGTGCTCAGTGAAATCCGATTACCTGCCGGATCATATCCATAGTCGATGACCGCCCCATCGGCATTGGTCATCTGGATCAGACGATTGCGCTCGTCGTAGACATAGCTCGTCGTGCCCCGCTCGTCGGTGACGCTCGTGACCAGACCGCTATCGTTGTAGCTCATCGTGTGGTCGGGGCGACCGTCCAACGGATCGTGGAGGATCCGCTCGCGACGGTTCATGTTGTCGTATTGGTACTCGGTCGTCTCACCGTTGAAGTCGGTGTGGAATGTCAGGTTGCCCGCATCATCGTAGACCATGATCTCGTTGCGGATGCCATCAGGCAGTGTGCGAGAGATCGGACGGCCACGCTCGTCGTAAGTCCACTCCGTCGTGTGGTTCTCGGCGTCGGTCTGGGTGCGTTTGTTGTTCAACTCGTCGTACGTGTAGGTCGTTATGCCACCCATCGCGTCTGTTACACGCGTGAGGTTGCCTACAGGGTCGTAGCCAAAAGTCGTCTCCACGCCTGCTGGATCGGTCTCGGAAGTCTTGCGGCCGATGTCGTCATAACTCATCCGACCCCGCAGTCGTTGACCGCTCGAGTCGGTCACACCCGCCGGCATGATCGTCTCGATCAAACGCCCTGCACCGTCGTAGTCATAGTCTGTGCGACGGTTCAGGTTGTCGATCATTGCCGTACGCAATCCGCGGCCGTCGTACTCGTAGGTCGTCGTCTGATTCAGCGCGTCGCGCACCAACGTCTGACGACCCACCGCATCGTATTCGAACTCCGTCCGATTACCGTTCTCATCGACTGCCGCGGTCACTCGACCGGCCAAATCATACTCGGTCGTTGTACGCGGATTGTCTGCATCCGTCCCTGGCGTGCCGTCCGGGTAAATCGTCTCAATCAATCGGTTCGCCGCGTCGTAGACCATGCGCGTGACGCGACCTTGACGATCGGTCTGGGTTTCGAGGTTCCCATTCGCGTCGTAGGTCATCTCCTCGATCGTCAGATCCGGGTAGATGGTTCTTTCAAGGTTCCCGCGATCGTCATATTCCATGCGCGTAACGCGACCCAGTTCGTCGTATGTGAACTCCGGCTTGTCGATCAGGTTGTACTCGGTGCGCGTGAACGTGCCGTCTGGATACGTCATCCGAGTCATACGACCCTTGTCGTCGTATTCATAGCGCGTCACCAACGTCTGCTGCACGCCCGAACCATCGGTCCAGACGACCTCTTCGCGATCCTTACGCCATTCCGACGTTGGATCGTAGAAGATCGTCGTGGTCACACCATTTTGGTCGACCTCCTGTCTCGGAAGCTCAGCAAATGGGCCGGCACAGAACGGACGCGTCTCACGGACATGGTTCTCGGCATCGACGACGCGACGCAACGCGCCCGTCGAGCAACTGCCGATTCCCGAATCCCAAACGAACTCGGTCAGTTCAGACTCACCATTGGTCGTCGTCAACAGGTTCGTATTGCGGGTATCGTACGTATTGACGATCAAAAAGTTCTCAGCATCGAGAATCGTCTGGACCAGGTTTCGCGAGTCGTAGGTGTAGGTCGTCGTCTCGCCGAGCGCATTCGACTCCGTCAACATGTTGGCGCGGTCGTCGTAGGTCATGGTCATCGTGACCCCTTCCCCGTCCGTCTCAGTCAGCACGTTCTGATCCGAATCATAAGTCCGGATCGTTCGTTCAACGATCACACCACCGGTACCGAACATCGTCTCCGACAACACGTTGCCTTCGTCGTCGTAGATGTACTCGGTGTCGAATCCACGACGATCGCGAATCACTTCGCGACGACCTGCAATATCGTGTGTGTAGCCGATGATGTTGCCGTCCGCATCGGTCGACGAAATCAGACGACCATCAGCATCGTACTCATTGCGCACCGCTTGGATACCGCGAGGGTCCAATATCTCGTCGAGGTAGTGCGGTTGATTCAATTCGTACGTGAAAGTCGTCGACTGATTGACTTGATCGGTGAACTGCACCAGATCGCCGTTGGTGTCGTAGTCGTAGATCAGATTCGTGCCGTCGGGAACATCGATCTGTGTGATCCGACCTTGACCGTCACGGACGAAAGTCACGCCGTATCCGCCGGAGTGAAGGATACCCGTATCGCTGTAGGTCAGCGTATTGCCGTGCGTATCAGCGATCCGCGTGATTCCGAAGTCTTGATCCAGTGCGTAAACCACACCCTCATCGGTCGTCAGCTCGTAGGTACGCGGATCAACCGGCGCGGTCGGGTCGCCCGGATCAATCAGGTTGTTGTTGGCGATTCGAACCAAACCGTACGTCGTTTGCCGCAAGCTCATGCTCGTGAAATCGCGCGCCTCGAAGACAATGTTCACGAACGGTTGCCCGCCAATCTGACACTCGGGAATCGCACGCGCGACGAAGGTCTCAACCTCGCCATCCGGCAACGTCACGGTCACCGTCGGATCACCATTAGGGCGAACACACGATTCCGTTAGGAACCCGTTGCGCTCCTCGGTAATCGTCCAGCTAAATCCGAGACGACGTGACTCTTGGACGCGGACGTTTTGATAGTCGATCGTCCAACCGAATCCGAAGTCCTGTGACTTGTTGCGCTGGCGGGAGTCGTACGTCCGTGTAACGGAGATGGGCACACCGGCCACTGGCAACGACAAGTCTTCGAAGGTGATCGAGAAGTTGCCGACTTTCATATCGCCAGTGACACGGACTGCTTGCGTCACACTGCGGACGTTGCCGGACAAGTCTTGCGCTTCGAGCGTCACGAGGTACTGCCCGTTGAGCAACACGGTTGGGTCGATCTGATCGATCACCGACTCTGCGAATGTCGTCGTTCCGGTCGCCAGGATGACCGCTTCGGAGATCGGACGGTCCGCTTCAAGCAGGAACAGTGTCCACGACGCCAAGTTGTCATCTGACACACTGCCGATCACATCGGTAGGCGCCGTGACCTCCGCGTTGTCTGCCGGGGCCGTCAACGTGATCACCGGTGCATCGGTCTGGTTCTGCGGATCGATGACGGTAACGCCAGTGCTGCGCGTCAGCGTTCCCGTGGCATCGGTCACAGACGCGGTCACGGTCAACTGCCCGGCCACGGTGGGCACGAAGCTGCCATTGCCGAGTGCATCTAGGGTGAACGGCGTACCGTCGACATCGGCAGCGAACGTCAGTTCACCCACACCATTGTCGACCAACAACGTGACATTGACGGTTTCCCCAATGTCCACCGTCTGCGGCGATACGTACAAGTTCGCGTCAAACGGCTGTGACGAATCGATAACGGAGATGGTCCAAGTTTGCTCGACGAATGCGTTGGCCGAATCAGTCACACGGAGCGACACGGTAGCGTCACTCGTGTCTGTCGGCGTCCATTGCAGCAGTCCATTGCTGTCCACGGTCATACCGATCGGCGCGTCGGTGAGCGAGTAAGTCAGCGGATCGTTCTCTGGGTCCGTAGCGACAACCTGATAGGAGTAAGCCACACCAACGCGTGCCGAGACGGCTGGCGTACTGGTGATGTCAGGTGGTGTGTTGCTGCCGGCGGCGACAGTCAAGACAAAGCTCTGGGGAACCTGGCCACCAAAACCGTCGGTGACCACAATCTCAACGGCGGCCGTACCGATATCCGCGCTGCTGGTCGGCCACTCCAAGACGCCAGTCAATGAGTCAATTGTCATGCCGACGGGTGCTGAGGCGAGACCGTAGGTCAGCGTGTCTCCATCCGCGTCGGTGGCGACCACGTTGTAAACATAAACTTGTCCAGCATCCACTGTCAGCGTCGGTGTCGAAATAATTTCTGGATCAACATTAGGTCGCGGTAACACGTTCAGCACGAACGCCTCATTCCGAGATCGGCCTTGCAACGTCGTCGCAATCACGCGGAACGTGTGCGTGCCTTCAGCCCCAGGTGTGGGAGTCCATGTTATTGCGCCCGAGTATTGATCAATCAATGGCATTGGCACCGCATCGGGCAAACTGGATGCGCGTTCGATGGAATACGACACAACATCGCCAATACCGCCGCTACCATTGCCGCCTTGTGAGGGCAACGTCGCTACGGCTTGAGCTGTGTACTGAGAGTCAACAACAATGTCTCCACTCGCCGGGATTGTTGTGAACTGCGGATTTGCGGGCGACAGAAAACCTCGGACGAGAACCTGATCACGACTGCGTCGCGCAAGCGTGTCCAGGTCAAAAAACTCGTACTCAAAATAGACACTCTCGGTGGCATCGTTGTCGGTAACGCATTGCGTAAGACCTGGCGGTAGATCCAGTGA
The DNA here is from genome assembly GCA_038531945.1 of Pseudomonadota bacterium. GTDB lineage: Bacteria > Pseudomonadota > Gammaproteobacteria > Steroidobacterales > Woeseiaceae > CALBPI01. The sequence continues at coordinate 806,549 of JBCBBH010000003.1, read as the reverse complement.
GACGCCTATGACGCCGTCAACAGAGGTACGCGCGACGACGGTTGTTACCTGCGCACTCTCGCCGATTCCAAGTGACGGAACCGTCTCTTGTCCAAGCAGCACGCCGGCGTCGACTCCGCCTTGCAGGAAGTCGAGCGTCATCGTTTGCGTAACAGGTGCGTTACCGCGGTTGGTCACGGTCGCGGTCAGGGCGAGCGTATTCGCATCGACCTCTGACACGGTAATATTGCCGACCCACAGATCCGCCTGCGCATCCGCGGTCAGCGGCGCAGCCAAGACATCGACGCCGAGCGCCGTTTGCGAGTAGTCCACGAGCTGAGTGCGGCCCGCTGCCGAACCGCTCCATGGCGTGCTCGCTGATGTGAAGACTTCCGTTGCAAACGAACCGGCGATCACGATATCCAATCCACCATCGTGGTCTACGTCCGCTACTGCAATGTTCTGACTCAATTCATCAAAGAACGAGCCGATATCTGTGTTGATCTGACCCCACGCGCCACCTCCGAAGATCTCTTCGATCAACAGCTCGTCCCTCGACCCAAACCGCAAGCGTTCGTACAACCCATCGCGGTTCAAATCGACGATCGGCAGTCATCGGAATGAATCGGACGATAAGTCGCTTCCTGAACCCAGGTGCTCGATCACACCGGTTGCGGATATTCTGGTCTGATTGTCCACGAGGTAGATTTCGAGTTCGCCGTCCGTATCGACATCCGCAACGACCGGTACGCTCTGCGCCCGCACCGCCACTGGACCCCACAGCAAAGTTCCGTCGCCACGCCACGCGTACACCGACTGATCAAGCCCCGATTCCTCTCGACCTTCGCCAACCACGCCGACTACATCAACACTGCCATCACCATCAAGATCGCCAATGCCATACACGCCATGTGCGTCAGTGAGTCCAAGAGATGACAAATCCCAGTACAGGCTGCCATCGGCTCGTCGTACTTCGTTGCTGAACACGATCTCTTTGGAACCATCCGCGTCAAGATCAGCAATCACAGGAATAGCAAGGTTGGTCCGTCCGTATGTGCCGCCCGTGGTGTTTGCATCGAATGCCCATAAGAGCTGGCCGACGTTATTCAATACGCGTCGTCCAACAACAATCTCGGGCGTCCCATCGCCTGTGAGGTCGTCAACCAAAATCGGTGCGGGCATTTGACCTTGGAAATCGTTCGTCAATACTTCGGTGCTGGACCACAGCACACTGCCATCGGTGTCGAATGCGGTGAGTACTGTGCCCGGATCACCGGTACGAACACCGGCGACCAGCAACTCCATCTCAGCGTCGTTATCCAAGTTCGCGATGGCCGGTGCATGCGTTGTGCTCATGGCAAGCGCGTCAGCTACCCATGCGGCCGTCGACGTGGTGAGGTTATACAACGTGATTTCTCGCGTGCCGATGGTCAGCGAATAGATGTCGTCGGCCGCGTCGACGAAACCGTCGTCGTTCGTATCAACGACCGGACCTACGGCGTTGCCGAGCAGCCCGTTCACGGAGATATCGCGGATTTGCTGCATCTGGAACGTTCCAATGGCAGCGCCAGGCGCGTAGCACGCGCGATTGCGACCCGCAAAGGTCTGGCGCCGATCCGCGCCGTCAAGGAATACCAAGTACTCCCACGCGCCCGATTCGGTTGCGATCTCCATGATCGCTCTCCAGAACAGCTGCGCGCCTCCAGGAGGGGCACTCAGAATTCTCGCGTCCAGCAAATCGGGATTACCCCCGCGCACCTCGATTGTCGCGCCTACCCGATCGGATGCCGAATCTACGCTTGCGACCGGATCGGACTCGATGGGGTAGTACACCGTGAGCAACCAAGTTTGGGTCGAACTCGCACCACCAGGATCGCTCGCTCTCAGCTCGATCCGATGTGTGGTCGGTTCGCGATCGGCTGGTATCGATGGTGTCCATGTGAGCTGCGACGCGATAGCGTCGAACGCCATGCCATCTGGCCCGTTCAGGATTTCGACAGTCACATTGTCCGAGTTTGGGTCAACGACCGAAACGTTGTATATCAACGACGGCTCATATAGCTCGTACACCGGTGTCGAGGTGAACACGGGCGGCAAGTTGTTCCCCGGAGAGGCGCCTAACCAATCCACAGTCGCAGTCTGCTGGTCGCCGTTGACGCTAATCGTCAAAGAATCGAGACCCGCAAGGCTTTCGCTGTAGCAGTATTGTGCCTGGCCGACGTCGTTTGAAAAGCCAACAAAACTGGTATCAGTCGATCCAATGCCACTGATGTCGTAGCGCGCTCGCGCCGCGCGCGCACCAGTGCTATCGGTCATCGTCATGTCAATGCAAGCTTGACCGCCCACCTCATGCGACTGAGCGGACGGTGTGACGCTCACCGTCAGGTTCATCTGATCTGTCGGGAAGGAAAGGCCCACGTTGTGGCCGTAGCTTTCTGCCTCACCGAAGCCGTACGAAGTAAGTCCGAATGCGCCGTTGGCCGAGAGGCGATAACTACCTGGCACCACTTCAATCGTACCGGCAACGAAACCCGTGTCACCGACCGGCAGAAACGCACTGGTGTCAACCGGAGTACCGTTGAGGACCAACGATGCAGCGTCGGTCATGCGAATCGTCACACCAAGATAGTGTGCCGTTATGCCCGACTGGATACGCGGCGGTGCCAAGGGCGGGTAAATGTCACCGTCGAGCACAGTAAACACGTAGTCACTGAGGAAGTTGTCAACCGGTGGCAGCTGCACCATGAACGGATCGCCGTACTCAAAACCCTGACGCTCCGCGGGCTGGAGATCTGCATCAAACCGACTACCCACCGTGTATTGAAGTGCAACGACCGGCTGCGAGGCGACGATATGAACGGGGCCGGTAACCACTTGATCGATGACCTCGCCGTCATCAATTGGTGCGTACTGCTGACCGTTGATTGTCACTAATGTGTTGTCCACGGTTGCGATCACTCTATAGAGCGATCCACGTGGTCGTGTCGCAATCGGAGCCGCAACGTATTCGCTAGCCAACGCGAACGTGGGAAGCATTTGTTCGATCAAGTGATCGCAAGTGCCGAAATCAAACGGCACGTTCGCGCACCGTGACCCTGACACTACGGCAACAGGCCGAGTCGAATCGAGCTGCGCGCCCGACTGCGAGATCAAGAACTCGAGGTCCACCCACCCTTGTTCGGGCATGGTTGCACTGGTTTGTGGATTTTCATCGCCTGAGTCTCTCGGAGTCCACCCTGCCTCCCCGACATACGTGAAATCAGTAGTGCCGGACTCAACGGCGATAACGCCGAAATCGATTTCGTAGCCTCTACCTACTCGCTCATAGCCTGCCAGTTGATAGCTGGTTCCGAGCGATGGCGTGGGAATGGCCAGCCACGAGTCGGAGCTGTACTGTCGCCAGTTGTACCCAACCACGCTGACAGGAGAATCCGATGTCACGTGAATGGCGGTCGAACCACGACCGGACACTTCACCCTGGTTCACCGCCTCGTCGGGTAAATCGATGGTCACCGACTGACCTGCGGGAATCGTGAAATTCTGAGAGAACGCAGCACTCGGCGTGTTGTTCAACGACGCGATATCAGCGCTACCCGTCGCCCCTTCCGGCGCCGCAATCGTCAACTGCAGCACGCGAAGATCGGAAACAACGGGCTCACGAGCGATGCCGAACGAATATTCGGAGTTCGCGATGTGGGTCAACCAGAAATCGGTGCCCAACGTCGAGGCACCATCACCGGAAGCGGTGATCAACAGGTCAACTGTGACACCAGTTGAGGCCCCTTGCACGTCTGTCGCGACCAGCGATACCGGTATCGTGTCGCCGACACTACCCGTGGATATCCAAGTGAGCTCAAAGTGGTTGGTGGCCAGTTCCGTCAACGTCATGCCCGTCGGGATTTGCGACAAGCTAACCGTGACCAAATCGCCATCTGCATCAACCACTCGCAGTTGTGACCGGTAGGTCTGGCCTATCGGCGCGCGCAGCAGCGGCAACTGAGTGAATTCTGGTGCCGCGTTCGCTGTGACATCCAACTGAAAAGCTTGAACATCAAACGCACCTTGTGGATCCTCGACACGCACGCTGACCATGTAGGTGCCGGTCATGGTGTTGACCCACTCAATCAACCCAGTCGTGGCATTGATTGTCATGCCGCTCGGCGAATCGGTGAGCGAGTACGTCAGAGTGTCTCCGTCCGGATCCGTGGCGTCTACGTCGTAGGTGTAGGTTGCACCGCCGGCAACCGTCGTCACTTCCGTTGAGGTGATCGTGGGCGAGCCATTCGCGGCGCTGCCGCTTAACATGATCGTCGCTTCAGCGGACGTCGCTTGTCCATCAGTCACTGTAAATCGAATCGTGTCTGAGCCCGGGAATGTCGCATCCGGTGTGTAGGTGCGATTCAGTCCGCTACCCGACAACGTGCCCTCGCTTGGCCCGCTCACAAGGTTGATGGTCAGACTTGATGAGTCAATGTCCGACACCATGAACTCAATCGATGTCGACTGACCGATCGTGACGTCATACATGCCATCCATCGCCATCGGCGGGTCATTCACGGGTGTGACCTGCACGGGCACTGACACCGGATCGGAACTCGCCATACCGTCGTTGACTACAAAGACAAACGTGTCGGTTCCGAAGAAGTTCGCCATCGGCGTGTACGTCAATGTCTCGCCTGACACAGTGATACCGCCATTCGGAGGTTGAGTCGTGACACTGAGTGTAAAGGCACTGGAATCCGGGTCGACGATGGTCACAGGTATCGTGACGGACTGATCTTCAGCTACGGAGACGGGCGCCACGGTTGCACTTGGCACGTCGTTGCGTGCATCGATATCAAACGTCACCGTCGCGGGTGCCGAGGTGGTCGAACCGTCATTGACCGTCAGATCAAACGTGTCGATCCCCACGAAATCTGCGGCTGGCGTGTACTGCAAACTACCCCACGCGCCGCTGATTGATCCCGTCTGTGTCCCGCCAACGATTTGGTAGGTGAAGTTGGTGGAGTCAGGGTCGGTCACCGGAACCGTAAACGTGATCGGCGTGTCCTCTACAACAGGAATTGTGACGGGACTCAAGACCGGCGCATCGTTCACGGCTGCGACTGTGATATCGACTACGACCGGTGTGCTCGCGAGTCCCTCGTCATCCGCGATGGTGTAGAAAAATTGGTCTGTGCCAGAGAAGTTCTCGTCCGGCACATATCGGACCGTTCCCATCGGTTCTTCTAGGAACAAAAGACCATTATCTGGCGCATCAACGACCAGAAAGCTCTCGAGGTCCAATGCACTCTCGCCGTCGAAGTCATTGGCCAAGACGTTGATCGTCGCCTCGCCGTCTTCTGTGACGGTCAATAGATCAGGCGATGCGACCGGCGGTTGGTTTGGCGAACCCACTTCAACGCGGACCTCAGCAACATTCGAGACGGCGCCCTCATCGTCTGCAACGGTATAAGTGAAAATGGTCGTGCCGACGAAACCTGCGGCGGATGTAAATCGGATCTGTCCGCTCGGCAGCACCTGTGTCGTACCATTGCCGTTATTGACCACCGCGACGGACGTCTCATCAATCGAGCCATCCGCATCGGTGTCGTTAGCAAGAACATCAATATCTATCGACGTTGCAGTAACCGCCTCCACTAGATCCGCATTGGCGACCGGCGCCTGATTGCTCAGCAACGGGCAATTCGCGTCGATCGTAATCTTGCGTGCAGAGACCAAGACGCGGTCTCCGTAGATGCCGCACATTAGCTGGTGCCAGGATCCAACGATACGAACGCGACCATTTGGAGCAATGAGTCGCCCATCGATGATTGTACCGGGGCCGTCCAAACTGATTGCTTGGCTGCCAGGCGAGGTGGCTATCGCTGCGGTCAGTCCGGTGTGAGCTTCGAAGTTGGAGTTGTTTACCGCAACAAACTGGATGCGACCAGTCGACGCAAATGTGTACTTGCCCGTGGTCGCGTCCATGTAGACCTTCATTCGGCAGGTCGCGTAGTAGGTTCCTTGTTGCGGCGATGCGCCTCTCAGATCGACAGCGACCCAGTTGTTGACGCAGCTGCTGCTGACGTCAAAGTACTCGTTCCCCGCCTCGATCGCGTACTGACCGCCGGGCGCGAAGTCGGCGACCGTGGTCGTCAGCGGCCAGGCTTGCGTGGCTCCTGCTGCAGGCGGAATGGAAAAACTCGTCGCATCGGCCGTTCCCGCGTACGTATCGACAAGACTGGTGACGTAGGTGACGTTTCCAACGACAGTGTTGCGACGACCTAGAATTTCAATGCCGCCGTTCGAATGAACATCGCCTGTGATGGTGCCATCCGGCTGGTTCCAGAAAAACGCATCTGGATTGGTGGATTGGGTATGAATAGCAGTTTGGGCGAAGCTATCAGTCCAAACCAAACCAAGGGCAAGCGCCCCTATCACAGAGAACGCACGAGCGGTCGTCAGCATGTTTCGTTGTCACTTTTCTTGCTGTCGAACGCCGGTCATCGCTTCCAACGATCGCTTTGAAATCGCAGCGGCCCCTTACCTCCGCTGCGTCGCGGCGTAGAAGCTAACAAACCCCACCCCGGGGGTGTCAACGTCAAAAGTCCAACAAAAGTGGCGTACTTGGACTTCTGGGACCACATCTTCAAATCTTCGAAGACTTTTTAACATATTGATTCATCGAGAGAAGCAGCATGTAAGTAGCCGCTACATCGGGATAATGCGTGCGCTACAAAAACGGTCACGCCTGACGGTTATCTCGCGCCCAATCGAAGTTCGATCGGCTTAAGTCGCGCGAATCGACTCTCGTTCACATCGGTCAAGCCGTTCTTTGAGTTCGATCCAAGCGAATAAAATTAGGCAATCAAGGACGCTTGATGCGGCGTTTCAAGAAGTTCGAAGTTCGAAACTGACTGTCGTGCGGTTACAGCCTTGATATCTAATGCCGCACCCACTGTGCATCCGAGACGAGACACATTCCGCCGAAGTGTTTCAGCTTGGGTCGAATCTGCTCCACGATACTGTTGGCCTGTTCATCATCGCAGGCGATCAGAATGTACGTGTTGTTCATCGAATCGTTCAGCAGATCAGCGGTGCGCGCGCCGCGGTCACCGGCGCCAATGACGTTGCGAATGATCGAGTACGACGAGATGCCGAGACTCTCAAGATCCTCAAGCACGGCATTGATATCGAGTGAGTCAATAATGATCTCGACACGTTTGACTGGTCTCATGTTTGCACCCATTGAATGACGCCGAGGTACAACGGCAGCCCGACGACGATGTTAAACGGAAAGGTCACAGCCAGTGACAACGTCACGTACAGGCTGGCATTCGCCTTTGGAATCGACAAGCGCATCGCAGCCGGCACCGCGATGTAGGAGGCACTCGCACACAACACGGTAAACAGCAACGCATCACCAACACCAAGGCCAAGTGCTGCCGCGAGCCCCACCCCAATCGCGGCATTCAACACCGGGACCAGAATGGCGAACGCGAGCAGTGAGACGCCAGTGCCGCGCAACGCACCCAGTCGTCGACCCGCAATCAACCCCATGTCGAGCAAGAACAGCGTCAGGATGCCTTTGAACAAATCGTTCGTGAATGGCGCGAGGCTCTCGGAGTGTGTATCGGTAGTGACAAAGCCGATGATGAGGCTGCCCAAAATCAAAAACACTGACCCGTTGAAACAGGCCTCACGCAACACGCGACCCCAGGAGAAATACGCATTCTCCGCATCGCCGTCTTTGGCAAAGAAACGATAGAGCACAAGCCCGACAATAATCGCTGGCGATTCCATCAAAGCCATCGCGGCGACGAGATAGCCGCTGCTATCGATTCCCAGTGACTGCAGAAATCCGACCGCGGTTATGAACGTCACCGCACTGATTGAACCGTAGGTCGCGGCCACCGCAGCCGCGTCATGGACAGGCACGATCCGTCGCAGCATAAAGAACGTGTAGACCGGCACAAGCGCCGACATTGCAACCGCTGCGAGGAGCGTTAAACCCACGCTCACCCCGAGATCGCTGTGTGATAACTCGACGCCGCCCTTGAATCCGATCGCCAACAACAGATAGAGAGACAGCAGCTTGGAAATCGATTGCGGTATCTCGAGATCGGATCGCACCAGCGCCGCCGAGATACCGAGGAAGAAAAACAACACCGCCGGGTTTAAGAGATTGGAGGACAACATCTCCAGATTCACATCACCACTCCCTGTCGACGGATCTTCACAAGACTGAAATACATACGAGCGGCTCTCGGCAGATAACGAGATGCATGGTAATCGTGACCGAGGTTGTTGCCATAACAGGACCTACGCCTGGTTGATGTAGTTCCACACCTGCGAGACGACAACGGACCCTTCACCAACCGATGAGGCAACACGCTTGACCGAAGCGGCGCGGACATCGCCCACCGCAAACAGGCCAGGACACGACGTAGCATAAGCGTCTTGCGCGCCTGCCGACTCACCGGTCAACACAAAGCCCCGCTCATCGAGCTTCGCAAGATCACTCAGCCATGCAGTATTCGGCGCGGCGCCCACCATGACGAAGAGCGAAGTGCAGTCAATCGTCGTCGACTGATCAGTGCCCTTGTTGTGCCACGTGACCGACTCCAGAGAGTCCGTACCGTTCAATTCCGTCACCTGACTCTCGAAGTGCACAGTGATCTTCGGGTCGGCGAACAGGCGACTCGATAAGTACTCCGACATCGAGCTTGCGAGCGTGGTGCCGCGAATCAAAACATGCACATGCTTTGCGCTGCGACTGAGATACATCGCCGCCTGACCAGCTGAATTGCCACCACCGATCACGACCGCTTCGCTGTCACGGCAATAGCGCGCCTCCGACTCAGTTGCCGCATAGTAGATGCCGGCGCCCTCGAAGTCTTCGAGTCGATCCAGCGGCAAACGTCGATATTGAACACCCGTCGCGATGATCACCGCCTTCGAACGCACCTTGCGGCCATCGTCGACCACAGCGACAAACTCGTCGCCATCCTTGTCGAGCGATTCGACCCGGCACGGCACGAGAAAGCGCGTGCCGAACTTCATCGCTTGCACCTCACCGCGCCAGACGAGATCGGCACCGGAGATGCCCGTCGGAAAGCCCATGTAGTTCTCGATGCGCGAAGAGGTACCGGCTTGTCCACCGACCGCGAGCGATTCCACAACGATGGCGCCGAGACCTTCGGCACCGCAGTACACACCAGCCGCGACGCCGGACGGTCCACCGCCGACGACGAGAACGTCAACCACCTCGCCGCAGTCCACCGAGAGATCCAAGCCCAGAACGCGTGCGACGCGACGTGGCGTGGGTGACTCGATCACCTGGTTGCTGCCGAACACCACGGCGGGTTTACCGCTCTCGATACTGCAAACCTGGGCAAGCTCATCCGCTTCCGGCGTACCCAGCTCGACCCGCCGGAACGGCAACCGATTGCGAGTCGCGAATGCCTCGACCTGTCGAATCTGTCGATCCTGCTCAGCGCCGAGCAGCGTCAGATTGCTGTCGTAATCGTCAAGCTGGCGACGCCGGCGGGCCGCCAGCACAGTGATGATGATGTCACTCATCTCGGGAATTCGAGACATCAAATCCAACAGGTCCGTTCGCGGAACCACGAGTGCACGGGTTGGGGCGCAGGCTCTTAGAGACATGGTGTTCGCGGTGCCAGCCAGCAAACTGATTTCTCCGGCGAACTGTGTCGGACCGAGCGAGGCCTCCAGATGCCGCTCGCCGGTGATGGGATGCAGTACGACGATCTCCCCTTCGAGCACATAGATGAACTTCTCGGCAGGCTCCCCCGCTTGCACGACGATCTCGCCTTCGGCGAAGTGAGTCTCGGTCCCGACCGAACGTAACGCTTCGACGTGGGGGTCCAACAGCGGCGTGCGACGCATTTCCCGAAGATCACCAGCCATCGATTCCATATCATCTGCTCCTTGTTTCTAAACGCCCAAAACCCAGAACGATCGGATCATCACCAACGCGATGGCCGCGCACCACGACCCGATTCAAAATCGAACTCGCCGGTCATCTCCCATCGCGCGAGCGAAATCGGAATGCTGTCAACACGATTCAACTCATCGAAGAATTCGGCGATCTCGAAGTCCTCGCCGTCCGACTCCCGCTTTTTCATATAGTCCGCCAATGTCCGTTCCAGTAAATACTTGCCGGTCACGTAACTGGTGCCATAGCCCGGCTGGCGCAAATACAGATGCTGCTCGAAAATCAGCAATTCCTCTTCGGTCTTCATCCAGCCGCGAGGCGTCCAGTCCATGTGGACGCGCCCTGCCTCTTCCATGGTCATCTCGTTGGCATGAGCATACAGCGAACCGAGACCGCGCGCGGCGCGTTGCGCCAACAGAATCCACACGAGCTCGCGTGAACGCGGACTGTCTTCGTACAGCCCCGCGTGCATAAACATTTCCTCTACCCCGGTCGCCGTTCCCTCGTTGCGGCTATCAAAAATGTTGTACAGCAAGGCACCCTGTCGAATCGGGCTCGGGTGCGGTTCGATCTCCATCCGAGCGAGCTCCCACCAATGGTAGAAATGGGTGTACAGCGGTGCCGGATCCAGATGCGCGGTGATCCAGAAAAAGTTGCGCGTCTCCTGCGGAATGTAAACGCCGAGGTGTGCCAACAAAGCTGGCTGCATGTAGTCGGTGACGGTCACAATGTTTTTCTCATCGACAAAGCGCATGATCCGCTCAACCGCCTCGAGACCTCGCGCTTGATACTCCGCCGCGTTGGTCGCGGGTTTGAGTTCCGGTACTGAGCGGTTGCGTTGCTCTTCGAGCTTCAACGACGACCACGCCCGGTCCAGCTCACGCTCAAGTAAACGAACCTCATCCTCCCAGGTCATCGGCACGAGGTGCACGTTTTGTTGGTACCAGGTGTAGTTGTCCTTACCGATTCCCGACGGACCGGTTTTGTTCGGCGCTTGTTGCTCCAACCACGCCACGAGCTCGACCGCGGCAGCTCGCGCCGCAGCAACCGTTTGCTCCAACTTTGGAAACTCCCCTGGCTGGATACTGCCCTGGATGCGATCGAGGTCGACGATATCCGACTTCACATCGCGAATGCCCGTCACCCACAAGTCGCGTGCGTTCCCAGTCAGGTTGCGTTTGGCTTGTTCGAACAACGGCGGAATGACAGACAGGTCCGCCTCGAGTCGCACGGCGTCCGCCTGCGACAAGGGAAACTCGTATTGCCATAGTTCGACGACAGCATGATGCGTCGGCCCCTCGTGCGCCGGTACGTCGCTGCGGTAGGTCCAGATCGTGTTGTAGTAAGCCGGATCACGCGCCCACGGTTGCAGAACTCGACGATTGAACTCGTAGCCGTTCATTTCGGCGCGAACCAGATGCCAGTCGACTTGTGCTTCGACGGGCCATGCGTCGATCTCCATGCTGTCCAGACGTTCTCGAAGCTCGCGATATGCGGGCTCGCGTCGCTCGAATTGTTCGGCCGTGTAGTCCGGCGCCCCGTCCAGCAACGGAGGGCTTTCGAACTTACGCCAGTCTTCAAAAAGTTCGACGAGATCAGCGTGGGTGGATGCGGCAAAGGCATGAGCGGAACACAAGCTCATGATGAGAGTTGCAGCTAGGCGATTCATGGCGGGATCCGGAGTTTCTTATTGCAGCGTAGCGCAATAGTACAGCTTCGCGCAGACGTGCCACATCGAGCGAAGCGGTAGCAAACAAAAAAAGCCCCAAACGGGGCTTTTGTGGTGTGGCGGAGAGGGGGGGATTGAGTTGCCCCTCGCGGGGCGCCTCGCTAATCGGCTAAGGCCGATTAGTCGAACAAGGGTTCAAATCCTCATCCCCCTCTGGCACACGAAAAAGCCCCAATCGGGGCTTTTGTAGTGTGGCGGAGAGGGGGGGATTCGAACCCCCGGTACGGTATCACCGTACACTCGCTTTCCAGGCGAGCACCTTAAACCACTCAGCCACCTCTCCGAAATTCTATTCTCACCCCAAACGTTCAACCAGCGTTCTGGGGGGATTGAGTCGACGCTACGCGTCTCCTCGGTCTCGCGCCGGCTGCGCCGGGCTCGGCTCGAACCCCCGGTACGGTATCACCGTACACTCGCGTTGACTCGGCACGTCCTGTGCCTCGCCCTGCGGGCACCCGACTCTGCGAGTCGTGCGTCCAAATCGGCAGTCCTGCCGATTAGTCCAGGCGAGCATCTTAAACCACTCAGCCACCTCTCCGAATCTGGGATTTTGCAGCGGGCAGCGAATGCTACAGCGCTATTCGCCCGTTGCATACCTTGGCGGCTTCTCGAGACACTCACCGCTGACATCGGGTGGCGTCGCTGCCGTTGGAATTTCGAGGCGCACCTCGGATGGCAAGTCTTCCATCGCATCGGGTATTCGAATCGGCGGCGTTTGCTCAACGCCCTGGTAATCCGTTCGAGTCTCGCACTCTGTGACCCCTGCGCAGCCGGCAGCGCTTGCTGCCAAAACCACGATCACCAATTTCTTCATATCAAATCCGCGTTCTTCATAGCAGTGACCACTGCGTCGTGGTGCTCTGCATCCAATGGCACAAGCGGCGACCGGATCGATCCGTCCCCGTAGCCTAATCGGCTCAGTGCCCATTTGACCGGTATCGGGTTCGACTCGACGAACATCGCTTCGTTCAATGCCGCGAGGCGCGCATCAACGAGCTTCGCTTTTTTCTTCTTGCTCGCCAGCGCGAGCTTGCACAACTCACTCATCAATCCCGGCGCAACATTACCTGTGACAGACACGACCCCGTGTCCGCCACGGAGCATGAATTCACAACTCGTGAAATCGTCGCCAGAGAGGTAGGTGAAGCCCTCGGGACACGCCGCCTGCTGCGCTGCGAGACGATCGAGGTCACCGGTCGCGTCCTTGATCGCCACGATGCGCGGGTGCTCCGCAAGCGTCGCAACGGTTTCCGGCAGCAGATCGCCGACCGTCCGGCCCGGCACATTATAGAGCATGATCGGTTTACTGACGGCATCTGCGACCGCCGTGAAATGCGCCACCAAACCCCGTTGCGGAGGCTTGTTGTAATAAGGAACCACGAGCAGGAACCCATCAATGCCGTCGATGTCCGTCGCCCGCGATAGATCGACTGACTGAGCCGTCGAGTTGGAGCCGGTGCCCGCGATGACCTGCATACGGCCCGCAATCATCTCGACGCTGCGGCGAACCAGCTCGGCATGCTCGTCTCGCGTCAGAGTCGCGGACTCCCCGGTGGTGCCGCCGATGACCAATCCGTCCGTGCCCGCACTCGCGTGCCAGTCGATCAAGCGCTTCAGTGTCGCGTAGTCGACCTCTCCGCCATCCTTGAATGGCGTAATCAACGCAACCAGACTGCCAGAGAACATGCGCGACTCCGAAAAAACAAGGCGGGAGTGTAATCGCACGTATCGCTTCGCGGCAAGCGGGATAACGCGTACAATCAAGGGTTTCCCAGGTTCGACCGCAGCCCGGCTGCGCTGGTTTTATGTCACAACTGATTGTAATTTCGGCCGTCGGCGCTGACCGCACCGGCGTAGTCCACGACTTGTCCCAAGTGGTTCTCAAGAACGAGGGCAGCATTCTGGAAAGCCGCATGGTCAACCTTGGCAGCGAATTCGCGATGCTGCTCCTGGTGTCGGGTCATTGGCACACGATCGGCAAGCTGGAATCCGCTTTGACACAGTTCGGCGAAAGCTCGGACCTTACGATCACGTTGCGCAAAACGTCGAAGAGATCGGATGCCGCACCGCTGATCCCGTATGCGGTGGACATCGTATGTCTGGACCAGGAAGGCATCGTGTACAACCTGTCCGGCTTTTTCAGCTCGCGCAAGGTCGACATCGGCGAGCTCAACACCCGCAGCTACCCGGCAGCACACACGGGCGCACCGATGTTCAGTGTCCAGGCCACGGTGCATGTCCCGGCAGACATATCGATCGCTGCGCTGCGCGAGGAATTCATGCAATTTTGCGATCACATGAACATCGACGGAATTTTGGAACCCATAAAAGTATAGGAGCGACTTATGCCAGGCCCCTCTCTGAACCGCGTCGTCAAAGACTTCAAGGCGCCCGCCACCAGTGACACAGAGGTGCATATGAAGGCCTTGCGTGGCAAACAGGTGGTGATCTATTTCTACCCGAAAGACAACACACCGGGCTGCACCAACGAGAGCAAGGACTTCACCGCCCTACATGCACGCTTCAAACGCGCCAACACCGTGATCTTCGGTGTGTCGCGGGATTCGTTGACGTCGCACGAAAAGTTCAAGGCAAAATTCGATATGCCATTCGAGCTGATCTCCGATGGTGACGAGGCCTTATGCCGCTACTTCGACGTCATCAAGGAGAAGAACATGTACGGGAAAAAAGTCATGGGTATCGAACGCTCAACCTTTTTGATCGATGCCGATGGCAAACTGCGGGAAGAATGGCGTAAGGTGAAAGTCGCGGGCCACGCGGAAGCCGTGCTGGAAGCCGCCAAGGCGTTGGCCAAAGGTTAAGTGGGAGGCCGGGAACACCTGACGATATTGGTGGTCTGAACACCCGATGGGAGCCCTACGTACACTGCTCATGGTCGTTGCGACAACCGCACTTGTGGTGATTGCAGGCTCCGCCGCGCCCGCCGCCAAAGCCCAGGACTTTGAGTTGCCGAATATCGGCAGCCCGGCCGACGCTCTGCTGCCGCGGACTGAAGAGGCGCGTATCGGTCGGCAGATGATGCGGATGTTCTACCAGCAAGAGCTAGTCGTGGACGACCCGGAACTCACGGAATACATCAATGCGATCGGCAACGAGCTCGTCGGTCATGCGAACAACGGTGACTACAGCTTCGAGTTTTTTGTTATCGCCGACCCTTCCGTCAACGCTTTCGCCCTCCCCGGTGGATATATCGGTGTGCATACCGGCCTGATCCAGCTCACGCGCGGCGAAGACGAGCTCGCCAGTGTCCTGGCACACGAAATCGCGCACGTGACACAGCGACATATCGCGAGAACGATCCACGACAATTCTCGCGCCAGCATCCTGACCATGGCCGCGCTGCTCGGCGCGATCGCACTCGGTGCTGCCACAGGTGCGGGTGGCGAAGCGCTGGAGGGTGCGCTTGCGACCACGCAGGCCATCAGCATTCAAAATCAGATTAACTTCACCCGCGGCTATGAATACGAGGCGGATCGCATCGGCATCGCGACACTGGCCGCAGCCGGGTTCGACGCAGACGCCATGGCGGATTTCTTTGCCCGCATGGGACGACGCACGAACAGCTCGTTGAACCAAAGTCTGAATCAGTTCGAATATCTCAGGACACACCCGGTCTCAAGCTCGCGCACGGCCGAGGCGAAATCCCGCGCACGGTTGATTGTCCCGAGCGGCGAGCGCGACGAGAGCGTCAGCTATGGCCTGATGAAGGCAAGGACCCATGCGTTGTTCAGCGAGTCTCCCGTTCACGCACTCGCCTATTTCAAGGACGACAGCGATGCTAGTGAATATGGCCGAGCGCTGGTTGCGCTAGCGGACGATAAGCCGGAAAAGGCGCGCGACATTTTTACGGCGCTCATCGAGGACCAGCAAGAAGTCATCCCCTACCATATTGGTCTTGCGCAGGCGCTGGTCGCCGCGGACGACTTACCCGCGGCCCTGGAGACACTAGAGCGGGCGCAGCGCCTGTTCCCGCGCAACGTGCCACTGACCATCCGTCACGCGACCGTGCTGCTCGACTCAGGGCGCGCGCAGGCGGCACACGATTTGCTGCTCGATCTCCTGAACACGGTGCCACCGACGCCCGAACAGGTTCGGCTCATCGCACGCGCGGCGATCGATGCGGGTGAAATCGCGGAAGCGCACTACTACATGGCCGAATACAACATCATGACCGGCAACCTCGTTCAGGCGGTGATTCTCTTACGCAGGGCGTCACGTCTGGCGGGCGTCTCCGAAATTCAACGGGCCCGCTTTTTGGCGCGCGCCGATTTCGTCAGCGAATACCTTTCAGAAGAGCAGCGACTCGAAGTCCGCCGTGACCCCAGTCGTTCGTAACCCATCGTCGGTCAACCTCATCGGCACGAACAAAAGGCATAACCTCCCATGGAACGGAAACTAGCCCCACGCAGCGTTATCGCGGCAGTGTTGTTATTCGCGTTATCGGCATGCGCCACGCAAGGTGAGAAAATCTCAAAGGGCGATCCCTGGGAGCCCCTTAACCGGTCGATTTACGGATTCAATGACGGTTTGGACCGAGTGCTCCTCAAACAACTCGCCAAAGGCTACAGGTTTGTGACACCGGATCTCGTCGAACGCGGGGTATCCAATGTATTCGCTAACCTCGCAACGCCGATCACAATGGTCAACAACCTATTGCAGGGTAAACCGGTCGACGCCCTCTCTGATGCCGGGCGGTTTGTTCTGAATTCGACTGTTGGTGTTGCCGGGATTTTTGACCCTGCGACTGCCGCTGGACTGGATAAGCACAGTGAAGACTTCGGCCAGACCATGGCGGTATGGGGCGTGCCCAGTGGGCCGTACGTGGTGCTGCCGTTCTGGGGTCCAAGCACTTTGCGGGGCGGCGTCGGTTTAATCCCGAACCAGCTGCTCCACGGTCGAAATCTGATCCAGGACACCGGCACACGCGACAAGTCGTTCGTCTTGCAAATCATTCAGGGTAGAGCAAGTTTGCTCGCACTCGACAGTCAAATCGCCGCGTCGAACGACCCATACATTTTTGTGCGTGAAGCGTACCTACAGAATCGTAATTTCGTGATCTACGATGGCCAGCCGCCACAACCTGAAGACGATTTCGACCTTGACGACGACTTCGATGATGATCTCGACAGCTTCGACGACGATCTATAGCGACTAGAGAAACCCGCTCCAGCGTTCGCCAGCGCCAAGTAAGCCTTCGACCTCGCTAATCGCTGCGATGTTCAGAAGCCGTTCCGGTACGTTTTCGTAGACCATTTCGCGAACGCTGTGGTTCGCCCACGTGACCCACTCAATCAACAGCGCGAGACCGGCGCTATCGGCATCCGTAACGCCTGACAAATCGACGACAATATGGCTGTGCGGCTCGAACTGCGCTGTGCCTTTGTCGAGCAGAGAACCAACGGTCGCGAACGTGATATCGCCCTTTATCGCGAAACTACCCTCTTCCGTACCGGGCGCGATGGACGGTCGCATCACGCGGTCTCGTCAACCAACTTTGCTTCGGATTCCAGACGCTCAATCACCGCATCCAGACTCGTCTTTTTGATCTCCGAATCAATCTCCGCACGGAAATTACGGATATAGCTGATGCCATCAATCGACACATCAAAAACCTGCCAACCCGCGTCGCCGCGTTTGACCATCCGATACTCGACGACGACGGCGCTACCGTCGTCCAGCGTCACCTCGGTCGAGATCGTCGCGCGGTTCTCTTTCGATTCGCCACGTTGCGGCAAGATCTTCAAACGATCTTCCTGAAACTCAAGAATACCGGTCGCATAACGGCTCAACATTGCGTTGTAAAAGCCACGAATAAACCGACGTTTCTGCTCGTTGCTGGCACCTCGCCAGTGCCGTGCCAGGACTAATCGTCCTGCGTAGTTGCGATCGAACCTGGGCGCGAGCAGGCTATCGACCCACTCTATCAATGCGGACTCATCATCCAGGTAAGTCTGTCGATTCTCAGCAAGACCGGTCTTGATGTCTTCAATGGCACCGTTGACCACATCCATTGGTGTCACATCATCCTGGGCAAATCCGGACACGCTGAGGCCTAGCGCCGCAAGTGCACTGATCCAAAGGGTAAGGAAGCGGTTCGTCTGTTTCGTCATGATTTTGTCCTCAGGTCTCCGGTCGCCACTCGTTACGACTAGTCGCTGCCGCCAGCGTTCACCAAAAACCGACCGATCAGGTTCTCAAGCACGATGGCGGACTGGGTAAATTCAAGCTCACTGCCCGACTCTAGATATAGGTCCGACCCGCCTGGTTGCAAGCCGACATATTGCGAGCCGAGCAGGCCCGCTGTCAGGATGCTGGCATCGCTGTCATCTGGAATCTGGTCGTAACGCGCATCGATTCGCAGAACGACCACGGCATCGAAGCGCTCTCGATCGAACTCGATCGACTGCACACGACCAATGCGCACACCCGCCATACTGACCGGAGAGCGGACTTTCAATCCACCGATATTGTCGAAGTGCGCCGTGACGTCATAGTAACCATCATCGAAGCTCTGCAGGTTGGAGGTTTGCGTTGTCAGAAAAAACAGCGCTGCGAAACCGAGCAATACGAATGCTCCGGTGCCAATCTCTACGGATTTGGTTTGCTGCATGACGACTTCCTCAAGTAATTGCGATCGCAGTGATCATGAAATCAAAAATCAAAACCACGACGGCCGATATGACAACCGTGCGTGTGGTGGCACGGCCAACACCCTCAGCAGTGGGCTGGCAGTTATACCCTTCCCAAACCGCGATCAGGCTCGTCGCGATTCCAAAGACAATGCTCTTGATGATGCCTTCCCAGACGTCTGCCTGTGCGACGCCCTGTTTCATCTCAGACCAGAATGCGCCCGAGTCGAGGCCCATCAACGGCACGCCCACGACGTATGCACCGAGAATGCCAACGCTCGTAAAAATCGCTACGAGCAAGGGCAGTGAGAACGCACCGCCGAGAAACCGCGGCACAGCGACACGAACCACGGGGTCGATCGCCATCATCTCCATCGCCGAAAGCTGATCCGTTACGCGCATCAGGCCGATCTCGGAGGCCAGCGCCGTTCCGGCGCGGCCGGCGAACAACAGCGCAGTGATCACCGGGCCTAGCTCTTTCATCAACGCCAGCGCCGAGAAAGGTCCCACCTGGTCCTCAGCGCCAAAGCGAGCGAGGTTGGAATAGGACTGTAGACCGATGACTGCGCCGACGAAAAACCCGCACACCATAATCAACACCAGCGACAACGCACCGGCGTTATAAACCTGTTTGGAGACCAGCGACGGGCGCAACAGCACGCGCGGCGATTCGGCCAACAAACGCGCGAAAAACAACTGCGACGCACCGAACGTGCGTACGAAACCGCCAAAGGTCTCTGCAAGATCACGAATCATCGGTTCGATCCTTTGGCACGCGTCCGTCATCGAACAACTGCGCCGTATAATCCTCAGCCGGGAAGTGGAATGGCACCGGACCGTCGGCCATGCCATGCATGAACTGCCGCACCAGCTCGGATTGCGCGTTATGCAGTTCATCCGGGCTGCCGCTGGCCGCCACCTTGCCCTCGGAAATCAGATAACTGGAATCAGCGACTGAGCTCAGTTCCTGCACGTCGTGGCTCACCACAATCGATGAAATGCCCAACGCATCATTCATACGTCGCACCAACCGAACAATGACACCCATCGAGATGGGGTCCAGCCCGACGAAGGGTTCGTCGTAAATCAAAATCTTCGGATCGGTCGCCATCGCTCGAGCAAGCGCTACGCGACGCGCCATCCCGCCGGACAGCTCACCCGGATCCATGTAAGCCGCACCGCGCAGCCCCACCGCGTGCAATTTGGTCAGCACGATGTGCCGGATCAGGCGATCGGGGAGATCGAAGTGTTCGCGCAGCGGAAACGCGACGTTCTCGAAGACGTTGAAGTCGGTCAGCAAAGCCCCGTTCTGAAACAACATGCCGATGCGCCGACGTAGAGAATACAAGCCGGCTCGGCGCAGCTGGTCAAGCCACTCGCCGTCAACACGGATCCGGCCGCGATCCGGAACCAACTGCCCGGTAATCAGCCGGAGCAGAGTGGTTTTGCCGGTACCACTGGGACCCATGATCGCGGTGACCTCGCCCCGACGAATCGCCAGATTCAAACCACTAAAGATCTCTCTGGGACCGCGCGAGTAGTACAGATCCTCAATCTCAACCACGTTGTCAGACAGCATAAACGTCCCCGGGACCACCACACCCTGTGATGGACCTGTTGCTTTTTGGAGACAGGTCTCGAATTGCCACCGCCATTCCTGCGGAGCTGCGCCTGTTCTTGGTTCGCATTATAACAACACACCCATCGCTTGCCGCGCTCATTTAAACAGGACTAAAATAGTACGCTTTAGAGTTCCGGCAACCCTCGCGATGTTTAAAATCAGCAAAATGACGGACTATGGCACGGTCGTCCTCGCCCATCTTTCGGACGACGAAAACCGGCCGATTGCAGCCAGCGAAATCGCCGGTCAAACCGGACTTGGAGTCGCAACGGTCAGCAAGCTTTTGAAAGCGATGGCCCACGCTGGACTCGTGAGTGCGCGCCGCGGAGCCACCGGCGGTTACTCGTTGGCGAGATCCGCTGATGACATCAGTGCTGCAGAGATCATCGACGCGATCGAGGGTCCTGTGGCGATCACTGAATGCGCCACAGACGGACACGCTTGTGAGCTTGAGCCGGTTTGTGGCGTGGGCTCCCAGTGGCAACAAATCAACACGAGCATTCGGCGGGCACTTTCTCATATTTCATTGACCGACTTGAAAGGCGAACGTTCGTTGCCAAATGAAATGCCATTGTTGCCGATCGATCAGATTCTTCATAAGGACACACTGCGATGAGTACTGACAGCGTCGATGCGCGCGAGTTCGTTGGTAAGAAGTACCAACATGGGTTCGTCACCGATATCGATTCGGATACATTGCCCCCGGGGTTGAACGAGGACGTGATTCGAGCGATATCGGCACGCAAGCAAGAACCGGAATACATGCTCGCGTGGCGCCTGCAGGCCTTTGAGATCTGGAAAGGAATGACAGAGCCGGAGTGGGCGCATGTCGACTACCCACCGATCGACTACCAGGCGATTTCCTATTTTTCAGCACCCAAATCGGACGATGATCGTCCGAAGAGTCTCGATGAAGTCGACCCGAAGTTGCTCGAGACCTACGACAAGCTGGGCATTCCGCTGCACGAGCGCGCGCGTCTCGCCGGCGTTGCTGTTGACGCGGTGTTCGACTCGGTTTCGGTCACGACGACCTTCCGCGACAAACTCGCGGAGGCCGGCGTCATTTTTTGTTCGTTCTCGGAAGCTGTTCGTGAGTATCCGGAACTGGTGCAAAAATATCTCGGCAGCGTTGTTCCCCGCTCGGACAACTATTTTGCGGCATTGAACTCCGCCGTTTTCAGCGATGGTTCGTTCGTCTACATCCCACCTGGCGTGCGTTGCCCCATGGAGCTGTCGACCTACTTTCGAATTAACGAAATGAACACCGGGCAGTTCGAACGCACATTGATCGTTGCCGATCGCGGTAGTCACGTCAGCTACCTGGAAGGCTGTACCGCACCGATGCGCGACGAGAACCAGTTGCATGCCGCTGTCGTGGAGCTGGTGGCGCTGGAAGATGCAGAAATCAAGTATTCGACCGTGCAAAACTGGTATCCCGGCGACGAAGAAGGTCGCGGTGGCATCTACAATTTCGTCACCAAGCGAGGCGACTGTCGCGAAGCACGGTCGAAAATTTCCTGGACCCAAGTTGAGACCGGATCAGCCATCACGTGGAAGTATCCGAGCTGCATCCTTCGCGGTGATGACAGCACCGGTGAGTTTTACTCCGTTGCCGTGACAAACAATCGGCAACAGGCCGACACCGGCACCAAAATGATTCACATCGGCAAGAACACCAGCAGCACGATCGTCTCCAAGGGCATCTCCGCGGGACGCGCACAGCAGTCCTATCGTGGCCTTGTGAAAGTGATGCCGCAGGCGAGTGGCGCACGCAACTATACGCAGTGCGACTCGTTGCTGATCGGCTCCGAGTGTGGCGCGCATACGTTCCCGTACATGGAAGTGCGTAATGCCAGCACCACCGTGGAGCACGAAGCAACGACATCGCGGATTGGCGAGGACCAACTGTTTTATTGCCGTCAGCGCGGCATCGGCGAAGAGGACGCAGTCAACCTGATCGTGAACGGCTTCTGCAAAGACGTGTTCCGGGAATTGCCGATGGAATTCGCGGTTGAGGCACAAGCACTACTGAACGTCAGTCTCGAAGGCGCTGTCGGTTAAAAGGAAATTACAATGCTCAATATTCAATCACTCCGCGCCAGTGTCGCAGGCACAGAAATTCTGAAAGGACTGGATCTCACGATAAACGCGGGTGAAGTACACGCGATCATGGGTCCGAACGGCTCAGGCAAAAGTACGCTCGCGAATGTGCTTGCTGGTCGCGACGACTACACGGTGACGGACGGCAGTGTCAGCTTTCAGGGCAACGATCTTCTGGAGCTTGAGCCGGAGGAGCGTGCGCGCGCCGGGGTATTCCTCGCGTTTCAGTATCCTGTCGAGATTCCTGGCGTGAACAACACCTACCTCCTCCGCGCGGCTTTGAATGCTGTTCGTGAGGCCCGCGGCGAAGCCGAACTCAGCGCTGTTGAGTTCATGAAACTCGCGCGCGAGAAAATGCAATCGATGCAAATGGACCCGGGATTCTTGAATCGCGGCGTCAACGAAGGATTTTCCGGCGGTGAGAAAAAACGGAACGAGGTCTTCCAGATGTCCGTTCTGGAACCCTCGCTCTGTGTCCTTGACGAAACGGATTCGGGTCTTGATATCGATGCGCTGAAAATTGTCGCCGAAGGCGTCAATGCGCTGCGAGATCCGAGTCGGTCGTTCCTGATGGTCACGCACTATCAGCGGTTGCTGGACTATATCGAACCTGATTTCGTGCATGTGCTCGCTGGCGGAAAAATCATCCGCTCAGGCGACAAGTCGCTGGCGCTGGAGCTGGAGGCGCGTGGTTACGATTGGGTGCTGGAGGAAGCGGCTGCATGAGTGTCAGTCAGATCCTGAAGTCTGTCGAACAACGCGCTGTCATAGACAGCAAAAGCGTAAAGGACGCCATCGATGCGCTCGCTAAGCTCGGTTTTCCGGCACGGCGCGTGGAGCGCTGGCGATACACCCGCAGCGATGCATTTTCCGAATACGCGGCACGCGCGCTGCAGACCGAACGACCCTCCAGTGACAACGCGGAAGCTGCATTGACACGCTGGTGCAAATCGAACGAGATCGAACACTACGCTGCGTTTATCGGCGGAGAGTTTCGTGAAGATTTGAGTCGCGTGCCCGACGGTTTCGCGATTCAATCGATCGATGTGGCGCCGTCTATCGGCAGCCTTGATGATCCTGCCGATGCATTGGTGTGGTTGAACACGATTGCAACGCAGGGTCGCTATCAGATTTCGGTGGAAGGTAAGCCGGAGCAAACACTGCATTGCGTGCACGTACCCCTAGCTGAGCAGTCAATCGCGCAGACACGTGTTCATCTGCAGATCGCTGAAGGCGCGGATGCGTCCATCACCGATCATTTAGTCGATGGTGACGTTACATCGGGCATGCTGAGCTTGATCACGACCATCGATCTCGCGGCCCGTGCGAAGTTATCGCACGCGCGCTTGCAAGCCTGCGGTGCAGAGACGCTCGCGTTCACACGCATCGATGCCGACATCGCAAAAGGCGCGACTTGCCGCACGCTGACACTCGATACCGGTGGCCTACTGGTGCGCAACGAACTGAATCTGCGCCTGAACGACGTCGATGCGGCGGCCTACCTCGACGGCATCTACCTCAGCAACAACAAACAACATATCGACAATCACACGCAGGTCGACCACGCGTCGCGTGACACCGTGAGTCGCGAGAGTTACCGCGGCATCCTGAGAGATCGATCGCGCTGCGTGTTCAACGGGAAAGTGCTGGTGTACGAAGGCGCTGACGGCACCGATTCCGTGCAGTCCAACGCCAACCTGCTGCTATCGGATCATGCGGAGATCGACACCAAACCCGAGCTCGAGATTTATGCGGACGATGTCAAATGCGCCCATGGAGCCACCGTCGGACAACTGGATCCGCAATCGCTCTTCTACCTGCGCGCACGCGGTATCGACGAGGCGACAGCGACGCAACTGCTGACCTACGCATTTTGCCGCGAGTTGACTGCCGAGCTTGCCGACCCCGTCGTGCGTCGGCTCGCAGACACAGCCATCGCTGCAGAAATCCCCAACTTCACCGCATTGGAGCTGATCGCATGAACGCAACGCCGGTCATAGCGGGGTTATCCGACGCAGAGCTTGAAGCCGCGATGCGTCAGTATCGCGCTGACTTTCCCGCGTTAGATCAAACCGTCAATGGGCAACCACTCGCTTTCTTGGATAGCGCCGCATCCTCGCAGCGATCCCAGGCGGTGATCGATGCCATGCGCCATTACGAGTCGCACGATCATGCGAACGTTCATCGCGGTGTGCACACGCTGAGTCATCGCGCAACGGATGCATACGAGCACGCACGCGAGCGCGTCAGGCAGTTCATGAACGCAGCCTCCGTGAAAGAGATCATCTTCACCCGGGGCACGACCGAAGCGATCAATCTCGTGGCCAACGCCTGGGGCTACGCCAACCTCGAGCGCGGCGATGAAGTCGTCATCACGCATCTTGAACATCAC
Organism: Pseudomonadota bacterium; assembly: GCA_038531945.1. Taxonomy (GTDB): domain Bacteria; phylum Pseudomonadota; class Gammaproteobacteria; order Steroidobacterales; family Woeseiaceae; genus CALBPI01. The sequence continues at coordinate 782,138 of JBCBBH010000003.1, read as the reverse complement.
GCCAACATCGTGCCTTGGCAAATGCTGGAGCAGCGTCTCGGCATCAAGCTCGTGGTCGCGCCGGTGGAGCCCAACGGCGATGTACTCGCAGAGCGCGTCATCGAATGTTTCACAGCGCGTACTCGGCTGCTTGCGATTGCGTCGGTGTCGAACGCATTGGGCACAATCTTGCCACTCGACCAGGTAATCCCCGCGGCAAAAGAACGCGGCATCACGGTGCTTGTCGATGGCGCGCAACATGCACCGCATGCGGCTATGGACATGCAGGCGCTGGGCGCAGACTTTTTCGCTTTCTCAGCACACAAAATGACCGGGCCAACCGGCATCGGCGTGCTTTGGGGGCGCGAGTCCGTGCTGAATGCGATGCCGCCCTGGCAAGGCGGCGGCGACATGATCGAAACGGTGAGCTTCGACGGGACAACCTACAACGAACTCCCGTACAAGTTCGAGGCAGGCACCCCGTATATCGCCGGCGCAATCGGTCTCGCTGCCGCGATTGACTACCTTGAGTCGATTGGCATGCACAACATCCAACGATATGAGGCGATCCTGCTGGACTATCTGACATCCGAATTGTCAGCACAGCCCGACATCCAACTGATTGGCACAGCGCCCAACAAGGCATCCGTCGCATCGTTCCTGATGGAGGGTGTCCATCCGCACGATCTCGGCACCATCGTCGACCAAAAAGGCGTCGCGGTGCGGACCGGCCATCACTGTGCGATGCCGATCATGACGCTACTTGAAGTGCCGGGTACTGCTCGCGCCTCGCTGGCATTTTACAACCAGCGCGAGGATATCGATGCGCTGATCGATGCCCTCGCCACCGTCCGGCAGCTGTTTCAGTGACGAGCGCAGCGCTTTACCGCGAACAGGTGCTCGAGCACGCGAAGTCGCCAAGACACTTTCGTCGGGTGGATGACGCGACCATACATGTGCCGGGGAACAACCCGCTATGTGGCGACAAGCTCGATCTGTACATTACGTTTGAAAACGATCAGGTGGTCGATGTTTCGTTTCAAGCGGTGGCTTGTGCGATCTGTGTCGCCTCTGCATCGATGCTGGCCGAATTGCTATCGGGCGTGACGTGTCCCGAAGCGAGTAGTTTGACCCACAGTATTCGGCAAATGCTGAACTCACCCGCCGATGAGGCATTGCCAGAGGACCTCGCGAATTTACCTATTGCGGCGCTGAAAGAAGTCAGACAGCACCCTTCCCGGGTAAAATGCGCATCATTGGCATGGCACGCAATGGCAGCGGCACTCGACGGCCGCGATGAAGAGATTTCTACGGAGTAGTTGATGTACTCGAACGACAGTGAGCCTTTCACCCTACAACGCGAAGTCGCGGCAGTGATCATACCCGCCGGCATGCAGGTGACACTGCGCAAAGGCACGAATGGTTACATCACACAGGGACTGGGCGGAAATTTCACGGTCTATGTTGACGGCAGCCTTTTCCGAGTCGATGGCAAGGATGCGGATGCACTCGGGAAAGAACCGGTCAAACCGCCTGAAGTGCCGAGCAACATCAGCGACGAGGACTTCGAGCAAATCATCTGGCAGCAGCTGAAGACGTGCTATGACCCGGAGATTCCGGTGGATATTGTCGAGCTTGGCCTGATCTATCGAGTCGAAGCTGAAAAGGTGGATGAAGACCGACGCGTCGAAGTTGACATGACATTGACCGCACCGGGCTGCGGTATGGGCGATATCCTGATCGAAGATGTACGGCAGAAAGTGGCCATCGTACCGACGGTGAACGAAGTGCGAGTCGAACTGGTCTTCGATCCACCATGGAATCACATGATGATGAGCGACGAAGCACGCCTTCAAACAGGCATGATGTACTGAGATGCCGCGCGTCAAAACGCTAACTTTGCTACGTCACGCCAAATCGAGTTGGGACAACCCAGATCTCTCTGACCATGACCGACCACTGAACGAGCGCGGAGAGCGGGATGCGCCCGAAATGGGCAGGCGGTTACGCGAGCGTGGTATCCGCCCGTCGGTCCTCGTCACAAGCTCCGCGAAACGCACTCGACACACAGCCCGTCACGTCGCCCGCGCGCTTGGCTTCCCGATCGAATTTATTCAGGTGGAAAAATCCCTATACCACGCAAGCCCGGCTACGATGCTGAAAGTGATCGCTGACCTGGATACTCAGTTTCACCACGTACTCTTAATCGGCCACAACCCGGGAATCTCGGAGCTAGCTGAGCGCTTGAGCGATGGCCTGGTGACGAATATGCCGACCGCTGGCATGTTGACGGTCGGCGTGGAACTCGCCACCTGGGACGAGCTTCCGTATGTCGCCTCATCCGTCGTGGGTTATGACTTTCCGAAAAATGCGAATGGCGTCATCACGCACTGAAGCGTGACTGCGCGCAGCGTCGGTCGCTGTGGCCTGCGATGGACCCGACGCTGCCGTCTCAGCACTACTACAGCGCTTTACGCGACGCCTTTATCAGCGCCTTAAACTCTGCCCAAGGAACTTGCTCGTCCTTGGTGAAGTTAAAGCATGACTTGCCCTGCATGCGTTTTCTCAGCTCGTCCGAGATATCATCCAGCAGTTCCGGCTGACAATACACCGGCATTAGGTGAACACTGATGTAGTTTTTCTTGATCTGGACCGAGGCAAACATCTGCAACTTGTCGCCCGATAAAGCCTCCTCGACATAGTATTTGTCACCCGTGTCGGTCTTTATCTGCATATCTTTCTCGTACGGCCGAAAGAGATCCGTCAGTTTCTTGAACAGCGATGCGTCTGTCATACGATTGCTTCCTGTGTCTTACCGATCCAGAGGGAGACCGCAGCACCTGCTGCCAGCAGCGCAAAGGCGACCGGCACGAACCATACTGGATGCGTGAACGAAAAGACGTTGATCAGCGACAGGCAACCCAGCGCACCGGCAATGACCCATACGGTGAAACCATGACCGGAGAGTTTCCGGCTCACAAGTCCGCCGATGAACGCGGCGAGCCCAAGACCAACAGCGGCGACGATAAACAGTGTCTGACCGTCGGTCACTGCATGCCCCAACGACTCCACCAGCGCAATCGTCAGACCGCCAGCGAAAACGCCCGCAACGATTCCCATCACTTTCCTGACCCATGGTTTCATTTTCAAAGTCCCCTATGCTTATTGTTCCCGGTCATCGTCCCACGATGTCCGTAGTGTCGTCTTGTAAAAAACGGCACTAATCTTCATCCGGAACAAAATGCGGCGCCGCGTCGGGCGCCGCGTGCGACGCACGCGTTTTCAGATACTCGGAAGGCGGGCGCCCGGCGAAGCGCCTGAACTCGGTTGTCAGATGAGACTGATCTGAAAAACCAAAGTCGGCGGCCAGCGCAGCCAGTGAATCGCGTCGCATATTCGCGGAAAGGACCCGATCGAAGCGGTTGAGCTGCAGCCAAAACTTTGGACCGATTCCAAATCGCTGACGAAAGTGTCGTCGAAGACCACGCATCGACAACCCCATCGCACCGGCCAAACGATCCGCGCGCCAGCCGATCGGCGCAATCGCTGCTGGCAGCACTCGACTAACCGGATCTGACAGGCGACCGGACAACCAGGACGCCAACACACGAAGTTGTGCCAACGTATACTGTTGTTCGATCAGTTGCTCGCGCAGAAGTGCCGCCTCATGGCCAATGAGACAGTCCAGTGGGACGGGAAGTGATCCATGATCGTGTATACCGGGACCGAATAGCGCGCACGCTGTGTCGACAGGCATGCGGGCACCGATGAGGTGCAGGCTGCCGATCGTGGTCGCGAATCGCGGCCCATTTTGGATCGGCATCAGCCAACCGTATTCAAATTCCAGAGACGAGCCTTGTTCACCGGTATGCCAAAAGTGATGACCCTGCAGGCTGACAACAAGCTCAACGAAAGGCTTGGGCAGCCCGCTGTACTCCCCTTGTGGATTACCACGCAAAGACCAGAGTGCCGCGACACGACCTGCTATCGATCGCGGCGCATCGACTACGGTCATTTCCATCGAATAAGCATAGACAAATCGTTGTGGACATGAGATGTCTGACGCTCGCGCAACATCGATCGGTACGTTTGCCGAAGTACACCGTTTCCACGTTAGGACCGTACTGACGAACGCTTGCTCAGGTTGCATTGCATTCATGCCCGCACCCGTCTGTGCATCGTTCATCAGGGGTCGCATGCGTCTAGATATATTCTATGAACGAACGTGAGCGCCGTACGGCCGGCGCAGGCGCGTTCTCTGATCGTCCCGACGCCAGCAAACACGCTCAAATGCGCAACAACCAGTCGCTGTAACGAAATCGGACGCGACCCGGTCTACTGGATCAGGTTCATTGTGGAATCAGTAATATGAAGCGTTCTGTTCTCATCGGCCTGATGCTAGCCGTGCTGGCCAACCTGCCTGCGCTCGCGCAAGCGCAAAGCCTGCAGTTCTCCAGTGGAGATAAGCCGGTTTCGCTGGTTGAGCTATACACGTCCGAAGGATGTAGCAGCTGTCCGCCGGCAGACCGGTACCTGTCAAAGTTGAAACGCGACGCAGGTCTTTGGGAAGACTTCGTCCCCGTGGCGTTCCATGTGGATTACTGGGACGACCTCGGCTGGCGTGATCGTTTCGGCGCTCGCGCTTATTCGGCCAGACAACGCACCTATGCGGCAGAAGGTGGCGTACGCGTCGTGTACACGCCAGGTTTTTTCCGCGACGGTAAAGAATGGCGTAACTGGCGGCGATCCGAGCCGCGTCCGGACCGGAGCTCGGATGGACACGGGGTGCTGGAAGCCGAAATCAATGCCAGAACTGTGGACGTGCGCTGGAACGGTGAAACGGACTCGACGATCCCGCTCGCACACCTGGCGCTATTGGGAATGTCATTGAGTTCGGACGTCGCCGCAGGTGAGAACCGTGGCCGAAATCTGCAACACGATTTCGTGGTGCTCGGGATCAAGACAATTCCATTGAAAGCTGGCGACGGCGGCTTTGCAGCAACCACCGAGTTACCGATCGCAAGCGTCGATGCCGAAACGCGGGCGCTTGCGGTCTGGATATCCGACGGTAAGTCGCAGGCTCCGCTGCAGGCCACCGGTGGGTTCCTGGATTTCTGAGGAACTCGTCGCGACGACGCTCTAGTCGAGACTCAACAAGCTTGCATTCCCGCCAACCGCAGCAGTGTTGGTGCTGATCGCGTATTCACTCGCGAATCTCGCGAGATAGTTCGGGCCACCGGCTTTCGGGCCTGTACCCGATAGGCCACGACCACCGAATGGCTGTACGCCCACGACGGCACCCACCATGTTGCGGTTGACGTACACATTGCCGGCTCGGATCAAGCGGGAGAGCTCCGCTGCTCGACCATCAATGCGTGTGTGGACACCAAACGTCAGGCCATACCCCGTCGAGTTGATCTCTTCGATCAATTTACTGAGGTCTGGTCCGTCGAACGCGTAGACATGCACGATCGGACCAAAAACCTCTCGCTTCAATACACCGAGACTATCGATCTCAACCAGCGTGGGTGGAAAAAAAACGCCGGCGTCGGTTTCATTCGGCAACTCACATTGATGCAAAATCCGCTGCCGGGCGCCCATGCGTTCGACATGACGTTCCAGAATGGCACGCGCGGCGTCGTCGATGACCGGACCGACATCCGTTTTGAGATCGGCAGGATCGCCGATATTCAATTCATCCATCGCACCTTTTAGCAACTCAATAACACGCGGCGCGATATCACGCTGCACACAAAGGACGCGAAGTGCGCTGCAGCGTTGCCCCGCTGAGTTGAAGCCACTCATGACCGCGTCCTGGACGACCTGTTCCGGGAGCGCACTCGAATCGACGATCATCGCGTTTTGACCACCTGTCTCAGCGATCAGCACACCGATCGATCCATCGCGTGCGGCCAGTGTTTGGTTGATGATCATGGCGGTCTCGGTACTACCTGTGAACGCTACTCCGGCAACCCTGGGGTCACGAATCGCGGGCGCCGCCGCTGTGCCACCGTCGCCTGGCAAAAACTGCAATGCAGTAGCTGGAACGCCCGCACGCCACAACAACTCGCAAGCACGGAACGCCACCACACTGGTCTGCTCCGCGGGTTTGGCAATGACGGTGTTGCCGGCCGCAAGCGCGGCAACAACCTGCCCTGTAAAAATAGCGAGCGGGAAATTCCAGGGACTGACACAAACAAACACACCGCGCCCGCGCAGGCCATGCACGTTGTGTTCGCCAGTGGGCCCTGGCAGCACGGTCGGTTCGGCGAACAAACGCCGCGCCTCAGCGGCGTAGTAACGCAGGAAGTCCACGGCCTCGCGAACCTCGGCAATCGCATCCGGCAACGTCTTGCCTGCCTCGCGAATACATAACGCACAAAACTCTGCCAGATGTGTCTCGAACAAGTCCGCGGCAGACTCCAAAATCGCAGCGCGTTGTACGGCCGGCGTGGACTCCCAAGCGTCGTACCCGGCGCACGCCGCAGACACCGCTGACAATGCAATGTCGGCATCAGCGAATGCCACCTCGCCGACGACATCTGATGCATCAAATGGGCTGGTGCTGACAACTTTATTGCCTGCCACTGGATTGCCATCGATGACAGGTTTCACGTCGTACTGACGACTTGCCAGCTTTGCCATTTCTGCATACAGCGATTGACCAACCTGCCGGTCCGGGAGATTCACACCCGCAGAGTTCTCACGATGGCCGCCGAACAGAGCTGCCGGTAGAGGAATTTTCTCATGCGGAATTTGATCGAGCTGTTGAACGGCTTCAATCGGGTCCGCAACGATTTCGTCAATCGACTCGTCCGGGTCGACAATCTGATTGACGAAGCTCGTGTTAGCGCCATTTTCAAGCAGGCGTCGCACGAGGTACGGCAACAGGTCTTCATGGCTGCCAACCGGCGCATAAACGCGGCATCGCCGATCGTAACGCTCAGGATCAATGACAGGCGCGTAAAGCGACTCGCCCATCCCATGCAACCGCTGAAACTCGAAGTCAGTACCGCCCCCGGCATGGTGCATCACATACGCCAATGTGTGCGCATTGTGGGTCGCGAACTGCGGATAAATCGCATCCGAAGCACCGAGCATCAGACGCGCACACGCGAGATAACTCACATCGGTATTCATCTTCCGCGTAAACACAGGGTAACCGGGCAAACCCAGCTCCTGCGCATGCTTAATCTCCGTATCCCAGTATGCACCCTTGACCAGTCGCACAGGGATCCGTCGACCGATTTGGCGCCCCAGAGTAATCAACCAGCGCACGACGTCGAGGCCCCGCTTCTGGTAGGCCTGGACCGCCAATCCGAGTCCCTCGTAGTCGTTCAGCGATGCATCGCTGAACACCGCGGCAAAAATATCGAGTGATAACTCAAGCCGGTCCGCTTCCTCCGCGTCCATGGTCAAACCGATACCGACATCACGCGCTCGCTGCGTCAGTGCGAGCAACAGGGGTGCCAACTCCTCCATCGCTTGCTGGCGCCGCGAAAACTCATAGCGTGGGTGCAACGCAGACAACTTCACGCTGATGCTGTGCGAGTCAAAGATATTCTCGCCACTGGGTGCAGCGCCGATCGCATCGATCGCAGACAGGTAGGCATCAAAGTAGCGCTGCGCATCTGCGCGCGTCAGTGCCGCCTCACCCAGCATGTCGAAGCTGTAGCGATAGTCGCGATTGCTACCCTTGTCAGCGCGCTTCAAGGCGCTGCCGATATCGCGCCCCATGACAAACTGATGCCCCATGACTTTCATCGCCTGACGCATGGCACTGCGTACCACAGGCTCTCCAGCACGGCTGACCATCCGCTTGAACAACTCCCGCGGATTTTTTTGATGCATCTCATCGAGGGTCAACATCTTGCCCGTCAGCATCAGACCCCAGGTGCCAGCATTCACGAACATGGACTCGCTGGAACCCAGATGCCGTGACCAATCGGCCGCAGTGATCTTGTCAGCGATCAACGCATCGGCGGTATCGCTGTCGGGAATGCGCAGCAACGCTTCCGCAACACACATCAGCATGATGCCTTCCTGGCTGGACAGGTCGTACTTCTGCAGGAACGCCTCAATACCGCTGCGATCTTCGTTCTGCCTGCGCACGTGTTCGACCAGACCGACTGCGGTTTTGTGGATGTTGTCACGTTGGCTGTCCGACTCGGCTGCAATCTTGAGCAAAGCCTCCACTTGAGTCTGTTCATCAGCGAGATACGCGGTCGACAGACCTCGAGTGGCATCCGACGCCGTGTAGTCAGGAACGAAACGATCGGCCGCCATTTTGGCGATCGGGTTTGTCGGTTGGCCAGCGGTCACCATAGTCAACACCTGTAACGCGAGACGCCTCGGACGAGGCAAGGTCAGATTATAGCTCGCTTAACCGCTCAGGCGTCATGGCCATCTTTCCATTCGCGCAGCCGCCGGCGCGTATGCTTGTCCGGACGACCCTCTGTTCTCGGCATCCCCATCCGGTCGCTGCGCAGCGCCACGGCCAGGTTTTCACGGGCTTCACGACTAGCGTCCGACTCGACATAACAGGCTCGCGCCTCGGTGGCCGGTCCACGACGCGGCGGGATGGCCAGAACGGTGACGTGCCAGGTGTACCGACCGCGCGTAATGGCCAACTCGTCGCCCACCCGCACAGGCTGTGCCGGCTTGGCACGTTCCCCGGCTCGCGTCACATGCCCGCCGCTGACGGCGGAGCTGGCCTGCGCTCGTGTCTTGAAAAACCGGGTGAAAAAAAGCCACTTGTCGATGCGCAACGTGTCGGCCATGAATAGTTTCCTGAGATATAATCCGCGACGAACCGATCGAAGCTCTGGCAGCAAGGAGATGATACCGTGACCGAGCGCTTCCTCAAGCAACTCGCCACCGACACAGAAGCACTGCGTCAGCAGGGGCTGTTCAAGACCGAGCGACCGATTGCCGGGCCGCAGCAAGGTACGATCGACGTCGATGGCCTCAACCATCCGGTCATCAATCTTTGCGCCAACAACTACCTCGGTCTGGCAAACCACCCGGACGTGGTGGCCGCGGCACATTCCGCGCTCGATACACAAGGGTTCGGCATGGCCAGCGTGCGGTTCATTTGCGGCACGCAGACAATCCATACCGAACTCGAGCGCCGGATCAGCGAATTCCTCGGCACTGAAGACACCATTCTCTACCCGTCATGTTTCGACGCAAATGGCGGCTTGTTTGAGACGATCCTCACCAATGAAGATGCCGTCATCAGCGACGCGCTGAACCACGCATCGATCATCGACGGTATACGCCTGTCCAAGGCGCAGCGGTATCGCTACGCACACAACGACATGGACGATCTCAAAGCGAAACTGACGGAAGCCAGCGACGCACGCATGCGTCTGATCGCAACCGACGGCGTGTTTTCGATGGACGGCACCATTGCCAATCTCCCGGAGATTGTTGAACTGGCCAGAGCCCACAACGCATTGACGTTCATGGACGACTGTCATGCCACCGGGTTCCTCGGTGAGTCCGGGCGCGGCACTCACGAACACCACGGACTGGTCGGCGAAATCGACATCATCACCGGTACGCTGGGCAAGGCATTGGGAGGCGCCTCCGGTGGTTACACCAGTGGACGCAAGGAGATCATCGGCTGGCTGCGACAGCGCTCGCGCCCATACTTGTTCTCCAACACGCTCGCACCGACTATTGCTGCCGCATCGATCGCGGTCCTCGACCTGCTACAGCAAGATCGCGGATTACAGGAACGACTATGGCGCAATACCGAGTACTTCCGAACCAAAATGGCAGCGCTCGGCTTTGACCTGAAGCCTGGGTCGCATCCCATCATTCCGGTCATGCTGGGTGATGCCAAACTCGCCACTGATATGGCGAATGCATTGCTCGATGAGGGAGTCTACGTCGTTGGATTTGCCTTTCCGGTGGTACCGCGAGGCGAAGCACGGATTCGAACCCAGATGTCTGCCGGACACACGATCGAAGAGCTTGACCGAGCGATCGCAGCCTTCGAAAAGGTGGGTAGACAGTTCGGCGTCATCGGAAAAGACGCGGCATGAAAGCGCTGACCAAGAAACATGCGGAACCGGGGATTTGGCTCGAAGATATCCCGGAGCCCTCAATCGGTCCGAACGACGTACTGATCCGCGTGCGACGCACCGCCATCTGCGGCACTGACATTCATATTTATCGCTGGGACGACTGGGCCAAAGCAACCATTCCCGTTCCGATGGCTGTTGGACACGAGTTCTCCGGGGAGATCGTCGAGCTCGGCAGCGAGGTTTACGGCCTGGCAACCGGGGACCGGGTTTCGGCCGAAGGCCACATTACTTGCGGTGTCTGCCGAAACTGTCGAGCAGGACGCCGCCACCTGTGCATCAACACCGTCGGTATTGGCGTCAATCGTCCCGGCGCGTTTGCCGAGTACATCGCAGTCCCCGCGAGCAATGTGTTCAAACTGCCCGATGACGTGAGTGACGAGATGGCAGCCATTCTTGATCCGTTTGGCAACGCGACGCATACCGCGTTGTCGTTCGATCTCGTTGGAGAAGACGTTTTGATCACCGGCGCTGGACCGATCGGGATCATGGCTGTCGCCATCGCAAAATTTGCCGGCGCACGGCATATCGTCATCACCGACGTCAACGACTACCGACTGTCTCTCGCGAAGGCGATGGGCGCGACGCTCACAGTCAATGTCGGCGATCGTTCCCTCGACGATGCAATGTCATCTTTGGGCATGACAGAAGGGTTTGACGTTGGTCTCGAAATGTCAGGAAACGGCTCAGCACTGCGCGAGCTGCTTCGGGTCATGCACCATGGCGGCAAGGTCGCCTTGCTCGGCATACCGCCGGACGACACCGCGGTGGACTGGAATCAGATCATCTTCAAAGGACTGATACTGAAAGGCATCTACGGACGCGAGATGTTTGAGACCTGGTACAAGATGACCAGCATGCTGCAGAGCGGACTCGATTTGTCACCAATCATCACGCATCGGTTTATGTTGTCCGATTACGCGGAGGCATTCCGAGTGATGGACAGCGGGAAATCCGGCAAAGTCATTCTCGACTGGGCGGCTTAGTCAGAGCCGCCCAGCCGATTCGATCAGAATTCGAGCTTGCAGAAACAGTCGGCGTAACGATGCATCGGGTCGTTGAAACGCGCGAATTCCTGATACGCATCCTCCAACGTTCGCTCGAGCTGTCCGAGTCCTTCGCCGCGTCGCATCAGAGGCGCAACGTTGATTCCTAGTCGTGCGCTACCGTCGAGCAGACTCATCAGTAACTGCTCTTCCTCTGACAATTGCGGCTCTACATAGCGGACGCTAAACGCATCGGTCTCCAAGCCGGCAGATTCAGCCGCGAGTGCGACGGCATCATCCAACGTACCGATAGAGTCGACCAATCCATGACTCAACGCAGTCGGACCCATCCAGACCTGCCCCTGAGCCACGCGATCAACGGCGTCGAATTCCATACCTCGATACTTGGCTACGCCACCGACAAAATCGCGGTAACCGTGTTCAATGTTCTGTTGCAGAACATCTTTGATCTGCGGTGTTAGCGCCTTATCCGCACGCAACGCACCCGCGATTTCTGTCGTTCCGACACCATCCGTATAAACGCCGAGACGGGCCAACGAGTTCTCGAAAGTCGGGAACATGCCGAAGATGCCGATCGAGCCGGTGATCGTGTTCTCCTGAGCGACCACATGATCAGCCGCCATCGAAATCCAGTAGCCCCCCGATGCGGCGACACCGCCCATCGACGCGATAATCGGTTTACCGGCCGCCTGGAGATTACGGATCTCGGTTGAAATTACCTCGGACGCAAACGCACTGCCGCCACCAGAATCGACTCGCAAGACCACCGCCTTAACGTCATCGTCGAGACGCGCCTGGCGCAAGAGTTTCGCCGTTGAATCGCCGCCGATCTGTCCTGGCGGTGCGCTGCCGTCGATAATGCTGCCGGACGCAACAACAATTGCAACCGCATCGTCAGGCTCGATGGTTGTGTCGAGCGCGCGCTTGGTATTCACATAGGTCTGGAACCCGACCTGCGCAAACGTGCCCTCATCATCTTCGTCCGGACCAACGAGTCCGATCAAACGCTGCCGCACATCGCTGGCCGTTGCCAGCTCATCCACCATCCCGTTCTGCAAAGCGAACTCACCGAAGTCACCATTCACCGCACGAAGTGTCTCCGCGATGTTGTCCGTGATGCGTTGCAATGTCCCGGGCTCGAGCTCACGGCGCGCCTCGATATCGTCTTTGAAGCTCGTCCAGATAGCACCGATCAAACGCGTGCGTTGCTCGCGATCATAATCAGACATGTCCGAACGCGTATACGGTTCGATAAAACTCTTATGCGTACCGACTTTGAAGATGTTCCATGTGACGGACAGCTTCTCGATCGCCTCAGCATAGTAATTCCGATAGCTTGCGAAACCATCGGCAATGACGATACCACTCGGATCGAGAATGACTTCGTCAGCATGCGCCGCGAGGTAGTAGCCACTCTGTGAGAAGTAACCGCCATACGCGATCACTTTTTTCCCACTCGCGCGGAACCGATCAATCGCGCCGACAACCGTTCGCAGTTTCGTCAAATCGCCACCCGCCAAAACGTCAGCGCGAAGGTACATGAGCTCAATCGCGTCGTCGTCGGCAGCGTATTCAATTGCATCAACCAAATCGCGCACCAGAGTTTCGACAATCGGATCACCGGTCGCATCGGCCAAGGCTCGATCAAACGGCGTGCCGGACAACTGCTCGGTCAGCACACCCTGGGGCGCCACGACCAACGCGGCTTTAGTCGGCAAAGTGAGGTCGGGCGGAGACATCACTCGGACAATGATCGCGAACAATGCGAACAGGAGAATAAAGTGGAGCACTTTTCTGACGCCGTTGAATACGGACCAGATTCCGCCCAACAGGCGGAAGAACACATTCGGTTTTGTAGACATAACAGACTTCGTGGCAGGAGGATTTAGAGTTAGAGGGTACCGGAAAAGAAACGCGCCGATCGGATCAAACGAGCAGCAGCGACAGTTGCGGCCAGAAGGTGATGATAACCACAGAGATCAGCAGTATCACAAGAAACGGGAACGTCGCGCTGTAGACCTCGGTGATCGGTCGCTCAAATCGATAACTGGCAATGAAAAGGTTCAATCCAACCGGTGGCGTCAGATACCCGAGCTGCATCGCGGCAAGAAACACCATACCGAGATGGATCGGATCGACCTGATACTGTGCCGCCACTGGCAAAATCAGCGGTACGACGAGTACCAATGCCGAAAAGATGTCCAGAATCGCACCGAGGATTAAAAGAAACACAAGGAGCAACAGCAGGAACGACACCTGGGTGTCGACGAAACCGCTTACCCATGCCAGCAGCTGCTGCGGCACGCCGGTGTCGATCATGATGTTGGTTGACGCGAGCGACATGCCGAGAATCACAAGAATGCCGCCGACCAGCAGCATCGATTCACGCATCAATTCTGGCAATTGTCGGAACGCAATCTCTCTGAGAATCACCACCTCAACGATCAACGCGTACAAAGCGGTGACCGCCGCAGCTTCAGATACGGCGAAATAACCCGAGTAAATGCCGCCCAGCACCACGATCGGCAGCGGCAGCTCCCACTTGCTCTCCCACAATGCCTCGCCAACGGTGCGCCAGGAGAACTTCTTCAACGTCTTGCGTTGACCACGATTTACCCACAGACACCAACCGGCGAGCATGACCAACATCAGCATTCCCGGCAGCACACCGGCGCGGAACAACGTGTCGATGGAGACACCCGCCACGATGCCGTACAGAATCAACGGCAATGATGGCGCGAACAGGAGACCGAGGCTCCCAGCGGAGGTGACCAATCCCAGATTGAACTTCGGCTCGTAGCCCGACTGTTTCAACGCCGGATACAGAATCGCGCCGAGCGCAATAATAGTGACGCCGGATGCCCCGGTAAACGCGGTGAAAAACGCGCACGCCGCCAGCGACACGATCGCAAGTCCACCCGGCATCCAGCCGAGCAGCGCGTCGGTCAATCGAACCAGCCGACCCGGCGCCTGACTCGCGCTCAACAAATACCCGGCGAAGGTGAACAAGGGAATCGCCAACAACACCGGCATTTCAGCGATCGAGAAAAACTCAATCGCCAGCGCCGACAGCTCAATGTCCTCCCGGTAATACGAGAACATCGCGCTCGCCGCGATCAACGCGAACAGCGGTGCGCCGAACAACGCCAGTGCCAACAACAGGAGACCAAAGAGAATCATGACGGGCTCGGGTCTATGGCGCGCGTTGGCTTGAACACATCGACAACGACGAACACAGCGTACCGCCAACTCATCAGCGCAAAGGCGATCGGCATGATGACTTGAAACCACCACGCTGGAAGCCCGCCGAGGAGCTCGTCTTCATACTGATAAGCCTGCAGAACAAATTGTCCTGCATGCCATGCGACAAAAGCGCAGACAGCGGCCGTAAACGTGTTGGTGACGATACGTGAGACGCGTTGTCCGAGCGGCGGCAAGAACCGCGACAAGACGTCGATGGCAATATGCTTGTTCGCGCGACTGGCGGCAATCGCGCCGGCGAGTGCAAGCCACAACACCATCAGCCGCAACGCCTCGTCACCCCAAATCAAGCCGGAGTCCAGGAAGTTGCGCATGACGATCTGTGCGCATGCGAGCGCGATCATCGCACCAAGGAGCAGCACAAGAACGGCGTCTTCAGCCGCTTTGCCCCAGCGGGCCAGCCGTTCCAGCATCGCAGCAGTCGTCAGTCGGCGCTCGATACACTGTCGGCCGATCGATACTCGGCCAACAAAGCGTGGACGCGGTCAAAAATGTCACGGGACACCACATCCTCGTCGGCGAGCGTTTCGTTGGCGGTCGCCACGGCCGCGCGCCAGCTCTCGAGCTGACCAGGATCGAGATCGACGAATTCAATACCGACGCTCTCAAGCGCCGCCAATGCGTTCTCGTTTTCCGTGCGGTTATCGACGTCGAACTGCTGGTAGATTGCTGTCAGCACTTCATCCACAACCGCCTGATCCGCGTCGCTCAGCCGATCAAAGCGTTTCTTGTCGATCGCAATAAATGCCATCGTGTAAACCAGAGGCACGTTGGTCGCGTATTTGACCTTGGTGTGCCACTGCAACACCAGTGCACCGACCGGTGGCGTCGCGACAACATCGAGCAGGCCGGTCTGCAGGCCCGTCAACACGTCGGTCAATGGCAACGTTACCGGCGACAAATCCAGCGCTTCCATCCCGGCGTAACTGATCTCGTCGCCCTCCGGAACCCAAACCTTCTTGTTGTTGAGGTCATCGAGGCTACGAACCGGCGCGTTACCCAGGATCACGGCAAAACCGCCGCCCGCAAAACCGAAACTTACAAAGCCGGCTTCTTCGAGCCCCTGCTTGAGTTCTGCGTCGAGCCGTTCTCGTACATAGTCGACCTCGTCCTGCGAATCGAACAGCAGAGGCAAGCCATAAATCGACAAGTCGGGATAAAAACTCATCATGCTGCCAGCCGTGAACGCGCCACCATGCAACTGGCCAATACGCATTTTTCTCAAGACTTTGCTGTCGTTGCCTTGAATACCACCACCGAAGAGCTTGATGTCAACCCTGCCGTCCGTGCGGGTTTTGATCTCTTTGGCACCCGCGCGCATGCTGCGCATCCACTCGGAATTCTCCGGCGCAATGGTCGCCAGTTTGAAGACCTCTGCACGGCCTTCCATCGGGACCGCCAGCGCCAGCAAAAGCGCGGACAGCATGATCGTCAGTGGGTGGAAGAATCGATTGCTCATTACCGGAAATCTCCGTGTTCACCAGCGTGCTCTTGCATCGCTATTGACCATAATACTGGGCGTTCCGTGAAGATTCTGTGAACCGTGCACGCCTTCATTCGTTGCGGCCGTAGACCGGCGAACTGTAGCGGTTGTTACGCGCCCGAATCAGAAATAGTCGGCACCGCTCGCGAGCAGCTCCCTGGCGTCGCGGAGCGCCAGAGTGTTGGTCAAGGTCAGCCCTTCAGCTTCGACCTCACCAGCAAGCACTTCGTTCAATAATCGATCGTGCAATTCTTGCTCGTAAAGCAAACGAGCGTAGCCGCGAGCGTACTCAACCTTCACCGCAAGGTCGCGACCTTGCGTGAGGCTAATGGCACGCTCGAAATAGTCACGACCGACTTCAGGCTTGCCGCCCAGGGCCGGCGGACGGAGCGTGTTGAGAATGCCCAGATAGTTGTACAGCGCACCTCGATCGGCTTCGGGGGTCTGCTCAACCACAGCCAAGAGCAGAGTTTCAATATGCGGCAAACGCGCTAGTGCCGCCCAGTCGTCGCTGTGGGCGCGAATGTAGGCAAGGGAAGCGACACCATACGTTTCGGCAAGCGCGGCATTGTCATCGTCAATCTCTTCAAGCGACGCTTCGAACACATCGAATGTCGCGCTCGGCCACTGACACGCATCATCGATCTCGATGCACACCGCGCGCTCAGCATATTCGAGCGCCCGAGCGGTCAGGATTTTGGCTCGACCTGGCTCACGCGCGAACACCGCCCCGTAGGCGGCGTACAAATCGGCGGCCGCCGCCAATGCAACAGCCGACTCGGGGTTACCCTCGATCAGGCTGTCGAGCAGCATCAAATAGGCTGGGGCACCGTCCTCGACAATGGTCGGGTCCGGTTGGTTGAACACCGCACTACCGAGATCTTCTGCAAACCCACCTGCGATGGACGAAACCAGCCCACCGCACGCAGCGACACTCATCACGAGTGCCATCGCGACGATCCCGCGGGCCAGCTGTCTCAGGGCACGCGCCGAACGCAACATCTGCGAGCTCTAGATCTTCTCGCGGATCCGTGCCGCTTTACCGGTGCGACCACGCAAGTAGTAGAGCTTCGCACGTCGGACGTCGCCGCGACGTTTGACCGTGATTTCACCCAGCATCGGGCTGTAGGTCTGGAACACCCGCTCTACACCCTCGCCATGCGAGATTTTGCGAACGGTAAAAGAAGAGTTCAGGCCGCGATTTTTCTTCGCGATTACCACACCTTCATACGACTGCAGTCGCTGTCGCTCACCCTCTTTAACACGAACCTGCACAACGACAGTATCGCCGGGTCCGAAGTCGGGTATTTCCCGGGACATCTGCTCCGCATCGAGTGCGTCAATAATCTTGCTCATCGTTCTCTTTCCAATGGCGCTAACACGCCGGTTTGCTCAATTATGATCCTGTCCGTCGCCCTTCGAAGCCTTGAAAGCTTCCAAAAGCGCTTTGTCCTCATCGCTCAGCACCAAGACCTCCAGGAGATCCGGTCGCCGCAACCAGGTGCGTCCCAGCCGCTGTTGCCTGCGCCAGCGCTCAATGGCCGCATGGTCACCGCTCTGCAGTACCTCGGGCACCTGAAGGCCTTCAACACTGGCCGGCCGCGTGTAATGCGGGTGATCCAGCAGGCCCGTACTGTAGGAATCCTCCACAGCGGACTCTGCATGACCCAGCGTGCCCGGCAATAACCGGACGACGCTATCCACAACTGCCATCGCAGCCAATTCACCACCGCTCAGAACGAAATCGCCCAGCGATAGCTCTTCATCAATCTCCGACTCGACAATCCTCTCGTCGAGTCCCTCGTATCGTCCTGCGACAAGAATCAAGTGCGCCTGTCGCCCAAGCGTCACCGCCTTGTCATGGGAGAAGCGCTCTCCCTGCGGGCTCAGCAGAACCACCCTGGCCCCTTCCGGTCCCGCCGCGCGTGCCGCGCGTATCGCGCCAACTACCGGCGCGAATTGCATGACCATGCCCGGCCCGCCACCGAAAGGTCGATCATCGACTCGTCGGTGCTTGTCTGTTGCGAAATCCCGGGGGTTTTCGCAGGCCAATCGAATGGCGCCTTCACCAATCGCTCGGCCGACAACGCCGTGCTCCGCGACCGCCTGAACAAGTTGCGGAAACAGTGTCACCACGGTTACCCGCTCAATCTGTCTCCGCGCCATCGTCCATCCCTATCCAATCGACAACAATCTGCCTTTGGTCGAGATCGACACTAATGACCGTCTTTCCGACAACAAACGGCACCAGCGTTTCGTGCCCCGCGTCATCTCGGATAACGAGAACATCGTGTGCACCCGTCTCCAGCAGATGGTCGACGACACCGAGGCGCTTGTCCGCCGTCGTTCTGACCGTCAACCCGAGAAGGTCCGACCAATAAAACTCATCGGCCTCCAAACTCGGCAATTCTGCTCGCGCTACCGCGAGCCGTGTGCCGTGCAACGCTAACGCCGCATCTCGATCGACAACGCCCTCGAGTTTGCCGATCAGGGTTTTTCCCTGGCGTCTGCCCTCGAGCAGCTTCAACGTTCGACCATCGGGCGTTGCGAAGTTTTTGTATCGCAACAAATTGTCTCGAGGATCGGTGAACGAAAACAGCTTGACCCAGCCCTGAACCCCGAAAACGCCGCGGATCTCTCCGACCGTTATTTTCTGACCGTCACGCTGATCATCACGTTGGTCAGCGTTCCGATCTGCTTCGAGATTCACCGACAGGCGCCCTCAGTTTTATGCCGCGGCAGCTGCCTTGCGGTATTGCTTCAGAAGCTGCGCTACCCGATCCGACGGCTGAGCACCCTGACTGATCCAGTGATCCGCGCGCTCGATGTCGATGCGCAGACCTTCGGCTTTTCCTTTCGCGACGGGATTGAAAAAGCCCAGACGCTCGATGTAGCGACCGTCGCGACGGTTGCGGCTGTCGGTGACTACCAAGTGGTAGAAAGGCCGCTTTTTCGCGCCGCCACGCGACAAACGTATCGTAACCATAGTGTGTAATCCGGCAGTGAGCCCTGAGACGGACCCTGTCATTCCAAACGCGCACCTAAGGGTACGCCTCAATTCAGCCCGCCATTGTAGCGGCAGAGCTTGCTCGATGGAATATCAATCCGTCTAAATTTTCCGTCGTCTACCGACCGAAAGGCGGCATCCCACCGCCACGACCGGCAAGACCCCGCATCAGGTTTTTCATGCCGCCCTTGGAGACTTTCTTCATCATTTTCTCCATTTGCAGGTGCTGCTTGAGAAGACGGTTGACGTCCTGGATTTGTTGCCCGGCTCCTGCAGCGATGCGTTTTTTCCGTGACCCATTGATTTTCTTAGGGAAACGGCGTTCGTCCCGTGTCATAGAGTTAATCAGAGCAATCTGTCTGGCAAGCTGCTTGTCGTCCATTTGACCCTTGAGCGCCCCGGGGTTCATGTTGCCAGGCAGCGGCATTTTATCCATTAGTGCGCCTAAACCGCCCATATTTTGCATTTGCTCGAGTTGATCCTTAAGATCTCCGAGATCGAAGCCCCGCCCCTTGCGCAATTTACGCGCTAATTGTTCGGCTTTGCGCTGGTCGACCTTTTGCTCGACCTCCTCGACCAGTGTCAGCACATCGCCCATACCGAGAATTCGCGACGCCATGCGCTCCGGATGGAACGTCTCGAGACCGTCCGTTTTCTCGCCCGTGCCGATGAACCGAATCGGCTTACCGATCGTCTCGCGCACGGACAGCGCGACGCCTCCGCGTGCATCGCCATCAGTCTTGGTGAGTATGACGCCGGTCAGTGCCAACGCCTCGTCAAACGCTTTGGCCGACTGAACCGCGTCCTGGCCTGCCATGCTGTCCACGACAAACAGTGTCTCGTGAGGCGTCACCTTGGCATGCACCGCGGCGACCTCCGACATCATATCGCTGTCGATGTGCAATCGACCCGCGGTATCCACGATCAGCACATCGACGAATTGCTTTTTGGCATCGACCAGCGCACGTTTCGCAATCACCGTCGGCGCCTCATCCGGCGAAGAGTCATGAACCAACGCGCCAACTTCGGTTGCAACCGTTTTGAGCTGCAAAATGGCAGCCGGCCGGTGGATGTCCACGCTGACGACCATCACTTTCTTCTTGTCGCGTTCGATCAGACGACGGGCCAACTTGGCTGCTGTCGTCGTCTTGCCCGCGCCCTGCAACCCGGCGAGCAGCACCACCGCAGGCGGCTGAACCTTCAAATCGAGTGGAACAGCGCCTTCTCCCCCGAGTACCGCCGTCAACTCTGAATGGATGATCTTGATAAATGCCTGACCAGGCGTAAGGCTGGTCATCACGGTCTCACCCAGCGCCTGCGTCTTGACGCGATCGATGAATCCCTTGACAACCGGCAGTGCGACGTCGGCCTCAAGCAACGCCATACGCACCTGACGCAACGTATCCTTGACGTTGTCTTCGGTGATTCTGCCTTTGCCGGTCAGCTGTTGCGTTGCGCTCCGAAGGCGCTCGGAAAGATTGTCGAACATCCTGGCTTCCGCTTCACTCGGTGCCGAGGAGTTTACCGCAGTGGCCGTCAGATGATGAGCGTGTTACCCGTCGAAAGCATCTGCACGGCGCGCGAGGGCACAGCATCCTGGACCTGGCGCAGAATCGTGCCTTCATCACCAGGCTTCATTGCGGTCAACCAAATCTCGGGCGTATGGGCAAGTTTCGACAAATCAGCCGCCAGCGTTTGTGGCGTGTAATGACCGGCAGCCTCGGCGAGCGCGCGCTGTTCATCGGGAAACGATACTTCCACAACCAGCACTTTCAGATCCGCAAACGAATTCAGCAAAGGCCAGAGTGTCGCGTTGGTCGTCGTGTCGCCGCTGATCGCAAAAACGCCATCAGGGCCACTCACGCAGTAGCCTTGCGCAGGCACACTGTGCCGGACGTCTACGGCATGAAAAAACCGATTGTCTATGTCCACAACCTCGCCGGGATTCAGCGTTTGATACCGAATCACGGGGTTGTGCAGATCAGGCAGTTGTGCGAAGTCGGGCCAGATCTCCCAATTGAAGATGTGCTTTTGCAAAGTCGCCAACGTTTCGTGTCGCCCATAGACCGTAAGCGGGTCGCCGAGTCTCGCGTCGAAAACGCTATCGATTAGGAAAGGAAGCCCAGCAATATGATCAAGGTGAGCGTGCGTCAACAGAACGTGACGAATCTTCCGAAGATCCTTGAGGCTTAAGTCGCCGATGCCGGTGCCTGCGTCCAGCAGCACATCATCATCGACCAGTAGCGCCGAGGTTCGAGCTCCTTGCCCTATCCCGCCGCTGCATCCCAGCACATTAATTTTCATATAGTCACCGCCATAGGCGCCTCATGCGCCAAAAAACCGGTCCTCCGGTCCAGAGTCACATCGCACACTAGCCATATCCAACCGGCACTCCCTGTGCGATCATCTCTGCTTGTCAGCAAACTAGGCGAGAGCAGCGGGAGATTCTGTGCTTGCGTTCACAATTTTTGCGGCCTACCTGGCGACGGGATTATGGCTAATCCGGCCCGTGCGAGCCGATGCCAAGCGCAACGAACACACATTACAGGTCGGAATCGTCGGGTTGGTCATTGCGGTGATCGCAGTGCATGGCGCGGGCCTGACAGGTGGCGTTATTTTCAATCAAACCACAGGGCTGGGGCTCGCTGACGTACTCAACATCATCGCCTGGTTGTTTGCGGCGATCGGTCTTTTTGCGGCTCTCCAGCCAGGGTTTAGCGTCCTGGCGGGTATCGTGTTCTGCCTTAGCGCAGCCCTGATTGGCGGGTCACTCGCGTTACCGGCTGCGGTGGATCATGCGCTGACCTGGCAACTGAAGCTACACGCCGTCCTGTCCTTGATCGCCTATAGTTTCCTGGCGGCCGGCGCGGTGCTCGCCGCAGCATCGCTCATTAAGGACACGCAGCTCCGCGCGGCGCGGGTGAGCCGTTTGTCTGCCGTCCTGCCACCGCTTTTGGCGACTGAGCGACTGTTGGCAACACTGACGACATCAGGCTTTGTGTTCTTGCTGCTCGCCATCACCAGCGGTTTTGTCTTCGTCGACAATCTCTTCGCACAGCACTTGACCCACAAGAGCGCGCTATCCGTCGGCGCGCTTGCGATTTTTGGGCTGCTGGTCATCGGGCGTCAGGTCGCCGGCTGGCGCGGCCGGCGCATGTTGCAACTCTACCTGACCGGCTTCGCCATCCTGGTTCTCGCCTACTTCGGCAGCAAAATCGTCCTCGAGTTTGTGCTCAATCGAAGCTGGGGATAATTGACAAGCCGGCCTCCGGGCTGCTGTTATTCAAGTTCGAAATCCGGAGGCGCCTCGTCGTTGAACGACATCCCAATTAGCGTGTTGTTTGGCATCATCGCCGGATTGCTCGTGTGTTCTGCGTTCTTTTCAAGCTCGGAAACGGCGCTGATGAGCCTGAATCGGTATCGACTGCGCCACCGCGCTCGATCCGGCAGCCGTGCCGCCCGGATGGCGGAGTCACTCCTGGAACAACCCGAACGACTGATCGGCTTGATCCTGCTCGGCAACAACGTTGTCAATATCCTGGCCGCATCACTCGTCGGAATTATCTCGCAGCGGCTCGGCGGCAGTGCAGCGTTCGCGATCGCCAACAGCGTGCTGACCCTCGTTGTGCTGATTTTCGCTGAGGTCGCACCCAAAACATTGGCGGCGCTGAACCCGGAGCGCGTCGCAATGCCGGCAGTATATGTGTACTACCCGACGCTCAAAGTCCTGTGGCCGCTGGTCATGCTGGTTAACCTGATGGCCAACACCGTGCTTCGGATCTTCGGGGTCAGTCCACGCGAAGTGGATGGGCATGCACTCAGCCACGAAGAGCTGAGGACAGTCGTCAATGAAGCTGGCGCCCTCATTTCCCGCAAGTACCGCACGATGCTGACCGGCATCCTGGATCTCGAAAAAGTCACCGTGGACGACGTGATGGTCCCGCACAACGAGGTCATTGGTATCGATCTGGACGACGACATCGACGTGATTCTCGAGACCATCGAATCGAGCGTGCATACGCGCCTGCCCGTGTACGAAGACAACATCGATGCGATCGTTGGCGTCTTGCATATGCGCAGTCTGGTCCGACAGGCACGCACACAACCTTTGACCAAGGAGTTCTTGCGTAGCGTCGCAAGAGAACCCTACTTTGTGCCGGAAGGCACCCCGCTCAGCATCCAGCTGGTGCAGTTTCAAAAACGCAAAGCGCGTTTGGCGCTGGTTGTCGATGAGTACGGGGATATTCAGGGCATGGTCACGCTTGAAGATATCCTCGAGGAAATTGTCGGCGAATTCACTACCGACTCTGCCGCAGGAAGCGACTCCGTCCGCGAGGACGAAAGTGGGACTTATCTGGTTCCTGGCAGCGCGAACATCCGCGATCTGAATCGACAGATCGACATAGCCCTGCCGACGGAGGGCGCCAAAACGCTCAACGGTCTGGTGCAGGAGACGCTAGAGCGTATCCCTAACGAAGGTGCGACAGTCACCGTCGGTGACTATCAGATCGAGGTGCTGCGCTGCTCTGAGAACCGTGTCGTAGAAGCCCGTTTGACCGAACATCAATCCGACTAGCGGCGTCGACTAGTCGAACGCGCAGTCGATCGCTTCGGAAACGGAACGAACGCCGATGGCATCAAGGCCCGCGATCGGTTTTCTCGGGAGGTTCGCAGAAGGCACGATCGCGCGAGTAAATCCCTGTTTAGCGGCCTCGCGCAATCGCTCCTCACCAAAACGCACCGGGCGCACTTCACCCGCAAGACCCACCTCACCGAACGCGATGACACCAGTGCCTAAAGAGCGATCACGAAAACTGGACAATGCCGCCAACACAGCGGGCAGATCCGCCCCCGTCTCCTGAATGCGAATCCCGCCGACGACGTTGATGAACACATCCTCTCCAGCAAGTGAAACACCGCCATGGCGTTGCAGCACCGCCAGCAATAGCGCGATACGGTTTTGATCGAGTCCCTGCGCCAATCGACGTGGATGCCCGCCGTGCGCATCCGCCACCAGTGCCTGCACCTCAACGAGCAACGGCCGACTTCCCTCCCATGCCACGGTCACGAGACTGCCGGACGCAACGTCTGACTCGCGCGATAGAAAAATCGCAGATGGGTTGGAAACTTCGCGAAAACCGGTCTCCTGCATCGCGAACATTCCCATCTCGCTCGCCGCACCGAAACGATTTTTTACAGCTCGCACCAGGCTGAAGCGACTACTCGGATCACTCTCAAAATATAAAACCGTATCGACCATGTGTTCGACCACGCGTGGCCCGGCGATGACGCCTTCCTTGGTGACATGCCCGACAATGAAAACCGCGACGCTGGTCGACTTGGCGAACCGGGTCAGTGCGCCTACACACTCGCGCAGTTGAGAAACGGCACCTGCCGCACCGCTGTGATCGGAAGACACCAGCGTCTGCATTGAGTCGACCACCATCACGCGCACCTGCTCCGCAGCGGCGGTTGCGACGATGCTCTCGATTTCCGTCTCGGCAAGCAGGGTCATCGCACTGTCGCTGACGCCAAGTCGATTCGCGCGAGCAGCAACCTGATCGACACTTTCCTCGCCGGTAACGTAGAGCACAGGTAAATCTGTCGACAGATACGTGGCGACCTGGAGCAGCAAAGTCGATTTGCCCACCCCGGGGTCCCCACCGAGGAGCGTGACCGCGCCGGGCACCAATCCCCCGCCCAGCACACGATCGAATTCCAGGAAACCTGTGGCGAAGCGCTTTCCTGCGCCGGCCGGCGTGTCGGAAACCTCCGACAACAACGCCACACCTGCCGCCGCAGCGTAGCCGGAGCGCGCGCCTCTCCCCGGCAACGCCACTGCAGGTGCTGCCTCGAGTGTGTTCCATGCCCCGCACTCGTTGCATTGCCCTTGCCATTTGCTAGCGATGGCGCCGCAGGCCGTGCAGGTGTATCGAGGAGATTTTTTCGCCATAACTTACGTGATTCTACCGATTGTCCGATTTACCAGAATACGCCAAAGTGGTACTTGTTTCGCAGTAAAGCCGCGGCCTGCAGCCTAAGCTTTTGGGCGTTTATGAAGTCTGTACTAAAAATTCCATTGGGTCGGCAGATCCAGGTCGCTGTAGCGGTTTTCGTATTGTTGCCCGCCTCGTTGCTTTACGGTCCGTTCGCCAGCGTTTTGGAGAAATGCGATCTGGTACTGCGCGAGTTCTTCACGCCACGCGCAGTCGTCACGCAAAGCAACGCTGCGATTCTGATCGATGCGGGCCCGACCGACTACGCAACGCTCCGCGCATTGATCGCGCAGATGGACGACGCGGCGAGCGTGACGCTGGTGGACCCGCTGGTTGAGCCTAGCGATACGCTTGCCGAAGCGATCCGATTTAATGGCGCCACTTACATTGCCGCGGGTGAAACTGCATCCGGGTCCGAACCGGCGGCAATCTTCAAAGCCGCATCACGCGGTATTTCGCACACCGAAGTGCCGACGACCCCGCGAGATAGACACTCGGGACTGCGAGCCTGGAAGTTGAATGGCAGCACGATGCGCGCAAGCGCCGCGTTGTTGCCGCTGCTGCAGGACGGGCGTTGGCGCGAACGCACCAGCCTGACAGACCTCGGCCCAGGCTTACGCGTGATTCCCATGCGTGGATTGACACCCGATGTGCTGAATGCCGCCAACGTTTTGGCGGACCGCGAACTGAGACTCGGTCAGCGAACCAGCCGCCGACACGTTTACATCGGCGGTAACGATACGACACAGCTCGCGAGTCTCGGCCAGTTCCATACCGCGTTGGTCACCGGCCAGGTCTTGCGACAGCCCGGATGGTCAACCACCGCAAACTGGTTGGCGATTACACTCGGCATGTTTCTATTGGTTTCAGTGCTGTGGCAGGAATCGCGCAAAATTATTCTGATTTGGGCGGCCTTGTTGATCGCCATTCCATTGGTGATTCAGTGGACGTTCGCCAATCAGCTCAACACCCAGCTCGACATGTTTGTTGTCATCATCAGTCTGCTGTGCGGCCTCGGCATTTGTTTCTGGCTGACGCCGGACCGGCAATCTAATCGTCGCGAGAATTTTCGCTCTGGCGTGCGCTATCTCCGCTCTGGGAAACTGGATGCGGCATTCAGGGTGTTCAAGAGTTGTCCATCTCACCCATCCTTGATGCCAACGCTCTACAAGCTCGCGTTGGCTTTCGAGAAACGCTCGCAGCCTGAGCAGGCGCGCGCTGTATTCGCGCACATGGCGGGGCGTAAGGACGCCAAGACCAACACCGGCACTACCGCTGTCATGGCGAGCGACCAGAGTCCATCTGGACCGTCTGCAGTCAACGTGCCTGAAAAGCTCGGTCGGTACGAGGTGTTACGGCCGCTCGGCAGTGGTGCCATGGGTGGTGTTTTTCTGGGTCGAGACCCGCGAATCAACCGTCTTATCGCGCTGAAAATCGTATCGTTCGACGAGATCGGCGACGAGGCGGCGCGAGTCGAAGCGCGCTCGCGCTTTTTCCAGGAGGCGGAGTCCGCTGGCAGATTGACGCACCCGGGAATCACGGCCGTGTACGACTCCGGCGAGGAAGGCGGCCTCGGTTTTATCGCGATGGAGTACGCACCAGGCGTGCAGATGATCCGACATACCCGGAAAGAGGATCTGTTGGACCCGGTTACGATGCTGCGCGCGATGATTCATGTGGCTGAAGCGCTCGACTATGCCCATTCTGAGCATGTTGTACACCGGGATATCAAACCCGCCAACCTGATTTACGATGCGGCGAGCGAGTCGATCAAGATCACGGATTTCGGCGTGGCGCGGCTGGTTGACGATGAGCGCACTCAGACCGGGCTGATTCTCGGCACACCGACTTACATGTCGCCAGAGCAAACGACAGGCGCCCAGGTCAGCGGGAGTTCCGACTTGTTTTCGCTTGGTGTTACTCTATATGAGTTATTGACAGGGGAAGTTCCGTTTCGTGGCAAAAGCGTGGCGGAGCTAATGACAGCCATAAACAACAAGACACCGCAGCCAGCCTCAGCCGTGCGGCCGGGCATATCGCCCGTGATCGACACTCTCCTTGAAAAGGCACTGGCCAAGCAGCCCGAGAACCGATTCGCGTCGGGACATGACATGGCATTCGCTATGCGAGAGTGCATTTCCGGCATGTTCGGCTTAGTCGCGAATCAGTAGTAAGCCCATGAGCCTGAAAGGAAAAATCCAATTCTCTGCGGTCACCGACACCGGGCGGGTCCGAGAGCATAACGAGGATGCAATTGCGACCAATGGTGACGCGGGCCTGCTGGTGCTGGCCGATGGCATGGGTGGCTACAATGCAGGCGAAGTCGCCAGCGGCATCGCGGTCAAAACCGTGCACGGCCTGCTTTCCGATTCGGTGATGCGCGAAAAGCGCGGCGAAATCGAAGCGACCACAGGATTCATGCGCCAGTCCATCGCGCTGCGCGACGGTGTTCGCCGGGCGAACAAGATTATTCATCAAACTGCGCAAAGCCAGCCGCAATGCGAAGGCATGGGCACAACGATCGTGGCGGCCTTGTTCTACGACGACCGGATTTCCATTGCACACGTGGGTGATTCGCGGCTGTATCGGGTGCGCGGCGGCGAACTGCGACAGATCACACTCGATCATTCCCTGCTCCAGGAGTTGGTAGACCGTGGCTTCTACTCGGAAGAGGAGGCCCAACGCTCCACGAACCGAAACTATGTAACTCGTGCACTTGGTGTCGAGCCGCAGGTTGAAGTTGAGATTCAGGAGGCGGCGGTCGAGGTCGACGATATCTATTTGCTCTGCTCAGACGGGCTTCCCGATATGGTTGAAGACGAGGATATTCACTTAACGATCAGTACGTTTAGTGATAACCTTGAAGTGGCAGCTAAACAGTTGGTTACGCTCGCTAATGAACACGGCGGGCGCGACAATATTTCGGTAATGCTGGCGAAGGTCAAAGAGCCTTTCCCGGCGAAGCGCAGTTTGTTGCAGCGCCTCGCGGGAATGTTCGGTGCCTGATTGGTGGCGGGCAGTGTCGATGGACGAAACAACACAACAGCCCGTAATGCGATTACGGACAGCAAACAACCAAGAGAAGTGAAACGACTATGGCACGGCTGGTTCTGAGTCTGGGTGATCAAGTACTCGCTGAGTACAACATGACCAAAGAGCGCTACACGATCGGGCGACTTCCCGACAATGATGTGCGCATCGACAACCCTTCGGTCAGTGGTCACCACTGCCTGATCATCAACATCCTCAACGACTCGTTTCTCGAAGACCTGAACAGTACCAACGGCACCTACGTCGGCGGCAAGCTCATCAAGAAACATGCGCTGCAGAACGGCGACACCATCACGATCGGCCATCACCAGCTGCGTTACGTCGACAGTCAGGCCAGCGACCCCGAACAAGAAGAATTCGAGGCTACGATGGTGATTTCACAAACCAAGCCGGATCCTTCGAAAATCCAGGCCGCTGCGGAGGCGATTGAAGGCGCATCCGATCAGGCGGCGGCAGCAGCCGATGACGCAGCTGGCGAAACGACCGCTGATGAGGCGCCGGAAGCACCCGAACCCGCAGCCGCAACGAGCACCGCGGCAGTGGAAACAGCTGCAACGGCTGCAGCACCCAAAGGTCCGGCTTTGCCGACTGCGAAGCTGCAGGTTTTGTCCGGCAAATTCGCGGGTCGCGAGCTCGAATTGAGTAAAGCATTAACGACGCTGGGCCGTCCGGGCATCCAGGTCGCAGCCATTACTCGTCGCAGTGAAGGTTTCTTCATCGTGCATGTCGAGAGCGCCGACGGACGTAGCGCACCCTCGGTCAACGGTGATGAGCTAGCCGCTCAGGCACGCAAGCTGGAGGACAACGATATCCTGGAGCTTGCTGGCGTGAAGATGGGCTTCTACCTGACCTGACCCGCCGGCGGCAACTCGCCCAGGTAGATCCGATCCACGCGATCGGATACACGCGTCACCAATTCGTACCCGATCGTGCCGATTTCGGCAGCGAGTCGGTGCGCGCTTGGTGTTCGACCCCACAAAATGACCTCAGAACCAAAACCGCTCGATGGGCGGCTCGTCAGATCAACTGTCAGCATATCCATTGATACCCGTCCGACAATTTGTGATTCAGCCCCATCGACTAGCACCGGCGCGCCATCCGGCATCATGCGCGGATAGCCGTCACCATAGCCGGCAGCAACGACGCCGATCCGCATCTCTCTGTCCGCCACGAAGCGCCCGCCGTATCCCACTCGCTCTCCCGGACTCAGCATCTGAACCGCAATGATCCGAGCCTTAAAGGTCATGGCCGCACGCAGCCTGCTCTCGCTGTCCGCATCGTTTCCCACCAACGAAGCTGCGCCGTACAGTCCAATTCCCGGTCTCAACCAAATCTGCCGAGGCGCTCGCTTCAACAGATCTTGAGCAAGTCTGGTTAGACAAGCAGGCGAGTTTTCGAGACTGACCGCGCCGGTCCAATGCTCCAATATCGGTTCGAGACGTTCTAGCTGACGGGCTGACAAATCGGAGTCTTCTCGATCCGCGTCGGCAAAGTGACTCATCAGGCGAATCTCGATGTCCGATGAGACCGAACGGACCGCACTCACGACCTCGGCGAACCCCTCCGGTGCAAAACCGAGTCGATTCATGCCGGAGTTGACTTTGACCCAGACGACGCGCGGTTGTGTCCGCGCAGCTCGCATCAGGGCGAGTTGCTCCTCGGTGTGGATCACGATTTCACAATCCAAAGCCACGGCTTGTTGCCACTCGGCTGCTGTGAAAACGCCCTCAAGCAGCACCAGCGGTTGGCGAACCCCGGCGTCTCTAAGGACGCTCGCTTCACTGAGCCGCGCGACCGCCAGACTGTCGACATCATGAAGCGCATGGGCTACCGGAATCAGTCCGTGCCCGTAGGCGTTCGCCTTGACCATGGCCATAACGGGGCAGCCGGGTCGAGCATGCCGAAAGATCTCGAGATTGTGTCGAAGCGCCGTCAGATCGATTGTCGCGTGGGCGGCAAACGCCCTATCGGTCGGCATACCGGTTAGAACTGCGGAACGTCTTGCGCGTAGCTGTCCGGCACCCAGTTTTCGAACTTCGTGTACTTACCGACAAAAGTCAGCGGAAACTCCCCGATCGGGCCATTCCGCTGCTTGGAAATGATGATGTCTGCGACACCCTTACGGGGTGTTTCCGAGTCGTACACTTCCTCGCGATAGATAAAGCAAATCAGATCTGCATCCTGCTCAATGGCACCGGACTCGCGCAGATCCGACATTACCGGCCGTTTGTCTGTGCGTTGTTCGACGCTCCGATTGAGCTGCGACAACGCGATCACCGGCACTTCCAACTCTTTCGCCAACGCCTTCAGGCCACGCGAAATTTCAGAGATTTCGGCCGTTCGGTTTTCCGTATTGCCGGGGACCTGCATCAACTGGAGGTAATCGACGACGATCAGTCCGAGTCCATGTTCGCGCTTCAGTCGACGAGCCCGCGCGCGAACCTCGGTCGGCGACATGGCCGGTGTGTCGTCGATGAAAATCGGCGCTTCAGACATGAGCTGCACGGCCGTGTTGATGCGATCCCAGTCCTCGTCCGGGAATTTACCGGTCCTGAGATGCGTCTGGTCAACACGACCTAACGACGAAATCATTCGGAACGCGAGTTGTTCGGCGCCCATCTCCATCGAATAGATCGCCGTCGGTTTACGGTGGCCAATCGCTGCATTCTCAGCAATGTTGACGGCGAACGTTGTTTTGCCCATGGACGGCCGACCGGCGATGATGACAAGGTCGCCCGGCTGAAGGCCGGCGGTCATTTTATCGAACTCGGTATAACCGGTCGGCAGGCCGGTTACATCGCCGCCCGACTGATGGAGTTGATCGAGACGATCGACGGTTTCGGGCAGCACATCACCCAGCGCGCGGAAGCCGCCGCGACGATTACCTTTGTCTGCGATCTCGAAAACCGCACGCTCAGCCTCGTCGACAAGCGCCGCGGCGTCCCGACCTTCCGGCTCGAAAGCACTGCCAGCAATTTGGTTGCCGGCGGCGATCAGCGCCCGCAACATCGCGCGCTCCCGCAGGATGTGCGCGTAGGCAAGAATGTTGGCAGACGATGGGGTGTCATTGGCGAGCAACGCCAGGTAGTCCAACCCCCCCGCATCGTTCAACTCGGCGCGGTTTTCCAGATGCTCCGATACAGTTACGACATCACAGGGCTGTCGATCGTCGTTTAGTCGACCAATCGCAGCAAAAATGAGTCGATGATCCGGCCGGTAGAAATCTTCGGCGGAGACCGCGTCGGCGACGCGGTCCCAGGCGCTATTGTCCAGCATCAGACCGCCCAGCAGGGATTGCTCCGCCTCGATTGAATGAGGCGGCAGGCGGAGCTGTCGCTCGTCTCGCTCGCTACGCTCTACTGCGCTCGCCAAGACCCTCGAAGCCCTTAGTCTTCGTCAGGAACAACCACCACGGTGGCCGTGACGTCGACATCCGCATGCAGATGCAAAACGATCTCGTGTTCGCCCAATTCGCGGAATACGCCTTCGTCCGTCAGTCGAACCTCTGAACGCTGGATCGGTTTGCCTGCAGCGGTGAATGCATCGGCGATGTCCATCGTACCGACAGAGCCAAACAGCTTCCCTTCGCTACCTGCCAGTGCCTTGATCTCGATTCGCGCGCCGTCGAGGTCCGCTGCACGCTTCTCGGCGGCTGCAAGTTCTTCCGCTGCCTTGGCTTCGAGCTCGGCACGACGCGCTTCGAACTCAGCGAGGTTCGCTGCCGTCGCCAACGTTGCTTTGCCTTGGGGCAACAGGAAGTTTCGACCATAGCCCGACTTCACGCTGACCTTGTCACCGATTCCGCCGAGGTTTTCCACTTTTTCCAGAAGTATGACTTCCATTTTTTCCTCTCTGCCCTCGCGGGCGTTCACTCACGTGTCGGATGGCTCGACCTGACGCCGTGAAAAATTAAACCATGCATCGATATACCCAACGATGCAGACAAAGTGCCACAGCCCAAGGGGCGCCATGACATACACAACCGGGACAATGGCCCAGGGAAGCTGCCAGCGGTGCCGGGCCCAATGGACCAATGCCAACCCGTGCAATCCAAAAGTCACGAATGCAGCAATCGCGAGGTTCATGAGGAGTCCCTGCGATTTCAGCAACGACGATACCACCGCAAGCACCAGCAATAGCGCTGCGAGCACTTTGCCAAGATTCAGACTCCGAAACCTGCCAAACCGTCCGCGCCCTTCATCCTGCCCCATATCGAACAGAAAATAGCCGCAGGCCAGCCCAGCCATTGCCAGCATCCAGAACACGGCGATCATCATGCCCGTCGCGAACGGTGCAAACGGCTCCAGCATCTGGCGTACGGACTCGGCCTCATAGGCGGAGGTCGCCGGTGTGCTCCATTCGACAAACGCGGGTAGCGCTTCGACCCAGAAAGCCGTCGCGTCACCAACGGCGACAAAGAATCCGATCACTGCCAGCAACGAGACCAGCACGCTGAGCTGCACGGTCAACGTGTAGGACCCGGTCCGGCGCAGCGTGTAACCCATCAGGGCGGCCACACCGAGTCCAATCGCGGCGATGACCGCCAGCAGATAACCGCCGGTCGGTCCGACCAACCCCGCAACCGCCAATATGCCGAAGCTCGTCAGCAGTACCGGAATCGATCCCGCTACACCGGATGAGATCACCCCAGCCGTCGCAACGCCGATCGAAACAAACTTGAGTGCAGGCAACAGCGCCAGCGCGCAGATCAAAAAGATCTGGCGGTAACGCTCGCCCATGACCCAAGCCGCAACATCCCGCATGACCGAGTGTCCGCGCCGTCGCCTAGTGCTGGTCAGTGTACGGCAGTAAAGCCAGGTAGCGCGCGCGCTTGACCGCCGTGGCGAGCTGACGCTGGTATCGGGCTTTCGTGCCGGTGATCCGACTCGGGACAATCTTGCCGGTTTCGGTGATGTATCCCTTCAACAGGTTGATGTCCTTGTAATCGATTTGCTCGATACCCTCAGCGGTGAACCGGCAAAACTTGCGACGTCGAGAATGGCGACTCATGCAGCCTCTCCTTCATTGCTGTCAGCAGCCGCTTCCGCGGGTGCTTCTGATTCTGACTCGGTGCTGGTGTCTTCGGCTTCACGGGCGCGCGCCTCTGCGGCCGCTTTGGCTTCGCGACGACGCGCTGACTCGCGCTCTTTCGCCTTTTCGTCTTCGACCGCTTTGGCCATTGGCGAAGCTTCCGTGAAGGGGCGATCCATGCTCATGATCAGGTGACGCAACACAGCATCATTGAATTTGAACGCAGCCCGAAGCTCATCCATCGCTTCCTTGCCGGCTTCAACATTGAGCAGCAGATAATGCGCTTTGTGAACTTTGTTAATGGAGTGCGCGAGCTGGCGACGACCCCAGTCTTCGAGGCGATGAATCACGCCACCGGTATCGGTAATCAGCTTCTGATAACGCTCGAGCATGCCAGGAACCTGCTCGCTCTGGTCAGGGTGGACCAGAAACACGACTTCGTAGTGTCTCAAGAGACGCTCCTCTCGGGTTTGCCGCCTGTCAGGCAGTGCGGCGGGGAGTTAAACAAATTGTTGCCGCCATTCAGCGACCCCGCAAGGATACAGGAGCGGGTCCCGCCGCCGCAAGAGGTCAACCGTGCCGCTGTCGAGCGACCTCGTAGAGCACAACGCCTGCGGCAACCGACACATTCAGGCTCTCGACGGAACCCAGCATGGGCAACGAAAGCAGCCGGTCACAGCGCGCAGCGATCGCTTCCGACAACCCCGTCGATTCCGTACCCATGACGATTGCGACCGGTCCTCTGAAATCTGTCTCCCAAAAATCACCTGTCGCCGAGTCACTGGTGCCGATGACACTAAACTTGTATTCGCGCAACCAATCGAGCACACGACCAACGTTTCGAACCGCAACCACGGGCACTGTTTCGGCAGCACCGCTCGCCACCTTGCGCACTGCGGGCGTCAAGCCCGCACCACCGCGCCGCGCCGAAACCACAGCCATGACGCCGGTGGCATCCGCCGTGCGCAGGCAGGCCCCGAGGTTGTGTGGGTCCTGAATATCGTCGAGCACCAGGATCACCGGTGCATCGCCCGCCTGCAAAGCCGACTCGACTTTCGAGCGCAGTGCCGCCTCGTCCCAGTGCTGGAGGTTTTTCAACGCCGCAACAACGCCTTGGTGTGCAGTGCCACGTGACATGTCATCGAGCCGGAATGAACGCACCTTCTCAATGCCGACCGACAACGCGCCCGCCGCTTGAATGATTTCCTCAAGGCGCGGATTGTTGCTCCGTTCGTCGATAAACAGCTTACGAACCTTGTCTGGGTGCGCCTTCAATAAACGGCGAACCGCGTGAAATCCTGCACTGAACTGACCGCCACCTGCCATGTTCAGCGTTTCCTCGATTTAGGTTTGCGCGTGCGGCCGCTCGCACTGGACTTCTTGTCATACAGAACGAAGTCCACCTGGCGCGACTCCATATCGACTCGATTGACGATGACCTCAAGGCTGTCTCCGAGTTGGTAACTCTCACCGCTGCGACTGCCAACCAAGCGCTGACGTTCCGGCTCGTGTTTGAAGTAATCGCTGCCAAGCGACGATACGTGGACCAAACCGTCGACCTGCAGATCGGACAACTGCACGAACAGGCCAAAATGCGTGACACCGCTGATCACCCCCGCGAAACGTTGCCCCAGGTGTTTAGACATGAACTGGCACTTCAGTAAAGCTTCCACTTCGCGTGTGGCATCTTCGGCCCGTCGCTCACGCTCGGAGGTGATCTTGCCGAGACGAACCATTTGCTCCGGGCTGTAGCGATAACTTTTGGCCTTACCGCCGGACGTCATGTGCCGTATTGCCCGGTGTACCAGCAAATCCGGGTAGCGACGGATTGGCGACGTGAAATGTGCGTACGCGTCGAGCGCCAAGCCGAAGTGACCCACGTTATCCGGCGTGTACTCGGCGTGCGCGAACGAGCGCAGCAGCGCCATATTGATCGCATACGCGTCGGGTCGGTCCTGAACTTTGGCCATCAGGTTACGAATGGTCTTCGGATTCGGGTGTGCTGCATGCGGCACCTTGAAACCCAGTTCCAACATGAATCGTCGAAACTCATCAAACCGATCCTCATCCGGTTTGGCGTGCACCCGAAACAGACCCTGGACCCGACGGCGCGCGATGAAATTTGCCGCCTCGACATTCGCGGCAATCATGCATTCCTCGATTAGCTTGTGTGCATCATTGCGCGGAGTTGCAGCGATTGCCTGCACCTCGCCCGCATCATCCGTTCGGATCCTGAGTTGCGGCAAGTCGAGTTCAATCGCACCCCGGGCTTTTCGTCGTTTCGCGAAAGCATTGTACAGAGTGTGCAGCGCATCGACGCTGTCAGCCACGGCGCCGACAAGATCTTTGTGGCCAGCTTTGCCAGACAGATAGCGATGCACCTCGGAGTACGTTAGCCGAGCGTGCGACCGCATCACAGCGTCATAAAAACGTGAACGCAGTACCTCGCCTTTCGAGCCGATCGTCATGTCGCACACCATGCACAAACGATCCACGCGCGGGTTCAGCGAACACAGTCCGTTCGACAATACCTCCGGCAACATCGGAACCACGCGATCCGGGAAATACACCGACGTCGCCCGGTTCAGAGCTTCCTTGTCGATTGCGCTATCCGGAGTAACGTAATGCGCGACGTCAGCGATGGCGACCACCAGCCGCCAACCCTGTCCTTTGCGCTCGGCAAATACGGCGTCGTCGAAGTCGCGCGCGTCGGCACCGTCGATCGTGACGAGCGGCAGTTTCCGAAGGTCTTTTCTGCCCTGTTTGGCGCGCGTCGGAACCGTCCGGCCGAACTTGTTGGCATCCGCCGAGACAGCTGCAGGCCACTCGTAGGGAATGGCATGCGCATGAATGGCCAGATCGGTCGGCATTCCCTGACGCTCGGGATCACCCAGCACCCGCACAACGCTTGCCGTCGCGAGCTGATCCGCCGTAGGATAGTCAAGCACCTTGCCAACCACCATATCGCCCGGTTTGGCCTTGCCGTGCTGACCACGCGGCACGAGCACTCTCTGGGTCAGACGGGGATTGTCCGGAACGATCAGTCCAATACCTCGCTCGCGAATATACTTGCCCGCCACCTCAGACTGCGCACGCTCCAACACGTCGAGTACGGTGCCCTCGGCGCCGCGCCGCGTTTGCCGTTTAACCCGCACGGACACACGATCGCCATCCATGATGCGCGCCATCTCGCGCGGCGACAGATACAAATCTTCGTGATCATCATCCGTTACGACAAACCCGAAACCATCTCGGTGCGCCTTGACCGAACCTGTCAGGATGTCCAGCTTCTTCGCAAGGCAGTATTGCTCTTGCCGATTGAGCAATAGCTGGCCACTGCGGAGCATCTTGCTCAGTACGTCGTTGAGGGCCTTGTGATGGCGCTTACCGGTGAGACGAAAGTGATTCGCGATTTCATCGAAATCCAGCGGTCGACCCGCCTGTTCAAGTGCGCCCAACACCGCGGTGCGGTCGGGCACAGCGTGTTGGTATGTGCGTTGGCGCTTCTTGCGCCGCGGAGATGGGGTCAAGCGAAAATCCTGAGTCGGGTTTGAATCCGACGCTTCAAAAATATTGGTGCGTTGACAGGTCGGCAGCGCTTCCGCTACAGTCGTCCGCCTTGCCGGTACCTAGTGTACCGATAGCCTGTGCCCAGGTGGCGGAATTGGTAGACGCGCATGGTTCAGGTCCATGTCTACGAAAGTAGGTGGAGGTTCAAGTCCTCTCCTGGGCACCACTCTCTCGACATTAACCGCACCGCCAGACAGGCGAAGCGCAGTCGCTCCGCCAGCCGGGCAGAGCGATTAGTCTGTGCTAAGTGCACGTTCGATCAACAACTCGAGGTGCGCAACATGCGCTTGGGTCGAGGTATCGCCGCCGCGCCGTCGTGACAGCTCACGCTGCAGCCGCTGCAACGCGAAAATGGCCGCGGACTGGCTGGTCGTGTCGTAGCCACTACCGGCACCCGCGATCTTCGCTAATCGTTGGACGAAATTCACCTGTATTCCCTGGCGGATGGTGCTGACATTCCCTCGCAGGTCATCGGCGAAAATAGCATCCGCAAGATCACCGACGACATCTGCCAGAGCGTAGTCGTTGCCGTACAGCGATGAGTCCGTGATTCGCTTCATAGTGGCTGGGTGCAACACGTGATCCAGCACTCCGCCCTGCACGGTCAAAACCGCATCGTGAATTTTCGGATCCTCAGTGCCCGCGAAAAAGTTGAAACCTCGGCGCTGCTGCGCGAGATATCGGAACGCAGGTGCGGCATTGTCGACGACGCCAGGCGCGAACACCTGCTCGGCCAGCACCGCCATGGCTTCGCGTTGCTTATCGCCATCAACCGCGGTGTAAGGCACGCCAGCCCCTGGCTGCCCGATCATTGCCCGGTCGACCATCACTCCGCCAATGTAACGCGAAACGACTGCCGCGGAGCGCGCCCAACTTCGGATAAGAACAGTGAAGCTATCGTGCGTTTCCTGATAGGAATCACCCGACTCGGGCGGCCGCTCCATGAGCCGTCCGAAAGCCGCATCCAGCAACTTCATTCGGTCGGAGGCGTAACCTACGGCGTCACTCGACATATCGTAAATGTTGACCCTGGGGTCGATTGCCTTACCGGGTGACCGCATATCGTCGGCATCGTTGCCGAACGCAAGCGCCGGTTCGGCGGAACGATTCAGGAGTGCCGCCATTTTTGATGCGTCGTTGAGTTCCGGGTCATAGCCGAACTGGATTGCCCAGTCATCGTAGGGACCGGGCGCCAACGTGTAGAACAACGTCTGATCGGTTTCCAATGGCGCAAAATTCACTGCCGGATAGTCCATGACAGACCCCGCAAGCACCCCGCTGGTTTTCACGGCATCATCGAACGCCGCGTCAGGACTCAGCAACTGGGTGGCTTTCATGTTGTGATTCAGCCCGAGCGTATGACCGATTTCATGCAGAATCAGATAGAACATCGAATCGCGCACGAGTTGCTCGTCGTAGGCATGACCCTCGTGATGCAGCGCATCCGCAAGCACCATAGCCGTCGCTGTTTCAGCCCTGAGCCCAGCGCCTAACGAACAGAACTCGCCCACATGCGCAAACGCTGTTGCTGGCGTGTGCATCTCGGATAGTGTTGAGGCATCACTGATCAGGTATTTGGCGAATTGGAATCGGCCGAGGAACGAATACTCGAGCATGATATCCGCACCGATGATTTCACCCGTGCGCGGATTGGCAAAACTCGGTCCATAGCCGCCAAACGGCGGTCGCGGCGACGATGTCCAACGCAGCACGTTGTAACGAATGTCGCCCGCGTCCCACGTCGCATCGTCCGGTTGCACCTGCACCTGTACCGCGTTACTGAACCCCGCTTTCTCGAAACTCGAGTTCCACGCCAAAGCTGCCTCGCGAATCATGTCGCGATATTCGACCGGGGTAGTGTTTTCAATCCAGAAGGTAATCGGCTTGACAGGATCCGACACAGCCGCCGACGGATCTTGTTTTTCCAACCGCCAGCGATGAATCATATCGCGGAAAGGTGTCGCGCTGCGCGAAGTCAGATCGGTCACCTGCGTCATGAAATAGCCCACGCGAGGATCATCACGACGCGGTTCAAAGTTGTCGTCCGGCATCCGGACAAAACTATGAAGCACTGGAATTTCGACGTGCCGCCGATCCGTGATGTCGGGCCCCGTCGGGCCGGTCGGCGCAGGATTGGAGTAAACGTACGTCACTTCGACATCGGTATTGTCGGGATAGCTGCGAAGATTGGTCACGCGCGTCGACGAGTCAGAAAGTGAGCCCAGTGAGAACGCCCTTGGATCGGCATCCGGGTTCGGCGAGGGCTTGATCTGCAGGAGTGATTCAGTCTTGAGGAGTCTATCTCCCGAAATCAGAACCCCCTCCTCGCCCTCGGCCAGGATCGCTTCGGTCGCCAGAATCGCATCGCTGATGTTCGCTCGACTCGCATTCGAGATCGCGTTACCAGGGTCGAAATAATAGGATGAGTTAGGCTCGATCACGTCGATCTTGTCAAAACGCCGGCTGAAACGGACGATCTGCTCCGCCAGGTAAGCGCCGCGAAAATACCCCACTTGAACGACACCGTCCGAAGCCTGTGCAACGTGGATGATTTCGCCGCCAGCGCTATCCGCGTCAGCAACCAGATCGGTCGGAATCAAAACCTTTAACTCACCCGTTTCGTTGTTCTGGAAGAGCGTCAAAAGACCCTCCATGCGGGTATGACCTTCGGTCAACTCGGCAATGGTCTTCTCTGACTCTTCTTCCCCTTCTTCGGGCTCATCCGCACCCGCGCTCAAAGACAAGACCGCGAACACAGCGACCAATAGCCAATCAAGTGATTTCAATTTCATCGACGTTCCTGCTCTTGGCACTGAATGCCTATCCCTCGCGCAACTGCGCTCCGTTGAACAACTGACTAATTCGCTGTGCGAACATCAGATCCCCATGGACCTTGAGCTTGCCGGTCATAAACGCGGTCATTCCGTCCAGCGAGCCGGACATCAACGCGACGAGATCGTCATCGCTCATCGTGATTGCCACTTTGGCGTCTTCGCTTGTTCCAGAGGTTACCGTCGCGGCACCGTCCTGAATGTGAACAAAACGCGGTTCGGACGTGTTGAACTGTATGACGGCATCGACACCGGCGGCCGCATCCGAGTCAAGCGCTTGAGGCAAGCGGCTAAAAAGGTCTTTGATATCCATGAGTTCCCCCGAGATCGAAGCGCCCTAGGGTAACGCAGGCGACGCACAATGTCTTTTGGGACCAGCCATTGTGAGCCAGATCACAGCGGTGCGAGGCCCTGCAACCTATGCTCAAGACAGAGGTGTGCTCTGTGATCACGATTCCACCCGAAACGGCGCCTGCGGTTGCGTTGGCCCTATCTGCTCTGGTCTTTGCTATTGCGTGGCTGGGCACTGCTGTGGCGTGCTGGCGGTCTGACCGCCAGAGGCGACACTTGCCCGCGCAGGCGGGCGCCAGCGCTTCCGCATTAGCACGAGTGCTTGCCGGTCAACGGCGAGCGGCGATCTTATCGCTGACCGTTGCACTGACAGCCGGCAGCACGGCGTTAATCGCGGTCGGCGCACCGACTCTGCAGGCTGAGCTGGATATGAAAGGGCTTGCGGTTATCGGGCTGATTGCGATGAGTGCCCTGTGTCTCACCGTTGCGGTCCGACGTTGGCCGCGCGAAAGCAAAGCGATGAACGATGCGCTGTCTCGCAAACAGGTAGGCGCCCGGTTGGAGTCCATGTGCTTGAATGGCCAACGTCTGTTCCATGACGTAATCCCCGGCAAAGGCGGGAGCATCCCGCACGTGTTGACCACGACGTCCGGCGTTTATGCCATTTACACCGTGCCGCATCGCTTCAACGGAACCGACGCAAGCGTGCAAGACCGGGATACGCTCCTGTTTTCTACCAGCAACGCAATCGTCGACCTGCGCGCAGTCCGCTCCCGTTCTGCACAACTGCAGCACTGGATCGGACAGATGGACGGTGTGAAGTGTCGCATACGCAGCGTTGTTGCGGTGAACCGATGGCCGGCAGACAACTCAACACCTGCGGATATTCTGATCGTGAACCCGGCGGACGTGGTGATGCTGCAGGGTTGGCGGGACAGCCGCGAGGCCCTGATGGATGATGAACTTGGAAAGATCCGTACGACACTGTCGGCAGCCGTATCTCCAAGATTCCAGACGTGGGCGACCTACCGCAAGGACGCGCTCGTTCGTCGCACCAAGCGTCAGGCTGCTTCGAGTGGCTCGGCGACGGCAGCGAACGCCTGACGATCGAGCAAGTCCTCGAACGCCTCACCGAGACGCTCTGTCTCGGCAACCACTTCACGCCAAACTCGAATCCGGGTCGACGCGTCCATACTCGTGAAATCGGTTCGATCCGGAATCTTGCCACCCGGCAGGTTGGCTACGAACTGCGGTGACGGCGCCAGTAGCAAGACCCGATCGATATGCTCGGCTCGCGGACGTCGCTTGAGTTTTTTATCAAACCAACCAGGCGTGAGATCGGGATAAAAATGTGGGTAAAGCGTGAGCCCCGACTCGAACGACATCGGAAGATCGAAATGGTAATCAATGATACCGCCGTCCCGATAAACCCCATCGCGTGCTCCGGCTAGATTGCGCACACCGTTCAACACCAAGGGGATCGCACTCGAGGCAAGAATGGCATCAACCAGGTTCTCCTCAGTCAGGGCGATCCTTTGCATTGGAAAATCTTTTGCTGCATGAAACGGGGCATCTGCTCTGGCATCAGACACGCAGGCACGACTAAAAAAACGCGCGAGTCGTCGACGGTCGATCCGATTGGCGAGCATTGCCGCGGTCAATCCGAGAAGCAAGGGAACACGTCGCTCGCTCGCCACCCACCCGTGCGCCTGCACCGCCATGATGTGCAGTCGAAATCGCTCGCTGTTCACCGCATTGGCAATGCCGCCCTCACCCAACATGCGGGCGACCATCTGGCGACCGACTGCCGTGATTTCATCCGTGTCAGGACGCTGGCTATAGGTTTGCTCGATATAACCGTGTTCGAATCGGTTCAGTGCAGATAACGGGTCAGGCTGCGTGTAGCATGCAAAACGCCAGGTTCCGATGGACGACCCAAGCAGGTGTGTTCCGTTCTCAAGTCCCGGCACGATACGCCGCAAAATCGCATGGTCCAGACCGATCAGGCTCAACCATTTGGCGCCACCGGAAGCACCGACCATCATCCGGATATCGCCCGCCTGCAGCCCGTGTTGCTCAAGATGCCTGAGCGCTGCTGGACCAGCACGAACCGCTAGTGCTGCCGATCGGCTAGCCATCGAACAACATCACACGTTCAGTGGATCGCGCCGAATGATCGTCTGCTCTCGACCAGGTCCGGTCGAGATGATGTCGATAGGTGTAGACACGATCGCCTCGATGCGAGCGATGTAATCTCGCGCAGCCTGTGGCAAGGCATCAAAGTCAGTGACGCCTACCGTGCTGGTGTTCCAGCCCGGCAGATCTTCGTACACCGGCTCCGCTTCGGCGTACCGGTCGACGACTACCGGTGGCGTGGCGATGACTTCGCCGTCGATACGATATCCCACGCAGACTCGAATCGTCTCCAACTCATCCAGGACATCGAGTTTGGTCATGCACAGGCCCGACACGCCGTTGTTGATGATGCTGCGCCGTAAAGCGACCGCATCAAACCATCCGCATCGCCGGGGACGCCCGGTTGTCGCGCCGAACTCAGCGCCAACGCGGGCCAAATGCTCACCCGCATCGTCGAACAGCTCGGTCGGAAAAGGTCCAGCACCGACACGCGTCGTGTAAGCTTTCACGATACCGAGCACGTAGTCGACCTTGTCCGGACCAATACCGGTGCCAGTGCAAGCGCCCGCCGATACGGTGTTGCTCGAAGTGACGAACGGGAAAGTACCGTGATCAATATCGAGCAGCGTCCCTTGTGCGCCCTCGAAGAGAACGCTCTGTCCGGATTCACCCAAATCATGCAGGATCGCCGTGACGTCAGCGACTAACGGCGCGATGCGCTCCGCATGCGCCATCGCCTCATCCAGCGATTCGCTGAAATCGACGGTCGGCGCTTTGAAATAATGCTTCAGGACGAAATTGTGGTAGTCGAGAATTTCACCGAGGCGAGCTGCAAATTTCTCACGTAAAAACAAGTCCGACACGCGCAGCGCGCGGCGCGCGACTTTGTCTTCGTAAGCCGGACCGATGCCACGACCGGTGGTCCCAATCGCCGCGGCACCCCGCGCTTTCTCGCGCGCCTGGTCCAACGCCACGTGGCACGGCAGGATCAGTGGACAGGCCGGGGAAATCTTCAGTCGATCAAACACCGGCACGCCGTTCTCAACCAATCCATCCATTTCGTGCAACAGCGCGTCCAGCGATAACACAACGCCGTTACCGATAAGGCACTGAACGTTCTCGCGGAGCACACCTGACGGAATCAAATGCAGCACTGTCTTGTGACCATCGATCACCAGCGTATGGCCGGCGTTGTGTCCACCCTGAAAGCGAGCGACCGCACTGACGCGATCGGTCAGCAGATCAACGATTTTGCCCTTGCCCTCATCACCCCATTGAGTGCCGATGACAACAACGTTCCTACTCATGATAGATGTGCCCCAAGGGAGTGCATTGACTTCAGGTAACGGCGGCCAGCAGGATCAGACCTGCAGCGATAGTAATGGCGCCTGTTACGCGGATCGCATCATCCGACATACTGGCGATGCGCGCAATCGCACTACGCCAGGCCCGGGGTGCCGCAAATGGTGCGAGGCCCTCGAAAACCAGGAACAAGGCGAAGCCCGTCAGTAGCGGTTGCCACTGCATGAGGAAACGCGCCGTGCTTAGTTCGCCTCGCGATTATTCAGGTATCGGAAGAAATCACTGTCCGGATCGAGCACCAGGAGATCACCCGCGCTACCCAGGGAGTTTCGATACGCCTCCAAACTCCGGTAAAACGCATAGAACTCGCGATCAGCGTTGTACGCGCTTGCGTAAATTGCCGCGGCACGCGCGTCTCCTTCACCACGAATCTGCTGCGCATCACGATACGCCTCGGAGCGAATAACCGTGCTCTCGCGATCCGCGGTCGCACGAATCTCCACGGCTTCCTCAGCACCTTCCGCGCGCAGCTGCTGGGCGATCCGCGACCGCTCTTCGCGCATTCGGTTATACACCGACTCGGACACTCGGTCCGAAAACTCAACGCGTTTAACCCGAACATCGATCAGGCTAATGCCGAGCTCGTTCGCGAGTGCCGATGCGTCCGCCATCATGTCTTGCATCAACTCGTTTCGTTCGAG
Organism: Pseudomonadota bacterium; assembly: GCA_038531945.1. GTDB lineage: Bacteria > Pseudomonadota > Gammaproteobacteria > Steroidobacterales > Woeseiaceae > CALBPI01. Next base: position 738,401 of record JBCBBH010000003.1, on the reverse strand, counting down.
CGAAATCACTTCCTGCATCGTACGCTTCGCGAATTCGGTGCGAATCGCCGCCCGAATGATCTGCAACAGTTGTGCGCTAACGACCAACTCGGAGCCTTGGGCTGATACATAGTAGGTCTCAGGATCGGAAATCCGGTACTTCAAAAAGAAGTCAACGGAGGCTGGTTTCTTCTCGGTGGTCAGGATGTCTTCCGGCTGCTGCGGGGCAATCGTCAGCACCTGATTCGAGAATTTGATGACCTCGTTGTAGACCGGAATCTTGAAATGCAGGCCCGGTTCGTAGTCCTTACCCACGATCTCGCCAAACCGAAGTTTCAGCGCGTGTTGGCGTTCATCGACAGTGAACGCGCTCAGTCCCAACGTAACCAGTACGAGGCCGACGACTACAAGAAAAATCGAGATTGAAGTTTTCATTGGCGCGTTCTCCGTGAGCGGGTTCTCGATCGATCGGTCTGCGCCGGCTGGGCAGCGCTTTGGACCGAACGGGAATCGGATCGCACGGCGGGTGCTCCATCCGCCGTGCGCGGCGTTCTCTGAGCGTTCTCGATCAGCTTGTCCACCGGCAGGTACAAGAGATTGCCCTCGCCGTCAGTATCCAAAAAGACCTTGCTGGAGTTGGCATAGACATGCTCAATCGCATCGATGTAGAGGCGCTCGCGGGTCACTTCCGGCGCCGCCTGATACTCCTTCAGCAACGCGGTAAATCTTCCCGCCTCACCCTCGGCGTCGTTAATCACTCGCTGGCGATAGGCTTCCGCCGCCTCAAGCTGGCGAGCCCGCTCACCGCGTGCCGCAGGAATTACTTCATTGGCGTAGGTCTCCGCCGAAAGCTTCGACTGTTCCTTGTCCTCACGCGCCTTGACCGCATCCTGTACGGCATCCTGAACCTGCAGCGGGAAATCGACTTTCTGCAGGTTGACCGCTGTGACTTCGATGCCTGCTTTGTAAGCATCCAGTGCGCTTTGGATCAACTGCTTCGTCTGATCCGCGACCTGAGCTCGATTTCCGAGCAGTGTAAAGTCAGCGGGGTGGGCACCAACCGCTTCACGAATCGCACTTTCGCTGACGTCGCGAAGGGTCTCTTCCGGATCCCGCACGTTGAACTGGTAATCCGACGGCACAGAGCGACGGAACTGGATCGCGAGATTGATCAGCACGAAGTTCTCATCTGCCGTCAACATCTGTATCTCTTGATCAAAGCGATCAATCAGCGACACATTGACTTTCTCTACGCGCTCAATCGGATAGGGCAAATGCCAGTGCAAGCCGGGACTAGTGGTCTCTACGTACTCGCCAAACCGAAGCTCCAGACCACGTTCAGCCTGATCCACGCGGTAAAAACCGGTGAAGCCCCAGAAGATCAGCGCGACGATGATGATGCCGACCAGACCGGCCATCGAGCCATCGTCCTTGCCATCTCCCCCAAACCCTGCCGCAAACTTACGCTTCAGGTTGCCGAGCATCTTGTCCAAATCGTTCGGCGGTTTACGCCTTCGATTGTTGTTGCCCCACGGATCCTGGCCGTTCCCAGATTCATTCCAAGCCATAACGTTTCCTGATAATTCTCAGGCAGTCGCCTGCACAACTGCTGTCGACGCATCTGCGCCGGGGTTCGTGCGTGTCACTCGCTCCAACGTCAATTCAGTTTCCTGACAAAGACGCTCGAAAGCCACACGTTCCAAGTCAATCGTCAATTCGTATTCACCGACGTCGGAATAAGACTCCGACAGTACCCCGCCTGAATCAAACAAGCGGGCCCGCAATGCGCCCTCGTGAGCCGCTAAGGTCAAGGTGCCCTGAACGTGGTCAAGCGCCACCAATTGTCCCACGGCCGTGCGCAAAAGATCGAGTCCTTCGCGTCCGATCGCAGACACCCAAACGCTCGCTGGCGCATCGTCACGCGCGCCGCGAAACTGCGCCGGGCGCCCTGTGATATCAATCTTATTGTACACGTGTAGCTGCGGCACATCCCCTGCACCGATGCCCTCAAGCACTTCATTCACCTGCTGCTCTCGCAGGGCATGCTCTGGGTCAGAGGCATCAATGACGTGAACGATCAGGTCCGCCTCGCGCGTCTCCGTCAACGTCGCCTTGAACGCCGCGACCAGCTCGTGCGGTAAATCCGACACAAACCCAACCGTGTCCGCCAGCACAACCTCACGTTGCGTCGATACCGACCAGCGTCGAAGCGTCGGATCCAAAGTGGCGAACAATTGATTCGCCGCATAGACCTCGGACTCTGTCAGTGCATTGAATAACGTCGATTTGCCGGCGTTCGTGTAGCCGACAAGCGCTACGGTGGGTGTCCGGTTGCGCAACCGGTTTCGTCGCCCCAGCTCGCGCTGCTGATCCACCTTCTTCAAACGCTCGGTCAAGCGCGTGATGCGCTGCCGCACCAAGCGCCGGTCTGTCTCAAGTTGCGTCTCACCCGGCCCGCGCAGACCGATGCCACCCTTCTGTCGCTCAAGGTGAGTCCAACCGCGAACGAGCCGAGTCGACAGATGGCGTAGCTGCGCAAGTTCCACCTGCAGCTTGCCCTCAAAGGAGCGCGCCCGTTGCGCGAAGATATCGAGAATCAATCCGGCACGATCGAGCACGCGACACTTAAGCTGCCGCTCGAGGTTGCGCTCTTGCGTCGGTGTCAGAGCGTGACTCACCAACAACAATTCAACGCATTCGTCATGCACACGCTTCGCGAGCTCATGCACTTTGCCGCTGCCGATCAAAAATCTCGACTCCGGCTGGCTGCGTTGCACAATGACTGTGTCCAGAACCTCAGCCCCGGCGGACAGTGCGAGCTCGACAAACTCATGTACGTCGCAAGCGGGGCGCGAGAAAAACTCCGGGTGCACGATCATCACGCGCTCGCCAGATTTCGGTCTCTCAAACATGGTGACTGTGGTCCGCGGTCACACGGAATGAACGTTTAGTCTTCGTCGCGTCCGTCATCATCGCTCAGCGGGAGGCGAACATTGCGCGCCGGCACTACCGTCGAAATGGCATGTTTGTACACCATTTGGTTGACGCTGTTTTTCAGCAGCACAACAAACTGATCGAACGAGTCGATCTGCCCTTGTAGCTTGATGCCGTTGACGAGATAGATAGATACCGGAACCTTTTCTTTTCGCAGAATGTTAAGAAACGGGTCTTGTAACGACTGTCCCTTTGCCATTAGGAATCTCCTTTTTTTGCCCTTCGAGGGTCACGGGCTGCCCAAGCTCGCTGAAGACCCCATCGCGTTTTCCACTGGATGGTAGCACAGCTATCCCCAGTGATAATTCATATCAAAAAGGTTAAATCGGCGTACCTGATGTCGACAAAACCTCTTCGCACAAGTTCAAGATTGGGGCATTCACATCGGCTTCAAGGGGATCGAACACAGCCAAATCGGACATGCCCCGCAACCACGTATGTTGTCGCTTGGCGAGTCGTCTGGTCGCGGTCTTTGCATCGCGAATCGCGTCATCACGCTCGCACTCACCGTCCAGCCAGGCAGCCACCTGCCGGTAACCCACCGCACGCATGCTCGGCAGGTCACGGTGCACGCCAGGTCGCGACATCAATTGCTCGACTTCGCGCTCAAACCCAAGCTCCATCATCGTGTCGAATCGCTGTCCGATTCTCTCGTGCAATATCGCGCGGTTCTCGGTCAGCAAAGCGATGCGACAGACACGCCATTCTTCATTGACCTGCGCCGCACGCGACTGCAGCAATGTGATGGTGCAACCGGTGAGTTCAAAAACTTCCAGCGCACGTTGGATGCGTTGCGAATCCGTTGGTGCGATCCGGGCAGCGGCTGCGGCGTCGATCTCGGCAAGTCGCGCATGTAACGCCGGCCAACCCGATTCGGATGCCTCTTGATCAATCCGGCGCCGTACTTCGAGGTCTCTCTGCGGCAGAGCTGCGAGACCTTCGAGAAGGCGTTTGAAGTAAAGCATGGTCCCGCCGACCAGCAGTGGTATTCGCTTTCGTGCATGACTGCGAGCGATGGCCTCGCGCGCATCGTGCACGAAGTCAGCGACCGAATAGGGCGACTCAGGATCTGCAATATCTACCAGCGCATGCGGGTAGGCCTGCAGCAGCTCCGCAGACGGCTTCGCGGTTCCGATGTCCATGCCGCGATAGACCAACGCAGAATCGACGCTGACGAGATCCACCGGGAACTGATCGGCAATACGCATGGCGGTCTCGGTCTTGCCCATCGCAGTGGGACCGAGCAGACAGATCACCGGCGGGAGCGGCGCCACCACTTACTGCCCACGCAAGAACAATCGATCCAGCTCGGCCATACTCACTTGCGTCCAGGTTGGGCGACCATGGTTGCACTGATCAGCGCGTTCTGTGCGTTCCATGTCGCGCAATAACGCGTTCATCTCAGGCAGCGTCAGTTGGCGGTTGGCACGCACCGAGTGATGACAGGCCATGGTCGCCAACAACTCGTCGCTCACTGCTGCAGCTCTCCCGCTGTGCCCGACGCTCTCGAAATCCGCGAGCACATCGCGCAGCAGCGCCTCCGCGTGATTCGCACCCAGCAACGCGGGCACTTCTCGCAACGCAACCGACTCAGGCCCACTACGCTCAATCACCAGCCCTGCCTCCAGAAGCGTCGACTGATGCAGTTCAGCGAGATCTGCTTCGGCTCGCGAGACGGTGATTCGCAGCGGCACGAGCAACGGCTGGCGCACCATAGCGCGGTCACTGTGTGCGGCCTTCAATTGCTCGTACGTGATTCTCTCGTGAGCCGCGTGCATATCTACGACAACCAGACCGTGCGAGTTCTGCGCCAGAATATAGACACCGTGCAACTGAGCGATCGCAAAGCCGAGCGGCGGCGGCGCATCGTCGGCAACGGCCGGTATCGGTTGCCTCGAAGGCTGTGCGAGGGTTGTCCAGTTGGCATCCGCCGCCGAGGTCGGCATGGCCTGATGAGAGCGAGCCGCAGGCAGTGATAGTCCAACCTGATCGGACTCGGACGGAACATTCGTCGCGAGACTCGTGGGCGCCGCAGCGACCGTGCTTGGACGGGTTGACTCCATGGCAAGACTCACCACCCGCTGCACGAGGCTATGCACCTGGCCCGAGTCGCGAAATCGCACTTCGGTCTTGGCGGGATGCGCGTTGACATCCACTCGCGTCGGATCCATCGCGATCCATAGGATATAAGCGGGGTGCCGCCCATGGAACAACACGTCCTGATATCCCATACGAACGGCGTGCATGATCGTCTTGTCGCGCACCCAGCGACCGTTGACGAACGCGTACTGCATATCGGGTTGCGACCGATTGAACGTGGGGGCAGCGAGCCGCGCCTCAATTGACAGGCCCTCTCGCTCGAGACTGTGCCATTCGCTGGCTGCCACGAATTCCGCCCCTAACAGCTGCGAAATGCGCCGTTGTCGATCCTCGCCACCCTGTGCCGCCGGCAAATGCAGCGCCGTTCGCCCATTGTGCTTGACGGTAAAAGCCACACCCGGATGCGCGAGGGCGAGCCGCCGAACGTTGCGATCGATATGCGTGAACTCGGTCTTCTCAGTGCGCAGGAATTTTCGCCGCGCCGGCGTGTTGTAAAAGAGATCTCGCACAGACACTCGAGTGCCGCTGCGCATGGATACCGGACTGGGTGGCTCCATCTTTCCGCCGTTCACCGCGACCAGCGTGCCATGGTCTGCGCCCTGCACTCGGGAAGCCAATTCGACTCTCGCCACCGATGCGATACTCGGCAGCGCTTCGCCGCGGAACCCGAGCGACACGACTGCGGACAAATCCTCGAAGGAAGCAATCTTGCTGGTCGCATGTCGAGACAGAGCCAACGGTAAATCGTCGGCCGCAATGCCAATACCATCGTCGATCACTTCGATAAGGCGCGCACCGCCCGCATCGATATTGATACCGACATGCTGCGCCTGAGCATCAAGACTGTTCTCAACGAGCTCTTTGACGACCGAGGCTGGTCGCTCAATGACCTCTCCCGCCGCGATCTGATTGATCAGATGGTCGGGTAGCTTCTGAATTGGCACCGGGTGCTTTACCCTCCGGGTATACGCAGCACCTGGCCGACTCGGATCCGATCGCTGGTTAACGCATTCTCCTGGCGTAACTTCGCCAGGCTGACACGATACTGGTCAGCAATCTCGCTCAGCGTATCCCCCGGCGAGATCGTATGCGTTTTTGCGACAGAACCCTCACGGGCCAGTTGCGCAAAAAGGCTGTCCACCGGTGGATTGTCCATAAAATGCGACCGAATGCCCGTAAAAATTGCCTCGGCCAATTTGGTTTGGTGAGCCGCGCTTCGAAGGTTCTGCTCTTCCTGCGGGTTGGAGATGTAGGCGGTCTCTACCAAAATTGACGGCACATCAGGCGATTTCAAAACAATGAAACCCGCCTGTTGGACCCGGCGGCGATGCAGACGATTGACACCACCCATTCGATCCAGCACCTGCTGCCCCGCCTCGATCGAGCTATTGATGGTCGCTGTCTGCGAGAGGTCCATCAGAACCTTCGCGAGTCCGGGCGACTTGCCGGTCAACTCGACGCCACCGATCAACGACGCGTTTTGATCTGCCGCGAGCCGACGCGCTGCCTCGCTTGAAGCACCCTCAAGGGATAGCGCATAAACCGATGAGCCCCGCGCACGTCGGTCCTCTACGGCATCCGCGTGAACCGACACAAAAAGATCGGCGTTGGCACGTCGGGCGATTTCCATACGCTCCCAGTGATCGATGTAAACGTCGCTGTCGCGCAACAAAATGGCGCGCATGCCGCGCTCAGCATCGATTTTTTTCTTCAGTCGACGAGAGATCGCCAGAACAACATCTTTCTCGTAAGTCCGATTCTTGCCGATCGCCCCTGGATCATGTCCTCCGTGCCCAGGGTCGATAGCAATAATGATGTCTCTTTGTGTACGATCGCGACGCTTGACGACCGGTTGGTCCGCACGTTCGCCGAGATCGATCACCAACCGCTCAGCGCTGCCTTGTGCCGGTCCGGCAAAGAAGCTCCGTGCACGGATTTCCTTGTCCAGATCCAACACGATGCGAATCCCGGCACTCCCCCGTTCGGCGGCCCGAATGGTGCGTACCACACCGACTCCTGCCGGCAAGCGCTCACCGAGCGAACCGAGCTTGCCATCGGTGATATCGATAACCACTCGATTGGGTTCGCGCAAAGTAAAAAGGTTGTAGCGGACAGGCCCGCTGAGATCGAAGACGATCCGTGTGTGATCCGCCTCTGTCGACGCACGTACGCCATTGACGACTGCCGCCTCACTCGCCAAACAAGGCGCGAACAGCAAAACCAGGGCCCAAAGGCAGGATGTCGATCGCATGCGGCTGAAATCCAACATTATGTTGATCTAGATAGTAGCCTTGCGAACCCACCAATATCAATAAAAATTACAATTAAAATATGAATATAGGCCGCCAAGCTAAGGTCAATTAGCAGTAGCTAATTCAAAAGGATTTCCTGGAGCAGCCGAGCACCTCGATCCGAGCCCGCCTCCAGCATCGCATCGCGCCCCGTCCCTGCCATGCGAATCTGAACTGAAAGATCTGCGGCTTGCAGCGCTGAAGCGGCGCGTTCTGGCCATTCGACCAGGCGCACGGTGTCGTCGAGGTCACGCCAACCCAGGAACTCCAGTTCTGAGGCATCGGCCAGCCGATACAAGTCGAGATGATTGACGACCAGGCCCTGCAGCCGATACGGCTCCAGCAGTGCATAGGTAGGACTGGGTACCGGCCCCGAGTGACCCAATCCCCGCAGCATCCCGCGCGCCAGACACGTCTTGCCGGCCCCGAGATCGCCGGATAGCGACACCAACACCGCGGTAAGCCCCGATGACCGCAACGCACGCCCAAGCGATTGACCGAACGCTTCGGTCGCCCCTTGATCTGTGAGGTGGATGCTGTAGCTCAGTGGCGAGGATTCAACCAATGGCGCAACTCTCCGAGCAGTTCACCGGCGAGCAGCCCGCGCTCCCCGCGTCGCGCGGCCGAGTCTCCGGCCAAAGCATGAACGAGGACGCCGGTGCGTGCTGCGGTCACCGCACTCAAGCCTTGGGCGAGCAGTGCAGCAATCAGTCCAGTCAGGACATCGCCCATCCCCGGCGACGACATTCCCGGATTGCCGAACGGACACAAGCTGGGCGTCGAGTGGCCATCGGAAACCAACGTGCCCGCACCTTTCAACACAACAATCGCGCCTGTGAGTGCTTGCAGTTCACGCAAGGCCTCCAGACGATTCGACTGCACCTCGTCCGCTGTTGTGCCCAAAAGTCGCGCCGCTTCGCCCGGATGCGGCGTGACGATGCAGGGCACCGAAACTTGCTTCCAGCTTTGCGCGTCTTCACTCATCAAATTCAGAGCATCCGCGTCAAGAACAACCGGTTTCTCAGCCGCGAGAACGCGCTCTAACAGCATCCGACTCCAGTCGGTCACATCCAGCCCCGGTCCACAGGCGACGACGCCAGCGCGCACCAACAACCGGTCTATGGCGTCCGGCGACTCTATGCCGTCCGTCATCAACTCGGGCCGCGCCGCAACAAGACTGGCCGCGTGCGTTGGCGCTGTCGCGACAGTTACAAGCCCCGCACCCCCACGCAGCGCCGCCTCGGCAGACAATCGAACCGCACCGGGCATGCCCTCGGCGCCTCCAACGCACAGGACGTGACCAAACTGACCCTTGTGTGAGTTCAACGCGCGCCGCGGCAGAGTTTGCGCGACCTCGTCACGATACTGCCGGCGCAACACCGGCGGCGTCTGTGCGTACACGGCTTTCGGCAACTCGAGATCCGCAAACACCAATCGTCCGCAATGCGCAGGTCCTTCTGACAGGAACAGTCCACTGTTGAGCCCGACGAACGTGACCGTGAGGTTCGCGCGCACGGCGACGCCTCGCACGACGCCGGTATCGCCGTCGAGCCCGGACGGAATATCGAGACTGGTGACGGGCGTGGCAGCGGCATTCAGCACGCGAATGGCGTCTGCGTAATGCGCATCGACATCCCGTTTCAACCCACTGCCGATCAATGCGTCCACCACCATCGCAGCACCATCGACAAGCGCCGGATCCCACGCGCGCAAGCGACCGCCGGCGGCAGCAAATTCCTCGTACGCACGCGCTGCGTCGCCGGAAAGCGTCTGCGGATCGCTGAATGGCACCACGCGCACCGCCAACCCCGCAGCTCGCGCGAGTCGCGCCAAAACATAACCGTCTCCGGCGTTATTGCCACCGCCACACAACACCAGCAACGACCTCAGTCCCGGGTAGCGTTGGTTCATCACTGACAGCGCGGCAGCACCGGCGCGACGCATCAACGTATAGCCGGGCACACCGAACTGATCGATGGCGTGCTGATCGAGGGCACGGACACCTTCGGCTGAGTAAATATCTATAGGCAGCGTAATCACGTTCGCAATTATACTCCGGGAATGCGGCCAGACGAATCATTAAACCGAATACGCGAGCTGCGCCGTTCAATCGACCGCGCCGCAACCGATCTCGGTTTTGATGACGTTGGGGTCAGTGACATCGAGCTCAGCGGCGCGGGGGAACGGCTTCGGCAGTGGCTCGCCGCGGGGCGCCACGGCACGATGCACTGGATGGCGCGGCATGGCGCAAAGCGTTGGACGCCAGACGCGTTGGTTGGCGGAACGCTCCGCGTGATATCAGTGCGCATGGAGTACCTGCCGGAGTCCGCCGAACAAGCGGTCCGACTTCTCGACCATCCCAATAAAGCGTACGTTTCGCGCTACGCGCTCGGGCGTGACTATCACAAGATCATGCGCCCTCGACTGCAGAAACTCGCGAACGCCATTGAGCGACAGATCGGTGCGTTCGGCTATCGTGCCTTTGTCGATAGCGCACCCGTAATGGAGAAACCCCTTGCACAGAAAGCTGGTCTGGGCTGGATCGGCAAACACACTAATCTGATCGACAAGAACGCCGGGTCCTGGTTCTTCCTCGGAGAACTGTACACCGACCTCAAGCTCCCGCTCGACGAGCCGGCCACAGACCATTGCGGCAGCTGCCGTGCGTGCATCGATGTCTGTCCTACAAACGCCATCACTGCCCCTTATGAACTCGACGCGCGCCGCTGCATTTCCTATCTGACGATAGAACATGAAGGCGCGATACCGGAGTCGTTGCGCGAAGCCATAGGCAACCGAATATATGGCTGTGACGATTGTCAGTTGTTTTGCCCGTGGAACAAATTCGCGCAACTGACCCGCGAGCCGGACTTTGCGCCGCGAAACGATCTCGACCGCGTCAGCCTCGTCGACCTTGCATCACAGGATGAGCAGACCTGGCTCTCGTGGATGACGGGGAGCGCAATCCGTCGAATCGGCTTCTCGCGCTGGCGGCGCAACATCGCCGTTGCACTGGGCAATGCGACAGACGCTTCACCAACCATTGACGAGGCACTATCCAAACTCGCACAGTGCGACGATGCATTGGTCGTGGAGCACGCACTTTGGGGCCAGCGACAACGAGCACAAAAAAGGACAAAAAGCCGTGAGCAAGATCGACCTGAGACTGAATGACACGCCCTGGCTCGCACCTTGCGACGGTACGTTTTCGCTGGAGTCCATGCCAACACGGGCCGACGAAGCTGATGCACCGATAAGCAAGAAAGCCCTGCGCAAAGTCGTTCGCCGCATCGCGGACGCTCAGCGCATGCTGTACGCCCAAAATCGATTCGCCGTGCTGCTGGTCTTCCAGGCTATGGATGCCGCAGGCAAAGACAGCACCATTCGCAACGTACTGTCTGGCGTGAATCCCGCCGGTTGCCAGGTGTGGAGTTTCAAACGACCATCATCGCTTGAGCTCGACCATGACTTCCTGTGGCGCACGACATTAAGACTGCCCGAGCGCGGCAGAATCGGCGTATTCAACCGAAGCCAATACGAGGAAGTACTCGTCGTTCGAGTACATCCGAGCATTCTCGACAACCAACAACTTCCGATCGAGCCGGACTTGAATACGATCTGGGACGATCGACTCAGCTCGATTGCGCAACAGGAGGCGCATCTCGCGCGCAACGGTACGATCGTTTTGAAGTTTTTCCTGAATGTCTCGCGCGACGAACAAAAGCGACGGTTTCTGGACCGACTGAACCGCCCGGAGAAGCGCTGGAAGTTCGAACCCAACGACGTGCGTGAGCGCCATCATTGGGAGGCTTACATGAGCGCTTACCAACAGGCTATCGCGGCGACCTCGAAACCGTGGGCACCCTGGTACTGCATCCCCGCTGACAATAAGCCGCGAATGCGTATGGAAGTTGCGCAAATCATCTCTCGGACGCTAGACGCACTGCCGCTGGAGTTCCCGCAGACTGGCGCCGCCGATCAGGCAGTTCACGATGAGATGCACGCGCAGTTATTGGCTGAAGATCAACCCTAAGGCGAGTCGTTGCCCATCGCGACTTCGAGATTGTCGATCAGTCGGGCCTTGCCAAGTGTAGCGGCGCCGAGAACGACCCATTCGCGGTCGTCGGGCTTCGACTTCTTGAGCGTTTGCGGATTACGAATCGTCACATAGTCCGGCAAGAATCCGGCCTCTTCCAACGTCGCCCGCGCCTCGACTCGCAACTTCTTATATCCGCGATCGCCGTCGAGCAGCGCCGCGCTGACGCGTTGCAGTTCACGATACAGGGTGGGCGCAATCGCCCTTTGTGCCTCGGTCAAATACTGGTTTCGCGAACTCAACGCGAGGCCGTCCTCGGCGCGTTGGGTGGGCACCTTGACGACGTGAATCGGTAGAGACAAGTCGCGCACCATATGGCGAATCACCATGACCTGTTGGTAGTCCTTCTGGCCAAACAGCGCAACGTCGGGCGTTACCATCGCAAACAAACGACACACGACACTAGCAACGCCATCGAAGTGCCCAGGTCGATGACGACCATCAAGTACGCTGGTGATTCCCGGAACACTAACTATCGTGGCGCGTGCCACACCGAATGGATACATGGCGCTCTCATCGGGCGTGAACACCAGGTGTGCACCTGCGCGCATTAGTTTTTGGCAGTCTTCCCCGAGCGTCCGCGGATAAGCGCCAAAATCTTCGTTCGCACCGAACTGTGTCGGGTTCACGTAAATGCTGACCACCACCCGATCCGCGAGACTTTTGGCATATCGGACGAGCGACAGATGCCCCTCGTGGAGGTTGCCCATTGTCGGCACGAAAGCGATCCGCTCGCCGGTGTCGCGCCACGTTTGAATCTGCTCCCGCAGAACAGCTACGGATTGAATGACTTCCATGGAATCAGGTCTGACGGTCGATCAGGAGAAGCAGTGCTCTGGCGCCGGATAGGAGCGGTCTCGAACCGACCCGACAAAGGCCGCCAGAGCCTCCAGAGGCGAGTCAGTGCCGGGCGTGTAATTCCGAACAAATCGGGGGGTGCGCCCGAGCGTAATACCCAGAACGTCATACAACACCAGAATCTGCCCATTGACATCCGGCCCGGCGCCGATTCCGATGACCGGCACATCCAACGCTCGGGTGACCGCAGCGCCCAACTCATTCGGAACACACTCCAGCAACACAATATCTGCGCCGACGTCTTGCAGACGCTTCGCCGACTCAACCATCTCGGCAGCGCGATCCGGGTCTCTGCCCTGAACTTTGAATCCACCGATCTTGTGCACGCTTTGTGGTTTCAGTCCGATGTGGGCGCACACAGGTATGTCGTGACGCGCCAGATGTTCGACGATCTCGAATTGGCCTTCACCGCCCTCCAGCTTGATCATCATCGCGCCACCTTCCTGCATCAAGCGAACCGCATTTTCCAGCGCTTGCTCCGGGGTGGTGTAGCTCATGAAAGGCATATCAACCATCAGGAATGCATGGCTTAATCCCCGCGCCACCGTTTTCGAGTGGTAGACCATGTCGTCGACCGTTACCGGCACCGTCGTGTCGTGCCCCTGGATCACCATGCCCAAGGAGTCACCGACCAGCACGACGTCGACACCGGCGCGATCGACCAATTGGGCAAAACTCGCATCGTAGGCCGTCAGACAGGCAATCGGTTGGCCCGTCTGCTTCATCTTCTGCAATGTGGCGACATTCACCGGTGGGCGGTCCATATCGCGTTGTTCAAGCTGTGTATACATGACGGGATAATAGCTCAAGCGATGTTGGCTGTAACCGGATTGAAGAAGCGCCGACCTCTGGGGCGCGCCCGTACTTCGTCCAGTAATGCCGCGAAGTCCTGGTCGTTATAGACAGGATCAAAGGTTGTGGTGTTCACGATCAGCATCGGTGACGCGTCGTAGGCATGAAAGAACCCGGCATAGCCGTTGGCGACTCGCTGCAGAAACTCCAGGTCGATTTCTCGGCCCACAGCGTCACCTCGCTCCGCTAGTCGACTGCGCAATATATCGGCCGGCGCTTGTAGATAAATCACAAGATCGGGGTTCGGCGGTTCGACAGCGACGCTGTCGAAAACCTGTTGATACAAAGCCGCCTCCGCTGCATCCAGCGTCAGTTCCGCGAATAGACGGTCGCGGTCGAAAAGAAAGTCCGCGACTCGAGTGCGGGCAAACAGACTGTCTTGTCGCATTTCATCGAGACGCCGCACGCGCTCGAAGAGAAAGAACAGCTGCGCCGGCAATGCGTTTCCGGGCGTTCCATTGTAAAAACGCTGTAAAAACGGGTTGGCATGGCGCTCCTCGAGCACCGATTCTGCCTCCAGCGCAGCTGCCAGGCGCTTCGCCAACAGAGTTTTCCCAACGCCGATGGGACCCTCGACGACAATCAGGCGGGTGAGCGCTTGATCCGCCACATCGGTCATGTACTGGCAGCCTGGGCGGCCCACTTGCGCATACCGGTTGCGTCCAACGCCCGGGCATGCGAACTCACCGAACGGCCATCCGGCAACATCACATCGGGTGCAACTTCGGCCCAAGGCACCATCACAAACGCACGATCACACGCCCTGGGGTGAGGCAAAGTCAACGCGTCATCGGAGCACTCGTGCCCGACGACGTGCAGCAGATCCAAATCTATGACGCGTGCGCCCCAGCGAACTCCATTTCTGCGTCGGCCTCGATCCAGCTCTATCCCCAGCAGCTTGCGCAGCAAGTCTTTGGGCTTCAACTTGACCAGTAACCCAACCACCGCGTTGCAGTAGTCCGGCTGATCCTGCGGGCCGACCGGCAAGGTACGCCACAAATCTGACACGCGTGCTACTCGGCTGTCGTTTGAACGATTGAGACACTCAATCGCTTCTGCGACTTGTCGGGGCGGATCATCAAGGTTGCTCCCGACGCCCACGTAGGCGCACGACCATCGTGCATCCTCGCGCACCGATGCACTCAAGACGATGCGCCCTCTTTCGACTTGGGTTTGCGACGTCGTCGCCGCCTGCGCTTTTTCGTCGGCTTGTCGCCACGGCCATTCTGGTTCAGTCCAAAGGCCGCCGCGCGCGCAGTTTGATCCATCTCCTGAACTTCGGTCCAGAATTTGGCAATGCTGTCATCCACTTCGCCGATCTTTGCTCGCAGCAGCATGAAATCGTAGGCGGCGCGAAAACGCCGATGCTCGATAAAGCCCATTGAGCGTCCGCCGCGCATCCGTTCAAAACGAGGCTGTAAGGTCAGCATTTCTCTCAGTGGGACAGTAAAGCGACGTGGAATGGAAATTATTGCCTGCTGCTTGGACAAACACTCATACGTGGCAAGCCCGAGAGCCTGCGTCGGCGTCATGCCATCGTCCTCGCGCAGGGCTCGAGCACGCGCCTTGATGGGCCACCACAGGAACACCGCAATCAGGAACATCGGAGTCACCGGCCGCTGATCAGCCACGCGGCGGTCAGTGTTGTTTAGCGCCAGCCCGATAAACTGCTCGAACAACTCGCCGTCAGGTGCTGACAGGCCTTTTGATGCGTCAGGAAACAACACGCGAAACACCGAGTACTCGCGAAGCTTCGCGTAGCTCATCTCGGCGAATCCCGCCTGAAACAACTTCAAAAACTCATCGAACAGACGAGCGGCGGGGACGTCTTTCAACAAGCCACGGTGCTGATCCATTGCACGCTTGAGCGCGCCGTCGGGCTCAAAACCTAGTTTGGCCGCGAACCGGACCGCCCGCAGCGTGCGAACCGGATCCTCGCGCAACCGCGTCCCCGGGTCGCCGATTAATGTCAACCGTCGATTCTTGATGTCCTCGACGCCGCCGGTGTAATCCCAGACAGAAAAATCGGCGATGTTGTAGTACAGCGCATTGACGGTGAAATCGCGCCGCCACACATCCTCATCGATCGACCCGTACGAGTTATCTCGCACCAACCGTCCTTTGTCGTTAGCGGTTGTCTGGTCTTCTTCATTGCTGTCGCTGGCGTCAGCTCGGAACGTCGCAACTTCGATAATTTCGCGTCCGAAACGCACGTGCACCAGACGAAACCGTCGACCGATGATTCTTGAACTCCGGAACAGCTCACGCACCATCTCCGGTTCGGCATCGGTCGCAACGTCAAAGTCCTTGGGACGGCCACCGAGCAGCAAATCCCTCACCGCACCTCCGACAAGAAACGCCTGGTAGCCCGCGTCGTGCAGCTTGTACAGCACCTTGAGGGCGGCCTTGGAGATGTGTTTTCGCGAAACGGAATGCTCGGGTCGCGGAATGACGACCGGAGCGGCTCCCTTCGAGACGGGAGAAGTCAACGTTGTGAAACCTTGGACGAGTGGAAAGTCAGGATGATACCAGAATGGGGCACTTTCCCGGAGTCGTTCGGCTGGGACGGCGCGAGGTAGCGGTGTACCATTGCCGCCCTTCCGCTTTGCCGAGCTTTCGTATTGCCCGCAATCATCCCCGAATCCGCGAAACTACCCGGTCCGTTTCGGCGCATCGGCGCATTGATCTATGACCTGCTTGCAGTCGTCGCAATCTGCATGATCGCAAGCCTGCCGCCGGTAATGATTAATGGCGCTGGCTTTACCACGGACGACGGACCGGTATACGCGCTGTACCTCGCCTACGTTCTGATCCTGGCGATTGGCTACTTTGTGCTCTCCTGGCGCGTCAAGCATTGCACCATCGGCATGAAGGCCTGGCGACTGGAACTCGTCAATCTGAATGATGGGCCTTTCACATGGCGGCAACTGATCACGCGCGCAGTTGTGGGAATTCTGGCGTGGCTGCCCGCAGGCATTGGCGTTTGGTGGCAGAACATGTCCGCATCAAAGCGCACATGGCACGATCTTGCCTCCGACACTCGTGTCGTCGTGCTGAAAAAACAAAAGCGCTAACGGACTCTCCGAACTGCGATCACAGTCGCCACCAACAAAAGCATTGCAGGCGCCAGTCCGACGATCACTGGGCTCAGTTGATAGACCTGGCCGCTGCTCGACAGCGTGCGGCTGATCAGGAAGTATCCGAGTCCGATCAATACGCCGAGCAGCAAACGCGCCCCCGCTCCACTGCGGCGCAAAGATCCAAAAACGAACCCAAGCGCCAACACCGGCATTAATACGACCGCGATGGAGTCACCGACTCTGCGCCACAACTCTGTCGCGTATCCTCGCGTATCCAGTCCATTGCTGTTCAGATAACCGAGGTAAGCCAGCAACCCGCTCATCGACAGGCTGCGTGGTCGCAGTGCGGCGATCCCCAGCAGCTCGGCATCGACATTGAAGCCCTGCAACTGGCGCGCTTTGCTCTCCGCCTGCACGCTGTATCCATCGAACCGTGTTTGCGCGAAATTCTGCAAGACCCAACCGTTACTGTCAGCCAAATCCGCCTGCGTCGCACGCCCGAGAGAGCGCAACTGTTGACCGTCCCCGAGTTCGAAAACAAAAACGCCACCGAAGCTGAGCTGGCCGTCGTTGGTCTCGACATTGAACACGGTATCGCCATCTCGTACCCATGTGTTTTGCGTCCCGGCGAGCTGCGAGTCGCTGCGTGCTGCCGAGCGATACTTCCGCGCGAACTGATCCATCGGCGGTGCAAGATATTCGGCAACGACTGCGCCGCCGACGGAAAGCACGAGCCCGGTCAGCAACACCGCACCCGCCAATCGCCAAGCCGAAATCCCGGCGGCCCGCATCGCGATCAGTTCGCTATTGCCAGCGAGCGCCCCAAGGCCCAACAACGCTCCGAGCAAACTCGCCACAGGTAGCATGTCGACCGCGAGCAGCGGCATCCGCAACGTCGTGTACAACAACGCACCCACGGTCGTGTAGGTGCCAGTCCCTGTGTCGTCCATCTGCCCGACGAATTCTATGAAACCCGCCAACGCAAGCAGGACCAGCAGCGTGAGTCCGGTACCGCCAATGACGGTGCGCATCAAATACCCGGCCAGCAACCTCATGCAGCTCGACCTCGGCGCAGTAGTCGACGAAACCATCCATATTGGCTGCCGAGCATCAGTATTGCCATCAGCAGCATGATCCCATGGATGAACCACATTCCAAGTTCGCGCGGGACGCTATCTCGCTCGACCCACACCTTACCGGCACCCATCAGATTGAAGTAGATAATGAATACAAGCACACCAACCGCCAGCTTGCCGTAACGCCCCTGGCGCGGCTGACTTCGCGAAAGCGGGACAGCGAGTATCGCGAGCACCAACGTTGCGATGGGAATGCTCAAACGCCACTGAAGTTCCGCGCGTGCGAGATTGTCCGGGTTGCCGATCAGTTGGCTCAGTGGCTGCGCCTCCGGGTCGAGTTCGAGTGCCTCCGGCGCTGGCAAAGTAAACGGCAAGCCGTATTCGCGGAACGCGATCACCTCAAACGCCCGCTCGCCGGGTTTACCGAGATACCGACGTCCGTTGTTCAGGACAATAATGCTGGAATCTTCCGAATCCGCCTGGCGCTGCGAGCCACTGCGCGCCAGCACCACCTCAACCCGCTCGCCCTCGCGACGCTGCAAAAACACATCACGGAGGATGCCCTCATCATCGACGACACTCGCAAAAATCACACCGGCGCCGCCGTCGAAAGGTACGAAGCGACCCGGTTCGAGAGCGGTCAGGTCGAGTTGTCTTTCGGTCTGTGCCCCGATCTCCTCAATCTTGCGCAGCGAATCGGGTGCAACGACCAATGCGAGCCATGCGACCAACACCGCCAACGGCAACGCCAAACCTGCGAGCGGACGCATGATGCCACCGGGGCCGATGCGGCATGCGAGCATCGCCGGGAGTTCACTGTCGCTATACAGACGGGCCAACGCCAACATGATCGCGAGGAACAGCCCGAACGGGATAATGATGGTGAGGTATTGCAGCGCCGTGAGTCCGATCACATCGAAAACGGCGTCCTTCGCAACCTTGTCCTTGGCCGCGTCGCCCAGAACGCGTGCAACCTGGTTGGCGAGCAGAATTAACAACAACACGCCAGATACGCTGACCCACGTCTGGGCAGTTTCCCGGAAGATGTATCGATCCAGAATACGCAGCATAGTATGATGCTCGGCGCCTTGGCGGGCAGTTGATACGATGGTATCAGTCGCCGTCCAATCGCGCCCGTGAACAGATCAGCAGGAGCAACCAATAACATGAAGTTTTTCGCTACCTCGGCCAACGCCGCGAAACGATCTGCAGATTGCATCATCGTTGGTGTCTACGACAAAAAGGAACTCGGCGATACTGCATCGGCGGTGGATGCTGCGTCTGGCGGCTTGATATCGACCATGCTCGACGACGGCGACATCGCGACTTCCATCGGGTCCACTGCGTTGCTAACCGGCGCAAAAGGCGTCAAGGCGCAGAGAATCGTAGTCGCCGGACTAGGCAACAAGAAACACTTTGACCGGCGGGCATACGCTAAGGCGGTCGCCGCGTCACTCGCCCGTGTGAGCGCCACAGCCGCGAAAGATGCGGTCTGTTACCTATCGGCCGAAGACGTCGTTGGCTGTGACACTTACTATCGCGGTCGTTTGGCGGCTCAGGCATTCGGCGATCACATCTACCGTTTCAACGACTTCAAAAGCAAGGGTAAACGTCCCCCTGCGCGACTGAAGCGACTGGGGCTCGGTGCCAATGGGCGAGCGGACCACGCGTCATTGGAGCTAGGTGCCGCGCATGGCGTCGGGATTGCCACCGGCATGGCGCTCACACGCGATCTTGGCAACACACCCGCCAATGTATGTCACCCGACGTTTCTTGCAGAGACCGCAAAGCAACTCGCGGAAAAACACAGCAAACTGACTGTCAAGGTTCTCGAGGAAGCGCAGATGCGTCGCCTGGGCATGAACTCGCTGCTGTCGGTTGGACATGGGTCAGAGCAGCCCTCGAAGCTCATCCAAATGGACTATCGAGGCGGCAAAAAGGGCGATGCACCCATCGTACTGGTTGGCAAAGGCATCACCTTCGATACCGGCGGAATTTCGCTGAAGCCAGGTCCAATGATGGACGAAATGAAGTACGACATGGGTGGCGCGGCGGCGGTTATGGGTGCTATGGCGGCGGTCGTTGCGATGAAACTACCGATCAACCTTATGGTGGTCGTACCCAGCGCCGAGAATATGCCGAGCGGCCGCGCGACACGCCCGGGCGATATCGTCAAGAGTCTTTCCGGCCAGACCATTGAGATTCTCAATACCGATGCCGAAGGTCGTTTGATTCTGTGTGATGCGCTGACCTACACACAGCGGTTCAAGCCGCAAACGGTGATCGACGTTGCAACACTGACCGGAGCCTGCGTCATTGCGTTGGGGCATCACCGTTCTGGCTTGATGACCCACGACGATTCGCTGGCCGACGAGTTGATGGCAGCCGGTGAGCGCGCAGTCGATCGTGCATGGCGCCTGCCGCTGGACCAGGAGTACACCGACCAGTTGAAGAGCAACTTCGCAGACTATGCGAACATCGGCGGCCGCGAAGGCGGTGCCATTACGGCCGGCGCGTTTCTGTCGCAATTCACGAAAGGCATGCGCTGGGCGCATCTCGACATCGCCGGCACGGCCTGGCGCGGTGGCGCGAAAAAAGGCTCAACCGGCAGACCGGTTCCTCTGTTGGTTGACTACCTCATCGAACAAACCCACTAGCCGATGTCGAGGGTCGACTTTTATGTTCTGCAACAGACCGGCGCCTCGGTCCGCGAGCAGTTCGGGTGTCGGCTGACCGGTAAGGCATACGCACTTCAACACACCGTCCACGTGCGTACAGAGAGCGAGAAACATGCCGAGCTCGTCGACCAGCTCCTCTGGACGTTCGATGATTCGGCTTTCGTTCCGCATGACATGTGGCGCGGCGGCGAGCGCGAGGCGCCCGTTACCATCGCGAGCGCCGACGTGGACCCACCCGTCGATACCGACGTTATCGTTAACCTTGCGAATTCGGTAGTGACGGGCGGCCGGTGGCGCATCGCGGAGGTTTTGTGTGCCGACCCCGACGTACGCGCGGCGGGCAGGCAGCGTTTTGCAAACTACCGGGACGCGGGGCACGACATGGACACGCACAAACTCTAGACCGATGTCAGACGACGATATACCAGTATTAACCCAAGTTGTTCGCCGCGAACGCCGAGCCCATCTACCGCTGACGGAAGGCCTGCGACACGATATCGCTCAGCGAATCACAGCCGAAGTTGAAGCGCTGTTCGAAGCGATGATCGACCGTGCCGCTGATCGATTTCGAGGTCAACTGCGAGAAGAATCCAAGCACGCTCTTGCGGAACTCATCGAGACGGCAATCGAAGACGAAGTCGGGAGGCGCCGCGAGAACCCCGAAGAGTCGGTACCCCCCGACGCGGAGCCGCACCAAGACCGCTAGCCGAACCCTGTCCCAGCGAATACACTCGCGGGATGCACAAGACTTTCGATCCGCAGGCCATCGAGCAGGCACACTACGAGCGCTGGGAACAAGCGGGATATTTCGCAGCAGGCAAAGGCGACAACGGCTTTTGTATTGTCATTCCGCCGCCCAATGTCACCGGCACGTTGCACATGGGGCATGCGTTCCAGGATACGATCATGGACACGCTGACGCGCTACCACCGGATGCGCGGCGTACCGACACTGTGGCAACCCGGAACCGACCATGCCGGCATTGCAACGCAGATGGTCGTGGAGCGCCAGCTCAACGCCGATGGCAAGACGCGCCACGACCTGGGGCGCGACGCATTTGTTGAGCGTGTGTGGCAGTGGAAAGAATCCTCCGGCGGCAAGATCAGTCGCCAGATGCGCCGATTGGGCGCGTCAGTGGATTGGTCGCGTGACCGTTTCACGATGGACGAAGGACTGTCGGAGGTTGTGCGCGATGTGTTCATTCAGCTCTATGACGAGGGACTGATCTACCGGGGCAAACGTCTGGTCAACTGGGACCCGGTGCTTCGGACCGCGCTATCGGATCTCGAGGTCCTGTCCGAGGATGAAGCGGGACACTTGTGGCACTTTCGCTACCCGCTTGCCGACGGGTCTCAACATCTGACGGTCGCAACAACCCGACCGGAGACTATGCTCGGTGATACCGCGGTCGCGGTCCATCCCGAAGATGAACGCTATCAGCACCTGATTGGACAAACCGTCCTGCTGCCGATCGTCGACCGCGAGATCCCGATCGTTGCGGATGAATACGTGGACCCGGAGTTCGGGACGGGCTGTGTGAAAATCACACCCGCGCACGACTTCAACGACTATGAAATCGGGCAGCGCCATAACCTCGAGATGATCAACGTGCTGACCGACGATGCGCGCATCAACGACGATATGCCGGAGGCCTACCGGGGTCTGGATCGGTTCGACGCACGAGCGCAAATCGTCGAGGCGTTCGAGTCGCTCGGTCTTCTGGATCGGGTCGAAGATCACACGTTGAAGGTACCGCGCGGCGATCGCAGCGGTTCTGTCGTTGAGCCTTACCTGACGGACCAGTGGTATGTGAAGGTCGGGCCATTGGCGGAGCCGGCGATTCAAGCAGTCGCGGATGGTCGTATCCGCTTCGTACCGGAAAACTGGTCGAAAACCTATTTCAACTGGATGCACAATCTTGAGGACTGGTGCATCAGTCGTCAGCTGTGGTGGGGCCACCGGATTCCCGCGTGGTATGACGAGTCGGGCAACATCTTTGTTGGCAGCGACGAAACCGCGGTACGCGAACAGCACAACATCGACGCGTCGATACCCTTACGGCAAGACGACGACGTGTTGGACACATGGTTCTCATCCGCGCTGTGGCCATTTTCCACGCTGGGCTGGCCCGACCAAACCGAGGCGATGGCGTCGTACTATCCCACGAGCGTGCTGGTGACGGGCTTCGATATCATCTTCTTCTGGGTGGCCAGGATGATCATGATGGGAATGAAGTTCGCGGGAGACGTGCCGTTTCGCGAGGTTTACATCCACGGCCTGATCCGTGACCAGGATGGGCAGAAGATGTCCAAATCGAAGGGCAATGTGCTTGACCCTATCGATCTGATCGACGGCATCGATTTGGAGTCCCTCGTCGAAAAGCGTACGACCGGTTTGATGCAGCCGCATCTGGCGCCGAGAATCGAGAAAGCCACGCGCCGTCAGTTTCCAGAAGGCATCCCGGAGTTCGGCACGGATGCATTGCGGTTTACGTTCGCATCGCTTGCGACCACCGGACGTGATGTTCGTTTCGACCTCGGCAGGATCGAAGGCTATCGAAACTTCTGCAACAAGCTTTGGAACGCGTCGCGGTTCGCGTTGCAGGCGACCGAAGACACGAATCTGGATTCTGTCCCCGAAAACTACGAGCCCAGTCTCCCGGAGCGATGGATTCGCTCGCGATTGAACGAGTTGATCGGCGAGGTCGAACGCCAATTCGCCCGCTATCGGCTCGATTTGGCCGCTCAGGCGATGTATGAGTTTACGTGGCATGAGTACTGTGACTGGTTCGTCGAACTCGCGAAGACCACGTTGTATGACGATCAAGCGACGGATGGCGCGAAGGCGGGTATGGCACGCACGCTGCTCGATGTATTGGATGCCTTGTTGCGCGTGTTGCATCCGTTGACGCCTTTCATCACCGAAGAAATCAGCCTTCAGTTGGCCGAGCGTCTCGGGCTCGGGCGGGAAACACTGTGCACTGCGGACTGGCCGGCAGCCGGACAAGCCGACCCGCAGGCGGAATCTCATATGCTGTGGTTGCAGGGCATCGTCGGCGGCATTCGCCAAATCCGTGGGGAAATGGATATCGCTCCAGGCAAAGCTGTGCCGGTCCTGCTGTCGGAGTCGACGGCTGATGACGAAGCGCGAGCCACCGAGCTGCGCCCATTGCTGATGCGATTGGCCAACCTCGAGTCTCTGGAATTCGTGCAAGACCCGCCAACCGCATGCGCGGTAGCCTTGCACGGTAACCTCAGAGTGTCAGTGCCCATGGCCGGTCTTATCGATGTCGCCAAGGAGCGTGAGCGTTTGCAAAAACAACGCGACAAGACCGCCGCTGACCTCGCCAGAACCGAAGGCAAACTCGGCAACCAGAATTTTGTCGAGCGCGCCCCGGAGGCCGTCGTCGTCGAAGAACAGCGCAGAGCGGAGGAGCATCGATCCGCACTGGCCAGACTGGATGCACAGATCCAGGAACTCGCCGCGATGGCCGACTGAGCTGTGCACAAGGTCACAGTCTGCGCACTTGATAGGTGCGCAGACTCGCGGAATCCGTCATATTGACGGTCGATTCACCGCTGCCAGGACCACTCCGTGACCGATCCGATTTCGATCGCCTCAAGCAGTCGCGACTATCGCGCTGAGCTTGGCGAAGCCATCACCGCGCTGAACCAGATTATTCTGGGCAAAGCCGAGCAGATCGACCTGGCCATCACTTGCTTGCTTGCTGGAGGCCATCTGCTGATTGAGGATGTCCCGGGAGTTGGCAAGACCACGCTCGCCAGAGCGCTCGCGCGAATACTGGGCCTCGATTTCGCGCGAATCCAGTTCACCAGTGACTTGCTACCGGCAGATGTCACGGGAATCTCTGTTTACCAGAAAAACGAAGGCACCTTTCGCTTCAACCCCGGCCCCGTGTTCACCCAAATGCTTTTGGCAGATGAAATCAACCGAGCAACGCCCAAAGCACAGAGTGCTTTGCTTGAGGCAATGCAGGAGCGTCAGGTCACCGTCGACGGCGAGCGCTACGAACTCCCCTCCCCGTTTTTTGTTGTGGCAACTCAGAACCCTGCAGACCAGATCGGCACGTTCGAGTTGCCAGAGTCGCAACTCGATCGTTTCCTGATGACGATCAACCTCGGTTATCCGAACCCGGATGCAGAGCGACAACTCCTGGAAGGCGTGCGCACTGCGCAGCACATCGAAGAGAGCGCGGCGACTTTGAGCGCCGACAAAATCGCGGCGCTGCAGCGCCAGGTCAGGGAAGTCCGCATCAGTGGACCGTTACTGGACTATCTTCAAGCGCTCATTGCGTACACCAGAAACTCACAGGATCTCGTTGCCGGACTCTCCCCGAGAGCCGCGATCGCAATGACCAACGCGTCCCGGGCACATGCTCTGATCCAGGGGCGCGATGCGGTGTATCCAGAGGACCTCCAAAGTGTATTTCCTTCGATCGTGAAACACCGATTGACGTCGAAGACCGCCACGCACGCACATGACGACGATACCATCGCGCAGCAGATTCTCGATGCGGTGGCGATTCCCTGATTGGCGTGCACCCTTCCGTCGTTTACGCGCGGCAGGTAGCTCACGGCTGTCACGCTGGGTGAAGCGACGCCAGGGGGACGACCGCCTCCCGTTAACCTTGCGTTCCAAGCGCATCTATATTCTTCCGACCAGCGTTGGCGTGACGTTCGGGATTGTCTGTCTGGCAATGCTTCTTGGGTCGATGAACTATAACAACTCGATGGGCTTTGCATTGACGTTCCTGCTCGTCGCCATTGGTTTCGTAGCGATGCATCGATGCCATCAGAATTTGTCTGGATTGCGTGTGTTGGCCGCAACCTCGGAGCCTGTGTTCGCTGGTGACGTCACCGAGATCCAGGTTCAGCTCGAGAACACCGGGCAAAGTGAGCGGCTGGATATCGAAGCCTACGTCGGTGCTACGTCGAGTCCGGCAAACGACGTCCCGGCAGCGGGCACTGCGAGCGTGACGGTACGCCTGCCGACGGTCCGTCGCGGACATGCCCTGGTCGAGCGCGTCGGCTTGCGTACGCAATTTCCAATGAGTCTTCTGAATACCTGGACGTGGATGCATTTGTCGACTCGCTGCATCGTATGGCCAAAGCCGGCAACCGACGCACCCGTTCGTCCCGACACGCCAAGCCCGACCGGTCAGCAAAGCGGGCAAAGAGGGGATGAGGATCTTGTAGGTCTGCGCGACTACCAGGAAGGAGATTCACCCAAGCTGATCGCGTGGAAGACTTTGGCACGCAGCGATCAGCTGAAGTCCCGTCGCATGGCGGGCGGCGGCAGCGCGACCACTTGGGTCGATTTCAATTTCGCACCACCGGGTGATCTCGAATATCGATTGTCTGTATTGGCCCGCTGGATCATCGATGCCGAAAAAGCCAATGAGAACTTCGGCCTCAGACTACCGGATCAGGAAATCTCGCCGAACCAGGGTCGAGTGCACCGTGATCGATGTCTGGATGCACTAGCTGCGATGGGATCCGATGTGGAGTACCGCCTTGCGTAGCGACGGATCGATAAAAACCCCGCTGGGCTGGAGTCTTGTCGCGATGCTGGTGGCGTTCGTCCCGCAGTTCGGCACACAACCGGTTTGGATTAGCGCGTTGCTGGTGCTGTGTGTTGCGCTGCGTTGGTGGAGCGAATGCAATCGCGGTTTCCTGGTCAATGCGTGGATTCGAACGCCCCTCGCATTGGTGTGTTTTTTCGCCGTGTTCCAGTCCTATCAGACCGTGAACGGCGTGGAAGCCGGCAGCGCGCTGCTGAGTGTGATGGCAGCGCTGAAAGTGCTGGAAACGCGCAAGCAGCGAGATCTGTTTGTCCTTTTGTTCATCGCATTGTTCCTGGTACTGGCAGGGTTCCTGGTCGATCAATATCTGTGGAGCGCACCCTACCTCGTCATCGCGAGCGCCAGTGTCACCACGGCATGGCTGGCGGCAGCGCGCCGCGGCAGCGCACGGAGTCGCAGCTGGTACCTCAAACACATGCGCAGACACTTGTTGCTCGCGAGCCCGATATTGCTCGCCATGTGGATCTTGTTTCCACGCGTACCCGGGCCTTTCTGGGCCATCCCAACATCGAGCAACGAAAGTGTTACCGGATTGTCCGACAAGATCAGCCCCGGCGACATATCGCGCCTCAGCAAATCCGAAGCGGTCGCATTCCGTGTCTATTTCAATGGCGCAACACCCGCGCGAGACAAGCTCTACTGGCGTGCGATCACCATGTCCAAGTTTGACGGGCGTTCGTGGGCTGCTGACAAGCCCGCCAGGAGAACGTCGCCGGCGGAGAGCGTGATTCCGCAAGTTAAGCGACCGACCCGCTATACCGTCACGATGGAGCCCACCAATCAGCACTGGTTGTTCGCACTCGATATGCCAACCCGGTGGCAGGGGCGTGATATTTATCGTACCCGCGAACAAACCCTGGAACGCGAGCGACCGGTAGAGAAACGACTGCCGTATCAAGTGGCCTCGCATCTGGAATACGTTGCGGACCTGCAACTCTCGTCTTACGCACGCCGTCGGAACATTGATCTGCCTGCGCAAGGTAACGTGCGCGCCCGTGCGCTCGGCCAGACGCTACGCCAGCAATACGACGACGACCTCGCACTGGTCAACGCTATGTTGACCCGCTTCAGCACAGAACCGTTCTACTACACACTAGAACCGCCAGCACTCGGTCGGGATGCCATCGACGAGTTTCTGTTCGACACCCGTCGCGGTTTTTGTGAGCACTACGCTTCCAGTTTCGCGTTTGTTATGCGCGCAGCGGGTATCCCCACACGGGTGGTCACGGGTTATCAGGGTGGTGAACGGAACCCCCTGGCAGATCATCTGACCGTGCGCCAATCGGATGCCCACGCCTGGACAGAGGTGTGGCTACCCGAGCGCGGCTGGTCTCGTGTCGATCCAACCGCCGCCGTCGCGCCCGGTCGAATCGAGCAAAACCTTGAGGGTGCGTTGCTCCAATCGGGAGAACGTTCGCTGAGCACATTCGATTTCCAGTTCGTCGAACGTGCGAGACTCGCGTGGGACATGATCAACGCCCGCTGGAACGAATGGGTCCTGGGATATGGTCCGGAAACGCAGCGCAGATTCATGGAGTCGCTGGGACTATCCGACCCGAATTGGCGAGACCTCACGATCATGCTGGCGATCGTGCTTATCGGCATCATGGGCACGGTGACCGTTTATCTTTGGCTGATCCACCAACCCGCTCGGCCTGACGGCCTGCAACGCCTCTTTCTTCGAGCGCAGGCCCGGCTGGGTGTCCCCGCGTATCGCGGCGAGACACCCACGACCTGGGCTTCGAGAGTCTCCGAGATCCAACCGGAGGACGGACTGGCGGCGCGTCGGTTTGCACGTGATTTCCTGCAAGCCCGCTATGCCGACAATTCGAGTGCCGCCGCACGGCTATCCACTTCACTACGTCGCATGCGGCGACGACCGCTGGAGCGGCTAGGCCTCCGCCGCCGGCGTGCGGGCGGGAACCTGGACGCGCGTTAGCAACAGCAGCCCGCCGATGAACAGCGGCAGCAACGCGATGACCGACACCCTCGGGTCGTCGCTAAACATCGCGAACACGCCAATCAGTAGCGGTCCGAGGATGGCAGCAAATTTCCCGAGCATGCTGTAGAAGCCGAAAAACTCTGACGCTTTGTCCTCCGGAATCAACCGCGCATACAGCGCACGACTCATGCTCTGCACACCACCTTGAACCAACCCGATCGTGATGGCCATCGCATAAAACTGCCAGACTTCTCGAAGGATCAACCCCCAGCTTGCGATAAGGATATACACGCTGACGCCAAGAATAATCGCGTGTTTCGGTCCGATACGGTTGCCGAGATAACCGAATGCAATCGTCGCCGGAGCACCTACGAAGTTGGTAATCAGGATCGCCAGGATCAGGTCGGAGTCGTCAAATTTTAGACGAGCGCCGAAATCGGTCGCCAATACGATCAGCGTATGAACCCCATCGATGTACAACCAGTAGGCAACGAGGAACAACGCGACGTTGCGATACAGTCTCAGCTCACCAAACGTCTTGATCAGTGACCGATAGCCTTGCCGGACTGCTACCCCGAAACCTGGGCTGTCAGTCTTGGGCTCCTTCACGAACACCAGCAACGGAATCGTGAACAGTCCCCACCAGGCGGCGACGACGATGAACGCCCAGCGTGTCGCGACAGAAGCATCAGCGAAACCGAACGCTTCGGGATTGGAAACCATTTGCAGATTGAACACGAGCAGCAGCGCGCTGCCGAGATAGCCAACGCCAAAGCCTAGAGCTGAGACTTTTTCATATTTATCCGGCGTGGTGACGATGACGATCAGCGAGTCGTAGAACGTGTTCGCCGCGTAGTAGCCAAACAGCGCGATGCCGTACAGACCCAATGCCACTGCCCACTGTCCCTGCTCGACAAAAAACAATCCCAGCGTCGAGGCCACCGACAGCATGGTAAACGACAGCAGGAAGCGTTTGCGTGTGCCACCTGTATCGGCAATTGCGCCCAGCACAGGCGCCAGCAATGCAACGCCGAGACTGGCGGTCGCAACACCAAACGACAGGTTGGACGTAATCTCCGCGGACTCGAGGCCCTGGCTGTGATAGCGCCGAAAGAAGATCGGGAAAAACGTCGTCACGACGCACAACGTAAACGCCGAATTGGCCCAGTCGTAAAGTGCCCATCCGAGTACAGACTTGTTTTTCAGATCGTTGACGCTCATCGGATACGCTACAGCTCCCGCGTGGCACGGAACCGTATGTCCGGCCAGCGCTCCTCAGTGAGTTGGAGATTGACCCGCGTCGGCGCGACGTAGACCAGTGAATCGCTGTGGTCGAGCGCCAGGTTGTCATGTGCCTTACGTCGAAACTCCTCCAGTTTCTGGCTATCTTCGGCATCGACCCAACGCGCAGTGTGGACATTGACCTGCTCAAACTGACATTCGACACCGTATTCCTCGCGAAGCCTATGCGCAACCACATCAAACTGCAAGATTCCCACAGCGCCCAAGATCAGATCATTGTTGCGCAGCGGCTTGAACAATTGAGTCGCGCCTTCCTCGCACAACTGCGCCAGACCTTTTTGCAGTGCCTTGAGGCGTAATGGATCGCGCAACACGGCTCTGCGAAAAATTTCGGGTGCAAAGCTCGGGATTCCGGTGAAGTGAATCTCACCGGACTCAGCGAAACTGTCGCCAATATTGATCGTGCCGTGATTGTGCAGGCCGATAATGTCACCGGCGACCGCCGAGTCTGTCTGCTGCCGGTCCGACGCCATGAATGTGATGGCTTCGGGGATTTTCAGTTCTTTGCTGAGTCGCATACTGCGCAGTTTCATACCCGGGCGAAACTGACCGGAACACACCCGCATAAACGCAATGCGATCGCGGTGGCCAGGGTCCATGTTCGCCTGAATCTTGAAAACAAAGCCGGTAAGTTTGGGCTCGTCCGGCGCTACCTCACGCTCGCGCGCCTCGCGTGCTTGGGGCTCTGGTGCATGTTCCACGAAACCGGCGAGCAGCTCTTTAACGCCGAAGTTGCTGATCGCGGATCCGAAGTAAACCGGCGTTTGCTTCGCAGCGCGATAGTCTTCCAAACTGAACTCAGCATAGACGCCCCGGAGAAGCTCGATCTCATCCGCAAATGCTTGCCAGTCATCGCCCAAAAAAGCTCGAGCAGCATCCGTTTCCAGACCTTCAATGACGTCCGTTTCACCGGCCCTATGTCGGTCCTCGGCGCGATAGACGTAGATTCGATCCTCGGGTAAATGATAAACGCCACGCAGAGACCGCCCCATTCCAATCGGCCAGGTGACAGGTGAGCAGACGATTCCGAGCACGGATTCGATTTCGTCGAGTAGCTCAATAGGCTCGCGACCCTCACGATCCAGTTTGTTAATAAACGTGACGATCGGTGTATCACGCAATCGGCAGACTTCCATCAGTTTCACTGTGCGCTGCTCAACACCTTTCGCACAATCAATCACCATCATCGCCGAATCCACGGCGGTGAGTGTCCGATAGGTATCCTCAGAGAAGTCCTCGTGACCCGGCGTATCGAGCAAATTGACCACATGATCATCAAACGGGAACTGCATGACCGAAGACGTCACAGAGATCCCCCGCTCCTGCTCCAGTTTCATCCAATCCGACGTCGCATGGCGACTGGCCTTCCGGCCCTTCACAGTCCCGGCAAGTTTGATCGCGCCGCCAAACAAAAGCAGCTTTTCCGTCAGCGTGGTCTTGCCCGCGTCCGGATGCGAAATGATCGCGAAGGTCCTGCGCCGCTGAACCTGTTCGAGCAGCTGAGTCATGGCGGGGTGAACTCGTTACATCATGCAGCGCGGAGCATACCCCACGGGGCCGGCCAGCTACAGCGCCAAAGACAAAACCAGCGCATCCTCGCGACCATTGTTGTCGGCGCGATAGTAATTACTGCGCCGTCCTATCGTCGTAAACCCAAGCGCGTGATACATGCTGGTAGCGGCAAGGTTGGAGGGCCGAACCTCGAGAAAAATTCGCCGGATCCGCGACTCCCGAGCGACTTGAATCATCTCGTTCAACAGCAGCATACCGTAGCCGCGGCGTCGAAACGCCGGGGCTACACAGACGTTGAGAATGTGCGCCTCGCCTGCCGCCATCGACAAAACGCTGTATGCACGAACCTCCACTTGCTGATCGACCACGAGACAGTGGTATCCCGCGAGCAAGCAGTCGCGAAAAATCCCAAGGCTCCATGGAAACCGATAACTCTGACTCTCGATCCGCGCGACTTCGTCCACATCCTCGTGACGCATCACACGCACTCGCGGGACAAGCTGATCATCGGCAACACTCACTGAACTGCACCGATCATTTGTCTTAAGCGCTTCAAGTCTTCCCAGGCGCGCGCCTTCTGGACAGGCGTCCGCAGCAGGTAAGCCGGGTGGTAGGTCACAAGCACAGGTACACCGTAAGCGTGCAGGTCGCGCTGCACCCGAAGTCGGCCAAGAGTTTCTGTGCTACCCAAGAGATGCTGCGCGGCAACACGACCGACGGCCAGGATTACGTCCGGATTGACATGACGGATTTGCGCTTCCAGATAATCGGTGCAGGCCTCGACTTCGTCCGCGCGTGGGTCGCGATTCTGTGGCGGACGACATTTGATAACGTTCGCGATGAAGACCGTTGAGCGTTCAATGCCGATCGCCTTCAGCATGGCGTCCAACATCTGCCCTGCACGACCGACAAATGGCTCGCCCCGACGATCTTCCTCTGCGCCTGGTGCTTCGCCAACTACCATCACTTGAGCGGATTCCGCCCCGACACCGAACACAGCCTGTGTGCGGGTCTCATGTAACCGGCATTTCGTGCAGCGCTTGACGTTGTGGCGCAACAAAGACCAGTCGATCACCGGCGCATCCGATTCGATCAGCACCTCGGCAGGCTGCGTATCCAAAGTTGCCCGGTCCGACTCGTCGGCGGCATCCGGTCCGTCTGTCGTCGGCGCATTTGTGATCGGTGCCACCGAGCGCAAACGCCACTGATCGATACCAAGCGCTTCGAGCACCGCATCGCGTTCGCTGCTATTCAGGCGCTCAACCATGAAGGTTCCGGATGTTGTCCTCGTCATCACCTGGGTCGTCTTCGCCATCGTCGTCGTCAAACACGGCTGTGTGCATCGGCTCCCGGTTGGCGATCAACAGGATCGGACCCGAGAGCAGATAGCCAAAGAACAGAATGAACAACACCACAGGCGGGTTGATCGAAATCAGGATGATGATCAGAGGGATCACCAGAAGGAACGCGAACGGCACCAGGCGCTTTTGCGACATTTCCTTGAAGCTGTAGTAGCGCAGATTGCTGACCATCAGGATCCCGGCGATCGCCGTCACTGCAAACGCGCAAATCAACCCGAAGAATCCACCGAACTCATACTCTGCACTCAACCACACAAACGCCGCCACAATCGCCGCGGCCGAAGGACTCGGCAAACCCTGGAACCACCCTTTTCCCAGTTTCGACGGCAGTGCGTTGAAGCGCGCCAGGCGCATCGCTGCGGCCACAGCAAACAGAAACGCCACAAGCCAGCCAACGCGTCCCCAGGCGACGGAGTACTCCGTCAGTCGTGCCACGCCCCACTGGTAGACGATCACCGCAGGTGCGAGCCCGAAACTGACCATATCGGACAAGCTGTCGTATTCCTTGCCGAAATCAGTTTGCGTGCTGGTCATGCGTGCAACGCGTCCATCGGCGCCGTCAAATACCATCGCAACGAATATAGCGATACCAGCGGCATCAAAGTTGCCATCGATGGCCGCCACGATTCCGTAGAAACCCGCAAACAACGCAAGCGTCGTCAGAAGATTTGGAAGGAGATAGACCCCTCGGATACGTCCGCCGTGTGGCGCCCCACCCATGTTGCACACCTTTCGAAATAACTCGTTGAGTGTGCCACGCGGGCGCGGGTAGCGCGAACGCAAAACGGGTCGAAAGCCGCGATTCTAACTATCGTCTAAATCACGGCGCAGCTTCGCAAGCACTGTCTGACCGGCCACAACATTTTGTCCAGCCTTGATACGCGGCAGGACGCGCTCCGGCAGATAAACCTCACACACCGAAACAAGTCGAAGATAGGCGCAACGCTGGCCATGTCCGACGCGCTCACCGTAGCGAAACATCGCGCGCGGCCCCGCGAACCAGTGGCGACCGGAAAACGTCACGACGACATCATCGCCCTCATCCATTCGCAGCCACATGCCACCTCGGCCGCTGGGTTGTGCACCCTCCGCTACGTTGTCGCGTGGATCGAGCAGCCGACCTTCCACCGGTGCGCGAAGCGTGTAGGCACCCAGCGGATTGTTCTTGATACGCACGCGCAGCGACTGCCGATCGAGCAAACCGGTCCGACACAACTCCACATCGATGACAGTGCCATCAATCGGCGCCAACACCGAAAGGGGCGCCAGCGGCAGCTCGCGGCGGGGATCCTGAAACAGCAAAATCGCAAGTACGAGGAGAACCAACCAGGGTATGGCCCACAACGGACCAGCCCAAAGGGCCGTACCGATCGCCGCAATTGCAATCAGTAATATGATCCCCATCCCCTCAGATGCGATGACCGGATAGCTGCGCATCGCTATAGTCTACCGCTATCCGAGTTCGCCGCTACAATAGTGCGAATAGCCGATATATAGAGAGCACCATGCGCGTCAGCCAAGTCCATTTGCGAACGTTGAAAGAAGATCCAGCAGAAGCGGAGATCGTCAGCCACAAACTCATGTTGAGAACCGGCATGATCCGCCGTTTGACGTCCGGGATTTTTACGTGGATGCCGATCGGGCTGCGTGTCCTGCGCAAGGTTGAAGCCATCGTTCGGGAAGAAATGAACGCGATCGGCGCGCAAGAATTGCTGATGCCCGCCGTGCAACCCGCCGAGCTGTGGCAGGAAAGTGATCGATGGGATAAATACGGCCCGCTTTTGCTACGCGCCAAAGATCGGCACGAGCGCGACTACTGTGTTGGTCCGACGCACGAGGAGGTGATCTCCGATGTCGCGCGCCGCGAGTTGCGCTCATACAAAGACCTTCCGACCACGTTCTATCAGATTCAGACAAAATTCCGCGACGAAATCAGACCGAGATTTGGTGTTATGAGATCGCGTGAGTTCATCATGAAAGATGCCTACTCGTTCGACCTCGACGAAACCCGGATGGCCGCGAGCTATGATGCGATGTCCGCCGCCTACCACCGCGCATTTGAGCGAATGGGTCTGAAGTTTCGTGCCGTCGATGCCGACAGTGGAGAAATCGGCGGCGCACGCTCCGAAGAATTTCACGTATTGGCCGAATCTGGCGAAGATGCCATCGCCTATTGTGACGCCGACCAATACGCGGCGAACGTCGAGCTGACCCCGGCACCGGCTGCAGGCAAGC
The DNA here is from genome assembly GCA_038531945.1 of Pseudomonadota bacterium. GTDB lineage: Bacteria > Pseudomonadota > Gammaproteobacteria > Steroidobacterales > Woeseiaceae > CALBPI01. The sequence continues at coordinate 704,443 of JBCBBH010000003.1, read as the reverse complement.
GCCCGACATCAGAGGCAACCTTGGCGCGGGTCGACACGCCTGGCGCCAAGACGATTGAGGACGCCGCGGCAGCTCTGCAACTGCCCGAGCACCAGATCATCAAGACGTTGATCCTGAAAGGCACGCAAGATCCCGTGGCGGTTGTGCTGAGGGGCGATCACACGCTGAATGCCGTCAAAGCCTCGAAGCACCCTTTGATCGCGGAACCGGTCACACTGCTCGAGGCGGCCGACGTCGTTAAAGCCACTGGCGCACCTCCAGGGTCGGTCGGACCGGTCGATCTCAAGATACCGGTTATCGTCGACAATGCGGCGTGGGAACTCGCAGATTTCGCGTGCGGCGCGAACGAGAAGTTCGTACACCTTACCGGCGTTAACTGGATTCGGGATGCCAACCCGGGCGACGCACCCTTTGACCTCAGAAATGTGTTGGCGGGTGACCCGTCCCCTGCTGGTGGCGGCACCCTGTCGATAGCGCGCGGCATCGAGGTCGGCCACATTTTTCAACTTGGCCGGAAATACTCGGACGCGATGAACGTCTCCGTGCAGGATGAATCCGGCCAGAACATCGCTCCGTTCATGGGGTGCTACGGTATTGGCATTACACGGATCGTCGGCGCAGCAATCGAACAAAATCACGATGCGAACGGCATCATCTGGCCCGAACCTCTGGCGCCCTGGTCGGTGGTGATTGTTCCGATCAATGCGCACAAATCCGAGGCTGTACGTGAGGCTTCGGAGTCCCTCTATGAGACCCTTCTCAACGCGGGTATCGACGTCTTGATCGACGATCGCGATGCACGGCCTGGTGCCAAATTCGCTGACGCTGAGCTGCTCGGCATCCCGCACCGCGTAGTCGTTGGTGACCGCGGGCTCGCAGCTGGCGAATTCGAATACCAGTATCGGCGCAAGGGCGAGCGCGAAATGCTGAAGCGTGACGCACTTCTCGGCCGCCTCGGAGTCGCATGACATAATAGCGGCATGAACAGAATTCTGGCGTGGTCGGGCCTGCTGGTAGCATTGTTTTGCGCGCCCCTTCACGCGGCCAAGTCAACGACACCAGACCCCGAATTGCTCGAAGCGCTGAAAGCGGCTTCGCTGGAGGCGGCAACCTTCGAGGACCGGTTTGACGCGGAAGTGTGGCTGAAGGACATGTCCGCCCGCCTCGGTCGAAGGGTGGCTGACTCGGACGAGCGGATTCAGATTCTGAAAGGTGTCCACCGTGAGGCTAAACGGGTCGACTTGCCACCCGAACTGGTCCTGGCTGTAATCGAAATCGAAAGCAATTTTGATCGTTTCGCAATCTCACGCGCCGGGGCGCGAGGGTTGATGCAGGTGATGCCTTTTTGGCTCGACGAGATCGGCCAACCGAACGATAGTCTGTTCGATATCGATACGAACCTCAGGATGGGCTGCACGATCCTGCGCCACTATTACGATCGGGAGAAAGGTGACCTGCACCGTTCTTTGGCACGATATAACGGTAGCTTGGGCAGCACACGCTACTCGAACAAAGTCCTGGATCGTCTGAGAGGGCGTTGGCGTAGGAATTAATCTACTGCGGCAGCGGGTTGCGTCCAGCGCTCCAGCACAACCGAATCTTGGTCAAGGCTGATCCGAACTGCGATAGCGCTGATCGCGCAGCGATTCAGCGAGGTCGCGAGCCCGCATTGCAGACTCTTTAGCGAGCACCGCATCGCGACGCGCCGCAGCGTAGGCTCGCCGTTCGAGATTGCGCTCTGCACTGTTCAATAGCGCATCTGCCTCTTCCAGGGCTTCTGCGGCAAATCTTTCCGCATCCGCAGTTTCCGCCGCACTGATCGCCTGTCGCGCATCACTCATCTCTTGAACCGGCGGCGTGACCGAGCACGCGCCGACGGCTAACGCGACCGCTAAGCCCCAAGCGATTGTTTTGCCGTTAAACATAGCTAGAAATTATCTCACGGCGCGGCCGAGCGTCAAGCGTTTGACGACGCTGCGAACCCCGCCAGCCCATGGCATACTTCGCCGATCATGCATGGAATACTCATACTTTATTACTCAGTCAACGGTTCGACAGAGGCGCTGGCTCGGGCAATTTCGCGCGGTGTAGATTCGGTTCCGGGCGCTGAACCCTGGCTACGAACTGTGCCTCCCATTACGGCGAAAACCGAGGATCCGATACCCGCTGTCCCGGATGCCGGCCCGCCATACGCAACGCACGATGAACTGGCCGCGTGCAGCGGGTTGCTTGTGGGCAGCCCCACGCGATTCGGCAACATGGCCTCGGCGATGAAGTACTTTCTCGATGGCACCAGCGGCATCTGGCTAACCGGGGGTCTCGCCGGAAAACCTGCTGGTGTCTTTACATCATCGACATCGATGCACGGTGGTCAGGAAACGACGTTGATGACGATGGCAGTACCTTTGCTTCACCATGGCATGTTGTTGTGCGGTATCCCCTACACCGAGCCGGCATTGGCGGCAACGCAGTCCGGTGGCACCCCCTACGGTGCCTCGCATGTCGCCGGAACCCGCAACGCAGGCGTGCTGACAGACGAAGAGCAGACGCTTGCTGAATCGCTGGGCGCACGTGTCGCAGCCACTGCGATCCGCCTCGCAGGATGAAGACGCTGGCCGGACGCCGCAGAATCGGCCTGATCGCCTGGGCCGGCCTTGCCGGTGCGACCCTGGTGTGGCTTTGGGACGCAGGCTCATCGGTACACTGGCTGATCTGGCCGGCCTTGTTAGCACCGTTCGGTTTGTTATTGCCTGGAATGTTGAGACCGTCGCGGAATACCTGGTTGCTCGCGTTGCTCGCCAGCATAGGTTACGCCACGACGGGCTTGATGGACGCGATTGCCAATCCCGGAAGTCTGACAGCGGCAGCGGCGCTTGCCGTCGTCGCTTTAACCACGTTCTTTTTGCTGATCCCCGCAATCCGGACGTTACCGTCGGCCGCCTCTGATCACTGATCGCTGCCGTGACGGCGCAACACCTCGCGAACAAAGGGCACGGTTAAACGCCGCTTTGCGGATAGCGACGCCTCGTCAAGCCGACTGAGCCATCCGTACAGGCTGTGCGGATCGCGTGGCAAACGGGTTAGCAAGTAGCGCGCGGTATCGTCCGGCAATTCAATACCGCGATGCGCAGCACGCATCCTCAGCGCTGCGCGCTTTTGGGCGTCATCCAGTTCTCGCAGTCGAAAGGACACCAGCGCCTGGGTTCTACTGCGAAGATCGGGCAACACGAAGCGCGTGCCGGATGGCACGTCGGTACTTGCGATGACAATCCTGCTGCGGCCTCGCACCACGCGTTCATACTGCAACAACAGCGCGCGCTCCCAGGACAAATCGCCCGCGACTCGGTCCCAGTCATCGATACACAGAAGAATATTCGGCGAGAGGTCTTCGAGAATTTCCGCCGGATACCCGTTGGAGAGCGGCAGATACATGGCTTGTCCAGCAGGTTGCGCTGCGACCGTGGCCTGCAGCAAGTGCGTGCGACCGCTCCCGGATGCACCGCTGAGCCAGACGCCAGGCGCAGGTAGCGCCTGAAGGGTTGCGATCACCTCTGCATTCTCTCCGGCATAAAACGTCTCGAATCGAGCCTCAACGTCAAGCTGAACCGGCAATGGGATCTGCCGCCCAGGCTCAATCGTCAACCGACTCTCCCCGACTATGCTCGTCCAGAAAATCCTGCGCTTCAGGATGCTCTGACAGATAATTTCGATAGGCGTAGCGGACGAACACCGCAATTACCGCGGCGGCGGGTAACGCCAGAAGAATGCCAAAGAAACCGAAAAGCTGACCGAAAGCCATGACAGCGAAAATGACGAGGACCGGATGAAGGCCGATTCGATCGCCCACAAGCTTCGGCGTCAGCACGCTCCCCTCGATAAACTGCGCCACCGAGAAAACCACGACGACTAACGCGAGCGTCAGGAAGCCGCCATCCGGAGAGTTAATCGCGGTCAGTCCAGCGAGACCGATGCCGAAGATAAAGCCAAGGTAGGGAACGAAACTAACCAAACCTGCGACGACACCAATCGCCAATGCGAACTTCAAGCCAATCAACGAAAGACCAACTGTATACATGATCGCCAGACCGACCATGACCAGTAACTGTCCACGCAAAAACGCCGCCAGCGTTTCATCCGTCTCACGCGCCAAAGCGAACGCCGACTCACGACGGTTAACGGGAATCAATGCACCGATCCGGGCGACGATAAGATCCCAATCCCGCAGCAAATAAAACGTCAGAATTGGCACCAGAAAAACGTTCACTACAGCGGTCAACAAAGCACCGCCCGAGCGCGTTATCTGGGTCAGCAACGTCGAACCCCATTGGCCCGCTGAGCTCCCGAGGCTCTCGAGCATCGCACTCAGGCGAAACTCAGGTTCGCTAGAGCCGTTTCCATCGGCCAGCACGCCCGCAATATGCGGCCACACGCGCTCCTCAAGTAACAGCAGATAGCGCGGCAACACATCGAACAAAGCGGAAGCCTGGGTGCGCACGAGTGGCACCAGCAGCAGCACCAGTCCTGCCAGAACGAGTAGCGTCAGTATAAAAACCACCAGAACCGCGACCGGCCGCGGCATCCGAAGTTCCTGTAGCTTGTCTGCCAGCGGATCACCGACATACGCGAGGAGTGCCGCCGCAATAAACGGCGTTAGCACCGGCGACAACAAATAGAGCAGTACGCCTATGCCGGCTACGCCGCCAATCCAAAGCCATCGGGTATCGGTCATACCTGTGACCCCGTCAGTCGGGCACCGCGTAAAGCCGTGCGAACGTAGTCGATTGTGCTGACGGTCAAACTGACGAGTAGGACCGCTTGCAGCCCATCAGTCAGCAGCTCACCCGGCACAGCAGCCGGCAACAATCCCGCAGCGTTGATCAAAACCACCAGCACATACAGCAGTAGGAGCATTGTGTTGAGCTTCGACACCAGCGTCGGCTTCCCTTCAAGATCACCCACGACGAAGTGGTAGGTGATAGCGCCGCCCATGATAATCAGATCTCGAGCGATCACGATCATGCCGAACCACATCGGCACCACTCCGACGCTCGCCAACGCAGCGAACGTCGCAATCAGCAGCAACTTGTCGGCGATCGGATCCAGTATCGCGCCAAGCTCGGTATGCCAGCGAAATCGCCGAGCAAGGAAGCCGTCGAGACCATCCGAGAAGCCCGCCGCAACGAACAGCATCAGCGCGAGACCAAACCTTGCATCCAGCAAGGCACCGAACACCAGCGGAACCAGTGCGATCCGCGTGTACGAGATGATGTTTGGCAACCAACGCAACATTCGATGCTTCACCTCGGACGTTTAAGGCTGAGCGGTGGCCAACCGCCAGCGGAAATAAAGATCGGGTTGCTCGGCATCAATACCCGCGACGGGTGGCGGTCCGATCAAAGGCTCCAGTTCGTCACCCGCCAGCAGCTCTTGCAGCCTGTCGCGACTGGCCAGTGCATCCAACGTTACGTTGAGCTCATCCTGCTGCATCGACGTAATCCTGACATTGTCGATAAGACTGCGTGTTTGCAGAAAACGGAGCAGTTCGCCGTACGCAGTCGCATTGCTGACGCCAACGATACTAATGCGCACAGCCGCAGACTCCTCGGGACGCGCTGCGAATCGCTGCAACATATCGGATGCTACACGACGCATCATGGCACCTGGGTCACCCGCGAGTGGCGTTGATTCACTCGAGAACAACCACTGGGCACGCCATTGCTCCCTGCCCGTCGCATCGAGGCTGACTCGGGCGACCAACAAACTGTCGGCTCGGTAGCGCCGGCTGGCAGGTCGAAGCACGTTGCCGAACCTGCCCCAAACATCGCTGACACCGACGGCTGCGCGATCGGTCTCGTCCATCACAGGTAAGGCTACCGGCAGACCAGAAGACGACGCCGCGGTTCGGATCTGCTCGCGCAGCTTCGCGCGTTGTGCGCGCGCCTCGGGCCGTTCGTCAGTCTCCAGCGGCTGCGGCGCCATGGAGAGAATCTCGCGACCGCCATCCGGGTATTCAACGCCGATCCATGCCAGCGTCAGTGGTCGGTCGCTGCCCCACACAGGCACGCCCGCAAGCTGTAGTGCTGCGGTCAACGCAGCGCCATCGAATGATACCCATAGCGTGTCGCGACCCGACTCGCGCCATCCAAGCACGTAATCTGACGGAGACTCCACGAACGACAATGCCGGCCCGGGCTCCGGAGTCATCCTGGCCAGCACTTCCCCTAGCGCACGACGGTATGCCAGTTCGCGCGCGTTTCTGCGCTGCGCATCGTAGGCAACCTCGGTGGTATAGAGGTCCGGCGGTTCGACCGCTTCAGCACTTCGAGGAAGCGCCAGAAGGGACGCCCCGACAACGCACAACACTACTGTCAAAGTTACTCGCATCCGCGAAGTATACGAAAGACTGTGAAATAATTTACGGATGAACAACGACTCTAACGATAAACCTCTCACCTACGCGGATGCGGGGGTCGATATCGACGCGGGGAATGCGCTCGTTGAGGCGATAAAACCGGCCGTTCGCGCAACCGCGAGACCCGAAGTGCTCGGCAGTATCGGTGGCTTTGGCGGTCTGTTTGCGGTCGATTTTCAGCGCTATCGCGCGCCGGTTTTGGTTTCCGGAACCGATGGCGTCGGCACCAAACTGGCACTCGCACAGCAGCTGAATCGCCACGACGGCATCGGTCGCGATCTCGTCGCCATGTGTGTCAATGACATCGTGGTCAGTGGCGCAGAGCCGCTCTTTTTTCTTGACTACTACGCGACCGGACGACTCAACGTCGCGCAAGCCACCACCGTTGTGACCGGCATCGCAGACGGATGTCGCGATGCTGGCTGCGCGCTGCTTGGTGGCGAGACCGCGGAGATGCCGGGCATGTATTCCGGCGATGACTACGACCTTGCAGGTTTTGCAGTCGGAATCGTCGAGCGCGACGAGATTATCGACGGGCGCGACGTTCGCGCCACTGACCAGATCATTGGCCTCGCATCCAGTGGCCCACACTCGAATGGCTACTCGCTGATCCGCAAGGTGCTGGATCGGGCGGGCGAACTAAGTGACTTACGCATTGGTTCGGACGCCGCGAGCGATGTGCTGATGGCACCAACAACCATCTACGTCCGCGCTGTTCGACAGGTGCTCCAATCGTTCACAGTGAAGGCGATGGCTCACATCACAGGCGGTGGGCTCACCGAGAATTTGCCGCGTGTGCTGCCCGAGGGCCTCGGTGCGACGCTTTGGGCTGATCGATGGTCAAGACCCGAAGTCTTCGAATGGCTCGCGAACCAGGGCGGGATCGCATCCGATGAAATGTGGCGGACGTTTAACTGCGGAATCGGCATGGCGTTGGTGGTCGATGCAATCGACGTTGATCCGGTTGTGGCTATGCTGAACGACATCGGACAGGCCGCATGGCACATTGGAGAGATCACCGACCACGCGGGCGTTCGTTTCGAATGATGCCGAGTTCACGAGTCGTGGTCATGCTGTCCGGCGGCGGCAGCAACCTGCAGGCGTTGATCGACGCAACGGCCAGCCCGGCGTTTCCCGCAAAAATTGTCGGCGTCATCAGCGACAGACCCGATGCCTACGGACTTCAGCGCGCAGCACAGTCGGGTATACCGAGCCGGTGTGTCGAACGTGACCACTACGCAACGCGGACCGAATTCGAGCATGCGCTCGCCCGCGCCATTGCCGACTTCGACCCGGATTTCGTATTGCTCGCGGGATTCATGCGAATTCTCCGCGGCGATCTGCCCGATCGGTATGCCGGTCGAATGTTGAATATCCACCCTTCACTTTTGCCCCGCCACAAGGGACTGGACACCCATCAGCGTGCTATCGACGCGGGCGACATCGCACACGGTTGTACGGTTCACTTCGTGACCCGCGAGCTGGATGCGGGCCCCGCATTGATTCAGGCGAGGCTCGACATTGCAGACACGACGAACGCAGAGCAGTTGGCTGCGCAAGTGCTCAAACTCGAGCACAAGATCTATCCGTTGGCGCTGCGCTGGCTGGCTGAAGCGCGGGTCGAACTGACCTCAAATGGAATTACCCTGGACCGAATTGAGCTGCCCGAACCGGTCGTCATGGACGCGGACGGACTGGACTGCTGAGTCAGGTCCTCGGGACCGTGACGCCGGTCTGCCCCTGATACTTTCCACCGCGATCCTTGTAAGAGGTTTCGCACACCTCATCTGACTCGAAGAACAGCATCTGCGCGACGCCTTCGTTCGCGTAGATACGAGCCGGTAAAGGTGTCGTGTTCGAAAATTCGAGCGTCACCTGCCCTTCCCACTCCGGCTCCAGCGGCGTCACGTTGACGATGATGCCGCACCGGGCATAGGTCGACTTGCCAAGACAAATGGTCAGCACGTTGCGAGGAATACGGAAATACTCGACCGTGCGAGCCAGTGCAAACGAATTGGGAGGAATGATGCAAGCGTCCGCTTCCATGTCAACGAAGCTGGATTCATCAAACGCTTTCGGATCCACTACGGCCGAATTGATGTTCGTAAACACCTTGAACTCGCGTGAGCACCTGACGTCGTAGCCATAACTCGATGTGCCGTAGCTGACCAGACGCCGTCCGTCCGATTCGCGGACCTGGCCAGGTTCAAATGGCTCGATCATGCCCTCTGACTCCGCCATTCGACGGATCCAACGATCTGATTTGATGCTCATATTGGTTAGGTGTCCTCTACGACAATTTCTGGAAATTTCATGCTGTAGTCTCGGCGACCCTCTGCCAATGCCAGGCCTGCGCTGATCGCGATTTGGCGGAACGGCAACGCCAGTGCCGAATCCGCTGCATGAGCCAAAGTCGGTCGTCCCTGGTCGAGATCACGTCCGATTGCGGGATCCAGAGGCAGCTCACCGAGCAATCGGATTTGCGCCTCGTCGGCGAGCTTCTGTCCACCACCCTGTCCGAACAAAGACGATTCGTGACCGCACTCCGGACATCGGTACAAACTCATATTCTCCACGACCCCCAGGATGGGCACCGCGACCTTGCGAAACATCTCGAGTCCCTTGCGCGCATCCGACAAGGCCACATCCTGCGGCGTCGTAACGACTATAGCCCCGGCAACGGGAGCGGTTTGCGCCAGTGACAACTGGATATCGCCCGTTCCAGGCGGCAGATCGATAATCAGCACGTCAAGTTCGTGCCAGGCCGTTTGCCGGAGTAATTGATTCAGCGCTGATGTCGCCATCGGACCGCGCCACACGGCCGGCGCATTGTCAGCGAGCAATAACCCGATTGACATCGCCTGCAGACCAAAGGCCTCGACCGGCCGGAACTGTTTTTCATCGATACTTTCGGGCGGCTCATCGGGAAGCCCGAGCATTCGCGGCACGCTCGGACCATAAATGTCCGCGTCGAGGATGCCGACACGAGCACCCTCGGCTTGCCAGGCAAGCGCAAGATTGACAGCGACGCTCGACTTTCCAACACCCCCTTTTCCGGAGGACACCGCAACGATGTTGTTGATTCCCGGGAGTCGCTTCAGGTTTCGTTGCACCCCGAACGCCGGAATATCTGTGCTCATTTCAAACGTCATCGCCGCGAACCCGGCGGCGGCAGCCTCATCTGACAACGCGTTAATGATTTCCGGCCACAAACTCTTGCACGCGAACGGCAACGAGACGCGACACGCAGCAGCGGCGTCATCCGCCGGAACCAACCGGACGCCAAGCGCATCCAGCGACCGGCCCAAAGCGACGATTTCGATCGTCTTCAGTCGGTCGATCAGCGGAGCAATAGTGGAATTTTTCGGCGACAAAACAGCCTTCTCATGCAGGAACTCGCGCGAAAGTGTAGCGGAATTGGGAGCGCGGTCACATTTTCGACACGGGACCGCAGGATGCGGACAAGTTGGCGTCGGTTTCCGCGCCGATGTGGCATAATCTGTCGCACAAGGGAGACGATACGGATATCCGGTTCTGCATGCAGCAACGTCAGGTCCGTATGGTGAGATCACCGGTCGCGAGGAGACAGCACGAGAACTTTCGGCGGACGTCCCATTAGGCGTTCATGACCGGTATGGCTGCAACCAGCTCTGCATGAATTTTCTAACTGCTTACAAAGCCGATCGGCTGATCGAACAATTGATGTCGACTGAAGACATCTACGAGCCAGCTGCGGAAAAAGCACTCGCGAAGCTCAAGAAACTCGGCGGCGCCGCCGTGCCGCGCGTCACTGAAGCTCTGGCCAGCGCTAACAAGAAGCAGACCATGGCGCTCGTCGATGTCCTGAGCGAATTGGCGAACACCAAGACCTTGAAGCATTTCGTCGAAGGCCTGTCGGACGGTGACCAGCGGGTTGTATCAGGTACGGCCTGGGCGCTGTCCAGCAGCAAACAGGTCGACCCGAGTGCGATCCTGCAGCTGCTCGACGAAGAGGATATCTCAACCGGGGCGGTGCTCGAGGTCATCAACACTCACAAAGAGCGATTGAGCGTTCCTGCACTGCTGAGCAAGGCCTACGACCTGCAACCCAATGAGCAGGCAGTCCTGTTTCGCATGATCGGCAGCATCGTACGCGAAGAACAGGTTCCGGACCTGTTGGCCCGCCTGACTGGCAAAGACCCTATCGTGCGGATGCACATCATTGAGCTGCTGTCGCGCTTCAACCGAACGGATGTCGCGTCCGCGCTTGAAGGGCAGCTCAAGTCGAACAACAAAATGGTTCGGGTCGCAGCGCTTAACGCGCTCAGCAAGATGGATGGCGCACGCAACATCAAGCTGATCTGCTCGCTGTTAACCGATTCGGACGTCGACGTACAAAACAAGTCGATCGATGTGATCGTCCGGCTGAATCACCCGGATACGATCCAACATCTGATTCCCGCGCTCAAGGACGAAAACGAATTCAGTCGACGCGCAGCGGTTGAAGTTCTGAACGAGATTGGCACACCGGACTCGATCAAGGATCTCCTGAACGCGGTGCGTGACGATGACTGGTGGGTTCGGGCACGCGCATCGGACGCACTGGCGCAAATCGGTGGCCCACGGGTCGTTAAAGCTGTGATGCGTCTGGTCAAGGATGAGGACCAGGAAATTCGGCGTGCGGCCATCGAGATTCTGAACGCAACCAAAGACCCACAGGCCTTCGATCAGTTGCTGCATGCAACCAAGGACGAGGACTGGTGGGTGCGGGAACGCGCGGTTGATGCTCTGGCGGAGATCGGTGACACGCGCGCGGTTCCGGTGCTCGCCAATATGCTCGGCAAAAACGAAAAATCCGATCCGACCGTGGTGCGTGCGCTCGGCAAGCTAGGCGACCGGCGTGTTGCCGGCAAGATCGCACCCATGATGCTTAAGGGTAATCGCGAGATTCGCGTAGAAGCGATGAAAGCCGTCGCGATGCTGGTCCAGGAGCAGGACGTTGGCGCTGTGCGTGACAAACTGCTGGATATCCAGGACTCGGGCGACCAGCAATTGGCAGAAGCGGCCGATCTTGCTTTGGAGACCTTGCAGACACGCTTCTCCGAAGCGGTGCGCGAACAGGACAGGAAGGCCGAAAAACTGACCGAAGGCCAAGCCGGCACGTTGCTGCTCAACGACGAGGAAGCGAACAAGGCGTTGCAGGAGGCCGCGGAGAAAGCGGCACAAACCGAAGTCGGCCCGCTGGATATTTCGACGCTGGAGCCGGGAGACGTTGTCGAGAACCGGTACCGGTTCGTCAAACGAATCGGCAAAGGTGCATTCGGCACCGTGCTGCTGATGGAAGACACCGTGGTCGGTGAAGAACTGATCTTGAAGTTCTTGAACCCGAACGTATCGTCCGACGAAGAGATGATGAAACGGTTCGTGCATGAACTGAAATTCTCCCGCCGTATCACACACCCGAACGTCATTCGGATCTACGACTTCCTGCATATTCAGGGCAACTATGCGATCTCGATGGAGTATTTCGATTCGCATACGCTGGGTGCAGAAATCGCCGCAGAGAAGCCGATGAACTTCAAGAAGGCGCTCGGTTATGCAAACGACATTGCGACCGGCATGGGTGTCGCACATGGCGCGGGCGTGATTCACCGGGATCTGAAGCCTGCAAATATCCTGATCGACGATTCGGGCCTGCTCAAGATCGTGGACTTCGGTGTCGCGGCTGCTGCCAAGAGTGGCGATACACAGCTCACGAAGACGGGCTACGTGATTGGCTCTCCCAAATACATGGCACCCGAGCAAATTCTGGGCAAGAAGGTCGAGGAAACTGCGGATATCTACAGTCTTGGCGTTATTCTCTACGAGATGATCACAGGCTCGCCACCGTATACGCGAGGGGATCACATGTCAGTGATGTACCAACACGTTCAGGGCAAGGCGGCGCATTGCCAGGAGCTCAACGACAAGATTCCCGACGACCTGGCGGCCGTCGTCACCAAGCTGATGTCTGTCGACAAAGCAGATCGCTACCAGACGATGCACGATGTCCGCGAGGCATTGGATGCGGTAAACGTCTGATCTGGTCGACATTTTCGGCCTCTCGCACTTGCCATCCCTCGGCGGCTGTCAGATAGTCGGGTTATGGCAAGAATCGACGCGTTTCTTAAGCTCGGGCTCGCCCAGGGCTGCTCGGACATTCACCTGGCCGTTGGCGTGCCACCGATGCTGCGCATGAGCGGCGATCTGATGCCGATCAAGTTCCGCGAACTCGGTGATTCCGAATTGAACAACTACGTCGCGGAAATACTGACGGAGTCGCAGCAGGAGAAGTTCGCGACCGGTCAGGACCTCGATTTTTCTTATGTCGCCGAGGACATCGGCAGGTTTCGGGTTAATTTATTCCGAAAAGATACGGGCATCGGCGCGGTGTTTCGGAGCATCCCCAATGACATCCCATCACTCGTGTCGTTGAACCTGCCCCCCGTCATCGAAACGCTGTGCGATTACCACCAGGGCATGGTTCTGGTAACCGGATCGACAGGCACCGGAAAATCGACCACGCTGGCGGCGATGATCAACCATCTGAATCAGACGCGGAATCTCAACATCATCAGTCTTGAGGACCCGATCGAATTCGTACATGAGAGTCAGCGCAGTCAGGTAGTGCAACGAGAATACGAAACGCATATTCCTTCTTTCGCTGCAGGGGTTCGCGCGGCGATGCGCCAGGACCCGGATGTCATCCTGGTCGGTGAAATGCGCGACATGGAGACCATCTCGATGGCGATGACCGCAGCGGAAACCGGTCACCTGGTACTCGGTACGCTGCACACTACCGGTGCCGTAAAGACCATCGACCGAATCATCGACGCTTTGCCGGGAGAGCTGCGCGAGCAGACCAAGAGTTTCATTTCGCAATCTCTGAAAGCGGTCGTCACCCAGGTACTGGTCAAGAAACCCGGCGGTCAGGGCCGCGTCGCGAAGCACGAGATCCTCGTAAACAACAAAGCGATCGGCAATCTCATCCTGAGTGATCAGACCCATCAAATTCAGTCACAGCTGCAAATGGGTTCAGACACTGGTATGCAGACCCTGGATATGGCGTTGTTGGACGGTATCAACAAATCGGAAATCGACCCGGACGATGCGTATCGATACGCCAACGACAAGCGCAAGTTTCAGCGCTTTGTGACAAACACTGATTTGCTGCCACGCCTCGATATCGCGACCGGCTGACCGTACTCCATTCATGGCAACCTCCGAAGAACGCACAGCACGCAAGATTGATAGTTACCTGCTTGAGACCGTCAAGTCGGGCGGGTCCGATTTGCATTTCATGGCGGGTGATCCGGCACGCATGCGTGTGCACGGCGAGCTGCGTGCCATGGGCAACAGCAATCTGACTCAACCGCATGTCGAGGACGCGTTATTTGAAATCATGTCGCCCTCGGTCAAGCGCCTGTTCAATAAAGAGAACTCGGCTGACTTCGCCTACGAAATTCCAGGTGTGTCGCGCTTCCGCGTGAACGTTCTGCGCCAGCTCAACGGCATGGGGGCGGTCTTGCGAGCCATTCCCAGTCAGACTAAAACCCTCGAGGAGCTGAACATGCCAGCGGCGGTAAAGAATCTTTGCCGACAGCCGCAGGGCCTGATTCTAGTGACGGGAAAGACTGGATCCGGCAAGTCGACCACGCTCGCGGCCATGATCGACGAGCTGAATGATCGATTGAAAGGACACATTCTGACGATCGAAGACCCAATCGAGTTTGTTCATCGGCGCAAAGGGTGCCTGATCAGTCAGCGCGAGATTGGTAAACACAGCAAGAGTTTTTCGGACGCGCTGCATTCCGCTATGCGCGAGGATCCCGATGTAATTCTGGTCGGTGAGATGCGCGACCTCGAGACAATCAGCATTGCCGTGACAGCCGCAGAAATGGGCATTTTGGTCATGGGTACGCTGCATACCAATGGCGCAGCACCCACCATCGACCGAATCATCAATTCTTTTCCCTCCGAGAAGCAGGCGCAGATTCGCACGATGCTCTCCACCTCGCTCCGCGGCGTGGTTTCACAGCAACTCGTGCCGACCAAAGGCAAACCGGGTCGTGTGGCGGCACTCGAGATCATGATCAATACACCGGCGATCAGCAACCTGATCCGTCAGGGCAAGATCGACCAGCTGGAAAACGCGATACAGAGTGGTGCAGCCCAGGGCATGAAGACCATGGACTCCGCGTTGCAGGAGCTCTACGACACCGCAATGATCAGCGGTCGGGACGCTTACGAGAAAGCGATCAACAAGATCCGCTTCGCGAACGTCAAAGACAACACCTGATCGTGGCATAATTGCGGCGATGAAACGCCGTATATTAGTTACCAGCGCCCTGCCGTACGCGAACGGCGATATCCACCTTGGCCATCTGGTCGAGTATCTGCAAACCGATATCTGGGTGCGTTTCATGCGCATGCAGAATCATGAAGTGCATTATGTGTGTGCGAGCGATGCACATGGCACGCCCATCATGATTCGTTCCCGGCGCGAAGACATCGCCCCGGAAGACCTCGTCGAACGTTATCGTGTGGCGCATCAACGAGACTTCGCCGACTTTCAGATCGAGTTCGACCATTTCGGGTCAACTCACAGCGAAGCTAATGCGGCGCTGGTTGCAATGATCTACGAGAGGTTGGTTGCCGGCGGGCATATCTACACCCGTACTATCAATCAGGCGTATGACGCCAGCGAGGGCATGTTCCTGCCAGACCGTTTTGTGAAAGGGACCTGTCCGTCCTGCGGTACGCCCGATCAATACGGCGACTCTTGCGAAAACTGCGGCAGCACCTATACCCCTGCCGATCTCAAGAATCCGGTATCAGTGCTGTCCGGCAAGCCCCCGGAATATCGCGACAGTGAACACTACTTTTTCAAGCTGGCCACGTTCGAGGCGTTCCTCAAGCAATGGCTGGAACAGAGCCAACTCGACGAGAGTGTTGTTGCGAAGCTGCGTGAGTGGTTTGACGCGGGTCTTGCTGACTGGGATGTATCGCGCGATGCACCCTACTTCGGTTTCAAGATACCGGGCACGGAAGACAAATATTTCTATGTCTGGCTGGACGCCCCGATTGGTTACTTCGCGAGTTTCCAAAGGCTATGCGAGCGCGAAGGGATCGACTTCGATGAGTGGCTGAAACCAGACACCGACACCGAGCTCTACCATTTCATCGGCAAAGACATCATGTACTTCCACGCCTTGTTCTGGCCGGCCGTACTGAAAGGCGCCGACCTGCGCGCACCCACCAGTGTGTTTGCGCACGGATTCCTGACCGTGAATGGCAAAAAGATGTCGAAGTCCCGCGGCACCTTTATCCGCGCGCGCACCTATCTCGAGCACTTCCAACCCGACTATCTGAGGTATTACTACGCTGGAAAACTGGGGGCTGGAATCGATGACATCGACCTGAACCTTGAGGATTTCGTCGCGCGCGTGAACTCCGACCTCGTCGGCAAATTTGTCAATATCGCAAGTCGCTGTGCGAGCTTCATCACACGAAACCACGATGGGCAACTCGCGGACCACTTGCCCGACCCCGATCTCTATCAGCAATTCGTCGATGCCGGCAGCACTATTGCCGCTTGCTATGAGTCGCGTGAGTATTCGCGCGCCATGCGCGAAATCATGCGTCTGGCGGACCTCGCCAATCAGTATATCGACACGCACAAACCCTGGGTCCTCGCGAAATCAGACGACACGCGTGCGGATGTGCAGCCGGTGTGTACTCAGGGCTTGAACTGCTTTCGAGCGCTCGCAGTCTATCTTGCGCCGGTGCTGCCAGCACTGGCAGAGAAAACCCGGGCACTGTTCAACGAAACCGCCTGGGACTGGCAGTCGGCCACACAACCAAAACTGGCCTCGACGATCGCCCCTTTCCAATCCATGCTGTCGCGTGTCGACGGTAAGCAGGTAACCGCTATGGTCGAAGCATCAGCGGAGTCCACCGAATCAAGCGAGTCCGAACGGCCGGCTCTTGATCTGGCGGCCGAGATCGACATCAACGCATTTACAGCGGTGGATTTACGGATCGCAAAAATCATCGAAGCCGAGCAGGTTGCCGACGCAGACAAACTGTTACGGTTGGTGTTGGATCTTGGGGGAGAACGAAGGCAGGTATTTTCCGGGATCAAAGCCGCTTATGACCCCCAGGATCTTGTCGGTCGACTGACGGTCATGGTCGCCAATCTCAAAGCTCGAAAAATGCGCTTCGGAGTCTCCGAGGGTATGGTGCTCGCCGCCGGAGATGGCAAAGGCATCTACCTGTTGTCGCCGGATGACGGAGCGACGCCAGGCATGCGGGTCAAGTAACCGCGTCCGGGAGTGACACATGCAGGAATGGTTGCTGATATTGGTAAGCACCGTTCTCGTGAACAACTTTGTGTTGGCGCGATTCCTCGGTTTGTGCCCTTTTCTCGGTGCCACGCAGCAGATTGAAACCGCGACGGGCATTTCCATTGCAACGGCATTTGTTCTGACACTGTCAGCCGGCAGCGCCTACTTGCTCGAACATTGGGTGTTGATCCCACTGGATCTGACCTACCTTCGCACGCTCACCTTCATTTTGGTCATCGCGTCGCTGGTGCAATTCACCGAACTCACGATTCGACGCGTCAGTCCAGTGCTCGAGCAGACACTCGGAATCTACCTACCGTTGATCACGACGAATTGTGCGGTCCTCGGTGTTGCGTTGTTGAACCTGCAGACCGCCGATTCGTTTATCGAGGCACTGTGGTATGGGTTCGGCGCGGCCATCGGTTTCGGGCTGGTGACGCTGATGTTCGCAGCCATACGAGACCGCATTGAAACTCCGCTCATCCCTGTACCGCTCCGTGGTGCCGCTATCGCGCTGATCACGGCAGGCATCATGTCGTTGGCGTTTATGGGCTTCAAAGGCATGGGACAAATCGGATGAGCGTGATTAACGCGGTTCTGGTTTTGGGCGCGATCGCAACACTCTGCGGTCTGGTCCTGACTTTGTCAGCACGTGCCTTGCCGCGCGACTCCGATACGCTGGTTGAGCAAATCAACTCCTTGCTGCCGCAGACTCAGTGCGCACAATGCGGCTTCCCGGGGTGCCGTCCCTACGCAGAGGCGATCGCAATGCAGGAGACCGATATCAATCGCTGCCCACCCGGCGGCCAGCGAACGATTGATGAACTGGCGCGCCTTCTGAACCGGCCGACCCTTCCACTTGCCGAGGGACTAGAGCAGCCGCCGGCCGCACTTGCTGTGATCGACGAGTCTCGCTGTATCGGCTGCGCGCGCTGTTTACCTGCGTGTCCGGTAGACGCGATTATCGGGGCGCATCAGTGGATGCACACGGTCGTCGCAGATCTTTGTACCGGCTGCGAGCTGTGTATCGAGCCGTGCCCGGTCGACTGCATTTCAATGGTCGAAAACACCGAGCCCAAAACGTGAGCAGCGCACCGACGGAGAACCTGTTCCGACTGCCAGGTGGACTGCGTCTGTCCGCACACAAGCGGCAGTCGGCTAACGGTCAGATCTTCGATGTCCCAGTGCCGGACCAGCTCGTCGTGTCGCTACGCCAACATGCCGGCAACGCAGCAACCCCGATCGTCAACGCGGGGGATCGCGTGCTCAAGGGACAGCGGATCGCAAATGCCGACGGCGCTTTCAGTGCACCATTGCATGCGCCGACATCGGGCAAAGTCACGGCAATAGAGAACCGTGACGTTCCAGGGCGCAGCACCATTGCAGTACCCTGCATTGTGATCGACTCGGACGGCGCCGATACGCCAATCGATGACCCGAGCACTATTGCAAACCCGTTCGACACCACAGCCGAAGCGTTACGCCAAGCCATCGGTGATGCAGGAATTGTTGGCCTCGGTGGTGCCGCATTTCCGACATTCGCAAAACTGCGCCAGGCGACTGAGTCAGGAATCGACACACTGATTTTGAATGGCGTTGAATGCGAACCATTCATTTCGTGTGACGACGCTCTGATGCGAAATCACGCGACCGAAATACTCTACGGTGCTCGCATCTTGATGCAGGCGTTGTCGCTCAAACAGTGCTTCGTTGGTGTGGAATCCGACAAACCCGAAGCATGGGACGCGTTCACCACGGCGGCTGACGTCGACAATAATGAACAGCTCATGATGGTGAAAGTGCCCACCATTTATCCGTCCGGTGGTGAAGATCAACTGGTCTACTTACTCACTGGACGGGAAGTGCCCTCCGGGGGATTTCCCAGTGATATCGGCGCCTTGGTTCATAACGTCGCAACCGCCGCCAGCGTCGCTACGCTTGCATTGACCGGCATGCCGCTCATCGACCGTATTGTGACCGTGACCGGCGACGGTGTGGCCAAGCCAGGGAACTACCGTGTTCGTTTTGGCACACCTATCTCCAAGGTGATCGAAGCAGCCGGAGGCTATACCGAGGTCGCACAGCACCTGATTATGGGCGGCCCTATGACAGGCATCCCGATTGCCAACGACGAGATGCCGGTCGTACAGCGATGCAACTGTATCCTGGTCACAGGTCAGTCGATCTCGAAGACGGCTTCATCGGAACCCGAACGCCCCTGCATTCGATGTGGCGAATGCGCGAGAATTTGTCCGGTGCGTTTGCAGCCGCAGCAATTGCATCGTGCGCATACGATGGGGAGTCGAGACAACCTTGAGCCTCTCGGCCTGCGCGACTGCATCGAGTGTGGATGCTGCGATCTGGTCTGCCCCAGTCACATTCCGCTAACGCGGACGTTTCGAGAGGCGAAGGCACAACAACAACTCGAACATTACGAGCGCGAACGTGCAGCGCGAGCGCGAGATCGCTTTGAGCGCCGACAACAACGGGAAACCGAACGCGAAGCGAGTGAGGCCGAGAGAATTTCTTCTTTGAAAGACAAAGCGAGTCGGGATGCAATCGCTGAAATCCTCGCAAGAAAGCAGCGAGCCGACGACTAGTGCAACCGCAAGCCCCTACGCTGCCATTCCTTCGACCTGTCACGGGCGTTGGCGCAATGATGCGGGAGGTTTGTCTTGCGCTGATTCCCGCGCTGGTGATGTATTTTGTGTTCTTTGGTTTCGGCATCGTCTTTAACGTCTTACTCTGCATTGCCTTGTGCGCGGCATTCGAAGCGTTGGCACTGCGAGCACAACGCAAACCGGTCGGCGTTGTACTCAGCGATTACAGTGTTTGCCTGACCGGCGTCCTGCTGGCATTTGCATTGCCACCGTATCTACCGATTTACGTTACTGTTCTCGCATGTGGTTTTGCGGTGTTGGTTGCAAAACATGCTTACGGTGGCATTGGCTTTAATCCGTTCAACCCGGCGATGGTCGGCTATGTCGCCGCATTGGTTTGCTTCCCCGCCGAGATGTCGACGTGGTTGCCACCCGGACTCGGCGATATCGATTATGTGCCGCCTTCGATCGCACAACGTCTTGCCTATATCTTCAGCGGTAGCTGGCCAGTGCTGGTCGATGTCGAAGCCGTTACCCGTGCTACACCGCTGGACATCGTCCGTAGCGGGCTGCGCGCAAGCCAGACGTTCGGCGAAGTTCGCAACTCGCCGTTGTTCGGTACTTTCGGAGGTTATGGCTGGGAATGGGTCGGCAACGGCATCATCGTTGGCGGTGCCTGGTTACTCTATCGCGGCATCATCCGCTGGCATATACCGGTCGCCTTGATCGTCGGCATGCTGGCGCCGGCGACGCTGGACACGATGCTGAGCTCCGGTACCACACCGGGCCCGGCTTTCCACTTGTTCAGTGGTGCGACGCTGCTCGGCGCATTCTTTATCGCCACCGATCCGGTTTCAGCTGCCACGAGCCCGCGCGGACGGTTGATCTTTGGGTTTGGCATCGGGTTCACTGCGTGGGCAATTCGTACGTGGGGCGGCTATCCAGACGGCATCGCATTCGCCGTTTTGCTCTGGAACGCTGCCGTGCCGTTGCTTGACAGGCTGACCGCACCGAGGATCATGGGCCATGAAAAATGAGTCCGTCAGCGTCATCGCCGGGACCTTGCGACTCGTCGCGATCGCGACACTCGCTGCGGGAATCGTGGCAGGTGCCTGGCACGTCACACGCCAACCCATCGCCGATAATCTTCACGCGCAGCGAATGGCGGAGTTCGCGGCTGTGCTGGGCGATACCCAATTCGATACGCTTGACTACAACACACCACGGATCATCGAGTCACCGCATGGCCTGCCTGGCACGGCGCCCGCCGTGATCTACACAGCCTACCAAGGCGGCGAATTGGCTGCTTGGGTCTTCGTGGTGCACGCGTCGGGTTACAACGCACCCATTCAGCTGATGATCGGATTGCGTCCTGATTCCGAAGTTATCGCAGTGCGTGTGCTGAACCACTCCGAAACACCTGGATTGGCCGACGATATCGAACGCACAAAGTCCGACTGGATTAGCAGCTTTGACGGACAGCGGGTCGCTAACGCATCCGATCCGCGCTGGGCGCTGCGTCAGGACGGCGGCGAATTCGACAGTTTCACTGGCGCGTCGATCACCCCACGTGCCGTTGTTCAGGCCGTTCGCGATACGGCGGCGTGGGCACAGCAAAATGCGGTCGAGCGGCTGGGTTTGGTGCACGATGAGTAATCAACTGCGCACAGTCTTTTCAGAGGGTCTGTGGCACAACAATGCTGGCATTGTGCAACTGTTGGGTCTGTGCCCGTTACTCGCCATCTCGAACACTGCCGTCAATGCCATTGGCCTCGCAATTGCGACACTTGCGGTGCTCACCATGAGTAACTTCCTGGTCTCTTTGGCGCGTCCACTTTTACAACCCGAGATTCGAATTCCGGCGTACGTGCTGATCATTGCAGCGCTGGTCACAGCAAGCGAGCTGATCTTCAACGCGTTTTTGCCCGTCCTGCATGACCGGCTGGGGATTTTTCTGCCGCTGATCGTGACGAATTGTGCGATCGTCGCGCGCGCCGAGGCGTTCGCGTCCCGGCATTCACCGGCTTTGGCGTTGATCGACGGATTGGCCTACGGTATCGGGTTTGGCTGGGTCCTCGTGATCATTGGAATGTGTCGCGAATTGATCGGCACCGGGACTGTGTTTGCCGGCATGAACCTCTTGCTTCCGACGGTATCGGCCGACGGAATTCGCGTGGCCGACAGCGGGCTGTTGCTGGCATTGCTGCCGCCCGGTGCCTTCTTCGCGCTGGCTGCGTTGCTGATTGTTCGAAATCTCATTCGCGACAGACGTGTGAGATAATCGACAGATGCTTTTCGGTAGTGACAAAGGCGAACTTCGCCAGATGTACGTGCAGGCGTGGCGGCTTGCCAAGTCCGGTCAACCTATGTCGGCTCTGGAGCAACAGATAGCCGCTGTGGTAGCCGACCATCCTGAATACCAAGGGATGCTTGAGGTGAGCACCGGTGAGGCGTTCCGGGTCGAGGATGGGAGAACCAATCCGTTCCTGCACATGGGTCTGCATCTTGCCGTGCGCGAGCAGGTCGCCACCAATCGACCCGCCGGTATTCGCGAGGTCTATCAACAGCTTCTCATCAAGCACGATGAATCTCATGCTGCGGAGCACGCGATGTCAGAGTGCCTCGCGGAGAGTCTCTGGGAGGCGCAACGCGACAACGCGTTGCCCGATGAAGCCGCATACCTCGAGCGGCTGCGACGTCTGCCGTGATGGAGGCTGCACGATGACTGTGCCGGGTGTCGTTGGCTTTCTGAGCAACCTGTTCTTGTTGGCGATTGGTCTCGCCGTATTGGCAATCGTGATTTTGTACATCGTCGATGTCACCCAGACTCAGCATGCGATCCGACGCAATTTCCCGGTTATCGGCAGATTGAGGTATTGGTTCGAGCACCTCGGACAATTCTTCCGACAGTACTTTTATGCGTTGGACCGGGAGGAAATGCCATTCAATCGGGCACAGCGAAGCTGGGTCTACCGGGCTGCGAAGGGCGAGGACAATACCGTCGCGTTCGGCTCTACTCTACATGCCGATCGAGTCGGTGCCGCGATGCTCATCAACAGCCCTTATCCCGTTCTTGAGACGGATGCTGAGCCAATCGGCAAAATCGTGTTTGGCGCCGATTGTCGACATCCGTACACGACATCAGCGTTGTTCGGTATCTCAGCGATGAGCTATGGCGCGGTTTCCAAACCCGCAGTGCAGGCGCTATCGGCGGGTGCAGCGAAAGGCGGCGTATGGCTCAACACTGGCGAAGGCGGACTCTCGCCATACCATCTTGAAGGCGGTGCCGACCTCGTGTTCCAAATTGGAACAGCCAAATACGGTGTCCGGGATGACGACGGGAATTTCTGTCCCGACAGGTTCCGTGAACTCATGGCGCACACATCGGTGAAGATGTGTGAGATCAAATTGGCGCAAGGCGCCAAGCCTGGCAAGGGCGGAATTCTTCCTGCTGCCAAGGTCAATCGGGAAGTCGCACAGATTCGCGGTATTGTGCAGGGACAGGATTCCATCAGCCCCAATCGGCACACCGAAATATCCAATGACGATGAACTGCTCAACTTCATCGAGCACCTGCGCGAGTTGAGCGGTAAACCCGTCGGTATCAAGATCGTAGTTGGCGATCCACGTGGATTCGCCGCGCTCCTTGAACGCATCAATGCGCGTGGTGAACACTGCGCTCCCGACTTTGTCACGATCGACTCGGGCGACGGCGGAACCGGCGCGGCTCCGATGTCACTGATGGACAATATGGGTTTGACGATCGAGCAGTCTTTGCCGCTGGTGGTTGATGCGCTGGTGAAACATGGATTGCGGGAGCGGATACGAGTAATCGCGAGCGGGAAATTGGTCAACCCAATCGATGTCGCCTGGGCATTGAGCGTCGGCGCCGACGGTGTGCAATCCGCGCGTGGATTCATGCTTGCATTGGGATGTATCCAGGCGATGCAGTGCAACAAGAATACGTGTCCAACCGGCATCACCACCCACGACCGAAAACTGCAGCGTGGATTGGTACCCGAAGACAAGGCGCGCCGGGTGGCGCGATATGCCAAGGGCATGCACAAGGAACTGGAAACGATTGCCCACGCGTGTGGCGTCAGGGAGCCGCGTCAACTCAATCGTGAGCACTGCGCGATCGTGCAGGAAGACGGACTTGCCGTGGACCTCGCGACGCTCTACGGGCAGAGGCAGTAAACCTGATTCCCGCGGCATAGAGACCGTTGCCGTGCCCGTCGAATCCGACCGACGATTCGATGCCTGACCGATAGCGGTTTTGCGCGCTCACTCATTAACTCGGTTTAAGATTCCTTCGCCGCCCGTCGCGGGGGTTCGGTCAGCTCGCTTTCTTTTTCGGCAGATACAAGTCCGTCAGCGTTCCCTCGAATGCTTCCGCGGCCATCGCGACCGTTTCCGACAACGTCGGGTGCGGATGAATCGTCAAACCGAGATCCGCCGCATCAGCGCCCATTTCAACAGCAAAGGCGAGTTCGGCAATCAGATCGCCGGCATTCGATCCGACGATACCGCCGCCCAATACACGCCCGCTGCTCGGGTCAAACAAGACTTTGGTAAAACCTTCGTCACGCGACATGGCGAGCGAGCGACCACTCGCGGCCCACGGAAACTGACCTTTCTCGTAAGCTATTCCATCTCGTTTGGCTTCCCACTCGGTCAAACCCACCCACGCGATTTCCGGATCGGTATACGCAACAGAAGGAATGACTCGGGCATCGAACGACGATTTGTGTCCAGCTGCTACTTCTGCAGCAACCTTGGCTTCGTGCGTCGCTTTGTGCGCCAACATCGGTTGGCCCACGATATCGCCAATGGCAAAAATGTGTGGGACGTTGGTACGCATTTGGCGATCGACTGGGACGAACCCTCTCTCATCGACAGTGACACCTGCCGCCGCCACATTGATCTGCCCGCCATTGGGCCGACGGCCGACCGCAACCAGCACGCGCTCGAAAACGGCAGACTCGACCTCCGCTTTACCCTCGAAAGCCACTCGAATTCCGGCTTCCTCAGCCGTCATCCCGGTCACTTTGGTTCCAAGCAAGATATCCGCGAATTTTGACTTGAAGCACTTGGCAAGTGGTCGCACCAGATCAGGATCTGCGCCGGGCATCAATTGGTCTGTCAGCTCGACCACCGTGACGTCTGCTCCGAGTGCGGCGTAAACCGAGCCCAACTCGAGACCGATGATGCCACCACCAACGATTAACAGGCTCGAGGGCAGAGGATCGATCTCCAGGGCCCCGGTCGAATCTACAATCCTCGGATCGTCTGGCAAACCGGGCAGCATGATCGGCTCTGATCCAGCCGCGATGACACACTGGCTAAAGTTCACCGGGGTCGTATCTCCAGAGTCGTCGACGACATCGATCGTGTTCGGCCCCGAGAACGTGCCGGTTCCGCGAACGACGGTCACTTTGCGTTGCTTGGCCAACTGCCCCAACCCGCCGGTCAAGCGACCAACGACCGACTGCTTCCAGTCATTAAGCTTGCCAGTGTCGACGCTTGGCTTTCCGAACGAAATTCCATGGTTCCCCATGTCTTGTGCTTCGTCGATCACTTTTGCGGCATGCAGCAGGGCTTTCGACGGGATGCAGCCGACATTCAGGCAGACACCGCCGAGCGACGGCCAGCGTTCGATCAAAGCCACATTGAGCCCGAGATCAGCGGCGCGAAACGCAGCCGTATAACCGCCTGGCCCAGAACCGAGTACCGCGAGATCGTAGCGTGGATGTTCTGACATGATCAGTTCCTAAGGAATCGCTTGAAGCAGGCCATCGACATCCGACAGGAGCTGGCCGAGTTGAGTGGTAAACTGAACTGCGAGCGCACCGTCGATCACACGGTGATCATATGACAGGCTCAAAGGCAGCATCAGTCGTGGCTGAAACTGCTCGCCATCCCAGACCGGTTGCATGCTGGAGCGCGACACGCCGAGGATGCCAACTTCAGGCGCGTTGACGATCGGCGTAAACGCGGTGCCACCGATCCCACCCAAGCTGGAAATCGTGAACGTCGCACCTTGCATCTGTTGTGGTTTGAGCTTGCCGTCGCGCGCCAACGCTGACAGTTCCGCCAGAGACTCCGCCAGCTCGTAAGCATCTTTTTTGTCCGCATCGTGAATAACGGGCACAACAAGTCCGTCGTCAGTATCCGCCGCAAATCCGATGTGGATGTAGTGCTTTTGAACCAAACTGCCGCCATCGGCACTCAGCGAGGAGTTCATCCGAGGATAGGCCTGCAGTGCCTGAACGACACCGCGCATGATGAAAGCGAGTGGAGTCAACTTGATACCCCGTTCCGCAGCCTTGGCTTTTAACGCTTTTCGCCGTGCCTCCATGTCGGTGATATCCGCCTCATCGTGCTGCGTCACATGTGGCAGATTGACCCAGCTCGCCTGAAGACGTGGTCCGGAGATCTTCTGGATGCGCGTCAACGGCGCTTCGCTGATCTCGCCAAACTTTGCAAAATCCACCTTCGGCACTGCAGGCAGACTGCCACCTGCTTCCGCGCCGCCGGTCAGGCGTTTCTTGACCCAGGCCTTGAGGTCCTCAGCCATGATCCGACCCTTGTGGCCGGTACCTTTGATTTGTCCGAGATCCGCGCCGAGTTCTCTGGCTAACTTGCGAACAGACGGACTCGCGTGCGCTTTCGAGAACCCTGCTTCATTAATGGCCGAATCGGATGGTTTGGGCGACGACTTAGTCGCAGGTTTGGAAGGCTGTGAGTCGACCACTGGAGTCGCCGGTTTTTCCGGCGCCGGTGTTGCCGCAGGCGTATCGCTGGCGGGCTTCGCTGCAGGAGACGCACCACCAGCTGCCATGATTTCGACCACCGCCGCACCTTCGGCGATCTGATCGCCGACGCTGACATGCACCGCGACAACCTCGCCAGCAACCGTTGATGGCACATCCATCGACGCCTTGTCTGTCTCCAGCGTGATCAACGCGTCGTCTACGGCCACCGTATCGCCGACCGCTACCGCAACTTCGATCACATCGACGGCGTCGAAATCACCGATATCGGGCACGGTGACAGTCGTCGGTTCGCTCGCAGCTGCAGGCGGCTCGCTCGACTCGGATGTTACCGGTGCCTTCTCTGCCTCGGCAGGCGCTTCGGGCTCGGGATCCGCGGCCGGTGCTGCCGCACCCGAACGTAGCACTGCGACGACATCCCCTTCGCTGATCGTGTCGCCGACGCCCACACTAATGGAGAGCACTTCACCCGCTTCCGTGCTGGGCACTTCCATAGACGCCTTGTCGGTCTCCAAAGTCACAAGGCCATCATCAACCGCAACGGTATCGCCCGGTGACACGAGAACCTCGATCACTTCAACATCACTAAAGTCGCCAATATCCGGCACGCGGACTTCGATCTCATTCGCCATCGTTGTGCCTCGCTTACAACGTCACCGGATCAGGTCGATCCGGGTCGATGCCATATTTCTCGATTGCTTGGGCCACAGTGGCTTGATCGATCGCGCCTTCGTCAGCCATCGCCTTGAGCGTTGTGATCACAATGTAGCGACGATCCACTTCGAAAAACTCACGCAGAGCCTTGCGGCTGTCGCTACGTCCGAAGCCGTCCGTGCCCAGTGTGATGTAGTGACCCGGAATCCAGCGCTGGATCTGGTCGGGAACAATTTTCATGTAGTCCGTTGCCGCGACAAACGGCCCCTGGATGCCATCCAGCGACTGTTCGAGGAAGCTTTGCCGAGGTTTGTCGTCCGGATGCAACTGGTTCCAACGCTCGACCTCAAGGCACTCGCGACGCAATTCGTTGTAACTCGTGACGCTCCAAACATCAGCCGGGATGCGGAAGTCGTCTTTAAGCATTTCCGCCGCACCCAGCACTTCCCGGAGAATGGTGCCGGATCCAAACAGCTGCGCGCGAACTTTGCCACGGCTGCCCTTTTGCAACAGATACATGCCACGCAGAATGCCTTCCTCGACGCCTTCCGGCATCGCGGGCTGAACGTAGTTCTCGTTCATCGTGGTGATGTAATAGAACACGTTCTCCTGATCATCGAACATGCGTCGTAGGCCGTCCTGAACGACGACCGCCAGCTCGTACGCATACGCCGGGTCGTAAGCACGGCAATTGGGCACCGTCGACATCAGCACATGCGAATGTCCGTCCTGATGCTGGAGCCCCTCCCCCGACAATGTGGTTCGACCGGCGGTACCCCCAATGAGGAAGCCACGCGCCTGCATATCGCCACCCGCCCAGATGAAATCGCCGATGCGTTGGAAACCGAACATCGAGTAGTAGATGTAGAACGGAATCATCGGCAAGCCATGATTCGAGTAGGACGTGCCGGCGGCCAGCCAGGAACAGAACGCACCGCCTTCGTTGATGCCTTCTTCCAGGATCTGACCTTCTTTGCTTTCCTTGTAGAACATCAACTGATCGGCATCCTGCGGCGTGTACAGCTGGCCTTTCGACGAGTAGATGCCGATTTGTCGGAACATGCCTTCCATGCCGAACGTGCGTGCTTCGTCCGGTACGATCGGCACGACGTGTTTGCCGATGCCTTTGTCTTTCACCAGCGTGGTCAACATGCGAACCAGCGCCATCGTCGTCGACTGCTCGCGCTCACCAGACCCATTGAGCTGAGTCTTGAACACATCCAGTGCCGGGGTTTTCAGTTTCGGCGCCACAGTGCGGCGCTGCGGCAGCGAGCCACCCAGTCGCGCGCGGCGCTCCATCAGATATTCCATTTCGATGCTGCCAGGCTCTGGCTTGCAGTACGGCACATCTTTGAGCTCTGCATCCGACACCGGAATATTGAATCGGTCACGGAACGCGCGCAGCGCATCTTCGTCGAGCTTCTTCTGTTGGTGGGTGGTGTTGGCACCCTCGCCGCCGCCCTCGCCCAGACCAAACCCTTTGACCGTCTTGGCCAGAATGACGGTCGGTTGACCTTTGTGGGTGGTTGCGTTGTCGTACGCCGCGTAGACCTTCAATGGATCGTGACCGCCGCGATTCAAACGCCAAATGTCCTCATCGGACATGTTCGCCACCATGGCCTTCAGTTGTTCGTATTTGCCAAAGAAGTTTTCGCGAGTGTAGGCGCCACCTTTGTTCTTGTAGTTCTGGTACTCGCCATCGACGGTTTCTTCCATGACCCGGCGGAGCAGCCCCTGATGATCTTTCGCAAGCAGCGGATCCCAACGAGACCCCCAGACGACTTTGACGACATTCCAACCTGCACCGGAGAATGCGGCCTCCAACTCCTGGATGATCTTGCCGTTGCCTCGAACGGGACCGTCCAGCCGTTGCAGGTTGCAGTTGATCACGAACACCAGATTGTCGAGACCTTCGCGCACTGGCATCGTGATCGCACCGAGGGACTCCGGCTCGTCGGTTTCACCGTCGCCCATGAAACACCAAACCTTGCGATCGTTCGGTTCGATCATGCCGCGATGCTCGAGGTAACGCATGAAGCGCGCCTGGTAGATCGCCATCATGGGTCCGAGGCCCATGGAAACGGTCGGGAACTGCCAGAAATCAGGCATCAACCAGGGATGCGGATAGGACGACAGACCGCCACCGCCCACTTCCATGCGAAAACGATTCAGCTGGTCCTCGGTCAGCCGACCCTCAAGGTACGCGCGCGCGTAGATACCTGGCGAGGAATGCCCCTGGATAAACACCAGATCGCCGCCGTGCTGATCCGACGGCGCCCGCCAGAAGTGATTGAAGCCCACCTCATACAACGTCGCCGACGACGCGTAAGACGCGATGTGCCCGCCGTACTCGCTATTCTCACGATTCGCCTGCACCACCATCGCCATTGCATTCCAGCGCAGATACGCTTCGAGCCGACGTTCGATCGAACGATCGCCGGGATACTCGGGCTGCATGCCGGTCGCAATCGTATTCAGATAAGCCGTGTTCGGGCTGTACGGCAGATAGGCGCCGGATCGACGGGCAAAGTCAATCATCTTATCGAGCAGAAAGTGTGCTCGTTCTGGCCCGGATACCTTCAGAACGGAATCGATGGACTCCAACCATTCGTTGGTTTCCACAGGATCCATATCATCAAAGCGGCTATGCTCTGTCATGCCTTGTTCTCGCATTGTCCCCAATTAGCCGATGCATTATATACGCGGACGGACTGCAGCGCTGCCCCCCGACTGATAGCATAGGCCGATGGACACACCGAAAAACTTACTGCCGAAACTGCCTCAGCCTGTCGTTCGGAAGACGCGAACAGCACCAGCGGAAAGATCGCTACAACGGCTCGACGCAGTAGTCGTTTTGTTCGACACGATGGCGACGCTGGAGAAAAGCCCGTTACCTGGCGGTTCGACCCTGGCGACGTTGCTTCGGCGACAAGGCGAAGAGCAGGTCGTCACGACCACTCTCCCCGGCAAGAATGCAACCATGCTGGTCGCTTGTCGGATTGCAAAGGACTGCGATCGGTTCGCGCAACTGGAGCATTGCCGACGCGCCGCGGCTGTCGCCACCGCAGGCAAGCCGAAGCGCGTGGGTGTCATTGTTCTCGGTCGCGACAACGACGAGGCTCAGGTGCATGAAGATGCGGTTTACGCAATAACTCTGGCCCCCTTCCAGCTCCCGAAGTTTTCGGCAAAACGCCGACCCGCCGCGGTGTTCGCGGACATCACCCTCTACACTGAGAGCAGACCGGATACGCGTCGCGTCGTCGCGACTGCGCGAGGTAACTGTCTCGCGCGCTGGTTGACGGCGATGCCGCCGAGTCACCTGGACGGGCATGGCTATCGGGCAATTGCCGAATACCTTTGCAAGCAAAACGGTTGGCGTTACCGGTTCCATTCGGCCAGCGCGCTGAAGCGACGCGGCGCTGGTGCTTTCACGGCAGTTGCGCAGGGGAACGAAGACGACAGCGCGGGAATCGTACATATCCGTCGTTCGGCGCCGAACAAATCGTCGAAACTTTCAGTAGCACTGGTCGGCAAAGGCATCATCTTCGACACCGGTGGCACCAACCTCAAACCCTTTGACGGTATGTTGAACATGCATGTCGATATGGGTGGTAGTGCAGTGGCGATGGGGGCATTGCTGGCCCTGTCAGAACTGGACGCCAAGCTATCGATCGACGTCTGGTTGGGGATCACCGAGAATCGGACCGGACCGCGCGCTTACAAATCCCAGGATGTTGTCACTTCGCTGAGCGGCAAAACCATTCAAACGATTCACACGGACGCCGAAGGCCGAATGGTACTTGCTGATACATTGACCTTGGCGGGCCGCGAAAAACCTTCGCTGATACTCGACTTTGCGACACTGACCGGCGCGTGCGTCAATGCCGTGACACCACGATACGCCGGTGTCTTCACCAACCGTCAAACACTGCACTCGCTGCTGATCGATCATGGTGTCAGTGTGGGTGAGCGCGTATGGCCATTTCCCATCGGGGGCGAATTTCTCAAACTGTTGAAGAGCGAAACCGCCGATATCATGCAGTGCTCGCCTGGCGGCGGTGGCGACCATATCCTTGCCGCGACGTTTCTCAACACATTTGTTCCTGCCAAAATTCCATGGATTCATATGGATCTGTCGGCGGTCGAACACAAAGGTGGACTGGGTGCAGCAGCAACCAACATCACCGGTTTCGGCGTGGCCTACACCACAGAATTACTGCTCGATCACGCGTCGACGCTTGCGAAAACCAAGGCATAACCTATGACCGTCACGGCAATGCGCGATCGCTTTCGCGGGTTTCTACCGGTTATCGTCGATGTCGAAACCGGCGGATTCAACGCACAAACCGATGCCCTTTTGGAAATCGCGGCGGTGGGCGTTCGTATGAATGATCAGGGTGAGGTGCATCGCGGCGAGACTCACCGCTTTCACGTCAAACCGTTTCCCGGCGCCAATCTTGAGCCTGCATCGCTCGCGGTCAACGGTATCGACCCGGATCACCCGCTTCGGCCCGCGATAGACGAGCGTGATGCGCTCCAGCGAATCTTCCGCGAAGTCCGCGCCGAAGTTCGTGAGCACGAGTGCACTCGAGCTGTGCTCGTCGGACACAACGCGTTTTTCGATCTGAATTTTCTGAATGCAGCAATCGCACGCTGCGGCATCAAACGCAGCCCGTTCCACCCATTCTCGTGTTTCGATACAGCCACGTTGGGTGGCGTTGCGTTTGGCCAAACGGTGTTATCGCGCGCGGTGAAATCCGCTGCAATCGATTGGGACGAATCACAGGCGCATTCCGCCGCCTACGATGCAGAGAAAACCGCCGATCTTTTCTGTACGGTGGTCAACCGTTTCGCGCCGGTGTTTGAATCTCGGTCCGCACTTTAGCAACGGACTGCGCCGGAACGAATCAGGCCGCCGCTTCGTCCAATACCGGTTTGAGCTCGCCGGAGTTGTACATGTCGATGATGATATCGGACCCGCCGATCAGCTCACCCTTCACGTAAAGCTGAGGGAAGGTTGGCCAGTTTGAGTAGGTTTTCAAACCCTGCCGAATCTCTTCGTCCTCGAAAATGTTGACGTAAGCAAACTGCACCTCGCACGCTTTCAAGGCCGAAACCGCCTGCGAAGAAAAACCGCACTGTGGGAAATCCGGTGTGCCCTTGATGTAGACGATAATCGGATGTTCGTCCAGTTGTTGTTTAATGCGCTCGTTCACATCCATCGTCAATTCTCCGTTGTCAGAACCCGGACTTGGGGATCCGCACTGTGATATTCAATGGCCGCTGCCGGCTTTTCGCGTTTTTTGCCGCCCGTCAGCAAGGCCGTGCATCCGGTTGCCAGACCGAGAACGCCGACCACGACAAGCAGTTTCGATAGGCGATTCATCCCGTTCTCTGCTTCTCTGCAGCGCGTCGCGCGACGTTTTCGAGGACTTGGCGCTTTGCCGGCTCATCCAGCATGGTCCAGTCGATGATCTCATCGAGCGAGCGGTAGCAACCCATGCAGATATCTGACTCATCGAGCGTGCAGATGCTGATGCAGGGCGATTGCGTTGTGGTGGTGTTTGCCATCCGTAAAGTATGCCAAACTCGCGCCCGATGAAGAAATCACATTTCAACGCCAAGCTGACGGCGGAGAGACTCGCGGCAGACCGCGACCGCGCAGTCGCACAGGCACTGGCCGAAGACGTCGGTTCTGGCGACGTTACAGCATCGCTCGTCGGCCTCGCTCAAATGGCCGAAGCGCAGGTTATCGTTCGGGAGACCGCAGTGCTTTGCGGCACTCAGTGGTTCGATACTGTGTTTGCCGCCGTCGACCCCGAGGTTGAAATTCGATGGCATTTTGAGGATGCAGAGCGCATCGAGTCCGATCAGGTCATTTGCGAGATTAACGGTCCCGCGCGCTCCATACTCACGGCCGAACGAACGGCGCTGAACTTTCTGCAAACGCTGTCCGGAACCGCAACCCTGACGGCGCAGTACGCGGAACTGATCGAAGACACAAAGTGCCGCATCCTCGATACGCGCAAGACAATTCCCGGGTTACGGCTCGCGCAAAAGTATGCCGCGAAGACCGGCGGTGCGAAAAATCACCGAATTGGCCTGTTCGACGCGATACTCATCAAGGAGAATCACATCGCCTCTGCAGGATCGATTGCTGAAGCTGTGCGTAGCGTGCGCGCCCAACACCCACGTCTCCCGGTCGAAATCGAAGTCGAGTCACTGGATCAGATGCACGAAGCGTTGACGGTCGGTGTCGAGCGCCTTCTGTTAGACAACTTTTCCATCACAGACCTCGAAAAAGCGGTCGAAATGAATGAGCAAAGTGGAGACCCCGTTGAACTCGAGGCGTCGGGTGGTATTGAAGAGAACACGCTACTGCAAGTCGCACGAACCGGAGTCGACTTTATTTCAATTGGCGCTTTGACCAAGAACCTGCGAGCAACCGACTTTTCAATGCGTTTTCGCTTCGCCTGATCCGGCGCCTGCGATCAGGCGATCGCCTGCAACACTTTTTGCGGCTCTGAAACGCCGTAACCCTGGGCATAGTCGATGCCCATGCCACGCAGCATGTTAATGATCTCCGGGTTCTCCGCGAACTCTGCGATCGTCTTCTTACCGGTAAGGTGCCCGATCTCGTTGATCGATCGAACCATCTCCCGATCGATCGGATCATGCAGAATCTCTTTTACGAAGCTGCCATCGATCTTGAGATAGTCGACCGGGAAATGCTTCAGGTAGCCAAACGATGACAGCCCGGTTCCGAAATCATCCAACGCGAACTGGCAACCCAGTTCCTTCAGTGCATTGATAAAACGGTTCGCCTGGGCGTAACTCTGGATTGCCGCGGTCTCGGTGATCTCAAAACAGATCTTCTCCGGGGCAATGCCGCTCGTTTGAAACTGGTCGATGACAAACGGCAGAAATTTCTCATCCCCCAGGCTCTGGCCAGACAAGTTGATTGAGCAAAGCGATAGTCGCGCACGCTCATCGGCTTCCGATACCAGCCAACGCAGAGCATTCCGAATCACCCATCGATCAATGTTAGGAGTGATACCGTAACGCTCGGCCGCCGATATAAACAATTCGGGCGAAACCAGCGCACCGTTTTCATCTCGCATGCGCAGCAGTAATTCGAAATGCGCGCCTTGATCGGTTTCCTGTAACGGCAAAATGGTCTGACGGAAGAGTTCGAAACGATTTTCCTCCAACGCGGAGTTGATTCTCGCGGCCCACTGCATTTCGCGGCGCCGGCGCATCATATCGATGTCATTCTCGTGATACGAATGCACGCGGTTCCGACCGGCATCCTTCGCCGCTGCACATGCGCTGTCCGCTGCGGACAAAACGCTCGCTACGTCCTGATTTTCACCACCGGTTAAGGGCACCAAACCTACGCTTGCCGTGAGACGAAAACTACGCTCGTCCCACGAGAATTTGAAATCGCCAACCGCTTCACGCAAACCGTCCGCCATTTGCATGGCATCGTCGATCGTGCAGCGTTCCAGCAGCACACCGAACTCGTCTCCGCCCAGGCGCGACAGCGTGTCTTTCCAACGAATCTTCGATTTCAAAAGACGGCCGAGTTCCTGGAGTAGCTGATCCCCTGCACTGTGTCCGCAGGTGTCGTTGATGATCTTGAATTGGTCGAGATCGAGATAGCACACAACATGCGATACCTCTCGCGACTCGGCACTCTGTAGCGCACGCTCAACGCGCTTCTCGAATTCGCGACGGTTCACAAGACTTGTCAGAACATCATGGCTTGCCTGGTAGCTGAGCTTGCGATTGAGCTCACGCGCCTCACTGACGTCGTGGAACACCAGCACACCGCCCGTGATCACAGAATGTCCATCGCGGATTGGTGAAGCGGTACTCTCGATGTAAAGCTCATTGCCGTCGCGCCGTATCAGCAGCGTCGGTCGATTGGTCTTTACAGAACGGCTGCGACGCACAGCGATCGCCAGAGGATTCTCCAGTGGCTCGCAGGTCTCTTCATGGAATGATCGGAAAATTTCATCGAGTGGGCGGCCGGTCGCATCGTCAACTTTCCAGCCCGTGAGCTCCTCCGCGACCGGGTTAATGTACTCGACGATGTATTTCTCGTCGGTCGTAATGACACCGTCACCAATCGACTGAAGGGTGATCTGTGCGCTCTCTTTCTCGCGGAACAATGCCTCTTCATAGAGTTTCCGCTCATTGATATCGAGCTCATTACCCATCAATCGCAGCAATCGACCGCGATGGTCGGTCACTGCCTTCGCGCGACTCTCTACCCAATGCCATTCACCATTTCGGTGACGCATCCGATGCATACTTTGGAAAATTTCGCTGCGACCCTCTAGATGCTCACGCATCTTTGACTGCACTGCCGCCATGTCCTCCGGGTGGACTAACTGGTACCAGTCAGGGGCAACATCCTCATCCGGTTCGTAGCCGAGCATCGCTTTCCATCGCGGAGAAAACTCGATGCGCTTGGTCTCGCCATCAAAATCCCACGTGCCATCGTTCATCGTCGCGCGCAGCAGGCCATCGCGTTCCGATAGTGAATCGATCGTGTCGCCATCGACAATATGGCGCAGACCCGCACCCAGATTGGCCGCCAACAATTTCAGCAACAAGCGCATGTCTGTCGACCAGCGCTCACACGCTGCTTCATTGACCAACCCAATCACCGCACAGGGCATGTCCTGCGATTTTCCGCGCGCGCTGGCACCAATCATCAGACACGACCCGACGTGAATACGAGCAAGGTCTGACGCAGCGGAACGCATCGAACCGCGGTAGCTATCCGTGTTGGTGAACTCGACCACACGTAATGCGCCGAGTTGCGCCATTAAACCGGGCCAGTTTTCCAGCGATTTGCCTTCGAGCACCTGAGGTCGAACCCTGACAAACGCCCCGTGACTGGCGGCGACCTCACTGACCGATTCTCCGTCCCGATCGATCAGAGCAACGAACGCTGCGTCGCAGCGCGTCGCCTCGCGTAACATCGTGACCGCAGACTTCAAATCATCCAGGAGGGTATCCGGACGCAACTCAAGGAGCGAGACAGCAAGCTGGGTGAACAACGCATCAACGGAAGGGGAATCGCTGCCGGCCGCACGGGCGGCAAGCGCTGGAGCGATGTTCCGTGTTTGTTCTTCTTCTTGTGCCACCCGATGCCCCGTAGCGTTGTGGTCCTCATGATCTCATGGTTCGCGAAGATTTCAAGCTAAGTGTTTGAAATCACGCATCGGTTCACAAGAAACACCGTACCTAAATTCAATACCGACACGAATTTGACTGAGCAGCCCGTCTAAGAGTCACAAAGGCGCCCCGGATATCCCCGTCGAAAACCTGCACCCTGACGTCGGATCGACAGTCGACCTTATGTCACGTCGCAAGCGAGGGTGCCCACCGTTACCATTCGTTGCATACGACGCCGGATGCCGATTTACCAAAAAATGAGCATACAGCTGACCGCAAACAACAAGCCGAGGGCGTAGAAACCCATCGCGGCCCAATATGCCTGCGGGTTGTCAATGCGTGACACCTGCGATGCCCAGTCTCTCGGGTTACTGGAACGAACATCTCGCACTCCCTTGACCCAAACGATCTGACGTCGCCATCCATTGACGAGCAACCAAATCAAAATCACGCTGAGAATCACGAAAAACAACTTTTGCAAATCGTTGAACGGACTCATCTCCAAGCCTCCAAGGAGTCGATCAACTTGATTTCCAATGCAGTCTCCGGACCGATGAGCACCTGCTGCAAACTTTCAGGCACTGTGGCGGCTGTGCGAGAGACTGCGATTCGTCCACCCATGATTTCTGCATAGCGCTGCGGGTAGCGCGGCACGCGCCCAGGCTCACCCAGTCCGATCGGGTCCAGCGGTTGACTGCTCGCGGGATCATACTTGTCCGACGCGCCGATCGTATGCAGAAACTCATGAGCAAGAATAACGTTGTTGGATCCACGATATTGACGCGATGCGTAGGCGTTCACGATCCCGTACATCCCTTTGCGCACGCCGACGGAGTCTTCGAGCAACAAGAAATCATCCGGATTGTGGTAACGCACGAAAATGCGCACGTCCGGTTCGATCGGCTCCTTCCCATCGGTGACATCTCCAACCCACCAGCGCATCTTCAATGACCACCACATGACATCGAGCATATTCGGTGTCTCAGCCATGCGCGGCGGCTGTTCGTCGAGTTCGGGACCGAGTTCAACACGCACCGGCTGCTCGAGCGGGACGCCGTATCGCTGCACCTCTCGCTGCAAGAAACTCTCGACGTCGCTGAATGAACGCTCGGTCAGCGAATCGATATAGCGATCGGTATTGGCGTGATCGTCTGCGTTGATTG
This sequence comes from Pseudomonadota bacterium, assembly GCA_038531945.1. Taxonomy (GTDB): domain Bacteria; phylum Pseudomonadota; class Gammaproteobacteria; order Steroidobacterales; family Woeseiaceae; genus CALBPI01. Next base: position 667,288 of record JBCBBH010000003.1, on the reverse strand, counting down.
GATACACCCGAACCCACAGACTGTTGTTCCAGTCAGTACTTCTTAGCTGAGTCAGCCACGCATTCAGCGCAACGAACAGCAAGATTGCAAGAAGCACCAGAATTCGGATTTGCTTGAACATGCTGATATTTAGCCAGATTCACCGTCGTAAATCGTCGACAGGTTCACCAATTTGCGCAGCTCGCGACGGCTTGCCAGACTAATCGCCTATCAGCTCTTTGCGAGAATGCGCCCTCGAACGAGATATGAAGCTCCGACTGCTAGGCAACACCATACGATTGCGCTTGACCCGAAGTGAGGTCGCTCGGGTCGCGGCGGGCGAGACTGTGATCGAAACCACTCGAATTTCGGCAAACAACAAATTCGAGTACGCGTTGGGTCCAGGAGCCGTGGACGGCGTACAAGTTCGCCTCGACGAGCACCGACTCACCGTGCTTGCACCCGCCGAAGACCTCAAGCAATGGGGCGCCGGCGATCGCGTTGCATTAGCTGAACCTCAAGCCACGGAACCCCGAATCTTGGTCGAAAAAGATTTCGCCTGTCTGACGCCGCGAGAAGGCGAGGATGATGTTGACACCTTCGAACATCCACGCGCTGGCACCGATCAGTGCTAGTTGTAGTAGTTGGTATTTGAGCTTGTTTTGAGTGTCTCACCTGGTCGTGCTTTGAACGTCAGCTTCTTCCGTCCGCAGTCGGCAAGTTTCAACTTATCCTCACAGTCGGGAGTCGGCCAGGAGCAGACCCTCCAAGAAACCCAGGGCTTGCTATTCGAACACAGCATATGCTTGAGCTAGCAACTCCACAGATGCGTCCGATGCTTTTGCTCCTTCAGTCGGGAAAACCGTTATCCCGAGAAAATGCTCAAGGTGGAGCGTAATCGTCGCATCACCGACACGTAGATCCCAGTAGATGGTATCCGTCTCGCCTACACGCTCTTTCCAAACTCCTTTTAGGCCGAACTGAAGCTTTAGCGCAGTCCAATAGAATCGGAGCTTGCTCGATTTGGGCGATACCAATATCTGACGGTAGCTATCGCCGTCTGGCGGAGCATAGGTTTGCCAGGAGAGGCTCATAGGTTCGCAGCAACTCCAGTTCTGGTGCGTTCGGGAGAAAGTTCGCTATGGATCATAGACAAAAAGGTTAGCAAGCAATCGACTCGGGCCATTCAAAGTCCGCAGAAATTGGTGGCTACTTCCATTCAAACGAACATTCAAACTGGCTCGCTAGCGTCAGCGGTGTTGGCGTAATGCTCCGTCAATTCGTTGAACTTATCGATGTATCTTTGAATTCTGCCCGAGTCCAACTCTGAATCCAGCATCGGCTTCCGTTTGCCAATTATCAACGAATCCAAACGCTTTCCCTTGCGAAGCAGGGGACGGTCGATTTTTCGAACAGCGCACAGTACCGTGGATCGGACGCGTCCACGAAGGCGCGCCGTCAACCAAGCGACTTGTTCGGTCGAAAACAGGTTTGTCGGAAATCCTAATTCTGTGAGGTTCGGAATCTGCGTTAGTGGTTCAACACAACAATCGGCGATTTTCTTAGGGTAGAAATGTATTTTTTTAGAGTCGAGACCGCGCTGAGCGGCCGCAGGGACTCAACGACCATCTTCGGCCAGACCGCGGTTCCAAAGTGGATGTCTTCTACGGCGCTAGCGGTCGCTAGGTCGTCGATTTTCCGCAGCTTTTCAAAATCAAGAAAAGATAGTTTTTTGAGGCGCCTATTTGCCGACATATCCCAAAGGGTGCTAGCCGATTGATTCCAATAAAACGTAATTGACTCAATCGACTCTAATTGAGAGAGGCTAGACAGGTCTTCTACGTGCGGACACTTCAAGAAATCAATCTCTTTGAAGCGATCGCCGTAGGTATCAACTAGGTAGTCGAATGTGTCTTGACGCAGACCGCTAACCTTCAGTCTTCTAAGTGAACTGGAAGCGATCTCGTCAATTTTCTCTTTCGGGATTCTCCCGCCACCTATTTCGGGCTGGACTAAATTGAGTACATCTTGATCTGACATTCTCGATTAATTCAATAGCGGTTTTTGCGGGGGGCGGTGACCGGCTGGTTTGGGTCATCAGCCGTGAGTATAGCTGACGGTCGGTTTGTTTCTCGATCCGGCCAGAAGCTGCCCCTCATTCTCGTGCCCATGATCTAGCCCAGCTAGACTGATGACTATTTCTGCTCGCTACGGCTTGGACAAGAAAATGACTCGATTAGGATCTCTGACCAAGCCGCATCGCCTTCAAAGTTGACCACGAGTCCAGTCTCGCCGACTCCGAATGCTCCCATACCGTGCTGGATCATATACGTCGGATGATACGCGGGTGGCCCAATTCTCCGTAGGCTATCGCAAATTTGTGGGTGGCCTGATTCCGAACCCAAAACTGTATCAATTGAGTCTTGAAAGTCAGAAATCGCCGACTCGTTCAATCCCCCAAGTACATTGAGTCGAAGGACAGAAATTGCTTGATGGGCTGTCTTATCCTTGACTCGCCTCGAATCGAATACTCCGTACGCCATCCCAATTCCATATAGAAAAGCGCCCAGATTGTACTCCCTCAACTCAAGACACTTGGCTAATCCAGCGAAAATATCGGCGGGCGTATTGATGTTCGATACTTGGTCCGCAGAGACGCATTCTAAAGGTTTGAACGACTCAAGGTTGCCTTCGGTTTCATAGTTCGAAATTTGCGCGGCACTTTGAGTAACAAAGCACACACCGAGCACTGCGGCAAACGCAATGGGTATAGATCGTCTCATCAAGCTTCATACCCCACTACTAATTCCAATCTTCAATGACCGCTTTGAGTCAACAGCCGTGAGTATAGCTGACGGTCGGTTTGTTTCTCGATCCGGCCAAGAGCAGTCATCGTCTGTGTCGAACAGAACACGGTCTTTTACAATGGTTGGCGTAGAGTTCTGTTACGCCGCATCACCGGCTCAAAATAGAGGGCAACAAAATTGTCAATACTGACGCAATCCGGTCTAGAAAGCGTGCTGGTAAAGCTCTTTGAGCGACGCTGGTATTTTGTTTGCGAAAGCTCTCAGTCCGAATGCGCAGATCGCGAATTTCCTGTTGAGAGGAGCATCGGTGCGTTCGAAGATGATACTCCCGCATGGTTTCCACAATCCATGCAAACCGCATTCATGCATATGAATGGGGCAGAACTCTTCTCCAACCCAGGCGAAAAAGAAACTGGTCTCGTGCTTTACTCGATTAAGGCGATCGAGCGCGAGACGACCGAATTCCGAGACTTGTTAGTCGAATCATTGGCGGAGGATATGCCGACGGAAACCGTGGATTGGTACAAGAATCTGGTGCCAGTCGCCGCGATCCCCGATTCCGGCGACAGATTTGTTGTGGATTTATCGTTGATCAGAAAAGGCTCGGAAGCGGTTCTGTTTTTTGACCATGAGTGCTACTACCAAGGCGTTGCGAATCCGGACAACGTTGAAGAGTATGCAAGCGACTACATCGCCTTTCTCGAAAAGGTTGTTTCCGAACCGCTGAGATTCCTTCAATCGACCTGGCGAGCTAAGGCAGATGGGGAGTTCTGGTTCCCTTTGAAAGCGGTGTCACGTTAGTGTTTATGGCAGCAATGGGTCATCAGCCGCGAGTATAGCTAACGGTAGGACGGTTTCTCGATCCGCCCAGAAGCGGACAGATGCTCTTAAGAACTGACAGTCAGTCTAGAGTGAACGAAAGCTACCGCGATCCAGGTTACGGCGACCAGCAAAATTCCAGCGAAGGCCGTTAGAAATCCACGTTCACCTCGCGCCGCCAAGTCAAGTATGAGTATTGACTGGGAGCCTGCAACAACAAATGCCGCCGAGTATGAGTTGTTCGTGCGTTGTGCAGCCCAGTCCATTAGCCAGATCGACAACCCTGCATAGACAGCCATTGCTAACGGTGCTGGCCATTCACCAACTGTGTTGTCAGCTTCGGACATGGGTCGGAAAAATAGGATCACTCCGGCAATAGTCACAATAGCCATTGTGAGAAACGAGGCAGTGAGTTGCTTGGCTTTAGCAAACATTGGAAACCTATCGACGTCCGCTATCGGTCAACAGCATTGATGATGGCAGTCATTCTGCGAGCTGCCAGAGTCGGCCAAAAGCGGTCGGTCAAACACGATCAAGAAGCGATACTCGTCCTTTTGGCCTTGGCAATCAGCAATTCAGCCAAACGATCAACATCGGCCTCAGTAGTGCGGCCATTCGTTGCGCATGCTCGCAGGACAGAATTTCCCTCAAACTTTGTGACTGATATCCAAGAGTCCCCTGATGACACTATGTCGGCTACCATTTCTTCCACAGAAGGACTGCTCTTAGGTGGTATGAGACATGCAACTGCCATTTGCGAGTCGTTCGCCAGTGTCCAGCCAACGCTTTCAAGCCTATCCGTTAATCTCCGTACCAATGCTATTCCGCGTTCAACGTGATTGCCGTAGCCCTGCCAGCCTGCTGCGCCAAGAGATAGAAACAGACGAAGACTGAGGAACCGGCGTGACCACTGTATTGAATTAACGTACAAATCAACACCCGTGTCATTTGACGGCATATAATCGGTCGATACTCGGAATGCGTCGTTGAGCACCGCAGTCCTGCGGGTTAGATAGATACCCGCACCCATCGTTGTCGCAAACCACTTGTGCGCGTCAATTGTGATTGAATCAGCGCGCTCGATGCCGTCGAGAACCGATCTGAATTTTGGTGACGATATAAGGGCACCGCCCCACGCGGCATCTACGTGATACCAGAGTCTGTGTCTTTCTGCGATTTCCGCGCATGAGTGCAGCGGGTCAACAACGCCTGCGTTCGTCGTGCCCGCGGTTGCAGCGATCATCACCGGTATTTCGCCAGCAGCGTTATCTTTATCGATCGCATTATTCAGTTCCTCCGCATCCAATCGGCCGTGACCATCGGTGCTGATCAGTCGTACAGCTCGCCGCCCGATACCCAATTGATGGGCTATTTTCAACCACGCGAGATGGCTTTCCTTGGACACGTAGATGCACGGCTGACCCGGATACGCACGAACGCCTTCTTCGCCAAACATAGAATTGCCCGCCGTGAGCGCGCAGACCATCGCCGTGTTGTTTGCCTCGCTGCCACCGCTTGTGAAGTGACCGCCAGATCCAGCCGGCAGTCCCGCGCGCCTAGCAAGTTGTTCGATAACGTGGCTCTCAATTTCAACTGCCACGGGTGCATGGGACCAAACACAGATCTGAGGGTTAAATGAAGCGGCAACTCGGTCCGCACATAATGAAGGAAAGGTTGGGGCTGGATTGAATAGACCGAAGTATCGGGGGTGCGTCATTTGTACAAGGCCAACTTCCATTTGACCGATAGTCCAATCAATCAAATCGAAAAGATCCTCTGGTTCATCGAAAGTCTTCGATAACAGTTCGTCTCGAAACAGCTCGACATCAAGCGTAGGCGATACCTTTCCACGTTCTACTCGATTTAGCGCTTCACTTAGCCGAGTTGTTAGCGCGTTGTCGATTTCGTTTTGAGACGCACTATCAGGGAACAACGCACAATGACTAACTGCAGAATCGTCCTCGATCACAGCTGACTCCAATTGCTACTAGTAGGTTTCGACTAGGCATGTTAGCCGAGTATTGTGGCCTTGTTGTTTGTATCTCGGATTAGACGTCCGATTCTGGCCAATGTCCGCTTTGGGTCATCAGCCGCGAGCATAGCTGACGGTAGGTTGGTTTCTCGATCCGGCCAATAGCAGCCATTAACTCGAGTCGTTTTTGGAGTGAGAAGTTATGGGCAAGCCAGACTTCTCAGCAGAGAGCCGTTAGTACAAACTGATTTTTGAGCCATTCAGAACGAATTCGAGTCCAGCAGCTTCAATACTTAGCAATGAGAAGTTGTCTTCGGTCACAAAGACGATCCGATGACCATCTGTAATCTCTAGGGTAATCGCATTTTTTTCGTCGCGGCTGACGGCAGCGATTGACTCTGAATCAACCCATCGACCTACAATTCGATGAACCTCCACAATCGCGTTTTCGTCAATTCTTGTGGCAGCATCCTTCTTGCCATTCAATGCCTGGACCTCGGCTAGCTGCTCCTCGGTAGGCTCCAAACCGTACTTCCTTAGCAAGATGCACTGCCGGTCACACAGCGCTGCGTACCGCCCATGCTCGGCGACACACTTACCGTCTTTACTGATCTCGAATCGGGAACCATGAATCATCGATTCAGCATCTGACCGAAGCACGAGGCACGCTGCAAAGTGGCGGATGGTACCACCGACCATTCCCTCAAGCGCTTCGTCGAGCGCATCTTCTGGTGATTGTCCAGAGGCCTTCGCTTTTGCGCGTCGCTTACGCTTTTTGGCTTCCCGCTTGATCCAAGAATCTACGCTCTTCGTCTCTTGCTGATACCACGCGATCACCTCTGACGGAGCGAATCGCGTTTCCTCGTCTACTTCGAGTACTCCGCTGCTCAGAGTGACAACGGCAGTCGCAAAGGTCACCATGCAAGCGTAGGACTCTGGACCGCCCCTAGGCGTCAGCTCGACCAGAAAGTTCAATCCTGGTTGATCCTCCACAGCAAACTCCGTGTTCTCGTCCGAGGTGATGTCGTCTGTGAAGACTTCAAACCCGGAATCCTCATCGGCAAATGTGGCGGGTAACCAACCCTCCAGATCGCTCCATTGCCAGTCAGAGTTCAAGATCACTCCGGCAGAAAGCTCATTGCACTTATCAACCAATGCTTTTGGATCCGGCACGAGCGCCTTATCCAGAACTAGGAACATCGAATCTGCCATTTCTTAGAAGGCCTCGGTGGTCGACACGAGAATCATGAAACTTCCCATTTGAGCGGCAGCAAAGGGTCATTTGCAGCCTCTCAGTATATCCCTATCGTTGTCGCCCTAGTGGCTGGTACCGGGTTTAGAGCGACCTCTAGTCGCGTTTGGGTCTGACAATGACTGCCCGGTCGGATCTGAGTTATCAGTGCTAGTGCTCTGACGGCGTAATCCAAACGGGCGTATGTTTGAATGCAGGAGTCCTGGACCTCGAATCTACGTCGGTGCCCGTCAGACAATTCGCTTCAGGAAAGAACGCCATCACATTACCCGGAGGCAGGTCGTGCTGAAACACGCGTACGCGCTTCATACATCCTTGCGTCGAACGGACATCCACCCAGTCGCCCGCCGCTATACCTAAGCCGACAATATCAGAATCCGCCAACAACACCGCCCAACGCGTGTCCGTCCCTCGGTAGCTGTCACGCTCTTCATAGATGATCGAATTGAACTGCCCTTCACTGCGTACCGTGGTCAATCGAAACGGCGCTTCCGACGTATGGCTTGGTAGCGCAGTCACTGTAAATCGAGCGCGACCCGATTCGGTTTGGAACACCGGCTCGTGCAGCAAACGTTGCGCTATATGGAACTCATGTTTGGCGACGTCGATGTTCTTTAGTTCGGACATGCCGGGAACGATCTTGGCAATGGCTTGACGGATTTCCCTATGCTCAGCAAACGCGCTCCAATCGATCGACGCATCCGGCAATAATCGCTTTGCAATCGTCACCAAAATCTCAACTTCGGACCGCACGTTGGCGTGACGAACAATTTGACCGTCACTTAGTCGGACAAAATTGAACATCGACTCCTGTGTGGTCGGCTGAGGTTCCTCGTCACGCGCAGCGACCGGCAAGACAATAACTTCGCCATCGACACCATGAAGGTGCGATTGGTTGAGTGTCGTCGTCAAAGCGATCCGAAACGGAATTCGGTCCAACGCCTCGGCGGCCCAGCGGCTGTCGGGGTTCGATGCGTAGAGGTTACCGCCTAGCAGCACCGCCGCGTCGACCTTGCTCTCGTGGGATGCTTGCATCGCCGCCATAGTGTCCCAACCGCTCTCCCGACTTAGCGTTAAACCGAAATGGGTTTCCATCGCGTCGAACACGGCCTCCGGCAGCACCGGCTTTACGCCGATCGTGCCGATGCCTTGCACGTTCGAATGCCCACGCAGCGGCAGAAGACCTGCACCACGACGCCCGACCATACCCCGCATCAACGCAAGATTGGTCAGGGCCTCAATGTTCGCCACGCCGTGCAGGTGATGGGTCATGCCCATGCCCCACGCCAAGACCGTAGACTTGCTGTCACAATACAAACGGCCGACAGCTTCAATCTCAGCTCGCGCGACGCCGGATCGTGTCTCGATGGTCTGCCAGCTTGTTCTTTCGATATCTCTGAGAAAAGGCGCAGCCCCTTCACAGTGCTGGTCGACGAAATCCTGATCGATGCCACCGCGCTCGAGAACTGACTTGGCTAGCCCCTTCAGCAACGCGATGTCTTCGCCGACGTTGGGCTGAAGGTACGCGGAAGCGATGTCAGTGCCGCCGAGCAACAACGATTTCGGGCTTTTTGGTACTGCAAACCGGACAAGCCCCGACTCGCGAGCCGGGTTGATAACGACGACCTGCCCACCGCGATCCCGACACGCCTTCAACTTATGAATAAATCGCGGATGGTTGGAGGCTGGATTCGCGCCGATGACAAAAATCAGATCGCTACGATCAAGGTCGTCCAACTCGACTGTCGCTGTGCCAGTGCCAATCGTTTGGGACAGTGCAGCACTGGTCGCCTGGTGACAGTAGTAGGAGCAGTTGTTGATGTTGTTGGTGCCCCAGACGCGCGCCAGCAACTGAAACACGAAGCCCGCTTCATTCGATGAACGACCTGAGGAGTAGAAAAAACTCTTTGCAGGATCGCTTTGGCGTAACCCATCGGTTGCCCGGTCAAAGGCCTCGTCCCAGCTGATCGGCGTATAACTGGTCGCACCGCCAGCTTTCCACAACGGATTTGCAAGACGCCCCAGGTGTTCCAACTCATGGGATGAGAGCTCTCGCAAATCTTCCAGCGAGTGCGCGAATACTGCCTCAGGAATCGCTGGCTGGATATCGGTGGACTGAGCTTGAACACTCTTGTTGCATACCGACGGGAACTCGCCCGCCTCGTTCGTCATGCCGCCCTGCTGGCCGCCCATGCCGTAAGCACAGGCCTTGCAGGCGTTCTTGGAGCGCAACGCCTTGGCCGACTTTTGGATGCCGATTCGCTGCACGGTGGACAACGTGTACAGCACCTTTTTCATGCCGCCACCGACGGCGCGACGTTTCATCGATGCATCATCAAAACCGGGAGTTTGGCTTTGAACAGGACATGCTCAGTGAGTCCTCCAAAAACCGTTTCACGCCAGCGCGCTCGGCTGTATGCACCCATGACCATGAGGTCGCAATTCTTGTCGTCGTAGACTTTGAGCAGCTCATCACGATCATGACGACCGCGGGTCTGTGTCGTGGTGGCCTTGACGCCCCAACCTCTCAAATACTCTGCAACCGCCGTCGACTTCGGCCCGCTGCCATCCTGCTTTCCGGCACTGACAATATGCACCGCATCGGCGGTCTGAAGCATCGGAACCGCGGCGTTGACCATTGCGGCCGCTTCGACCGACTGATTCCAGGCCACCAGGATTGAACGCCCTACTGTCTTCGCCTTGCGTTGGGGAAGCACAAGCACCGGCCGCGCGCTTTGCATCAATGCCGCAAGCAGAAATGCACGCGCTCGCTTCGATGTCGACTTTTTCGGTCGTGAAACAACGATCATATCGGCGAGTGGACCCACAATCGCAAATTGCCTTTGCGGGCTGCCGACCAGCTCACGCCAGACAGCTTGACCACCTACCTGATTGAGGCCCACACGCTTCTTCGACTCAAACCCATGAGCTTCACACAATGAATGGAACAACCGTGCCGCTGCTTTGCTATTCAACTCAACCTGTTTTTCGGTGAGTTCATCGAAAAAATCGCCCAATCCGATCAGCCCACGAGAGAAGTCCAGAGACGGGCGCGCTTTTTGTTTCTCTTCGCGGCGATGGGGGCGGATGTGGAACCCGTGAACATTGGCGTTCAAACGGTCGGCGATGGAAAAAGCGGTTGTCAGAGCCTCAGCACACTCTGGACGATCCGCTACGGGGACAACAATAGAACGCATGAAAAGCTCCTTTTGCAATCCAAAAGTGGAGCTTCTTAGTATACGCCAATGCAGCGCCCCCGGGTTCTCGTGACGCGAACCGCACGAGGCTAGACTCGAGAGTAAATACCCGGGTCGACGAACGGGTCGCCGACCCGGGCTCCAGTCTTAACTTACCGCCCCGGCGTCCACGGCACACCAGCAGCATCCATCGCTGCCTTCAACGCGTCGTGATCGCGATCGATGGCATCCATTTTCGCGACGATATCTTCGTACAACGCTTTACCGATGCGATACGACTCACGCTGCGCGGGCGTCGGTCCGTAGACATTGGTGCCCGGCGCAAAGCGCGCGTGCCACAAACGGTTTTGAACGCTCATCATCGTCCAGTCGTGGTAAATCTCGCGCGTTGCGTTGCCCGAGAGGCGTTCCATCTGATCGTGCAATCGGTCCTGCAACGCCACTGCCTGGTTGTACAGTGCAGCGCCGGCCGTCGAGCGCTTCAATGCGGCTTTCGCGGCATCCAGCTCCGCATTGACGAAGCTCATCGCACTGTCGGTACCATCAGCGACTCGCATCAACTCATCGAGCTGCTGGCTGAAGATCACACGGTCGACTTGTGAAGAACCTGGCAACACCGGCTCAGGACGTATCGACGAAACCGAGAAGGTCTGCATCTGGCCGAGCGATGTCGTCACGCCATCGACACGTTGTGCCATCGAAACCGTGTACTGACCTGGTGCAATCATGACACCGAGACCCGGATCAAAGTCTTCCGAAGCCTCTTCCGGACTCCACGCCTGCAATGACGGAAAGCGAAGATCCCAGGCCACGCGATGGAAGCCAGCGCTCACCGGCCCTTCGACTTGGCGAATCACGTTGCCGTCAGCGTCGGTCACCGTAAAGACGATCACCGGTGCATCCTCGCGCGCTTCGTCCAACAACTCCGCCATGTCAGGGAACGACACGTTTTCGTTGTCGGCCTCAAGCTTCTTCTCAGCCTCGCGGCGCTGTTCCTTCGCGGTTTGAATACCCTCTGCGAGGTAGTACGTGAACGTCGCACCGAACTCGGGGTTCTTCGCGACATACAAAGCATCGCCCTGCGACGCTTTGCAACCATTCTCAGAGCAGCCAAGGCCGCGCTTGGGCACATACCACGGCGCAGTGCGAACCGGGAACAAAGTCGCGCCCGACTCCAACGTCGAGTTGGTGACACTTCGCAGCGGAGAGTAGTCGTCCAGGATGTAGAAGCCACGACCAAAAGTCGCACCCACCAGATCATTCTCTCGTTTTTGAATCGCGAGATCGCGGAACGAGATATTCGGGACCGCACCCTTCAGTTTGGTCCAGTTGTCACCCGCATCGACGCTGAAGAACACGCCGAATTCACTGCCGACAAACAAGAGTTCCGGTTTCACATGATCCTGGACCACTCGCCACAGGATGTGCTTGTCCGGCAGATTGTTGGTGATGCTGGTCCAGCGACGACCACGATTCTCACTCTTCAGAATGTAGGGTGCGAAATCACCGTTCTTGTGGTCATCAACTACGACGTACACTGTATCCGCGTCATGCAGATCGGCTTTGATGTCGTTGACGAAGAAGCGTTGCGGTACGCCCGGCAAGCGATCGATCTTGCGCCACGTCTGGCCACCATCTTCCGTGACTTGAATCAGCCCGTCATCCGTACCCGCGTAGATAATGTTCTCGTCAATCGGCGACTGAGAGATGTTCACGATGGTGTTGAACTCGGACATCGCGTAGAGATCCCACGGCGCGTCGTAGCTCCACGTACGACCCATCAGCGGCGTATCCACTCGGCGCTCATTCCGAGTCAGATCGGGTGAAATTGCTGTCCACGAGTCACCGTAGTCATCGCTGCGCCAAACGCGTTGCGATGCGAAGAACACAGTTTTCGAATCGTGCGGGCTAATCAGGATTGGTGCGTCCCAGTTGTATCGATCCGGCGCTTCGCCCTCGCCCGCCTGCGGACGAATGTAGACCTGCTCGCCCGTGCGACGATCGTAACGGACCAAATTGCCCTGCTGCCATTCCGCGTAAATGATGTCCGGGTTGTTCGGGTCAACCGCAGACTGATGGCCGTCACCGAACAGCGTGACGAACCAATCACTGTTGGTGATGCCGTGCGCGTTCATCGTGCGGCTCGGACCGCCCTGCGAGTTGTTGTCCTGCGTTCCGCCATACACGTTGTAGAACGGCGTGTCGTAGTCGACGGCGACTTTGTAGTACTGCGTCAGCGGCAAGTTGGCCGCGTACTTCCACTTCTTCCCGCCGTCATAACTCTCGTAGATGCCACCGTCGACGCCGACCAAGAGATAGTCAGGATCGTTGGGATCAAACGCCATTGCGTGGTGGTCCGAGTGTTTGTGTTCGCTATCGACTTGGGTGAATGTCTTACCGCCGTCTTCAGTGACATGCATCCACACGTCCATCTGATACACGCGATCAAATTTGTGCGGGCTTGCGAAGATTTCCTGATAGTAGTGAGGCCCGGTTCCGCCTGACAGGTAGTCGCTGCGTTTTTCCCAGCTCTCACCACCGTCTTCGGAGCGCCAGAAACCGCCGGTGCGGTTCGCCAACTCAATGGTCGCGTACATTACGTCAGGTTTGATCGGCGAAATGGCCAAACCCGTTTTGCCCATCACTTCAGTCGGCAGACCCGTTTCCAGTTCACGCCAGGTCTCACCACCGTCCTCGGATTTGTGGATGCCCGTACCAGGCCCACCGTCCATCAGCGCCGCGACGCTGCGAATCCGCTGCCACGACACCGCGAACATGACATCAGGGTCTCGTGGGTCCATATGCACCTCGGAGACACCCGTGTAACGGTCGTCGGCATCGGTGTTGCCCAGGTCATCACCGAGGACCTTGTTCCAAGTCTCACCGCCGTCGGTACTTTTAAACAGACCGCGCTCGCCACCACCGGACCACAGCGGCCCTTGGGCTGCGGCAAAAATCACGTTGGAGTCGCGTGGGTCGACACGGATCATGCCGATGCGCTCCGAGTCTTCCAACCCCATGTTTTCCCAGTTCTTACCGCCATCTCGCGAGCGGTAGATACCGTTGCCGAACGATGTGTGGCGACCTGAGATGTTCTCGCCGGTACCGACCCACACCGTGCTTGGGTTGTTCGGGTCGACCGTTATGCAACCAATGGAATAGACCGCTTCGTCGTCAAAGATCGGCGTCCAGGTGGTTCCACGGTTTTCCGTCTTCCAGATACCGCCGGACCCAGTTGCGACGTACCACGTGTTCTGACGATCAGGGTGAATCGCGATGTCGGAAATACGACCCGACATGAACGCCGGCCCGATCGAGCGCCACTCCAGCCCCTTGAAAGTCGCTTCGTTAAAGCCCGGCTCCGAATCGCCGTTGTCCTGCGCAGGCGCAGCCACGGCGATAACCACGCCGATGAGAATTGATATCCAAAATCGCATGAGATCGCCCTTTTTTGGTTTTGGGTTAGCCGTCGAGTATAGCCAAATCGACGGTCGAGAGTTTGAGATTAGAACTGCCGTCCGACCGAGACGTAGAGATTGCGCCCGAGCGCGTCGATCCCGGATCCGTGGTTGCGGTAGCGGCGGTCAAGTAGATTGTTGACGCCGGCATGCACATCCCAGCTGGCAAGGTCGAACCAGGTACCGTCAATATCGACGCGCGCCCATCCGGCTGTGCCATTCGGGTCAATGCGGATATCACGGACATCGCGTGCGCTCAATCGGGTCTGTGCCGCAGCGGATCGCACACTGACCGCCGCCGAAAAACGGTCATCGGAATAGGTCAAAGCGAGCAGTCCATTGACCGGCGGGATCCGATCCCCCGGTTCGTTGTCGAGCCCGGACTCGCGTTGTTCGCCGCGAGTGGCATTGATTACCGCGCGAATCCCCCAACGCTCATCGAATTCGTGCTCAAAGCCGAACTCGAGGCCCTGCAGGTTGCTGGTTGCGGCATTTGCGCTTCGGACGATGTCACGACCTTCCGGCGTTTGCTGACCGGTCTCCACCGACGTGATTCGATCATCGTAGTGCAGGAAAAATAGTACGGCTTGCCACCGTGTTCGATCGTTCGCAAATCGAAGTCCTATATCCGCCTGCTGGACGCGTTCGGACTCGAGGTCGGGATTCGGCAGGTTAAAACGGTTGCCGGGACGCGCACCCAAGGTCCCGAGATCGAAAATATTGGGTGCGCGGAAACCCGAACCAAGATTGGCTGTGACCGACAGCGTCTCCGTCCAGGCGTAGCGCAGCGATACATCAACACCCAGGTCATTCACCGAATTTCTGGAAGCCTGGATGTCACCCGCCGAGGCCAAATCGGAGCGCGCCGCACTCAGTCTCACGCCGGAGCCCCAGTGCCAGCGGTCCGATGTCGACCAATTGACGTGGCCGAAGATACTCGTTTGTCGGACGCGGGAGCCATCCGGAAAACGCGGCGTCACCGGCTCGGAAACGCCGGTGTCGAGAGACTGCTCGCGACGAGAGCTGCTGACGTGATCATCGTAATGGTCGATGCCTGCCACCCATTCGAAAATGCCGGCGACACCGTCAGCGACCAAAGACAAACCGAATAACTCACTGGCGTTGCGTTCGATCACTCGCACCGGTGACTCGAAGTCGCGCGTCCTTCGATCATCATCGATATGCTGCCACGCCACATCGACACGCCAGGTCGCCCCCAGCCAACCGGAGTTTCGCTGCGCACGCACGTGGGAAAAAGCCCGGCGGTTCGGCGCGAATAGAAATTCCGATGACGCCGGTTCCGACTGTCCAAAACCGACCACCAGCTCATCGACACGCGGCGTCTCTGGTTGCGTCATAAATTGAACATCGGCCTGCCATTCCCACACATCGCCATGCTGCCCACGAACCGCGGCATGGCCACCCCAGGCGCGATAGTCGCTGGGACCGACTCGGCCACCACCACCGACTCTCCGATCACCCGACTGGTGATACTCGGCGCCAATCCGGGCAGACAGGTTTTCGCCTTCAAGATTCCACGCGAGCTCGGTACCGCGAGTCTCGGCTGCGGTGTCGAGTCTGAGATCGATCTCACCGACGGACCGGAACGAGGCGTCGGAGAACTCGGGCTGTTTGGAAATTACGTTAACGACTCCGGCGACAGCATCGGTGCCGTACAACGAGGCGCCACTGCCCCGCACGACCTCCAGTCGCTCGACGGCGCCGGTCGGCACCAAGGCGAGGTACTGCGTCGGTGCGCTGCGAAAAATCGCGTTGTTCAGGCGCATTCCATCAACCAGATGCAACACTGCGGATCCGCGCAGACCGCGGATGATCGGCGCGCCCTGCCCCGGCGTGGTTTGTTGTACGAAGACGCCGACTGAATTCGCCAAAGACTCGGTCAGCAACATCTCGGACGGTCGCTCGCCGGGTTCAACCACGGTCATCGCCTGTGCGATGGTCGCGGTATCAACCGGGCGACGCGTTGCGGTCACCACAACCTCCTCCAGGGGCAGCACCTCGATCGTGGCGCCTGCATAGCTACTCAATGGATGCGACGCCAATAGAAACACCGCCAGCGCGGAGGACAGTCGATACGTTCGGCGGGTGTTGTTCGGTCGTTCAGTCAAGCGGCGTATAGTGCCAGAATTCAGGCGCCGTGCTGCACCAACCCCAGCTTGGGTGTGTCAAACACGAAATGGGACCCTGGCCTTGAATGGAAGTTCACGAACCGGCGGTCTGGATTACACGTCGGCGAGCCCCCAACCGATCAGCAAAACACTCACGGCGAGCGCTACCCAACCAAAGTGTCTGCCGCGCGTTGCCCAAAAATTGGCAGTGGCGCCTGTCGCATAGATCAGAAGCGTGACCCACGCGACCGGTCGCTGCCAGACGCCTGGCTGCATGACACCGGCAATCGCGACTGCCGCGCCCAGCGCGAACCAATAGACCGACGACAGATGAAACACACCGGTGAGCACCCTCGCCCGCACTTCCGACAGCCCCTCCGTCGGTGCCACGATGAGCCGTTGGCCAATGCTGGCGTGCACCAACGCGACTGAAAGACCCAAAAGACCCCCTGCGAACCAGAACATATTTGTCATGCCAGCCTTTTCCATACAGTAGCGTATGGTTTGATCTTAAGGCGCGTGGTGCAGTTCGTCAATACAGTGATGTATGGTTACGTCATGACTCGTCGATTGAGTAGACAAGACTGGATCGAGTACGGACTGACAATCCTCAGCGAAAAGGGCTTCAACGCACTGAAAGCGGAACCGCTGGCTCGCGGTCTCAAAGTCTCGCGTGGCAGCTTCTACTGGCACTTTAAGCACTTGAGAGCGTTCCAGGAGGCAGTCCTGGAACACTGGAAGACCACCACCACCGAGCGCGTCATCGATCAGGTCGCATCTGACGCCGAGGCGCTGAAAGCACTGACCACCCAGGCGTTGACCTCGAATCCGACCTTGGAGCGGTCGATTCGAGCCTGGAGTTCGGAAGTAGCGTGGGTGGCGCAGGTTGTCGATTCAGTGGATCGCCGGCGGATTCAGTTCATCGAACAGCTACTTGAAGAGCAGCGTGTGCCGAACGAGACCATTCCCGTGCGGGCTAAGGTTTTGTACTGGGCGTATCTCGGCCGCGTGCTGGTCAACAGCAGCGAACTGGACGACCGCGCCGTCGACGACATCGTGAAATTGATGCTGAAGCCGTGACCGTTCTGATGGGTTTTGGGATGGTGCCGATGCGCAGACTCGAACTGCGGACCTACGCATTACGAATGCGTTGCTCTACCAACTGAGCTACATCGGCGCTGTGGGCCGTGGATTATAGGTAGTCTGCCGCGGCGCGGCAACGACACTGCAACTGACGTGAGTAGATTTTGTGAGCGGTTTCGCAGGAATCACGAGGCGCAGCGGTGCACCACGCCAGCCAAACTGTCGGCATGCGAAAACTCCACACATGCCACGCCGACTCAGGCTTCTCGCTTGCAGAGCTGCTCGTCGTGGTCTCGATTGCCGCCCTCTTGCTGGTCGGTTCTGTGCCCTCGCTCGGAAAGTGGCAAGCGAGCAAACGCGCCCACGCAACTTTAGTCGCAATAGCGGACGACATTGCTCATGCGCGCCGCCGTGCACATCACTCCCCCGCGCCCGTCGTCGTATGTCCTTCGTCCGACGGCGCACGCTGCGACCAGACCCTGGACTACAGCGACGGCTGGCTGGTGTTTCACAATACCAATGAGGATCGGCCAGCAATTCGCGATCCGGATGAACCGATCCTGTTGCGCGGTGTACCCGAATCCGGTGTCCAACTCGTCGCAAACCGTCGGCGTTTCGAGCTGACCGCCCACCCCCGACGGAGTACCAACGGCACGATCACAGCGTGCGATCGCGCCGCCAGAGTGCCGGCAAAGCGATTGGTAGTGAGCTACTCGGGCCGTGCTCGCTTCGCGACATCTGACCGGAGCCAGTGTTGATGGCGGGTCCGAGAAAGCGTCGCGGCTTCACTTTGATCGAAGTCCTGGTAGCCGCGATTCTGGTCGCGTTCATGCTCGTCGCAAGCTATCAGCTGTTTGCGCGGACGCTGCTCCACCATGCACACAACACATACGTGCAGCGTGCAGTCTCAATCTGCCACGGCTTGTCCGAAACCCTACGCGTCATCGACGGGCTGGCGCCGAATCTCGAGGCCGATTGCGCGGCCGGGGATATCGGCGCTTGTCGCCGGAGAGACCAGGTCGTCCGCGCGCTCACCAACCACCAATCGCAGACTGCCGCCGCGCTACCCGACGGGAGCCTGTCGACTACGCGCGGCGGTGATGGGCGGCTCCGGATCACACTGAGCTGGAGCAGTGGCGCACCGCTGACACCAGGCCTATACCGAATGGAGATTGTCCCATGAACCAACACCGACAAACGGGTTTGACGTTGATCGAGATCATGATTGCACTCGGTATTAGCGTCGCGATCATCGGCACCATGGCGCAAGCCCTGGCACTGACCAGCGACGGGTATCGCAGAGCGCAAACACTCTCTGCGATGCAGGAGCAAGCGGACGTCGCCTTGCGCTATCTGGCCAGCGACATCCGCATGGCCGGACATTGGAGCGTCGCCGGGAGCGCGCGCCATATCGCGGGTCGCAGTCTCCCCGGCGATCACAACCCCGCGAGTTTGCTACTTCCCAGTCGATGCGATCCACGCTTTGTTCTCGATCTTGCAGTGCCCGTCGATGTTTCCAATTCGCCGAAGCACTGGCAGTGCGGCATAGACGCGGCAGCCAATGCGGACGTCCTTGTGCTGCGCGGTCTGGGCGCAGCACACGCAACGCCACTACCACCACGGCTACAGGTCGTCGCCGCACCCGGCCATGGCGTCATCAGCGATAGTGCCGACGTTCCACCGCACTTCGTCGGTCCAGTCCAGCGGCACAATCTCGCAGTCTACGGCTACTACGTGGCCACCGAATCGTCATTGTTTCCCGATCAGCCTGTGCTTCGACGACTCACACTGAGCTCGCTGTCGTCGAGACCCTACGTTGTCGATGAGGAGATTGCTCATGGGATCGAAACCGTTCGGTTCGCGGTGTTGGTCGACGAGGATGGCGACGGCTACGCGGACCTCACGCGCCAGCCGCAAGATCCGCGACTGAGGCAGCGAGACGGCGACGGCGCGCCGCTCGCGACCGTCGTCGGCGTGCAAGTCTGGTTGGTAGTGCGCAGCGATACAGCAGGTTGGACCGAGGAAGCCCAGCAAACGCTCAGGCTGGGCGACCAAACGTATCAGCCGCCGATCGATGGGTATCTCAGGTTTGTGACGCACCACACCGCATGGGTGCGCAACTCGGGGGGCCTGTTGTGAGACACGCAAACCGCGGCATGGTGATTCTGACCGCACTGATCATGACGACCATGCTCGGCCTCATGACCGCCAGCGCGCTGCGCACCGCCGCTGTCGCGACGCTCGACGTGGCCTGGGTCCAGGACGAATGGCGCACTCGTCTGGCACTAGACCACGTCCTCAAAAACACCATCGCCGCTACATTGGCTGATCTCACGCCGGTGGCACCTACACTCGTGCACAGAGACGGCGTACAAATCACATGGAAACGAGACACCATCGGTGCCTACAAGAGCAGCCCATTCTGGGACGGAGGAACTTGTGCCGAGATCCAGCTTGACGGACGCAGACGCGCTTTTCTGCTCACACAAGTCACCGTCATTTGCCTGCCTACAGACGCGAGTAAACCGAGAATCGTCGCTTGGCGGGAGATGACCTTGTGAGCTCGAGTCGCGGATTCACACTCATGGAGTTGCTGGTCGCTCTGGTGATCGCCAGTTTGCTGATCGTGCTCGCCTTGCCCACTTATAGCTACAGCCGAATACGCACAGAAAGAAACGAGGGTCGCATTGCACTTTTGCATCAGGCAACACGGCAATCCAGTTTCTTCATATCAAATGGTCGCTACGCGATGGACATGACCGAACTTGGGTTCGACAACACAACCAGCACAACCGAAAACGGCCGCTTTGCGCTTGAGATCGTCCGATCCGACGCGACCGGTTTTGTCATCCGCGCAAGTCGAACGGATACCGATGCTGATCCAGACTGCCACTGGTATTCAGTCGATCAATCTCAAACCCGACAATCGGGCCCTTCCGGACCTGCGGATTGCTGGCAACGCTAGATTACACGTCCGGCTTGCGCCCGCTGCCGAACAGACTGTCGCAAATCAACAGGAATGCACCGATGCTGATCGCAATATCGGCGACGTTGAACGTCGGAAAATAAGCGTCCTGCCAATGGACCTGAATAAAATCGACGACATATCCATAGTGAATGCGATCCATCACATTGCCGATGGCTCCGCCGACAATTAACGCAAGCGCCACGGCCAACCAATGATGACCCTCACGGGGTAACCGGTACAACCAAACAGCAATCACCACGCTCACGACAATTGCGAGTGCGATGAATAGCCAGCGTTGCCACCCGGACTGATCGCCAAGGAAGCTGAATGCGGCACCATAATTATGCAAACGGGTCACATTCAGTACGGCATTGATCTCGATTCGCTCGTACAGCTCGAACCGTTGCACGATCATCCACTTGGAAATCTGATCGAGCAGGATGATGATCACGGACAACCAAAGCCAGTGGCTCTTGCTACGTCCCTTGACCATCGACTCGGCAGAGTCATCAGACTCAATACTATGGGCATCGCTCATGCGGAAAGTGTACCAGTCGACAGTATGCGGCGGGCATCTTCAGCGTCACGGTCCATCTGTGCGGTGAGGGCATCCAGACCGTCAAATCTAACCTCGTCGCGCAACTTCGCGACCAACGTGACCGAGAGACGCCGACCATACAAATCGCCGGAAAAATCAAACACGAACACCTCTAGCAGGACCCCTTCTCCATCAACTGTCGGTCGTGTTCCGATACTGGCAACGCCATCGTAGGTGGAACGGTCGATCCCCTCGACGCGAACCGCGAAAATACCGGTCACCGGCGATTTCTTCCGCTGCAAAGCGATGTTCGCCGTCGGATACCCCAAAGTTCGACCGAGTTTTTGCCCGTGGATCACTCGACCGGACAACGCGAAAGGGCGACCCAGCAGCTGCGCGGCGTCAGCGAGCGAACCGTCCGCAAGCAAGCGCCGTATTCGTGTGCTACTGACCCGATCGTCAGCCGCGATCACACTGTCGATTCGTTCAACAGCGAAGTCAGCAGCGCGACTGGCGCGCTGCAGGTCATCGACCGTCCCCGCAGCACGGTGTCCGAAACGGAAATCATCACCGATGATCAGATGACTCACACCCAATCCTCGAACCAACAGTTCCTCGATAAACCTGTCGACCGAGATACCTGCCATCGCCCGATCAAAGCGAGGACAAAAGAACAGATCAATGTCCGCCTGTCGCAACAGATGGAATCGTTCTCTGAAGTTTGTCAGTCGGGCCGGCGCATCGTGAAGTGCAAAAAATTCTTTCGGTGTCGGTTCGAAACTCATAACGACCGACAAAAGATTCTGTGCTGCCGCGGCACGCCGAACCGCCGCGAGCAGCGCCTGGTGTCCAAGATGAATTCCGTCGAATGCACCGATCGTTAACGCGACACGCCGACCATCACGCAGCACCTTGGCGCTCGAAACATTTCTTGCCAGATTCATCGGTGAGCCGATCCCGCTTCCACTTGTAACCTGAGATGATGGGGCCGCAGACCCGACAGTGCCAGGACTGCGAAGTAAGCTGCAGCACCACCTGCAACCAGCAACACCAGTTGACCGACGCGGGATATCGCTGTCGCGTCCAACCACCACTGCAAACCAGGACTGAAATGCAGCAGCAGACCCACCAGGGTCGCATTGGCGAGCGACAATCTCAGGAGAAATACACGCCAACCTGGCCTCGGCGAAACGACCCCATCGCGACGCAATCCGAACCAAAGAAGTACCGCATTGACTACCGCCGCCAGCGTGGTCGATAGCGCTAGCCCTGCGTGCGTCGCTGTCCAACCGAGATACATAAACAGGGAAACGAAAACGCCGTTTCCAACCAGATTCACAACAAGAGCAACCAATGCGGCCTTGACCGGCGTACGTGTGTCCTGGCGTGCAAAAAACCCTGGAGCCAAGACCTTGATGCTTATGAAAGCCAACAGCCCTCCAGAAAACGCCCACAAACTGGCGCGCGCCATTTCGACATCGAACTGAGTAAATTGCCCGCCATAGAAAATCGTGACGACGAGTGGACCGGCGAGCAAACCCAAGCCTAACGTCGCAGGTATCGCAATCAGGAACACCAACCGCAGTGACCAGTCGAGTGTCGCCGAAAAAACCACAGGATCATCGTTGCTGAAGCTTCGGGTCAAACTTGGAAGAATCACCGTCGCCAGAGCAATCCCGAAAACACCCAGCGGGAACTCCATGAGTCGATCCGAGAAGTACAACCATGCCGGTCGACCCTCGCCGAGCAACGTTGCAAAGATGTTATTGATGATGAGGTTAATTTGCGCGACAGACGAGCCGAGAATCGCGGGCAACATCAACGCTACGATTTTCTGAACATGTGGGTCGCGCCATGCCCAGGTTGGCCACACCAACAGCCGAATACGCGCCAGAAACGGGAGTTGAAACAGAAGTTGTACGAACCCGCCGACGAACACGCCGATCGCTAACGCCAACGTGGGCCGCTCGAACTGCGGTGCAAGGAACACTGCGGCAAGAATCAAGACAACATTTAAGAGAACCGGCGTGAAGGCTGGCGCAGCGAAACGGTTATAGGTATTCAGGAGGCTTGAGCAAACCGATGTCAGCGAGATAAAAAGGATGTAAGGGAAAGTGAACCGCAACATGACGGTAGCCAGTGAGAACGTTGCGTCATCGCGGGCAAATCCTGGCGCAAAAATCAACACCAGCAAGGGAGCGGCCAGCACACCCACCACAGCGATCGCGAGCACGACCGTCCCCAGTGTGCCAGTCACCTTGGCCGCGAGCGTCTTCACAGCGTCATCGCCGTCGCGCTCCTTGACCTGGCCGAGCACCGGGATGAAGGCTTGAGAAAGCGCGCCCTCAGCGAAGAATCGGCGCAACATGTTCGGGATTCTATTGGCGACGATAAAGGCATCCATGAGCCAATCCGCGCCGAACAGGCGGGTGAACACCATGTCCCGTGCAAGCCCGAGGAACCGGGAAATCAGCGTCATCGAACCGACAACTCCCGTTCGTTTCAACAGGTCTTGGCCAGAGTCAGGGGCGGATTGGAGGGGTGTCTGATCACTCATGCGCGCGTGCAGTGTACCTAAGCACAGGAATCATCACCTCGAAATTGACTTGAGCCAGCTGAAAGCCGATAATTTCGGGCTGTATTTCCAAGGCGCTACCCGATTCTCAGGACGCGCTGTACACGTTCTTTTCGGAGTAATTCACGTGGCGAACATTAAATCGGCCGGCAAACGGGCTCGGACGGCAGAAAAACGGCGGTTGGCGAACATGGCACTTCGCTCTCGCATGCGCACCTACATCAAGAAAGTGATCTCAGATGTGGAAAGCGGTGACCGCGATGCGGCCCTGGCCAGTTTTAAGGCTGCGGTACCGGTGATCGACAACATGGCAGGTAAAGGCATTGTTCACAAGAACAAAGCTGCTCGGCATAAGAGCCGCCTGAACAAGATGATCAAGGCGATGGGGGCGTAACCGCCTCCGTCTCTTCACTCTCATCAGGAGCGACTTCGTCGCGGGCATTCTGGTCCAGCCATGCCATGGCCGCACCCGCTAACGCTTCTGTCCCGGCTCCGGTAGCGGCGCTCACGACGAACACCGGCCCATCCCAATCCAATTCTGCGATCAGCGCATCCCTGACTGAACTTTGGTCGGATTCCGGCAACAGATCGGCCTTGTTGATGACGAGCCATCGCGGCTTCTGCGCGAGTTTCGGATCGTACAACGCCAGTTCGCTGGCAATGTCGCGCACGGCCTGCGCGGGCGATACCGATCCTTCTGGCGGGCTGATGTCGACCAGGTGCAGCAGCAAGCGTGTGCGTTGAACATGGCGAAGAAAGCGAATCCCAAGGCCCGCACCGGAAGCTGCGCCGGGGATCAGCCCGGGAATATCCGCCATTACAAAACTCTGGGCTACCCCTACGGAAACCACCCCTAAGTTCGGATGCAGGGTCGTAAACGGATAATCCGCGATCCTCGGCTTCGCGGCGCTCATAGCGGTGATTAGGGTCGATTTTCCAGCATTCGGCATGCCCAGCAATCCAACGTCCGCAATGAGTCGCAACTCAAGGCGCAGATGACGTGATTCTCCCTGCGTTCCGGGAGTGGTTTTCCGCGGTGCTCGATTGACGCTGCTTTTGAAGCGCGCGTTGCCGAGACCACCGCGACCGCCCGCCGCAACTCGCAGTTCAGCGCCATCCTCGGTGAGATCACCAATGACCTCGTGGGTATCGACGTCCATCACCACGGTTCCGACGGGGACCGGCACGCTCAGATGGTCACCCGAGGCGCCGGTTCGATTCTTCCCGGCGCCCGGCTCGCCATTTGGCGCGCGGAATTTCCTTTGCACTCGAAAATCGACCAAGGTGTTAATTGAAGCATCCGCACGCAAAACCACATCGCCGCCGTGGCCGCCATCGCCGCCATCGGGGCCGCCTCGCGGAATGTACTTCTCCCGACGAAAACTGAGGGCGCCGTTGCCACCGTTGCCGGCCTGCGCGCGAAGGGTTGCCTCGTCTACAAATTTCACGTTGTTAGCCTATTAACGTTCGCCGCGGTTTGGAACAACAAAAAACCCCGCTCGCGGCGGGGTTTCGATGTGACTACGAACGTAGTGTTCTAGTCAGCAACCACACTCACGTACTTGCGGTTCTTCGGGCCGCGAGTCCGGAATGTCACAGCGCCATCTGCCTTAGCAAACAGAGTGTAGTCGCGCCCCATACCGACGTTTTCTCCGGGATGGAAATGGGAGCCGCGCTGGCGGACCAAAATGTTTCCAGCAATCACTTGCTCACCACCGTAGCGCTTCACGCCAAGGCGTTTGGACTCTGAATCGCGACCGTTCTTGGTACTGCCGCCTGCTTTCTTATGTGCCATGCCAGTATCCTCTTACTCTTCTTCGCCGCCGGCGTCCGCGGCGGCCTTCTTCGCGCGCGGTGCACCGGTGATGCCCGTCACTTCGATTTCCGTGTACCACTGGCGATGACCTTTGGTACGCATGTAGTTCTGTCGACGCTTGAACTTCAGGACAGTGACCTTTTTGCCCTTCGCAACGTCCAACACCTTCGCTTTGACTTTGCTGCCTTTGACGGTCGGGCTGCCAACCTTGACGTTTGCGCCATCGCCAACGAGCAGCACTTCATCAAACTCCACAGTCGCTCCCGCTTCTGCGGGCAACCGCTCTACCTTCAGGCGTGCGCCCTTGGACGCTCTATACTGTTTGCCGCCGCTCTTAAATACCGCGTACATATCCACTGCTCCACCGCCGATTCGCCGCGCACTCATAAGTGCAGAGCGAGCCGCTGCTTGAAATCGAAATTGATCGCCAGCCTTTCTAATCAAAGACTTAAGTCCGGCAAGGACATTAGACCTTACATGGGCCGGCGCAAAAGCCGAGAAATGATACGAATCCCGGGCTTTCACGTCAACGGCGTGAGGCCCAAGGATTGTCGAACAGTCCCTGTCGAGCATGGCTAAGCCGAAACAAATCAGGCACAATTTCGGAATGTACGCTGCGACATCTGCCGCCCCCGTTGCCACTTTGGACGACATCCGCGCTCTCTGCACCGAGGACCTGACGGCACTTAATGACCTGATCCACACCGCGCTGAGCACAGACGTGCCTCTGGTCGCCGAGGTGGCTGACTATATCGTCAGCGCGGGCGGCAAACGCTTGCGTCCGTTGATCGTAATCCTCGCTGCCCGAGCGATTGCGGGCCCGGATCTACCCGGATCACAGCACATTGCAGCCGCAGCCATCATCGAATTTATCCACACCGCCACCCTTTTACACGACGATGTGGTGGATGGCTCGGAGAAACGTCGAGGTCGACCGACGGCTAATTCGGTTTTCGGCAATCAAGCCAGCGTTCTCGTTGGCGACTTTCTGTATTCCCGCGCGTTTCAGATGATGGTCGACATTGACGACATGACTGTGATGCGCGTGCTTGCGGACGCGACGAATACGATCGCAGCGGGAGAAGTGCTCCAGTTGATGAACGTCGGTGATCCCGACACGACCGAAGATGCCTACCGTCAAGTGATATACCGAAAAACCGCGCGCCTTTTCGAAGCCGGCGGGGACATCGCAGCAATCATTACAGGTGCGTCGACCGACATACGGAATGGGCTTGCGAAGTTCGGTCGTGAGTTGGGTGTCGCCTTCCAGCTGGTTGACGACGCTTTGGACTACAGTGCCAGCGAACAGGAACTCGGGAAAAACCTCGGCGACGACCTGGCGGAAGGCAAACCAACGCTGCCGATCATTCACGCGATCCGCGAAAGTCACCCCGCGCAGCGCAAACTCCTGCAGGACGCGGTGAGCGAAGGTCGAGTGGACCGGTTGAGTGAGATTTGCGCAGCGATTGAATCGACTGGCGCCCTTGAGTACACTCGCGTCCGCGCGCAGGAAGCCGCCGATGGGGCGATCGACGCACTTCGGGTCCTTCCCGCCTCGGATTATCGCGACGCGCTGGAAGCCATCGCCAGCTTTTCGGTGGCACGTCGATTCTGATTTCGTCCGTCGGCTCCCTACCGACTGAGATGGCAAATCAAAAAACACCGTCGGGGTGTAGCTCAGCCTGGTAGAGCACTGTCTTCGGGAGGCAGGGGCCGGAGGTTCAAATCCTCTCACCCCGACCAAAACAGATAAAAGCCGGCTCCCTCACACGTAGTGGGAGGCGGCTTTTGTTTTTTTGGACGGGCATTGGAACCGAATCAATGGTTCACCGATTCGCGAAGCGAATCAGCGGCGAAGGCATGCCGAACGCCAAATCCTCTCACCCCGACCAAAACAGATAAAAGCCGGCTCCCTCACACGTCGTGGGAGGCGGCTTTTGTTTTTTTGGGCGAGCCTTCTGGACTACTTTGGGCGCTCGAATAGACCCGTCAGTGCAGCACGCAGTTCTGCCTCTGTGAAGGGTTTCTTCAGCAGCGGCCGCGAGGTGCGGTCCACCTCACTAAAACCGCTGATCAATAGCACCGGCATATCGACACGGTTGCGCTCGATCCACGCCGCCAATGAGAACCCATCGTGATCCCCGGGCATACGGACATCGGACACCACGAAATCGAATGCCTGTTCGGTTGTCGAAAGCGTCGCAATCGCACGTTCTCCCGAATGCACCCAAACCGGAACGATATCCATGTACTCCAGCATCGATACAAGTGCCTCGCCGAGAACCTCGTTATCCTCCACGACCAACGCACGCTTATCGGTCAAACTCGTGGAACTCTTAGCAGCACCCAACGACTCCGTCATTCCAATATTGACCGACGGGAACCGCAGGGCGACTGTTGTGCCCTGCCCCGGCACACTCGCGATTCTTACATCGCCGCCGGATTGCCGGACAAATCCGTATACCGAACTCAGCCCAAGCCCTGTGCCGGACGAAGGTGACCGCGTGGAGAAAAACGGCTCGATTGAGCGGCGAACTTGATCATCGCTCATCCCGTGACCGTCATCTGACACCTGAACTTCAACGTAGTCGCCATCCGCGAGATCCCACGCAGGGCCCGAATCGTCAGCCTCGAAATACAACGATGCGAAAGACATTCGCACACTCCCCTGACCCGACATTGCCTCGACCGAATTCTTCAAGAGATTGATCAGTGCTGATGTCAATTGCGCCTTGTCGACACTGATTCCGATCTCTTTGGGAACCTGATTTACCACATCGAGCACCACAGATTTTCCAAGCGCAGCCTCAAGCAGCGGCCTGGTGTCTTCCAGAAAACTATCGAACCCCAGTGCACGCTCATCGAGCTCTTGTTGTCGTGCGTACGCAAGCAGTCGCCGGACAATGCCACGCGCACTGGACAGAGCTTCGTTGGATCCTTGCAGGAGACGACGCGACGCTTCCCCCAATTGCTCAGTCGCTAACCGCTCATTGGCAATGCTCATGACCTGTAACAAGTTGTTGAAGTCGTGAGCAACGTTTCCGGTCAGCTGGCCCAGCGCTTCGGTATGTGCGCGCTTAGCCAACGCTTGCGACTGAACTTCAACCTCACCCTCAAGCTCCGCGGTCAACGCCTCTTGGCGCGATCGAAACTCGCGCTCGAAACGGCGCTGACTCCAAAGGTAGGCGAGCAGGCCAAACAAGAGAACGACGGAGGTTGCACTAACGTAGGTCAAGTTGCGCGACTGCCTTGCCGATTCTGCCTTCGCCGCGCTGGTTGCGGCCTGCGCCTGCAGCAACGCTTGCTGCTGCTCCATTTCCTCGACTCGGGTCGCCTGCGCTGCCGCTTCCAGTTTGGCGTCAAAGTAACGGGTGTGCTGCTGCTCTCGAACACGTTCGCGAGACCGCTGACGGTCCAACATATCATCGAGCGTTGCCAAGAGATCCCGCTCGCCCTTGCGCGCGAGCCCAAGCCTGAGCACCAGTGCATTCATCGCTTCAAGGCTCTCCCCTTGCTGCACACCGGTCTCGCGCGCGCGGGCAATCGCCAATTCGGCAGTGTCGAAGTCGCCCAATGCGATTGAGGCTCGAGCCAGCGATAGATTCGCATCTGCTCGCTCAATAGGACTGCTCTCCAGAAGCGCGATCGCCGCGCGCGAAGCTGCAGCGGCCTGGCTATACTCCCGCTCCTCAAAGAGTGCATCGGCAAGGTACTCGTAAGCACTACCCACCATCACCGGGGACTCTTTTGGCATGGCCTGGATATAGGACCTGAAGCGCTCAATAGCGGCCTTACGATCCTCCAAAATTCCGTGTAGCTGAATATCGTGAAGCCGTAACGATTGCGACGGGAACGCATCAGGAACACGCTCGATCGCCGGTTGCAATCTCTCGATCCAGCTCGCCGCATCCTGAAAAAGCTGCAGCTCTTCGAGCATGACAACGAGGTTGTTGCCAAGACGGACCTGCTCCAGTGGTTCACCGAATTCGATGGCCTCGCGGAGCGTGTCACTCAAGACAGATAGCGACATCAAGGTGTCACCAGACAATTTCAGTGCACTGGCGTAGTTTGCCTGGATACCTCGAACGACCTCGGGATCAACCTCGGAAAGGTCCTCATCGAGAATTGTGCGCAAATCGCCTAGCGCCTGATCGGTTTCGCCTTCAAGCATCAGTAGCGTGGCGACCGTCGTACGCAACCTTACAAACCCACTGATCCCGACGCGGGTCGAGGGGACGGCCGCGCAATCCTCGGCAACTTGCAGGGCTGCTGTTCCTTCGCTCCTGCGGTAGTGCGCGCGAATCAAACCCATACACGCCTCGGCGAAGAGTTCGTCTCGCTGCGCGGACCGAACCTTCGCAAGCGCGTTCCTGGCTGCCGAAAGGTACGCCTCATCGGCCGATGACAAGTCGCTGCGAACAGCACGCACCACCTCGTCGATGGGCATGGCGTCGAGAGCCTCCGTGTTTTCCCAGTCCATTTGAGCAAAGGCTGGAACACAAAGCTGCAAGAGCACTGCCATCAACACGGCACAAGCGCGCGATCGCCTACTTTTCATGGTTCGAGGGTAGCCGATCAACCAGCGTACCGCCACACGTTAGCGCCGAGTATCGGGTTACAAAGCGCAGGTCACGTCGATCCATTGTGCAACGGTCTGCACCCTGTCGGCTGGCCAAAATTCCAACAAGCCATCGCGATGGAAGTTTCGGTGTGAATGTCGACGCAAGCCCCGAGTAATGCGGCACGACTGCCGCTGTCTCGGCTGCTGCTAATTCATGCCGGCGACTCGTCGGTAGTTTGTCCCGAACTCTGGTGCTCGACAAACGCGGCGACGGTGCGCTCGGCCACGATCGGGTGTTCAAACTCCGCGATATGACACAGCGCATCGCCCGCATGCACCAAAGGCAGCTCGACACGCCCGATGACAATACCATCGTGCGGCGACAAGACATTGGTCTGCTCCGCGCCGACGGGATCCGAAATTGTCGCGACAAGATCCCCTTGTTTCACCCGTGCACCAAGACGCGGTGCGTGGACCAGAATGCCACTGCGCGGCGCACGTGCCCACGCACTGTCATTTGCGTGCACAGGCGCTCCAAATGACTTCGGCGATCGCCCGGGCAGCATTCCCAGTTTGCGCATCACTCTCTGGACACCGCGTACTCCCGCCCTGATTGAGGGCTCATCAAAACGGAGTGCCTCGCCCGCCTCATACACAATGATCGGCACACCTTGCTTTTGCGCAACCTCTCGCAACGATCCCTCACGAATCTCTGAAGAGACGATGACGGGTGCCGCGAACACCTCCGCCAACTCGAGTGCAGCATGATCATCCTGTGTGACACGAATCTGAGGTAGATTGGAGCGGTGTACGGCCGCCGTATGCAAATCGATCGCAACATCAGCCTGTCGCAGGATTTCACGACAGAATCGATTCGCGAGGCGGGAAGCCGAAGAACCTGTTGCACTCCCTGGGAAACATCGATTCAAGTCGCGTCGATCGGGCAGGTAACGCGACAGATTCAGAAAACCGAGTACATTGACGATCGGCACCGCGATAAGAGTGCCGCGGAGTCTTTTCAAACTCGGGGCGGCTAACAGCCGCCGGACGATCTCGACGCCATTGATCTCATCGCCATGGATCGCCGCACAGACGACCAGAACGGGCCCGGCGTGTTTCCCATTGACGACCTCGACCGGCATCGACATCTGCGTGTGGGTGTACAGATCAGTGATCGGCAAATCGACTGATCCGCGCTCCCCGGGTGCAACTGCGATATCACCTACCTCGGTGATGCGCTTGTTGCGGGCGACTTTGGTCTTACCCGGCGCCTTTGGTTTTGGTGCGGCCATGCCTTGCGTTCTTCTCAATGAATTCGATGATTTGGTCGGCGACATCCTTGCCGGTAGCTGCTTCGATACCTTCAAGGCCCGGGCTGGAATTCACTTCCATCACCACAGGACCATGATTCGAGCGCAGGATATCAACGCCCGCCACGTTCAGCCCCATGATTTTCGCCGCACGCGTGACGGTTGAGCGTTCCTCGGGGGTGATTCTCACCAAGGACGCGGTACCACCTCTGTGAAGGTTTGAACGGAACTCGCCTTCGCGCGCCTGCCGCTTCATCGCAGCAACCACTTTGCCGCCAATCACGAAGCAACGAATATCTGCCCCACCGGCTTCCTTGATGAACTCCTGCACCAGAATGTTTGCGTTGATACCGCGGAATGCCTCGATGACACTTGCCGCGGCCTTTTGCGTTTCGGCAAGCACGACGCCGACACCCTGCGTGCCTTCGAGTAATTTGATGACCACAGGTGCGCCGCCTGTCAGGCGCAGAAGGTCATCGGTATCGTCCGGCGAATGCGCGAATCCAGTGACTGGCATGCCGATCCCTTTTCGAGACATCAGCTGCAGCGAGCGCAGTTTGTCGCGCGAGCGGCTGATCGCCACCGATTCGTTCAGCGGAAACACGCCCATCATCTCAAACTGCCGCACGACGGCTGTTCCGTAGAACGTTACGGAACTGCCGATTCTGGGAATGATCGCGTCGAAGCCGCTCAACGCTTCACCCTTGTAATGAACCGCTGGCTTATGCGAGGCGATGTTCATATAGCAACGCAAGTGATCAATCACACGTACCTCGTGGCCACGTGCCACGCATGCCTCCTTGAGGCGGCGTGTCGAGTAAAGATTGCCGTTGCGGGAGAGAATTCCAATTTTCATTTGCTTTGATCCCTGCGCGGTTGTTTGCCGCTCAATAAGTACGACAGGCTTGGATCGACAATCACGCGATCACGCAACGCGGTTCGTCCGAGCAAAAGGCGAAACAACATATCGCTACGATCCACTAATGTCAGGTCGATAGACCAGGACTGCGATCCGAGATTGATCGTCGTGCGAATCATGCATCGATGGGTCCTCGTTCCTGTTGAGCTTTTAATGGTCTTTTCGCCGACCAAAGGTGACTCGCAACGTCTGATTTGGCCATTATCGCGATGTACGGGCAGAACGTTGAACGCAACCCATCTTTGCGCATCGCGTTCGAACGGCTCAATGTCCCAGGCATGTAACGCAGAGCTGCGGGCGCCAGTGTCCAGCTTCGCCTTGACACCGCTCAACTCAAGGCCAGGTAGGTCGACCCATTCACGCCAGCCGCCGACCCGCACCGAACTGCGCTCACTCATTGGCAGCCTCGAGGGATCGCGTACGCAACGTGTCGACCTCCGAAGTCACGGAGTTACGCAGCACGCCGATACCGGAAATATCAACTTCGACGATATCTCCAGCCTTCATGTAGACCGGTGGTTTGCGTGCAAAACCCACGCCTCCAGGTGTACCCGTCACGAGCACATCGCCTGGCAACAATTCGGCGAAAGACGACACATAGGCGATCAGGTGCGGAACGTCAAAAATCAACTCGGAACATCGAGCATCCTGCATGACTTCGCCGTTCAAGCGAGTCTGCAGCGATAGCTGTGCAGGGTCGCCGATTTCGTCGGCCGTGACCAACCAGGGTCCGAAACTGCCACTATGAGCAAAATTTTTGCCGGGCGTAAACTGCGATGAATGACGCTGATAATCGCGTACCGAGCCGTCATTGAAGCAACTGTAGCCAGCGACGTGACGCAGCGCGCCATGCGCGGGAATATGTCGACCGGCCCGTCCGATCACCACGGCAAGTTCACCTTCGTAATCGTAGCGATGAGACAAGGATGGAGCGACGAGCGGCACATCGTGGCCTACCTGACTGCCCGGAAAACGGACAAACAGAACCGGATGTTCCGGCATGTCGCGACCGGTCTCTTCGACGTGCGGCTTGTAGTTGATACCGACGCACAGGATCTTGTTTGGGTTCGGGATTACCGGCTCGAAAACGACGTCGCTCAGGGCATAGTCGGCAGTATGTTCGCTCGACAGTGTTCGCAGCAGGTCGAGACCGTCGGCGGCGAGGAGCGCGCGCAAATCGCGAAACTCTTTTAATCGACTGCCGGCGTCGATAACCCCTGCCGCACTCACGACACCGTACGACTGCCGACCGTCAGCACTAAAACTCATCACACGCATAGGCAGAGGTTACGCGAGCGCACGCCTTAATCAAACAGGTTCAATTGATTCTGCGACTTGTCGGGCGCGTCGAAGCGCTCTGCGTCCGCGCCAGACAAGCGTCTGTCACGGTACTTCCGTGTGGTCGTGCGATCAGAGATTTTCCGCCGACTGCCGTGGCGGTCAAAAACTTCCGCGGCGTGCGCCCTGTGGTCCGGCCGCTTTCGAACTTCAGCAATTTTTTGACGCGCTTCGCGGATCGCCGACGTGTGGTCCACTATCGGATGCGGATAGTTGACGCCGAGCTCGAAGTTAATCGAAGTACGCTCTATCGGCGACAACCGCCAGGGTTCATGCACGAAAATCGTGGGCAGCGAGCGAAGCTCGGGAACCCAGCGACGCACGAAACGGCCTTCCGGGTCGTGGTCGTATCCTTGCTTGATCGGGTTGTACATCCGTGGCGTGTTAATGCCAGTCGTGCCGCTTTGCATCTGCAGCTGCGAATAGTGGATGCCCGGTTCGTAGTCAATGAACTGTCGTCCGAGGAAATCCCTAAACACCCGCCAGTCGAGCCAAAGATCATACGCAGCAAAACTCACCAACATTGCGCGCATTCTGAAGTTGATCCAACCGGTGTGTTGCAAGGAACGAATACACGCGTCAACAAAAGGAAATCCGGTGCAGCCCTGCTGCCATGCCATCAATCGCTCGATCCGCGGTTCACCTCGAAGTGACTCGTAAGCGCTATTGAAACATCGCACTTCAATCTCGGGCTCGCTCTCCAATTTCTGGACGAAGTGACAACGCCAATGCAGGCGTGACATGAATGCACGCCGCGATCGTGCGGCGAGATCGCTGTGCTCGACGGTCTGCACAACCTGTCGCAACGACAACAAGCCCCACGCGAGATACGGACTTAGTCGCGAGCACGCGCGCGAGGCACTGACCGGAGCCGACAAACTGGTCGCGTAGCGCTCTCCACGCCCCTCCAGGAAACTCGCAAGCGTTGCCTGTGCGTCGTCCACGGTCGCTAGTTGGGATTGCGCTCGGCTGTCAACCGCGGGGTGCAATTGATCCACTCCGAGTTCCTTCGCAGTAGGAATCGCACCGATGTCGATATCGCACGAGCTGCGAATCTCTTCGGGCGCGTCAAGGGCTGTCGATTGCATGCGTTTGGACCACCGTCTCGCCCAACCATCGCGACTTCGCAATCGACGTACCACACCGTTGGTGGGCCATTCCTGATAGTCGACATCAGATTCCCTCGCCCATTGCGCCACGGCAAGATCGCGCGCGAACGTGACTCCGTTGCCGGTTTCCTCATGGGCGTACAAGGCATCAAACCCTACGGACTCGTGCAGCGATGCCAACACTTCAAGCGCCAGGCCGCGTCTTACGATCAAGGGTTGTCCCAACGCGGCGAGCTCGGCTCTGAGATCCCCAAGCGCCGTTGCGACGAACTCCCAATGCATCGCGTCCAAATCACCATGCGCCCACACATCAGGTTCCGCGATGTACAACGGTAGAACGTGGCTACGAGCAGCAGCGATCGTCAGAGGCGCGTGATCGGCGACCCTCAGGTCACGCTTGAACCAAACCACGGTGATGGGCGTCTTGGACATCCATAAACTGTACAGAATTACAGACCAGTGTTGGATTCAATGTCTATAGAATTACCAAATAATCGCTGAATATTTCTTATGCAAAATCTAGACACGGAAACGCTGCTCGCATCGCTGCCCGGCTATCTTGCGGAGCGCTGCGAATCGATCGGCGCGGATACGCCGGCAAGCGACGGACAATGGATCGTCTATTGGATGCACCACGCAATGCGTGCGCACGAAAACCCCGCGCTCGAGGTCGCAATCGCAGCAGCCCGACACCTCGACAAGCCACTGATCGTTTATCAGGGTCTCGGCGGTCGTCACAAGTACGATTCGGACCGCAGCCACATGTTCATCCTGCAGGGCGCGCGGGACGTTGCACGGGAATTGCGTGAGAAAGGAATCGACTACCAGTTCTGGTTGCCGGAGCCAGGGTCGCGTTCGCCGTTGCCGAAGCTCTGCGCGAATGCCGCGGTCGTTGTCACCGAACATATGCCGGTGGCGCCGTTTACCCGTTGGCAAACTCAGCTCGCCGCGACCGTTGAGACGGCGATACTGCGAGTCGATGCGCGTTGCATTGTACCGATGACGTTTTTGGACAGAGCGCCCGACCGCGCATTCCGGTTTCGGGACAAGACCAAGCACGAATACCGACAGCGAATCTCCGAAGGTTGGCCTGGCGTCTTAAACACAGTAGATATGCCGCGGTGCGAGCATCAATTATTCACGCGGTTGGCCATCGAAACCCTGTCCGATGAACAGTTGAGCGAGTTAATCGCAGATCAACCGATAGACCATACGATCGGCCCCATCGTCGATACCCCCGGTGGTAGCGTGGCCGGCTACCAACGGTGGCAAACATTTTTGGACCAAGGCCTCGCGAGTTACCACCGAAAACGCAACGATGCGGCGCTGCAATGGCCGGAGGGCGTCAGCCGTATGTCGCCCTATCTTCACTACGGGATGGTGTCGCCTTTTCGCGTTGCACAACAAGCCGACAGCGCAAACCGCGGCGGCAGCGGCAAGTTCATCGAGGAGCTCACGATATGGCGCGAGTTGGCGCATCATTTCTGCGCCCATTGCGCGGACGCGGACTCGCTCAAGGCACTCCCGAAATGGGCGCAGGACACGCTTGCCGAACATCAATTGGATCAGCGAGCGTTCGAGTATCCCCTGACATCCCTACAACGAGGCACGACGCACAGCGAACTATGGAATTTGGCGCAGCGATCTCTGCTTGTGCACGGCGAGCTGCACAACAACCTGCGGATGACCTGGGCGAAAGCGATCGCCGAATGGCGTGCGACGCCGACGCAGGCTTTGGAGGCGCTGCTCGATCTGAACCACCGCTATGCGCTCGATGGCAATGACCCATCGTCTTACGGCGGCTTACTGTGGGCCCTGGGTTTATTCGACCGCCCATTCGACCCGCCGCAACCTGTTCTCGGAACCGTGAGACCACGGTCTGTCGACGCGCATGCCAAGCGCATGGACATCGATCGCTACCGAAACCACATTGACAGATCGCAAGGGCCACGACGGCGCATCGCAATCATCGGCGCAGGCATCGCTGGATTGACAGCAGCTCAAACCTTGCACGACCAAAACCACGACGTGACTGTTTTCGAGAAATCACGTGGACCCGGTGGCCGAACCGCGACCCGTCGCCGTGACGCTTTCAGATTCGACCACGGTGCGCAGTACTTCACAGCGGGTGACCCGCGATTTATTCACCAGACAGACTTGTGGCTTCAGGCAGGGGTTATCGAAGCTTTCGATGGGCCAATCGTGTCGCTGTCCAGCGAAACTTCCGTGAGCGACAAGTCTCGTTGGCGCGGCGTCGGTGGCATGAATCGAATCTGCCAATACCTCGCCGAAGGCGTGTTGCTAAAGCGCGGTTGCAAAATCACCAAACTGGAAAAGACAAGCGACGGATGGGCGCTGACAAACGAGTCCGGCGACCTCGCGGATCGCGACCGGCTTTTCGACACAGTGCTTGTAACCGCACCTGCGCCGCAGACCGCCGCTTTACTCAGCACAACGCACAGTGCGTTCGGCAATCTCGCGAGCGCTATCGAGTACGACCCTTGCTGGGCACTCATGGCCATCAGCGCCTCTGACGCTATGCCCGATTGGGGTGGCGCGTTTGTCGCTGGCGACACGTTGGACTGGATCAGCGTCCGCGAAGCTGGGGACAATCAGGCAGTCTGGGTGGCACATGCAAGCCCGCAGTGGACGCGTGAACACCTGGAGTCGAACGCGGACACCGTCGCTGAGGTACTTGGCGATGCGATCAACTCTGCGGTCGGCACAACACGATTTTCCGAGCCCCCGATAGCGCATCGCTGGCGCTACGCGCGCGTTCGGAATCCCTCCGATCAGGAGGCGATGTTCGATCATTCTGCCAGGCTCGGCATCGCCGGTGACTGGCTGGGCGGGAGTGCACGAATAGAATCCGCGTGGCTGAGCGGTGCGGCGCTCGCCGGTCACGTTTTGCGAGCCCAAAGCACAAAGCAATGACACGCAACCGCGAACCGAAGTCGTGCGCCGTCTGCGGCCGGGAAATGGTGTGGCGTAAACGCTGGGCGAAAAACTGGGACAACGTGCGTTACTGCTCGGATGCATGTCGCAAACGCGGCGTTAGCGATATCGACACCGACATCGAAGAAGCAATTCTGAATCTGCTATCCAGCCGCGCGCGCGGCGCGAGCGCGTGCCCCAGCGAAATCGCGCGCGTCCAGTTCCCAGCGGATTGGCGACAACGGATGGAGGTCGTTCGCTCTGCCGCCCGGCGACTGGAGTCGCGTGGCCAGATCGAGATCTTACAAAACGGGCGTCCTGTCGACGCATCCCGCGCGAAAGGACCGATCCGGTTGCGGTTGGTGGACGACTAGTAGAACGGGTATTGCGAACGCTCCAAGGCTCTCGCCATCGCGTGAGCATCCTGGCACTCCGGTCTGCCACCACGAATGATCACCGGTATCTGTCCTGATGGACAGGGATTGCGACGGGATTGCTCCTCCGCCTCGCGACGGGCCTGCGAAGCCATACGCCGCTCGACTGCACTCCAGTCGCCGGTCTGATTCGCTTCCAACATCAGCTCTTCCATTGGGGTCGCACACCCGACCAAAAGCGTGGCCGCTGCTGCTGTAAAGATCCATTTCGCTTGCATCGATGATCTCCTGGTTTTTGCCTCCGATCCAGCAAGCATCTACGCGCTCTTGCTACATTGGACGCTCAAAGCCCCCCGCACGTTTAGAATCAAAAAAGGGACCTGACCGCTCGCGATCAGATCCCCCGTTTTTCGTCCAGCGCCCATCGGCGCCATTGAGTTTAGCGGCGACTACCCAGCTTTCTGAACCCATGTCGCGCACCAGCCTTTCGAGCTAACGGCTTTACCGGGGAAGATCGAACAAGGACCCCACTCTGCGTCGCCACCGGCAAACAGCTGACAGGTTGAGCACTGCTGCCCCTCACCTGCGTTCGGCGCCTCAGCAGCGTTGTGCTTGTAGTTCAATGCAACCGCCTGAGCGTCATCTTCCGTCAGCTTCGGCATCTCTTCGGCGTAAGCCCGACGACCGGACAGCAGCGCTGCTGCGGGCACTGCGGCGACCAGGCCAACCGCGCCTTTTACGAATCCGCGGCGAGATGTCTTTGCTTTCACACTGTTTGTCATCGCAATCACTCCATGTCCATTAAGTGTCTCAGTGTACAGTCGACCCAATTAAAAAAGGCCGGCGTCAGAAGAGAGGCCGGCCCAGACGTCTCTTCCAATGCGAGGAGAAGAGACTATTGGGGACAACGAAGTTAGTCAACCAGCAAAGCTGTGGGGACGATGACTAACTCGCGGAAGTTAGATTGCCCTAGACGCCGAGCTCTGTCAAACATTTTTCGCCAATTTTTTTATACAAACTGCCGTTTTTCTTCGACAGCGTGCACAAACCTAGACGAAACACGGTGGACGCTCGTCTACCGATGCGTTCTCAACCCCCGCGGCAAATGCCCCGTTTCATTGAAAGTGTCCAACGTCACGCGGGCCGCCGAAAAGGTTACACGCGAAACAGAGGCATTGAAGACGCGCCAATTCAACTCGGCGGCCTGAACTTCGGGCGCCTGCAACAGTGTTTGAACGGCCACACCGACGGGACCACCCGACGTAAAGACGGCGACACTCGATCCGCGCGGTACCTTCATACACTCTTGCAGTGCTGCCCGAACGCCGCCACTCCACTCCGCCCAGGTCGGGATCCCCGCACTCGTGACATCGTGCTCCGCGGCGATCCAGCTGCGCATTACGGACTCGAGCAACCGATGAATCAATCGGTAGCGTTCCCGCTCTTCTTTGCATGTCTCCAACGCTTCGGCATCTCGATTCGTGGCCGCATCGACATCTCGCACGCGCGGCAAAAGAAACTCCATTAGCGTGTCTGCGGGATACTCATCCAGTCCCGGCAAAACGGCTTGCACCGGCAGATCGATTCCCGCTGCAGAAGCGACAGCGAGTGCGCCCGATGCTGTATCGCGTTGGCGCTTTAAAGTGCCCGACCAAACATGCGAAAACGCGACGCCTTCCTTTACGAAGTACTCGCCCACCAACTTCGCTTGCTCGCGACCTAGCTCTGAGAGTCGGTCATAGTCATCCGTCAAAAAACGCGCCTGACCATGACGTACAAGATAAAGAGTGCTCATGTCACACAGTGTATGCTCTAACGTCAGAACTTTGGAGATCCTGCATGTTGATGAAGCGCTGGTCGCACTTACTGTTGTCACTGTCATTCGCTTGCGCCGTTTCGACGGCGCTGCACGCCGAGTCGACGGACACCGATCAAGCCACTGTATTGGCTGAGTTGCTCAATACGTTTCTGGCCGGAGCAAGTCGTGGTGACCGCAGCGTCCATGAACGGTTTTGGGATGACGGTCTCGTCTACACCTCGTCTGCCGGAAGTCGGACGACCAAAGCGCAGATACTTGGCACGATGGATGACACGCCCTCCGATACGCCGCCGGAGGTGGTTTACACGGCGGATGATGTCGACATCCGACTTTACGGCGATATGGCAGTCGTCGCGTTCACACTCGTTGCAACACCGCAGGGCGATGCGACGACTGAGCCAAGTTACTATTTGAACACCGGCACGTTTCGATTGACCGACTCGCATTGGCGGGCTGTTGCCTGGCAGGCGACGAGGGTTCCGGAATGACACGTACTTTGAGGTTGCTGGTCCTTTCAGCACTCACACTCACACTAGCGGCCTGCCAGCGTGACGCGACCGTCACGCTACCGAAGGCTGAGCTCGCCGTTGTTAATGCGACGGGCTACACGATCGAAGACGAATCTCTGAAGACCTTCAGTACAATGATCATCGACGATGGTCGCGTGATCGCCATCGGGGACGCAAACCTCGCCGCCAACTACTCCATCGAGCAGACCCTCGATGTGCAGGGTAAGACGGTGCTGCCCGGATTGATCGATGCTCATGGTCACGTCTCAAGCCTCGGCAAGCTTCGCAAAACCCTGGATGTTGCGGGCGTCACAAGCCTCGACACCACACTCAGCCGAATCGCTGCATTCGAGTCGACGCTCGATGACGAGGACCAATGGCTTCTGGGCCGAGGTTGGAACCAGGTCTTGTGGGAGGAGAATCGATTCCCGACACGCGAGGACATCGACGCTGTAGTGGCCGATCGGCCTGTTTTCCTGAATCGCATCGACGGACACGCGGCGTGGGCCAACAGTAAGGCGTTAGAACTTGCCGGTATCAACAGCGACACCCCCAATCCGATGGGTGGTGTGATCGTCCGCGACGATACGGGCGCTGCAACCGGCGTTCTGGTCGACTCGGCGATGGGTATCGTCAACGCGGTTGTG
Source organism: Pseudomonadota bacterium (assembly GCA_038531945.1). Taxonomy (GTDB): domain Bacteria; phylum Pseudomonadota; class Gammaproteobacteria; order Steroidobacterales; family Woeseiaceae; genus CALBPI01. Next base: position 627,175 of record JBCBBH010000003.1, on the reverse strand, counting down.
CCTGAACCGCCGGAATCAGTGCAACGCGACTATCTGAAGACCGCCATGGAAGAGCTGGCCAGTCTCGGCATCACCGGAGTGCACGACGCAGGGGTGACCACGCTGGAAGTTGCACTTTACAAGAGTCTCGCCGACGCTGGCGAAATGCCGATTCGGGTCTCTGCAATGTTGGGTGGTGTGCCGGTCTTGCAAGACTTTGATGCACCGATTACCGGCTATGCGAATGATCTTTTCGAGGTGACGAGCGTCAAACTGTACGCGGATGGCGCACTCGGGAGCCGAGGGGCCGCTATGATCCAACCGTACACCGATGATCCCGACAATCTTGGCCTGCTGTTCGCCGACACCGAAACGATGGCCGGCTACATCAGCGCTGCGCACCAGAAAGGGTTCGCCGCAAACATTCACGCTATTGGTGACGCCGCCAACCAAACCGTTCTCGATGCCTTCGAGGCAGTCCGTGAAGCCGGTGAGACCGGATTCAACGATCGCATCGAACACGCACAAGTGGTGACGCTGCAGGATATCCCGCGTTTCAAATCGCTCGATGTGGTTGCGTCGTTTCAGCCGACGCATGCGACTAGCGATATGAATATGGCCGAAGATCGAGTCGGGAGTCAGAGAATTCTCGGCGCTTACGCTTGGCAGCGCATGCTGGGCAATGGCGTCAAGATGGCCGCCGGCTCGGATTTTCCTGTGGAGAAACCCGAGATGTTTGACGGTTTGTTCGCAGCGGTGACACGACAAGGCAAAAACGGTAAGCCGCCAAGCGGCTGGTTTCCCGACCAGGCATTGAGTCGCGAGCAAACGCTTGCTGCGTTCACCATCTGGGCGAGTCGATCGGTGGGGCAAGGCGATCGAATCGGTCAACTCACGCCAGGAATGTGGGCGGACTTTATTGTCACTGACCGGGACTACTTCGAGATTCCTGCCGAAGAGATTTGGCAGATCAAAACACTCGAAACGTGGGTAGGTGGCAAACAGGTTTACGCGGCGGAGTAACACAATGCTTGTCGAACAAGTCTGGGTCGCAAACGACTACCGCAACTTCAACTATCTCGTCGCGTGTCCTGAGAGTGGCGAAGCACTGGCGATCGATCCGCTCGATTTCCGTCAGTGCCTGGCAATCGCGGATAAGCACGGTTGGACCATCACACAGGTTCTCAACACGCATGAGCACCCCGACCATATTGGCGGCAACAAAGGACTGATATCGGCCACCGGCGCAAAGCTGTTGGCGCACCACGCTGCCGGAAAAAAAATTCGTGGTATTGATGTTGGTCTCAGCGCTGGCGACGTCGTGCGCGTTGGGAAGACGGTGGAACTCGAGTGCATGGATACACCCGGCCACACGATGTGTCACCTGTGTTTGTTGTCGCATTCCGACGAACCGGCCCTGTTCAGCGGGGACACCTTGTTCAACGCAGGCGCAGGCAACTGCCACAATGGCGGCGATGTTGAGACGCTGTACGATACCTTCGACCAGCAACTTTCAAAATTGTCCGATGCGACTCGACTCTATCCCGGCCATGAGTACCTCAGCGGCAACCTGCAATTCACGCTGGATCGCGAGCCTGACAATCAAGCGGCAGCTCGGCTTGTGGCGTCAGCCGAGGCACAAGTCGCATCGCCGGATATGGTGTTAACGCTCGGCGAGGAACGCGCGATCAACACTTTCCTTCGACTGGAGGAACCCACGGTGATTCACAGGTTGCGCGAGCGATTCCCCGATCTGCCTGCAAACCCGAGTCCTAAAACAGTATTTCTGAAGCTGCGTGAGCTACGCAATCACTGGTAGCGTTTCGACCAGAGCGCAAACCAGAGTCCAGCTCGGCGTCGGTACACTTTGAAGCGCTCCCGCACTAGCGAGTCGACCGTCGGACCGAAATATCGTTCGAGCAACGCCGCTCCCTGCCTATCTGATAGCTCAAGATTTTTGGCGAGCACCGCAAGCTCATGGAGCGGATCGGCGCATCGAGAATATTCCCAATCGATCAATACGGTACGCTGCGCGCGCCGCACGTTTCGCATGTTCACATCGTGGTGGCAGACAACATGCGTCGATGTATCCCACCTCATCGAAGGCGCAATTTCACTCGGTAGTTCATCAACCGATACACCGTAACCCTCGAATATCTGCAGATCTGTTGGACCCGTTGGCAATCCATCAGTCGGCACCGCATGCAGCGATCGAAGCACAGGCACGATCAAATCCAATTGTTCCGTGAATGCCTGTTCGCCCATCGTCCCAAGGTCCGAATCGACGTACTCAGTGATCGAGAGCTCGTGATCGACATCGAAGGCAATCACTGGTGGCGCCAGCCTATAGCTAGCCGCCACCGTTTGCATTGCAATCGAACGCTCGAAATCGACGATTGGCTTTGGTGGCCGTTTACCAGACAGTCGGACCACGAGATCGTCAGTGCCACAGCGAACCCGCCACACATGATTGCGCTCAGAATCGAGCACCGCTACGACCCGAGTGGTTGCGCCCAACAGACTGTGGACCAAATCCTCCGGATACTCAGCGTGCTCGATCACCTCGTCTGCGCCCGATAACTTCGTGTCCAGATCCGCAATCCGACCACCACCAGCACCACATACAAAGCAAACAACGCAGCGGTCAAAATTAGTCCCTTATGCGCGAACAAACCGATCGATACGAAATCAATGACCAGCCAGTAGTACCAATTCTCAAGGACCTTCCGCGTGGTCAACCAAGTTGCCCAAACCGCCGACCAAGTGGTCGCCGCATCCAGGTAAGGAAAGTCTGCTTGGGTATGCTGCCGCATTTGAGTGCCTGTCACCCACACCAAAACGGCGACCAACGCCAGCGCCGCCAGATGCCATTTCAGTGCGAGTCGCGATATCAGCAATGTACCGGGTCGAGACTCGGACCCCTGCTGCCACTGCCACCAGCCGTAAATCGCCATCACGAGATAAAACACGTTCAGTGCACTTTCCGAAAGCAGCGCCACGTCGTAGAACAGATAAATGTAGATAGCTGTACTCACGAGGGCACAAGGCCAACACCAGATAGACTGACGAATCGCCAGCAGGAGATAGGCTATCGCGAGTGCAACGGCGATGTACTCCAACAAGGAGGTCGCCATGATCTGACTGAGTAAAGACGTCATCCAGCTCAGCACATCTCCGGAACTGTCGGTCTGACCGGGCAAGGCATCCATTGTGCCTAAGGGACGGAAAGAACCTTCAGGACGAACACCGCTTTGCCGGCAAGCAATGACGACTTCATCTCCTGCGCCAACACCTGCATAAGCCGATCGTAGTCGCCGGTAAGCTGAGTGCTCATTCGATTCGTGACCACTTCAATGTCGTCGTAGCTTTGAAAACGCGCAATCACCGAATCAATCGGAGGGATATAGTCTTCAGTCAACGGATACAGAGAAACGTCAACGCGTGCGGAAAGTGTCGTCATTCGTAAAACCACTCGAAAGTCAGACCGTATTGACGAGGGTCGCCCAGCCTTCGGTACTCGGTCGCCGCGAAATCGGGCGGTTCGTTGCCGAAGAAAAATCCCCGCGTCGCGTAACGCTCGTCGAACAAGTTCCTGGACCAAAGTGTAACGCGCCACCGATCGCCGGCGTAGCCTGCCTGCGCATTCGCGATCGTCTGAGCTCGCGCGCGCTGATCGTGACTGTTAGAGAAAAAGAACTCGTCCTTGGCGGTTATGTCGGTGCGTGCGAACCATCCGTCGTCACCTCGCCACTCGATGCCGACGGCCGCCGTGTAACGCGGTGCGTGAGCCTGATCCCGTCCGGTTAGATCGACTTCCGGGGACACAAACTCATCAAACTCAGCACGCAACAACCCCAAAGTGCCGAAAGCCGACCAATTGGCATTGGCCTGCCAACGCGCATCGAACTCCAGCCCAAAATTACGCCCGCTGGCTGCGTTGTCCACGAAAAACACGAACGTGGATGGGTCAGCCGGATCCAGTTGAAACGAGGTATCCACCTGCTGGTCGTCTCTTTCAGCATAGAACACCGACAGCCCCCAGCTCAGCGCGTCGCCGGACCGCCTCACGCCACCCTCCAGATTCCAAAGGAACTCTGCGTCGAACTCACGCCGGCCGTCAGGTACTTCACCGAGGTTGAAACCACCAAGCCGGAACCCACGCGACAAACCGACGTAGCCGGACCAGGTATCATCGAATGCGCGCAACCAGCGAATATGACCGCCGATCGCCGATTCGTCCGGCGACACGTCAAGTCCCGCGCTGTCGCTGTAGTCGATGTTACGGCGCTCCAGTCGCGCACCGAGCGACAACGTGTCTTGTGATGACAGGGCAATATTCAGTTCGCCGAAGCCGGACAGACTGGTTGCCGCATAGTCACTTGCCGAAGTCCGCACAGCCAATGACGGGGCGAAACTCCCATCGGTGAAAATGCCACTATCAAACGTATCGAGCGACTCGCGCAGACGCAGCGCGTACAGTCCGATAACCCATTCCGTCGTATCTGCGAACCACCGACCCTCATCGCCGGACTGCAAGCGTATCTCTTGATTGACCGTTTCACGCACACGATCGCGGCGCGAGAAAAAATCGTAGTCCGCAGCGAACGGCGCATCGTCCGGCGCCGCAAAGAACGTCTCCCAGTAGGCCTGATTCCCCCAATCCGCATCGAAACTGAACTCGATGTTCGAGCGTGCGTAGCCACTGACGCTCGTCACAGTCACCGCGGGATTCAATTCGTGGGATGCGCGCAAGCTGAGGGCGCGCGTGCGTTGCGCATCCCGACCTGGCGTATCCGAAAACGTCGTAAAGCCATTGTCGAGTGCGAAGGCATCATAGCCGTTATCAAAGTCGGCATACCAGGCAGTCGCATCAACCACGGTCGCGTCGGAAGGCGCCCAGCGGAGGCGCAATCGAGCGCTCGTTTCGTCACGACCGTTCGTATCATCCGTTCCGAGGAAGACATTGTCGCGGAACCCATTTTGCTCCGTCCGGTGAACAGCGACCCGGTAGCCGAGCGTGTCGGTCAACGGACCGCCAGCGGCAGCTGCAATATCCGTCAGACCATCGTTACCGGTTTGCAGTCGTATGCGGCTATCGAAAATGTCGCTCGGCGCAACGCTCTGCAGATACACAATGCCAGCCAGGGCATTGGCGCCATAACGCGTCGCCTGCGGGCCACGCAGGACTTCCACACGCTCAAGATCCCAGGTCGACGAGACGCCACCGATGGCTGAAAAATCGACATCGTCGATAATGAAGCCAACCGAAGGATTGGGTGCCCCTTCGTACTGACTGCGTTCACCGATACCGCGAATTTGAAAATATCGCGCTCGATTACTGCCGCCAGCGAAGTTCAAGTTGGCGACCCGCAGCCCTAGCTGCTCGAAGTGCGTTGCGGTAGATCGATTGATCGACTCACGATCGATCACGGCGATACTCGCGGGAATTTCATCCAACTTTTTCTCGGTTAACGAACCGGCGATGACGATTTCGTCAATCGGCACAAACGTTGGATCACTGGATTGGGCACTTACGTTGGCACACGCGAGGGCCGATAACGCGACAGACGCGCGCAGACTGAATTGATGCATGACAGCACTCCCTACGCCGGCATTATCCGGATCAGGTCTTAAGGGTTCGCGGTGCATGCCGCATCTCAGGCCATAGCCACCCCCGGTGAGCTGATAGCGTAACGCATTTTGGCAGTGTGTGCGCTAGTAACCAATCGCCACCGCAATCATCAATACGACGCATCCGACAGCGAGAAACTGCAGCATCAGAGGTGCGATAAAACGGAACCAACGACTGTAAGGTATACCCGCAATACCAAGGATACCCATCAGTACGGCATTGGTCGGAACGATCGCGTTCATAAAACCATCGCCCATTTGATAAGCCAATACGGCCACCTGCCGCGACACACCAACGAGATCGCCAATCGGACCCATGATCGGCATCGTGACGTACGCTTGTCCAGAACCCGACGGCACAAAGAGGTTCAGGAGGCTCTGAATAAACAGCATCGCCACCGCCGAGAACATGCTGCCCAACTCACCTAGCGGTTGTGCGAGTGAATTGACGATCGTATGAAGTACCTGTCCGTCGCTTAGCATCAACTCTATGCCACGCGCGAAGCCGATGAGAAGCGCGGTACCTGTCAACTCCGACGCACCCTCGATAAAACGTTTCGCGATATCGTCGATCGACATGCGCGCAACCAGCCCCACGAGCAACGCGAAACCGACGAAAGCCGCACCCAATTCGGTGAAATACCACTGGTGGGTCTTGATGCCCCACACCAGCAGACCGAGCGTCGCCAACGTCAGCAACAAAATGACGCGCCGAGTCCCGGTCATCGGTACTTCATCACTCGGCTGAGGCGGTTGCGCCGCCGGCACATCGGCGACCAGTGATGCACTCGCGTCCGCACGAACTCGACGGGCATAGCGATAGACATGCCAGTAGCCAAGGATAAAAAAAGGTACCGTCATCGCCATACGGAAACCGGCTCCACTGGTCGGTTCCAACCCGGCGACCTCCTGAGCCACCAAAACGGTGAACGGATTCAGTGCGGCGGCGCCGAAACCGATCGAGTATCCAACCACCATGATCCCGATCGCCGCGACCACGTCCATGCGCATCGCGACGCACAACCCCATCAAGACCGCCGTAAGCGGAATGTATTCCTCCGCCATGCCGATAGTGGACGAACCGATGGTAAACGCGAGCATCCCGATCAGAATCAGCACCGCAGGACGGCTGCCGGTACTGCGCAGCAGTCCGCCCATTCCGGCATCCAACGCGCCACTGGCGCGCAGGATCGACAGTGCGCCGCCGACGATGAACAAGAAGAAGATGATGCCTTGGGCTTCACCCAGCGCGCGCGGAATCACCAGAAGAATGTTCAATGCGGAGGGTGGCTTCGCGTCCTCCAGATATTCAAACGTACCGGGAACAACTACCTCGCGCCCGTGCGAATTGGTACTGGTTTCAAACTGCCCGGCTGGCACCAGCCAGGTCGCCACCCATGCGACAACGATCAGGCTGAACAGCAATGTCAGCGTGTGCGGCATTCGAAATCGTGCCATTCCCCTCTCCCCGAAGCCCCCTTTTGGGAGCCGTTACAATCCGACCAGCATCAGCGTCGCGCACATCACTATTGCAGCACCGGCAAAGGCGTGTGAGTGGCGCGACATGAACGACACAGTGTTGTGACCACCGGCCAATCGACCCAGTCCCCAGGAGGTCACGAGCACCAGACTCAGCATTGTGATCAGCGTCGCGATTGCAAACACACCGGTCACGAACACCGCGCCAGGCCAGTTCGCGGCCGCTGCAGGGTACATCAGCAAGGGGATCAGAGCCTCACAGGGTCCAAACGCAAAAATCAGGAACAACGCCCAAGGAACGAATCGCTGTTGCTCGGTTGTATGGACGTGCAGGTGCTCCTTGCTGTGGTCATGCTCGTGCGTGTGGACCTGCCCATTCGCGTGCACATGCGCGTGCGTATGTACGTGAGCACGCGAGCTGCGCCGTAGCGCCCAGACGAAATAAATCAGACCGAAAGCGAGTAACAACCAGGCAGCCAGATCCCCGCGCATCCCCTCGAGCCATTCAAGCTGGCGAAGTGCGAGTCCGGCAGCCACACCAATCGCGCCGAGCAGCACCGAACCGGCAACATGCACGACACCACACAACAACGTGATCATCGCCGTCTTGCGCGTTGTCCACTGACGCGCCTTGCCGAGAACAACAAACGGCAAGTAGTGATCCGGCCCGATCGCGGTGTGCACAATCCCGATCGTTGCTGCAGTGATTGCCAACGTCAGGATTTCGGGTGTTAACCACTCAATCGGCATCGGAGGTCTCGCCAAGTCGGGTGATCAAGCTGGATGTGTCCCAGCGGCGACCGCCGGAGTTCGCAATGTCATCGTAGAAGCGCGCTACCAGCTCAGTGACAGGAAGCTGCGCGCCGTTGCGTTGCGCCTCGGTCAACGCGAAACCCAGATCTTTTTGCATCCACTCCACAGCAAAGCCAAAATCAAATTCGCGCTTCGCCATCGTCGTGGCTCGATTGTCCATCTGCCAGGACTGCGCTGCGCCGCCGCCGATGGTCGCGAAGACCTGTTCCGGGTCGAGGCCCGCGCGCTCGGCAAAATAGACCCCTTCTGACAGTGCTTGCAGCAGCCCGCCGATGCAAATCTGGTTGACCATCTTCGTGAGTTGGCCTGCGCCGGCAGGACCGAGCCGCGCCCAGCGTGCTGAGTACGCATCGGCCACTGGCGCTGCGCGTTCGCAGTCTTCTACCGTCCCGCCGCACATCACGGTCAGGCGACCCGCCTCAGCGCCGGACTGACCGCCTGATACGGGCGCGTCGACGAAGCCGACCTGAAACCGTCGCGCGGCCTCGTCCAATCGTCGCGCCTGATCGGCAGATGTGGTCGTGTGATCGACAAAGATACTGCCGGGCGCCATCGCGGGGATTGCCCCGTGTTCACCGAGCGCGACTTCCTCGATATCCGAATCGTTGCCAACGCAAGCAAACACAATTTCCGCATTCTTTGCGGCCTCAGACGGTGTTGCGCACTGGCTGCCGCCGTGCGACTGACACCATCGATCTGCAGTCGCGCGAGTGCGGTTGTAAACGGTAACTTCGTGCCCAGAAGATGCGAGGTGGCCCGCCATTGGGTAGCCCATCACTCCCAGACCAAGGAACGCCAGTCGCATCAGGTCGTCTCCGCCAGCGATCGACCCAGTGACCCGGGTACAACGGGCTGGATCAACAGTTCAGAAAATTTGCGCCAGCGTTGTTCCTGAGATGCGCCATCCGCCGACACCCATTCGGCAACCAAGGCCTGACCGAGATTGTAGTTAATTACGTAGCTGCGGTAGGTTTCGATGAAGTGAAGCCGTTGCTCCGCACGGGCCCTGGAACTGAGGGAGTAGCGCTGCAACCAGTCGATCGCCTCTTGTTTGGAAATATCGCCGTTCAAAAAATCGCGCGCCGCCTCGTTGCCGGCAAAGTTCAGCGCGCTCAGTCGATCCAGAAGCGCGTAATACCGGTCCGCCTCACCAACATCCAGGCCGGCCAAGGGGAATAGCACCTCCCGCTCGAACGACACACGGTCTGCTGCCGGGAACGCGAGTTGTATTCCGTAGTTTCCGGTGCCTTCCGCAACTAATGACTGGGGACTGAACAGCGGATACAGCGCGTACTCAATCCAGCCGCGTTTGTTGACCAGCTCCTGCTCGACCAGCGCATTGAAGGTGTGGTGCCCCGGATAGCCCTCGTGACATCCAAGATCAACGGCACGATCAATCGACGTCGGCAGGTCCGTGTTGAACTGAATGAGACTCTCGGAATCGCCTTTGTACCAGTTGTAGCCTGACCACGGTTTGTCCGATACATATTCGATTTGGAAACGTTCGTTCGCCGGAAGCTCGATTCGCTGCAACGTGCGCGCACGGCATTCCGCCATAGCAGCCCGAAACACCGCGTCCAACTTATCCGGGGGAATCGTGAACTGCTGGCGGAAAACATCGACACGCTCCGCCAATGTCGCCTCGCCCGGCAGCAGGGTGTCTATCTCCTCCAATACCGCATCGTAGTAGGCAGCGTCACGATCGGGCGCAACCGCACCAAACAGCGCCTCGGATTCTTCGTCAAAGTCGGGTTTTTGACCTGACAGAATCCTGTGGCGCATTCGAAGCGCCGCGATGCGACCGACCAACCCATCGATACGTAGTGCATTGCTCTCATTGCGCGCTGACTGAAGCGAAGCAGTCAGCTTCGCGGCTTCACGATCGATCTGAACAAGTGTCCAGCCATTCAATCGCGCTTGCTCGGCCAATTCGCCAGGCCCGAAATAGGCATCGACGTGGGCAGGATCAACCTGACCCATCGCCAACTCAAGAACGAGATAGTCACGCGCCAATTGATCCAGCGTCTGCGGTTTGGCTGTGATTTGCGGCGAATCGGCGCCGCAACCGGCGAATGAGAGGGTTACAAGCCCAACGATAATCTGGGCGATCCGGTAAGGACTATGCATGCGTCGGAGTATAACCCGCATTACCCACGCGGGAGCGCAATCGGTAGACTTCGGAAAACGTCGTTTCAAGAGAATCCCCATGCGCAATTTGTTTTTCACGTTGATGATCACACTGTGCTTCGCCAATGCGACAGCCCAGGAGCTAGCCGTTGCCGACTTTCGCGATCGCCCGATCGTAATGAACCGACTGCTTGAGACTCGGCTTGGCGAACTTCTGCCTCGGTTAATGCGAGAGCAACAGATCGACATGTGGTTGGTTATCGCCAGGGAATACAACGACGATCCCGTGTTCCTGTCGCTCGTGCCCAAGCCGAGGTTTACCGCACGCCGCACCACCATGCTCGTATTTTTCGATCGAGGCCCAGACGCCGGCGTCGAACGTCTCACGGTCAGCCGCTACCCGCTCGGCTCTCTGTACACAACAGCTTGGGAGGGTGGCGATCTCGCAGCTCAATGGAAGCGTTTAGGCGAGGTGATTGCTGAACGAAACCCTCAGAAGATCGCAATAAACGTCAGCGACGATTGGCCGGTCGCAGACGGATTGAGCCATGGGTTGTACAAGAAACTGGAGGCGGTTCTGACCGAACCGTTGCGTGAGCGTCTCGTGTCGGCAGCCCCACTCGTAATTCGCTGGACCGAGACACGCACCGAGGCTGAGATCGGCGTCTGGCAACGTGCGGTCGGTCTCGCACGTCAGACAATCGCGCGCGCTTTCTCAAGCGAGGTGATCACGCCGGGCGTCACAACCTTGGGCGATGTCGCCTGGTTCATGCGCAGCGAGTTCGAGAGGCATGGTTTGGAACCTTGGTTCCATCCGGACATGAATCTACAGCGCGAGGGCATCACCTACGCTGCCGACGCACCCTTCTTCGGTCAATACGACCAGGACCTTGTGATCGAGCGTGGCGATATCCTGCACACCGACGTGGGTTTGTGCTACCTCGGCCTTTGCACCGATACCCAGGAGATGGGCTACGTTCTCAAAGTCGACGAGACGTCACCGCCGGCCGGCCTCGTCGACGCCATGGAACTCGGGAATCGGTGGCAGGACCTCCTCACCGCAGAATTCAAGACCGGTCGGACCGGCAATGAAATTCTCGCAGCGGTCCATAAATCTACCGACCGCGCCCGCATTGAGGACAGCATCTACACCCACCCGCTCGGCGTTTTCGGTCACGCACCGGGACCGACCATTGGCATGTGGGACGATCAGGGCCCGACCCCGGTACGAGGTGATTGGCCGCTGTATCCTATGACGGGCTACGCGATCGAGGGCAACGTCAAAACGACGGTGCCGGAGTACGGCGACCAGCCGGTTCAGATGAAACTCGAACAGAGCGCGATATTCGATGGTGAGAAGGTGATCTACCTGGCAGGTCGACAGACCGAGTGGCACGTCATCCGCTAGGGGTCGAGCCAGGCTGCCGTCGCATCGGCGAAGCGTTCCGGGGCCATTGCGTCACAGCGCAGGTACAGCGAGGGCTCGATGATCTCGAGTTCAATGAGCCACCATTCATCGGCTGGGCCGCGCACGAGGTCGACGCGAGCGTACAGCAGAGACTCCGGAATCGCGGCGAGTACTGACTCCGCCACTTGCAATTGATCGGCGGTCGCCTCAGTGGCGACGATCTGCCCACCGAACTCCTCCTGCACCCGAAAATCGCCCGATTTGGGTCGCTTAACGATGCAATGACTGAACTGGCCCGAGAAGTAAAACAGCGAGTACTCGCCTTCCTCGACAACCGAACGCACGAACGGCTGCCACATGTAAACGCTGTTGGCGTGCGCGTTCAGCACCTTGGCACGTGTCGCGGCACTGATCGGTGGCTGTAACGCAAACGTGTTCATCGAACCGGCGCTGATCACCGGTTTGATAACAGCTCCCTCGGGGTATTCGCCCAGCAACTCGTCCAGCCGTTGCTCTGTCAGCGATTCACCGTATTCGGTCGGGACGACCGCCACGCCCTGATCGCGCAGCTCCCCGAGATAGCGCTTATCCAGATTCCAGCGCATAACTTGGACGGAATTGGCTAACCGCGTGCTGTCCGCAATACGATCCAAAGTATCCAGAAACTGCTGCGGCGCTTTCATGTAGTCCCACGGTGACCGAACGATCACAGCGTCGAACTCGGACCACACCGCGTCAGAGCGCCAACTGATCGTCTCAACGTTGAGACCGCGTGCAGCGAACGCATCGAGCGCAAGATCATCATCACAGACATGATTTTCCATGGAATCCTGCGACAGAAACACCACGCGCTTGCCCATCAGATCTTCTCCGGTCCGCCGCACGCCTCGATCAGCTCATCCAACATACGACCAAGCTGCACGATCATGACCGCAAAGTCCTGATCGAACGCTTCAGCCGCATCGTCACTGCTGGCGTCACCGTGATCAACTATATGATCGTCGAACCGCAGACGTTTGACCGCGAAGTCGGCATGTAGCATGAAGTGGATCGCTTCGCGCCAGTTCATCGCCAACGCGGTCACCCGCTTTCCGGCATCGATATGACTGAGAACTTCCTTACTATCGATTTCCTGATGTCTGCAGCGCACGACGTTGCGCGACTCGCGCGTGTTTTGCAGCTCGACGTCGAGATTCAACGAAAAACCATCCGGCATACGACCTTTGATCCAGCGCGTCATCACATCGGCCGCGTCGGCGTGCGAATCCAGCGGCACCACCGGCAGAACCTTCAATACGGCGCGCAAGTAGTCGATGACCAACTCCGCCTTGCCCGCGCTTGCCGCATCGATCAGTAAATACTGCCGACGAAAATCAAAGTAGGCATAGATCCGCTCGGATCGGGTCAATGCGCGCGGCAACAAGTCCATCATAACCTCGTCTTTCAACGACAGACGTTCGCGACGAGCCGCGCGTCGACCTTCGCGAGACTCAAGCTCAGAGATTTTCGCCTCCAATTGCTCGTTGATCGCCGCAGGAGGTAAAACTTTCTCCTGCTTGCGCAGGCAGATCATCGTGCAGTCTCCGACGGTATGGGTCAGCATGGTTCCGCCCGCAGCGATCGGCGGCACCCAACCGGCGCGTTCCTTATCGATCTTCCCGCACGGCACGAATTCATTCTCGGTCAGTGCCTCATCCAGTGCGTCGGCCGTAAGACCGGTATCGTAGGTCAGTCGATAAGCACGCAGATTTTTGAACCACATAAGCGCTCGCGAGGCAGTCAGACGGCCGGCGATTGTGTGGGAGCCGCGTGATCAAAAGCAAGTCCTGTATAGTCCGAACCAATGGGGATCAGGCCAGCATGAAATTGACCGCTGATGAGATGCGCCGAGCGCATCGGCATCTGCGCAGGGTGGATCCTGAATTGGGTCGACGCATGGGTGGATTGCGCGCATGCGAGCTGCATCGAAACCGACGTCCGGCGTTCGCCAGCCTCGCCAATGCGATTGTGGGTCAGCAGCTCTCGACGAAGGCCGCCGCCAGCATTTTGCGACGTGTCGAAACACTGACGGGCTCGCGTCCACTGCGTGCGCCTTTGGTCGCAGACACACTGCCAGATGTGCTGCGGGAGGCAGGTCTGTCCAATGCGAAAACCCGCTATCTGCTGACACTCGCCGAATCGGTCTGCAACGGCGACCTGAACTTCCGAAGTCTTGCCCGCCAATCGGACGACGTTGTGGTTGAGCGATTGACAGCCCTGCCTGGCATCGGAGAATGGACAGCGCAGATGTTCCTGATGTTCGGCCTGCTGCGCTCAGACGTCGCAGCACCCGGCGATTTGGGCTTGCAAAAAGGCATGCAGGCACTCGACGGCCTGGAAGAGCGCCCCGATGCGGATACATTCCTGGAACGTTGCGAAGTCTGGCGGCCGTATCGCACCGTCGGTTGCTGGTATTTGTGGAGACTCGCTGAATGAAAACCTTGCCTGGAGCCATCGCCTGGGGTTGCTGGCGACTCGAGGACGAAGATGTTGGTCGCCTTGTCGCCCTGTTGGAGGTTTGCCACGAACACGGCATTCAAGTCATCGATACCGCACCGGTTTACGGGTATGGCTCTCGGTTCGGCGCCGGACATGCAGAGCGGATGCTCGGGCTTGCGTTCAACAAGCGGCCTGAATTGCGTCAGCATTTCGTCGTAGTGACCAAAGCAGGACTCGACCTGCCGGTCCCTTACGACAGCAGTCACGCGAGACTGATGACGGAGTGCGAGACGTCAAGAAAGGCGTTGGGGGACGACACGCTGGATGTGTACCTCATCCATCGCCCGGACTTGCTCACCGCGTGGCGCGACCTTGCCGAATCGCTTGATCACTTGGTATCGGAAGGCAAAGTTCGCAAGGTCGGTGTGTCCAACTTTACCCCGACACAAGTCGACGCTGTTAAGGCGCATCTCGAAGCGCCGTTATTCGCGCACCAAGTGGAATGCTCCACGCTGCATATCGACCCCATTCAAGACGGTACGCTCGATCAAATCCAGGCACTCGACTTGCAGGGAATGGCGTGGTCACCCCTCGCCGGTGGTCGCCTCTTTAACGACGCGGATGACCCCGTTCGCGACCGCGTACTCCCAAAGCTCCAGCAAATTGCCGAGCAGAAGGAACGCAGCGTGACTCAGATTGCGTTGTCGTTTCTTCTGAATCTGCCCCGGCTGATGCCGATCGTCGGCTCGATGAAACCGGAGCGCATCATCGAAGCGGCCACCGCTGCATCTAGCGACCTGGATCGAGGCGAATGGTATGACATCATGAGCGCTGCTCGCGGCGCACCGATGCCCTAGCTCAAGGATGCTTATGCGAATCTCAATTCCTTTTATCTGCTGCATGCTCCTCGCGCTGACGACCGCATGTTCCAGCACGCTACCGAACCGCAATCCGACAGGCGAGGTGTTCCCCACGGTCACCGGTCAGTCGTTGGAAGAGGAACAGGTGACAATTCCGGACGATCTTGCCGGCGAACCTGTGATTTTGCTCGTCGGCTATTTGCAGGATACGCAGTTTGATATTGACCGTTGGCTACTCGGGATGCTGCAGGGCGGCGTCACGACGCGTGTACTGGAGTTGCCGACCATTCCAGGGGCGATCGCCAGCATCGCGTCGGGATACATCGACGACGGCATGCGTTCCGGGATACCGCGTGAGGACTGGAAACTCGTCGTGACGATGTACGGTGGTGCTGCCAAGCCCATCGTGCAATTGACGGGCACCGAGAACGGACGGAATGCCCGGGTACTCGTACTCGACCGAGAGGGGACGATCGTCTGGTTTGACGATACCGGTTACTCCGCGCGCAAAATTCTGACCCTACTGGAAGTGACTGCGGCGCTGTAACTCCATCAAGCCACGGCAGACTTCGGCTCAACATCCGGAGATGCAGCGCCCGCAACCGCATCAGCGATTGCATCTGCGGTGTCCTCAAGTTCGGTAGGGGCTTGCACTCGGATCGTTTCACTCAAGATCTTGAGTCGGAACGTCTGCGACAGGAAAAACTGACGCTGCTCACCATCCTCGAAACCAGCGAACGCAGACTGCGAATTGCTCAGAAAATCACTGATCAATCGGAAGAGTTGGTCGCGTGCGCTCGATGTCGGTGCCGCCGATTCGATGCTGTCTGGTCCAACTGTTGTGGAGTCGCCATCATCGACCGTCTCAGACGTGTCAGACTGAACCGGCGCTTGCACGGTGTCTCGTTCAAACGTTGGCGTGACCACTTCGCCAATGGATGGCTTCGATGCTGGCACAGCCGTGGGTTGTGGTGCGATCGGTCGATTGATGATCGGCGCAAACGAATCGGGTGAAACAGGTTGAAACACCGGCGCAGACGGTTGCGGTGGCGTCACGGTCTCTCGTGCGTAGCGGACGGTTTGGGACTCAAACTCTCGAAAATTCAGACTGACTTTCTTCAGTTCATCGGTATCGAACTCGAAGGAGTCTGCCACCGCCAGCGCATCAGCGATATCACCCCCGAAAAACTCATCGGCAATCTCCGCCGCTTGGTCGAACACATTTTCAATCGCAGCGAGTTCGTCATCGTTGAGATCGCCCTGGATAACCAGTCGAAGCGAGCTACGCTCACGAAAGTCGATTTCTGTCGTACTCAAAGAGCCCGACTCATTCGTAGCGAACCCTTGCTCCGCATCCAACTTCGTCGTGTTCGCCAGCTTGATTCGGACGATGTCGCCTTCCTGGGTCTTGATCCGGATATTGGCTGATGCTCGGTACTTACTATCCACGCTGAGAACTTCTGTCGAAGCGACGCGATTGCTAGCGAACTCGGAACCCAACGCCTGCAGCGCGGAGTCAATACCGCCGGCGACATCACCGATACGACCGACGTCCGCGCGACCGCTCAGGGTATTGCTCAACAGTGAGGCCGTTTCTGAGACCTGTGCTCTGAACCGCACCACGATCCGAGACGCTTGACCTGGCTCTGCGTTCGCGAGCCCTCTTGCCCGACCCAGTGTCTCCGTTTGAATATCGCCCGCGGTTGCCGGGAGGTTGTACGCTGACGATTGGAACGCATTGGGAACCGACTTTGCCGTAAATCTAAGATCCAGCGCCGCCCGCAATTCTTGACGCAGTACATCCAGCGACCGCGCTTGTTCCGGAGCACTTTTTGGCGACACATCGGTAGTCGCGTTGGCTTTTGCAGCGCCGTTGTCCTGGGTCGCCGCGAAAGCAGGTTTCAAATAGAGTCCGCTGGTCAAGTCTTTGATTTGCATCGATGATCGCTCCGGAGTGTTGACCGGACGCGCAACACTGCCGCCCGGGTCCAACGTCTTATGTCATGCCGAGCTAGCGGCGGATCGTCGAAGGACTTGAGACAATAGCTCCGAATACTCATCCCGTCGAAACGATGCGGGCTGCCAATGCGAGTGAAGGTCTAGCGTTCGGAAATGTGCATAGGCGGTTAGTGAACGAGCCTACGGACTCGGTTTTTATCGTCTGAACACCTCGGCGACGTTGCGCATATCTTTGCCAAGGCCAAGTTCGGCATTCAAACCGTGCAGCCGCGCATTCCAAGTGTCATATCGAGGTGGTTCACTGCCATCACCACACAGGATCGGAGTATCGAGACCCACACTTTCGTACGACGCATCCGCAGTCACTGCCGCATATCGGTGATAGGTAGCCAGCAGTTTTTTCTGACGCTCCGTCGGCGGATTGTTCGGATCCTTGATCGGGTTTTCTCGCAGGAATCGTAGCGCCTCTCTCATCGTAAACCCGGTTTCGAGATAGAAGTGAAGCCCGCCAAGAGAAAAGAAGTGGTCCTTGTCTTTGTGCCAGAACAGTCTCCCGCCTTCGATCCCAAAATAGTCGTGCTCGTCGCCGATCCAACGATCGAATTCATAGCGGGACACGCTGACTCGCGGGTAATGCGTCGAGTCGATCTTCCTGTAGATCTTCTCCGGCAGCGCTGCGCACGCATCGCCCGACTTCGGCGAGAGGTCCGCGTAGTTGAAGTCACCGAGGCGACGCACGGTATAACCGTCGGTCACAGTTTGCTGGAGCTCGGCACGAACCCTTTCAAATCTACCCGCGCAATCAGTGCCGCTGCCGGCGCTCAGAACCGATGGATATTCTTTGGTGAACCCGAGCAGCGCCGGCGTCAATAGTCCTTGCGCCAGAATCGCATCGGTTTTGGCCTTGGCAAAAATATTCTCCATGGCCTCAATCGCTTGAGAACGATTGTTCATCTCTACAAAGCGCACCAACTCCTGGCTGAACCCAGCGTCGCCGCTCGCATCGACCGTTGCTTTGCACTCTTCGAAGGTTCTCCGGACGAGTTCCACACTAGGTCCAAACGACCGCAATATCGTTAGTGCATTCGCGTTGATAAGCTCGGCGCGCTTGAACACGCAGTAGCGATCCTCCGCGCTCGGGATCGGCGAGTTCAGCATGAACTTCACCAAATCCAGCCTCGCGACATTTTCAGCGGCGAGGTTCGCGCTTCGGTCGATCCCGCTTATAGCAGACTCGAGGTAGCCGCAGCTGTCGTCGGCCCAAGCCGTATTGATGCAGAGCACGAGAGAGGCGATCGGGAGGGCTTTGGCGGTAACTCTCATGACGATTCCAGGAAAAACCGCAAGGTTATTGGTGGCTAGCTGAATGCTACCTTAATGCCGGCAAGGCATGACTGATCGCAACGGCCCAGAATTGTTTTTTGTGCGAACGCCTCTTGTCGCCAATCGCTGGCGCAACTGGTCGAATACGCAGAACGCACTACGCGCATCCCCGATGCCGCGGTATCGGCAGCACTTTAGGCACATCGCAACGCCGAACGCCGTCGGGCTGCCGGGTTCGAACCAAGACTTCCAGGAAGGCAAACAAAAAAGGGTCCGCAAGGGACCCTTTTCTTGTTTGGCGCGCGCCGTGCAGGAAGCACAAGTGCCTCGGAGGCCAGGGATGGCCGAGAGCGGCCCTGGAAGGATTGACTCTCATCGGCTAGGGCCGATGCTCGGGCCTTCGGCCCGTTGCCGCCTTTGGCGACAACGTCCAAAACGCAGTGCGTTTTGTCGAACCGAGAGGTTCGAACCAAGACTTCCAGAGCAAAAAAACAAATAGCCCCTCGATGAGGGGCTATTCAGTTTTTGGCGCGCCTGGAAGGATTGACTCTCATCGGCTAGGGCCGATGCTCGGGCCTTCGGCCCGTTGCCGCCTTTGGCGACAACGTCCAAAACGCAGTGCGTTTTGTCGAACCGAGAGGTTCGAACCAAGACTTCCAGAGCAAAAAAACAAATAGCCCCTCGATGAGGGGCTATTCAGTTTTTGGCGCGCCTGGAAGGATTCGAACCTCCGACCGCCTGGTTCGTAGCCAGGTACTCTATCCAGCTGAGCTACAGGCGCGTGTTGTTTCGGTCGATTGTCGTCAATCGAGCAGCGCATTATAGGTGCGATGCGATAGATTGACTAGTGGGAAACTGGCGGAGAGAGAGGGATTCGAACCCTCGATGGGCTATTAACCCATACTCCCTTAGCAGGGGAGCGCTTTCGACCACTCAGCCATCTCTCCGGATCCGGTCGCCCGGTTCGCGCCCGGCCCGAGAGTTTAAGTCACTGTTGGGTTCAGGGTAAAGCCGTGAGCCAAATTACTGCTAGTGACGTTTTTGTTATTCTGCAGCCGCAGCCGAGCCATCGTCCGAGGATTCGTTTTGAATCCGGTCAAAGATCTCCTGGCGATGCACAGATACATCCTTCGGTGCATTGATCCCCAGTCGGATCTGGTTTCCTTTCACCCCTAAAACGGTGACGGATACATCCTCCCCTATCACAACGGTTTCCCCTACCCGTCGGGTCAGAATCAGCATGAATTTCTCTCCCTTTTCTTGGCTACAACCTCTCCATGGCTGCGACCGATTCGAGCGAGCCGCGCAGACGAGCCTCTGAACACGCCCCCGATGCACCTCTCACCCATTTTCACCAGCTCCATCAAATCGTCCTTTTCAAAGAAACTTGTCTAATGACAGCGCTGGCAACGCACACACCTTGAGTTTTTTTGCCCAAGACGGCCGAATTACACATGAAACAGAGTCGTATTGCAAAAAACAATCATCTGCAGCTACGACGTAACGCTCTGTTATCTCTGGGAATTTATTCCCCTACTCAGGGAAAGTGAGTAGGATCGTTACAGATGAAATCTTTAACCCAGTTGCTCTCGTACCCAGTCAGCAACCGAAGCCAATGATTTATCGAGGTTTTCCGGCTGACTGCCACCCGCCTGAGCAAAATCCGGACGCCCACCGCCTTTACCACCAACCCCAACCGCAACGCTGTTGACGAGTGCACCGGCCTTGATTCTGTCAACTAAGCCCTTCGACACACCTGCCGCAAGACGCACTTTTTCTCCGTCCACTGCGCCCAGCACCACAACACTCTGCGCGCCCAGCTTATCGCGCAACCGATCGACTGAGTCACGCAGGGCTTTCGCGTCGGCACCATCGGCCCGAGCGGCGAGCACTTGAACGTCGCCGATGGCTACAGCCTGGTCCATAAGATCGCTACCCGATCCCGTCACCAATTGCTGGCGAACGGTTTGCAGCTCCTTCTCCAGAGATTTATTGCGCGAGATAACTTGCTCGACCTTGCCAAGTACTTCCTGAGGCGCCGCCTTGACGCGATCGGCAATGTCACCCAACGTCGTCGACTGCTGGCGTGCGTATGCGGTAGCGGCGACACCCGTCACCGCCTCGACACGCCGCACCCCGGCGGCAACGCCAGACTCGGATACGATCCGAAAACTCCCGATATCGCCAGTTCTCGCAACGTGCGTACCGCCACACAGTTCCATCGACGTGTCGCCCAATGCGAGCACTCGAACGTCTGCTTCGTACTTCTCACCGAACAACGCCATTGCACCGGCGGCGACCGCATCATCGAAGGCCATCATCTGGGTTTCGGCTGCGTGATTCGCGAGCACTTCACGATTCACGAGGTCCTCGATTTCATGCTGTTCGGAAACCGACACGGGTTGCTCGTGGGAGAAATCGAACCGCAGACGATCCGCATCAACTAACGAGCCTTTTTGCGCAACGTGATCACCCAATACGGAACGCAACGCCGCATGCAACAGGTGAGTGGCAGAGTGCGCGCGTCGAATGTCGGTTCTTCTGGCCGCATCCACAACAGCCTCTACCGCGTCGCCAACGTTGAGCTGCCCGACGCGCAGCGCACCATGGTGTACATGAGCCGCATTGTCTTTCTGGGTGTCTTCAACATCGAACTGAGCCGACTGGGATTTCAAAAAGCCGCGATCGCCGACTTGCCCCCCGCTCTCGGCATAAAACGGCGTGGTGTCGAGCACCACCACCCCGGTTTGGCCGGCTTCAAGTTGTTCGACCGCCTGTCCGTCGTGGTACAGCGCCACGACTTTTCGGTTCGCGTCGTGCTCTGACTCATAGCCCGAGAAGTCGGTAGCGACGTCCACATTCAAGGTGTCGCCGCCGGTCGACCCAAATTTGCTCGCGGCTTTTGCCCGTTCACGCTGCGCCGACATGGCGCGCTCGAAGCCTACTTCATCGATCGTCAATCCCCGTTCGCGAGCCATGTCCGCGGTCAGATCCATCGGGAATCCATAGGTGTCATACAGCTTGAACACGAGATCACCGTCGATCACGCTGCCGTCCATCTTCTCCATCGCCGCCTCGAGCATGGCCATGCCCTGCTCGATGGTCTCGGCAAAACGACGCTCCTCTTTCAACAGGACGTCAGCCACACGCGCTTGCTCAGAACGCAGTTCCGGATATGCCTCGCCCATTTCGTCGGCCAGCGCGGCGACCAATGTGTGGAAAAACGGCTGGCGTTGTCCGAGCATGTAGCCATGGCGAATCGCGCGGCGAATAATCCGGCGCAACACATAGCCGCGACCCTCGTTGGACGGTCGCACGCCATCTACAGCGAGAAACGCGCAGGCACGAATGTGATCCGCAATCACGCGCAACGACGCGTTGTCGCTCGTCGGCACACCGACGGCTTCGGCAACCGCCGCGATCAATCGCTGAAATAGATCCGTGTCGTAGATGGTGTGTACGCCTTGCATCACCGCGGACACACGCTCCAGACCCATTCCGGTATCGACCGAGGGTTTTGGCAGCGGCGTAAGGGTGCCGCTTTCGTCCCTGTCGAACTGCATGAAAACCAGGTTCCAGATCTCGACGTAACGATCGCCGTCCTCATCCGGTGACCCCGGAGGACCGCCGTCAACCTCCGGCCCATGATCAAAGAAGATCTCACTGCACGGTCCACAAGGTCCCGTATCTCCCATCTGCCAGAAATTGTCTTTCTCATCGAGGCGGGAAATTCGATCAGCGGGCACACCGATGTCGTCGCGCCAGATAGCAGCGGCCTCATCGTCCTCGCGAAACACCGTCACCCACAGGTGCTCCTCAGGAATCTCGAGCACTTTGGTCACGAACGTCCAAGCGAAGCGAATGGCATCCTGTTTGAAATAGTCGCCGAAGCTGAAATTGCCCAGCATTTCGAAGAAGGTCAGATGCCGCGCGGTGTAGCCAACGTTCTCAAGGTCATTGTGTTTCCCTCCCGCACGGACGCAGCGCTGCGACGTTGTGGCGCGTCGGTAGTCGCGCTGCTCCTTACCCAGAAACAGATCCTTGAACTGCACCATTCCGGCGTTGGTAAACAGCAGCGTTGGGTCATTTCCTGGCACGAGCGGCGAACTCGGCACCACGGTGTGTGCCTCGTCGGAAAAGTACTTTAGAAATGCGGCGCGAAGCTCGCTGGCGGTCAGAGATTTCATAACCGCCGAATTATTCCACAGGCCGCGCTCCGGACATAGCGACTGAGATATGTTCCTGCGAAAAACCGCGGTAACTCAAAAATCGCATTTGCCGCGCCTTTTCGGAAAATTCGGTCGGTGCAACCACACCGAACTTCCGCTCGCGCACCTCTGCAGCCAGTTTGAACCAATCGTGCGATGCTGCGGCAAATGCCTCGGCAATTTCAGAATCACCCAACCCCCGGCCACGCAATTCGGCCCGGATCCTTTGCGGCCCCTTGCCCTGGCGGAAACGACTGGAGACAAATGCCTCTGCGAAACGCGCGTCCGACTGTAAGCCTTCGCCTCGAAGACGAACGAGCTGCTCCGTCACCGTGTCGGGATCAAATCCGCGCTCACAGAGCTTCTGGAACAACTCGTCGAATGCGTGTTCTCGACGCGCCAGCGCGTCCATCGCGCGTTCGCGACACCGCGCTGGCGAATAGGGATCGCTCACGCGTCCTCGGCAGCGGCCTCTTCAGATTCTTCGATGGCCTCAGGATTCGGTAACAACACACCACGGATGCGCGACTCAATATCGCCCGCAATCTCAGGATTGTTCTTCAGGAATTCGCGTACGTTTTCCTTGCCCTGCCCGATTCTGTCGCCGCTGTAGCTGTACCAGGAACCTGCCTTATCGACGATGCCATGCGCCACCCCAAGGTCGATCAGCTCACCTTCCAGCGAGATACCCTGGCCGTAGAGAATCTCGAACTCCGCAATCCGAAACGGCGGAGACACCTTGTTCTTGACCACTTTGACTCGGGTCTGGTTGCCGACCACCTCGTCGCCTTTCTTGATCGCACCGATTCGCCGAATGTCGAGGCGGACCGAGGAGTAGAATTTCAACGCGTTTCCGCCGGTCGTCGTCTCAGGTGACCCAAACATCACGCCGATCTTCATCCGGATTTGGTTGATGAAGATGACCATCGCATTGGAGCGCTTGATATTGCCGGTCAACTTGCGCAGCGCCTGGGACATCAACCGCGCTTGCAAACCGACGTGCGAATCGCCCATCTCGCCTTCGATTTCCGCTTTCGGCGTTAGCGCTGCGACTGAGTCGACGACGATGACGTCGACCGCACCGGAGCGCACGAGCATATCGGTGATCTCCAATGCCTGTTCACCGGTGTCCGGCTGTGAGACCAACAGATCATCGACGTTCACGCCGAGCGCCTCGGCATACTGCGGATCCAGCGCGTGCTCTGCATCGACAAACGCCGCGGTGCCGCCAGCCTTCTGGGCTTCGGCAACAACCTGCAGAGTTAACGTGGTCTTACCGGATGATTCCGGGCCATAAATTTCGACAACACGGCCCTTCGGCAGTCCGCCAATTCCGAGAGCGACATCCAGCCCGATTGAGCCGGTCGAAACCGCCTCGACGTTCTTGCTCGCTGAGCCATCACCCAGGCGCATAACCGAGCCCTTACCGAACTGCTTCTCAATTTGCCCCAGCGCCGCTGCCAACGCTTTCTTGCGATTGTCGTCCATCGTTATACCCGCTCCGTTGAATCGCTCTGGCGGGATCTGAGCCCCGCATCAAACTACTGTATGGATAAACAGATTATTCCATATTCCAAAACGAATTGCAGCGTCGATTTTCGACCCCAAAAGCCGCTTTTCGGCACGATTCAGACTACAGCGACTCGTCGGCAAGCAGACGATCCAATTCGCACAGGACCCAGGCGACGGTCTTCACCCTGACCGTTTCACGATCGCCGCGAAAGCGTTCCATCTTTGCGATTGTGGTCGAAGCCGAGGACCAGGCAGCCCAAACGGTGCCGACGGGCTTATCGTCAGTGCCACCGCCGGGTCCCGCGATCCCGCTGGTTGCGATGGCGTAATCAGACCGCGCAAGCAGGCGCACGCCCTCGGCCATTTCCCGGATGACGGTTTCGCTGACCGCGCCGTGCGCATCCAGCGCATCAGCACGGACCTTCAACACGCTCTGCTTGGCCTCATTGGCATAGCTGACGACGCCGTAACCGAACCACGCGGAACTGCCAGGCAGGTCTGTCAGCATCTTGGCGATCCAACCACCGGTGCAGGATTCCGCGGTCGCCAACGTTTGCCGTTGGCGTGTCAGCGTGTCGGCAATTTGCACCACCGCCCGCTCGGCCAGCGTCAACGGGGGTTGGCCCAGTGCCGGAAACATGCCGGTCATTCAGATTTCCTCAGCAAGTACGTCGTAGAGTGCAGCATAACGCCGCGCCATGACCGGAATCGAGAATTCTGCCTCGATTCGACGTCGACCATTGTCTCCGAGGCGGGACGCCAACTCGTCGTCAGCGAGTATCCGACTGATGGCCGCTGACAGCGCGACGGCGTCGCCTACCCGGACCAAAAGGCCCGTATGCTCATGAACTACCGCCTCTGTGAGACCACCGGTCGCGAAACCCACAACAGGCACTCTGGCCGCCGCCGCCTGCAGAAGACTGACACCCAAGCCCTCGCGCACAGCGGGATGCACGACGACAGAGACACTGGGTAGCAAGCTGAGCAAGTCATCGCGAAAACCAGCAAACCAAACACAGTCCGCGTGACCGGCAGCATGCACTGCAGTTTCGAGTTCCTTGCGCAAGCCGCCACGACCAAAAAAAGCGACCCGCAGGTCAGGAAACTTGGCGCGAAGGCCTCCGAGCCCTTCGATCAGGAAGCGATGGCCTTTGCGATCGATCAACTGTGCGATGACCGCGATAACGGGAGCATCCTCGGAGCAGCCCGGGATCAACGTGCGCAAATCGACGGTCGGCGCGGCGTCGATACGGACCGGGTCGATGGCGCTGCGTATGGTCAGCAAAGCGTCGTCCTCGATTCCGCCGTCACGGAGTACGGTGCTGATCGCATCACTGATGCCCACGACTCTCAGGTAGCGCCGCGCGACCATCCAGCGCAACCACAGCGGTGGCGGGTGGTCGACACGTCGCGTCAAAATACACGCGGCGCCGCCAACGCCAGCAGCGAGCGGACCCATCCAGTCCGCGCCGCGGCGGCTGTGCACATGCAAAAGATCGATACGATTCGCACGAAGCCAACGGGCCAGACGTACGACAAACATCACATCATGTTCGCCCCGAAACTTGAGCGCAGCATGAGGTTGACCCTCGGCCTCCGCCCACGCGTGCAGGTCACTTTCGGCCGCGGTCACCAAACGATGATTGTGTACGCCGTCCTCCAACGCATTGAGCAGGTGGCGGACCTGTAACGCCCCACCATACTGGTGCCGCCCGAGTTCGAGATGCGCGATGTTCACAATGGGCCCTGGTCTGCCGCCGCGAGCGCGCCATCGTGCCATGTTCGACTTGCGGATGACATCCGGCTAGCATCTGCGGCCCTCAGTTTTTGCAGATCAGTCACTCCGAATGGCGGATGCAACGCAGCACACTCCGATGATGCGCCAATACTTGGCGCTGAAATCCGACTACCCCAGTACCTTGCTGTTCTATCGGATGGGCGACTTCTACGAGTTGTTCTACGAAGACGCCGAGCGGGCAGCGAAACTGGTAGATATTACGTTGACCGCCCGTGGCAAGTCCGCAGGCAAACCCGTGCCGATGGCCGGAGTCCCTTATCATGCGGCAGACGGCTACATCGCTCGGCTGCTCGCACTCGGTGAATCCGTCGCGATCTGTGAGCAGGTCGGAGACCCGACCACCAGCAAGGGGCCCGTAGAACGCGCTGTTGTGCGCGTTGTCACACCCGGCACTTTGACCGACGAGTCTTTGCTGGATGCGCGTCCGAGCCTGGTCGTCGCCGTGTGCTGGCAAAAGCAGACCACCGGGATCGCCGCCCTGGAACTTGCCGCAGGTCGGTTCGAGGTCAGCGCGACGGCTACCACGCGCGATGATCTGGCCGCTGAGCTCGCGCGGCTAGGTCCCTCTGAGGTGTTGTACCGGGAAGCTGACGAGAAACGTATCAGTGCGCTTATCAGCGAGTTCGCAAGCGCTGTCTGGCAGGAACGACATGACTGGCACTTCGACCCCGAAACCGCCGAGCGATTGCTGTGCACTCACTTCGGCACCCGCGACCTCTCGGGATTCGGGTTGCCGGAGGCTGACGCTCGCGTAATGGCCGCGGGCGCGCTGTTCGAGTATGTGCAGCAAACCCAGAAGCGCAGCCTGCCGCATCTTCGCGGTATTCGCGTTCGCGACGTGTCGTCGCAGGTCATTCTCGACGCGACAACGCGGCGAAACCTCGAATTGGATACCAGTCTGTCCGATAACCCGTCGATGACCGTTGCCGCCGTTCTCGACGATTGCGCCACATCTATGGGTAGCCGCCTGTTGCGCCGCTGGTTGCACGAGCCGCTGACAGACGATGAACAATTAAACGCGCGCTACGACGCGATCGACGGGCTGGCAGACCCCACGATCCGAAGCCGACTGCGCAGTGCGCTGGATCAGGTGGGCGATGTCGAACGTATCCTCGCGCGCATTGCGCTCGACCGCGCGGGGCCACGCGATCTTGCGCGTCTCGGAACGGCATTACGAGAGCTGCCGCAACTGCGGTCCGCACTGGCGGAAAATGGACAAACGCTATTGCGCACCCTGGTCACAGAGCTCGGGGACCATTCTGCGCTTGCCGAACTTCTCGAGCGTGCGATCCAACCTTCGCCACCTGTCCATCTGCGCGATGGCGACGTCTTCGCAACAGGTTTCGACGAGGCGCTGGACGCATTGCGTACGCTGCGCGACAACGCCAATGCTTTTCTCGGCGAGCTGGAAATTCGCGAGCGCGAAAGAACCGGACTCGCAACGCTCAAAGTCGGCTACAACCGTGTACACGGCTACTACATCGAAATCAGCAAGGCTCAGGCCGTCAATACACCGGAAGAATACACGCGAAGGCAAACGCTGAAGTCCGCCGAACGCTACATCACACCGGAGCTCAAGCGGTTCGAAGATGAGGTGCTGAGCGCCCGCGACAAGGCGATGGCACGCGAACGCGAGTTGTTCGATCAGTTAACCCGTGATGTGCAGGCAGAACTGTCGGCGTTGCAAGTCATGGCCGAGAGCGTTGCCACGATCGACGTGCTCAACAATCTCGCAGAGATGAGCGAGCGCCGGAATCTCGTTCGACCCAAACTGGTCGACGAACCCTGCATCGAAATTCGCAACGGACGCCACCTTGTGGTGGAGCATGCGATTGGCGAACGTTTTGTCGCCAATGATCTTGCGATCGATGATCAACGTCGACTGCTGATCATCACCGGCCCCAACATGGGCGGCAAGTCGACATTCATGCGGCAAAACGCGCTGTTGGTCATCCTGGCGAGAATCGGCAGTTTTGTTCCGGCAGGCGCAATGACGTTGGGCCCAATCGATCGCGTGTTCACCCGGATTGGTGCAAGTGACGATCTCGCCGGCGGGCGATCGACATTCATGGTCGAAATGACCGAAACTGCCAACATCCTGCACAATGCAACGGCGCATAGTCTGGTGTTGATGGATGAAATCGGGCGTGGCACCAGCACCTTCGACGGTCTGTCTTTGGCATGGGCCGCGGCGGATCACATGGCAGCGACCGTACGCGCATTCACTTTGTTTGCGACTCACTATTTCGAATTGACCGGTCTGCCACAATCGCAACCGACGGCCGCCAACGTGCATCTCGACGCCACGGAGCATAACGGCCGATTAGTATTTTTGCATACGGTCAAACCCGGGCCTGCCAACCAGAGTTACGGTCTGCAAGTCGCGGCCTTGGCAGGCGTGCCACGGGCCGTTGTAAAACGTGCGCGACGCTACCTGGCACAACTCGAGGCCGGACGCGGTGACAACACGCACGGACAGACGGTACTCGACTTTGCGGCGCCAGAGATCGAGGAAGACGCGTTGAGCGATGCCGATGCAGCGGTGCTCGACGCTGTCGGGAGTCTCGACCCGGATAACCTGACGCCCCGAGAGGCGCTCGACCTGATCTACCAACTCGCGCGACTGCGCGATCGGTAGATCAACGACGGTGGCGGGCGCGGTCGAAACGACCGTGCTTCAGGAACCCTGCGACCTGATCGATCACTTCCCGCGAGGTCACGAGCGTTGTGTGGGTCGCCGCCAGACGCAAGTGGTCGGTCAACCGCTCGTGTGACGTCTCCTCAGTGGTCACAGAACCGTCGTTGGGTCGTGGCAAATCCGCGATACGCTCACCCTGACCAACGCTCATCGTTCCAGCGATCATGCCGACGTCTCGCCGATCGACACAGGCGCTCAGCATCCTGCCGCAATCGATCGCATCGCCCGATGCGATCGAGCTACCCAACATACTGCGCCCACTGGTGAGTGACGCCAACCGCTCGGCAGCGTTGGAATCGGACAGCGGCGTGCCGAGCAAAACCACCCGGCCCGACGGTGCGTCGTGCCAGTCAGCGAGCATTTGCAGGATGATCAGCCCACCGAGACTATGGCCAACAAAATGGCAGGAAGCTGATGCGTGTGGACGCAACTCATGTTCAACAAACTCGCGCAAGTGCTGGACGTTTTGCTGCAGACTCGCGCGCGCCGTTCGATAGTTCAACTGACGCGTGTCGAAGCGGTGGCGCTCCGACAACCGCCGCCCCATGATCGTCGCCTCCGCACCGTCAAGCCACGACCCTTGCAGCACGACAACATGCGAAGCAGCGTCGTGCATCTTCAGGCCTGCTGTTTGGCTCGCAGTCGGATACCGGTTTCACGCAACTGATCGGCCGAAACTTCGCCTGGCGCATCCGTTAACGGGCAATGCGCGGACTGGGTTTTCGGAAACGCAATGACGTCGCGAATACTGTCAGCACCCGCCATCAACATGACCAGCCTGTCGAGACCGAACGCGATGCCACCGTGAGGTGGGCACCCGTATTGCAGCGCGCGCAGAAGGAAGCCGAACTTTTCTTCCGCTTCTTCTTTTGAGATATCGAGAATATCGAAGACCGCCGCCTGAATCGACTGGTCGTGGATACGAATCGAACCACCACCCACCTCGGAACCGTTCAGCACCATGTCGTACGCCCGAGACGGTGCATCGGCTGGATCGGCACGCAAAGCTTCGGCATCGGATACGCGAGGCGCTGTGAACGGATGGTGCAAAGATGTCCAGCGCCCGGACTGTGTGTCCTTCTCAAACATCGGAAAATCGACGACCCACAGCGGCCGCCAACCTTCCGCAACCAGGCCTCGATCTTCACCAAGTTTCACCCGTAATGCGCCAAGCGCATCGTTGACCACACGCGCCTTGTCCGCACCGAAAAACACGACGTCGCCGGACTGCGCACCGGTGCGTTGCATGATGCCGTCGACGGCATCATCTGGCAGGAACTTCAGAATCGGCGATTGCAAACCATCCCTGCCCGCGTCGATATCGTTGACCTTGATGTAAGCGAGACCTTTTGCGCCATAACGACTGACGAAACTTGTGTATTCGTCTATCTCTTTACGCGAGAGCTCCGCGCCTCCGGGCAAGCGCAGTGCGGTCACCCGCCCTTCCGGATCTTTCGCCGGCCCGGCGAATACTTTGAACTCGACTTCGCCCATCAAGTCGGCGACTTCGATCAGTTCGAGATCGATTCGAAGATCCGGCTTGTCAGACCCATAGCGTTGCATCGCTTCGGCGTAGCTCATTCGCGGGAACGGCGACGGCAGTTCAATGTCCATCACTTCCTTGAAGAGGTGGCGAACCATCGACTCCATCATGTCCGTCACGTCATTCTCGTCCACGAACGACATTTCGATATCCAGCTGCGTGAACTCGGGTTGACGATCCGCTCGCAGGTCTTCGTCGCGAAAGCACTTCACGATTTGGTAGTAGCGATCCAGGCCCGACATCATCAACAGCTGCTTGAAGATCTGCGGCGACTGCGGCAGCGCAAAAAACTTCCCGGGATGCGTGCGACTCGGAACGATGTAGTCGCGCGCCCCTTCTGGCGTCGCCCGCGTTAGCATGGGCGTTTCGACGTCGACGAACCCGGCGGTATCCAGATAGCTGCGCATCGCTCGTGTGACTGCATGTCGAAGGCGCAGGTTCGCCAACATTGGTTCACGGCGAAGATCGAGGTAGCGGTAACGCAGACGCAGCTCTTCGTTAGTCTGCTCATCGTGATGGAACGGCGGCGTCTCCGCGGCGTTCAAAATTTCGAGTTGTGAACCGACCAATTCCACCTGACCACTGGTCATCGCAGGATTCGCCATACCTTCGGGCCGCAAACGGACGTTCCCGGTCACCTTCAGGACATACTCGCTGCGCAGCCGCTCAGCGGCCGAGAACAATGCGTCATCGCCCGGGTTAAACACCACCTGCAGTAATCCCTCCCGATCCCGCAAGTCGACGAAAATAACGCCACCGTGATCGCGCCGGCGATGGACCCAGCCGGTTACAGTGATTGTTTGGTCGACCAGTGTCTCATCGACCTGTCCGCAGTAGTGTGTGCGCATGGTGTTTCCGCCCGTCGGGGTTCTGATTTGAAGGGCTCAGCCAGGGACCGAGCAAAGCCGCCGAATTTTAGGGCTTGTCCAGTTGACCCGCAAGCTGCGGCGGCAGCTTGTCAGGCTCCCACGCCGGCACGACGACGCCGAGCGAGATGATCATTTTCAATGCAGACTCGACGTCCATATCCAGAACGATCGCGTCCTCGCGAGGCACCATAATGATGAAGCCGGAGGTTGGATTCGGCGTGGTCGGCACGAAGGTGCAGATCATCGGCTGGCCTGTTCGCGCCTGGATCTCACCCAGTTCGGTCGATGTCTGGAACGCAAGACTCCACAGACCTTTCCGAGGATATTGAACCAAAAGCACCTGTTTGAACGACTCGCCACTTGGCGAGAACACCACTTCGGCAAAGTTCTTGACCGCGGAGTACACAGTGCGAACCAGCGGTACTCGTTCGAGCAGCTGTTCGGTGCCAGCGACCAGTCTGCGCCCCACGATATTCGCGGTGAACAGGCCCGTCAGCAGCAGAATCAAAACCGATACGATCGCGCCGAGTCCGGGGATCTCACCCAGGAACTCCTTCAACGGACTTTCCGGTAACCAACGCAGCAAACCGTCGAGGCTACTGTCCGTCAGATCGATCAGAATCCTGACAATGAACACAGTGACGCCGATCGGCAACCAGATCAGCAGACCAGCAATCATGTAACGCCTGAACCAACCCATAGGTCTCTACCTAAGCCGCCTTGCCGCCGTCAGAACTCGACTTCTTGTCAGACGGTTTTTTATCGCCATCCGACTTGGAACTCTTGTCATCAGATTTTCCGCCGTCCGCAAGATTACGTTTTTTCTCTTTGTCCGACTTGAAGTCTGTCTCATACCAACCCTGTCCCTTCAACCGGAAGTTAGGCGCCGAGATGCGACGCTTCAGAGACGGGCTATTGCATTGCGGGCAGTCCACCAAAGGGGCATCCGCGATCTTTTGCAGTGCGTCCATTTCATGGCCGCACTCGCGGCACACGTACTCGTAGATTGGCATGGGTAAACCCTCTGTCATGACGCCGCGCGGCGCCATCATCACGCGGCATATTGAATCAATCTTCCCGATCAGACAACGGCTGACGCGAATCAGCCCTGCACAAAGGCTAGCGTGGCATCACCATTCTGGCCTTTAGTCACGTCGACGCGCACCGTCTCGTCGCCGCTGTAGTCTCCAGCGAGAATTCGCTCAGCAAGCGGATTCTCAATCTCGGTCTGAATTGCGCGCTTCAGCGGTCGCGCGCCGTACACCGGATCGAAGCCGCTGCGCGCCAGTGAGTCCAGTGCGGCATCGGAGATCTCGAATAGGAGATCCCTTTCCGCGAGCCTTTGGCGTAGCCGCTGCAACTGGATTTCGACGATCTGCCGAATATGCGCCTCGGCCAGCGAGTGAAACACCACAACGTCATCGACCCGGTTGATAAATTCCGGGCGAAAGTGACGGGATACCACCTCCATGACGGAAGACTTCATCTGAGCATAGTCGGCGGCATCGGCCATTGACTGAATACGGTCCGACCCGAGGTTAGACGTCATGATGACTACCGTGTTTCGAAAATCGACTGTGCGACCCTGACCATCGGCCAGACGTCCATCATCGAGCACCTGCAAAAGGACGTTGAACACATCCGGATGCGCTTTTTCCACCTCGTCGAGCAAGATCACCGAATACGGACGACGCCTGACAGCTTCGGTCAGATAGCCGCCGGATTCATAGCCCACATACCCAGGAGGCGCCCCGATCAGACGTGCAACAGAGTGCTTCTCCATGAACTCGGACATATCGATACGCACCATCGCATCGTCACTATCGAACATGAAATGCGCTAGTGCTTTGGATAACTCCGTCTTGCCCACCCCGGTCGGACCCAGAAACAGAAACGAGCCAATCGGTCGATCCGGGTCACCCAGGCCGGCACGGGATCGGCGGATCGCGTTCGATACGGCCGTCACTGCTTCTTGCTGGCCAACAACACGTTCAGCGAGCGCCGACTCCATGCGCAGCAACTTATCGCGCTCACCCTCAAGCATCCGCGATACTGGAATACCGGTCCAACGCGACACGATTTCGGCGACTTCCTCATCCGTCACGGAGGTACGCACCAACGAAGACGCTTCCGATTCACCCGCCAATGCATCGTCGAGCTGCTTCTCGAGGTCCGGTAACTGCCCGTACTGAATCTCAGACATGCGGGCAAGATCTCCCGCTCGGCGCGCGCTCTCCAGCTCCAGCCGGGCACGCTCGATCGACTCCTTGATGTGAGTCGCACCTTTCATCGCAGATTTTTCGGCTTTCCAGACCTCTTCGAGATCCGCGTATTCGCGCTCGAGTCGTTGCAACTCACTCTCGAGATCACCCAGACGCTTGCGCGACGCGTCGTCCGACTCCTTGTTGAGCGCTTCACGCTCGATTTTCAACTGAATGATGCGACGGTCCAATCGGTCCATCGTCTCTGGCTTCGAGTCGATCTCAATTCGAATCCTGGATGCTGCCTCGTCGATCAGATCAATGGCTTTGTCCGGCAACTGACGATCGGCGATGTATCGATGCGATAGCGTCGCCGCTGCGACGATCGCCGGATCGCTGATCTCGACACCATGATGCACCTCATAGCGCTCCTTGAGGCCGCGCAGAATACCGACGGTATCCTCCACCGTAGGCTCTTCCACCAGCACTTTTTGAAACCGCCGTTCCAGCGCTGCGTCTTTTTCAAGATATTCGCGATATTCGTCGAGGGTCGTCGCGCCCACGCAGTGCAACTCTCCTCGCGCCAGCGCAGGTTTGAGCATGTTGCCGGCATCCATAGCGCCATCGGCTTTGCCGGCACCGACCATGGTGTGCAACTCATCGATAAACAAGACGATCTGGCCTTCCTGCTTGGCGAGATCGTTCAGGACCGCCTTCAGACGTTCCTCAAATTCGCCGCGAAACTTCGCACCAGCGATCAATGCACCAAGATCCAATGACAACAGGCGCTTGTTTCGCATACCCTCCGGCACTTCACCATCGACGATTCGCTGCGCCAACCCCTCAACAATCGCCGTCTTGCCGACACCGGGCTCACCGATCAACACAGGATTGTTTTTCGTGCGTCGCTGCAATATTTGAATCGTTCGACGAATCTCCTCGTCGCGCCCGATGATCGGGTCGATTTTGCCTTGCAGCGCGCGTTCGGTCAGATCGATCGTGTACTTGTCGAGCGCCTGACGCTGCTCTTCCGCATTGGCATCGTCCACAGTCTCGCCACCGCGAATGTCATTGATCGCTTTCTCAACGGCCGCCTGAGTGAAGCCCGCTGACGCGAGCGCCTGGCCAGCAGCGCCTTGGTCTTCGGTCGTCGCGAGGACGAACAATTCAGACGAAAGAAATTGATCGCCACGCGACTGCGCATGCTTATCGGTCACATTCAACAACCGAGCGGTGTCCTTGCCCAAATGGACATCGCCTGCGGCACCTTGCACTTGGGGCAAGCGCTCGATCGCCTCCCCCAAAGCTGTACGCAGTCGATTCAAATTGCCGCCGGATTGCGCCAACAAGCCGCGCACAGTACCGCCATCCTGTTGCATCATGGCCAACAAGACGTGAACCGGCTCTATGAACTGGTGGTCGCGACCAACCGCAAGCGATTGCGCATCTGCCAACGCAAGTTGGAACTTCGCTGTGAGTTTATCCATTCGCATTTGGATACCCCGCGGAAACACTATGAATTGAAGAGGATATGTGTCCTCAAGCCTGGCTTTTCAAGCGCGTCGGGACGCTACCGCGAGATCTGAATAACGCTGGCCATACGACCACAAGGTGCTTCACGGCGATGCGAAAAGAAGCGGTCTGCCAGCTGATACGAGCAGAGATTTGCGTCGGTCACACGACGCACGCCCGCCAGACGCAGGCTGATCACCGCCAGTGTCTTGAGATCGGCGAACCAGCGGCCGCGTTCGTTGGGTAAAAAACAATTTGTGGCACGATGATCCTTGGCAACGAACGCATCGCGCACAGTCTCATCGACCTCATAGTGAAGCTGAGAAATCGAGGGGCCGATCCAGGCGACGACATCGCTCGCCGCCGTTTTCATTGCTGCTACCGTATTGGCGACCAAACCATCCGCCAGGCCGCGCCAACCGGCGTGCACCGCCGCGACTTCATCGCCACGCCTGGACGCCAGCAAGATCGGCAGGCAGTCGGCCGTCATGATCACAAGCGGTTGCCCCGGCGTGTCGGACACGATGGCATCCGCCTCAACACCTTCTGTCCAATCGTCCGCATGAATGACCTTGGTGCCATGGACCTGCTGCAACCACAACAACGGCTGACCAATGTCGGCGCCCGCACGCAATAGTTCACGGTTGCGAGCCACGCAGTGTCCGTCGTCGCCCACGTGATCGCCTAGATTCAGGCTCGCGTAAGCATCAGCACTGACGCCCCCCGTCCTTGCCGTTGTGAATGCGTCGACTTTTCTTGCCAGCAGGCCGCCGGGCGCGACCCAACCTGGCTTAACCAATTGCATGAGTTCAGGACTCCATGTCCGACAGCGTGCGCTCCAGTTGCACCATATCATCGGGCAGCGGCGCCTGAACCGTAACGAGTTCACCCTTTACGGGATGTTCGAACTCCAGGGCGGCCGCATGCAGTGCCTGGCGTGGAAACTCTGCCAGCGTCGCGTTCAATGCCTGATCGCCACCGGGTGGTATTCGGCGACGCCCGCCATAAAGCGCATCGCCGACCAACGGGTGGCGCACGTGCGCAAAGTGAACACGAATCTGATGGGTGCGACCGGTTTCAAGCTGAACATCGACCGCCGTGTTGTGCCGGAACCGTGTCCCGATGCGGTAGTGCGTCACCGACGAACGCCCATCCGAGCGCACGCTCATTCGCAGCCGATCTTTAGGATGCCGGCCGATCGGTGCGTCGATCGTACCGCCGCCTGTCAAACAGCCATGACAAACGGCGCGATAGGTTCTTGAGATGCGGCGCTGCGAGAGTGCGCGCACAAGCTCAGTGTGAACTTCGAGTGTCCGCGCGACTAGCAACAAGCCACTGGTGTCCTTATCTATTCTATGGACGAGACCCGCACGCTGGAGCAAGGTCAGCTCGGGATACCGGTGAAGCAGCCCGTTGACGAGCGTACCCGCGGGGTTCCCTGCGCCCGGATGCACCACCAATCCCGCTGGCTTGTTCACCACAATTACCGATTCATCCTCGAAAACGACTTCAAAGACGACGGCCTCGGGTACATCCCGCTCAACAGGTGTCAGCTCGACATCGATTTCAATCGACTCCCCGCCCTCAACCCGCACGCGGGGTTTGCGCAAGTCGCCGTCAATCAACACGCAGCCCTCCTTCAACCAAGCTGTAAGGCGCGACCGCGAATGCTCGGGAAACAATTCGGCAAGGGCCTGATCCAGCCGCAGGCCTGCAAGACGGTCGGGGATAATCATTGAGAGCTCGATTTTTGGCATTAGCAGGGAACAAAAGCGGTCAGAATTGTCGGATACGGTATACTCGCGCGCGGCCCGCCGCCATGGCGATCCACTGAGCAACTGGAAAACAAACGAAAAACAATGACTTTGTTCATGCGCTTGACAAGACTCACCGGACGATTGGCAGCACTGGTTGTGGTGCTGGCCGCATGCGCGAGCGATCCAGTCGCCACGCAGGATTTCGGCAGCGCCAGTGAAATCTATGCGCGCGCCGAGCAATCGATGAACAGCGGCAACTTCCGCAACGCGATTTTCGTTTTCGAGCAGTTGGAGTCGCGCTATCCCTTCAGCGCCGTCGGCAAGCAGTCTCAGCTCGACCTCCTGTACTGCTACTACAAAAGCGGCAGTACGGAGCAGGCAATCGACGCTGCCGACCAGTTCATGCGGGAAAATCCGACGCACCCTCGGGTGGACTATGCGCTGTATATCAAGGGCCTCGCTTTGTTCGATCCGGAACCGGGAGTGCTGTCCAAGCTGAGCGTTTTCCGGGTCGACCGTGCGACGCGCCCGCCGAACGATTCCCGGCGCTCATTCTCGGTTTTCCGACAGCTAGTGGAGCGCTACCCGGCGAGCGACTATGCGGAGGACGCCGTCCTGCGCATGCGCTTCATCAAGAACAATCTGGCCCGCTACGAAAATCAGGTGGCAGACTACTATCTCCGACGCGGTGCGAATGTCGCCGCGCTCAAGAGAGCACGCGAGGCGCTGATGACCTACAACGGCACCCCCGCCAACGAGCGTTCGCTGCAAATCATGATTGAGGCCTACGAGAACCTCGACATGGCTGAACTCGCTCGAGCCACCAAGGAAGTCCTGGAGATCAACTTCCCAACAAGCTGATCAATCGCTCGGGAAGTGATAGCCGGAGGTGATCGGGTAGCGCCAGTCTCTGCCGAATGCGCGACTGCTGACACGGACACCGGGAGGCGCTTGCCTGCGCTTGTACTCATTTCGGCGCACCAGCGACAGCACACGGACGACGGTTTCCTGATCAAACCCCTGAGCCACCAGATCGTTGACCGACAAATCACGTTCGACAAACCCTTCGAGGATCGGGTCGAGCACATCGTAAGGCGGCAATGAATCGGTATCTTCCTGATCCGGGCGCAGCTCTGCGGACGGAGGACGATCGATCACCCGCTGCGGGATTGGCGGATGGTCAGGTGACCGTGAGTTGCGCCAGTCGGCCAAGGCAAACACCTGAGACTTGCTGCAGTCCTTGATCGGCGCGAAACCGCCCGCCATATCGCCATACAACGTGGCGTAGCCTACGGCCATTTCACTCTTGTTGCCTGTCGTCAGCAACATCCGACCCGACTTATTCGACAGAGCCATCAACAGCATGCAACGAGCGCGCGACTGGATATTCTCTTCGCTCGCATCCGGTTCCGTGCCGCGAAACGCCGGTTCGAGTTGTTGCAGACTAGCGGTCACGATCGGTTCTATCGAGATCACGTCATAGTCAACGCCAAGGCGGCGCGCTTGCTCGGCCGCATCGGTGCGACTCATCTCCGACGTGTAGTGGTAGGGCATCATCACCGCACGCACGACATCCGCACCCAAAGCATCGACCGCGATGCACAGTGTCAACGCCGAATCGATACCCCCGGACAAGCCCAAAAGTACACCGGGGAAGCCGTTTTTCCGCACGTAGTCGCGGGTGCCGCAGACCAGAACCTCATAAATGCTCTCCAGATCGTCGGCAATCAAAGCGTCGGCATCGGCTTGAACCTGATAGGGCCGATCGTCCCGTCTTGACACCGACACAGGAATCACCGCTTCCGCGCATGCTGGCGCCCGACCGACAACCGCGCCATCTGCAGCCATCACAAATGAACCGCCATCGAAGACAAGTTCGTCCTGTCCACCGACCATGTTGACGTAGATGTGCGGTTTCCCTGTCGCTCTAACACGCTCCGCCACAACAGCTTCTCTGCGGCCCTGCGCGCCGAGCGAATAAGGCGATCCGTTCAGCGCAACAATGACTTCAGCGCCCGCCGCCGCAGAAGATTCGCACGGGCCGGACTGCCAAACGTCCTCGCAAATCGTCACGCCGATTGGAACGTCGTCGATAGCGACAACACAGGGCTCGCGCCCTGGCTTGAAGTAACGCTTCTCATCAAACACCTGATAGTTCGGCAGCAGTTGCTTGTGGTAGCGCCCGATGTCGCGTTGATCGTCGAACACAAAGGCCGCGTTGTATAATCCGTCAGCGGCGTAGTCGGGCGCGCCCACGATCACCGCGATGCCCTTCGATGCTTCGCGAATCGTCTGCAACGCATCTTGAACACGACGCTCCAGATCGCGGTGAAACAGCAGGTCCTCAGGCGGATATCCGCACAGTATGAGCTCCGGCAGGACGACGACTCGCGCCTTGTATTGCTCCCTCGCAGACTCTATTGCTTCGACGCACCGCGTCGCATTACCTCGAACGTCACCGACAAGCGGATTGATCTGGGCCATGCAAAGCGTCAGTGCTCCAGTCATTACGGGCGCTTCGATTCAGAGTTTCGGCTAAGCGCCAAGCGCTGCCACCATCGCGTCACCCAGATCGGCAGGCGAGCGCACCGTTGTTACCCCAGCGGCCTCGAGTGCAGCGAATTTGGCCGCCGCCGTCCCTTTGCCACCGGCAACAATCGCACCCGCATGACCCATGCGCTTGCCTGGAGGGGCGGTCACGCCCGCGATGTATGACACCACTGGCTTACTCACATGGTCCGCGATATAGGCCGCAGCGGCTTCCTCATCCGCCCCGCCGATTTCACCGACCATAATAATGCCGGCGGTGTCCGGGTCGGCCTCAAACAACTCCAGACAGTCGATAAAATTCATGCCGCGAATCGGATCCCCGCCAATGCCTACGCAGGTGCTCTGGCCGAGCTTCGCCTGCGTGGTCTGAAAAACCGCTTCGTAGGTCAACGTGCCGGATCGCGACACAACACCGATCTTGCCAGGCATGTGGATGAAGCCTGGCATGATGCCGATTTTCGCTTCTCCCGGCGTGATAATCCCCGGGCAGTTCGGACCGATCAGTCGGCAATCGTAGTCAGCCAGCGCTGCCCTGACCTTCACCATATCCAAAACCGGAATGCCCTCGGTGATACAGACGATGGTCTTTATGCCTCCCGCTGCGGCCTCGAGAATCGCATCGGCGGCGAACGGTGGTGGCACATAGATCATGCTGACGTCAGCCTGAGTTTCCGCCACCGCATTGGCCACCGTGTTGAATACCGGCACGCCGAGATGCTGCTCGCCACCCCGGCCCGGCGTCACCCCGCCAACCACCTGAGTGCCGTACTCAATGCATTGTTCGGTGTGGAAAGATCCCTGCTTGCCGGTAATGCCCTGGCAGATGACCCGGCTGGATTTGTTTACAAGAATACTCATTGTTATGTCCCGTCAGGCCGCAACCGCAGCCACTGCTTTCTTTGCTGCGTCAGTCAGATCTTCGGCAGTGATGATGGTCAGCCCGCTGTCAGTCAGCTTCTGACGACCCTGCTCGACATTGGTGCCTTCCAGACGAACAACGACGGGCACTTCAACACCGACTTCCTTTACTGCGGTAATGATGCCCTCGGCGATCAGATCACACCGGACAATGCCACCGAAAATGTTGACCAAAATGGCCTTCACCCGATCGTTCGAGAGGATTAACTTGAATGCTTCCGACACGCGTTCTGCCGTCGCGCCGCCACCAACGTCGAGAAAGTTGGCGGGTTCGCCGCCATGGACGTTGATCACGTCCATGGTTGCCATTGCCAGCCCGGCTCCATTGACCATGCAGGCGATGTCACCGTCGAGGGACACGTAGTTAAGATCATGTTCCGCCGCCCGTGCCTCTTTCTCATCTTCCTGACTGGGGTCGCGCAGCTCAGCGATCGCTGACTGACGGTACAACGCGTTGTCCTCGATATTGATCTTCGCATCGAGCGCCATGATGTCGCCATCGCCGGTCGTAATGAGCGGGTTGATTTCGACCTGGCTGGCGTCGATATCCTCGAACATCTTGTACAGGGCTTTGGTGACCTTGCCGAACGCCTTCATTTGCGTCTTGGTCAGGTCCAGCGAGTACGCCATATCGCGAATCTGATAGTCCGCAAGGCCAACCTCAGGTGCGATATCGACGGTCATGATTCGGTCCGGAGTCTTTTCGGCCACCTCCTCGATATCCATGCCGCCATCCGCCGACACGATGAACGCGACCTTCCGAGCGTCCCGGTTCACCACCATCGACAAGTACAGCTCGCGGTCAATGCTGGAGCCGGATTCGACATAAACCTTTTCGATAGGCAAGCCTTCTGCGTCGGTTTGCGGAGTCACCAAGCGCTGCCCGAGCATCGCAGCGGCATAGCCGCGGACTTCCTCGAGTGTCTTGGCGAGTTTGACGCCGCCTGCCTTACCGCGACCACCCGCGTGAACCTGAGCCTTAACCACCCACAGTTCGCCGCCCAGTGACTCTGCCGCGGCTACCGCGGCGTCGGCGCTATCTGCCACCTTGCCGTTCGGCACCTGAATGCCGTAGTCCGAGAAAATCTTCTTGGACTGATACTCGTGCAAATTCATGCTTGTCCCTACCTGTTGTCCGTCGCGACGTGCGTCGCTGCTTATCCCGGCGCGTATTGTGGAGCAAAGGCTTCGGGGGCGCAAAAAACTGCGACCGGTTCCTCGCCATTCGCGCGAGGCCGGTTACACTCCGGCGGATGAGCGGAGACACGATCCACAAGTTGGTATCACAACCCTTGGTCGCAACACCGGATTTCGAAACCGAGGCAGCGCGATCCGAGTCGGATATCCGATGGCGCGCGCTCGGCGCGCTCGCTGTGTTTCGACTGCTGATCGCGTTGCTGCTGGCGGCGGTGTTCCTGTCGAGTGAATCCCCCAGGTTCTTCGGCGACATCTTCCCGCAGGCTTTTCTGATCACCGTGCTGGCGTGGTTCGTCACGGCGGTCGTCGCCGCAATTGCGAGTGCGACCCGAGCCTTGCCCGTCGACACGCAAATGGAGATGCTGATCCTGCTCGACATCGCGGCGATCGTGACCTTGTCCTTGGCAAGTGGCGGCGCGACCAGCGGTGTCGCAGGCCTGTTGATTGTGTTCATGGCCGCCGCGGCGTTTGTTCTCAGCGGATTGTCTGCCCTGTTTTTCGCGGCGCTCGCAACACTGGGCGTGCTGGGCGCGCAGGCTTACCTGAACGTGACAGGTGCGGCTGGGTTACTGCAATATCCGGCGGCCGGTCTGTTATCAGCGGTCATGTTCGTCGCAGTGCTGGCGGTTCGGCCGCTCGCACGACGTCTGGCAGAAAGTGAGGCTCTGGCGCGCCAACAGTCTGCGGATATCGCGAATCTAGCGGAACTCAACCGATATGTGGTTCAACACCTTCGCGAGGCGATCATTGTGGTCGACGGCGAGGACGCTATTCGCCTGTTGAACGATGCGGCAGCCAGCCACTTGGGCGTTGGACGCGCTGTGGCGGCAGGACCGCTACAGATCCAGTCGCCGGAACTTGCCGGGCTTGTCAAACGCTGGAGGCGGGCGGGCGCGATCCCGGCGCTCGGCACGCAAACGACAATGCCGGGTGAAGATGGATCGCGACTCCAGGTCCACATCGCGCAGTTCGGCGACGCCGAGCGCAGTTCCGCACCGTTGCTTATCTTCCTTGAAGATATCAGCGTCCTCGCAGAGCGCATCCAACAGGGCAAACTAGCGTCGCTCGGTCGCCTTTCGGCAAGTATTGCGCATGAGATTCGCAATCCGCTGGGCGCCGTCAGCCACGCAGCACAATTGCTTGGCGAGCAGGAGACAGCGCCTCACCTGACGAAACTGACACAAATCATCGAGCGCAACACCGGCCGGATCTCGAGCATTATCGAAGACATCATGCAGATGTCGCGACGCGACACAGGACGCCCTCAGCGACTCAAACTCGGCGAGTGGTTAGCGAATTTTGTCCCGGATTACTGCGCGACGACGGACATATCAACCGACTCATTGGTCATGGTTGGTGAAGAGGCCATCATGGAGGTCATCTTCGATCCTGACCACCTTCGCCAGGTGCTGACCAACCTGATCGACAATGCCCGGCTGCATGCCGGAGCGAACACAGGGGCACCCATTCGCCTCGACTGGGCGCGTGTCAGCGGTTCGCGCCGGCCGTACCTGGACGTGATCGATCAGGGCCCGGGGATTGCGCCGGAACTGCATGAGCAAATTTTCGAGCCGTTCTACACCAGTCATGAACAAGGCACCGGCCTTGGTCTGTTTCTGTGCCAGGAGCTGTGCGAACTCAATCGCGCCACGTTAAGCTATCGAACGGGCGAGCCGAGCGGCAGCGTGCTGCGCATTGTGTTTGCCGATCCCCGTCGATGGA
Source organism: Pseudomonadota bacterium (assembly GCA_038531945.1). Taxonomy (GTDB): domain Bacteria; phylum Pseudomonadota; class Gammaproteobacteria; order Steroidobacterales; family Woeseiaceae; genus CALBPI01. The sequence goes on along the minus strand of JBCBBH010000003.1, from coordinate 584,633 downwards.
CCGGCATCAGCTAGCTGAGGAATGCACATTGAACAGCCATAACAAACACGTGCTGATCGTCGACGACGAACCGGATATCCGTGACCTGCTCGACATGACTGTCAGTAGTATGGGGCTAAAAACAACGACAGCGGGCTCAGTCGGCGAGGCGCACACCGCACTTGAAGGTGGCCGTTTTGATTTGTGTTTGACCGATATGCGCCTGCCGGACGGCGACGGGCTGGATCTGGTCAGACACATCGAGGCCCAGTTTGCTTCGCTGCCCGTTGCGGTCATCACCGCGCACGGCAGCATTGAAGCGGCAGTCACCGCTTTGAAACACGGCGCCTTTGACTTCCTGTCGAAACCGCTGGACTTAAACAACCTCAGAAGCATCATCGCGACCGCGCTGGAACTACACGACGCGCCGGACGAAACGGCCAGCTCTCTGATTGGCGATAGCGAAGCGATGGACCATGTCCGTGACATCATCGCGAAAGTAGCCCGCAGCCAGGCGCCTGTGCACATCCGCGGTGAGTCCGGAACCGGTAAAGAACTCGTCGCCCGGATGATCCACGAAGCCAGCGGAAGACGGGAGCGGGAATTCGTGCCGGTCAACTGCGGCGCCATCCCGCCGGACCTGATGGAAAGCGAATTCTTCGGCCATAAGCGCGGCAGTTTCACCGGCGCTGTCAGCGACAAACTGGGACTGTTCCAGTCTGCCGAGGGGGGCACGCTATTCCTCGACGAAATCGCCGAATTGCCGTTGGCGATGCAGGTCAAATTGTTGCGGGTCATTCAGGAGAAAACCGTGCGTCCGGTCGGCTCCGCCAAGGAAACGCCGGTCGACGTTCGCATCCTCAGCGCGACCCACCAGGATCTCGGTGCACTCGCGAAGTCACAGGATTTCCGCGAAGACTTATATTATCGGGTCAATGTGATCGAGCTGCCCGTGCCACCGCTCAGAGCACGAGCGGATGACGTCCTGCTGCTGGCCGACGCCTTCCTGCAACGATTCGGGAAACAGCGCGACGGCGCAAGCAAGACCTTGACACAAGCTGCGCGCCAGGCACTCAAAGACTACGCATTCCCGGGCAACGTTCGCGAACTCGAAAATGCCATAGAACGCGCGGTGACGCTGTGCCCGGGCCCGACGATCGATGTCGGCGATTTGCAACTGGGACCTGTGCCATCTGCCCAACGGCAGGAACCGAGAAAGGCCGAAATTCGCGAAATTGCGACAGGTCCGCTGACACCGCAACTCGAAGATATGGAGCGTCAGGCGATCATCGAAGCGCTCGAGAAAACCCGGTACAACAAGACTGCAGCGGCCAAACTGCTCGGGCTCACGTTTCGCCAGCTACGCTACCGGATCAAGAAATTCAATATCGATTGAGCGCCGCGCGGCAATTATCGACAGTTTGTGACAAAACTTGTCACATCATGACAATGACCTCGGACCTTTTGTCTGCCAAAACGTTGGAAAGAGAATGTGAAGCAGCGCACATTCGTCGATTTTTCTTTCATATTTTCATAAACTTACAAGTCTTCTTGAAAAACTGGCACGCAGCTTGCTCCAGTGTCTCCGAGGGGCGAATGCGCCCTTGGAAACGACACAGTCAAAACTTTTTTTTAACTTCGCGTGTCTAGGGAGACAGCAAATGAAAAAAATGCAACAGGGTTTCACCCTTATCGAACTCATGATCGTTGTTGCGATTATCGGCATTCTGGCGGCGATCGCTATTCCTGCGTACCAGGACTACACCGTCCGTACACAGGTTTCTGAAGGTCTGAACCTGGCATCGTCTGCCAAAACTGCAGTTGCAGAAACCTTCTTGGCGACCGGCGCTGTGGCAGCCGACCGTCCGGGCGCTGGCATGTCAGCCGCGGCTACCGACACGAGTGGCAAGTACGTCACGCAGGTAGACATCGCTGCAGGCACGATCACCGTCACGTACGGCAACGACGCCAACCCGGTAATCGCTGGTCAGACGCTGGCTATCGTTCCTTGGAACACGCCTGAAAACACGCTGACCTGGGTCTGCGGCGGTGCAGCTGCTCCGGCAGGCACGGTACAGCTCGGCGGCGCTGGCGCAACTTCTGTTGCTAACCAGTACCTGCCAGGAACCTGCCGTTAATCGGCAGCGAGATTTAAAGAATCTCAAGCTTGCTCCGGGGTTTCCCGGAGCAAGCTGTTCTCCAGGCCCGACAGGGCCTTTTTTGTGCCCGCACCCACTGGACGTAATCACGGACGGGCGTCGCAGAAATTCTCAATCAAACTGGTATTCTGTCATGGTGCGAAACCAAACAAGAAGGCCGCTCTCGAGCCAACAATCGGGATTCACACTTATCGAACTCATGATCGTGGTAGCCATCATCGGCATCCTCGCATCGTTGGCGATCACTGCTTATCAGACCTATACCGTTCGCGCCCAGGTGGCTGAAGGCATCAGCCTCGCGACGAACGCAAAAACCGGCATCGTCGATGCGTTCCTGACCGATGGCGAAGCGCCCGTGGATCGGAACGCGGCCGGCATGTCGCCCGCGGCTACCGACACGGCCGGAAAGTTTGTGTCTCAAGTGGAGGTCAACAATGGAAGAGTGGGTGTGACTTTCGGCAACGACGCGAACCCTGTGATCGCAGGCCAGCAGCTGTACCTGACGCCCTACGAGACCGGCGAACTCACCGTTATCTGGCGATGCGGCAACGCGAATCAACCAGCGGCAACGCAGCCTATGGGTACCACCGGGGGTGGCGCAACCGCCGTCTACATCGCCACACCTATCGACAACCGTTACTTGCCGTCCACTTGTCGCTAGGCGCGACGCAGCGCACAGTTTCTTGATGTGCTGAGGGTTTTTGTGACCTGGCACACACTCTTAAGTTGATCCACCTCGCGCGATCGGTGAGACTAGTGGTTGGACATATTCCAAGTTATCTAGGCGGCTGATTCATGGCAGCAACGGCGTCGCAAAACGTACTCTCCGGACTCCCACGCCGGCTCGTGCAAGACGGGATCATTGCAGAGAGTGCGGTTCAGGAAGCACTCACAGAGTCGCGCGCCAAAAAACGACCGCTGGTTGCCTACATCGTCGAGCAGGAACTCGCCGACCCGCGCGCGGTTGCGGTTGCCGCCGCTCACGAATTCGGCGTGCCGTTGATGGATCTCGACGCTATGGAGCTGGATCTTGATGTAGTCCGCTCTGTCGACCAGAAACTCATCGGAAAACACACGGTGTTGCCGCTGGCGTTGCGTGGCAAGCGACTGTTCCTGGCAGTCTCCGATCCGACCAACCTTCAAGCGATCGACGAGATCAAATTTCAATCGACCTACCGGGTCGATCCAGTCGTTGTTGAGCAAGACAAACTGGAGGAGCGAGTCGCTAAAACTCTCGAGGCGATCGACACGAGCATGTCGAGCTTCGACGACGACGACTTCGATCTTGAGAACCTTGACGTCTCATCGGGCGAAGTCGAGCAGGACGAAGTCACCAAAGACGACGTCGACGACGCGCCGGTAGTAAGGTTCGTCAACAAAGTGCTGCTCGATGCGATTCAGCGCGGCGCATCGGATATCCACTTCGAGCCCTACGAAAAGTATTTCCGCGTGCGGACCCGTCTCGATGGCGTTTTGAACGAAGTCGCCCAGCCGCCTGCTGCTCTGGCCGGCAAAGTTTCGGCGCGACTCAAGGTCATGTCGAGACTCGATATTGCTGAACGGCGCATCCCGCAGGACGGCCGGATCAAGATGCGCCTGTCGAAGAACCGCGCGATCGACTTCCGGGTCAACACCTGCCCGACGCTGTTCGGCGAGAAAATTGTGCTTCGGATCCTCGATCCTAGTAGCGCCAAGCTCGGTATTGACGCGCTGGGCTACGAAGAGCAGCAGAAAAATCTGTACATGAAGCATCTCGCCAAACCGTACGGCATGATTCTTGTGACAGGCCCGACAGGTAGCGGTAAGACCGTGTCGCTGTATACCGGACTGAATATCCTGAACACTGCGGATCGGAACATATCGACCGCGGAAGATCCGGCTGAAATCAACCTGCCCGGCATCAACCAGGTGAACGTCAACCCGAAGGTTGGTCTGACGTTTGCTTCAGCCCTGAAAGCGTTCCTGCGACAAGATCCGGACATCATCATGGTCGGTGAGATTCGTGATCTTGAGACGGCAGAGATCGCGATCAAAGCGGCGCAGACGGGTCACTTGGTGTTGTCCACGTTACATACGAACGACGCCCCCAAAACGCTGACTCGACTCGTCGACATGGGCGTAAAACCTTACGCAATCGCGACGTCAGTCAGTCTCATCATTGCACAGCGCCTCGCGCGCCGGCTATGCGAGAAATGCAAGGAAGAGCGTGACATTCCCCGGGAAGCCCTACTCAAGGAAGGGTTCACGGAAGAAATGCTCGATGCCGGCGTTACCATCTACGGCCCGGTCGGCTGCAAAGCGTGCAACGAAGGATACAAAGGCCGTGTCGGCATCTTTCAGGTAATGGAAGTCAGCGAGGACATGGGCCGAATCATTATGGAAGGCGGAAACGCAATGCAGATCGCCGGACAAGCTGAGAAAGAAGGCGTCTGGGATCTCCGTCGCGCCGCCTTGCAAAAAGTCATGGACGGGCATACCAGCCTTGAAGAAATCAATCGTGTAACGGTCGACTGATCGTTGCGAGGAACAAACGATGGCAGCAGCAACCAAAGAAGCACCATATACCTGGGAAGGCGTTGACAGCCGAGGCCAGCGCGTTAAAGGCAAACAGACCGCAACGAGTGAGGCCGAAGTACGTGCGTCATTGCGACGCCAGGGCGTCGTCCCAAACAAAATTCGAAAACAGTCCACGCTGTTCGCCGGCGCAGAAAAAATCACGACGGGTGACATCGCGATTTTCTCGCGCCAACTCGCAACTATGATGGTCGCCGGTATCCCACTGGTTCAGGCCTTCGATATCGTCGGCAACGGCCACGAAAACAAGGCGATGCAAAAGCTGATTCTTGATATCAAGGCAAGCGTCGAAGGCGGCAGCTCGCTGAAAGAAGCACTGGCCAAACATCCTCTGTACTTCGACGATTTGTTCGTGAACCTCGTCGACGCCGGAGAGCAGGCAGGTGCGCTCGAAACGCTGCTGGACAAGATCGCGACCTACAAAGAAAAGACCGAAGCGATCAAGAAAAAAATCAAAAAGGCACTGACCTACCCCGCCGCAGTATTGGTGGTCGCGGTTGTGGTGACCACGATTTTGCTGATTTTCGTGATTCCGTCGTTCGAAGATCTGTTCCAAGGCTTCGGCGCAGACTTGCCGACGTTTACGAGAATGGTCGTAGATTTATCCTACTTTGTCCGAAACAAGGGCTGGATCCTGCTGGCCGGCTTGATTGGTGGCGGCTTTACGTTCTTCTATTTCAAAAAACGCTCCAAGAAGATGCGTGAGAATCTCGACAAGATTGCACTCAAGCTGCCGGTTGTTGGCCCAATCCTTGAGAAGTCGGCGATTGCTCGCTATGCCCGTACATTGTCGACGATGTTCTCGGCCGGTGTTCCGCTCGTGGAGGCGCTGGAATCTGTCGCCGGCGCGACCGGCAACATCGTTTACGAAAACGGCGTGATGGCAATGCGGGATGAAGTGGCCACCGGCCAGCGTTTGCAGATGGCGATGGAGAACACAGATCTGTTCCCCAACATGGTGATCCAAATGATCGCTGTGGGAGAGGAGTCGGGTCAGCTTGATGAGATGTCAGCGAAGGTCGCTGACTTCTACGAAGAAGATGTCGACAACGCAGTGGATAATATGTCGAGCTTGATTGAACCGTTAATCATGGCAATTCTCGGCGTTCTCGTCGGCGGCCTGGTTGTCGCTATGTACTTGCCGATCTTCAAGATGGGTGCGGTCGTCTAACGCACCCCACTATTCGACTCAGCACTAGACGCGCAACGAAACGATGGACGTCCTGTTCGCCATGCCAGCGTGGCTGTTTGTAACGAGCGCGCTGCTTTTTGGTCTCGTCGTCGGCAGTTTTCTAAATGTAGTGATCCACCGACTACCAGTGATGCTCGAGCGCGACTGGACGTCCGAGCTTGCGGAACTCGCCGAACAGAAAGGCACGCCTATTGACGTCGGTGATGCGGTACCGAAAACATACAATCTCGCCAAGCCGGATTCCGCGTGCCCACACTGCGGGCACAAAATCACCGCGCTTGAGAATATTCCCGTCATATCGTGGCTGGTCCTTCGCGGGAAATGCAGTAACTGCCACGCACCGATTAGCGCTCGCTACCCTGCCGTCGAACTCCTGACCGGCGTTGCGACCGCGATTGTCGCTTGGCGGTTTGGGCCAGGTTGGGAAGCGCTGGCGGGCATTTTGTTGACCTGGTATCTGATTCCACTGTCAGCAATCGATATCGATCACCAGATCCTCCCGGACATCATGACGCTGCCTCTGCTCTGGATTGGACTCACGCTATCGCTGTTTTCACCGCAACCCGCCGAGATGCTATTCATTCCGCCCAACACCGCAATTGTCGGCGCGCTCGCGGGCTACCTGTCATTGTGGACCGTTTATCAATGCTTTCGCTTGCTGACTGGTAAGGAAGGCATGGGCTACGGGGACTTCAAGCTATTGGCTGCGCTGGGCGCATGGCTAGGCTGGCAAATTTTGCCGATGCTGGTCCTGATTGCCGCAGCGACCGGTACGGTGTTTGCCGTCGTTCAAATGCTGTTGCGTCGTCAGGAACGGGGGCAACCTATGCCGTTCGGCCAGTGGCTAGCGGCTGCCGGATGGATCATTCTCGTCGGCGGTCAACCGTTGCAAGCCGTCTACCAGCGATTGTTGGGTTTGTGAGACGATACATGCATGCTCACAGTTGGATTAACCGGCGGAATAGCCAGCGGTAAAACGCAGGTCTCAACAATGCTCGCGGCGCTCGGCGCGAGCATTGTCGACACGGACGTCATTGCACGGGACGTGGTGGCACCCGGAAGCGACGGATTACAACAAATCATCGCCAAATTCGGCGATCAGTTTCTGCTGCCAGATGGCGCCCTCGATCGCGCTGCACTGCGCGAATACGTGTTTCAGGATCCGTCGGCGAGAAAGGGTCTCGAGTCGATCACTCACCCTCTGATCGGGGCAGAGGTGATGCGCGGTATCGCCGAAGCTGACGGTAACTACACCGTTGTCGTGGTGCCACTGCTGACCGGCAGTCGCTTGCGGCAGGTCATGGATCGTGTCCTGGTGGTCGACTGCGACGCCGGGCTCCAAATGCGGCGTCTGCTTGCGCGCGACGGCATCTCGCCACAACTCGCCCTGTCGATGCTTGCCGCCCAAGCGAGTCGCGATTCGCGTCTCACAATCGCAGATGATGTGGTCAACAACAGTGCAAGCCTATCTGAGCTTCAGACACGCTGCGATGCGCTGCATCGGTTTTATGACCAACTGTCGTCAGGCACCGACGCTAAATAAGCATCGGTGAAACGCCTTCATTTGCGCTGGCTACTCAGTCGAGCGCAAAATAGAGAGAGCAACGGGTCTAAGCGAATTCATGGTCTCTGCCGCAGAACAAACCGGACAGCAACGCAACACGGCGATTGCTACCTACGAACAACCGCTCAACGAGCGGATGCGGACGTTTCTGCGCCTCGAGTTCCTGTATCGGCAAACGGAATACCACGTTGCGGACAACTCCGACACAGCATCGCGAAAAGCCATTGACGGACTGCTGGAAATCATCGCGATCCTGACGCGAGGTGATGCGCGCAGCGAAATCCTGAAGGAACTTGAGCGTCAAATCGACCAGCTTGAGACTTTTGCACGGAACCCGGATGTTGATCGCAGTCGACTGCAGACGACGATCGACGAGGTCACGCGCGTTCGCAATTCCGTCGCGACTATCGGCTCGCATTATCTCCAACCGTTACGCGATAGTGAGTTCTTGAGTGCGATCAAACACAGAAGTGCGATTCCCGGCGGCACCTGTGAATTTGATCTGCCCGTGTTTAGTCACTGGCTACGGCGACCTTATGAAGCACGTCGCGAAGACATCGATACGTGGCTGACGGATCTGCGCCCGCTGTGTGGGGCTGTCAAACACATCATGTGGTTGATTCGACAAAGCCCCGCACCGTTGGATTGCGTCGCGGAATCCGGGATGTACCAGCACGTCATCGCGAAAGACTCAAAGTGCCGGATGTTGCGTGTCCAACTAGCAAGCGCAGATGGTTTGTTTCCGGAAGTCAGTGGGAGCCCACAACGGTTCACGATCCGCTTTATGGTCTGGCGAGATGTGGACCATCGACCGAGTCAAACGACCGACAACGTTTCGTTTCGGCTGTTCATCTGTTAGCACTCAACGCGCTTTAGACTCTGCACAACATCGCGGTTCGCCGGCAAGAACTCGATCGCATCAAGCGCGTCCAACGCCACCCAACGAATCTCTTGCGACTCAAGTGGTCTTGGCGTCCCATGCCAATCCAGAACACGTTGAAAATTCAGTTTGACCGACCGTTCTGCGTAGTCGTGATGAACAACGGACAAAGGCTGGGTCGCACCGATTTGAATACCTAGTTCCTCGAAAAGCTCTCGGCGCAATGCAGTGGACAAACACTCTCCGGGTTCTACCTTGCCGCCAGGAAACTCCCAGTAGCCGGCGCCGTGCTTACCTTCCGGCCGGCGTGCGATCAGCACTTGACCGTCACGCTGCAAAACGCCCGCCACAACATGCAACCGCAGGCCCACGCTGTCGTCAGTCAGGACAGTGCTCCATGGCAGTGCTTATACTTTTTACCCGAACCGCACGGGCAAGGTTGATTGCGGCCCACTTTCGGTTGGTCGCGACGGAAAGTCTCCGCAGCGGACGGTTCAGCACTCCGGGCCTGCGGTTGCGCACCGCCCAACCCTGGCGCAGAGGCATGCTGGAATTTCAGCGCTTCGGCATCGCGACGTTGCTGTTCCAGTTTCTCGATTTCCTCCTCGCTACGAATTCGCATACGAGCGATTTTCGAGATCGCCTCACGCTTCACCGTATCGAGCATCGCGGCGAACATCTCGAATGCTTCGCGCTTGTATTCCTGCTTCGGATTTTTTTGCCCGTAGCCGCGTAGTCCGATGCCCTGACGCAGATAATCCAGCGATGCCAGATGTTCTTTCCAATCGAAGTCGAGCTGCTGCAACATCACCGCCTTCTCCAGTTGGCGCAACATCTCAGAACCGATCTCCTTTTCACGCGCATCGAACGTCTCTTCAACGACTTTGTGAACGCGTTCGCGAATGCCCTCGGCATTCAACGAGCTATCTTGCCGTAACCAAGACTGCACATCGGCGGGCGTGCCGAACTCCGCTGCCAGGGTTTGCTGCAAACCCGCGGGATCCCACTGCTCTTCAATACTGTTCGGCGGGATAAACTCATCGATCACATGATCGATGACTTCAGCACGAATTTCCTTCACCGATTCACCGATCTCGTCGGCAGCCATCAACTCGGAGCGCTGGTGGTAGATGACCTTGCGCTGCTCATTGGCCACGTCATCGTACTCAAGGAGATTCTTGCGGATATCGAAGTTATGACCTTCAACCTTGCGCTGTGCATTCGCGATCTGGCGTGTGAGTAATGAACTCTCGATGGCTTCGCCCTCGCGCATACCGACGCGCTGCAACAGAGCTTTGGTTCGATCAGGATCGCCAAAGATTCGCATCAGTTTGTCTTCCATCGACAGGAAGAAGCGACTGGAGCCAGGGTCGCCCTGACGACCTGAACGTCCGCGCAACTGATTGTCGATACGACGCGACTCATGGCGCTCAGTGCCGACAATGTGCAGTCCGCCGGATTCCAACACTGCGTCGTGTCGTTTTCGCCAGTCCTCACGCAATGCCTCGCGTTCGGATTCCGGCGCGTCCTCGCCCAAGGCCTCGAGCTCGGTTTCCAGACTCCCACCGAGCACGATGTCTGTACCGCGACCGGCCATGTTCGTTGCAATTGTGACCGCGCCCGGTCTTCCCGCCTGAGCGACAATGCCAGCCTCGCGTTCGTGCTGTTTGGCATTCAACACTTCGTGTTTGATGCCCTTGGTCTTCAGAGCGCGACTCAACAGTTCAGACATTTCGATCGACGTCGTTCCAACAAGCGCCGGCTGATTACGCTCTCGGCACTCCTCGATATCCTCAACAATCGCGTCGAATTTGTCTTTCTCAGTCAGGAATACGAGATCCGGACGGTCGTCACGGACCATCGGCCGATGGGTTGGAATCACCACCACTTCGAGTCCGTAGATTTGCTGAAACTCGAATGCTTCTGTGTCGGCCGTTCCGGTCATACCGGAAAGCTTGTTGTACAGGCGGAAGAAATTCTGGAACGTGATCGACGCGACCGTCTGGTTTTCGGCTTTGACGAGTACGCCCTCTTTCGCCTCGACCGCCTGGTGCAAACCGTCCGACCAACGTCGACCCGGCATGGTTCGACCGGTGAACTCGTCAACGATGACAATCTCATCGTTTTGTACGATGTACTCCACATCGCGTTGATACAGGTGGTGCGCTCGAATCGCAGCCGTCAGGTGATGCATCAACTTAATATTGGCCGCATCGTACAGACTTTCGCCCGCGCCGATCAGACCCGCTTCCGTCATAAGCTGCTCAGCACGTTCATGACCTTGTTCGGTCATGTAGGCCTGGCGTGACTTGCGATCAACGGTGAAATCCCCGCGCGCGTCGTCGGAAAGTTCCTCAACAGGCCCTTTCAGACCGAGTTTGTCGGGCAGTTGCTCCTCAACTTCCTGCAATTTCAGCTTCGGTACCAGGCGGTTGATGCGCTCATAGAGATCGGTACGCTGCTCGGAAGGCCCGGAGATGATCAGGGGCGTTCGTGCCTCGTCAATCAAGATCGAGTCGACCTCGTCGACAATAGCGAAGTTCAACTCGCGCTGGACCCGATCTTCCAACCGGTAAGCCAGGTTGTCTCGCAGATAATCGAACCCAAGCTCGTTGTTCGTTGCGTAGGTGATATCAGCACCATAAGCCGCGCGCTTTTCCTCGGTGGGCATGCCGCTGCGCACCACCGCGACACTCAGGCCGAGCAGCTCGTACACCGGACGCATCCATTCCGCATCGCGCGCTGCCAGATACTCGTTGACAGTTACGATATGAACGCCCGCACCACCAAGCGCATTCAAATAGGCCGCGAGCGTCGCCATCAGGGTCTTGCCTTCCCCGGTCCGCATCTCGCTGATGTCACCGTTGTGCAGCACCATCGCACCGATCATCTGGACGTCGTAGTGACGCATGCCCAGTGTCCGATCCGCCGACTCCCGCACCAGCGCAAAAGCGTCCGGTAGCAGGTCGTCCAGCGATTCTCCGTCTTTAGCGCGGCTGCGCAGGCTCTCGCTGCGCTCGCGAAGCTGAGCCGTCGTCAGTTGTTTGAGTTCGTCGGCTTTACCGTTGATGCGGTTGACGACTTTTTGATAGGACTTGACGAGGCGCTGGTTGCGGCTGCCAAAAATGCGCGAAAACACGGCCTTATGGGCTCCTTCACATGTGGGATGCCTATTCTAGGCGCAAGCGCGGTTCGCACCAATGCCTGTTCTGCATCGTTCGTTGGGAGATTGGCGCTAGTGCGAGAGTTTCAAGGGTTTCAGACAGCAAAAAGTGGTCTGGGTTCAGGGAGTCTTGCCGCGAATGTACGGCACGGGATTCTGATTTTTTCCGTCTTTTACGACTTCGAAGTGCAGGTTCGGGCCAGTTGCCCGACCGGTTGCGCCCATCAGGGCGATGACCTGCCCTTTGGAGACTTCGTCACCGACACTCACGTGGTTCTCGGCATTGTGCGCATAGCGGGTGACGTACCCATCACCATGATCGAGCTCGACCATCATGCCGTAGCCGTATCTATTGCCCGAGTACGTCACGACACCTGACGCCACAGCGCGAATTTCCGCCCCCGCACGCGCCGCGATATCCACGCCTTTATGGCGAGCCTGTTTTCCTGTGAATGGGTCGGTACGCGTGCCATAGTGCGATGAGATCCAACCATCGACTACCGGTCGGCCGCGCGGCATGATTTGCTCGCCCAGACTGCGGGTCAGCAACATGCTCTCCAAAACCCCGAGCTGTTTGGCGCGATCTTCCATCTGCACACCCAGCGTCGACAGCTGTGTGACCAGCGAAGTCTCATCCATATCTTTCAGAATTTCGGTATCTTCCGGTCCACCGATCGGTGGTACAGACTCGAAGTCGAACTCACCGCCCTCAAGTCCGGCCATTTCGGTCAGTCGTTGGCCAAGCGCATCCAATCGCACCACATGTGCGTTCATCTGACCAATTCGGATAGCCAATGCATCGAGCGTGTCCTGCGCATCGCGCTTTGCGTCCTGCAGTTCCTGGTGCTGCGCCAGCAAGTCCGAGCGAAGATTCTGCATCTCTTCCTGGTCGACAGCGCCGGAATGGTGAAGCGCCAGACTGTAACCACCCGCGAACACAACCAGTGCTGTGATGGCGAGCACAGCGCAGCTTGCAGCAACGAATCCGAACGAGGTCAGGCGAAACTGTTTCGGTCCGCGGGACCCGTTGCTGAAAATAACTACGTTCATGGATGTGCTTGAAGTGCCTGGAGCGAAAACGCTCGTTGTTGTACCAAAAAAACTGCCGTAATGCAGTGCCTTGCCTCGATAACGAACTATGCCGCTCGAACTTTAGGCAAACCACCGACCTCGTCTCAAAGTGATAGCATCCTCAATCAAGTCTGCGACTTACGTCACACAAATTTGATCGAATGACAACTCGTCACCTCAAAGACCTGCTCAACAAAGACGCCGGAGACCTCGCCAAGTTGACCCGGCGCGCGCGCCAGATGGCCGATTTGTCCGATGCCGTGCGCAGAGCTTTGCCAGAAAGTCTGCAGCCCGCGATGCATAGTGCTTCATGTACGGATGATCAAACCCTGATCATTCTGACCGACAGCAGTGCTATCGGCGCCAGATTCCGCTACCACACTGATGACATGCTCAGTGCGGCGCGTCGCCACGGCGTCCGAGCCGCGCGATGTAAGGTGCGTGTCCGCCCTCAGGCGAACGCAGGTGACGGATAACTCACCGGTGCATGGTCGGCGACGTCGAATGTCGCGATGTCATAGCACGACGCGTCTTCCAAGATCGCGCGAACCAGACGATTGTTCAGGTCGTGACCTGACTTGTAGGCCGAGTATTCGCCGATGAGGCTGTGCCCGAGCAGATAGAGATCGCCTACGGCGTCCAGCACTTTGTGCTTGACGAATTCGTCCTCATACCGGAGGCCGTCCTCGTTAAGGATTCGGTAATCATCCAGGACGATGGCGTTGTCCATGCTGCCCCCCAGCGTCAAACCCAGCTCCCGCAACGCTTCAATGTCGCGCATGAAACCGAAGGTCCTTGCACGGCTGACGTCGCGCAGAAAAGCACTCGAAGACAAATCGAGACTGATCTGTTGTCGCTGTTTGTTGATCACCGGGTGGTTGAAGGAGATTCCGAAGTTGATGCGAAAGCCGTCGTAAGGCTTCAATTCAGCCCATTTGTCGCCGTCTTCGACGCGAATCTTGCGTTTGATACGGATCAACTTTTTCGGCGCTTCCTGCTCTTCAATGCCAGCCGACTGAATCAGAAAGACAAAGGGTGCAGCGCTACCGTCCATGATCGGCACTTCGGGTGCTGTCACGTCCACGTACAAGTTGTCGACGCCGAGCGCGCAGACCGCTGACAAAAGGTGTTCGACCGTGCCGACTTTGTGCTCGCCTTCAAACAGGTTGGTTCCGAGCATAGTCTCGCGCACCCGACGGCCGTCGGCAGGGATATCCACTGGCTCCGCCAGATCGGTCCGGCGAAACACGATTCCGGTATTCACTGCCGCTGGGCGCAAGGTCATCAATACCTTGTCACCCGTATGCAAACCGACGCCGGTTGCTCGGATTGTTGTCTTGAGTGTTCGTTGTCGCAGCATTACCACACGCCTCTTCGGCACTTGCACGTTAATGTCAGACAGGTAAAAAAACCGATCTGACTGATCGCAAGTCTTTGTTTACACAAAATTACCGCACCATCCTGGTGCAGTAAGCCCCCCGTCCAGGGAATCCTTTCAAGATTCTTTCGCTCTTTGACTGTTGCATTTTCGCCAAGTTCCGAGCGTGCGCCCAAGCAACGCGGAACCTAACTTCACCCTGCAAAATCAATAGGTTGAGCTCAGATAGTAATGAAATTGTCACAGAACGCAAGCAAACGTCAACAAATCTGCGTCACTGTTCCGCGACATCGCACGAGCGTGTGATGACGATAGCATCTGGCCGAGGCCATCGGGCCGCAGCGGTGAGCGACTGCGACCCGATGGGATTACCGAGGTTCAGTCGGCCTGACGTCGCAGGAACGCCGGAATGTCCAGAAGATCCTCCTGCAACATGCCATCGCCGAACCCGTCACCAACAGCCCTTTTCGCCTTGCTGCGACCCACTGCCGGTTTGTCGAACTCGTTGTAATCGGGTGCGCTCGGTGCGGCACTGGCTGCCGGCTGCTCGCTCGGCGACGCGACCGCGGCTTGCGGCTCGCGACGCACGACCCGCATCGGCGCTTTTTGCACCTGACCTTGACCGAGACCCGTCGCAACCACCGTGACGCGGATGCTGTTGCTCATATCGGGATCGATTACGGTCCCGACCACTACGGTAGCCTCGTCGGAGGCGAACGCCTTGATGGTTTCTCCAACCTCCTGGAATTCGCCGATCGACAAATCCATACCAGCGGTCACATTCACAAGAATGCCATTCGCCCCGGCGAGGTTAATGTCTTCCAGCAACGGGCTCGACACCGCCTTCTCAGCAGCCTCGCGCGCGCGATCTTCGCCGGATGCCGTGCCAGAGCCCATCATCGCCATGCCCATCTCCGCCATAACAGTGCGAACATCCGCAAAGTCCACGTTGATCAACCCGGGACGCGTGATGAGTTCTGCGATCCCTTGGACCGCTCCCTGCAAGACTTCATTCGCTGACCCGAAAGCATCCAGCAAGGTGGTTTGTGCGCCAAGCACTGACAACAGTTTCTCGTTTGGAATCGTAATCAGCGAATCGACGTATTTACCCAGTTCGGCAATCCCTTGGTCCGCGATGCTCGCGCGTTTCACACCTTCCATCGAGAAAGGCTTGGTGACGACCGCAACCGTCAAGATACCCATTTCCTTGGCAACCTGGGCGACAACAGGTGCCGCCCCGGTGCCGGTGCCACCGCCCATGCCGGCCGTGATGAACAACATGTCCGCACCTTCGATCACTTCCTGGATACGATCACGATCCTCCATCGCGGCCTGACGACCCACCTCAGGGTTGGCGCCAGCGCCCAGCCCCTTCGTGATATTGCAGCCGATCTGAATCCCGGTTCGGACTTGAACGTTTTTCAACGCCTGTGCGTCGGTATTCGCGCAAACAAAATCCACGCCTTCAATTCCCGAATCGACCATGTACGAGACCGCGTTGCCGCCGCCGCCGCCCACACCGATCACCTTGATCACCGCCGTTTGGCTGTGTGCATCCATCAATTCAAACATTTCGCTCACCTCTGTCTTTATGACAACTCAAAATCAACACTTCATCAGGCCTGTGCCTGCCAATACCTGCACGGTCGGTCATGTCACCAACCGCCACTGAACCAACTCTTCATACGCGCCAAAATTTCGCCGAGCTTGCCGCTCACAGGACCTGCCAACTCCGCTTGTTGGAGGTTCTCGTTGCCGTACAGCAGCAAACCCACACCGGTCGCGTGGATCGGGTTTCTAACAACGTCCGACAAACCGCTCACGTGCTGTGGAACGCCGAGACGGACCGGCATATGGAAGACTTCCTCTGCAAGCTCGACCGCGCCTTCCATCTTCGCGCTGCCGCCGGTAATCACGAGCCCGGCAGCAATCAACTCCTCGAATCCACTGCGTCGGAGCTCGTCACGGATCAACGTGAACAGCTCCTCGTATCGAGGCTCCACAACTTCCGCCAGGGTTTGTCGTGCAAGACGCCGTGGTGGTCGATCACCAACGCTCGGCACCTCGATCGTCTCGTCCGCATTCGCGAGCTGCGACAACGCGCATGCGTACTTGATCTTGATCTCCTCGGCATACTGTGTGGGCGTTCGCATCGAAACGGCGATGTCGTTGGTGACCTGATCGCCAGCGATCGGTATCACCGCCGTATGCTGAATCGCGCCGCCGAGGAACACAGAAATGTCGGTGGTACCGCCGCCGATATCGACGATGCACGAGCCCAGCTCTTTTTCGTCTTCAGTCAAGACCGAATAGCTCGATGCCAGTTGCTCAAGGACGATGCCATCGACCTCAAGTCCGCAACGCTGCACGCACTTGACGATGTTCTGCGCTGCACTCTCCGCGCCGGTCACCATGTGGACTTTCGCCTCAAGGCGCACACCCGACATTCCCACCGGTTCGCGGATGCCTTCCTGGTTATCGATGATGAATTCCTGAGGAAGGATATGAAGAATTTTTTGATCTGCAGGAATCGCCACTGCCTTCGCCGCATCGATGACCTGATTGACATCAACCTGGCTCACTTCCTTGTCACTAATCGCGACGATGCCATGCGAATTCAAACTGCGAATATGGCTGCCGGCGATCCCTGTGTAGACGGATGCGATTTCACATCCGGCCATAAGTTCGGCCTCCTCAACAGCCCGCTGAATCGAATGCACTGTGGACTCGATATTGACGACAACGCCTTTCTTCAGGCCACGCGATGGGTGACTGCCGATACCAATCACTTCGATCGTGCCATCGTCAGCCACTTCTCCAACGATCGCGACGACCTTGGACGTACCAATATCAAGACCAACAATCAGATTCTGTTCCGACTTGCGTGACATCTAACGCCTCTCCGTTGATTCGCGCGCCATCGCTGACGCCTCAACCAGTGCTTGTTGCTTGAACTGCTCTGACGACCACCCAATTGCAAAACCGTTGGTGTAGCGCATATCGACGTAGCGGATTTGATCTGCCTTGCGCACGAGTAAAGGTGTCACCGAGTTCAGGAAACGATCGACTCGGGCTTCGACATCGCGACGACCCAAACGAACTTCGATACCGTTGTGCAAAATCAGGTGCCAGGACCCACGCTCCTCCAGTCGAAGCGCCTTCAGACCGCCGAGACCCGCCTCGATCGTCGGGCCATTCAACGCCAGATACTTCGACGCAACCTCGGTCACGCGCGAGTCAGGTCCAGATAACCGCGGCAGCTCGGCGAATTCGTGTCGCGCGTGCTGCACGAACAACTCGCCGCGTACGTTCAACAGTCCGTGTTCGCCCCAACGGGCAGCCGGCATCTGCTCGGTGATTGCGATGTACAACCGATCCGGCCAGACGCGTCGTACGCTGGCTTTGTCGACCCATTCCAATGCCTCAATACGCGCCCGCATCGCCGAGAGATCAACACTCAGGAATCCGGTTTCGTTCATGCTGCCAACGGCTTCGCTGATCTGCGATGTCGTCACACGATTGAATGGCGCGTCGACGGTAATTTCCTCGATCGGCCGATCCAGCGACACACCGAGGACCAATGCAACGGCCGCCATAACCGTGACAGTCGTAAATACTGTCAATAGACGTCGAGCGAGGATTCGTGACATCTTCAATACGGCACGCGGTGCTGGCTTACGCCGCTTCTGTCGTTTTGCTTGCCGTGCCATCAGTGCGCCCCTCCGGAGAAACTCGTATCGAGAATCGCAAGACACAACGATTCGAAGTCGATCCCCGCCACGCGCGCTGCATGAGGAACAAGGCTATGTGTGGTCATGCCGGGCACGGTATTCACTTCCAGAACGCAGGGCGTGCCATCGCCATCCAGCATGAAATCAACGCGCCCCCAACCGCTGCAACCGAGCGCGCCAAACGCTGCAAGACTCTGCGCAGCGAGTCGCTGGGCGAGTTCATTGTCAGAAGTGAACGCCGGGCAGGTGAACTTTGTCGCTTCGGACTCGTACTTCGCGTCGTAGTCGTAGAAAACGTTTCCGGCATCGATTCGAATGGCCGGCAAGGCGCTTCGACCCAGAATACCCACCGTGTATTCCGGACCCGGCAAGAGCGGCTCGATCAGTGCGACGTCATCCAGTGCATGTGCCGCCGCGAGCGCATCGGTCAACGCGGATGATTCCGTCACCGGGCGCGCGCCGAGGCTTGAGCCGCCACTCGCCGGTTTGACGAAAACGGGGTATTGCACGTCGGATGGCAGCGCGGCCCCGCGTCGCACCGCGTGGCCACCCACTGTATTCACACCGCGCGCGCGCAGCACGGCTTTGCTGCGCTCCTTGTCCATGGCCAACGCGCTGGCCAAGACCCCGCTACCGGTCACTGGCAACTCAAGCATCGCCAATGCGCCTTGTAGCGTTCCGTCCTCGCCGGCACCGCCGTGCAGCGCGTTCCAAACGCGATGGACCCCCTCGCCGCGCAGCTCGCCGAGTTCTCGTTCGGCGGGGTCAAACGGTATGGCATCCAAGCCAGCGGTTTGGAGCGCGGCAAGCACCGCCGCACCGCTGTCCAGCGACACGGCGCGCTCCCCGGATCGCCCCCCGTACAGCACGGCGACCCGACCGTAACGATCAGTCACCGGCGTCATGACACCACCTCGCCGAGAAAACGGACTTCATGGCGCAGCTGAACGCCATGCTGCTGTGCGACCTCAGTTGCGACGTGGTCGATTAGCGACTCGATATCCGATGCACTGGCGTCGCCAGTATTGATAATGAAATTTGCATGCTTCGGCGACACCTCGGCGCCACCTAACCGGAACCCCTTCAGACCGGTCGCTTCGATAAGCCGTGCGCTATGATCACCTGCTGGATTCGCGAAAACCGAACCACAACTGGGCAAACCGATGGGTTGCGTCGCATGACGCCGCGCCTGCAACTCACGCAGTCGCTCCAGACTCGGCTCGTAGGACTCATCAAAGTGCAAATGGGCCCCGATGAACCATCCACCCTCAAGACCCACAACACTTCGGTAGCCAACATCGAACGTCCCGGCATCGCGCACGCGAATCTCGCCACTGCGATCGATGACACGGACGCGCGTGACCGCGTCCCATGTCTCGGTGCCATGTGCGCCAGCATTCATCGTCAGCGCGCCGCCGAAAGAGCCAGGGATGCCAGCGAAAAACTCGGATGGACCCATTCCCCATCGCACGAGACTACGAGCCAGAGTCGCGCACGGCAGACTGGCACTCGCATAGGCCTGATACTCGCCCTCGCGCTCACTGATTCGCTGCATCTTGCGACTGGTAATGACGACGCCAGCGACGCCACCATCGCGCACGAGTAGGTTACTGCCTAGACCAACCCAGTGGATGGGTGTTGCCTCTGACAGCAAAGACATCAACGCGACCAGATCCTGCTCGGTTTCAGGCTCAAAAAAGACTTCAGCTGGGCCTCCGACACGCCATGTCGTGTGTTTGGCCATCGGTTCGTCCATTTTTACGCGTCCGCCAAAGCGTTCTTGCAATGCGTCGCGGAGGCTCTGTTCCATGACGCCGCTCATGCCTGCCTCCTGGAGTTCAGAGCCGTGCGCAATTGGTCAGGCAAGGCGCTGGCCAAAGCGCCGACGTTGCCGGCACCCATCGTCAACAACAGATCGCCGGCGCCCAGCAAACGGGTCACCGTTTCGGGCAGCGCCTCGGCATCCTCAACGAACACCGGTTCAACCCCACCGCGACTGCGCACTGCACGAGCGACCGCTCGACCATCCGCATTCGCGATCGGTGTCTCACCGGCCGAATAAACTTCCAGCAGAACCAGCACATCGACAGCGCTCAGAACCTGCGCAAAATCGTCAAGTAGATCACGCGTTCGTGTATAGCGATGCGGCTGGAACACCAACACGAGACGGCGTTCGGGCCAACCTGCTCGAGCTGCCTCTATCGTCGCCGCCAACTCTGTCGGGTGGTGACCGTAGTCGTCGATCAGCAACGCATCACCGCCCTCCAAATCAATGGTTCCAAGCTGTTGAAACCGGCGATCGATGCCCGAGAAACGGTTCAGTGCTGTTGCTATCGCGGCATCCGGTACATCAAAGTCCGTCGCGACAGCGATGGCTGCCAGCGCGTTTCGCACGTTGTGCAGTCCCGGCAAATTCAGCGTGACTTTTAGTTCTTCCCGGTCGGCACGCAGTACTGTGAACGACGATTGGTGACCGTCCATTTCTATATTTGTTGCGCGGACATCCGCATCGTCGCTCAGTCCATAAGTGAGCTGAGAGCGTGGCACCTCTGAGCGAATGGAACGCACGCCGGCGTCATCGATGCACAATACGGCCACACCGTAAAACGGTAAGTTGTGCAAGAACTCGATGAAGGCCTCGTGCAAACGCTTCAAGTCATGGTCGTACGTGCTGAGGTGGTCGGCATCGATGTTGGTCACGACCGCCGCGAGTGGCTGCAAATGGTGAAACGACGCATCGCTCTCATCTGCCTCGGCGACAAGGTACTGACTCTCACCGAGTCGAGCATTCCGATCGGCTCCTTTCAGGCGACCACCGATAATGTAAGTCGGATCCGCACCCGACTCGGCCAACACCGCAGCGACCAAACTCGTCGTTGTTGTCTTGCCATGCGTGCCTGCGACCGCGACGGACCTGCGAGAAAAGCGCATCAGCTCACCCAGCATTTCCGCTCGGGCAACCACCGGAATACGACGCTCATGCGCGGCGACTATCTCTTCGTTGTCGTCCGGCACCGCCGTGGAGCTGACAACGACATCCGCCTCCCCGAGGTTGCTCGCGGCATGCCCGATGAGAATCGTCGCACCGAGTTCCGAGAGTCGTGTGGTCGCCGACGAGGCCGACAAATCAGACCCTTGCACCTCGTAGCCTTGCGTCAACAGCACTTCCGCGATCCCGCACATACCAGCACCGCCGATACCCACGAAATGAATGCAGTGAATTTTCCGCATTCGGAGGTTCACGCGGTCACCTCCAGCGTCGGATCGCTCAGTACGTCCGCACATTCGCTAATCACCCGAGCAACCGCATCGGCGCCGCGCAAAGCTCGCGCGTTGCGTGCTCGCTCCAGAAGCTGCTCGCGAGATAAACCGAGATCCGCGATCGCCGCCATCAAGGTCGTTGCGTCCAGATCCGCCTGTTGCACGCACAGCGCCGCATCGGCCGCAACCAATGACTGAGCATTGCGTGTCTGGTGATCATCAACGGCGTTCGGTAGTGGCACGAACACCGCACCCAAACCGACATTGATCACCTCGCTGACAGTCAGAGCACCAGCGCGACACACGATAAGGTCCGCCCAGGACAATGCGTCGGCCATATCTTCAATGTACGCCGTGACTTCTGAGCGAATCTGCAGTTTGGCGTAGCTGTCCTGCGCAACCTCGAGGGTCGCAGGACCGGCCTGATGGCGAATGTCGAAGTCGAGGCCGCGCTCGATCAGCAGATTGACGGCCTGCGCCACACAACGGTTCAGTGCGAGCGCGCCCTGGCTCCCACCAACGACGAGTAGCCGCAATGCACCCTCGCGACCCTCGAACCGCACCTCAGGGGGTGCGATGTCTCGAATGGCCGCCCGCACCGGGTTTCCGACCAGTTGCGCACCCGGAAGAGCGCCGGCAAATGCCTGCAAGGAGCGTGTCGCGATACGCGACAACAATCGGTTGGTCAAACCGGCGGCCGCGTTCTGTTCATGGATGACGAGCGGCGTGCGTGACAGTCGCGCCGCGACGCCACCGGGACCGCTAACGTAGCCGCCCATGCCCAACACGAGTCGGGGTCGCACGCGTCGGATGATCCGCAAGGCGCGCAGAACGGCCAAACCGACCTTGAACGGCGCAACCAACCACCCAACCAAACCGCGGCGGCGCAAACCACTGACATGAAGCCACTCGATCGGAATTCCCTGCTCAACTACGATCCGCGATTCGAGCCCATGCTGCGTACCAAGCCAAATCACCGGCTGTCCACGCGACAGCAGGGCATCGGCGATGGCAAGTGCTGGATACACGTGACCACCTGTGCCACCCGCCATGATCAAAACCGGCAGCCGAGTCATTTGCGCCTCCGCTTGCGTGGTTTCGGCGCAAGCGCCGCGCAACGGTTTTCGTGATGAACTCGAAAAACAAAACCCAGTGCCGCGAGCACAACGATAATGCTGCTTCGCCCGTAGCTGACCAGCGGTAGTGTCAAACCCTTCGTGGGCAAAAGACCGAGGTTGACGCCGAGGTTGATAAACGACTGCAAACCGAGCCAAACGCCAATGCCAAGCACCGCATAAGCCACAAACCATCGCTCCGCTTGTGCGGCGTCCTTCGCGATCCTCAGAATTCTGAGGATCATCATCAGGATCAAAATCGACAGCACGACCACGCCCAATAATCCAAACTCTTCAGCGAACACGGCAAACACGAAGTCGGTGTGCGCTTCGGGCAGGTAAAACAGTTTCTGCACACCATTGCCAAGACCCACGCCGAACCACTCCCCGCGACCGATTGCGATGAGCGATTGCGTCAACTGAAAGGAGTCGTTGAATGGATCTGCCCACGGGTCACGAAACGCAGTCAGACGGCGCAACCGATAGTCGCTGGTCAGCGCAAGCGCCAGGAAAGCGCCAACCGCAAGCACAACGAACACGGCGAAGTCACGAAGACGTGCACCCGCGCAAAACAACAGAATCATCGCAGTCGCCATCAGAACCGTGGCGGCACCCAGGTCTGGCTCGGCCAAGAGCAGTCCACCTGCGATCGTCAACACAACGATTGGCTTGGCAAGACCAAGAAACGTGGTTTCCAACGCTTGCTGTTGACGCACGGCATAGCCCGCGATGTAGAAAATTAACGCGAGCCGCGCAGGTTCCGAAACCTGTACGCGAATGCCGGCGAGGCTCACCCAACGCAGCCCACCGTTGACCTTCGTTCCGACCCCCGGGATCAGCACCAGGGCCAGCAACGCAATGGCGAATAGCAGCAGCAGAGGACTGAGCTTTAGCCAGGTGTCGCTCGGGACAGCGAGCATAAACGCAAAACCGATGCCAGCGACCAGCAGCGCCTGCAATTGTCGATTTAGATAGAAGAACGAATTTCCATAGTCGTCGGCAGACACTCCGAGCGATGCGGACGTCAAAACCACAAGACCTGTAGCGAGCAGCAACAGCACGAGCACCATCAAACGCACGTCCCAGTGGAATGGGGTCAGCGCCTTGATGGGCAATGCAATATTCAGGGTCGAGGTCTGCGCGCGACTCATGGTGTCAACGCCTCTACTACAGCCCGAAAATGGCGACCGCGTTCGATGAAATTCGCGTAGGCGTCCTGACTCGCCGCTGCAGGCGCGAGCAAAACCGTGTTGCCGGGCGAAGCGATCAGTCGTGCTGAGTGGACAGCAGACTCCAGAGACTCAGCCGATGTGTGAGCTCGCGCGTGATTGTGCAACGCACGCTGCAGCGTTTCGGAAAGCGCACCGTAGACGACAACATGGACCACGTTGTCCGACAGCGCAGCAACAAACGCATCGTAGTCCTCGCCTTTACCCAGGCCTCCGGCAAGCAGGACGACCGGGCCAGCGACCGCTGCAGCCGATGCCAGCGCCGCGGCACAATTTGTCGCTTTCGAGTCGTCGACGTAACGGACTCCATCGCGCTCCGCGACAAACTGATGCCGATGATCCAGCCCGGGAAAGCTGCGAATCGCAGCGATCATCGCCGACAACGGCAGATCGATACTGGTACCAATCGCCAAAGCGGCCGCCACATTCAGGACGTTGTGCTCGCCAACTAACGCCGCCTCATCGATCGCGAGCACGCGCTCGCCACCTGAACACCAGAAACGCTGCCCACCGGCCTCAACCACGCCGACACCGCGACGATCAGATGGCTCGGTCACTCCAAAACTCACGCGCACAGCGTCCGGATCGATACCGTCGTCCGGCCAGTTCATGTCTGCTGGCGTCACGGCATAGCCGCAGTTTCGATAAATCGACAGCTTTGCATCCCGATATGCATCGTAGTCACCATGCCAATCCAGGTGGTCGGGCTCGATGTTGAGCACGCACGCACATTGCAATTCGAGATTCGGTGTACGCGCCAATTGAAAACTCGACAACTCGAGCAGATAAACACCGTCTTCGGCAAGCGCGGGCAGATCGAGTGCCGGCGTACCGAGGTTACCGCCAGCCGCGAAGTTCATATCGGCTTGGCGACACATATGCGCCAGCAGACTGACGACCGTACTCTTTCCATTAGTGCCGGTAACGGCGACGATCGGTGCCGCCGCCTCGCGGGCAAAAATGGCGATGTCGGAATACATCGGAATTCCCAGCGCCTTGCCGGCAGCGACCAGCGGTTCATGATCGGCAATGCCAGGCGACACGATGATCTGAGATTTTCCATCCAACACGTCCGGTCCGGCGTCTGTAATGATATCCACCTCCGGCAGCGCCTGACGGATACCCTCCACGTCAACATGACTGCGCGTATCGGCGAACACGGCACTGCGTCCGTGACGGCGCAACCACCGGGCGACTGACATCCCCGTCGCGCCGGCACCCAGCACCAGAGTTTGATCATCTGTGGCGTTGCGAAGTGCGTTCATCGGATTTTCAAACTCGCAAGGCCAACGAGCACAAGAATCACTGTGATGATCCAGAATCGAACAATCACTTTCGGTTCGGGCCAACCCTTCAACTCGTAGTGGTGATGCAGCGGCGCCATGCGGAATACACGCTTACCGGTGATCTTGAACGATGCGACCTGAATGATGACCGAGAGTGTCTCGACAACGAACACCCCACCCATGATGACAAGCACCAGCTCCTGACGAACGATCACGGCGATTACGCCTAAGGCGGCGCCGAGAGCGAGCGCCCCTACATCACCCATGAACACTTGCGCCGGATAGGTGTTGAACCACAAAAACCCCAACCCGGCGCCGGCGATTGCCGCGCAGAAAACAAGAACCTCACCAGCACCGGCGACGTAGGGCACGCCGAGGTATTCGGAAAAGTTGACGTTGCCTGCAACGTAAGCGAATACGCCGAGCGCGCCGCCAACCAGCACGGCAGGCATGATCGCCAGTCCGTCCAATCCATCGGTGAGATTCACCGCATTGCTGAAACCGACGATCATGAACGTGGCAAACGCGACTTGCAGTGCGCCGAGAGGCAACACAAAGTTTTTAAAAAACGGGATGATCAGCTGACTCTCAACCGGACTGGTCGCGGTTTGGAACAACACGATCGCGGCGATCAATCCAAACACCGTTTGCCACATGAGCTTGTATCGACCGGCGAGACCCGCACTGTCTTTTAGTACTAGTTTTTTCCAATCGTCGTAGAAACCAATCGCACCGAACGCGAGCGTAACCAGCACCACCACCCATACGAACCGGTTGGCGAGATCACCCCAGAGCAGCGTGCTGATGGCGATCGCCGTCAAGATCAAAGCGCCACCCATGGTCGGAGTGCCGGCCTTTTGCAGATGCGATTGCGGCCCGTCATCCCTAACGGTCTGACCGATCTGCTTCAATGCAAGACGATTGATCATCATAGGTCCGACGACAAATGAGATCACAAGCGCAGTCAGCGCACCCAGAATCGCCCGCATGGTGAGGTAGCTGAAAACGTTGAAGCCGCTCTCGAACTGCGTGAGGTACTTCGCGATCCACAACAGCATGTCAGAACTGCTCCCTGAGAAATTCAACGACACGCTCCATGCGTGTGCTGCGCGAACCTTTGACGCCGATTGTCACATCAGGCACCAACGCTTTGAGCAACGAGGCGTTGAGCTCGCTCATGTCCTCGAAGGCCTCGCTATCGGCGCCGAAACCATCGCAGAGCGCAGCAGAGAATGTTCCAAAAGCGAACAGACGCTGAACGCCGGCCTCGCGACAAAACGCACCGAGCGCTCGATGTTCCTCGACAGCGCCATCACCGAGTTCCAACATGTCACCCAGAACAGCCCAGGGCTGCGATGCACCTGCAACCAACGACTCGATCGCAGCTCGCATGGACGCAGGGTTCGCGTTGTAACTGTCATCGATAACTTCGACGTCCGAATGCAGCGACACGCGATGCAGACGACCATCGACCGGCACTACCGAGGCCAAGCGTGTCGCAAATGTTGACCACTCCAGACCTGCGGCCAATCCGGCTGCGCACGCCGCCGCGCAATTCATCGCGTTATGCTCGCCTTCCAGTTGCAAACGAACGTCGAACGTTTGCTCCGCATGGTGCAGCGCAAATTGCCCGCCGCCGTCGACCGGCCGATAGTCGCTATACCAAACATCTGCGGAACTGGTACTGCCAAAGGTGATGACCTCGGCGGGCTCAGCACGCCCCAGCCAATAATCAAAGTAGCGATCGTCGCGATTGATAACCGCCGTTGAGTCGGCGTCCAGCGCCTCGAACATCTCACCTTTGCCCTGAGCGACTCCGTCGAGAGAACCAAATCCTTCCAGATGCGCCGGACCCGCATTCGTGACGATGCCGATAGTCGGCTTCGCTAATGCCGCCAGCACCGCGATCTCACCGATGTGGTTGGCGCCCATTTCGATCACTGCATAGCGATGCTCCGGACCGAGACCAAAAACCACCAATGGCACGCCAAGATGATTGTTCAGATTGCCGCGGGTCGCGTGCGTATCCGCGCCACACAACGCCTGCACTAATGAGCGCATTGTGGTTTTGCCGTTACTCCCGGTAATGCCAATGGTCGTCAACGCGGCAAACTTTCGGCGCCATGCGATCGCCAATTGGTGGAGCGCTTGCAGGGTGTCGCCGACGATCAACTGCGGTAACGAACTGTCCACCTGACGCGTAGTCAGCGCGGCCGTTGCACCGCTTTGGCGCGCCGCCTCGATATAGTCAGTGCCATCAAAATTCGGGCCACTGATCGCAACAAATAATTCACCTTCATGAATCGTTCGGGAGTCGATCGACACCCCCGTGCAGACCTGTGCGGCACTATCCGTACGCAGTCCCAACACATCGGCAATGTCACCCAAAGACCAATTCATTGCGGCGACCCCGCTCGTTGGTCCAGGCACAGTCTGGCGACCACACGATCATCGAAGTCGCGAACCCGGCTACCGATCACCTGAAATTGCTCGTGCCCCTTACCGGCAACCAAAACGGTGTCATGTTCTCGAGCCTCGCGAACCGCGAACGCAATCGCTTCCGCGCGGTCTTCAACGATGTCATGTGCAACGTCGCCAACTCCGGTCAGTATCTCCTCAATAATCGCGGCCGGTGATTCGCTGCGCGGATTGTCGCTGGTCAACACCAATCGATCTGCGACACTCGCGGCTGCGGCCATGGCCGGACGCTTGCCACGATCGCGATCGCCACCACATCCGAACACACACCACAGCTTGCCTTGCGTGTGTGGAAGCAGCGCGTCGATGGCCGCAGTCAGCGCCGCTGGCGTGTGGGCGTAGTCGACAATCACGGTTGGCGCAAGCTCGCTCACCCGCTCCAATCGACCGGGTGGTGCAGGCGCCGCACCAACGGCATCCACGGCACGCTCCAACGGCACACCCATCGACAAGAGCGCCGCTAATGTCAGCGCGAGGTTTTGAACATTGAACGGCCCGATAAGCGCACTTCGCAGCGTCGCAGTGCCTAACGGCGTTTCAACCTGCAGCTCAACGCCGTCGGTCGCATACTGCACATCGATCACCTGAACCGACCGTGCCCGGACGGCATTTTCTGGCGCACCAACGAGCCAAGCATCCGGGTAGCGCTGTCCGAGCTTCACGCCCCACTCGTCGTCAACCGCGACAACACGATGCTTCAGCCCTGGCAGATCAAAAAGACGCGCTTTCGCTTCGAAGTACTCCGTCATCGAACCGTGATAATCGAGATGATCTCGCGTCAGATTGGTGAACACGGCGACGTCGAGATTGGTCCCACTGAGACGCGCCTGGTCGAGTGCATGTGACGATGCTTCCAGCGCAAGAACATCGCAACCCTCGTCGCACAACTGCGCCGCCTGTCTTTGCAAAGTCAGCGCATCCGGTGTCGTCAGTTGACTCGCACTCAGCGACCCAAGCGCACCCCAGCCGAGGGTACCCATCAGGGCCGGCCGACGACCCAAAACCGCCATCGCCTGGCCAATCAACCACGAGACACTGCTCTTGCCATTGGTTCCGGTCACCGCGACGACATCCATAGAGGCGGTTGGTGCACCAAAAAAACGCGACCCGATCACGCCGTCCAGACCTTCTCTTTCCGGAATCGAAATTACGGGAACATCGCGAACGGCGCGCACGCGCGAATCACTTTCCGCAAGATCCGTGACAACCGCGACCGCGCCCTGCGCGA
Source organism: Pseudomonadota bacterium (assembly GCA_038531945.1). GTDB lineage: Bacteria > Pseudomonadota > Gammaproteobacteria > Steroidobacterales > Woeseiaceae > CALBPI01. The sequence goes on along the minus strand of JBCBBH010000003.1, from coordinate 556,345 downwards.
CGGCTTGGGCCGCATACGTGATCGCATGCTGCGACTGACCCGAGAGTGCCAGAAACACACTACCCGGTGTCACTCGACGGCTGTCACGCACGAGGTCCGTGATCGGTAATTCCGGCGCACTCGCCAGACCTTCCAGAAGTCGCGATAGCGTCGCCAGACGGTCTGAATGCAGCGCCATCACGGTTGCACCTCGTCGTGCAGCCCGGCCATTAGTCCAGGCGCGGCATCCGGAGCGATCGCGAGTGTGCGAAGCGCCTCACCCATCACGGCAGAAAAAACCGGTGCCGCTACGTCGCCGCCGTAGAACTCTTTCTTACTGGGCTCATCGATGACCACAACCGCTGCCAGTCGCGGGTTGGATGCAGGCACGAGACCCGCGAAAAATGACAGGTACTTTTCTTCGTTGTAATCGCCATTGCCGCTGTACTTCCAGGCCGTTCCCGTCTTGCCAGCAACACGATAGCCGGGTATGGCCGCGCGCGTACCGGTTCCGCCTGCCTGGACCACACGTTCCATCAAACTGACTACATGATTTGCTACGGGCTCCGAAACTGCTCGCGTGCCCGGTGGTGGTGAATCGACACGCAACAGCGATACGGGCATCAACACCCCGCCGTTCCCAAGCGCCGCGTAGGCACGGGCCAACTGCAATGGCGTGACCGACAAACCGTAGCCGTAGCTGATCGTCGCCTGGGAGATTTTTTGCCAGTCGCGGAAGTGCGGCAGCAGCCCTTGCGACTCCCCGGGAAAACCACTGGCGGTCAGTGAACCAAAACCGAACCGGGTCAACGTTTCCCAGAACTGTTCGGACTCCATTCGCATACCCACCATCGTGGTCGCCACATTGCTCGATCGCGCCAGCAGCGTCTCGAGATTGATGGCACCCAAGGCGTGATGATCTTTGATCTCCTTGATACCCACCTGAATGGAACCGTTGCCGGTATCGATGATGCTGTCGGTGTCGATCACCCCGGCTTCGAGCGCCGCCGCGAGCGTGATCGGCTTGATGCTGGATCCCGGATCGTAGATATCGGTGATCGCGCGGTTACGTGACCGTTCACCCGAATACTGCGCCCGGTTGTTCGGGTTGTAACCTGGCCGATTCACAATCGCGAGTACTTCGCCCGTTTGGATGTCCAGGACGACCACCGAACCCGCTTGCGCGTCGTGGATCTCCATCGCACGCGTCAATTCGCGATACGCGAAATACTGAATTCTCAAGTCGATGCTTGTGACCAAATCCACACCGTGGCGGACAGGCGCGATGCTGCGCACATCGTCAACGGCACGACCCAGACGATCCTGCAACACTAACTTTGCACCAGCCTCACCGGCCAACGCGTGATTGTGCGCAAGCTCCAGTCCCTCCTGACCGGCGTCGTCAATATCGGTAAGACCCACCAAGTGACTGGTCACTTCGCCCGCCGGGAAAAAGCGTCGATACTCGCGGCGCACGTTCACCCCGGGCAAAGCCAAATCGCTGATCGCAGCGACTTGTGCCGGCATCGCGTGGCGGTGCAACCACAGGAACTCCTTGCCGATGTTCCGATTCAATGATTTCAGGATTTGCCCGTGGTCACGACCGATGATCCTCGCGAGCTGCGGTATCGCATCGACCTCAGGCAACAACTTTTCCGGCGCAACCCAAACGCTGTCGACCGGCGACGAAATTGCCAACGGCTCGCCGTTGCGGTCGGTGATGGACCCCCGATGGGATGCGATGGTGCGCTTTTTCACATGTCGCGCATCGGCTTCGCGCAACAGGAATTCCCGGTCGACTACCTGCAGGTATGCGCTGCGCCCAATGGTCACCAACGCGCACACACAGAACACCCCGATTAGCACGAGGTTCCGCACTCGGTACCGTCGTTGCGCGAGCTGGCGCTGCTCTGCCCGGCGCTTCATTGATCGCCCTCTTGGGAGGTCGAGGTCTGGGCTTCCGTAGCTGCCAATTGCTCTGCCAACGCTTCGGTCATCGGCGCGAGCCCGGTGAACCAATAACGACCATCACTGCCGATCAGGTAAACCTCTTGCGGGCTGGGCGCATGCAGACCAAGCTCGTCGGGTGCACGCTCCTCCAGCCGGTTGTAGGCCGCGTGCGCACCCTGCTCCAGCTGAAGCGACTGATATTGGATATTCAGCGCGTCCCGTTGTCGCGAGAGCTCCTGCAACTCAATGAACAACTGTCGAGACTGGTGACGCGTGTAGACCAATGCGATCGCTGAGACAACCAGCGCGAGCAGCAAGGCCATCGACAGAGTCAATCCTCGGCGTACCGGGAAAGCGCGAATCGAACTCATCGCAACCGCTCCCCAACCCTCAGGCGGGCAGACCGTGCGCGCGGGTTTCGCTCCAGCTCTTCGTCGTTCGCAACGAGTGGTTTCCCGACGATCCGCAACCGGGGTTTCGCGGACTCGGGCATGTCGGGCAGACCGCGATAAACCGGATCTTCCGCAGCGACGTTACGCAAGAAGCGCTTGACCGGCCGATCTTCGAGCGAATGAAATGTCAGGAACGCGACTCGCCCACCCACCTTTAGCACTTCGAGCACCGTCGCCAACGCCGCATCCAACTCGCGCAGCTCCTCGTTGATCTCGATACGAATCGCTTGAAAGGTACGCGTCGCCGGGTGAATTCGACTTCGTTCGCGCACGCGCGCCGGCACCGCGCTCTCGATAACCGATGCCAATTGCACCGTGCGCTCCAGTGGCGCTTCTGCTCTGGCCGCGACGATCGCACGCGCAATCTTGTTTGCAAGTCGCTCTTCGCCGTATCTTGAAATCACGGTGCGCAGCTCCGACTCGCTGACCCGAGCAAGGTACTCCGCAGCCGTCTCACCGTGCGCACGATTCATGCGCATATCCAGCGGGCCGTCGCGAAGAAAACTGAACCCGCGATCCGACTCGTCCAACTGGGGCGAAGACACACCGAGATCGAACATCAGGCCATCGACCTGTCCGAGCAAACCCAGTTCCGACAGCACCTCGACCATCGCACTGAATGCGCGATGCACGATTGTGAATCGAGAGTCTTGCTCGTACCTGCGAGTAGCGGACTCAACCGCATCAGCATCGCGATCAAAGGCAATCAGACGACCCTGATCGCCGAGCCGTGACAGCAGCGCACCGCTATGACCACCACGTCCGAAGGTCGCGTCGACGTAACAACCGTCGGCACGCACGGCCAGACTATCGATTACCTGGTCGAGCATTACTGGTTCGTGCGCGGCCATCAGAGGGACAGAGTTTCCAGTTCGGCGGATAGCTCCAGCGCATCGTCGTCGTCGGCAAGCCACTCGTCTCGCCGTTCCAGCCAACGCGCCTCATCCCAAAGTTCAAATTTGCGGCCCTGCCCCACGAGCATGGCGCGCTTCTCGATGCCGGCGAACTCACGCAGCTCTTTCGGCATCAGCACACGACCGTGGCCGTCCAGCTCCATCTCGCTTGCGTGACCGATCATCAGTCGCTGCAACCGACGCGCCTGCTTTTGCAAGCTGGGGAGACGTTCGAGCTTGCGTTCGATATCCTCCCAATCAGGCAAGGGGTAAATAAGGAGGCAATAGTCCCGATCAACAGTTGCGATCAATTGGTTTGCACAGCGCGCAGCAATCCGCTCCCGGTATCGGGTCGGAATTGCGAGTCTGCCTTTGGCATCCAATGTGACTTTGGTGGCACCGCGAAACATGCTTTAACCGTTGAGAAAACCCAAAATTTCCCACTTCCCCCCACTTCTCGACACTATATGTAGGGGTGTTTTTTGCGTCAACACCAAAACGTGATTAATCCATAAAAGACAGGCACTTAGGGTACGTTTCCGACACCCAAATGGAGTTGTCGAGCATTCAGAACGAACGAAATATCAGAGCGTTACGCTCGATAGCTAACCCGCGGGTGAGCTGCGCGTCGCGGTTTGGCGACTCGTCACTGTGGGGGTAGAAAAGTGGGAGGCTTGCGCAAGGTGGTTGGGAGCCGGCCTGTAAGCCGGGTTCTGTCGAGGGCGATCATTCATCTGCGTGAGTCGTCGCCGACCCACTGTAGCGACCTACCCGGAAGCACGTTCGGCACCGACGTAGCTGCTTCCCTATTTGGTCTTGCTCCGGACGGGGTTTACCCTGCCAGCACTGTTACCAGCGCCGCGGTGCGCTCTTACCGCACCATTTCACCCTTACCACTTCAGTGGCGGTATCTTTTCTGTGGCACTTTCCGTGGGCTCGCGCCCCCCAGGCGTTACCTGGCGTCCTGTCCGATGGAGCCCGGACTTTCCTCCACGCACTGCGCAGCGATCACCCGGCCGACTCCCGCGTGCACCATAGGCAAACGCTGCCGATGGAGCAAGCTAGTCGGCGCTGTTGATCGCGACTCGATAGAGTTCGTTGCGCGATGCACCCGTCGCTTCCGCGACCGCCTTCGCCGCGACCTTGGTTGCGACGCCTTGCGCGGCAAGCGAACGCACCAAGACAAGCGGATCGATTTCTGATCTCGCTGCCGCCTCAGCAGCGCCACCGATCAGCACCACAAACTCGCCCTTGGCAACAATCTCACCCGTGTCGATAAGCTGTTTTAGCTGACCCAAGTCGCCGCGCCGAACCTGCTCGTGCTTCTTGGTCAACTCGCGCGCTATACATCCAATCCGCGTCGCCCCGAACACCTCGATACAGTCCTCAACGCAGCTCACGATCCGATGCACTGACTCAAAGAAAATCAAGGTTCGAGTCTCACCCTCAAGGGCTCGAAGTCTCGCAATTCGGGCTGCCGACTTGTTCGGCAAAAAACCCTCGAAACAAAACCGATCAGTAGGCAAACCCGACACGCTCAAGGCAGCGATGACCGCGCTCGGACCTGGGACAGCCTCAACCCGAATCGATGCAGCGTGCGCTTCACGAATCAGTCGGAAACCCGGGTCGCTAATGGTCGGGGTCCCGGCGTCGGAGACCAGAGCGAGGTGTGAGCCCTCGAGCAGCCGAACCAGCATTCGGTCGGTCAATTCGCGCTCGTTATGTTCGTGGAATGCCATTAGTTTGGCATTCACACCGAATTGCGACAGCAAGCGACCCGTCCGACGACTATCCTCAGCAAGAATCACATCAACACTGGACAACACGTCTTGCATACGACTCGATGCATCCCCCAGGTTGCCGATTGGCGTGGCGACGATCGAAAGGCGCCCACTCTCACTCATTGGGATCTACCACCTGGCCGAGTCGGCGTCGCGGTATACTTCGGCCATTAACGCCGACGACTGAACTAGGTATTTTCATGGCACACACCATACCTGACAGAACCTCACGATGGCGCGCAAACGCGATCGGAAGGGCCATCGCACTAGCAACAATATCGCTGTTCGCCGGCTGTCAGAGTCTCCCCGGCGATCTCGGCACCGACTACAGCGCGGCACGCGCACAACGGCTTTTCGAGGCAGGCGATTTCGACGCCGCTGCGGCCGGCTGGATGGCGCTGGCCAATGGCAGCCAGGGTACCCAGCGCGACGCCTATCTACTGCGCGCGATTGAGGCGTGGTTGGAGGACGGCGATGTGGTTCGAGCTGAGGCAGCACTGAACCAAATCGCCGAACCAGCCGATTCGAGTAGCGCCAATGACCTTGCGCTCAGCAAAGCCGCACTGGCCGCGCTTAATGCCGATAGCGCGGCAGCATCGCAGGCGCTCGAAAGCGCAGATACGCAGCGGTTTACCGTTGAGCAGCGAGCCCGAGCCGATGCGATCCGCGGACAAATCGCGTTCCTGGACGACGACCCAGCGGCTGCTGTCACACTACTCGTGCGCCGCGAGCTGTGGCTCGGAAGCGAAGTCGAGATTGCTCGGAACGATCAACGCATCTGGGATGGGCTTCTGACTGCCGACCCTGAAAAGATGCAGCTGGGACTCTCCGAGGTCAGCGATCAGGACGTCGCAGGCTGGCTCGCTCTCGGTTTGTTGGCGAACACGGCGAATCTTCAGCCCGACTCCGAAGCCTTCGAGTCCTCGCGTGGCCTTGTCAGCTGGCAGCGCCGTTATCCGGGGCACCCGGCGCTGCGGTCGATTCTCGGCGGACGCAACGACACGCTGGCGCTCGGCACCGAGCCGCGACAGATCGCATTGCTTCTGCCACTCAGCGGTCGCGCCAGCAGCTTCGGCGGCACGATTCGCGATGGCGTTCTTGCGCACTACGCCGATCGGTTTGCGGGCGCACTGACAGCACCGACCGTGCGCGTCTACGACGTCACGGAAGTCGAGCCGGTCGTCGCGTATGAGCAAGCGATTGCGGACGGTGCAGATTTGGTCATCGGCCCGGTGTTGCGGTCCTCAGTCGACGCGCTCGCGAGCTATTCCGGTCGACGTGTGCCGACCTTGCTTTTGAATTACCCCACAGTGACCGAAACCTATTCGGCGGACATTTACGCGTTCGGCCTCGCGCCCGAGGATGAGGCGCGCGCCGCGGCAAGACAGGCCTTCGAACAGGGTCATAGAAGAGCGGTCGCCCTGCTGCCAGCGGGTTCACGTGGGGAGCGCCTGCTTCAGGCGTTCAATGAGCAGTTCAGCGCACTCGGCGGCGCCGTTCTGAACTACGAGATTTTTGTGCCCGAATCGACGGATCACAGTGATGAGATCGAACGGCTCATGTTGCTTACCGACAGCGTCGCTCGCTGGCGCAGGCTGCGAGACCTGATTGGCGCGCCGCTGCAGTTCGAACCTCGACGACGTGCCGACATCGACGTCATTTTCCTTGGCGCCAACGCTGGCAACGCAAGCGAACTCAAACCGCAACTGCGCTTCCATTATTCAGGTGATATCCCCGTAATTGCGACCTCGTCTGTTAATGATCCAGGCAACACAGAACCCGTCAACGATCTCAACGGCGTCGAATTTACGGAAATCCCGTGGCTGCTCGATCAAATGCAAGGGCGACCGACACCACTCGCTGAAATCGATGACAGCCTGATTAACGTTCGTCGCCAACCGCGCTTGTTTGCACTGGGGCACGATGCACTAGCGATCAGCTTGTCCATTTACGCCAACAATGTCCCATTGACGGGTATCGAAGGGGCAACCGGACTGCTGCAGGTAGACGATATCGGCAATGTCACACGACAGCCGGGTTGGGCACGCTTCGAAAGAGGCCGACCGGTGTCAGTGCAGCGACGTGTTGGGCGCGATAGACCCGACGACATCTTCCCATCACCCATTGCGGCGATCGATCCGGAATAGTGCCATCGGAACGGCAACGGCTGGGATACAGAGTTGAGCAGGATGTCGCCCGCTTTCTGGAAGCCAAAGGACTGGAGCCACTTGCTCGAAACTTCACCAGCCGATTCGGCGAACTGGACCTCATCATGTGGGAGGACAACACACTCGTCGTTGTTGAGGTCCGCCATCGCAACCACAATAGCCTGGTCGGTGCGCTTGAGTCGATTTCACCGTCGAAACGCCAACGGATAGTTCGCGCGACGCAACGATTGATCTCATGCGACCCTGAATTGCAGGCACACCCCATTCGATTCGACGTAGTCGCAGTGGACGGAGATCCGGAAGCACCGAACGTCCAATGGCTTCGCGACGCTTTTCGCCCATGGTGAGAGTTGCCCAGCCTGGCCACGAGAGAGGCTATACTCGCGGTCGCAGATAGGAGCACGTATGACCGGCATGCAACGAATTCAGGACCACTTTAAGGCAAGTATCGAAGCTAAGCGAAAGGCGCTCGATGACTTACCGGCGGCGATTCTAACGGGCGCGGAAACCATGATCGCGACGCTCAAGAGTGATGGCAAGATTTTGAGTTGCGGCAACGGCGGTTCGGCCGGAGATTCGCAGCATTTTTCGTCCGAGCTGCTGAATCGCTTTGAAATGGAGCGGCCTGGTTTGCCAGCCATGGCTCTGACAACCGACAGCTCGACACTAACGTCGATCGCCAATGATTATGCATACGAAGAGATCTTCTCGAAACAGGTCTCTGCGCTAGCGCAGCCGGGTGATGTGCTGCTCGCGATTTCAACCTCCGGCAATTCCGAAAATGTCTGTCGCGCGATTGATGCCGCGCATGCTCGCCAAGCGCACGTCGTAGCACTCACCGGGCGAGACGGCGGCAAAATGGCCGGGCTGTTGAAGGAAAGCGATGTAGAAATTCGAGTACCCGATGCGAACACGGCCCGCATTCAGGAAGTCCACCTGCTGATTATCCATTGCTTGTGTGACTGGATCGATCAGCGACTGTTTGGTGGTGCCTGACTATTTAACAACTTTGAGGTGTGCGCGGGTCGAGTCGGTATCCGTGTCGGGGCCGTCAGGCGGTGGCTCTGGCTCATCATCCGTCGGATCGGAGTCCGCAAAAACCATACCCTGTCCAGTCTCCTTCGCATAAATCCCGATCACAGCAGGGACCGGCACACTGACGTCAAAAGGTCGACCTTGAAACTGCGCACGAAAACTGAGGACATCGTTTCCGATGTTTAAGCTGTGAACTGCCCGATAGCTCACGTTCAACACGATTCTGCCGTCGTCGATATGCTCACTCGGAACCACCACATCCGGGACCGACGCATCGACCAGTACGTGCGGGGTTTGAGCGTTATCGCTCATCCACTCGTGCATCGCCCGCAACAGGTAAGGACGCTTGGAAGTGACGGATTTGGCGTCAGAATCCCCCACAATCGTCCTACAGTCGCATTTCCTGCTCGAGTTCGGTGAGGCTGGCTCTGAACGAAGGACGTTCGAACATCCGATCCATGTAAGCCTCAATCGCCTCGCCGCCCTTGCCCAGATCGATGTTGTAACTTGACAGGCGCCACAGCAAAGGTGCCACGCTGGCATCTACCAACGAGAACTCATCCCCCAGGAAAAAGTCCTTGGCTGCGAACACTTCGGCGCTCGCCAGAACTCCCTCCTTCAGAATTTTTCTCGCACGTGTCGCCTGCTTGCGCTCAGCAGCTTCCTCGATCTGCTCGGCGAGCTGGTACCAATCATTCTCAATGCGGAACAACGCGAGTCGGAACTGGGCACGCGTGACAGGATCGACCGGCATCAACGGTGGATGCGGAAAGCGCTCGTCCAGATACTCGATAATCACGCGAGAGTCGTAGAGCACGAGATCACGATCGACCAGCGTCGGCACCGTGTGATATGGATTCAAATCCATGAGATCTTCAGGCAAGTCGTTGCCCTCGACATTCACAATATCGATATTGATGCTTTTCTCAGCGAGCACCAGACGTGTGCGATGGCTGTGAATGCAGGTTGGGCGTGAAAACAGACTCATGATTGAGCGACGATTTGCCATGACTGCCATGGATGATTCTCCGTCTTTGAACTTGTTATATTGCGGCTACGCCGCTTATACGAACGCCAGCGGCCCTCCCCGAAAGGACCGCTGGCGCCTTACTCTAACCCGGAAACGGACTTATTTGACCGGCTTCCAAATTTCTTTTTTGAGCATCAGGGACAAAATGAAGAACACGAGGAGGAAACCCATTACCCATATGCCCATCGTCTTGCGCTGAAGCTGCACTGGCTCCGATACAAAATCGAGGTAGTTGACGATGTCACGAACAAACTGATCGTAGTCCTCTGCAGACAACGATCCCGCAGTGACAAACTCAAATCCTTCGCGACCTTCGTTGGAATCCGCACCATGCGAATCCTCAGCATGGTCTTCACCTTCTTCGTGGTGAACCTGAACCTTGATGCCTTCCAAGGCCCACAGCGGGTACGGCATGCTGGTGCCTGCCAGCACTGTGTTGTTCCAACCCGTCGGCGTCGACTCATCCTGATAGTAGCCGCGTAGGAACGTGTAGAGGTAGTCAGTTCCGCGCGAACGCGCGATCAACGAAAGATCCGGCGGCACCTTGTTGAACCAGTTCTTCGCGTCATCCGGCCGCATCGATATGTCGATGGTTTCGTGCGTCTTATCCGCGTTGAACATCAGGTTTTCAATCAACTGCTCGTCAGACAGCCCTAACCCGTCTCCCAGCGTGTTGTAGCGCACATACTTTGCGCTGTGACAGCCGGAGCAGTAATTCATGAAATTTCGCGCGCCGCGCTGCAAGGACGCCGTATTGCTGACGTCGTTGTGTGGCTCGTCGTAATGAACGTCACCGCCGGCAGCAAAGCCAACGCTGGGTAGAGCCAGCGCCGCGACCGCAGCCACGGTAAATCGGAGTACGAACTTAGGCATGGTATACCACCCTCTCTGGAACCGGCTTGGTGCTGTCCATCTTCGACCACCACGGCATCAGGATGAAAAACAGGAAGTAAATACCCGTAAACAGCCGCGCGAGCGCAGTGTAAAGATCCGTCGATGGTTGCAAGCCGAGGTAACCCAGCGCGACAAACGCCACAACAAATAAACCGAGTGAAATACGACTGATCATTCCTTTGTACCGAATCGATTTCACCGGCGACTTGTCGAGCCACGGCAGGAACAAAGGCAACACCACAGCAGCGCCCATCAAGATCACGCCGAACAGTTTGCTCGGCACCGCTCGCAAGATCGCGTAGAACGGCGTGAAGTACCAGACCGGCGCAATGTGTTGCGGCGTCACCAGGCGATCCGCAGGATCGAAATTCGCATGCTCCAGGAAATAGCCGTTCATTTCCGGCGCAAAAAACACGACGCCAAAGAATGCGGCCATGAAAACCACGATTGCGACCAAATCCTTGGATGTATGGAACGGATGGAACGCGATTCCATCGAGCGGTACACCGTTCGCATCTTTCTTCTCTTTGATTTCGATGCCGTCCGGGTTGTTTGAGCCCACTTCATGCAACGCAAGAATGTGCACTGCGACCAACATGATCAAAGCCAAAGGCAACGCGATCACGTGCAGCGCGAAAAAGCGATTGAGCGTGATGTCGGAGATCGAGTAGTCGCCACGGATGAAGTCGACGAGCGGCTCGCCGAGGCCCGGGATCGCGCCAAACAAACTGACAATTACCTGCGCTCCCCAGTAAGACATTTGTCCCCAAGGCAACAGATAGCCAAAAAATGCTTCGGCCATCAAAACGATGAAAATCAGCATGCCGATGATCCAAATGAGCTCTCGCGGCTTGCGATACGAGCCGTAGAGCATTGCGCGGAACATGTGCAGATACACAACGATGAAGAAGGCCGATGCCCCGGTTGAGTGCATGTAGCGGATCAACCAACCGTAGTCGACGTCGCGCATGATGTACTCGACCGATGCAAACGCTTCCGCCGCGCTCGGCTTGTAGTTCATCGTCAGGAATATGCCGGTTAAGAGCTGGATAACCAGCACAACCATCGACAACACTCCGAAGACGTACCAGATGTTCAGGTTCTTCGATGCGTAGTACTCCGTAATGTGCTCTTTGAGCAGCGACTCGAGTGGGAATCGTTTGTTGATCCACTCCATCACGCCGCCTTTCTCGCGACCGACTCGCAGGTCAGATTCTGCTCGTGCCATTACGCTGCTCCTGTGTCTGTTCCGACTTCGATGACGCTCTCGCCAACGAAGCGGTACGGTGGAATTTCAAGGTTTTTCGGTGCGGGAACGCCCGCCAGCACACGCCCTGCCATGTCGAACTTGGAGCCATGGCATGCGCAGAAAAAGCCACCGAACCACTCGCTTCCGAGGTCGGCTGGCTGCACGTCAAAACGTGGCGCTGGCGCACAGCCAAGATGCGTGCACTGCCCGAACACGACCAACACTTCCGGCTTGACCGAGCGGAACTCGTTCAAAGCGTACTCTGGCTGATCGGAGGCCTTTGATTCGGGATCCGACAGTTGCGGCTCCATCTGTTTCACGCGCTCGAGCATCGCTTCATCGCGGCGCACGACGTAGACCGTGCGACCCCGCCACTGGGCGCGTGCCACCTGCCCCGGTTGCAAGCTCTCGATGTTGATCTGTACCGGAGCACCGAGAGCCTGCGCGCGTGCGCTCGGCTTCAGCGATCCGAGAAATGGTACTGCGAGCAGTCCGGCTGCCACTGCGCCGGTCGCGCCGGTCGCAATACCCAGAAACCGACGCCTGCTTTCGTCCAGGTCCTCGTCGGTTGTCACACCATCCGTCGTTACAGCGTCCGTCATCAGTTCTCTCCGAAAATCCTTCCGAATATTCTTAACCAGCACCTGCTCAGTGCTGGAGACCGTTTCTATTGCGCCTGATTGCGCTCTCTAGCCTCTCCCCGGATCACAAATGTTCCGGGCACTCTTTTGCGTTGTGTGGCGCGGTTCAAGCGCACGCAACGGCTGTCTAAGATGCTTGCGATCGAATGCGGGCGCGAATCACCTTACCCGTAATACGATCAAAACCAGATTGCGCGTCTAAGTTCGTGCGCAACTGGTACTCGTCAGCCGGTAACTATACAGTAACGGCGTCGCAGCTGCCTACCTAAGCGACTGAAATTTCGTGGCGTCGCAAATTTGTATACATCGGATATCGCGTTTTGTCTAACCAATTCAGTTCGTTTTTCTCGATATAGGTATTCGTCGAAAAAATGTCCAGTTCAAATCTCCGGTCGGCTTTCCTGTTCATTTCACGCTGCGTCGTTGCGGGCCTTGCAATCGCCTGCGTCGTATTCCTGTTCCGCCAAGCCTTTCCGTCCAGCCTGGGTTCGACCCGGCAACCGCCTGCCTCGTATGCCGATGCGGTTGCCGCCAGCGCGAATGCGGTTGTGAACGTCTACACCACCCGTCTGGTTACCGGGGTGGACGACAGCGGCCTGCTGCGCACCACTCAGCAGGTCAACCTCGGGTCCGGCGTCATAATTGATGCCGACGGGTTCATAGTGACCAACTACCACGTAATTCAAAACGCAGGCGAAATCCGTGTGCAACTCGCGGATGGGCGTATCGCAACGCCGACCCTCGTTGGAGAAGATAGCGACACTGACCTCGCTTTACTTAAGGTCGATTTGCCCGACCTGGAGGCAATCCAGCTCGGGCGCTCCGACCAGGTTCGTATCGGCGACGTCGTCCTCGCAATCGGTAACCCATACGGCCTCAGTCAAACTGTGACCCAGGGAATCATCAGCGCTACCGGCCGCGGCTCATTACGCCTCACTACATTCGAGAATTACATTCAAACGGATGCAGCGATCAACTCGGGCAACTCCGGCGGTGCGTTGATCAATACCCAGGGCGAGCTCATCGGCATCAATACCGCCGTGGTGTCGCGTGAAGAGAATATTCAGGGCATCAGCTTCGCAATTCCCGCGAACCTCGTGAGCGGTGTGGTGCAAGCGCTGCGACGGGACGGCCGGGTCCCGCGCGGCTGGCTTGGATTGACGATGGGGGCGCTTACCGACGAAGGCTGGCAGCAGGTCGGACTGCCGCCAGACATCGGCGTCATGCTGATCGAAGTGGTACCGAACGGACCTGCCTGGAACGCAGGCGTGCGTCGCGGCGATGTACTCGTTTCCGTAAATGGCAAGCGAGTACAAACCGGTCAACAGGCGCTGCTCACGGTGGCAAGTTTCCAACCGGGCGAGAATCTATCTCTAGATCTGATCCGCAATGGCGCACCGTGGCAGACGGTCGCTGTCGCTGGTGATCGCGCCGATGCCGAAAGTCCGCCTTAGGTAAGCCGCCGCACCTCAGCGCCCAGCCCGCGCAGCTTATCCTCGATTCGTTCGTAGCCTCGATCGAGATGGTAAATGCGATCGACGACAGTTTCCCCGCGCGCGACCAGTCCCGCCAATACCAGGCCCGCCGAAGCCCGCAAATCGGTTGCCATGACCGGTGCCGCAGTCAGCGATCCTACGCCCGTCGAGATTACAGTATTCCCTCGAACCTGAAACTTCGCACCCATCCGTTGCAACTCAGGAATATGCATGAAGCGGTTTTCGAAAATCGTTTCCGTGACCGATCCCTGGCCCTCGGCAACAGCATTCAAGGCGCAAAATTGCGCCTGCATATCTGTCGGGAATGCCGGATGCGGCGCGGTTTGCACATCGACAGCTTTCGGCCGACCGCCGCGCATGTCCAATGAGATCCAATCGTCGCCTGTCTCGATTTCCGCGCCTGCGTCCGACAGCTTGCCGAGCACCGCCTCAAGGTGACGGGGCGCGACATTCAGTGTCCTGACACGTCCGCCAGTCATTGCGCCAGCCACGAGATACGTACCAGTTTCAATTCGGTCCGGCAAAATGTTGTAACTGGCCCCACGGAGCGTATCCACGCCCTGAATACGCAGGGTCGGTGTGCCTGCTCCTTCGATGTTCGCGCCGAGTGCATTCAGAAACTCCGCGAGATCCTCGATCTCCGGCTCGCGTGCAGCGTTTTCCAGCACAGTTTCACCCTGCGCCAACGTGGCCGCCATCATCAGGTTCTCCGTGCCCGTGACGCTGACAACATCGAAAACGAAATGTGCGCCTTGCAGTTGATCTGCGCGCGCACGGATGTAGCCATTTTCAATCCAGACTTCAGCACCGAGTGCTTGCATCCCAGCGACGTGTAAATCTACGGGCCGCGCACCGATCGCGCAGCCACCGGGGAGCGACACGTCGGCACGGCCGAACCGCGCCAGAAGTGGCCCCAGGACCAATACCGAGGCACGCATCGTCTTGACCAGATCGTACGGCGCCACGGGATTGATCGAACCGCCCGCATTCACGCTGATTCGCATGTGCTCTTCAAGCGTCGCCTCTGCGCCCATTCGCTGGAGCAGGGCAATCATCGTTGTGACGTCTCTGAGGTGAGGTACGTTGCCAAGTGCAACAGGTTCAGTCGCCAGCAACGTCGCTGCGAGTATCGGTAGCGTCGCGTTTTTGGCGCCGGAGATCGTCACCTCGCCGATCAGCGGGCGCCCCCCTGTAATGGCCAGCTTGTCCATCGCTCAGGTCGCGCCCGCGAACTCTGCCGGGGTCAGTGCTTTGATCGACAAGGCATGAATGTCGGCACGCATGTGGTCACCCAAAGCCTGGTAGATCATCTGATGTCGCGCCACCTGGCGCTTGCCATCAAATGCTGCAGCTACGACGGTAGCTTCAAAGTGCACATGGTCATCGCTTAACACTTCTACGTGCTCGACCGCTATATGCTGCTGGATCAGCCTGGAGATCTCATCGGGTGTCACGGGTTGCTCCGTCCTCACTGAAGGGCGGCATAGTATTACATTGACTGCCGGCACCAAAACGCGAGCGGACTCGCCTGGGTACAGTGGTGTATAGTTCGCCGTTAGCTCCGCGCCGCAGGAGACAGGTCCCGGCGCCGGAAACAGACCAGCGCGGGGCTTAATCTGCGGCGATTTCTGGAGGCTAGAGAGAACACGTGTCACTTGCGGCAAACATCGGCATGGTGGTCGTCGGACTGGCGGCACTCATTTGGGGTGCCGATAGATTCGTGATCGGCGCCGGCGCGATCGCGCGCAACCTCGGCGTACCGACATTACTTATTGGCCTGACGATCGTCGGCATAGCCACCTCCGCGCCTGAGATTCTTGTATCGATTATGGCGGCGCTCAAAGGCCAACCCGACCTTGCGATTGGCAACGCCGTCGGCTCAAACATCGCCAACATTGCTTTGGTGCTTGGGGCGACCGCCATACTCAAACCCATTGCCGTCCGATCAAGCACACTGCAGCAGGAGATGCCGGCTCTGCTGGCGGTCACATTACTTACGGTTGCACTGGTACTCGATGCTCAGTTAAGTCGCACGGATGGCCTGGTGATGTTGATCGCACTGGTAGTTGTAATGTACTGGATCGTTCGGATTGGATTCCGCTCAGACGCAGACGACCCAATCGAGGCCGAGTACGACGCCGAGATTCCCAAAGACATGAAAATGCGTGTCGCTGTCGGCTGGTTCATGCTCGGACTGGTTGTGTTGCTCATCGGTGCTGAATTACTGGTGCGTGGCGCGACCGCTATAGCCATCAGCTACGGTGTCAGCGACCTTGTGATCGGGGTCACTCTGGTGGCAATCGGCACCAGTCTGCCGGAGCTTGCGGTATCCCTGATCTCGGCAACCAAAGGCGAACAGGGCCTCGCGATCGGTAACATCATCGGCTCCAACATGTTCAACCTGCTGGCAGTCATCGGATGCGCAATTGTCATTCAGCCAACCGGTGTCGCGCCGGAAGTGCTGTCGCTGCACTTCTTCGTGATGATCGCTTTAACACTGGTGCTGTTCGCGATGGCCTATAATTACAGCGGTGCGGGTCGAATTAATCAGATCGAGGGGGCCGCGTTGTTGATCGCGTTCTTCAGCTACCACGTTTACGTGCTTGCGCGGAGCTTTGGGCATGTCGCCTGATTCGACCACCCGGCGGGCACAGGCATTGCGGGTGCTCGATATCGAGTCGGCTGCCGTAGCAGGTCTCAAGGACAGAATCGGGGAAGCCTTCGAGGAGGCTTGTCAGTTGTGCCTGTCGTGCCGCGGTAGAATTGTCGTCACCGGCATGGGCAAGTCCGGGCACGTCGCGGGCAAACTTGCGGCGACACTCGCAAGCACGGGCAGCCCGGCGTTTTTTTTACACCCCGGAGAAGCGAGTCACGGCGATCTCGGGATGATCACAGCCGACGACGTCGTCCTGGCAATCTCGTATTCGGGCGAAACCGCAGAGATCGTCACAATCCTGCCGTTGATCGCGCGGCTCTCCGTGCCGCTGATCAGCATCACAGGGAACTCGAAATCGACGTTGGCGCGACGGGCGTCAGTGCACCTTGATGTTGCCGTGCCCGAGGAGGCCTGTCCGCTTAACCTGGCACCCACGGCGAGCACCACAGCAACGCTTGCGCTCGGTGACGCCCTTGCGGTCGCGCTACTCGACAGCCGTGACTTTACAGCGGAGGATTTCGCACGTTCACACCCGGGCGGCAGTTTGGGTAAACGACTCTTGCTACGCGTGGACGACATCATGCACGAGGGCGACGAGATTCCGTTGGTGAACGTCGGCGCGAGCGTGCCTAACGCGCTGCTGGAAATGAGCGCCAAGGGTCTCGGCATGACCGTCGTTAGTGACGCTAACCGCCGTTTGATGGGCGTGTTCACCGACGGTGATCTGCGCCGACTCCTCGACCATGATGAGGATATCCGCGGCCTGTCGATCGAATCAGTGATGACCGCGCCCTGCCAATCGGTACAGACAGGCGCCCTTGCTGCGGAGGCCGTCCACATCATGGACTCCCATGCGATTTCGGCACTGCCGGTGGTCGATGAGGATGCGCGAGTCCTCGGCGCGCTGAATATTCACGACTTGCTCCGCGCGGGGGTCATGTGATCGACCGGGCTATCATCGACACCGATTTGCGCAAACGCCTGGCCGCGCTGGAGCTGTTGGTGCTCGATGTCGATGGCGTGATGACGGACGGCAAATTCGCGCTTGACCACAAGGGCCGAGAGACCAAGACATTTAATACTCAAGACGGATTTGGCATCCGGCGTTTATTGGACGCGGGTATCGTGGTCGCGATTATTACTGGGCGCAGTTCCGGCGCTGTAACTCATCGCGCGAACGAGCTTGGGATTGGGCATGTAGTTCAGGGCGCCAGGGATAAGGCGCAAGCGATTCGGGAACTGCTGGAGGCGAATGGCGTCGAAGCTACGAACGCCGCGGCAATGGGAGACGACGTGCCGGACCTCGACATGTTTCAAACCGTCGCCGTGCCAATTGCTGTCGCTAATGCTGTAGACGATGTGAAAGACGCTGCAGCTCTGGTGACCCAAAAACACGGTGGCGAAGGCGCAATCCGCGAAATTGCTGATCTGATTCTAGACTGTCGCGACGAGGCGATCACGTCATGACACCCAGAAGCTTTGCGCTGCTCGCCCTGTTGATTGCAGCCGCTGTAGTCACCTGGATTGCCGCGACTTCGGAATCGGAGCGTACAGCGAGCAGCGGCATCACGACCAATGTGGAATCGGGCTACTACGTACTCGATGCCGTGATCTTCGGCAGCAATGAACTGGGCGAACCACGCTATGAGATTCATGCCAAAGAGGCGCGCCAGCGCGACAGCGCCGCGCCGATTGAAATGCTGGGGATCGAGGTGCGCTATACAGCCATTCAGGAACCGACTTGGCAAATCACTGCTGCGCGTGCTGAGCTCGATCCGACCAGTCGAGATCTCGCGATGAGCGGTGACGTTGTGGCGCGACGTGCAGACGACGCGCTCGCCAAGACCATGGACTTACGGACTGACACACTGCTGTTCAAGCCGAACATCGAGCAGATCGAAACGGAGGCTACCGTCAGCTTCCGCGTAGGCGCGAGCACGCTCACTGCGCTTGGCATGCGGGCATCGTTGCCCAAGGATACGATTCGCCTCAACTCCAACGTCAGAGGCCAATATGTTCCGTAGCTTCGCCAGCGTTTCGCTCGCAGGATTGGCGCTAGCCGCGACCGCAGGGGCACAGACCCAGGATACGATCTTTTTCGATGCCGCTAACAGCGAAACCGTGATGTCTGAAAATCGAACGGTGTTCTACCGATTAAGAATCACCCAAGGCAGCATGCGAATCGAAGCGGAGCGCGGTGTTACGCAAGCCGATACGGATTTCTCCCAAAGCCGGTGGCAATTCGAAGGCAATGTGGAGATCGACATCAACAATGCAGAGATCCGTGCGGGCACCGCCGACTTGCAGTTCGACAATTATGAGTTGGTGCGCGCGGAGGTCGAGGGAGATCTTGCCTCGTTCTCCGATACTAACGTTGAGACTGGCGAACTCACTGAGGGCGAAGCGAAGCGATTCGTCTACAACCTGTCCGACCAGGTAGTGCGTTTCGAAGGCAATGCACAAATTCGTGATGCTTTGAATACAGTGACAGGCGGCTTGTTGAAATACGATCTGGCTAATCAGAGCATCGTGTTTGAAGGTAACGAACAAAGCGGTGAGCGCGTTCGAATCACAATCCAACCGCCGCCCGAGGCGAGCGACGAGGCCGTCATCGAGCAAACCCGGGAACGCGCTTTAGAAGAGGCGGAAGACGTGGTCGACGAGGCACTTAAAGACTTTGAAGGCGAAGATCTTTGAGCATCCTCTCGGTGGAAAACCTCGCCAAGAAGTACCGCTTTCGCGAGGTCGTCAAAGATATCTCTCTGGAGATCAAAGGTGGCGAAGTTGTCGGTTTGCTGGGGCCGAACGGAGCTGGCAAGACCACTGCTTTTTACATGATTGTTGGGCTGATCAATGCCGATCGAGGGCGTATTTTGCTCGATGGCCAGGATCTGACGCACGAGCCGATGCATGTCCGCGCACGACTGGGCCTTGGCTACCTGCCGCAGGAAGCTTCGGTGTTCCGCAAATTGTCCGTCGATCAGAACATCATGGCGATTCTCGAGGCACGCCGGGAGCTACGTCGCTCAGAGCGCGAGGAGCGACTTGAGCAGCTTCTGGAGGAGCTGCACATCACGCATGTCAGAGGCAACCTCGGCATCAGTCTTTCGGGGGGTGAGCGACGGCGTGTGGAAATCGCCCGGGCTTTGGCCGCAGAGCCGCAATTTATCTTGTTGGATGAGCCCTTCGCGGGCGTGGATCCGATCTCGGTAATCGACATTCAGCGGACCATACGAGAGCTAACCGATCGCGGTATCGGCGTTCTGATTACCGACCACAACGTACGAGAAACCTTAGGGATTTGCGGGCATGCGTACATACTGTCGGACGGTGTGCTGATCGCTTCGGGCACGCCCACTGAAATTCTCGAAAATCAGCACGTCCGCGAGGTCTATCTCGGAGAGGATTTCCGACTCTAGGTCGCAATCCGGGCGGCTGTGAAGATCATCACAGCGCATGCCTCCAGCTCTGGTATGGTTACTGCATGCGACAGGGACCGCACTCTTGCTAAAACCATCTCTCACACTCAAATTGGGTCAATCACTGACCATGACGCCGCAGTTGCAGCAGGCGATAAAACTGCTGCAGTTGCCGGTAATGGACTTGAATCAACAGATCAGTGAGGCACTTGAGAGCAACGTCATGCTCGACATGGAGGAGTTGCCCGACGCACCGAAAATGGACGCTGCTTCGACCGCTGAGGTGCGCGTACTCGAAGTCGAGGATTCATGGCGAGACGTGGGGCGCGGGCAGGACTCGAGTTTTTCGGGCAACGAGGGCCGGTCGATGGCCGACTTCGCGGATGACCGCGAACTGTCACTTCGAGAGCACTTGCTGGACCAACTGGAAACCGAAAAATTCACCGATGCCGAGCGCATCGTGGGCGAAGCGATAATCGATGCGATCAATGAAGACGGCTACCTGTTCGAAACTCTGGAACAGATTCACGAAACACTGGGCGACGACGCGCCAACAGCAACAGCGCTGGAGCGAATTCTGGTGCGTATACAGCGGTTCGACCCGCTGGGGGTTGGGGCTCGCTCGCTAACCGAGTGCATCGAGCTTCAGCTGGCACCTTACCCGCCCTCAACGCCCGGGTTGCAGGCGGCAAGGCGCATTGCCGATGAATACCTCAACCTGGTCGCCGAGCGCAATTACACGCAGCTGCGCCGCCGGATGGCCATCGAGGATGAGGAACTGGACGAGGCTCTGGCACTAATCCGCGCATGCCATCCCAAACCGGGACAGGCGGTCAGCGGCGCGCGCACCGAATATGTGATTCCTGACGTTTTTGTCCGCAAGATCGATGGTCATTGGACCGTCGAGATCAGTCCTTCAGGTGTGCCACGCGTGAAGGTCAATCAAGAGTACGCAGCTCTGATCCGCGGCAAGGGTGATCACGCAGTCCTGAGAGCGCAACTGCAGGAAGCCCGATGGCTGGTGCGCAGTCTGGAAATACGCAACGACACCGTCTACAAGGTCGCGAGCACCATAGTCGAGCGTCAGATCGACTTCTTCGAGCATGGCGAGGAAGCGATGAAACCGATGATTCTTCGGGACATTGCGGACGCCATTGAAATGCATGAATCGACCGTCTCCAGGGTCACCAATAACAAGTACATGCACACACCCCGCGGCGTCCTTGAGTTCAAGTACTTCTTTTCGTCGCACGTGTCCTCGACGGAGGGCGACGACCAATCCTCGATTGCCGTGCGGGCAAAGATCCGCAAATTGATCAGCGCAGAAGACCCGAAAAAACCTCTGAGCGATAGCAAGATCACCGCGCTCCTCAAAGAGGATGGCGTTCAGGTCGCACGCCGAACGGTGGCCAAGTATCGCGAAGCGATGCAAATCCCCTCCTCCAGCGAGCGCCGCCAGCGACCCGCGCGCTAGCAGCGCTGCCGCAAGTCCCCGCTCGCACGCGCATTTCCGCGAGTTCCGGACACCACGCTCAAATGGTTCTTGCAGCCGCCTCGCCAGAGGCGCATTATCGGGGTGAGCGTTTTTGATAACGTTCGCGCCAAGACTGACGAATTCACGTCTAAGTCATTGATCTTATTGGCTTCAGTAAGGAGGTTTCAGCAAGCCAACACATCCAACTACAGCTAACAGGAGTCAACCATGCAGCTAAACGTCACCGGACATCATGTCGATGTTTCCGCAGCACTCAGGGAATACGTGGGTTCCAAAATGCATCGAATCGAGAAGCATTTCGACCATGTGAGTCAGGTCCATTGCATCCTCACGGTAGAGAAGCAGGGACACAAGGCCGAGGCCACCGCGAACCTTCGTGGCGCTCAAGTCTATGCGGAGTCGGTCGAACCGGACATGTATGCTGCCATTGATCGATTGGCTGACAAGTTGGACAGAAGGATCCTGAAACACAAGGAAAAACGCCAAAATCACCATCCGCGCGGGCACCAGAAGCCAGCCAGCACGGACTCGACGATCTGACTTGCCTCGGCTCGGGTGCATGGCATAATCGCAACAAGCCGATGGCAGCCGCCATCGGCTTTTTTTGAGTCAGGCAAGAGAAATCCAACAACACCGCCATGTCACTCACATTCGAGAGCCTGCTGAATCGCGATGACGTCGACATCGACGTCGAAGCAGGCAGCAAAAAGCACGCCCTTCAACTCCTCAGCCAGCGGTTGGCCGAGTCGGCACCTGAGGTCCCTGCCGACGATGTGTTCGATGCCTTGATCGAACGCGAACGTTGGGGCTGCACCGCGACCGAAGGCGGCGTTGCAGTTCCGCACGCGCGGCTCGAAACGGTCGAGCGTGCGACGGCGGTGCTTCTTCGTCTTCAGGAACCCATCGACTTCGATAGCCCGCAGGATGAGAAAGTGGATCTGTTGTTCGCCTTCATTGTGCCGGACTCGACAAACGACGCAGACACCGAGGCGTTGCGCGTGCTGACGCAGCGAATGCTGAACCCAACGCTGATTGAAGCTTTGCGGCGGGGCGATGACAGGGCTGCGCTTTTTGACGCGTTGAAAGCGGACGACAATCGCGCGGCCCGGCAGAGCGCGCACGATCTCGCACTGCGAGGCACCTGACAGCTCAATGGTGCAACGATTGATCATTGTTAGTGGTCTTTCCGGGTCCGGAAAATCCGTAGCACTCAATGTTCTTGAAGATCTCGGCTATTTCGCGATCGACAATCTGCCGATTTCATTACTCGATAAGCTGACCGAAGACTTCATGGTCGGTGATCAGCCGAGCGCCGATAAAATTGCTATCGGCATCGACGCGCGAACGAAAGCCGCCGATCTCGGTCGTCTTAGCGAGCAAGTCTCACGACTGAAAGCACAGCGGATCGCCGTCGAGGTACTGTTCCTGCAAACCACCGATGAGGTGCTGCTGAAGCGTTTCAGTGAAACCCGGCGCAGACATCCGCTAGCCACCGACGAGCTGAGCTTGCGCGAGGCGATTGAGCTGGAACGCAGCCGCCTATCGGAAGTACTCAACCTCGCTGACCTCATCATCGACACCACGCGCACGAGCGTCTATGAGTTGCGAGATCTGGTGCGCGAACGGGTAGCGCCGCGCGAGTCGCATCGGCTGTCGCTTTTGATCGAATCGTTCGGTTTCAAGCACGGCTTACCCCCGGACGCGGACTACGTGTTCGATTTGCGATGCTTGCCCAACCCATACTGGGAACCGCACCTCAGGCGACAAACCGGTCTCGATCATGCAGTTATCGACTACCTGGACAGCCAACCTATTGTCGCGGAAATGCGCGACAGCATTCTTGGGTTCTGCAAAACCTGGCTACCCCAGTTTCAAAACTTTTCACGCAGCTACCTGACCATCGCACTCGGTTGTACCGGTGGCCAGCATCGCTCGGTATACATGGCCGAACGTATCGCCAGGGCGCTGAGCAGTGAGAGTCTCAACGTTACGATCCGACACAACGAGCTACTGACCGCTCAGCGCAATTCGTCCTGAAGTTCAACGCCTTGCGCGCTACACTCCGTCGCTGACCGACCTCGGACGAGCGGCGTATGGAATCGACAGTTATCGAAAAGAGCACGTTAAGTTCTCTGCGCGATGCGCTGGAGAGCGGTACGCTGCGTTCGGCCCGTCGAATGATCTCCGGACTGCGTCCCGGAGAAGTCGCCCGATTACTTGAGTCACTCCCTGTTACGGAACGTCGACTGGTGTGGGAACTGGTCGACCGCGATATCGAGGGTGAAGTCCTGGTCGAGCTCGCCGACGACGTACGCGACGGCCTGATCGAGGTCATGGACACGGATCAACTCGTCGCCGCAACCGAAGGAATGGCTGTCGACGATTTGGCCGACCTGATGGCTGACTTGCCGGAGGCGATCACCCGCGAGGTACTGAGATCTCTCGATAGTCAGGAGCGAGAACGTCTGCGCGAGGTGCTTGCCTATCCTGAGGATAGCGCCGGCGGCCTTATGGACACCGATACCATATCGA
The DNA here is from genome assembly GCA_038531945.1 of Pseudomonadota bacterium. Lineage (GTDB taxonomy): Bacteria > Pseudomonadota > Gammaproteobacteria > Steroidobacterales > Woeseiaceae > CALBPI01. The sequence goes on along the minus strand of JBCBBH010000003.1, from coordinate 532,675 downwards.
TTCGTGGGGACGTCACGATCGAAGTCGTACTGCGTTACCTCAGAGCGCATGCAAGCCTCCCGGATCGCACGGACCTTCTATTTGTGGTCGACCGCGACGATCACTTTTTGGGTGCGTTACCAATCACTCGGCTGCTCGTCGCCGATCCCACGAGCCTGGTGGATGACTACATCGACCGGCAAGACATGTCGGTCAACGTCATGACTGACGCGGGCGAGATCGTTCGCCTTTTTGAAGACCGTGACCTCTTGTCGATCGCAGTCGTCGATGAGCACGATCACCTCCTCGGACGCATCACCGTCGACGATGTGATGGATGTTGTGCGCGAAGAGGCTGAGCACTCGATCATGGGGGCGGCCGGTCTGGATGAAGACCACGATCTGTTCGCACCAGTCGTTCAAAGCGCGCGGCGACGCGCTTTTTGGCTTGGCATCAACTTGCTGACCGCCTTCCTCGCAGCAAGCGTCGTCGACATGTTTCAGGCAACGATCGACCAGTTCGTATTGTTGGCAGTGTTGATGCCCGTAGTTCCGAGCATGGGTGGTGTCGCGGGCACGCAGTCACTCACCATCATCACGCGCGCGCTCGCGCTCGGCCAAATAGAGCGATCGAACGCACTGGCCGCGCTCCGCCGTGAACTGAGCGTTGGCCTGATCAACGGTGTGTTCTGGGCCTTTCTTGTCGCGGTTGTTACGGCGATCTGGTTCAACACATGGATTATTGGCTTGCTCGTCGCCATCTCACTCGCGTTTAACCTTTTCATCGCAGCACTTTGTGGATTCACCATCCCCATGCTTCTTAAGCGACTGAACATCGATCCAGCACTTGCCGGCGGTGTCATCCTGACGACCATCACGGATGTCATCGGCTATGGCTTGTTCCTGGGTCTCGGAGCCTGGTTCCTGCTCTAGGCACTCTCGATCCTGAACGTACCGGTAAGATCCTCAGCAACATCGGCAGGTGCGGACAATGCGGGGACCGGCTCGCCGGTGACGAACGCGAGCAGCTGATCCTTGACCCGCATTGCGTCTTCGTAGCCCTGACGGATAAGCGCTTGTGTGAAGCCCGATTCAAATAATAGAAAACTGAGTAGTCGACCCTCATTGCCCCCTATCCCGCGGAGCAGTAGCCGCACCGGGCGTGGCAGTTCAGCAATATATTTCAGCGCCAGGCGTCTGAGGTCCACACTCGGCAACACAACCATCGTGTCGATCACACGCATTTGCGCCGAGAAACCTTGCCGGTGTTCCGGCGCGACGGACTCGACCAGGCGGTTGATGCGTGCCAGGCGCTCGAGATCAGAGTACAGACCATCGAGAAACAGGGTATCCAGGACGTACCCGGCAATATGGCCGAACCCCGGGTAAGCCGCCTTGACCATCGTCGTGTGTTGATCCGACTTCTCGTCGCGCACCCCGATCACTAGAATACGGTCCGCGCCTAAGTGTACGGCTGGCGATAACGGTGTCGCCTGGCGCATTGCGCCATCGCCGAAATACTCCGCGCCGATTTCGACCGGTGGAAAGATCATCGGCACCGCGATGCTCGCCATCAAATGGTCGAGATTAATGCGTTCCCGGCGCCCCACCCGGCGCGTCCTCTGCCAGCCACGATACGAACTCCGGGCCTGAAAGAACGTGACCGACCGTGAGGTACTGTAGCCAGCAGCAGTCACGGCAACCGCATCGATAAATCCGCGTTCGAGGTTACGTTGCACCATCGGAAAACGAACGTTCCGCGACAGCAATGCTCGTAATGGCTCGTTGTCGAGCAGCGACTTGGGATTTGCAACACCAAGCCCACCGAACACGATCGCTGCCAACCAGTGGGCGCTCGTCTTGAGCATGGTCAGCGCATCGCTCCGAAACACCATCCGCGTCTCGAAATTCGCCCACACTCTCTCCATCTCAGCGACCGCAAAACGAAACCGTTGCGCGCGACTGGCGAGCACGACGGAATTGATCGCACCGGCCGATGTGCCACTGACAATGGGAAACGGATTTCTTGCCCGGGCGGGAAGAATTTCGGCTATCGCTTTAAGGACACCGACCTGAAACGCGCCGCGCGCACCGCCGCCCGGAAGTACGAGGCCAGTTCTCAAATTCGAGCTGTTCGTCGGTTGCTGCTCTCGAGAACTCAACGCAAGGCTCCCTTACTGTAGTCGCTTGATCGCCTGATCCAGTCCGCTGACGGTCAGTGGGAACATACGCTCCGACATGAGTTCTCGCGTGAGCTTCACGGAAGGCGTGTATGGCCAGCGCTGCTCTGGTTCTGGGTTCAACCAGATCGACTTGGGGTAGACCTGCAACAGGCGATTGATCCAAACGGATCCAGGTTCGTCATTCCAATGCTCGACACTGCCGCCGGCATACATGATTTCGTAGGGACTCATCGTCGCATCTCCAACAAAGATCAACTTATAGTCAGGACCGTATTTGTTGATGATTTCTTGCACGCCAATCCGTTCGTTATGGCGCCGGCGATTGTCTTTCCACAAGCTCTCGTAAACAAAGTTGTGAAAGTAGAAGTATTCAAGGTGCTTGAATTCACTGCTGGCGGCAGAGAACAACTCTTCGCACACGCGTACGTGGTCGTCCATCGAACCGCCAACATCGAGACAAAGCAGAACCTTCACGGCGTTGTGTCGCTCTGGCACCATTTTGATATCCAGATAGCCAGCATTGCGTGCGGTGCTGGTGATCGTGTCCGGCAGGTCGAGCTGATCGGCCGCACCTTCGCGCGCAAACTTTCGGAGTTTCCTCAACGCGATCTTGATGTTTCGTGTTCCGAGTTCCACGGAATCATCGAGGTTGCGGTATTCACGGCGTTCCCAAACCTTGACGCCGCGCCGCTGACCGCCGCCGCGTTGCTCGCCGATCCTGACACCTTCAGGGTTGTAGCCGCCAACCCCGAACGGCGACGTGCCGCCGGTACCGATCCACTTGTTACCACCCTCGTGGCGCTCTTCCTGTTCTTTCAGGCGCTCCTCAAGTGCTTCCATCAATTTATCGAGTCCACCCATCGCCTCGATCTGAGCGCGCTCTTCGTCTGTCAGTTGAAGCTCATTAAGCTGCTCTAGCCAGTCCGCCGGAATTTCTGCGAGTAACGTTGAGAAAGCCTCGTCGATACCATTGAAGTGCGCACCGAAAATCTGATCAAAACGATCGAACTGTGTCTCGTCTTTGACGAGACACGATCGCGCTAGAAAATAGAACTGCTCCGCACTGGCCTCGGCAAGGCCTGCCTTCATCGCCGACAATAGCGTCAGCAACTCAGTCAGGGTGGTCTTCAGCCCCCCTTCGCGCAACATGTAAAAGAACCGAATCAGCATCGGCTACAACCCTAGTTGCGCTGGCTCCGGTCAAGAAACACCAGCCGTTCGAAGAGGTGTACGTCTTGCTCGTTTTTCAACAGTGCGCCGTATAAGGGTGGGATAGCCTTGCGACTGTCTTGAGACTTCAATGCGTCGGCGGGCAAATCTTCCGCGAGTAGTAATTTGATCCAATCAAGGAGTTCGGATGTGGACGGCTTTTTCTTGAGCCCTGGCGTTTCGCGAACCTCGAAAAACCGCGTTAACGCTTCGCGCAACAGATCCTTCTTCAAGTCCGGAAAATGCACATCAACAATCCGTTGCATGGTGGCCTCGTCCGGAAACTTGATGTAGTGGAAGAAACAGCGGCGCAGAAACGCATCCGGCAATTCCTTTTCGTTATTGCTGGTGATGATGATCACCGGCCGATGTCGTGCTTTAACGGTTTCGCCGGTCTCGTAGACGGTGAATTCCATACGATCCAGCTCGCGCAGAAGATCATTCGGAAACTCGATGTCAGCCTTGTCGATTTCGTCGATAAGCAACACGGGCTGCTGCTCGGCTTCAAACGCCTTCCACAGGCTTCCTTTCAGGATGTAGTTGCCAATGTCGTGAACTTTGTCGTCGCCGAGTTGCGAATCTCGAAGTCGAGCAACAGCATCATACTCATACAGCCCCTGCTGAGCCTTCGTTGTGGATTTGATATGCCATTCGAATAAGGGCATCCCAAGTGAACGCGCGACTTCTTCAGCCAACATGGTTTTGCCGGTGCCGGGCTCGCCCTTGACCAAAATCGGTCGTTGCAGCGTGACGCCCGCGTTAACCGCCATCATCAAGTCTTCAGTCGCGATGTACTGATCGGTGCCCTGGAATCGTTTGTCGCTCATTTGTTGTCCTGCCTACTGTCTACTCGGGCGCCATGATGTCGGCATCGGGCACCTCGATAATTTTCATCGCGTTCGTGCCACCGGCGACGCCACTCAGATCACCTTTGGTAAAAATCACGCGGTCGCCGGGTTGCACATAGCCGAGTTTGTACAACCTCGCGCACACCTCGTTATACACCCGCACCGAGTTGGTATGCGTGATGTCGAACTCCACAGGATACACGCCTCGATACAGCGTGACGCGCCTGCTCGTTCGATCGTGCCTCGTGAAGGCAAAAATCGGAATGTCGGAGCGGATTCGCGACATCCACAGCGTGGTCGAGCCAGACTCGGTAAGCGCAATAATCGCCTTGACGGCCAGATGATTGGCGGTATACATCGTCGCCATCGCGATGGCTTCGTCGACTTCCTGGAACGTATCGTCCATGCGGTGCGTCGCGCGATAGCGATGGGTCTGATACTTCTCCGCGCCTAGACACACCTCAGACATGGACTGGATGACTTTCGCCGGATGCGCACCGACTGCGGTTTCCGCAGACAGCATGACCGCGTCAGTCCCATCCATCACCGCGTTCGCGACATCGGATACTTCGGCGCGAGTCGGGATCGGATTACTGATCATCGACTCCATCATCTGAGTTGCCGTGATGACGACCTTATCAGCATACCGTGTCAGTCGGATGATGCGCTTCTGCAACCCTGTGAGTTCTGCATAACCCACCTCAACGCCAAGATCTCCCCGTGCGACCATGATGACGTCGGTCGTCGCTATGATCTCCTCGATATTATCGATCGCCTCGGTGCGCTCGATCTTCGCGACAATTCTTCCATGTCCGCCGGCGGCCTCAAAAAGCGCACGCGCACGACGAATGTCGGATGCATTTCGAACAAACGACACCGCGAGATAATCGAGGCCGAGATTGGCCGCGGTTTGGATGTCCTGCTCGTCTTTTTCCGTCAAGGCAGCCGCGGACAAACCACCACCTTGTTTGTTAATCCCCTTCCTGTCCGACAACTTGTCCCCGGACACCACTTCGGTGTTGACACGTCGTCCGGCGATCCCGGTGACACGCAGGGACACCTGGCCGTCGTCCAGCAGAAGAAAATCACCTGGAGCGACGTCATCCGCCAGGCTCTCGTACGCAATCGAAACGCCTTCGCTAGTACCGTCATCTGCACCGAAATCGGGATCCAGAAAAAATGGCTGACCAATTTCAAGCGAGACGCTACCCGCGGCAAACTGCCGAATTCGAATCTTCGGACCCTGGAGATCACCCAGAATCGCAATCTGACGATCCGCTTCTGCGGCCAACCGCCGAATTCGTTCGCAGCGCGACTCCATTTCGTCGGCGCTACCATGTGAAAAATTGAGTCGCACAACGTTCAGGCCGTTAGCGATCATTTTGCGCATTACGTCGTCGTTATCGCTGGCCGGCCCCAAGGTCGCCACGATTTTCGTCCGTCTCAGCATGCTGTCCCCTGCACTGGTCTGTTTTTAGGTTGATCTCATCGCATTTACCTGTCGCAGCAATACTGCCACGCCCCCCCGGGACAGGTAGTGTTTGGTTAGCCGCGCGCGGCCAATGCAGCGACAGCGGGCAGTGTCTTGCCTTCCACGAATTCCAAAAACGCGCCGCCACCGGTTGAAATGTAGCTGATCTTGTCGCCGACGCCGAACTTCTCGATCGCGGCCAGCGTATCGCCTCCGCCTGCAATCGAGAATGCATCACTATCGGCAATCGCTTCAGCGAGGACACGAGTGCCGTCGGCGAACGCGTCAAACTCGAACACACCCGCAGGCCCATTCCAGATGATGGTGCCTGCAGTCGCCAGCAATTCGCTGTAGCGCGCCGCAGTTGCCGGACCAATGTCGAAGATCATGTCACCCTCGGCAACCTCGCCGACCGTCTTGTGCGCCGCTGGTGTGTCGGCACTGAACCCTCTTCCAACGACCACGTCGCTGGGCAGTGGAACGTCAACGCTATCCCGTGCCAACAGTCTGTTGGCGGTATCGAGCATATCGAGCTCAGCCAACGATCGGCCGACTGGATGACCCACGGCGGCAAGGAAGGTGTTCGCAATTCCGCCCCCCACAATCAGATAGTCGACCTTGGCCGCCAACGCCTCCAAAACGCTCAACTTCGTCGAAACCTTTGCGCCACCGACGATTGCGACGAGCGGCCGACGCGGCGACTCCAGCGCCTGCTCCAGCGCGTGCAGTTCGGCCGCGAGCAATGGTCCGGCACACACTGTTGGCGCGAATTGCGTCACTCCCGATGTGCTGGCCTGAGCACGATGCGCCGTGCCAAAGGCATCCATCACGAAGACATCCGCCAAGTCCGCCATCTTCTTCGATAGCTCCGGATCGCAGGCCTTCTCGCCCTTGTTGAAGCGAACGTTTTCACAAAGCACGACCTCACCCGGCGCGACATCGACACCGTCCAGCCACTCCCGTTCCAAACGTACGGACTGCCCGAGAAGTGCGCTCATCGCCTCCGCGATGGGTGCGAGCGACGCGGCTCGTGAAAATTCACCCTCTACAGGCCTGCCCAAATGCGACATCACCATCACAGCCGCGCCCGCGTCAATGGCTGCTCGAACGGTCGGTAAGGCGGCCCGCAGTCGCGCGTCTGACGTGATCTTTCCATCATCGTCGAGCGGCAAGTTCAGATCTTGTCGGATCAACACCCGCTTACCCGCGAGTTCGACCTCGCTCATCGTCCGAATCGCCATAGCAGTGGTTCGCTGTTGGCTAGCTCGCGGCGCGAACCAAAGCCTGCGCTGTATCCAACATCCGGTTGGAAAAACCCCACTCGTTGTCGTACCAGGCACATACCTTGACCAACGTGCCCTGCATCACTTTCGTCAGTGTCGCATCGTAGGTACTCGATGCCGGGTCATGGTTGAAATCGATCGACACCAAAGGACCATCGTTGTACGCCAACACGCCTGCAAGGGGGCCTTCGCTTGCTGCCTTCACGATATCGTTGACCTCGTCGATCGTCGTCTCGCGTTTCGCCACGAATGAGAGGTCGACCATAGACACGTTGATCGTCGGGACCCGAACCGCGAATCCATCCAGTCGCCCCGCGAGCTCCGGCAGAACCAGACCCACCGCAGCGGCCGCACCAGTCTTGGTCGGAATCATGGACATCGTCGCTGATCGTGCGCGCCGCAGATCTTTGTGGAACACGTCCGTCAACACCTGGTCATTGGTGTAGGCATGAATGGTCGTCATGATGCCGTGCTCGATGCCGATCGCATCATTCAGCGGCTTTGCCAAAGGTGCGAGGCAATTGGTTGTGCATGACGCATTCGAGATCACATCATCATCTGCGCTCAATGTGTCGTGATTGACGCCGTACACAATCGTTGCGTCCACGTTGTTGCCTGCCGGTGCGGAAATCACAACTTTGCGCGCGCCGGCTTCAATATGCGCACCCGCCTTTTCCTTGGTTCGGAAAATGCCGGTGCACTCCAGCACAACATCGACACCCAGCTCGCCCCAGGGCAACTTCGACGGGTCCCGCTCTGCCGTGACGCGAATTCGATCACCGTTCACGGCCATGTGATCGCCATCAACGGTGACTTCTCCCGGGAACTTGCCGTGCGCGGTGTCGAATCGAGTCAAGTAGGCGTTGGTCTCGGTATCGCCCAAATCGTTGACACCGACCACCTGCAACTCACTGCGGCGATTGCTCTCGTAAATTGCGCGCAATACGTTTCGCCCAATGCGGCCGTAACCGTTTATCCCCACCTTGATCGTCATCTCATGTCCCTCCCAGGGCCGTGTCTTTTCCGGTTCAAAACCGTCCTGTTTGCTAGCGCCGCAAAAGTGCGGCTGCGCGCGCATGGATCTGATCCACGCTGAAACCATATTTCTCGAAGAGCTGTGCGGCCGGCGCGGACTCTCCGTAATGATCGATGCCGACCACATCACCGTTGTCGCCAACATATCGGTACCAGTTGCCCGGCGCGCTCGCCTCGATGGCCAGGCGCGGCGTTCCTGTTGGACCTAGCACTGCGGCACGATACGTCGCGTCCTGCCGATCAAATAACTCACAACATGGCATTGAGACGACGCGGGCACTCACGCCGTCTGCCGAAAACCTCTCGGCAACCGCTAGTGCGAGTTTCACTTCCGAGCCGGTCGCCAGGAGCACAATCGCAGGCTTGCCCTCGCCCTCTTCGAGCGTGTAACCACCCTGCCGCACAGCGGCAACCTGGGCGTCGGTGCGTTCGAGGAATGGTAACCCCTGGCGCGTTAGCACCAGTGCGGAGGGCGTTTTGGTTTGTTCGAGGGCATGTTGCCACGCAAGCAATGTCTCCAGCGTGTCGGCGGGTCGCCAGACATCGAGATTGGGCATCAATCGCAAGCTGGGTACATGCTCCACGGGCTGATGGGTCGGGCCATCCTCGCCAAGCCCAATCGAATCGTGCGTGAACACGCAAATGTTCGGCAGGTCCATGAGTGCCGCCATACGAATCGCATTGCGCGAGTAGTCGGAAAAGGTCAGGAACGTGCCCGTGTAGGCCCGTACACCACCGTGCAGACACAATCCGTTTGCGATGGCGGTCATCGCGAACTCGCGCACGCCGTAATTGATGTAGTTGCCGTTCGGCGCACCAGCATCCAATACCTCGGAGGCAGAGTGCCAGGTGCAGTTCGATCCGGTGAGGTCAGCCGAACCGCCAATTAGCTCGGGCAACGCCGGTGCCAATGCGTTCAGAGCGCCGAGCGACGCTTTGCGCGTTGCCATGTCGGCCGCAGCGGACTGTGTATCGGCGATCGCCTGCTCGACGACCTGTGGCCAGCCCGACGGAAGCTCGCCCTTCATTCGCCGTTCGAATTCGGACGCAAGCTCCGGGAACTCGCCGCGATAAGCCGCGAAACGCTGATCCCAATCGGCTTGCCGGGAAGCACCCGCCGATCGGCAGTCCCATGCGTCCGCAATCGGACCAGGAATCTCGAACGGCGCGTGTTGCCACTGAAGCGCGGAGCGGGTTGCGGCAATCTCATCATCACCGAGCGGCGCGCCATGCGTGGCGGCCGTACCAGCCTTGTTCGGAGATCCAAAACCGATCGTGGTCTTGCAGATCACCATACTCGGGCGATTCACATCCGCCTTGGCCGCGGCGATGGCACTCGCGATCGCATCCGGGTCATGCCCGTCGACGGCATCGACGACATGCCAGCCGTACGCCTCGAAGCGCTTGACGGAATCGTCTGTAAACCAGCCTTCGACCTCACCGTCGATCGAAATTCCGTTGTCGTCGTAGATGCAGATCAGTTTGCCGAGCTGCAACGTACCGGCGAGCGAGCAAGCTTCGTGGGAAATACCTTCCATGAGGCAGCCGTCGCCCAAAAACACCCAGGTGTGATGGTCGACCACATCATGACCAGGGCGATTGAAAGTCGCCGCCAGTTGCCGCTCGGCAATGGCCATGCCAACAGCGTTGGTGACGCCTTGCCCCAGCGGTCCTGTCGTCGTTTCGATACCGAGGTGCAGATCGCGCTCTGGATGGCCTGCGGTATGCGAGCCTAACTGTCGGAAGGCTCGAATATCTTCGATGCTCAACGGATAGCCCGTCAGGTGCAGTAGTGCGTAGAGCAGCATCGAGCCGTGACCGTTCGACAAGACGAAACGATCGCGGTCAAACCAGGCCGGGTTGTCCGGATTGTGCTTCAGAAAGTCCCGCCACAGGACGGTTGCGATATCCGCCATACCCATCGGCGCGCCAGGGTGACCCGAGTTCGCAGCCTGCACCGCATCCATCGAAAGTGCTCGAATAGCGTTGGCGAGTGTGCGCCGATCCAGAGCGTCCCCGCCCGGTGTTGTGGTTGTCATAACGATCCCGGTCTCTAGAAGCCGGCGCATTGTCGCGCGTTGTGTCCGGTCGGGCAAGCCGCAGAAATCGCGCATGCCGGTCTCACTTGATATAATCCCGGGCCACCACAGTCGGCACTACCGTGCGGACGATCCCCGTTTATTCAAAGCGAATTTTTTGATGTCAAACAATTACTTATTCACTTCAGAGTCGGTCTCCGAAGGCCATCCTGACAAAGTCTCCGATCAGATTTCTGACGCCATTCTTGACGCAATTCTCGCGGAGGACACGCACGCACGCGTCGCTTGCGAGACATTGGTGAAGACCGGCATGGTCATTGTGGCCGGAGAAATCACGACGTCCGCTTGGGTAGACATCGAATCGATCATCCGGAACGTTGTGCTGGACATCGGCTACAACAGCTCCGATATGGGGTTTGATGGTCAATCGTGCGCGGTCCTGAACGCTATCGGCAAGCAAGCCGGTGAAATCGCGCAGGGCGTGGATCGCGGCGACCCGAAAGCTCAGGGTGCCGGCGATCAAGGTTTGATGTTCGGCTACGCGTGCAACGAGACGGATACGCTCATGCCCGCCCCGATCGACTACGCGCACCGTTTGGTTCGCCGTCAGTCGGAAGTGCGCAAGGCAGGCACGCTGCCTTGGCTGCGTCCCGACGCGAAAAGCCAGATCACATTCCGCTATGTCGACGGCAAGCCCACCTCGGTCGACGCCGTTGTGCTCTCGACTCAACACGATCCTGATGTCAGTCAGGCAGATCTGCATGAGGCCGTGCGTGAGCACATTATCGCCCCGGTGCTGCCTGAGGAATGGTCGACCGCGAACACCCAGTTCCACATCAACCCCACCGGCAGCTTCGTCACGGGCGGGCCGGTAGGCGACTGCGGATTGACAGGCCGAAAAATCATCGTCGATACCTACGGCGGTATGGCAAGGCATGGCGGCGGCGCGTTCTCCGGGAAAGACCCTTCAAAGGTTGACCGATCGGCCGCTTACGCCTGCAGATACGTGGCGAAGAACCTGGTCGCGGCTGGCTTGGCCGACCGGTGCGAGGTGCAAGTGTCCTACGCAATTGGGGTCGCAGAGCCGACCTCGATCACAGTAGACACCTTCGGCACGGGCAAGATCAGTCCGGAAGCGATGACAGATCTCGTACGCGAACATTTCGATCTGACGCCTTACGGCATTCTGACGTCGCTCGATCTGATCCAGCCGATTTACCGACCCACCGCGGCATACGGACACTTCGGCAGGAGCGATATCGACTTATCGTGGGAACGCACAGACAGAGCCGATGCGCTGCGACAAGCAGCTGAGAAAGCGGCTTGAACCGACCAATTTGAACACTGAAACACACCAAAACCGATAGAGGCACCCAAAAATGAGTACAGCAGCAAGTGAGCTGACAACAAACGATTACAAGGTTGCAGACATTTCGAAAGCGGCCTGGGGTCGTAAGGAAATCTCAATCGCAGAGACCGAAATGCCTGGCCTTATGGCACTCCGCAAAGAGTACGGCGATCAACAACCGTTGAAAGGCGCTCGTATCAGCGGCTGCCTGCACATGACCATCCAAACCGCGGTGTTGATCGAAACACTGACCGCGCTTGGCGCAGACGTGCGTTGGTCATCGTGCAACATCTTCTCCACGGAAGACCATGCTGCAGCGGCCATCGCCGCGGCCGGTGTTCCCGTTTTCGCCTGGAAGGGCGAAACGGAAGAAGAATACTGGTGGTGCGTCGAACAAACGATCAAGGGCCCGAACGGCTGGACACCGAACATGGTGCTGGACGATGGCGGCGATCTCACCGGCCTGTTACATGACAAGTATCCGGAGATCATGGCCGACGTAAAAGGCATCTCGGAAGAGACCACCACCGGTGTGAAACGTCTCTACGAGATGGCCAAAGAAGGCAAGCTGGCATGTCCGGCGATCAACGTGAACGACTCGGTCACCAAATCGAAATTCGACAACCTCTACGGCTGCCGTGAGTCTTTGGTCGATGGCATCAAGCGCGCGACCGACGTCATGGTCGCCGGCAAAATCGCTGTCGTCTGCGGATACGGCGACGTGGGTAAAGGCAGTGCGCAAAGCCTGCGCGGCCTCGGCGCTACCGTATGGATCACCGAAATCGATCCGATCTGTGCGTTACAGGCGGCGATGGAAGGCTACCGGGTGGTTCGGCTCGACGATGTCGTGGATCAACTCGACATTCTGGTCACCGCTACCGGCAACTACAATGTGGTCAACGGCGCGACGCTTGAGAAACTGAAGGATCAGGCCATCGTCTGCAACATCGGCCACTTCGACAACGAGATTGACGTGGCCCATTTGCGTCAGTTCGAGTGGGAGAACATCAAACCTCAGGTGGATCATGTGATTTTCCCTGACGGGCGTCGGATCATCCTTCTTGCCGAGGGTCGTCTTGTGAACCTTGGTTGCGCCACCGGTCACCCGAGCTTCGTTATGTCAGCGTCATTCACAAACCAGGTGCTCGCACAAATCGACCTTTGGAACGAAGGCGAGAAGTACGAGAAAGAAGTTTACGTTCTGCCGAAACACCTGGATGAAAAAGTGGCTGCACTTCACCTGGATCGAATTGGTGCGAAACTTACCCAACTCACTCAGGAACAAGCGGACTACTTCGGCGTCAAAGTGGAAGGGCCTTTCAAACCAGAGGCGTACCGCTACTGATCCCTGTCCGTACATTGGACAGACGATTGGACACAGCAAAGGCTCCTCAGGGAGCCTTTGTTTTTTCTACTAGCGACTGGGAATCTCTATGAAACGACTTTTGATCACCCTCGGGTCACTGCTAGCCACAGCATTCACAGCGAACGCCCGTGGCGATTCAGACGGCCTCGTATGGGCCATTGACGGAGACCGCAACACGGTCTATCTCGCCGGCTCCATCCATTTGTTGCGCAAATCAGATTACCCACTTCCCGGCAGCCTCGCCTTTGCTTATGAGGACGCGGAGGCTCTGCTGATGGAGCTGGACATGGATGATCTCAACCCGATGGCAATGGCCTCGAAAATGATGAGCGCAGGTCGTGCGGCAGAAAGTCAGTCGTTGTCGGTTGTGCTTGGGGATCAATACGATGAGGCGCAAGCGCTCGCGTCGCAAATCAACGTCGACCTCAAACGGCTGGATTCAGTTCAACCCTGGTTGGCCGCGATGACGATTACCCAAATCGCGATGATGTCGCGGGGATTCGATCCATCGGCAGGCGTCGAGATACACTTTACGCAAGCGGCGGGTGAAGACGGCAAACCAATCGAAGGCCTGGAGACTCTCGACGAGCAGATCGACGCCCTGGCGACAATGGATATGGACGATCAGGTCGATTTTTTGATGATGACGTTGAGCGACATGGATGAGCTGGACGGCATGATCAACACGATGGTGGATGCCTGGCGCGATGGGGATGTCGATCGGATGATTGAGGATTTGGTCGAGCCGATGGGTGAGAACCCGGACGTTACCGAAGCGATGTTATTGAACCGGAACCGAAACTGGATCGAGACTATCGAGGCCCAGTTGCAAAGGGACGACGATGTGATGATTCTCGTCGGTGCAGCACATCTCGTTGGCGACGGAAGCGTGAACGATTTGCTGACGCAAAAAGGCTATACGCTCCGCCGTGTGACTTCGCCACGCTGAACGTCACACCTCCGCCATATCGAAGTCTTCCTTGCCGGCACCACAATCCGGGCAGCGCCATGACAACGGCACGTCGTCCCAACGTGTGCCCGGCTCAATGCCGGCTTCGGGGTCGCCTTTCTCTTCGTCATAGACGTAGCCGCATATGAGGCACATGTAGGTTTTCAAGTCGAGATCTCCTGACGGTTGGGCGTGATTTGCGCGCCAATGATACATGCGCATCAGCGGACATGCGCGGTACAATACGAGGCGAAGAATTAGGAGACTGACTGTGACGGGACTGTTCGAGCAAGCACAACAATTCATTCCGGGTGGCGTCAATTCGCCAGTGCGCGCGTTCAATGGCGTTGGCGGGGAACCGCTGTTCTTTAAAAAGGGCGAAGGCTCGCGTGTTTGGACAGAAGATGGTCGGGAATTGATCGACTACATCGGTTCGTGGGGGCCCATGATTCTCGGTCACGCACATCCGGATGTCATCGAGGCTGTCCAAAAGACCGCGAGCAACGGTCTGAGTTTTGGCGCCCCTTGCGCATTGGAAACAGAGCTCGCCCGCAAAGTCTGCAGCATGGTGCCGTCGATCGAACTGGTTCGAATGGTTAGTTCCGGCACCGAGGCGACGATGAGTGCCTTGCGACTGGCACGCGGGTTCACCGGCCGAGAAACCATCGTCAAGTTCGAGGGCTGCTATCACGGCCACTCCGACTCGCTGCTGATCAAGGCGGGATCGGGCGCTCTGACGTTAGGCGTGCCGAGTTCCCCAGGTGTTCCAAAAGCGCTTGCAGATCACACGATCACGCTCCAGTTCAATGACGCGCAACAGGTCCGGGAGCTCTTCCAGAAACGAGGCGATGACATCGCCTGCATCATCGTCGAGCCGATCGCAGGCAATATGAACTTTATCCCACCGGAACCCGGATTCCTGGAGACTCTTCGGGAAGTTTGCGACGAGTACGGCAGTGTCCTGATTTTTGATGAGGTCATGACCGGATTCCGTGTCGCAGCCGGCGGCGCGCAGGCGGTCTATGGTGTCAAACCCGATATGACCACACTTGGGAAAGTCATAGGCGGCGGTATGCCGGCTGCAGCCTTTGGTGGACGTCGCGACATCATGCAGCACATCGCGCCGCTCGGCCCGGTGTATCAGGCCGGCACTCTGTCAGGGAATCCCGTCGCGATGGCAGCGGGACTGGCTACTCTGCAACACGTCGACCAACCGGGTTTTCATGATGCACTCCAAAGCACCAGCGATCGGCTATTGGCAGGATTGCGTCGCGTCGCCGATCAGCATGGCATTCCGATGTGGACCGCAGCCAAAGGCGGCATGTTTGGTTTCGTGTTCACCAGCGCGGATGCGGTTCGTGGATTCCAGGACATCTGCGATGCCGATGTGGATTACTTCAAGCGATTTTTCCACGCGATGCTGGAGCGGGACGTTTACCTGGCGCCTTCAGCGTTCGAAGCAGGATTTGTATCGGCCGCCCACTCGGACGCGGATATCGATTCGACAATCGATCGCGCAGATGCAGCGATGGGTGCGCTACGCGCCGCGGCGTAAGCCGTTTCAGTCATCCGACGACTTGCTGCGGCGCGCCTGGCTAAGGACGGCCTCGATAAACTCCAGTCGCTCGATACTAGAGGCGTGCTCGAGGCAGTACTGCTTGCGAGCGACACCGATTGGCAAAATCTCGCAAAACCGATAGCCGACCCATGTAGCATCGTCCATCCGTCGAGGCAGGTCGGCATAGAGCTTTCCAAGGTCGTCGAGGACCGATTCGAGGATATCGACGAGCTCACCAAATCGATCCGGTAGTGGTTCGGTTTCAGCGGCCGGCAGAGACTCGACAAGCGCAATTCGAAGGCCATCGGCTTGCGTGCGTTCCTCGAGGATCTGAAAGCGCGTCTCGCCGATCGCAGTAATCCCTAACAGGCCATCACTGCCTTGATAAAAATCCGTGATTCGCGCGGTCGTGCCCACCTTGTGGATTTCCGATGGCCCGACGTCTCGGCCTTCGCTAATTCCGACGACACCGAAAAGACTCTCATCGCGCATACACTGGCCGATCATATCGGTGTAGCGTGTCTCGAAAATTCTGAGTGGCAACGGCCCCCCTGGGAACAGGACAGTGCCTAACGGGAACAACGGAATCTCGAAAGCGCTCATGCCGCCCGGTCTCCGACCAAACGCTCACGTAGTCCCCCGAGTGCACCGTTGCTCATCAATACAACAGAGTCCCCCGAGGACACTCGATTCAGCAAAGTATCGGCGAGCATCGAAGACGAAGAGAACGCCTGCAGAAATCCATCAAACGCCGACAGCTCCGAATTGATACTCCACTCGAGGTCATGCTCGGAAAACACCAGAAGATCATCTGCACCCTCAAACGCAGCCACCAGCGCGTCGCCATGAGTCCCCGACCGCATCGTTCGGGAGCGCGGCTCGAAAACGACGATCACACGCCCGGAATTGCCCTCTCGCAACGCAGAGATCGTTGCACGAATAGCTGTGGGATGATGCGCGAAGTCGTCATACACCCATGCACCGTTCACTTGTACCAGCGCTTCGAGCCGGCGTTTAACGCCGCGGAATTCCGCAAGCGAGGCCATGCAGCCTTGCAGAGTAGCACCGGCGGATATGCACGCGCCCAGGGCCGCTGACACATTTGCGGCATTGTGCCGACCACGCAACAGCCAATTCGTGGTCACCGATTGGTGGTCATAAGACGCGACAATTTTGCCCGATTCTGCCGTGCTGACAGACACGTCAGAGTCGGCACGCCCCATCGCGCTGACGCGCAATTGCGGTGTCCATTGGCCGCGGTTGATTACGCTCGGCAAATTCGGGTCGTCGGCGTTTATGACCAAACGTCCTGTGCGCGGCACGATGCGAACCAACTGATGGAATTGCCATTCGATATCCGATAGCGAATCAAAAATATCCGCGTGATCGAATTCCAGATTATTCAACACCGCAATCTCTGGCCGGTAGTGGACAAACTTCGATCGCTTATCGAAAAATGCCGTGTCGTATTCATCGGCCTCAACCACAAACCACTCACCTTCTCCGAGTCGTGCAGAGCCTTCCAGTTGCGGCACCACACCGCCGACGAGGAATCCCGGATCAAACCCGCTGCGTCGCAACATCCAAACCGCCAACGCCGTGGTAGTCGTCTTGCCGTGCGTACCGGCGACGGCAATCACGCGCCGCTGACTCAACACGTGCTCGCCCAACCATTGCGGCCCGCTGGTAAATGGCAACCGTTGGTCGAGGATGGCCTCCATCAGGGGGTTGCCACGCGACACTACATTGCCCACAACAAACAAATCCGGCCGTAGCGACAATTGATCAGGTTCCCAACCCTCGATGACTTCGATACCGAGCACATGAAGTTGGGTACTCATCGGCGGATAGACATTCGCATCACAGCCTGTCACACGGTGTCCAGCCTGTTGCGCAAGCGCCGCGATGCCGCCCATGAACGTGCCGCAGATTCCGAGAATGTGGATGTGCATCGCGTTAAATTGGCCCTGGCGCGCAGAAAAACCCGAAAAAAGCGCTGCTCACCTTGCAGCTCTGGTACATTGTTCCATAGTCTGAGTACTGCTGCTCACACTTCCTTTGTCGCCGAGGCGCATCATTCATTACATAGATTCTCAGCAAGCGCTTGACGAATTGTCGCCGCAGCTTTCCGGCGCGGCACCGATTGGTTTCGATACGGAGTTCTTACGCGAGCGCACCTACCATCCCACGTTGTGCCTGGCGCAGGTCGCCGTGCGCGGTGAGCACTACCTGATCGACCCGCTCAGCGAAATCGATTGCTCGCAGTTCTGGGCTGCGCTACTCGACGAAGAGATCACACTCCATGCTGGCCGTCAGGACATCGAGGTTCTGGTGGAGGACAGCAATCGATTTCCAACGCATGTGTTCGATACACAGATCGCTGCAGGATTGGTCGGCTTGCCACCGCAAGTTGGTTACGCGGCATTGGTCGACGAATTCTGCGACGTGCAGTTGGCAAAAGCACACACTCGAACCAACTGGAGCCGGCGCCCGCTGGATCAAGACGTATTGCGCTACGCGGCAGACGATGTGCGCTACCTGGAACCCGTACGCGCTGGTCTTAGCGAACGCGCTGAGTCATTGGGCCGCATGCGATGGATTGAGGAGGATTGTGCAGAGCTTCTGGATGCCGACCGGTATGCGGTGATTCCCGAGGAGGCCTGGCATCGCTTGCGCGGTCTTCGCAGACTCCCGCAGCGGGTGCAACAGCGCGCTATCGCACTGGCGGCCTGGCGCGAGAGCGAAGCGATCGCGCGGAACCTCCCGCGCCAATGGGTGATTCGAGATGAAGCACTGATCGACGTCAGTTTTCAAAACCCGCAGTCATCGAAGGATCTCGCCGCAATACCGAGTTTGGATCGGAAGAGCGCAAAACGTCACGGTTCAGCGTTGATTGTGACACTCAACAGTGAATTGCCCGCACCACCCGAGCACACGGATCGACCGGACGCCGAAACTCGTGCGACGCAAAAAGCGATGGCACAAAAAGTTCGCGAGCTCGGTGCGGAACTGAAGGTAGAAAGCGAAGTGCTGGCGCCTCAGCGGGAATTGAAACGGGCTGCTGTAGGGGACCGGGATATCCGCGCGCTGCGCGGCTGGCGGGCGCCGCTATTAGCGCCGATCATCGAACCGCTGATGCCCAACTAATCAGCTGACGGCGGACAGTAATCTCGCCTGCACTTCGTCCATCGAACCCACGGCATCGACGATCACCAGCTGGCCGCGGGACTGGTAATAGTCGATCAAAGGCGCCGTTTGCTCTTCGTACACCTTCAATCGATTCGCGATGGTGTGCTCCTGATCATCATCGCGCTGGAGCAGTTCACCACCGGCGGACAACGTCGCTTCGATATCCTCTTTCGGCGAGAAATGGATGTTGAGTACCTTGCCGGTCTTTGAACACGTCCGTCGCCCGCTGAGTCGTTTCATCAGGATGCTGGTGTCAACTTTCATTAACACTGCTGTGTCCAGCGGCTGGTCGATCTGCGCCAGAACCGATTCGAGCGACTCCGCCTGGGCGGTGTTTCTTGGAAATCCGTCGAGAACGAAGCCTTCGGATGTGTCCGGCTCGGCCAGACGTTCCTTGATCATGCCCAAAACGATGTCATCCGAGACCAGCTCACCAGCATCCATCGCGGTCTTCGCGGCTTTGCCGAGATCGCTGCCGGCTTTAACAGCAGCACGCAGCAGGTCGCCTGTGGATATCTGCGGGATACCCTTGTCTGCCATCAAACGCTGTGCCTGGGTACCCTTTCCGGAGCCGGGCGCACCAAGAAGTACTAGCCGCATAGTTGGATTCCTGAATCTTGAGGCGCGCTGTGGCGCGCAAATCGAGCCGGCAACCCTAACGGGCTTGGAAGGACAGGTCAACGGCAGAAAGGCGTACCCGGGCGGTTTTGGGTATCCTTGGCGCGCGGATGGGGAACCCAACGGGAGTTGAAGCAAGATTATGTCGCGAAAAAATGCGTTCTATGCCCAATCAGGCGGAGTTACCGCAGTAATTAACGCCAGCGCCTGTGGTGTGATCGAAACCGCGCGCAAGTACAAAGACAAAATTGGACGCGTCTACGCGGGTCGCCACGGGATCATCGGCGCACTTACCGAAGATATGATCGACACGACTCGAGAGCCGGCGCGCAATATTGCTGCCCTGAGATACCTGCCCGGCGGCGCGTTCGGCAGTGCCCGCTACAAGCTCAAGAGCCTGGAGGAGAATCAGGCCGAGTATGAAAGGCTGATCGAAGTGTTCCGCGCCCACGGCATCGGCTACTTCTTTTACAACGGCGGCAACGACTCGATGGATACCGCGCACAAGGTATCGCTGATGGCCAGGCAAAAAGGTCTGGACCTGCAGTGCATCGGAATCCCGAAGACGGTCGACAATGATCTGCCGTTGACCGACTGCTGCCCGGGTTTCGGTTCCGTCGCGAAATACATCGCAGTGTCCACCCAAGAGGCTGCGCTGGACGTCGCTTCGATGGCGGAAACCTCGACCAAGGTCTTCATATTGGAGGTTATGGGACGGCATGCGGGATGGATCGCGGCTGCGGGCGGGTTAGCGGGTGAAGACAAGGGGAGTGCCCCCCATATCATTCTCTTCCCTGAGATACCGTTCAACCAACGCGCCTTTCTCGCCCGGGTCAAGGCCTGTGTGGAGGACTACGGGTATTGCGTCGTGGTTGTTTCAGAGGGCGCGCGCTACGCAGACGGAAAGTTCCTGGCCGAAAGCGGCACTCGAGACGCGTTCGGTCACGCACAACTCGGAGGCGTCGCGCCGGTAGTTGCCCAAATGGTACGAGACAAGCACGGCTATAAGTACCACTACGCGGTCGCAGACTATTTGCAAAGGGCAGCGCGGCATCTCGCCTCCGCAACCGATGTTGCACAGGCTTACGCCGTAGGGAAGCACGCTGTCGAACTCGCACTGGCAGGTCACACGGCCGTGATGCCGGTCATCAAGCGCACATCGGACAAACCCTATCGATGGAAAATCGAGAAGGCACCGTTGGCGCGTGTGGCGAACAAGGAAAAGCACGTGCCGCGGAGCTACATCACGAAAGACGGGTTTGGTATCACGGCACGCGCGCGGCGCTACCTGCAACCGCTGATCAAGGGAGAGGATTTTCCGCCGTTCAAGAATGGACTGCCGGACTATGTGACATTAAAGAACCATCCGGTCCGGAAGAAACTGAACGACCATTTTTCGGTCTAGCGCGAGCTCGATTTGCGGCCCGGCAGGGGCCGGATAGCGACGCGGTGATTGCCCGTTCCCATCGCGTCAACACAAAACGCCCGGCAGAGCTCGGGCGTTTTGCTAAGCGTTGCCGATCAGCGTGGGTTCGCGGATGAAAAACCCTTGAGCGAAATCGACACCGAGATCGCGCAGGGTATCGAAATCTTCCTGCCCCTCTACTGCCTCAGCGACTGTCCGAAATCTCATCGTGTCTGCCAATCGGATCATCGATGCAACCAATTCCTGATTCACAGAGTCCTCGGCGAGATTTTGAGTCAACCGACCGTCGATCTTGAGGAAATCGATCGGCAAATCGCGCAGCCGCGTGAAGGCGCCGGGCGCGCTGCCGTAGTTATCGAGCGCAAAGCGCGACCCCATGCCATGCAACACCTCGATAAATCGTCGCGCATTGGCAAAGTGCTCGTAAACAGCTTCTTCTGTCACTTCGAAACAGATTGACTCGGGTGTCACGGTGCTGGTGTCGAGCGCATCGACGACGAACTCGAGGAACCCAACATCCGACAACGTCTGTCCCGAGATATTGATCCCACAACTTCGCCCTCGCGGCAGGATGATCTCGTGGTTTGCGATCGCTGAGAACGCAGCACGAACAACCCAGCGATCGATTTCCGGCATCAGTTGGTAGCGCTCAGCCGCGGTCAGGAATTCGCTCGGATTGATGAGTTCACCGTGGCGACGGCGCAGCCTGAGTAACACTTCGCACGCCGGACCCAGGGGACTTTCTGCACCCATCGAGATAATCGGCTGAACCGCCAGGCCGAAGCGACCATCTTTTAACGCCCCCTGCAGGCGCTGTAACCAACGAATCTCACCGCGCTCGCGAGCCACAATCTCGTCGCTCTTGGCATAAACGTGCACTTGCCCTCGCCCGCTGCGTTTGGCCATGTAACAGGCCGAGTCGGCAGCCGCAAGAACGTCCTGCACAGTCCCGCTACTCTCCCCCATTTCAAGCAAGCCGATGCTGACGCCAATCGTAAAGATCCGGTCGCGCCAGACAAACCGATAGTCCGCGATCGCAGCGCAGGTGTTGTTGGCGATTTCCATTGCCTTCTCGAGGGGACAGCCTGACAACAACATGGCGAACTCATCGCCGCCGATACGCGCCACTGAATCGCTGTCGCGAACCTGCTCGCGCAAGAGCGAGGCCACTTTCCGGAGCAAGTCATCACCTGCCTGGTGACCGCATGAGTCATTAACGATCTTGAAGCGGTCGAGATCGAGATAGGCCAAGACGTGGTGGGTATTGCCGCTGCGAGACGCTTCGACGGCGCGCTCGACCCGATGTTCGAATTCGCGTCGGTTGATCAGCCCCGTCAACGCATCATGGCTCGCCTGATAGCTAATTTTCCTGGTATGCCCGCGAATCTCGCCAACGTCGTGAAACACCACCACAACGCCGGTGACGTCACCGGCTTTATCTTCGACCGGCGAGGCAGTCAGTTCGACCGACAATTGCTGATTTCCGGACGGTCTTAACAACAGGGCGCGCCGCCCCATGTTGATTCTGCGCCGCTGCGTCAGGCAACGCTCCACCGGATCGCCGAGGGCCTTGTGGTCGATTTCATCGACCAGCGTCGCCAGACGCCCGAACGGCGCGCCAATCGCATCTGCCCGACGCAGGCCCAACGTCTCTTCGGCTGCAGCGTTCATCGCGGTGATGATGCCCTGCCGGTCGGTCATCACCACGCACTCCGCCATCGCCTCGAGGGCCAGATCGAGTCGAATGACATCGTCGGCGCGGCGGTTCGATCGAGCCTCGTCCAGCCTGCGCGCGAGCGTCAGGAGCGCCGGTGTACCCTTGTAAGTTGTCAGCGCTGAGCTCATTTCCACCCAGATCGCGCCATGTTCGACACTCATCAGTTGCACTTGTTGACGCGCGGGCGCCTCGCCGCCAGCCAGTCTTCGGATGGTAGTTTCACGCAGCAAAGCGCGGTACGGCGGCTTGACCAGATCGGTCACCGGTTTGTCGATCAACGCATCGGCGCCGATGCCGATCAACGACGACGTCGCGGCATTGACGA
The DNA here is from genome assembly GCA_038531945.1 of Pseudomonadota bacterium. Lineage (GTDB taxonomy): Bacteria > Pseudomonadota > Gammaproteobacteria > Steroidobacterales > Woeseiaceae > CALBPI01. The sequence continues at coordinate 510,133 of JBCBBH010000003.1, read as the reverse complement.
ATAACACACGCTCGTTGTGGATGAACGCGACATCAGGTAGCGCTTCGGCAAGACGCGCCATCCAATTCTCCCGCTCGGTCAGCGCTTCATCACGCGTCTGCAGCGTGTCGAACAGCTGGTTGAGTGTCAGGTGCAAGGGCGCCAACGCACTGTCTTCGGAAGACTCCAGCCGACGGCCAACGGCCGCATCGGAGGCAACCTCACGCAGTTTGAGAGGGAGCGCACGCACATCATCACGCAGTCGCTTCGATCGACGCGTGACCATGAATAGGACGATAGCCAGGGTTACGACCACTGTCGCCAACAACCCTGTTAGCAAAGCGTATGCGCTCGGCATGCTTGGTTCTAACCCCAGACGGCCTGCACAGGCCGAGTCATGGCGGTGCAATCCTTGCGTCGCCGTTGGTGCCCCAGGGTTTGTGCAGCGTCCATGCACCCCATTCTCGTGGGCCTGCCGGCCGCGTACGCGTCGGCAATCATTCTTATTTGGAAAGATTAGCGCATTGACAGGCCATCGATCGGCCTGATTCACCATAACGCCCAGGCACGGCGCGCTATCGCGCCTGACACGACTATGGAATAATTTGATGAGGGACGCAAAGGGACAATCTTGATGGACTTTACGAGTGCGCGAGAGCATATGGTGCTCGGGCAGGTACGCACCTGGGACGTGGTGGACGATCGGGTTCTGGATGTAATGAGTACGCTGCCCAGAGAGGCGTTTCTGCCGGAAGCGTGGCGCAATGCGGCGTACGCCGATATATCGATACCGATAGGCGACGGGGAGCGCAGTTTCACTCCCCGGATGGAAGGCAGGATTCTTCAAGCGGTAGATACCAAACGTGGTGATCGCGTGCTGGAAGTAGGTTGCGGCAGTGGCTACTTAAGTGCATGTCTGGCGCAGCTGGGCGGCTCAGTGATCGCCATGGAACGGCACGAGGCATTGGTCGCCGCGGTCGAACAGCGATTGACGCAAAACGAGATTAAAGGTGTAGAGGTTAGCCTCGCGGACGCGAGCGAGACTTTGCCCGATGGACGATTCGATGTAATCGTTGTGGGCGGTGCAATAGCGCACTCGCGCACACGTTTCGAATCCGCACTCCAGGAGGGCGGGCGATTGTTCGTCGTCGAAGGCAAGGGACCAACCATGACAGCATTCAGAATTGAGCGCCTCTCTGAAGATCGTTGGCAACGTGAAGCGTTGTTTGAAACTCGCATGCCCTATCTTCACAACTTTGGTCCAAAACCGAAATTCGAGTTTTAGATGCAAGTTTGCACCCCCATCGAAGCAGCGCATGCGCTCGAACGAGGCGACTGGACCGTGGTCGATGTCCGAGAGGCGCAAGAACTGGCGCTGGTTCGCATCGAAGCAGCACAACATGTCCCGCTGAGCGAGTTTGTGGAACGTTATGCGGAGATTCCGACTGAGCGCCCGATTGCGCTGATGTGCCACCATGGCGGGCGCAGCGCCCAGGCGCAGGCGTTTCTGGCAACCAAGGGCATCACCGAAACCCTGAATGTCGACGGGGGAATCGACCGGTGGGCAGTCGAAGTCGATTCCAGCCTTAATAGGTATTGACCTCGACAGAGCCTCGCCGATATAGTGTATTAGTCGACTATAACACCATCGCGCCTTACACGTGGAAGCTCTGATGAAAACCCAATGCACTCTTGCCCTGCTCGCCTTTGCGGCAGCATCTCAACCGAGCCACTCAGCCGACCTACTGGAGGTTTACCAACAAGCCCTCCAGTCGGACCCACTCATTCGGGAGGCGGAGGCGAACCGTCTGGCGAGCGAAGAACTCATGCCGCAGGCACGAGGGTTACTCCTGCCGCAGATTACGGCAACCGCCTTCGAACAACGCTCGGAGTCCGAAGGCGACAACCTGTTCCAGCAGCAGATCATCGACCCGGTCACCGAAGAGGTTACTGGGATTATTAACGTCACGGCACCCTTCGAGGATCGAAACAACGAATTCTCACAGTGGGAACTTCAACTGACTCAAACCGTGTTCAATTGGCAGCAGATTGCGGGCTTACAACAGGCCAACAAGCGTGTCGCCGAAGCGCAGGTCACCTATGAGTCTGCACAGCAGAGCCTATTGCTGCGTGTTGCGGAACGCTACTTTGATGTGTTGGCGGCGGAAGATTCCCTAGAGGCGAGCTCAGCTAACCGAGAGGCCATCGCGAAACAGCTGGACCAGTCCCAAAAGCGCTTCGAAGTTGGACTGATCGCAATTACCGACGTGCAAGAATCGCAAGCAGCATTCGACCAGGCTGTTGCCGACGAAATCGCTGCAAAGCGCACACTGGCAACGGCCAACTATCTGTTAACGGAAATCACTGGCGTACCGGTTTCAGACCTCGCGGAGCCTACGGGAGAGATTCCGCTGGAATCCCCACAACCCGCCGTCGAAGAAGACTGGGTCCGACTTGCACTCGAGCAAAACCTGGATCTGGTCGCTGGTCGAATCAATGCTGAGGTTGCGAGCAAGGAAGTCAGCGTTCGCCAAGGGGCGCGCCTGCCGACGCTCGATCTAATCGTTTCACGCCGCAATCAAGAATCGACCGGTGAGCGGTCGAACGCCGGATCTGACTTTTTTCCAACGGCGTTTGGTTCTGACCAGGAAAGCATTGCACTGCAATTTTCGGTTCCAGTGTTTACGGGCATGCGAAACGGTTCGCGCGTCAAGGAAGCGGTTTATCTGCACCGCGCCGCACGTGAACGCGTGCAACGGTTGGCTCGCGAAACAGAACGTCTGGCCCGCGATAGCTATCTGGGTGTCCTGACGGAAATTTCTCGGACAAAGGCATTGCAACAGGCGCTGCGCTCAGCCGAGACCGCATTGGAAGCTACCCAAGCCGGTTTCGAAGTAGGCACCAGAACAACGGTGGACGTGTTGGATGCACAAAGAAATTTGTTTAACGCCAGAACACAGTTTTTGCGCGCCCGCTACGATTATCTGTTGAACGTACTGCGTCTGAAGCAAGCGGCCGGCAATCTCAGAGTTCAGGATCTCGAGAAAATTAACGGCTTACTAGGCTCATAAACCGAACCGCTAGAGGATCGGCTCCAAACGATCGAGGAGCCGGTCGACAGCACCGCGGTTTGACGAGATCAGGCTCGCAGCATTATCGGCCATACGAGCGCACGCGTCTGCATCCGAGATCAGATCCAGGACGCGCCGCGCGAGGGAGTCTGCATCGCTGACGATCTGAACGGCCTCGCTATCGGTGAACATCGTGGCAATGTCCTGCGCATTGAACAAGTGTGGACCGGAAATCACCGGCTTGCCAAGACGCGCTGGCTCCAACAGATTGTGCCCACCTATCGGCACCAGACTGCCACCAACGAAAGCGACATCGGACGCTGCGTAAAACATATTCAATTCGCCCATAGTGTCGCCTAGCCACACCGTTGCCTGATCGAGACTATGATTGGTTTTCGACCGACGCTCGAATTGTATTTCACGTCGTGTCAGCAGCTCCGCGACTTCCTCGAAACGCGGTGGATGCCGCGGCACCAGAATTAGTAACGCGTCAGGTACTTGCTCCAGAACACGGGCGTGCGCGTCCAGAATCAGCTGCTCCTCGCCCTCGTGCGTGCTGCCCGCAACCCAGACCGGGCGATGAGGAAACCACGTGTCGCGCAGTTGTCGGCCGAGTTTCGATACCGTCGAGTCAAATTCAGCGTCAAACTTTATGTTCCCACTGACAAACGTTCTCTCGGGCAATGCACCGAGCTCGATAAAGCGCTGGCGATCAACTTCGCTCTGCGCGGCGATAATGATGCCGTTGGACAAGGCATCACGAAACAATCCCACCAGCCGACGATAACGCGGCATGGAACGCGGTGAGATCCGCGCACTGGCCAAAACTAACGGGACATCGCGAACGCCTGCCTGGTGGTACAAATTCGGCCACAGCTCTGTTTCCACAATGATCGCGAGATCCGGGCGAACATGGCGGTAAAAACCCCTGACTGCGGCACCCAAATCATACGGCGCGTAAGCGTGTTCGACCGAGTCGCCGAACAATAGTCGGACGCGATCGCCACCCGTCGGTGTCACGGTCGTGAGCAGAAGATTCACACCCGGCATTCTCTCGCGTATAGCCCTGACCAGGGGCGCCGACGCTTGCACCTCACCGACTGAAACGGCATGCAGCCAGACAAGACGCCCTTCAGGGCGAGGCGGATAACCAAATCCAAACCGTTGCCCGAGGTTCGCACGGTACTCCGCATCAGTGGCCGCACGAATAGCCCAGTAGATTGCGACAAACGGCAGTCCGAGTGTGACGAGGCAGTTGTAAAAGATACGCACAGCGGCTAGCGGCCGTTTAGAATTCGCTCGATGATTCCGGTGCTCGACCGCCCTTCTCGAAACGACAAGACGCGCACCTCACCGCCGTTGGAGAGAACGGCCTTACCGCCGGCAATGTCCTCGACAGCGTAATCTCCACCCTTCACCAGGACATCTGGCAAAACAGTTTCGATCAAGGGCTGCGGCGTATCTGTGGAAAAAGGTACAACCCAATCAACCGCTGCCAGCCCCGCCAACACCATCATGCGGTCCTCGACCGTGTTGATCGGTCGGCTCGCGCCCTTAAGCCGAGTGACTGACGCATCATCGTTTACCGCCACAATCAATCGATCCCCAAGGGACTTGGCCTCTTCCAGATACGCGACATGGCCTGCGTGTAACAGGTCGAAACAACCGTTGGTCATGACGACGCGCTCGCCCGACTGTTTGGCCTCGGCGACCAGAGCCAGTAGCGCCTTCTCGTCGACCGCCTCACGCCCGCCTTTTCCGCGCCGGTGTAATGCAACTCGTAATTCAGCGGGTGTCACACCAGCAACACCAATCTTCGCCACAACGCGACCGGCCGCAAGATTTGCCAATTGGACCGCGTCTCGCAGTGAACAACCCGATGCGGTCGCAGCGCCCAGCGTTGCGATTACGGTATCCCCGGCGCCCGTCACATCGAACACCTCGCGTGCCTCGGTCGACAAATGGAACGGCTCATCATCCGGTGTCACGAGCAGCATGCCTCGCTGGCTACGAGTCACAAGCAAACCAGTCAAGGATAGGTCATGCACAAGCTCCTGCGCTTTGCGGACGAGCTCCGAGTCATCAGCCCAGTCGCCGACTACCGCTCGAAACTCACTTTCGTTTGGCGTGATCAATCCGGCGTTGCGGTAGCGCGAAAAATCTCGGCCTTTCGGGTCGACGAGCACAAGCGCACCCGCATTGTTCGCAATTTCGATCAGTTCCGCGACATCGGCTAGTGCACCCTTCCCGTAGTCCGACAGGATCACAACCTGCTGGTTGGCGATACGCGCCTTCAGTGTCGGTAGCAACGCCGCTTGCGCTCCGGTCTCCTCGCGATCGAGACGGATCAGCTGCTGCCCCCGGGACAGTACGCGTAGCTTTGTCGTCGTCGGTCGATCCGGGTCGCGAACCAGTTCCGCCTCGACGTTCGCGTCGGACAACAAACGCTCAAGCCGCGCCGCCGCATCATCCTCGCCCGCCGCACCGAGTAAACTGACGTTCGTTCCCAGCATTGCCAGGTTCACGGCAACGTTTGCGGCACCACCCGCTCGCTCCTCGTCAACAGACACACGCACAACCGGAACGGGCGCTTCCGGTGACACTCGCTCTGTCGCTCCAAACCAATACTGGTCGAGCATGACGTCTCCGGCGACCAGGACGTTGCCATTGGAAAAATCTGGGATCGTTATAGCCATGGCCGTGAGTATACCCGCAACCGCCGGCAAGCCTCGATGTCAGATGGTATGTTCCAGGGGGATCAACAGCGTGATCCTGGTGCCACGGTCAGGGCTGGACTTGACCTGAACCTGTGCGCGAATTTCATTCGCGCGAACACGCATATTGTTGATGCCGTGCTCGGTGACATCCTCAGGCATCCCACAGCCGTTGTCTTCCACCGAAAGCACCAGGATGTCGATTTTCTGCGACAGGCTGATGACCAGACGATCGCAGCCTGAATGGCGCACTGCGTTGGTCACAGCTTCCTGCAAAATTCTGAGAATGCTCAGCGCAGCATCCGGTCTCAAATCGGGCGTCGCGACATCGTCGTCGATATGCCACTCGACGGAAATATTCTGGCGCTGCATGAGCTTGCTGATCCGGTGACGGTAGGATGCCAGAAGATCCTGCAAGCCGTCTTCAGTCGGCGACAGTGAGTCCACTATCAGGCGCAAATCATCCAAAGCGAGTCGGAGTGATCGTTGCAGGTCGGGATCATCGGCGCGCTCGCTGAGCGCGAGCGCTTGCACAAGCTGTCCACCCAGCCCGTCGTGCATGTCACGCATCAATCGGGCTCGCTCCTCGGCAAGTACCCGTAAGCGCTCTTCCTCGTTCAGTTTCTTGTAGCTGTGTTCCAACGCGCGTGTACGTGCATCGACCAACTGGTTGAGCTCCTCGTTGCGCAGGGTGGCGACACGAGAGTCGCGAACAAAGCGCCGAATCAGCTGAACACCGAACAAACCGATAGGAACAACGACCGCGTAAGGCAAGTAGTAAGTGGTTCCTGGCGGGAACCAGCCGTTGAGGCCCACCTGCCAGATCAAATCCCGTGCTCCGACACCAACGACAACACCAGAGGAAATGAACAAGCTGATGCTGTCGAAATCGGCGCGCTTTCGAACCGCAACGACATATCGCGTCATGACCAAGCAAGACAAGATCACAAACCAAAGTCCGATTGGCCCGTTCAAGGACCAGTACAAGGACTCCATGCTCGTGTCCTCCAGCGCCAGCCATGCAACGACGACGAATGCAGCGAGTAGAACGACTGTAACGAGTGCCAGCGCACGCTCCACCCGGGGCGCCGGAATCTCGAAGTAACGATTGACAAAGCATAACTCTGTGACGACGAGAAACAGGAGTACAAACCCGAGAGAAAACCACACGAAATGATGAAACGGTATATCGACGACAAACATATGCGCCGTCTTGAGCACCCACAACGCGATCGTCAACGTGTACCAACCAAATGCAGCTTCGGTTGGTCGCATCATGAACATGAGGCCGACGGCCAAACCGAACGCCGAGACCATCGCCAGAATTGCAACCGGCACTACGATGTGGATTCGACGGATAGACTCGGACGTAGCGAGCGATTGCTCAACGCTGGTCAGGTAAGTCGGCCCTAGACTCGAGCGTGACGATTGCCTCGCCATCCTGAGATACAGAATATCGCCCGACCCAATGCCCGCCAGCGGCACGATCATCGGCATGCGTGGAAACTCCAGCGGTCGGCGGATTTGACCGTGCGTAAAAATCCTGTCGCCGTCGCGCCACACGTCCATCATCGCGTAGGGAAACGCGATCAACAGTGCCGGGTTGTCAGGAACCTGATCAATGGTGACTCGGTACCAGACGCTGGTGAAAGGTTCCCCTTGTTTACGTCCACGCGGCCACTCGTCTGCCATGGGCAGCCAACCTGACTCTGGTGGCGTTTCTGAAAACTCGATTACGTAGGCGGTAGGCATGAGCTGCTGCTCGGGTGGCGGAGGATCCGGTCGGTCGAATTGATCCAGCACTGCCAGGACAACGATCGGCCCGACGATGTAGAGCGCTGCAAGGAGCAGAACCTGAGCCTTTGAGAACTTCCGTTCGATCATCTGCGTCGCAGAGCGCTACTCGTCCACCGACATCAAACCCATCTGTCGGGCCTCGAACAGCGCCTCTGCTCGTGATGACACCGCGAGTTTTTGATAGACACGACGCGTGTAGGTTCCGACGGTGTTCACACTGACGCCCAGCATCTTGGCCGTCTCCTGATACGTCAGACCTTTCGACGCCAACCGCAGCACTTCGATCTCACGTTCCGACAGCACGTTCTGTTGCGAAGGCACCTCCGGCGGCGTGCCTTTGGAGGAAAGCTGAAAGCGCCGAATCAGATGTCGCGCAATCGCCGGTGAAATCGGCGCTTCCCCCGCCAATACCTGGTCAATCGCATCCGTAAGATCCTCGCCCGCATCATCTTTCAGAAGGTACCCTTGAGCACCTGATTCGATGGCACTGACCACGCGCTTCTCATCTCCGAAAACAGAGATCACGAGAACCGGCACATCAGGCGCGCGCTCGGTGTGGGCGGCGATCAGCCCAAACGACTCGCCATCGGGAAGTTGTAAATCGACCAGCAACACATCGGGCTCTTGTTGTTCGAGCAACGGTACGCTTTCGCCAATCGACCCGGCGCTCGCACACACCTCGAAGCGCGCCTCCTGCTCCAACCGATGGATCAAGCTGAGCCGAGTTTGCTCATCATCTTCCAGAATAAAGACTTGCGTTCTGTTGGCCATTACTCAATCTTGCCGCGCGCGGTTGGTCAGCGACAAGTGTGAACCGCGCTTTGCTTGTCATGGTTTTTGGTGTCATCGACACCACACTTATTGAATCTCACACCCCGGATACGGGCCGATGCGCGCGTCCAACGCTTCACACAGCAGTCCTGCCTCGTCGGCGTCGCCGTTCGCCGCCAAAAGACGCGCAAGCCTGACGGTTGCCTCGGGCTCATACGGCGCTTGACTCAGCGCCCGTCGGTACCATAGTTCCGCGTCCGCGATTTCACCAAGATTCTCGTAGGTCTCACCGATCAGGACACCGAACGCCACTTGCCATGGCCCCACTCGCTGCGGCTCGTAGTCGTAGGCACGCGACATGGCTTCCCATGCATCTTCTAGGTAAGTCAGCGCTCGTCGTGGCTCGTCGCGCATCATCCAGATCTCCGCGAGATTCGCCATTGAAGCCCAGGCGTCATCGTCGAGCACGAGCACCCGTTCGTACAACTCAACACCACGATCCAGATCGCCCTGCGCCGTATACACAAAGGCCAGCGACTTCAGTGCGTCGGGGTCATTCGGCGACTGCCGCACAGCGCGCTCCGCAATGGCTGCGGCACGGCTCAGAACCGCTTGCGCCTGCGGATCATTCATCGTGCCTCGATAGAGCGCCTCGGTGAGCGTCGTGACCCCATCCGCATCAGGGCCCCGCGGCCATCGAACTACGCGCTGCACCAGCGCATTCGCGATACCGGCCTGCGCTCGCGCGTTGTCAGGGTCCGACGCCAATACCCGCTCATACAGACCGATCGCAGCCTCGTTGTCAGCGCGAGTAAAGCGCATATAGAGATCGTCGGCTCGCGCGACGTCGTCCACGATTGGGTCTGTGTTCGCGACGGTCGTGGCATCGCGATCGTAGGTCGCCGCAAACCACCCCGTCGCCACCACGAGGACACCGGCCACCAACGCCCAGGCCGAGCGGTGATTCACCCGACGCGGCGAGCCCTCATTCGGCGCCACTGCAGTAACCGGCGCGATCAAGCGGTAGCCGCGCTTTGGCAACGTCTCCACGATTTCGGGTGACTTGGCGGAATCACCCAGCGCACGACGCAGCCGCGAGACGGTGCGCGCAACCGTATCCTCGCCAACGACCACATCGGACCACAGCGCACTTTCGATTCGATCACGCGACAGGACCTGCCCGTGGTGTTGCGCTAGCAGTACGAGCAACGCCATCAAACGTGGCTCCAGCATCGCCTCGCGGTCCTCTCGCGACACCTGCCCTGTGGTCGGCTCGACGTGCCACGGACCCACGCGGAACGGAAAACGAGACAGATCGACGCCAGAATTGGTCGCTTCAGCTTGCATATCCATTGGCGTAGTGTCGCATAACTAACTGATTCAATTGATGTCAGGATTTTGTCAGGAAACGAGGAAGCCGCCGACATGGTATCGCCGGACCGAATCTTGAGAATTCGCCCCAGGTTTAACTGGAGACTCACACATGAACTTAGTCAAACAACTTCTCTGCGTCACGCTATGCATCAGCGCAAGTCTGGGAGCCACGGTGCTCGCCGCAGACACACCCGACTGGGACGAAATGATCGCGCCGGAAGCATTGCAAGAAGACTTAACGGCCCTGTACGAGGGACTCCGTGAGTCGCATCCAGACCTTTTTGCGCATCGTTCGAAAACCGAATACGACGCGAAGTTCAAATCGATGCTCAACTCGTTGGACGAACCTCTGAGCCGGTTTGACGCCCAACTGATGCTGCAGCGCTTCGCGGCCTACGGAAACGTAGCGCACGCGCGCATCGAGTTCCCGAACGAGGCCTTCGCTGAGTTCCGGGATAACGGAGGCAAGACGCTGCCTATCTACCCACGTATCGTCGACGGAACCGCCTATGTCGGAACCAACTTTTCGGATGAGCTAGGGATTCAAGCCGGGGACGAAATCGTCGCGATCAATGGTCGGCCGATGGATGAATGGCTAACTACGGTCGCCGAACTCTCCTCTGCAGACACGCCCTACATCGCACATTCGCTGCTGGAATTCACATTTCCACGCGACCTGTGGGCAGTGATCGGCGAGCAAGCCACATTCGAACTAACGGTGCGGCGAGATGGGGACCTGCGGACCATCTCAATCGACGCTACGACGCAAGCCGCACAAGACAAGGTGGCTGAAGGACGTGAAGAGGATTCCGGATTGGATGCGTATGCACGCTCATTTCGAATGATCGATGACAACATCGCGTATCTGCGACCCGGTCCGTTCTACAACGTCGAGAATCCCACCGAACTCTGGGACAACAGCGCGTTCATCGCTTTCATTGATCGCGCATTTACACACTTCATTGATCAAGACGCGGATGCGCTGGTGATCGATCTGCGACAAAACCCGGGCGGCGACAACTCGTTCAGCGACCCGATGTTGTCGTGGATTGCTGATCGTGAATTCCGCTTCTACGACGAGTTTCTTATCCGCTCGAGCGACGCCGCCGCCGCAGCGAACGCCGAACGCCTCGACACCCGTCCAGGCGCCGCCGAGAGCGTGTCGGCAATGTTCGCCAGAGAGTATGCGCGCGTTCCGAGAGGCGAGTCATTCGCATTCGAACTGCCATTCGCCCAACCACGAGCAGACGATCGATTCGAAGGTGATGTATACGCGTTGATCAACCGCCATTCATTCTCGAATGCCGTCAGTGTTGCCGCGATTATCCAGGACTACGAGTTCGGCATTGTCGCTGGCGAGAAGACATCGGACATGGCAACAACCTTCGGCGCGATGGAGCAATTCACGTTGCCTCGAACGGGTATCGCCGTCGGCTTTCCAAAAGCACATATCATCAGACCGTCAGGAGATCGAAAGACCGATGGCGTCACGCCCGATTGGCCCATCAATTCGCCGATTGTTGAAGGTGCAAACGACATCGTGCTCGATCAGCTGGTGGAGCGAATTCGTACCACCGGGTAGGCGCATTGTCGTCAGAGCTATTGGACCCGCGTGGTATGCTCATACCGCACACGATAATCGGGGACGACTAATGAAGCACACTGTATGGATCGCTTTCGGCTTGCTGTTTTGCGGCCTGTTTTCAACGCCGGAGAACGCGCTGGCAGACGAACAAAAATCCATTCTGGTGACCGGTGCAACAACAGGCATCGGCAGAAACCTGGCCGAGACATTGGCATCGAACGGCTACCACGTCTGGGCGGGGGCCCGAACCAATGCGGAGATGGCGGAGCTCAATGCAATCGACAACATCACGGCGATCCGCCTTGATGTGACGAAGCAGGACCAGGTCGACGAGGCCGTAGAGACGGTTCGCGCCAGTGGCACCGGGCTCTACGCATTGGTCAACAACGCCGGGATTGGTGACGGTGGTCCGATTGTCGATACGCCTATTGATGTGCAGACCTTGGTCTACAATGTGAACGTCGAAGGGGTTTATCGAACCACTCAGGCGTTTGCGCCACTGGTCATCGAATCGAAGGGTCGGATCGCCACCACCGGTTCAATCGCAGGCACGCTTTCCGGACCTGGGTTTAGCGCTTACAGCGGCAGCAAGCACTGGATCGAGGCGTTCGCTGACGCGCTGGCGGCTGAGATGGCGATGCTTGGAGTTTCCGTGAGTGTCATCGAACCCGGCAACTACCAGTCGCACATCCGCCGTAGCGGCGCGAAGCGTCGGATGGCACGCGTGGTCGCTGCGGGCGGTGTGGTCACCGAGCAGATGCAGGCCGAGTATGAGGCGACGGCCAAGCGAGAGCTTTCCTACAAGCAGCCCGACGAAGTCACCGAGGCGTTTATGCATGCGTTGTTCGACGAGGAGCCGCTGCTGCGCTACGTGGTCGTGCCCAATGAGGGTGAGCAACGCCGCACGATTGAAACCAAGATCAAGCAGCTCGTTGAGCTGAACACGTGGGGGCCATACAGCTACAGTCGCGATGAGCTCGTGCAAATGCTGGACGACGCAATGCTGGAGTGACCGTCTGACAATCGATAAGCGCGGCAAGAGCCCAGTGTTCTTGCCGCGCTTTTTTTTGAGCCCGCTTTTCCGGATTTCACGAAGCAAAGCGGGCTCGCATGAACTTGTGATTCGCAGACAACTGGAAGGTCGTGCTCAGCCCTGTGGTCCAAATAAATGACGTATACTCGATCGCGCATTGCGATCTGCATAGACCGGCGGCTTTGTCGGCGTCAGATCGGACCCGACTTTGAATAACAATAGAGGGACAACAATGACGAATTCACCGCGATTCAATGTGGTCAGCACCGGCAACATCATCACCGGCTTCGATGCGGAAACGGTTCAGGCCGCATTGCTCACTCGGTTGCGACTGAAGCCGGAACACGCAGCCCAGTTCTTCAGTCGGCCTCGGGTTTTGAAGAAGGACCTGACAAAAGCCGAAGCGGACAATTTTTGTAAAGGTCTCGCCGCACTCGGAATCGAAGTGAAAGCGGCACCCATCGATCCACCAGTGCCGAAGCCCACGCCGCAACGTTTGACCGACACCGTCGGATTTGAACCCGAACAGGATATCCCACCGCTACATGCGACGGAGGCCAGTCTGTCGCTCGTCGAAGATGACACACCAAGCCGGACGTCTGGCGATATGATCGAGTGTCCCAACTGTGGTCACTTTCAAGAAAAGTCCGAGCAGTGCGAAAGCTGCGGCATTTTCTTTCACAAGTGGGATTCGACAGCAACGCACACCACGGGTCGGCATCCCACACAGACCGCCACGGGCTTGCAAGCGCCTGCATCCGTAACGGCGAGCAAACCCGCTGCCGCGTCACGTCAACAAAAGCAAGAACGAGATTTCAACGTTGTCGCATTGGTCGCCGCAGCCTTCGCTGCAATTGCAGGAGCTTGGGTTTGGCAATTCATCGCAGTCACGTTTGGCTACGAAATTGGCTTTGTCGCGTGGGGGATCGGGGGCGCAGTCGGATTCGCCGCAGCGATGTTTGGATCACGCGGCGGCGCGGCTGGCGCAATCTGCGGACTGCTTGTCGTTGGTTCCATGGCTCTCGGCAGGTTTTGGACGTACGACTCGGTAATACACCAGATTACACACGACCCCGAAAGCTATGAGTACTTCAAGGCAGAAGCTGGCCCGTATTCGAGACTGGACGGTAGCGAAGCGGACCTAAGGCAGTTCATGGTGGAGTTCTCCTACACCGACGCGACTGTGCCTTCTCGGGTCACTCAAGAAGATATTGAGTACTTCCGTGAGTTTTTCGAACCTCAGCTTCTGGCCGCCGGAAGCACATCTAGCTACAGCGAGTTTCTAGACGTACAACCCGACACATCGTCATCATCGACCGTATGGTCTCTTATCATCTCCAATCTGGGGATTATCGACGCTATTTTTCTTTTCCTCGGCGTTGGAACGGCATTCAGGTTGGCAGCACAAACGGATTAGGCATACGCAAAGCAGGGCTTGACCCCAATGGGCAAGCCCTGCGCTGTTCCGTCAGCGAAGTCTATGACGGCGGTCAATCGTCCTCGTGGTGGTGATGATGCTCTGACGCTGAGGCTTGCATGTGATGATGCTCGTGTTCGTCGGCATGGCCATCATCACCGTGATGGTGCTCATGTTCATTGGCATGTCCATCAAGGCCGTGGTGATGCTCGTGTTCGTTCGCATGGCCATCGTTGCCATGATGATGTTCGTGCTCATTGGCGTGTCCGTCTGCACCGTGATGATGGTCGTGCTCATTGACGTGGTTATCAGCCGACGTCACGCACCCTGCCGCGAGTACTACAGCGACGGCTATGCTCGCGATGGTTATGCGTTTTTTGGTCATCGTTTTTTCTCAATCGTTGATCAAATACGCGACCAACATAGGCGTCCAATCGACAGCTGTCAATCGAGCTAAACCGTTATAACGTAACGAAAAATTGACTGCGATAGGCGCCGATCGGATTGTCGAGGACCGTGCAGAACACTGGGGGCAAGACGTAAGAAAACCAGGTCGCAGCTTGTAGATCTCAATCAATGCGTTTCGCTACAGACCGGTTCTACCGCCCGGCGTCGTGTCCGCGCAGTGTTCTCGAGGTTCTGCGGAAACTTGATGATCGCCCTTAAACACTTCGTATCACGTCGAAGCTACGCAAAGGTTTGGAATCTAGACTTTGGTTGTACTCCGCGGTGGCCCGCTCTGTAGTCAAACAAAGGAAATAGGTTGCGGTTACACTCCATAGACGGGTCACTAAGACCAGAAAAATAATAAGTTAAAAGGGAGACAACAATGCGAGTTTGGCTTGCAGCATTGCTTTTTGCGCTGGCGGGTTGCGGTGGTGGCGGGGGCGGCTCCTCGGGCACAACACCGCCGCCAGCTCCGCCAACGAACACGGCGCCCACCGTTTCGGACGCAACCGCCGTGACTCAGCCCGGCGAGGCGCTGACAGGCACACTCACTGGAAGCGATGCGGATAATGACGCTCTGACGTTCTCGATTTCGACCCAACCCACCAATGGTGCCGTGTCACTGACAGGCGCTGACTATGAGTACACGCCCGCCGGCGGTTTCTCGGGCGAGGACAGCTTCCAATTCACCGCCAACGATGGCACCGCAGATTCGAGTGCTGGCACCGTCACAATCACGGTCAACACTCGACCAGGAATTGCCGGCCCTGCATCAACCCTGGAAACCAACGAACTGAATCCGATCCAGTTTGCGCCAACGGTTAGCGATACCGAGAATGACGCAACAACAGTCTCGGTTTCAGGCCAGCCCACGCAGGGGACTATCACGGCTTTCGATCCAGCGACCGGCGCTTTTACGTACACACCCGACCCCAGTGGCGATGGGGTCGACAGTGTGGAGTTAACCGCCTCCGATCCATTCCAGGATTCCACGCCCGTCTCTTTCCCGATCGAAGTGTTCAACTGGATGGGAAATGGTGTCAGTGGCACAAGCGAGGACGACTTCATCTCCACGCTATCGGTAGCTGAAGCGCCGGATGGCGGGTTGATATTTGGCGGCGGTAGTAACGGGAGCTTCGGCGGCGGTCCTACACCTGCAGAATCACGCAGCATTTTGAGACGACTCGACCGCCGCGGCAACGAGGCATGGACAACCGAGCTTGGCGATGGCACTGCACAGACATCTGTCCGCTCGGTTTTGCGTATTGGTGGATCAACAGAGTTCCTCGCACTCGAGGGCGGATCCGGCGATCTAGTCCGACTCGACGAATCCGGTGGTGTGCTATGGCGACAAAGCCCTGACTTCGGGACATTCCAAGACTCTGGTCAGATTCTTACAGGCTACGGCGCGACAATGGACACGGACGGCAACGTCTACATCCTTCACCGAGCGCTCCAGGACCCAAATGACACTGCATTCTCGCTGTCCGCTGCCGTTGCAAAACACAGGGCGTCCGACGGGCAACGTCTGTGGCAGCGTGTGCTGAGACCATCTGCCAGCGGCGTCGCAGAACCGTGGATTGAGAATTCGAGAGTCGTCAACCCATTTGGCATCACGACCGACACAAACGGCGACGTATACCTGACCGGGCTTTACACGCCCGAGACAGCATCCGCGGCGTGCTCGGCCTGTAACTTCATTGCCAAAATTGACGCGTCGGGTAACGACCTTTGGATGCGTGATGAAATTGGTAGTACGGACACTTGCTACTCGGGCCAGACGGTTTTCGACGAGTTCAGCCAACTGGGCCGGATCACTGTCGGCAACAATGGCGAGCTCTATGTCATCGGATTCGATTCGATCTCTCTCGTGCCAGGCGATCGTGACCCGACCAGCATTTCGTTCGTCCGTCGCTACTCTGCTGATGGACAAAACCTCGAGTGGACCTATTGTGACAACGACAGTGCCGAGGAGAGTTTCTCCTTTGTGCCGGTACAACAGACGGAGGACAGTTCACTGCTGGTGCTGACGTCCCGCGAAACGACCGCGACTACCGCCGCAGGTGATGCGGATGAGCTGTTTCTCGGCTTTGTTCGTTTGGACACAAATGGCGCTGTCCTCAACAATGCGGATATCCGACTACAAAATGGTAGTGCTGAAACGCTCCGACTCCGGTCTGGGAGTCTTCTGCAAGGCTCGGATGGGCTCATTTATCTCGCCGTCAATAGCGACGGCGTTACGGGAACCGAAGCAGACCAGCAGTTTGCGATCATTCGAATTGACGATCAGGGCAACGTACAACCCTGAACCCGCACCTGGTCGCCAGGGGATTGGCGGCCGGGTGAAAACTTCTGTCAATCCTGGGCTTGTCAGGCAACGACGAACGCAACACAAGTCGAACAGATAACCGACAGTAGCGCCGCAATCATCGCCAGTGGCAATTGCGTGCGCACGTGCGCCATGACGTCGGCACCACAAGCCAGCGACGTCAAAATCGTCGTATCCGAAATCGGCGAGCAATTGTCGCCAAACACTCCGCCGCCCAGAAGCGCACCAAAACACACCGCGGCATAAACAGGGTCAGCCGACACCGTGAACGCAATTGGCAGTGCAAGTGGGAACATCACTGCATACGTTCCCCACGCCGATCCAATCGAAAAAGCGATGAACATGGACACGACCGTCAACAAGCCGGGTAGTGCCGCAGGATAAGCCGTAAACAAGCCAGCAGTTTGCGACACAACGTACTCGGCGGTGCCCAGCGAACTCGATACGGTCGCGAGCGTGACCGCCAACGCGATCACCAGAGCGCCAACGGTCATGCTCTTCACACCCGAAACGAAACCATCAATCGCGACCCCGATTTCGAGACCACGCGCTACGCTGACAAGCACCGCCACGACCACCGCCGCCGCGAACCCCTCGAAGACCATTGGCGACCCACCTTGCGCCAGCGGAACGATACAGAACGCCATCAACGTCCCAATGGGTGCGAAAAAATCTATCAGACTGGCGTCGTAGCCCGATACCGGTTCCGAGTCGGACAGCTCGGAATCCAACAGAGGCGAATCGTCGGGATCATCGAGCTCACCGGTGTTGGCAACTCGTGCAATCGCTTTCGCCATTGGCGTGCCAAAAAGCGGCAACCGATCGACCGCGAGCAACAGTGTCATCGCGACTGCGAAAATTGCATAAAAATTAAACGGAATCGCTGAGTAGAACAGCTGGATCGCCGACGCCTCATCGGGCACCCACGCGCGCATGGGCTCTATCAGGATTAAACCGGCAACATAGATCGGCCAAACATTGAGCGGGATGATGGTCGCAACAGGCGAAGCGGTCGAGTCGACGATGTAGGCCAACTCCTCGTGGGACACTTTGTGTTTATCAGAGACCGGGCGCACCGTCGTGCCCGCCAACACGGTGCTGATCGTGCCCCCCTGATGAAACAGGATACCGAGAAACCACGCGAAGACCTTTGCACTGATCCGCGACCGAATCGCGATATCACCAACGCGTTGAGCAAAGTACTGAGCACCGCCATTGACACTCCACAAACCCAGCAACCCGCCTAACGCCCAGAGGTAGACGAGCAGGATCTGCGCGTAGCTTTCGGTTCCGAGACTTGGAACGAGATAGGCCCTGACGAGATTGTATTCACCAGCGATCAGCCCACCGCTGACCACGCCAAAAAATAGCGCGAGGAGCACATTCCGAGTGAGAAAGCACACGACAATGGTGATCAGGGCAGGCGCCAGCGACCACGCGCCGAAATTGTCGGACGGGCTCAACCACACCAGCGCTACGCCCACGGCGAACAGCGCGAGCAGTGGTAGGAGACGCGGGTTCAATAAATGCTCCGATAGGACCGTTACGGTAGCAGAGTACTATCGGCTGCGTCGGAAGTCGCGCTGCGAGGCCTAAGTCCCCGTCGCAAGATTGGCCGAGTCGACGACATGTCGATCGGTATGGCTCAGGACTCGGTCACGGCCGGTACGTTTGGCGGCATACAACGCTTCATCTGCGGCACCCAAGAACTCCGCTTCGGTAGAGAATGATGCATCCGCCAAAGTAGCAACACCGACACTGATCGTCAGCGACCCCTGCGCCAGTTCGAGCGCCGCTATCTGCTCGCGTTGTCGCTCCCCGAGTATGCGCGCCTCATCCTCTGTCGTCCCCGGCATCAACACAACAAACTCCTCACCACCGTAGCGACAGAGTCGATCAGAACGGCGAAGCGTTTTTTGCAGATGTTGCGCGATGGCACGCAGCGCGTCATCACCGAACTGGTGACCATGAGTATCGTTGTAAGCTTTGAAGTGATCGACATCGATCAACATCAACGACAACGGCTGTCGGTAGCGCACGCTATGAGCGAAGGCATCACGTAGATGCTCGTCGAAACTGCGGCGGTTGAAGATACCGGTAAGTCCATCGGTGAAACTATGGCGTTGAAGTTCGCTGACTCGGCTCGCGAGCGCCAGTGACAGAAGCACCATCTCTATCAGCGAGCCAATTTGAAATCCGTTATGCGTGATGAAGTTATGCGGAAGTAAACCGAACGTCTTGAGCATGTACGCTGACACGCCAACGAGCAACATCGACCACGCGACCAAAAAGTACCGAGCAGCGGGGTGACCGGCGAAAAAGCTCACCGCACCCATCCAAATGAGGATCGGTGGTGCCAGCGCGGAAAGGATCGCCAGCGGCAAAATGATCTGCGAATACGGCAGCACGATGGCACCAACCAAACCCGCCACGGACAACCATTGATGCGTAGCGGCGAGCTTATCGAGCCGTGGGCAGGTGCGGTCACTGTTGAGGATACTGCGCGAGAAGCGTAAGCCCCACACCAAGGTCAGCGCCAGCAGAACCACCAGGCTCTTGTTGCCCCAAGCCGGACTGTCTGGCCAGAAGTACTGGAATGTCAATCCGTTGTGGACGGCGAAATAGGTTCCGTAAGACGCGAGATACAACAAATAGTGAAAAAACGCGCGGTCACGAACCGCGATGAAAATAAACAGGTTGTAGAACAGAAGTACCAGGAATCCACCGAAGTAGATGCCATATCCCAATTGCTCACGCCCAATTCGGCTAATCAGGGTCGCTTCATCGGAAATCGACAACCCGATATTGATCGGTCCGCTTGAGCTAAAGCGCAGGTACACCTGCCGACTATTTCGCGCCGGCACTTCCACTCGGAACACAAAATCCCGGTGCTGTATGTCGCGGCTTGAGAACACCGTTTGGTCGCCGGTTGATACTTGCAACCACTCGCCGCTTTCGGACTGCTGCCACAAGTCCAGACGATCGATCAGTGGGTAATCTTGCCGCAGCAAGGCCTTTGCCGAGGCATCTGACGAATTACTTACAGAAACTCGAACCCACCAGGCGGAACGCGTGAACCCAAAGTTGGGCGATCCGTCACCGACCGGCGAGAAAACTCCGGCCCGGTCGAGCTCGACGATCTCGTTAATGGTCAGGACACCGTCAACGTCCTCGAACAACGCGATGGTGTCAGTGAGATCGACACCATCAGTGAGTGTGCTGATCTCCACCGTTTCGGAGGAAGCATGGACGGCAGGTAGACACAGGGCGACCACCTGAACCAGGAACTTCAACGCTTGTTTCCAACGCTTCGGTGCCACGGCAATTGCCTGTTACTACGGTTACGTCGAGTCTCCTGATCAGCCATATACAAGTCAAATTGAACATAAAAGAACTGTGAACTACGCACAGAATCCGACGACCTTCGTTGCCACACTAGAAGTCGAGGTGTCTTGACGCACAGATCTATCAAGCGAATCAGGTCTGCAGAAATTGCGTTAAACACTCGACACAAGACCAGGAGGCCATGGAAGTGCAACGCCAAATAACTCGCGCGGCGATGGTGTCGTTATCCTCTGTGCTGATGTTCGCGTCGGGCTGTAGGCACGACACTGCCGAGCTGATCTCCGACGGTGCCGCTGTCGAAGGTGCGCCGACCGTGATCAACTTGGAACAAGGCTGGAGTCGCGAGGTACAAGACCAAGCCTGGTTTGTCTCGTTCGGTTCGCGCTTGATGCCCTACTCCTGGTTCTTAAGTCTTGAGCTACCTGCCAGGACTCAACACCTGCGGGCGGACACCCATCTCGCCCAACTCGGATTCTTGACCCAAGCACCCACGCCGCACAACCCGGATGGCTTGCCAGTCGGATTCAGTCGCGATCAGGATGACGACGGCCAAGTGTGGGTCGGTCTCACTTGTGCTGCGTGCCATACCGGAGAAGTGCACTTCGGTGACACCAAGATGCGAATCGACGGCGGCCAAAGCCTGTTGGATTTTGATCGCTTTGAGCGAAGCGTCGTCGATGCGATGTCAGCAACACTTGCGGACACCCAGAAATTCGATCGATTCGCGCGACGCGTATTGAAGGACCGGGCGACGGATATCACAGCTATCGGCGACCTTCGTGACGCACTAGTACAGCGCACCGAAGAACTGGCCGCACGGCGTCGAATGAACGCGACCGACATCGACTATGGCCACGGACGGCTAGATGCTTTCGGCCAGATTTTCAACGCTGCTGCGGTTGAATTTATTCATGAGCCCGGCAACCGACGAGCGCCTGATGCTCCGGTCAGCTACCCGGTTTTGTGGAGCGCACCGCATCTCGACGTCGTGCAGTGGAACGGGTCAGCACCGAATGCAAACCCAGGCCCGCTGGTTCAGAATGTGACGACCGCGCTGGCGGTCTACGGGCAGATTACTGTGAGGCCCAGTGACCACAGATACGAGTCCTCGATCGACATCGACAACTTGGCGCGAATCCAAAATTGGCTTTATGAGCTGAAATCACCTCAGTGGCCCGAGGAGGTGCTGGGTGCATTGTCCGAGGACCGAATTGCCCGCGGGCAGGTGCTCTACGGAGCACACTGCCAAGAATGTCATCAGCTTGCCGAGCGAGATGATCCGAAGCGACAACTCGAAACCACACTCGTCACTGTCGCCGATATCGGCACAGATCCGCGCGCGGCAGAGAATTTCGTCAATGCACGATCCTCGAGCGGGTTCCTAAACGGCGAAAAGGTTGCAGTACTCGCTGGCGAACGCATGGGTGAGACTACGGCAACGATCAACCTTGTGGTGCATGCCGCTATGGGTGCAATACTCAAACACCCGATCGACGCCACCGAGGCGGCAATTTCAGATTATCACTCGGTGTTCAAAGCAAACATCGATGACCACCCGGACCACTACAAGGCGCGCCCGCTCGACGGGATTTGGTCGTCTGCTCCCTACCTGCACAACGGGTCCGTCCCCACGATCTACGACTTACTCCTGCCCCCTGAAGAAAGGCCGGCACGTTTCTACGTCGGCAGTCGACAACTGGACACCGAGCGGGTTGGCCTTGAGAACGATCCACACGAAGACGGGTTCATGTTCAACACGAATCTCGTCGGTAACGGCAATGGCGGCCATACATATGGAACTGCCTTATCCAAAGAACAACGTCTCGATTTGCTCGAGTTTTTAAAAACGCTATGAGACGCCGAGCCGACCGATCCAGCGCTCATCATTGGAGCATTAGCACATGAACACCAAGCCTACGGCCCGACGTTCGACGCTGCGAAGGCTGTTGAAGATTTCAGCAGGTCTGATTATCAGTGCCGGAGTGCTGCTGACTATTGGATTCGTGATTTTTGTCGCGTATCCGAATCACACGATCCCCGCGACCGAGCAAGTTGACGAGTATGTCTACCTGGATCAAGGATGGGGTACGCGCAGCGGCGACAAAGCACGCCAAACCTACTACTACACCGGTCAGGGTGCATCGATTCCGCAGGGCAATGCACGCCATCCATTGCGCTACGACTGGTTCGTCCACTTGGAGCAACCCATCGGTACGGATCGCTTTGCCGACCCCGAACATCTTAGGGCCTATCGCTTCATCGTAGATCCAGAACCCACTGCAGCGAATCCAGACCAACTGCCGGTTGGGTTCGCCCGGCATTTCAATCCGGTTGTTGAGGACTATGTGCTCGACATTACGTGCGCGGCTTGTCACACGGGTCAACTTCACTACGCGAACCATGGGAAGCGATATGCGATTCGTATTGACGGCGGGCAAGCGATGCACGCCTTCACCGATGTCTCGCGAGGCAGCTTTGGCACTACCCTGCTCGCGTCGCTGACCGCGACGTACGCCAATCCATTGAAGTTCGATCGGTTCGCTCGCAAAGTCTTGGGCGAACGCTACCCCGATAGCAAATCGACGTTACACGCGGAGCTTGGAGCAACGCTGAAAGCGCTCGCCGAGATCGGACAGGACAACCCGTTTCGTCATCTGTATCCAACGCAGGAAGGGTTCGGCCGGACAGACGCCCTGGGGCGTATCGCCAACACGGTTTTTGGCGATCACCTCGTACCTTCGAATTATCACGTCGGTGCGGCGCCGGTGAGCTATCCCTATGTGTGGAACATCTGGAAGTTCGACTGGGTTCAATACAACGGTTCGGTCGCACAACCGCTCGCACGCAACATCGGTGAGGCCATGGGTGTCGGCGCCGTGGTCGACCTGATCGACGAGTATGGTGCGCCGATTCCGGCTGAGCAACGGTATGCGAGCTCCGTCAGAATTCCGGAGCTGGTTGAAATCGAGCATACGTTGCAACGCCTGCAACCACCCGAATGGCCTGCGGAGATTTTCGGTCAAGTTGACCAAGCGCTCGCTGCCGAGGGACGTCAACTCTTTGAAACCCATTGCCAAGGTTGTCACGGCCCCCACCCTGCCGATCGGCTACGCCAAGCGGCCGAAGCACCCGGGAAACAATGGGCAGGACTCGAGTGGAAAATAGAGGTGATTCCCGTCGAACACATCGGCACAGACCCAAGCGCCGCTTCGGGATTTGTTGAACGCCGCTATGATCTGACCGCGACAGGCATTACGAACGAGGAAGTACGCGAGCTTTTGCAGCCAATCCAAACCCGGCGACTGCTCCGAGATGTGCGTTACCGACTGCGGTCGCTGATTGAGATGTCGGATCGATCGGATACTTGGGCGGCTTTGGAGGCGCGCTTACCGGAAGACTCAATTGCGCCAAAAATTGATCGGGCTTTATTTCGAGAAATCGCCGCTCAAGTTGAGCGCTCGGTGGGCATAGTAATCGATCCAGCACCGAATAGTCCGCCGCCAACCGACAGCCGCCAATGCAATAAAGAATGCCACATGGGTTGGCTTTTCTGGGATGTGACGTCCGGGCCACGAGCAATCGACGACGCCTTACAAGGAATCGACATTGGCAGCGTCAGCGAAGGTCAGGGCCTGAACATCATCGGCCTGCTGATCAAGAACAAGTATTACCGTGACAATGACATCGGCTTCGAACAACAGCAGTGCTTGGAGGGTTTCGGTACGCTGGACCTACCGCAGCAGATCGCCGGCTATAAGCCGCGACCACTAGCAGGTGTGTGGGCGACGCCTCCGTTCCTTCACAACGGGTCGGTCCCCAGCATCTATCAAATGTTGCTGCCACCGGAATCGCGCGACCGGAATTTCATCTTGGGTCGGCGCGACTACGATCCGAAGCATTTAGGCTATGTGACGCCACCGGACGGCACCGATGGCTTCGTATTCGACACCAGCATTGCTGGAAACTACAACACCGGTCATGCCTTCGTTGCAGACCCAGAAAGCTGGAGCGCGCATCGGAAAGACCCTGAAGCACACCCACTGCCGCCTGGTGTCATAGGACCATTGCTGGAGGACAAAGAACGGTACGCCATTTTGGAGTACCTCAAGATCCATCGTGACGAACCTGCGACGCCGGCACAGTTCGAACCTCCCGCTTGCACCTCATTGACGACCGCCGCACGATGAGCGCCGAGGACTTCACAACGGATTTTGAAGCGGTAGCGGCTGCCGAGCGCGAGTGGATTCGTAAGCGCCAAGTTGCCGCCGGTGTACCGGAGTCTGATAGAGCCACCGGACTTGCACTGTCCGGTGGAGGCATTCGATCAGCTACGTTTTGCCTTGGCGTGCTGCAAGCACTGGCCGATCGTCGAATCTTGAAGGATGTCGACTATTTGTCGTCCGTGTCCGGCGGCGGCTTTGTTGCCAGTTGCCTGACTTGGATTCGGTCACAAGTGCCAACAAGTGCTAACGAACGACCTTTCGACCTGCCTGTGGATGAAGACGGGGAATCGGTAGTCGACTCGTTGCGTGCACATGGCAAGTACTTGATTGCCGAGCAGGGCTTTACCGGTTGGACACTCGGTGCGTCCATCATCGCAGCGACGCTTCTGAACTTGTTGGTTGTTGTTCCCCCTCTGCTTCTGCTGCTCGGAATCGCAGCGGCCGATACCCTGCCAGTCGAGTGGCCCGCCTGGGCACACCTGCAGGTGGCAACGCCGGTGCGCGCACACGACGGATTCGTGCTGGCGCTCTGGAGTGGACTCGCAGCCCTCGCACTCTACCCATTTGCCGTCTTGGCATTCGCATGGACGGCTGGAATCAGAACATCCTCAAGATCGGCGGTCATGCGCATCCGGAAATGGATGGGTGTTCTGCTGAGTGTTGGCATCGGCTTGCTTATCGTCGGCCTAGTGCCGCTAGTTGTAAGCATCGAGCAATCGATCATCCAACGCTTTGACGATGAGTGGCTACAGCTACTCGTCAAAGCTGGCGTCGTTGCGTTCCACTTGCTCGGCGGCGTGTTCATACTCGGCCGCAGCGAACGGCGACGACGTAAGACCGGCAAGCAGTCTCGGGGGGCAGCGGTACTCGGGCTCACATTGATCCTGTACGCGCTGCTGCTCACCGGCTATCACATCGTTGTCGACACACAAGCTCTGGACAGTCCATGGTTGTGGCTGGGCGCAACGCTCTCAGTGATTCTCGCGTTCACCTGTGACTTGAATCGAATCTCAATGCACAGCTACTACCGAGCGCGTTTGACCGAGGCATTCCTGCCCACCGTTTTCGGCGAAACTTCCCCCCAAACAGACGCCTTTGCGTTCCGCATGCAGGATGTGCAACCGGAGTCGGGAACGCCGCTGCACATCGTGAACACGACGCTTTGCACGAACAACTCTAAGCTTCAAAAACTGCGTGCTCGAGGCGCCGCGAGTTTTTTTATGACGCCGCTGTTCTGTGGATCGACAGCGACCGGCTACCGAGACACCAAGAAGTACCGCCACGGCCGCACCACCTTATCCACTGCAATGACGATTTCTGGCGCCGCGGTTGACCCAAACACCGAGGTGACTCGCGCTCGACCTGTTGCTTTTCTCATGGCTCTCCTAAATTTTCGTCTAGGCTTTTGGGCATCGAACCCACGCGCCGAGAAACAACATCTGCCGTTGCCATGGTGGTACATCTTCATGGAACGCGAGATGTTCGGCCACGGGCTGAACGAACACAAACAGCACATCCATCTCTCCGACGGCGGTCATTTCGATAACCTCGGCGTGTACGAGTTGGTGCGGCGACGATGCCGACGAATCATCGTGTGTGATGCTGGTGCGGATCCCCATTTCGCTCTGGCAGACCTTGGGCTAGCTATCCAACGGGTACGCGTAGATTTCGGTGCGGAGATCGTGCTGCATTGCGATGAGCTGGTCGCTCAAGCCCGTCACGGCGCCGCACAAAAACCGTTTTCGCTGGGGACAATTCGTTACGCGGACGGAAGCACTGGCGAAATTCTCTACATCAAACCGATGATTCGACAAAAGCTCAGTGCAGACATCTACGCCTACCAGAAGGCACACCCAGAATTCCCGAACCAATCAACGGCCAACCAGTTTTTCGACGCACAGCAATTTGATGCGTACCGGGAACTGGGACGCCAAATTACTAGCGGGATCGCTGGCAGCAAACCCATCGACTCGATTGACGGACTGTTCGCGTGCGCTCGAGAACTCTGTAACGACGAATCACAAGAAACCCTCGACGACACACCGCGTATGAGCGTCGTGCCAAACAATTAGTCGTCTGGTTTGTTGCCAAGGCATTCTGCCGTTCCGCCTATGAGGCTCGGCGGGCAGTATCGACGCAGCTGACTGTCGCAGGAACGCCGCGAAGCACTTTTCTCCGATGGTGCGAAGCCCCGCGCGACGCTATGGATCGTGCTGATTCTCGATGGCGTAAAAGGTCACCTGATCAAAGTCAGTCGGGTCACCGGTGTCGTTCTGCGAGTATGCGCCCGCTTTGAAGTACATCCATTCGGTCAAAATATCATAGCCGCTGTTTTGCTCACGCATGTCGACGTAGTTGTGACCGATGATCGGTCCGCTCTGATCACCGCGTCGAACAATGACATCGATGCGCGCGCCGCGCTGTTTAATCTCGTAGGAAAAAATCTCATCCAGCGCAATCCCGTTCTCGGGATTCGCATCATCATTCGGTGCATTATCGATGTTGGAATTCAGCGGCCCCACGATCGGAAAATAGATGTCGTCCGAGTCACGAATCTCATGCGCGAGATAGATAAAACCCCGTTCATTCTCTGGATACTTGCGATAGTACAAGCGCGCCGGTTCGTCGCTCTCCGCGTGTATCTGACCGATGATGACGCGACCGACCTGACCACGACTGCCCGTTTCAGTCACATGATTGACCGCGAGAGTCGCACGCAACACGCCATTGCGCCCGCCCACCGCTAACCCAGGGTCGGGCTGATAGCCAAGTATCCAGTTGTTGCGGTTCACACCGCGCGTGCTGATGCTCCGATTGCCACGCCTCAGCATTTCACGGAACTCGGACCGCGTGTAGCGCGTGTTGGCCGAGGTCCGTGCACCAGTTATCGTCGAACGAAACACCATGCCGCCATCCGGACCGGTGAAGAAATACTCATCATTAAACCCGGTGTCGAGATCGGTCTCACTCGCAGTATCCGAGATGCCGTTACCGTCCAGATCGCCGGGCGTATCGAGCTTCCAACTCAACAATTCAAAATTCTCGCCCGGCGGTTGCGTCGGATCCAAACCGAAGTCGTCCGCCGTGACATTCCCCGGCTCGAACACGGCCGTTGGGGTGTCCAACGTACACCCGAACGCGACGGCTTCAATGATCTCATTGTCCGAAGTTGCTGAGTTCCCAAAGTTGTCGATGCGCACATAGCGAGCAATGGTCGGCGCGCTGTCATAGCGCTCAAAGCTGTCAGTCTCGCCGGAAGACTGCTGGTCCGGTAACAACTCGACGTAGCTCGCGCCATCCTCCGAAGTGCTGACACTAAATCTGGCGCTGCGTTCGTCGCCCTCATGCCACGCGATGCCGACTACTCTGACAAGGTGTCGTGAACCTAGGTCAAGCGTTAACGCCTTGGCGTTGCCGGGCGATACCCAGCGCGATGCGGAATCAAGATCGTCATCGATAGCTTGATCCGGCCCGAAGCCTGCGAGACTGTCCCCGTCGTCGCTGGCTGCGACTACATTGATGAGATGATTGCCGTCACAGGTGGTTGCGACCGGCGGCGGCGCAGGTGCCGGGGGCGGTGTCGGCGCTAGCGGACTCGCTGTATCCGGCGATCCGCCGCCTCCGCCACAAGCCGTAAGCACAAAGCAGGCGACGAATAGGCTAACGCGGGATTTCATAGAGCAAATCTACTCAGCAAGGTATGCACTCGACTACCGCTTTGGCTTGACGGAACCGCTGAGCTGTATCCGGCGAAAAGCAACGGATGCATAGTCACCGTTGGCTTCGTCGATTTCCCAGTCGCCGGTACCATGGCAGCCGGCGTACCAGACGCCATCCTTATCAACCGTACTGCATTGGTTGTATGCACCCGCCTTGAAATACAAGGCGTCACCAGAATAGCCTTTCGGATTGTCTTTCTGATCGACGTTACCGTAAGCATCGACGTTGTTCGACAGATCGATCTCATAGGTGACGGTTTGCGAAGGATCGGTCGTTCGGAACGTCAGATACATGATGTTCTTGTGGACATTGATGTTGTAATTGAACAGCTGCCCGAGCGCGATGCCGTCCGCCCCTGGGTCATCCGGGTTTTCCCAGGTGTTACCCCAAACCGGATACGCGATATCGATTCGATCAGGGTCGCCCCTCGGTAAATTCCGTTCGTACGTCCAGAACACAGAGCCGGTCTGATGGTCTGGCCACTTTTTATAGTAGATCTTGATCGGCTCATTGCCCCAGCCAAACCCACGACCGCTGTTGATCACATCCTGATCCTTGTCTGCGTGAATTTGACCGACCACTACGGAGTACGCAGGCTTCTTCTCATGCTTCGCATTACGTGCGACATGCATGACGCGAAGCGTGGCTTCCATTTGTCCGCCGACGGCCGCGAAGGAGCGCGAGTTGCGATGCGCCTTAATCGAGAAATTGTTCCGCGGATCATGCGTACCAATGCTTTTGTTCCTGCCGCGAAGCATCTGGCGTAGTTCGCTGCGCGTATTGGTCGAGCCGGACGTCGTGATCGCCTTGTTCGGCGCCGTGAAAACCAGGAATCCATTGTCATCGAGATAAAAGTACTCATCGTGCGCGTAGTCCTGCAACGCGCGAACACCTATCTCGTCGATCTTGCCATCGTTGTTTGCATCCTCGGGTAGCGTGAGCTTCCAGAACTTCAAGTCGAACTGCTCCGAGGGATATTCGGCCGAAGCAGACGACGAGAGCAAAACCAGTAAACTCACAATCACGGTACGCATAGTCAGAGTTTTTCCTCAGGTTGGTATTAGAGACGCAAGGCCTGCTGTCCGACGAATAGCGGGCCCCGCGAGTGCGTCTCAACCATTAGGCAAATCGAGTCAAACAGAGTTCCCTAGTACTTGGCGGTCAGGCCAAGGAACAAACGCGGTCCAAAACTCAGCGCCTGGAAGGTATTCCCCTCAATCGCGCGATCGTCGATCCGCTCCTGATCCAGAATATTCTTCGCTTCCAGGCTGACACGAATATTGTCGGTGAGTTTGTAACGCACACGCAGGTCCAAACGCTCGTTGGCTTGTGTGTAGCGAATCCGACCGAATACATCCCGCGCAAACTGTTGGAAGTAACCCGTCCGCCGGTTGTGAATCGCCTGGACGTACCACTTGTCACTGCTCCAGTAGAGCTGAGCCGAACTCACCTCGCGAGACAGACCAAACAAGTTTGCAGGCGGGATGATGCCGATCAGCTGGGATTCGGTGATGGCACCCGTATCCTGGTTCACCTCGACTTCAATCCCGTCACCACCGTTTTGATCTTCAAACTCAAAATTCGAATCGGCGTAGTTGTAGCTCAACTTGCCGCCGAAGCCGCTCAGGAAACCTGGCAGATAGTCGAACGAGTGAATGAGGGTCAACTCAAAGCCTTTGATCGTGCTCGTGTCGTCGCTGATTTGCGTCGTCTCGACCAGCCCTTCGACGATATTGCCGTCCAGGTTGAATGTCTCGACTTGTGCGACGTTCTCAAACGCTCCATTGAACTCCTTCCAGTACAGAATACCCGCGAGGATCGTGCTCTCATTCGGATACCACTCGAGGCCAATATCAACGTTGTCCGAAAGAATCGGCTCAAGGAATGGATTGCCCGTGGCGCTGATACCGTTGATCGCCTCCGACAGTGTTGCGTATGCGTTGTCTTCGGTGTTGTCCTGAATCGCACGACCGTTGCCGTACGCACTTGGGTCCGGGCGCGACATGCCCCGGAAGTAGCCCGTTCGAAGCACCCAGTCATCACTGAGGTCGGCCACGACAGTCAGACTCGGCAGGAGTTGCAGATAGCTACTCTTCTGCGTATCCGTCTCAAACCCTAGCTCACCCGGGTCGCCCTCGGTGACGACGAACCCTACACCATCGATTTCCTCGACCGTAATCGGTCCGCGATAACCGACGGACGTGATTTCTGTATCAACCAACCGCACGCCGAAATTGCCTCGTACCGGGATCTCACCGAACTTGGAATCGAAGTCCGCTTGCAGGTAAATCGCGAACGTATCCTCCGTCACGTCGTTGGTCCCGGAGGTGATGCCGTTTTGTAACTGAATGCCAGACAGTCCACCGTAGTTCACTAGCCATGCATTCGCTGCACACTCAAAATTGAATGTCGCAAACCCATTGACCGCGGTTCCGGTCGCCGCATTGGTGATGAGATCGCCATTCGTGACGTTGGATAGAAAGCCGGACTCGGGGAATCTTCCATCCGCGCAAGCAAGAACGTTCCCGAGAATTGCATCGGTCAGTGCGTCGTCAGCGCCGCCATCAGGCGAGACGAGATCTTCATCTTCGAACTGACTCCGACCCGCCGCGTTCCGCAGCCCTCCGACCTCGGTGTATTCAAGACTCGACAGCCGGACACCTGCTTTGACGTTGCGAATTATCCTCGAATCCGGAAGCCATGTCAGATCTGCTCGAAACGCATCCAACGTATTTTCTCTAGTGATCTGACGCGCCCTAAGCCGCGCACGATCCCGAGCGTTGAAGTAGCTCGGGTCGGTCACTTCAAACCCATTGCCGCCGTTGTCGAGGATCGTGCCAAGCATCACACCCGCGACCCCGTCACGATCCAACCGAACGGTAAAATCATCGCGAATGCCGCCCTCGAGATTGTCGTGTGTCGCACCCAAGCGCAATTCGTAATCCGTCTCCGTCCGCTTCGTATCGGAAAACGCGTAGTCCAGATTCAAAGTCAGGTTGTCGGTGATCGCGTAATCCAGGTTGATACCCGCACCTCGGTAGTCCTCCAACCGTTGAAAATCGGTTGTGAACGAATGGATCACCGTCTCAGAGATCGAGGACGATATGACTCCTGTCTCTGGGTTGGAGCGCAAAAACGAAAGATCCTCCTGGGTAGTCCCCCACTGGAGATCCTTGCGAAGCTCTCGCTGATCCCTCTCGGAGTACTGGAAGTCCAGCATGATGTCCATACGATCGTTCGGCTGGAATTGAATCGCACCAAACAGCGCTTCCCGCTCGTCATTGGTCGTGTTTTGGCGATATCGGTGATCCCGCGCGATGTAGGCGAACGGAATATCGTCGACCGAGTTGTAATTTGGATTCGACGCAATCAAATCCTGGATCTCATCATTACTGACATCGGACGAGATTCCGCCAGCCCCGTTAGCGGGCAACCTGATGTCGTCACACCGTCTCGAGCGATTCGCGTCGCTGATCAATGGAAGCGCGTCGGAAGAAAATGACTCCAACTGGCAAGCTTCCAGCCGTCCCTGCCCTGACGTCGTCGTGTATTCCTGCTCGGGGTTCGACTCATCCCGCACCTGCACGCCTAGGGAAATTCCAAGCTGCGCTCCGCTGTTGAATTCAAACTGATCGATGTACGCCAACGTCGCGCGCGAGCCGAGGTCCTGCCCGCCCGTGATGTCCGCCTCGTCCGGGCTATGCGCGGCTTTGACATCGACCTGAAAAAAGCGCTTACCGAAGACCAACGGTTTCTTGGTATCGAGGTGCACCTGACCACTGACCGCGCCCTCGATGTACTCCGCCGACTGCGACTTATGAATCGCGATCTTGTTGAACATCTCAGACGGGAAAATGCTGAAGTTCACCGCACGGTTGCCGCCGCCGTTGGTCGCTTCGCGACCGTTGACGACGGTTGTGCCGAGGAACGGCCCCAAGCCGCGAACCGAGAGTTCCGTCGCAGTGCCGTTCTCCTGATGAGACGTCGCCCCTGTGATGGTTTCTAACGCATCACCGACCGACAATGCCGGGATATCTCCGATCTGATCGGATGACAAGCCATCGACGATCTGAACTGAGCTGCGCTTGATATCGATCGTGCTTTGGACCGTCCCACGGATTCCGGTCACGGTGATTTCATCGATCGTCTCGTCGTTATCCCCCGACCCATCGTCCTGAGCCGATGCGCTCATGCAAGTGAATCCTGCGACGCCCGCCAACACCAGCGTCTTCCACATTTCTGCTCTAAACATGCTTGATCCCAAATTCTTGTTGTTCTGAACGGACGTCTTGACCCAGTTGAACTTGTCCATGCTCATT
Source organism: Pseudomonadota bacterium (assembly GCA_038531945.1). Taxonomy (GTDB): domain Bacteria; phylum Pseudomonadota; class Gammaproteobacteria; order Steroidobacterales; family Woeseiaceae; genus CALBPI01. Next base: position 478,009 of record JBCBBH010000003.1, on the reverse strand, counting down.
CCTCCACGCCAACCGTCGCCTCGGACGTACTCGAGTTGTACGGTGACGCCGCGTTATCGGTGTCGAGCGAATCTCCGTCCAGATAGGATTCAAAATCATCACTGAAGACGGATGTCGTTCCGGAGGTGTCGGCGAAGATCTCTATCTCGTCCACACTGAAAATACCGGTTGGTTCGAGAACGCGATTGTTGTCTCCGATTCGGAACGCCACGTGCGTAACGCCACCGAGCGCCGAATTCTCTGGAGTGAACGGCGCAAGGCTGACGCCGTCGACGGTAACCGTCACAGATGGCAACTGTGCGGTGTCGCCACCCGGATACTCCCATGAAATTGAAACTTCCATGAACGTGTCGAGCGCAAACGGAAGTGTCGACGTGTCGATCGAACTGGGCGATCGAACCCCGAAGCTATCGTCACGGATACGCAAGTCTAAGATGGCACCCGAGTTGTTCGTGTCCGAATTGAACAAAGTGATGAAGGCGTCACCGTCGCCCAAGGCATCATCCACTCGCTTCACAAACACATTCAGGCGACCAGCAGCTAGCGGTCCTGCATCACCCAGTGCGTATCGCAATTCGCCGGTGTCCGTGTTAATCGAATCGGTGATTTCAGCGATCTGATTACCTGGTGTTCCCGGTCCGGCCGCAGCGCCCGCTTCCTCACCCACAGTCGCTTCCGACGTGCTTGAGTTGTATGGCGATGCCGCATTGTCCGTGTCGAGTGAGTCGCCCACGAGGTACGACTCGAAATCGTCGGAGAACACGTTGGTCAGGCCATCGGCTTCTGAATAAATTCCAAGCTCATCGACACTAAAGATACCGGTCGGTTCGCGTACCTGGCCGTTATCCCCAAAGCGGAAGGACACATGGGTTACGCCGCCTAGTGCCGAGTTCTCAGGCGTGAATGATGGGAGCGCAACGCCATCAACAGACAGTGTGACCTCAGGCAAAAGCCCTGTGTCGCCGCCAGGGTATTCCCAGGTAACAATGACGTTCATGAACTCGTCCAATACGAACGGTAACGACGAGGTATCTACAGAGCTCGGACTTCTCACTTCGAAGTTGTTATCTCGAATCCGCAGATCCAGGATCGCGCCGGCGTTGTTTGTATCAGCATTAAACAAGCTGATAAACGCATCCCCGTTACCCAGCTCGTCGTCAAGTCGTTTCACGGCGACTTCCAATCGACCCGCTGCAAGCGGGCCGCTATCGCCCAACGCATAACGCAACTCGCCAGTGTCGGTAGATAAGGTGTCGAGGATCTCGGCCAACTGATTGCCTGGCGTTCCAGGACCTCCGGAACCATCGATTTCCGCAACCGTCGCTTCCGACGTGCTGGAGTTGTACGGTGACGCTGCGTTGTCCGTATCGAGCGAGTCACCCGCCTGGTAGGACTCAAAGTCATCGGAGAACACTTCGATGAAACCGGCGGTGTCCGCGTATATCGCCAGGTCGTCGACGGTGACTTGCGCCTCCGGCGGGCGAGTCTCGCCGTTGTCGCCGAAGCGAACCGAGACATGCGTGACTCCGCCAAACGAATTATTGTCCGGTGTGAATGACGGAATGCTCACGCCGTCGATGGAGATCGTCACCAGCGGATTTACTGATGTCGACCCGTTGGGGTACTCCCACGTGATCCGTACATCCATGAACTCATCCAGAACAAACGGCAGTGTGGAAGTGTCAACGTTGCTTGGGCTGCGCACGCCGAAACTGTCGTCTCGAATTCGCAGGTCGAGAATCGCCCCGTCATTGTTGGTCGCCGAATTAAACAGTGTGATAAACGCATCCCCATTACCCAGATCGTCATCGAGTCGCTTGATCTTGAGCTCGACGCGACCTTCGGCCAACGGACCGGCGTCACCGAGTGCGTACCGCAACTCACCGGTGTCGGTACTGAGCGTGTCGACAATTACGGCAACGTTTGTTGTCCCTGAATTCGACTCGCCGCCGACACCGTTGATCGTGATGACCAGGACGCCGGTCGTGCCATCTGCGGAAGTCACATCGATCTCGTCCGTGATCCGGTCGCCCTGCACGAGCGCTGCGATGGTCGGATTCGCTGTGTCGAGTGTGTACTCCCAGGCACCGGATGCGAGCAGCGAGAAGGTGCCGTAGGTCGTCAGCGTGTCCGATTGCTCCATGAACACGTCTTCACCCGCATCGGGATCCACGATCGTGATCATATCCATGATCGGATCGGCGACGTCGCTGTTGACCGCACCTACCAGATTAAAGAATGCAGCTGGCGTATTGCCGCCACCCGCACTTCGATCGAACACCGACACAGTTGTGTCGACAGAGTCCGGGTAGTTCATCGAACCGGTGAAGGACGCACCAACGTCAAAGTCTTCAAAGTCATCCATGAAGACGAGGTTTGTGCCCGCCGTGTCGTCGAACAACTCAACGTTGTCGATGAAATACGATCCAAACGGGATCACAGTACCGTTGTCGCCGAAGCGCCACTGGATGCGCTCAACACCTTCATCGAACCATTGATTCAAGTCGATGAAATCAGGGTCCACGACTGCCGCCGTCGAGAACGGCCCACCGCCCAAAGGCTCGCCATTGATGAGAATCGTGATCTGATTCTCCTCTGACATGTCCCAGAGGATATCGATGTCGTACCACTCGTTAGGTGTGAACGGCGCTTCGATGATGCCACCGGGATACGCGTCGTTGTCCGTATTGCGAACCAGGAATCGTGGCGCACGCATGGTGCCATCGTCATTCATCGCAACGCCCTGGATACGAAGATCGACGAGCGACTCCGAGACACTGCCCGACGAACCATAAAGTGCGACATACGCGTCTTTATCGTTGCCGTCGTCGGCAATCGCTTCGGTTTTCAGGAACGAGAATGAAACCCTACCCTGCAGCTGATGCGGATCGAGGTTATAGCGCAGTTCGCCAGTGTCGCCGTTGATGGTGTTGCGGATTTCCGCAACCTGCGTCAGTGCCGTGATGCGGATCGCCAGGTTCGCCTCGGTGCCGTCTGCAGACATCAACGGGATGATGTCTGTCACCGACTCCCCGACATCGAGGCCGATGACCGCAGGATCTGCCACGTTCAACACGTAGGTCCACTCGCCACTCTCGACGATGCTGAACGTGCCGTAGGTGGTTTGGACATCAGTTTGTGCAACAACGATGTCTTCGCCGAAGTTCACATCGTTGACGATAACTCTACCCGTCGCTGGGTCGGTTTGATCATTCGGAATGGATGCGCTCAAGCCTTCGAACGTCGCCGGTTCCGGCAGGTTGTTGATCGCGCCTTCCACCGTCATCAGAGCATCGGCATTCAAGTTCTCGGCAATGGGCGAACCCGCGATGTCCATGATCGCCTGCCCGAAATCGTCGAGTGCCGTTTGCGAGAAGGTGCCATCGAACAAGTCCATGCTGAGATCCGCGATGATCTGACCGGCTGAGGCCATCATGTCGTTCGCATCCAACTGCGAAATCAATGCAAGAGCGGTTGCGTATCGGCCGGCATCGTCGTTTGCGGCTGCCGTGCTCGCGAGGTCGGTCGGAGTCGTTTCGGTGATGTTGGTCGTTACGGCAAAGTTGATACCTACCGACTCGTTGTAAGTCGTAACTGCAGAATTCAGGTCGCCGGCGAGTTCGGCCAACTGGACCGCGATTTCGGTCAACGGCGAAACGCTGAACACTGCATCAGCACCCACATTCACGACAGCGCGCGTATCCGGAGCATCGAGCACATTGCCGGTTGCTTCGTCGACATACGTGCCCCCGGTGCAGGAAATTAACGCAGCGCCATCGACCGGCACCAGATCACCAAAGCTCACCGATCCCATGGTCGAGTCGCCTGAGCCAAGTGCGGTGCCGACCATGCCCGTCGCGTCGATCGCCGCGATTTCACAGCTAGCGCCGTCAACCAAGCCATGCACGTAGAGCGCACCCAACGCAAACGCCGCCTGGATCTCCAGCGGTGATGATTCCACGGTTTCCCTCAGGCCGGGTGAGTCCGTGTAGCGGATGACTACAGTCACTGCCGCGCCACCCTCGGCTGAAGTCAGCGTGTACGACGCGGAGGTTGCCCCATTGATGGCAGCACCATTCGAGTACCACTGATAACTCTCGGTGCCCGCGACAACGCCATCCGGGTCAGATGCAGACGCTGTGACGGTCCCGCCAACAACAGCATCACCGCTGATCGTCGCGGATCCGTTGGACGACTCCACGAGGGGAACGCTGTCTCTGTCACTGCTACACCCTGCAAACAGCGCAAGCAATATGACGCTCAATACGACTCTGTGACTCATGACCCGAACTCTCCCTTCTGCTACCTGACGCACGCTTTCCCGCGCACGCAAGCGATTATTGTTTTGCTGCCGCTTCGCTCATGCAGCGAACCATGAATACCGCCACGCTTGACAAGCGCGGTGCATGGTTTCTGAACTGAGCGTCATGAAAGCGTTTCGACAAACCGGTTGTCGCGCCAATAACAGGAAGGAAGATCAACGTGCCGTGACCGACAATCCCAGGAAAGGAACGACGGACTTGGGCCTGGTTGTTACGCATCTTGGATCCCCCCCGTTTGCGTAATTTCGCCTGCCTTTGGTCGGCAAGCGAGTCCCCTGGAACACCGTGATTGGTATGACCAATTAATACCCAGTGTTCGCACAGTCTGGTAAGACCGGTGAGCTATTATGTGTCTGTCGGTGCGAAGAAAGCAACTCGGCCGGAAATCGTCGTTATGTCAGGCGTGCCAACGGAATCGGCGAGATTGCATTTAGCCTATACATACAGTTCAAAACCCATCTTCATGATAAAAACGAGAGGCTTCGTATCGTGATGCATTGGCCGACCAGACATGTTCATTGGCGGGCTTTGGGCACGGGCACTTCGATCACGCTTCGTATCCACGAAACCGCAACCGGGTGATATCAACCCGCAGTGCGACCCATCATCCTCTCCGGGAGACACGCGGAATTTGCGACCAGGCATTTGTCAAACACTCACGCTATCGTTGTCGCAATGAGCACTTTGTACATCACCGGCGCTGGGGTGAGCGCCGAAAGCGGCATTCCGACGTTTCGCGGCGAAGACGGTTACTGGACCGTAGGCAGCAAAAACTACACGCCCCAGGAAATGGCGACTCGGGCGATGTATCAACACCAACCGTTCGAGTTCTTGAGCTGGTACTACCACCGCTTTGCGACCTACCGACACCATGGGCCGAACGCGGTACACCATTGGCTGGCTGACAAGAACCTGATCACGCAAAACATTGACGGACTCGACGGCAAAGCGGGAAACACCGACTACATCAGCATTCATGGTCGAATTGATCAGATGACGATTTTCCACGATCAAGACCGTGCGGCCGAGATCATGCCAGTCGCGACGCCGTGGGACGATGTCGATCAGTCCGATGTCGCGGAGTCGCTATTTCAGTTGTTCCGCATCAAAGGCACACCCGAGTTGGATGCGTCGTTCAAACCCTACGTCTTGTTGTTCGATGAGTTTTACACCGAGCTATATCGAATCGAGGAAGCGCAACGACGCATGATGAATGCTGATCGGATCGTCTTCATGGGTACGTCGTTCAGCGTCAACATCACGCAGATGGCTGTGCAGGTGGCGATGGCAAAACGCTTGCCCGTAGAGATCGTGGATCCGAACCCGGTTGATATCGGCTACGACGAAGCGACGTACCATCGGATGCGGGCATCGGAGTATGTAGCCCAATTCTGAGTACGCATCCTCAAGACAGATTCGACGTGTAGTAAGACTTTCTCATTCACGGCAGACTGTCGGTGAGGAACAGGGAGTCTGTCAGAGTTATCTGTTGGAGAGTGCGCGGCTTTGAACGCATCGGCTACATCACTTGTGGAAGTATTACAGCACGAGCGGGGCAACCTGCTGCGCTTCTTGCGCCACAGGCTAGGCTGTCCCGACGCCGCCGAAGATGTCTTTCAGAGTCTCTCCGAGCGACTGGTTTCAAATCGACAGAAAACGAAAATTTCCGAGCCGCGAGCGTATCTGTTCAAAGCGGCAGCGAATGCGGCCCACTCTTACACCCGCGCAACGAAGACCAGAAGCCAGTACGAAGCAGCAGCAGCGGATCAGCAGCAAGAAGCGGAGCCGCGCGATCCCGAACGCATCGCGCTGGGGCACAGTGATCTTGCGATAGTACAGGCCGCTCTGAACGAACTACCGTTGCTGACTCGGCAAATGTTTTTTGCGTTCCGTGTCCACGGCACATCTCAAACGAGTATCGCGGAGAGTTACGGCGTCAGCTTGTCCACCGTGGAAAAGCGTATCGCGAAGGCGGCCGCACATTGCCACCGCCGTCTTGTCGACAGCGAATCCTCTGACACAGCTATAGATGGCCGACTCACTGCGACGGATGCTGCGCGATGAGCGATGCGCAAGATACAAAAAACCCCGATCTCGTCGAACTCGCATTACTTGTGCTTGTCGAGAGTCAAGACATGCAAGCCGAAGCCCGGCAAGCCATTCTCGCGCAATGGCGAATGAAATCTAAGGCACACGCGGAAGCGATGGAACGTGCGCTTCAGGAATGGTCCCTCATGGGCGAAATCACATCGGAACCACTGACAATGCAGCAGCGCGCACAGCTTCTGGGTGAGACCGTTGTGGCGCGGGTTGCGGACAAACCGCGACATGTGTTGCTTGGCGCGGGCGCGGCTACAGCGCTCGCGTTCGTCGCCGTCTTGTTTCAGATCGCGCCAGACTCAACGGATCAACAAATCACCGATACGCTTCAACAGTTGGCCCACAAACATCCGGAACACTTTGACCAGATCGCCGTTCAGCATATGACGGAACGCGGAGAGCAAGACTATATCCAGTTGTCGGATGGATCTGGTCTTTGGTTGAACTGGAATACCGAGGTGTTGGTTGCGGAATTGGGAGACGAAATCCATGTAGATGTCGTGCGCGGCGATGCGCTGTTTGCAGTGTCAGAATCGTCTACCCAATCGCTTGTTGTGCACGCAGGCGAAGCGATTGCTTACGCGCCACATACCGAATTCGCAATCCACAGCCATTCGCCAAACGACGCGTTCTTCCAGGTGAAGCGAGGGCGCCTGACAATCCTCGGCGCCGATTCCGATCAACCAACCACGCTGGAAACCGCCGAACAGGCCTACTTCGAAAAGGGTGAAGGTACCGCCCCGACCAGAGGGAGTATCGAAGAGGTTGCTGCTTGGCGAGATGGTCAACTGGTTTTCGATGACCGACCTCTGATCGAGGTGCTCTACGAACTGTCGCATTACACCCAAACGCCGTTGGCTGTTGGGCAGATCGCCGATCCCGGCGACCCCGTGTCTGCTACCTACGAATTGGCTGCCGCAGATGAGGCTCTGCTACAACTCGCCGAGCAGTACAGCCTGGAGGTTTTCAATCCGTTGGATGATGGCGCGACGGTTCGTTCGATAGAGCGTGGCAGCTACTAGGCCCCGGACAGCGACACCTGGTGCTTGCGTGACTCCCGACGGTACCAAGCGACGCTCAACGCAGCTGACCTGTGAAGGAAAGCGTAATGAACATACCTCGATCTCGATCAATCGTCTCGGAGCCCGAAAATGGCCCTGCACGACTGGGTTCGAAGAAGCGGCGTTCGCGGAAAAAGTTGCGCTCGCCGATGTTTCGAAGTGAGAACCGAGTTCGTATCCCTCGAAACCGGGTGGTCTCAATAAACGCCGACCAAAACGAACCGTTCGTTGAAAAGCTTTCCTCGTCAGCAAAGAACACCGAGTTATCTTGACCGGCTTCGTATGATATTCCCCACGAGATCTGTCGATCCGTCAGATCCTGTCGAAACTCGGCCAACAGCGTCGGCGAGCGCACGTTGGACAGATCACGGTTCATTCCTGACAGCGGATCATCGAAGTCGCTCGTCCGGATGTCGGCCTCCAACTCAAGCAATCCACCCGGAATGAACGAATTGAGCGGCAACGCCAAAACGGTGGTCGCACCCCGGCCTTCACCGCGACCGGCGTTCGCGGCACCGAACGCGCCTGACGCCAGCTCGACCTGTTCGATCACATCCTCACGCCACTCGTGGAAAAACTCGATATTGAAGGCACCACGCGTTTCTGACCGGAGGTCGAACGTCAGCGACGCACGCGTCGTTTGGTCAGGGCCCAGCTCTGGGTTACCGCCCAACAGACGATCATCAGCTGCCTCAGCCGACGCCGCAAACTGACTGAAATTGAGCTGGCCGACCGAACGCCTCACACCCAGGCGCGTTTGAAACCCTTCGCGAACATCGTAAATCAACGTCGCAAAAGGTTTTGCAAACGAAAACCGCTGTGAATTGTCCGCATCGCCCGATACGCTGATTTCCGACGCTTCAAACGCGAATCCCGATTCCAGCGTCATGCGCTCCGCGATCTGCCAGATGAGATTCGCGAACACCTCAGCACGTACTTCCTCAACCGTGACGTTCGCTGCCGGGAGCGTGATCACGGTCGTCGTGTCGCCCTCACGCGTCTCGAGTGACAGGGCACTCTCTTGTCGATTGTAGGCAAACTCACCACCGAACTCGGGTCTGAGCCGCGATTGGTCAGTCTTGCCATAGGTGGCGCGCAGGATCGCTTCCGCCTGATCCTCGGTGAGCTCGAACGTTGACCCACGAATCAAATCACCGATGGGTCGCTCGGTTGTCACAATTTGTTCATCGTCAAGACTGCTAATGGATGTAAATGACAGCAGCTTCGTCGACCAGCCCTTTCCGCTCGGTCGCGTCCAGTCCACACCCAGTTCGCCGCCTTTGAAAATGCTATCGAAGTCGATAAAGAAACGCTCGTCAGGGTTGCCGTCAGGCAGTCTTCCATCGAAGCCGAGTCTTTCGGTATCCGGAAGAAAGTGACTTTGGCCCGCCCGTGCCGTGACGGTCAGTTTTCCACCTGCGAAGGGACGGTCTGCATCTGTCGACACAAAGGCTTGCCAGAACACGCTCGGGCGGTCTTCACTCTGCGACGAGATCAACTCGCCATTGCTGTCACGTTGGATCCGCGGGCCTTTGAGCGGGAATCGTTCCCAAAAGCCATTGAACTTGGTGGATGTGTCCCATTCGCCAATCTTTCGGGTCAGTGTCAATTCTCCGGACGGATATGTCTTACCGTCGGCAGCGCGTTGCACGGTCGCGGACCAGCTGCCACCCGTACCGCCAGTTTTTCGCACCACATTCGCGACAACCGACTGACCGGCAGCCTCGCTCAATCCAGCGGAGCCGCGGATGACTTCAATTCGCTCCACGTTGTCGGCGGGAATTCGGCGCAGCGAGTCCTCGATGCCCCCTGATTTCAACGATGGGCGCTCACCGTCAATCAGGACGTTGCCCGCGGCACCGCCGAAACCTCGGAGATTCTCGTTGCCTTGATCGAGCGTAAAGCCGGGCAGTCGCTCCACCAGATCGAGCGCAGTCTGCGGGTTGAATCGCGCAAAAAAGGCACGTTCATAGCGTTGGATTGATTCTGTACCTTCGACCGCCGAGTCCGTGCTTTCGGCGCGAAGTCCGCTACAGACGAAAAAAAGCAGGCTCATGACGACCATGCACGGAAGTTGGCGAGTCTCCAAACCCATCCCCAAAGACCGGCAGCGAGCGCTGTCAGCAATCAACTGTTGCACCAAAACACATCTCTCAGCGTAGTCTCTATGGGTAATGGGTTGTGCGATCCGCTACGTGTATAACGCTTGCGATAACCCATTCCCGTAAACACGGGTGCAAATTCTTCGAACCAACGATTGATCGCCTGAACCGGAGGTCAGACAAGAAAGCTCGGATGGGTGTTTTCACCCAGTAAGATCCCGCACGAGATTGAACGCGTTCCTCGAGGACTGAGGCGTGGTGCGCGTTCGCCGCGCGGAACAGCTGGCCAATTACGCAAGCAACACAACAGCGCCTCTTTGATCAGCTTCGTGTTCACTTACGGCCTTGTTAGACTCGCTCTGGTCTAGTCTGGTCGCGTGACCACAAGCCCAAGGTGTCCGGTTGAACCATAAATTTGTAGAGATCTCTTACGATGCAACGCCTTCCCACAAACGGCGCAGACGTCGCAGGTTTCATCGTTGTAACGACGATCTCGATACTTCGGCCACTGAGCCGCTAAGGGTAGATCGGTGACCTCGGCGCTTTTGTATCTGGCAGCAGGTCTTTGCGTAGCTACCGCGTGTATTCACTCCTACTTTGGAGAAAAGCGCCTGATTGCACCGGTGATAAAGTCTGGACGGGGCGTAATGGCAAACGACCTCGCGAGACAGATTTTACGGTTTGCCTGGCATTGGACCAGCGCCCTGTGGATCTTGGTTGGCGCTTATCTCGTACTCGCTGCCCAAGACCTGCCGCAGCATGCCCTATTGGTGCGAGTGATTGGACTTGTCCACTTGGCCGCTGGTCTTCTGGACGGGTACTTCACGCGTGGCAGACATATCGGCTGGCCACCGATTACGCTGATCGGGGTCTTCGCGCTTATCGGATCGTTTTACGGTGCGTAGCCGCTAGGCGGAAATCGAGCTGTAAGTTGGTGCGATCCAGTCATTTCATTTTCTTCCGTGTGTTCGGTGTCCCTTTTCTTCGCCGACTACTCCCATCGTTCGGATTCCTACTCGCTTTGGTCTATCTCTCCGACGCTGTCGTCGATTGGACTGAGCTGCGTGAGCGACTACAGACCGATGAACCCATCATCGTATCGCTGTCTCTCACCGCGGTCATTCTGGCTTGGGGACTGATTGTCGGCCGTGCGCTTCGACCCGCGTGGCAACAACCAACGTACCGATTTTTGTCACGGCAGCCTTTGCCACTTTGGCGCTGGGCTGTTTCGTTCCTCCCGTTTTTGTCTATCGGCCTAATCCCCGTCGTGGGGCTCTGGTGGCTTGCGCCTCACTATCTGAAAGCCCCTTTTCATTATCTCGCGTTCATCGGACTGTTCTGGCCCATCATGCTGGGCACTTCGTTTCGCGGTGCGATCGGCCTGGTGCAAACTGTCGCGGCGACGACGCTCTTTGCGGTTCTGGTGATTGCCTATACACGTCAGCCGGTCGCGGTCGCTGCGATAGCAACACTCATCAGCCTACTGTTGTTTCCCTTGAGTCTGTACGGATTGCGTGTTCAACCCGCGGTATCGAATTCACTAGCATCGCGTTCGCTCACCGCCAATTCCCGCATCGTCGCAATCGTGCGAAGAGATCTTTTATGCCTTTGGCGAACCAATCGGCGTAGCGTCCTCTATTCGCTCGTGCCTGCGACGCTCGCTGTGTTGTTCATGGTCGCCGCCAGAGTGAACGGCGACAGTCACGGCCGTGATGCGTTCGTGATTGCTTCTATCCTGTTCGCGATATCGGTCTTGCCGGTCTACCACCTTCTCAGCGAAGTCAGGACGCAACTCGGTGCCAACTTCGCTCGCGGATCCTGGCCGATTGGCCATTCGGAACGCGCTGTTGCACTGATCCTTCCGACGACCACGCTCATCGCTCCGCCAGCGACGGCCATCGCAGTGGCCGGGTCTTCCATGGGCGTGTGGTGGGCCGTGGTCTTTATCGCGTTCTCAACTACAGTCGTGTCAGCGCTGACTGCGTTGTTCGCATCTAACCTTAATGAAGGTGCAGACCGGTATGGCGTCAGTCTCTGGGTGATACTGCTCAACACGGTTATCGTATTGGTCGCACCTGCCGGTCTGTACATTCCTTTGGTTGCAGTTGCAGTGGCCTTATCGCTCCGCTACATCATCGGGCAGTTAGATAGATTCGCCATTAGGCACACCAAGGTTAGATAGCGTGAGCACACTCGAAATCGAAGGGGCAGAAGTTGGTTTCCCGAACGGCTTTCGTGTGGGCCCGGTGTCATTCAGTGCCAACTCGGGTGTTGTGCATCTCGCGGGACCGAATGGCAGCGGTAAGACGACACTCCTACGCGCCTTCTGCGGCGAAGTTCGTTTGGCTAAAGGCAGTGTTCGTGTCAACGGTCGAGACGTGCATCGTGAACTGCTCGCCCGAAAAGACATCGCACTGGTTCCCGCACGAAACGAATTGCCTGAGTTCCTGACTGTCCGCGAGGCGTATGAATTCACCGCGTCTCTTCGAGGTGCTCCAGATTGGTCTGGCGCAGAGTTCTGCCGTGCCCTCAATATCGACCCTGACTTGCGACTTGGGCACGCCAGTGACGGCCAACGGCGCAAGGCCGAGCTCATCGCGGCGCTAGCCGGTGATCCTTCGATTCTTTTGATGGACGAAACGTTTGCGAGCCTCGATAAAGACAGTGCAGCGCAGGTTGCGGCTTGGGTGGCCGAGTGGTCCGCTGTTAGGACGGTGGTCCTCACACACCATGGCGACCTACCGGTGGCTGTCGATCAAGTGGTATCAGTGGGGTGATAGGCTCGCTAATCGGCAGTCACGCTGGAGGTTGATGCAGTTTTGTCATCCCATCAAACAGGGTAATGTGAGTCGGACCATGAACTGAGATTCCACTATTAAGATATTCAGCGACTTTCGTGTTCACCGACCATTATTGGTTGCGATCGAAAACCCCCATAAGATGCGATTTCCACCACGATGAGACGCATAAGTTGATGTTTTCGCCGAGCGGATCTTGGGCTAAGGGTGGTTTGCGGACAAGACATTCAGTCTCGACGCGATATCAAAGACTAGGGCGGCCGCGGTCAAGATATATTCAGTGGCTGCTACTGACCCAATGCGGACGCTCATGTACGGAAGTTTACGCTTCCACGTGTTCACTTAGATTTCCTGGTCGTCGCGATATCTTTCATTATTCCGAAACCGATCGTTTCTACAGTGTTATCAAAGAACTCACGATTCATTAAGACAGCTACTGCCATGTTTTGGTCAGGATCCATAATATGTATAGAGGAATATCCGCCCGTCATTCCTGCATGGAAAGGATATCGTTTGCCAGATTTCGACTTGAGAATCATCCACCCAAGGCTTTGATCGAGTTGTGCGTCTCGTTCAACGAACTTGGATATTTGCGATTGGAATTGCGGCCTTCTCGACAAGAGTACCCATCGGGCGTACGCAGCAAGATCACATGATGATGCGTAGACCCCACCGGCTGAAGAAAACGCGTTTAGTTTCCAGAGAACTGGGTGTGTTCCATCCGCCGCATGCCCCTCCGCTAAAGAATTGCTGTTAGTTGGTTGATCGACCGAAATGTACAGTCGTGGTGCGATTTCTGAAAGATGATTTCTGATTGCGCGATTGAATGAGTCACCTGTGAGTTCTTCGACGACTCGCTCTAAAACTGCATAGCCAAAATTGGAGTAGGAAAATTCGCCTAGTCTGTTGCTATCGAGGATCATCTCATTTCCAAGCGCTCTATCGAGCGCCAGCGAATCGAAATCTGCGTAGGGGTCGTATTTGTCGTAATCACTCAAGAAGAAACTAGCGGGCATCCGCGGCAGGCCGGAGGTATGAGTGAGAAGCTCTTGGATTGTAATGCCACGACCACGCGTATCTAGAGCTTCACCCAAGATCTGAGAAATAGGGGTATCGAGGTCAAGGTCGCGCTCGCGCAGCAAAGAGAAGATGGTATCGGCTGTGAGAATCTTTGTGATTGATCCAATTTGATATTGTTCGCGGCAATCGAAATCTCTCGATACGCCGTCTTTTTTCGATACGTAGATTCTATGTGCGATTTGATTGTTGGCTAAAACGGCTATAGAGACTCGAAGTGGTCTGGGTTGTTGGTCAATTGCTTGTGACACGCGGGCATCTACGATCTCGTTTTCGAGAGCGACTGTTTCCCTCTCCGCTTGAGCGAAGAGTGGGGTGCACAACAAAAGAGCGAGCAATATTGATCGAAAGCATCCCATCTTTGACCACCCGTTGGCTCCGACATGTTGCTTTAAAGGCCTCAACTTGTGTGGTTCCGGTTCAACACTTCGCCCTCTAGTCTTCTGCAAAGTACTTGGCGATCAGAGCCTCAAACACGGCGGTGACGCGTTGCTTTGGATCAATGAGTTCAACTACCTTCGGCCACATCTGTAGCCCTTTTGGACCGTTGATAAACACGATCCCTCCGTCTCTGGTCTTTGGATCAAAGTAGCCGATGGCGCCCTCACTGACATCATTGCCACCATGATGAACAACCAATTCACCGTTATAGCCAAACACGAACCAACCGACGCTGTGCCCGTAGGGTGCTGGGCAGGGACTGAGGTCAACCTGGTCGCATCCCCAGATCTGGTTATTGGTCAAATCCGTTTGAAGTTGTTCGCGAAGTACCGCGCTTGACTCGTCTACAGGCGTATTGTTCATCGTCGCAATGAGAAACGCGGCATAGTCGTCAACCGTCGTGAACAAATCGTCAGCGGCACTCCAGTAGTCTGTCTCGAATGACGTCTCCTCAAGGAATTCACCCTCCGAGTCGACTGGACGAACAACGTGTGTAAAGTTCCTCGCAACGTCATGTGAGTTGGTGGTATGCCCCATATCGAGGGGTACGAGTATCTGTTCCCTGACGATATCCGGAAATGGCTGGTTGAGTTTGTACTCCAAGTATTTCGCGAAGATACGCACTCCGATACCGGAGTAGTGATAGTTTCCATTTCCAGGCTGATCGATGAAAGCGAGCTTCTCGTCGTTGTATAAAAAAGGCCAGTTGAGAAAGCCCGCCTGATGCGTGAGCAACACCCGAGGCGTAAGCAATTGATGACGCGGATCGTCTTTGATATCGGGATGAACGTAAAACTCGGAAATTGGTGCGTCTAAATCGATCAAGTCGAGGCTCTGTAAGCGCAGAGCGAGCTCCGCTGTGATGGACTTGTTCATCGAGGCGGTATTGAAGACGGATCGATGACTGGCTGGAACACCGGGAGCTTCTTCGCCATAGAATCCTGTCCACACAAGCTCCCCGTTACGGATAATGCCTGCACCGACGGTGGCTGCATTGAATTCCTGCATTAACGTTTGGACCGTCGCATCCAGCTCTGGTGGCTCCTGATAGGGCGGATTAGTCCGGCATCCAATGAGTACTAGCGCCGCAACGAGTACAAAAAAATACTTGGCTGGGAAATTCATGAGTTATTGGTCCGGGCACTGGTATCACGGCAAATCGCTCTGCCTGATGGACACGTGTTCATGGCGTCCTGTGTTTGGATGCCTTCCTCGAATGTGTCCCAGCGCTCTGCGTGTTTTGCATGTCCGGATACGATGAATCGTATATCGAGTCCTGACTCGAGCAATACGGCGTATAGCTCAGAAGCGGTTGGCTGAATACGGCTTGGTCCCTCAACTCGCAAGGCATGATAATGACCATCTTGGTACAGCGTCTTCGCGGAAACCGCATAGACAAACACAATATCTGACGCATGGCTGGTCGAAGCAAGAAGGAACTTGAGCGGACCAATGGTTGTATTGTTCTCAACAACCAGCGTGTCGAGAACCTCGTAGTCGCTTCGCTCTTGCTTTAAAGCCTCCTCTGTCTCGGGACTAATGATCAACACAGCGCCTAAAGTGATTGCCTCATCGATTCCATTGATATGTTCTCCGTGATGGTGTGTGTAAACGACATGGGATACCTCAAGCGCCTCTCCAATATGTTCATTGGCTGCCGCCACACGTTCGGCGATGCCTTCAAAGCCGTTAATAACGATCCATCGTTCGTTGTGGCGCACAAAAAGCGAATAATCCTCCCGACCGACATGAAAGACACCATCGCCAAGCGCATCGACCGTCATTTCAGATTGATCAAATGTCGGTGCGGGCTCCGAAAGTGAATCTTCCACAGCGATTTGTTCTGAAGAAATAGAGTTCACCTCCAACGTTATCCCAGTAGCGTACTCAACCAGCGTGTCATTCAAGTAAGCCCGCATTTCACTGCCATAGGTCACACCATCGACGGTTTTGAACACATCAAAAATCATGTTCACAGTACCAATGCTTTGGTCCATCGAAATTCGCTTGATGAGCCCCGACTCCCGCGAAACAAAAGCATTGATGACTTGTGTCTCAGGCACAATCTGGAAAGACAAAACATCGAAGACTTCCCCTCGATACACCGTCTGCTCGTGTTGGTCGATATCCGGTGTGGCCGTCGTCAGCAGATGTGCAAGCAGGGTGTCGCTGCTTCGGTAATCGGAGCTGAAAAAGTCGAAAAATGCGGCTTCATTGCGTTCAACGCTCATCTCGAAATAATCGATAACAGCACCACCCGATTGATCGACAACATAGCGGTTGTGATACACATTGCCGTTTTGATCAATCCAGCGCTCGACACTACCTTGTCGTGATTTTAAATCGAAGTGTTTGAGCTGTCGGTCATGAACGTACTCGACAAATGCCGATGTTTGACCTTGCCCAGGCCATGCCAATCTTCGATCAGCGTAGGAAGAGATTGATGCGAGTTCTTGAAGGGCGCGCCCACCATACGCAGCAGTCATTCGATCGATGACTTGACTCACCGCCTCAGGCGATACGGCGTGTGCATGGGGCATAATCAACGCGAAGAGCGCAAACACCAAGGTGCATGGGTTCACAGCCGTGGTACGTATGTGTGTAATCTGCATTGTAGTCCTCTATTCAACGCAACTATTGAAGTGGGATGCTGAATCCACATCCCGTTGGAGTAGGGTGTCGCTAGCCGGCATCGGAGAGCGCGGATTGGCTGGGTAGATGTCTCTGGCTCTTGCTGTGCTCTGATTTTTCATCAGCCAGGATTGATCCGTCGAGCATCTCAATGATGCGAGAAGCACGCTGAGCGTTGTCGGGCGAGTGCGTCACCATAAAGATGGTAGAACCCTGCTCGTTGAGCATTCCGAACAGATCCATAATCTGCTCGCTATGCTGGCTATCGAGATTTCCGGTGGGTTCGTCTGCGACAATGAGCGCCGGTTCAATCACGACTGCACGAGCGACTGCGACACGTTGTTGCTGACCCCCAGACAGCTGCGAAGGCTTGTGATTTAGGCGATGGCCCATATCGACGAGCTCAAGCGCTTCACGGACACGGGCGGCAATGGCGTTGCGGTCAAACTGTAGATAGCGCAGCGGAAGACCAACGTTTTGTGCAACCGTGAGATCGCTGATGAGATTGAAGCTTTGAAAGACGAATCCCAAATGTCTTGCGCGCAGATCCACGAGCTCACGCTCACTACGTCCTGCGATATCCTCACCTTGAAAGTGGTACTGCCCAGCGCAGGGCGCATCAATCATCCCAAGGATGTTCATAAGGGTCGATTTACCGCAACCAGAGGGTCCGGTGACAGCGATGAACTCACCGGCGGAAACTTGAAGATCAATGTTACGCAGAGCAATGGTCTCAACATCCTCTGTAAAGTAGGACTTACGAATACTGGTCAGTGTGATCATCGAAAAAGACCTTTTGTTGACTGACTAATTAAGTCGAATTCGATCGACATCACCAAGTTGGGTATAGCCATCAACGATGACTCTCTCACCTAGGCGGAGCCCAGCTACGACCTCGACTTGATCTGTATTGCGGCGCCCGAGCCGAATGGAACGGCGCTCGGCATACTGACCTTGCTCATCGAGTACGAATACCGATTGGCCGCCGTTGACGTCAAGATAGTCTCCCGTCCGAAGAACGGTTGCATCATTGCTGCTATCAAGCGCCAGTTCCAGGCGCACGGACTGGCCGCTTCGAAGCTGGGAGTTCACATCGCTTGGAACAGCGAATTCAACGATAAACTTCTGATCGGTTACCGTTGATCTCACTCTTGCAATGGGCGCTGTATGGACCGCACCGCCTATTTGAAAATTGGCGTCAAGTCCTTTAACAATCCGACCTAAGTAATACTCGTCCACCGAAGCGATCAGTTTGAACCTATCCATGGACTGAACCTCTGCAACCCGACCACCTTCGCTGATCACCTCACCGACTTGCGGCGTGATTACCGATACTCGACCCGCAAGCGAGGCGCGCACGGTCAAATGGTCAATCTCATCGTTCATCAACGACAGTCCCTCTGCCATACGGTCAAGGGATTGCTCAAGCTTTCTTAGGCTTTCTGATGCGTTTTCTTCATGACGTTGCATCGCAAGCGAGATGGCATCATGCGTGTTGCGTTCACGGTCAAGCGCTGCGCGCAGCTGCGAGATTTCATTCCTGCTGATACTGGTGTTCTCGAAAGGTAACTTTTGGGTAAGCTCACGTTCGATTTCTTGGATGGTTCCAAGGCTATCCTCAAGCTGGCGGCGATAGTCGTATTGCAGTCGCTCGTATTCATTTTGTGCCAGTGCGAAGCCGCTGAGCTGCTCGGTATACTTCGCTTCCTGTTGCATCAGCTGAAGTTCCAACTGGCTGTTGGAAAGCACGATGATAGGTTGCCCTACATCAACGAGCGTACCTTCCTCGACCATCCGCTCGACGACACGGCCGCCGCTGACTGAGTCGAGGTACACAGTGTTTTGCGGCCCAACGATGCCGAGCAAAAACACTTTCTCTATAAAGGTCGCTGTTGATACTTGGGCGGTTTTTAGGCGCTCAAGATCTACAGACTGTACGCCGATACGCTCTGAGACAAACGGCACAAACGCGAGGATGCAAACCAGTGCCGTACCGATCAACCACAGCCGCCTCGCCGGCGCGCTTTTCACTCGCCTCCTATCCATTGGATGCGATTCGGCCAGCCGTCGTTGCGGGTGATTAGGATGTATTCGAGCTGTGTGACGCGTTGCCGACATGTACTGATTAGGTGTATAGGTGTTGCTATACACCTAATCAGCTTTATGTATTCGTGTCAAGAACTTCTAGTTGGAACTATGAACCTCTCTTTCGAGAGCCTGCCCTCATGAGATCCTCAAGGTCGATTTCCATAAGTTCCAATCGCCGTTGTAGGTCTGGCCATTCTTCCTTGAAGAACGTCTCGCGCTGCGTTTTGAGAAGACGTATACGGACGCCTTTTTTGATTTCCCACCCAATACCTAACCGTTTGATGGCAATACCCGCGAGTTCAAGTTCTTTAAGCACCTTTGCGCCAGTGATCGTACTGACATCGTAGGTTGCAGCGATTTGCCTCACCGACGGCAGAAGTGCGCCCTCATGGTAGTCAGAACGTAGAATTGCCTCGATCAGAATGTCCATTATCTGTCGATAGATCGGAGTCTCTGCCTTCCATTGTTGAGTTGTCTTGTTTTTCTTCATATGGACTGCGCTTTCGCGCATGCACTGTTGCGAGCAGTGTTGACATGGTACCACTAACTCATCCACTGTAATGGTGTATATGTACACCTCGATCACACATCGAAATAGTGAGACCTTTGACCAATGAATATGATTTCCGCAGCAATCGAAGGGTTTGCCACCGCCGTGCGAAAGGTGCGCGATACGCCCTTTTTATCAGCTCTGAATTTCATGTCGTTGGTCTTGGGTTTCTGTGCATTCCTTACCGCCGTCGCCACGCAGAGTTTTTGGCAGTCTGTGGAGGCTCAATTTCCCACCCACGATAGAGTAGGGGTGATCACACAGAACTATGGCGAAGGGACGAACTCAACGGGTTTCAGGCCGTATTCCGGACGTGCTATCGGGCCTAATCTTGAGTTGGAGTATCCCGAGTTAGCAGCGGTAACTCGCCTGTTCGATCGCCAAACCGTCCGGATAAAAAACGATCCTTTCTCTGGTGCGTTTCAGGCTGTGCAGGCCGATCCAAACTTCTTCGAGGTCTTTGAATTTGATGCGATCGAAGGAGACTTGAACAAGGCTTTGGCGGCACCAGGGCGCGGAGTCCTGACCGAATCAGCAGCCAATCAACTGTTTGGTCGGTCGAACGTCGTCGGTGAACTGATCGAATTCGACAGCGATACGCTTGTTACAGTCGCAGCCGTTGTTCGCGACCCGTTAGAGTATTCGCATTTCTCCACCACCTCACAAGGGCATGGTCGTTTTGATCTCATTTACTCGGGGGCGCCCGACGAAGTAGCGTCTCAATGGTTTATTGGAATGAGCACCGTAACCTACGTGCTTTTCCCCAAAGACGATACCAGCGCGTTGCTGAATCTTCGAGAAGAGCTCGACGCTTTTCTTGATAGACGCATGCCAGATTCACAAAAAGCCATGGTGGATACGACTTTAGGCATTATCCCCTTGAGTAATCTGCAGTCTCAGCTCATCTCGGTTGAGGTCTTCGAAGGGCGGTCCGATGTTCTATCGGTTGACACACTTTTCTTGATTTTCGGCATCTGCGTCTTAGTCATCTCATGCGTCAATTACACCAATATTGCAACCGTCCAAACTGCATGGCGCTTACCAGAGGTGTCTCTGCGAAAAGTACTCGGTGCTAACCCCAGGACGCTGTTAATAACTCTTGTCTCAGAGTCGTTACTGTTCACGCTAGCCGCGCTCCTCGTTGCACTGGCAATTGTCGTATTGGTCAGTCCATTGGCTCTTCGTGTGTTCGGAGTTGACTTGGCCATCGGATTGGCATCAATGCCGGTGCTCTATATGCTGTTGTTAGCTTGCGTTAGCGTCTCGGTGCTGATTTGCATTTATCCGATAGTGGTATCCTCCTTCACTCGACCCGCAGCGATAATCCAACCTCATTCATCAAAGTCTCGTTCGACACTCTTGACCAATGCACTGGTATCAGTCCAACTTGCAGTAGCAAGTGCACTGGTTGTACTGATCATTGTTGCGGATTGGCAGAGAGACGCAATGGAGAGGGTCGGCCAGGATGCCAAAGAGGGTCCTGTCGTCGTCATAGCGGATGGTTCGACGGATGCTATTGACTATCAATTATTGCGGGATATTTTGATGCGGGATTCCGCGATTCGCGGCGTTACTCAGCTGAGTTACACCCCGTGGTCTGATTACGAACAGTTCTTATCTG
Organism: Pseudomonadota bacterium; assembly: GCA_038531945.1. Taxonomy (GTDB): domain Bacteria; phylum Pseudomonadota; class Gammaproteobacteria; order Steroidobacterales; family Woeseiaceae; genus CALBPI01. Next base: position 457,218 of record JBCBBH010000003.1, on the reverse strand, counting down.
TCACACTGGAGCAGGATGGCCAGCAAGGCTTTGACCTCGCTTTCTACAACCAAGTCAGCGAAGGATTTTTTGAAACGCTGTCATTTGAGGTGATCGCCGGACAGTTGTTTGACGCTGACCGCAGCAACCCCAGCGTGGAGGATGCGAAAAGCAAGCCATTAACTGAGCCGGTACCTCTGGTTATTGATGATGCGATGAGGCAAACGTTGGGTTTCTCGTCCGCCGAGTCAGCAATCGGTCAAACCCTTTATTTCGGGTTGGAGCTCAGGAGCGCTGTCGGACGTAACCCAGCGTTAGAGATTATTGGTGTTGTCGGGAACAAACCACTGGTAGTTACTGCGAGCGGTATACGTGGCAATATTTACACGCTGACCGAAAAACGACAGAGTGCACAACTTATCGGGCTACATGCCGGCAATATTGAGGCGGGGCTTTCGGCGATCCGCGAAGCGATCGCGGAACGCGCGCCAGAAGCGCTACCAACCATCGAATTTCTGGATACGCGGTTTCAATCGGCTTATTCCACATTCGCTGTAATTCAGGCTGTGCTCGGCGTACTTGCAGCGACGGCGGTCGCAATCGCTGTCATGGGTTTGATTGCTCTTGCCGTATTTGCCGCATCGCGACGCCAAAAAGAAATTGGTATCCGCAAAACCATCGGGGCCAAATCCCACCAGATTGTCTTACTCCTGCTGAGTGAGTACGCAGTGCCTTTGGTCATTGGTCTTTTGCTAGCAACACCGATATCGCTGTTCCTTGCGCGGGAGTATTTACGAGGTTTTACCCAAGCCATTGAGCTTACTCCAATCCCATGGGTAGTTGGGTTCTCGTTCTTGGCTTTTCTGTGCGGTACGGCAGTTGCGATTCTTGCAGCACGGGCCTCTTTGGTATTGCCTACGAATGTGCTTAAGGAGTCAATTCAATGAGTCGAATGTAGCCCCAGTGCTGTCAAACTCGGAGGCAGCAATCGTTTTTGTGCAGGAAAAACCTGCTATAACCACCCTAGGCGTGCGCGATGCCAATACCAAGAATAAGGAAGTTAGCTAAATGAAAGTCTTTTTGAATATTGTCGGTGGTCAATTTGGTGCATTCATCGATGTTGGTGATATAGGTCCAGAAGGCCCGAGCGTTCTTGACGTTCTCGATAAAGCAGAACACGACCAAGTCGAAGCGGATAACGGAGTGACTTTCCGTAATTTCAATTTAAACAATCGTGGAACCATTGGAAGCATCACGCTTGAGATCACACGAGAAATACCGTCGAGAAAATCTCGGCCTGGTGATAGCGACCAAACACGACCAAAATTCTCACCAAAGACGTTTACGCTAGAGGAGAATTTTGGGTTGACGACGCCTCAGGGATTCGCAGAACCATTGGTGTTCCAATACTACATAGAAAAGTTACGGGCCGTTACGCCCAAGGTCACTACGACCTACAGCATTGATGATGTGATCGTTGCTGCCGCTGACAGCAAGAGCAAAGTTCGGATTGAGGATGGCGATACAGTTACAATTAGGAAGTTGAGTATACTCCAAGCGGATCTTCGTCCGAACGATGCTGCATAGTCTCTACTTCTAAACACGCTGATCTCTCAAATCACTCGCTGCCAAGGAGTTGGGGCGCTGGGCATTTTCTAATGCCCAGCGCCCTTGTGCATCGTCTGCTGCTTTTGCGAAACACACTGAATAGTCGCGAATCGTGTTTGAGACTTACAAAGAGTGCCTGTCAGCGAACTCAGCACTAAATCGTTCACGTACTGCTATCGTCCACCTCCCAAACGCATTATCGCGCTCAATTAGATGGTCTGAAACTCTGGGGCCAGACCAGACTCCTGCAGTACACAGAATGACTGCTTTCATCACTACAGTTGACCCGTTGCAGTCGTTCGTAATCACCGACTAACGTGAATTTAATTGGCCTGTTTCTCTGTCTTGTTGCATGGCACAGGTATATCTGTTCCCTCCTCCGGGACCGGAGAGGACATCATTGGTTTCTACACCACGCGATCGGTCAAGGCGCCAGATGCCGATGACGCAGCGAAAGCTGCTATCGCGATGGTAATCGCCGACTGGACAGGCGGAAAGTACGCAAAGATGAATCGAGGTGATCCTCCGCTACTGTCGGCCGATAAAACTACGAAGGTCGGGCTTTTCCGGTTCCTGCGGCGACAACCGGGAGGCGGCCATACATTCTACAGTTTGGAGTAGGCGCCTGGCATATCTCAATGACCGCTTATGGCCGTTAGCTGACCTCCGCGACTGCCAGAAGGCGATAGGCTCCAGCGGTTTGTGTCAGGCATGACTTCCCTGAAAACAACCAAAAAAATAGCCCGGAGACGGGCCCCAAAACGGGGCGTCTCCGGGCTTTATCGTGTTGCCAATCGCAATACAGCTACCGCCCTAACCTACCCGCACTTGGAGTCCCCGCAGGCAAGACACGTCATGCAACCATCCATCATGACGACGGCGGCCGTGTTGCACTTCGTACATAGACTCGCGCCAGCCGGGTATTGACCTTCAGCGACGGGTTCGGATTCCGGCTCGTTGTCGATCAGGCTCTTTTGCGCCTGGCGCGCGTTGTACTCTTCGCGCTTCTGACGGATCAGTTCCTGTTGCGCCTCGTCGAGACCGACCTCGCGCAGCATGCCGATTGAGATCAGATGTTTCTCAACAATGTGGCCGAGCTCGGCGATGATCGAAGGCATGAACTTGCCGCCCGGTTGCCAGTAGCCACCGCGCGGATCGAATACCGCTTTGAGTTCATCGACGAGGAAGGTGACGTCGCCGCCCTTTCTGAATACGGCCGAGATAATTCTCGTCAGCGCAACGATCCACTGATAGTGATCGAGGTTCTTCGAGTTGATGAAGATCTCGAACGGGCGCCGGTGTTCGTGCTCGGTGCCCTCGTTCAGAATGATGTCGTTGATCGTCACATACATCGCATGATCTGAAACCGGGGTCTTCACCTTGTACGTCGAGCCAATCAGCATCTCCGGACGTTCGACCTTCTCGGTCATGCGAATCACTTTGGCCGACGGTTTCTCTACGATCGGCGTCGGTGCTGCTTCTGGTGCGGTCTCGTCTTCCGGTTTCTTGACGGAGAAACCGATAATTTTGCTGTCAATTTTCATCAGAATTTCCCGTAGTAACCTTCTTTCATCGCGTCAAAGAGATTGGCAGCGGTGTGCGTTTCACCATCGTATTCAATCTCTTCGTCGCCTCGGACTTCGACTTTCGAGCCGTCATCCAGTTCGAACACATAGGTCGTGTTCTGAAGGTCGGTCTCCTTGACCAATACACCCTGGAACGCTTCCGGGTTAAAGCGGAAGGTCGTGCAACCCTTCAACCCTTTGTCGTAGGCATACAAATAGATGTCCTTGAAGTCTTCGTACGGATAGTCCGTCGGGACGTTCGCAGTTTTAGAGATCGAAGAATCGACCCACTTCTGCGCCGCCGCTTGAATATCCACGTGCTGCTGCGGTGTGACGTCATCGGCTGTGATGAAGTACTCCGGCAGTTTCGCGTGCTCGTCTTCCGAAAACGGCATCGCCGCAGGATTCGTCAGCGCGCGATAGGCGAGCAGTTCGAAAGAAAAGACATCCACTTTCTCTTTCGTTTTCTTGCCTTCACGAATCACGTTGCGGAAGTAGTGATGCGCAAAGCTTGGCTCGATGCCGTTCGACGCATTGTTCGCGAGCGACAAGGAGATCGTACCTGTCGGTGCGATCGAGCTGTGGTGCGTAAAGCGAGCACCCTCTTCCGCCAACTCGGCGACCAACTCGGGTGCCACTTCAGCGATACGCTGCATGTAGCGGCTGTAGCGCGCGTGCAGGATTCGCCCTGGAACCCGATCGCCCACTTGGTAACCGTCTTCGACCATCTCCGGACGCTTGTGCAGCATCTCTGCGGTGACCTCGAAGTCTTCGTCCATGATCGGCGCGGCGCCTTTCTCGCGCGACAACTCCAACGCCGCTTCCCACCCGGCGACCGCCAGTTCGCGAGCGACTTTTTCGGTGAATTCGACCGCTGCTTCTTCGCCATAGCGCATACGCAGCATCGTGATCGTCGATCCGAGCCCGAGGAAGCCCATGCCGTGGCGGCGTTTACGGGTGATTTCGTTGCGCTGTTGCGGCAGCGGCAGGCCGTTCACTTCGACGACGTTATCGAGCATACGCGTGAAAATCTTCACGACCTCACGGAACCCACGCCAATCAAAAGCCGCATCGTCACTGAACGGTTTTTCAACGAAACGCGTCAGATTAACGGAACCCAACAGACACGAGCCGTACGGTGGCAGCGGCTGTTCGCCACATGGGTTGGTGGCGCGGATATTCTCGCACCACCAGTTGTTATTCATTTCATTGACCGCATCGATCAATACGAAACCCGGCTCAGCAAAGTCGTAGGTGGATGACATGATCATGTCCCACAACCGACGTGCGGGCAGAGTCTTATAGACCTTGCACGCGACGCGGCCAGCACCGTCTTTCACGAAATCGCCTTCGCCGGGCCACTCACGCCACGTGTACCCTTCGATACTCCCGGCGCGAATCGCTTCGACATCGATCTCGTCTTCCGCCAATTCTTTTTCAGTCACCGGGAACGCGAGCTCCCATGGATCATCGTTCTTGACCGCACGCATGAACGCATCGGTGATCAGCAGCGACAAGTTGAACTGACGCAGTCGACCATCTTCGCGCTTCGCGCGGATGAATTCCGGCGCATCCGGGTGGCCCACATCGAACGTGCCCATCTGCGCACCACGACGGCCGCCCGCCGACGACACCGTGAAACACATCTTGTCGTAGATATCCATGAACGACAGAGGGCCAGAAGTGTAAGCCCCTGCACCAGAAACGTACGCGCCTTTGGGTCGCAGGGTCGAGAATTCGTAGCCGATACCGCAACCCGCTTTCAGCGTCAATCCAGCTTCGTGGACCTTACCGAGGATGTTGTCCATCGAGTCGGCAATCGTTCCGGAGACCGTGCAGTTGATGGTCGAGGTCGCCGGTTTGTGCGCTTGTGCGCCCGCGTTTGAGGTGATTCTACCTGCAGGGATCGCTCCGGAGCGCAGCGCCCAAAGAAACCGCTCATACCACTCCTCCGGACTTCGCTCGACGTTCGCGAGCGCGCGCGCGACACGTTGATACGTCTGATCGACGTCGGTATCCAGAATCTCACCCGATTTCGAGGTGAGGCGATATTTCGTTTCCCAGATATCCCGCGATGTGTCCTGCAACGGGATGTCCTCAACGCTTGTCACTGCAGCCATTTCCGTCGACCCAGCGTCCGTAGCGATACTCATTGGTGATAAAACCCCCTGAACAAAGAATGTCTTGCCGACTCATGAAACCACTCCAGTCGGCCGCAATTACGTGGTGTCTTTTCACCACCCCCGGAACCAAAGCTCAAGGCAATAGTTTCCCTGGCCGGTCTTTGCTTTGGACTCGACTAGCCACTACCTTTTTATGCTTCTCTGCACACAAGATGTTGTGTTGCAGGGGTGTAAGATTATGCCTCGGGCCGGTTCGTGTCAAGCAGTGACTAACACGCACTGTCTAGGCACGATTCTATATTTTTCAATGAGTTATGGGGATCGCCAGAAAAGCCAGGAGATTTTTTTTCGCTATTGTTCGACAAGTGACATAAGTCGTCACCTACAACATCTTGTGTCTAGTCAATTTTAATCGCCAAATCCTTGATGTCTCTTGAAATACTCCCTCCCAAACCCTACTCGTTAGGTGTGTGGCGGAGAACTACTGCCCGAAACGCCGGTCAGAACCGCTGGCGCCCGCCCCTGGCAGGTGCGACGATGGGCTAACGTTCGCGTTTGACCCGATTTTTTTACACGTCTTCCAGAAAACGAATACAGGATACCGAGCATGAAACACCTCGCTATCGCAGTCTTGATTGCAACTTCCTTCACAGCACCTTCATATGCTGCCCTCCCCGCGTCGGTGGATGGTCAGTCACTTCCGAGCCTCGCGCCGATTGTCGACGAGGTCTCATCAGCGGTCGTGAATATTCAGGTACGTGGTGTCGTCAACCAACGTGGCGGCCGACCCGATCCGTTCCGTGAGTTCTTCGGGATGCCCGCGCCAAATACACCCCGTGAGATGCGCTCGGCAGGATCGGGCGTCATTGTGGACGCGCAAAACGGGTACATTCTGACGAACGAACACGTGATCGCGAACGCGGACGAAATTGAAGTAACACTGCAGGACGGCACCAGCTTCAGTGCGACCGTAGTGGGCAAAGACGAAGGCACCGATATCGCTGTCCTGAAAGCCGACGTATCCGGGCTGGTTGATATTCGCATCGGCAACTCCGACCAGACGCGCGTCGGTGACTTTGTGATCGCAATCGGCAACCCGTTCGGACTGGACCACACGGTGACCTCTGGCATCGTCAGCGCTCTCGGCCGCAACGGCATCGGCGATGGCTACGAAGACTTCATTCAAACCGACGCGTCGATCAACCCTGGTAACTCGGGTGGTGCGCTGGTGAACCTCGCCGGTGAACTGGTTGGTATCAACTCCGCGATCATTTCGCGCTCGGGCGGCAACGTCGGCATTGGCTTTGCAATCCCGTCCAACATGGCCAAGAGCATCATGAGCCAGATTCTCGAATTTGGTGATGTGCGGCGTGGGCTGTTGGGCGTGTCGATTGTTGACATTACGGCGAGCGACGCGGAGTCGATGGGGCTCAGTGCGACAGGAGCAATCGTCTCAGCGATCAACCCAGGCTCCGCAGCCGAACGCGCCGGCATCGAGGTCAACGACATCATCACCGAGGTCAATGGCAAGAAAATCGACGACGCGACCGAGCTGCGCAACACCATTGGCTTGATGCGCGCTGAAGACGAAGTCGAAATCACGGCGGTACGGGAAGGCAAGACGCTACGTTTTGATGCGAAGCTCGACGACATGAACAGTGGCCGGGTCGCGGACGCGTCGACCTTGCACCCGGGACTGGACGGCGCTCAGCTCGCCGATAGCAGTGATCGGGATGGCGTGGTCGTGAGCAGCGTCACACCCAATTCAAGAGCCGCACTCAATGGGCTGCGCGCAGGCGATGTGATCACGAGCGTCAATCGTCAGCGAGTAACCAACGTGGAATCGTTGCTGAACTTCTCGGCGGCGAACACCAATGCGCGGATCTTCGTTGAGATCGAGCGCAACGGTCGTCGCCGACTGCTGTCGCTGAGACGTTGACCCGAAAACGCAGCGCAAACCGGGCGGGTAGTCTCGCAGGACTTGGTCTTGCGGTGTTTCTGACTACCCTGCCCGCTGCTGCGGGCGCCGATGCATCTGCACGATCGTTGTTTGAGCAGTCGTGGGACGCGGTAGTCGACGGAGAGTGGCCCTTTACCGACGACGAGGTGGCCGCGCTTAAAAAGTACCCTTTGTGGATCGACTTGCTGGCCGCGAAGCACTCGGCGGAGCTGCAATCCGGATCATTCGGTAACGCAGCCACGTTCCAACACGCGGCGCCCGACCTGCCGCCCGTGCGGCGCTTGCGCTACCGATATGCAACCGCTCTCGCGCGCGAGCAGCGCTGGGACGAGTTTTTTGCGGTGTATGGGTCTCACTATGCGAATCATGGTGACCCTGCTCTAGCGTGTAAGGCGCTCACCGCAGCGTTAAACGACCACGGAAACTGGTCGGATGCCGACGTTAAGGCGTTGGCCCGAAAACTGTGGCTGGTCGGACGCAGCCAGCATGACGATTGTGACCCCGCGTTTCGCAAACTCAAGCAGAACGGCGTACTCGATTCGGCAGCTTTCGCCGAACGCTACAGCCGCGCGATTGAAGCAGGAAATTTCTCGCTCGCCGGCTACCTAGCTCGAAACCTAGATAGCGCCACCCAGGCTGATGCACAGCGTTGGCGCGACGCCAAACGCGCCACTCATTCCGTGCTTTTGAATCGCGCGACGCGCACCGAGTTGTCGGACGATCAGCTCGCGTATGCAGTACGTCGACTATCATTGAGCGACCCAGAGAAGGCGCACGCGATTTGGCATTCGACAACCGATCGCACGCAGGCAATGGATCCTGACCTCCGCGCCCAGGTCCTGCGCTACCTTGCACTGGCGGGTGCTCAGGATGGACTACCGCAAGCCATCGACTGGTTCGATGATGTGCCGCCTTCCGCACAGGACGAGAAATTCCATGCGTGGCACGCTCGAGCTGCTATCCGGGCAGAACAGTGGACGGATGTCGTTCGCGCGATTGCGCGCATGCCGATGGCGCAATCGGTGAAGCCGCGTTGGCGCTACTGGGAAGCCGCAGCGCTGATTCGCAGCGGTCAACGCGAAGCGGGTTTATCGTTGATGTCAGACCTCGCGACGGATCGTAGCTATCACGGTTTTTTGGCGGCCGACCTGGTGGATCAACCGTATCGCTTTGACCATCGCCCAATACCCGTCGACGATGCACTGGTCGAATCGTTCCGAGCGCGGTTCGAGTGGCGGCGTGTGGAAGAATTGTATCGGGTGGGGCAGGTCGCGCGGGCGCGCGCGGAACTCGCCACACTCAGTCGATCGAACACCCCTGCCGAGTTGATTGCGCTGGGCGCGCTGGCCCACGAGTTGGGATGGCATCACGAAGCCATTCGTCTGGTCGCGGCAGGGTCGCATCTCGATGATCTGGAGATTCGATTTCCGCTGGCGCATGTAAAGCACTTTCGCCCGCATGCGAACCGGCGTGGCCTGTCCGATACCTGGGTCATGGCGCTTGCGCGCAGCGAGAGCCTGTTCGATCCGACGGTGCGATCGTCGGCAGGGGCGCGTGGGGTAATGCAGTTGATTCCCACGACTGCCCGGCGAACGGCACGCGACAATGGGCTGACACTGTCGAGCGACGAAGCACTCCACGACCCGGCGACCAACATCGCCATCGGGACGGCACACCTCGCGGAGCTGGAAGCACGCTTCCAACATCGGGCCCTGAGCACGGCAGCCTACAACGCTGGCGCACATCGCATCACTCGATGGGCCCAATCTGACATCCGCGACCCACTGATCTGGATCGAATTAATCCCTTATGACGAGACGCGCGACTACGTCCAAAAAGTGTTGTTTGCCGATATTGTGTTTCAGTGGCGGTCGGAACGATCGGTCGACCGATTGTCCCGCTACCTCAAGCCGCTGCCAAGTCAAGCGAGCGTTGCCCGGGCCGCTCGCTTATAATCTCGGCGAACCTGCCGCTAGTGGAACCCATGGTGAACGAAACAAAGTGCGTAGTGCTCGGTGGAACGGGCTTCGTCGGTCGATCGCTGGTCGCGCGTATGGCAGAGCGCGGCTACAACGTAGTGGTCCCGACCCGGAATCTCGAACGCGCCCGCAATATGGCGGTGACACCGAGGGTGAAGATCGTGACTGCCGATGTGCACGACCCGGATTCGCTGGACCGACTGCTGCAGAACGTTGACGTGGTCGTGAACCTGGTGGGGATCTTGAACGAACAAGGCCATCACGGCGGCCGCGGCTTCTACGTCGCGCATGAGGCGCTGACGGAGAATGTGTTGCGCGCCGCCAAGAAGGCCGGTGTTCGGCGGCTCCTGCAAATGAGCGCACTCAAGGCCGATTCGAAAAAGGGGCCTTCCGACTACCTGAAGAGCAAGGGTCTCGCAGAGGACGCGATCCGGGCCGAAGAGAACGGGCCTGCCTGGACCATTTTCCAGCCCTCTGTGATCTTCGGCCGCGGCGACTCGTTCATCAATCGCTTCGCTCAGCTATTGAAGATCTCACCGTTTCTGCCGCTCGCGCGGCCGGCCGCAAGATTCTCGCCCGTGTACGTCGAAGACGTCACGCAAGCATTCATGACAGCGCTTGACGACGACAGCACGATCGGGCGCACGTATCAGCTGTGCGGCCCGAAAGTCTATTCGCTGCGAGAGCTGGTTACCTACGTCAAAGATCAACTCGGGTTGCGTCGATGGATCGTCGGCTTGCCCGATCCACTTGCAAGGATCCAGGCGAGGATTTTCGACTTCGTGCCGGGCAAGCCGTTATCGACAGATAACCTCCGGTCGCTGATGGTGCACAGCATCTGTGACGAGAATGGCCTCGACATGCTCGGCATTGTCCCGACTCCCATGGAGACGGTTGTACCTACGTATCTCCAGGGCCGGAACGATAAAGGGCGGCTAACCAACCTTCGCCGAAATCACTGATCCGGCAAATAGCTGCGAATCGCAGCACTCCGATCAGCAGGTGCCAGCGCACCGAGTTCGTGCACGCGGTCGAACAGACAAGGCAATTGACCGTCACACTCATCCTTCAACAGGTTCGCAAATGCGGGCGTTAGATCGTCGTATAGCGCGATTGCGACCAGAGCCGCATTGTTTGCGGGCGGGCTACCCCTGAGTTGCGCCGCCGACCAGTCCGTCGCCAACTGCTCAAACACCGCTTGCTTGCTCGCTCGTCGCTGAACATCCGTCAACTCGGACCGATAGATTTGGTCCAGGTCCTCACGAGTGCGTCGAATCAGATCGCGCATCGCCTTGCCGCGCTCACGAAACTGAGCCATCGCAGCGTCGCTCGGCCCACCGCCGCGCTCTGAGTACCAACGCCGCACCCCTTCATCCGCCACCGCTGACGCGAATGCCTCGTTGAATGCTGTTGCGCCTTCTACGTAAATCACCTGGTGGGTCAACTCGTGAAACAGCAACCAGATCAGACTGTAGTCGGTTCGCTTCAACATCGTACTGATGATCGGATCATCAAACTTTCCCAGCGTGGAATACGCAGCGGTCTTGCCGAGGTGGACATCCAGTCCCCGGACACGCAGACGCTCAGCGTAGCGTTCTGCCGACTCGGCTTTGAAATAACCGCGATACGCGACACAACCCACGAACGGGTAACACCAGGTATGCGGCGTCAGCGAAAACTCCGGCGCTGCGAACACGTTCATGACGAGGAAATCTCGATCGATATCCGCATATCGACGATAGCTGCCGTTGTCAGGCAGATCCAAAACGGTATGTGCGAAGGCGAGCGCATCCTGGGTGAGCGCCAGTCGATCTCGTAACTGCGTGTCTGTTTGCGGGTCTTCAATGACCGTATCGATCGGTTCGGCGGAGCGCAGCAACGACCATTGTCCTTGTGCAGCCTGCAAGTAATAGCATCCTGGCAGCGTGAATACGCAAACCATCAGCACGACCGCGGCAATATATCGAACTGGAATCCACCTCGTCATAAACCGAGTGTAGCGTGAACCCTGACCCAGCACTTCGGTACACTTCGCACATGAGTGCAACCGATGGACTTGACTGTTTCCTCGTTGGCGGCGCGGTGAGAGACCGCCTGCTTGGCGAACCCGTAGTGGAGCGCGACTGGGTCGTTGTCGGTGCGACGCCGGACGAGATGTTGACTCGGGGCTTCAAGCAGGTCGGCAATGATTTCCCTGTTTTCCTGCATCCGGATAACGGCGAGGAATACGCTCTGGCGCGAACCGAACGAAAAACGGGCAGCGGGCATCAGGCTTTCGAGTTCGACACCAGCGCCAGTGTCACGCTCGAAGAGGATCTGACTCGACGCGACCTGACGATTAACGCGATTGCTGAGCGGACGGACGGCACGCTGGTCGACCCGTGTGGTGGAACACAGGACCTCGAGCAAAGAACGCTCCGACACATCGGCGATGCTTTCGCCGAAGACCCACTGCGCGTGCTGCGGGTGGCACGGTTTGCCGCGCGATTGGCGCATCTCGGATTCACAGTCGCAGAGCCCACCCTCGCGTTGATGCGTCAGATCTCGGAGAGTGGCGAGTTGGAAACCTTGTCACCAGAACGTATTTGGAGCGAGCTCAGCCGCGCGTTGATGGCAAACAAGCCCTCTGTGTTCATCGAGACCCTCCGTCGCTGTGGTGCACTCAAGGTTCTGCTGCCCGAAGTGGATGCGCTGTTCGGCGTACCGCAACCTGAGAAATGGCATCCTGAAATCGACACGGGTCTGCACATTTTGCTCGCCCTCGACTACGCGGCATCGCAATCGTTTGACGCAACCGTTCGGTACGCGGTGCTGATGCATGATCTTGGCAAAGCGCTCACGCCCGCGGAGATTCTTCCCGCGCACCACGGCCATGAGGAAACGAGCGCCGATTTGACGGAAGTCGTCAGCCAGCGACTGCGCGCGCCGAAACAATTCCAGAACCTCGCGATCAGTGTCGCGCGCTACCACCTGCACAGCCACACAGCCAAGGCGCTCAAGAGCAAAACACTCCTAAAGCTGTTCAAGGCGATCGGCGCACTGCGCGACAGCGACATACTGGAACGCTTCCTCGAAGCCTGTATCTCCGACGCTCGTGGCCGCACCGGGCTGGGGCAGCGGGAGTATCCGCAAGCGGACTATCTGCGCGGTGCATTGCGCGCGGTGCAGTCGGTGGACAATGCAGCGATCGCCGCGACGGGTGTGACCGGGGCTCAGTTTGGAGAAGCGGTGCACCGAGCGCGCCTTCGCGCACTGGATGACTTTCGGCAAACCGCCTAGGTCAACAATGCGGTGATCGCAGCCGCCAGCGCGAGACGATAGATCATAAAGCCGAACATGCCGATGCGCTTCAGCGCTGCGAGGAAAAACGCGATGGTCGCGTAGGCAAACAACCCGGACACGACGGTTCCGACGAGAAGCGCAGTCACGTCCACATCGACGCTCGCTTTGACCAGCTTCAGCGTTTCCAGGCCGCCGGCGAGCACGATGACCGGTATCGACATCAAAAACGAAAATCTTGCCGATGCCTCAGCGGACAAACCCCGCGCCATACCCATTGTCATGGTGATTCCGGAGCGGGAAGTGCCAGGCACCAGCGCCAACGCCTGCGCGGCACCGATCAACGCTGCATCCACCCAACGGACTTCCTCTACGCGACGACCTCCTGCGAGAAATCTGGCGGCGGCCCACAGCGCAACACCAAACACAGCGGTCGTCAGAGCGATCACCATCGGACTTCTGAGATTTGCCGCGATAAAGTCGCGAGCCAGCAGCCCGATCAAGCCCACCGGGATTGTCGCCAACACAATCAACCAGGCGAGGCGAAAGTCCGCGGCAACTTGCGCGCCACCCTGACCGCGCTTCAGTACGGCGGACACCATGCCGAGCAGCTCATCGCGAAAATAAAACATGACTGCGAGCAGCGTGCCGACGTGGACGGCGACATCGAACGCCAGCCCTTGATCCTCCCAACCGAGAATCGCGGGAACCAGGATCAGATGGCCGCTGCTCGACACGGGCAGAAACTCCGTCATGCCCTGCACGATCGCCAGCACGATGATCTCGATAAGACTCACAGCAATCTACCGAAATCACGCCCGGCAAAGCCGCTTAGCTCAACATCGCAGTCGCGCTGGAAGCCAATGAATTTGAATCGCTCGCCCATTTCGCCGGGCAGCGTAAGCGTTTTGATCCCTTGCGACAACGTAGCGTGCGTTTCGGGTGCAGCGACCCGCAGCAGGTCAGGCAGCCCGCCATTCAACAAGAATTCAGCCTGCGTCGTGAATCCCACGTAGCGCATGCCGGCCTCGTCGAGCCGTTCGGCGACACGACTAAAATCGACCCACGCTGTGATGTCCTGAATCCCCGGATACACGAGCGGGTCGCCGTGCACATGGTGCCGGAAGTGGCATGTCAACGTCCCGTCGACTCGATCGGGTGCATAGTAAGTGCTGCGGCCATAACCATAGTCAGCCAGTAGTATCGCACCCCGTTTGATGACGGCCGACATCGCGTCGAGCACCCCTTCCAAAGCGGCGCTCCACTCACTGGTATAGCCCACTGGCAAATCGTAACCAAGCTCTGGCTGCAAACTGGCAACCGCGTTAGCCAACGACGGGTCGGCAACTCGCCAAACGTTCGATAGAGCACCGCTATCATCCACGACGATGCGTTGCTGCAGTACCTCACCATCAGGCCCAATCTGAAAACGTTCCGTCGCCAGCGCATCCAGCACTTCGTTCGCAATCAGTACACCGTCGACTTGCAGATCGGCAGGATCACTGGCCCATTCCACCTTCGCGAGCAACGATGCCTGCAATGACTGTAGCCGCGCCTTCTGGCGTTCCTTTAGGTCCGCGCTAACCTCGACAATCACATAGCGCTCGAGCCGATCGATGCCTTGCAACCCGGTCAACACCGTTTCAGCCAAGACGCCCGTACCGGCGCCGAACTCAACGATCGTGCCGCGACCTAACTTGTCGAGAATCTGATCACACTGGCGGGCGAGAACCCCGCCGAACAGCGGCGAGACTTCAGGCGCGGTGACGAAATCGCCGGCGGCGCCGAGCTTGGTATTGCCAGCGCTGTAATAGCCCAAACCCGGCTCGTACAGCACCCACTGCATGTAATCGGCGAAGCTGATGCCGTTGGGATGCCCACCGACCCACTCCACGAGCGCTTGCCGCACCCGCTGCGAGTGCGCCAGCGACTCCGGATCTGGTGGCGGCAAACCGAGGTTTGCCGATGGCGTTGTCATCAGGCTACCAGGCGTATGCTTCTCGTTGCGCTCGGCTCACACCGCGCGGTGGATTGAACGGTGCCTCGACTGTCGCGCTCCGCGGGCCGTTCACAGTTGCCGACGGACACGTGCCGGTCGACAGCAACGAAATCGCCGCAGCCGTTGATGCTTCCTGAGGATCGCCGACCGGCAAGAGCAAATCGTCTTCAGCCGGGCAGTCGACCGGTAGACCCAGGTAGTACCGGCCCTCGCCGAGACTGTTCAGAGTCTCGAATGCTACTGGCCGCAGGATTTTGTCACAAAACAGTAACCCGACCTGGCCCACCGGTTTGCCGGAGGTGCTGTCTCCGACAATCTGAACCTCAACGTGGGGTTCGAGGCTGTTGATGATCAGCTCGCTCGCCGAGGCGGTCCCTCTCGTCGCAATCACAACCAATCGCGACAAGCTCATGGAATTGTTGAGGCGCTCAAACAGCTCAGTCACATTTCGCGCTGCGTTGTTGTCATTGAACCGCGTATCCGAAAAAACGCGACTTTCAGCAACGGAGCCGCCAAGGAAATCGCCAAGGAGGTTCGCGGTTGTCACGAGACCACCGCCGTTGTACCGGAGATCCAGGATCAGGTCAGTTACGTTCGCATCGTTGAGTTGCTGGAAGACATCGTCGAACCTCGGGTCGGCCGTGCTGACAAAAATCGACAGCTCCAGGTAGCCGAAGTTGGTTCCGTTGTTTTGGAAAATCCTCGTCTGCGGGACCGGGTCGATGGTGTACACCGCCGCCGTCAGGTCTGCATCGAACTCGGTGCCGTTTTGCGTGCGGAACGTGAGCGTCCGCATGGCACCCGCCTCATCCGGAAACAGCGCAATACCCAATCCCTCTGCGGTGCGCACTTCGGCGATCGTACGGCCATCGATCGCGACCAACTGCTGGCCTCGTTGAACTGCCGCATTGGCCGCTGGACTACCCGTGAACACCCGGGTGATCAGAAGCTCGTCGAGCGTCGGTTGCGTAAGGGAGAAACCAAACCCGAGTGCCTCGCCTCTGGCGAACAACCCGTCATCGGCCTCCGCAGAAGTGATAAAGCTGAAGGTGTCCGGAATAAATACGTCATCGTTCGGCGAGATATCCACTTCATCAACCAAGTCAGCAAGCAACGCCTCCGGCGACTGAAATGAACCGGGGTCCAGAACGGGTAGCTGATCGTCATAGAAGTAGATGTCTTGCATCGCCGCCAAGACAAAATTGTTCTGGCCAGTGATCGAGCAGTCCTGAGCGCCACCACCGCCAATGTTACCGCCAGCCCCAGCGATCGTGCCGCCGCCACCACCGCCGCCACAGGCGACCACGCCCAGCGCTGTCGTCAAAACGGTCAGGGTTTTAAACCATTGTTGCTTCATAGCGAGTTCTCTAGTGGCGATGTGAAATTATCGAAATCATAGCTTTTTTCGCGGCGACTATGGGGCTTGCGGCCAGGTTCTGGGATGTCGATCACGCCTTCGACTGACGCCGAATGGAGACAGCGACATAACCCGCCGCAGGCAGAGCGCCAGGCTTCTTAACAGTGACATCCACCGCGGTTACCGCGGGTAGCGCCAAAACCAAATCGGCGATGCCCTCAGCCAAAACCTCTATCAGCTTCGGTTTGGCGTTCTGCACATACTCCGTTATCGACTCACTCACTGCCTGATAGTTCAGCGCATCCGCGAGCGCATCGGACTTGGCTGCCGCACGGATGTCCGTCTCCATCGTGAGGTCGATCAGCAGCATCTGTTCTATTTCGCGCTCCCAATCCCAAACGCCGATGACGGCCTTGACGGTCAAATCGGACACGACGACGCGATCGAATTTTTCACTCATGACAATGGCGCTCCCAACGGCCAGCGCGGTGTCGCCTGGATGGTGTAATCGTTCGTCGCCAGATCCGCTCGTAACGCCCCTGCCAACGCGATCATCGCACCGTTGTCCGTGCAATAACGCATCGCGGGATAGATCGCTTCTGAGCCCTGTCTCTCACAGTTCTCCTTCAAAGTGGCTCGCAACAGCCGATTAGCGCCAACGCCACCCGCGACAATAATTCGCGAGTGCCCGGTTTGTTCCAGCGCGCGGCGACACTTCTCTGCGAGGGTATCGACGATGGCCCGTTGGAACGAGGCCGCCAAATCCGCACGGTCCTGCTCCGTAAGAGTCTCACCCGGCTTCGGTGGTTCATTTCTCGCGACACCCTGCAGATCTCGCACCACCATCAAAACCGCGGTTTTTAGGCCCGAAAAGCTGAAATCCAATCCGGGTCGCGACAACATCGGTCGCGGCAAATCGAACCGCGAGTCGTCGCCCGCCTCCGCCAAAGCCGCCAGCGCCGGCCCGCCTGGATAGGGCAGTCCCAACAGTTTCGCGGTCTTATCGAAGGCCTCACCCGCCGCGTCGTCCAACGTGTTACCGATGACTTCGTACTCACCAAGGCCACGAACGTCGACCAACATCGAATGCCCGCCTGACACCAGCAAAGCAACAAACGGAAATTCGGGCGCCTCGTCGCCAAGCATCGGCGCGAGAAGGTGTGCCTCCATGTGGTGGACGGGCACCAGAGGCTTGCCCAGGGTCTGCGCCAATCCGGATGCGAAGCTCGCACCAACCAGCAACGCGCCGATCAACCCCGGCCCCGCCGTATACGCAATGGCGTCCAGATCGTCGATATCGGTTTCGGCCTCCTGAAGACACGCGCTGACCAGCGGCGCGAGTTTCGCCAGATGATCCCGCGAAGCGAGTTCCGGCACGACGCCCCCATGCTTTGCATGCCGCACCACTTGGCTGTAGAGCTGATGGCCCAACAACCCGGCATCGGTGTCGTAGACGGCAACACCCGTCTCGTCGCAACTTGTCTCGATTCCCAATACTCGCATCAGAAAGCCCTAAAACCTTTGCAGTACGCGCAAAAACCTATATATTTGTGCGTCTTTGTCCAGCGGCGGAAGACCTGCGCTCGCGCACCCTCCACCGTCGGACGCCAAATTTTACCAATTGAGTCAAAAGGATAGGCGATTACATGCCCAGCGTGAAAGTCAGAGATAACGAATACTTCGATGCCGCACTGCGCCGCTTCAAGCGCGCATGCGAGAAAGCTGGCGTGCTCACCGAGCTCCGCCGCCGCGAGTATTACGAGAAGCCGACTCAGGAACGCAAGCGCAAGAAAGCGGCTGCCGTGAAACGCCACTTGAAAAAGCTCTCGCGTGAAAACAACCGCCGGGTGCGTTTGTACTGAGGCCAGGCGAGACGCCTCTCACCGCTGCACGCAGCGGCGAGCACAAGACGGTCGCCGCTGGCGGCCGTTTTTGTTTGTAGACCGAGAAACCTGCCCTCATATCCTATGCAGAGCGGGGTTCTACGACAGAATCAGAGAAAGCTATGTTGAAAGACAAGATCACAGAAGACATGAAAGCGGCGATGCGCGCGGGCGACAAGCAGGTGCTCGGCGTAATTCGTATGGCGATGGCGGCAATCAAGCAGCTTGAGGTGGATGGCCAGAAAACACTGAATGAGACCGAGACTTTGGCTGTCATCGAAAAGATGGTCAAACAGCGTCGTGAGTCGATCAGCCAATATGAGAAAGGTGGCAGACCTGAACTCGCAGCGGTCGAGCAGGCCGAGATTGATGTGCTGCAAAACTACCTTCCGGAGCCGTTGTCTGAAGCGGAGGTCGATGCGCTGATCGACACAGCGATCAGCGAGACGGGCGCAGAGTCGATGCGCGACATGGGCAAAGTGATCGGCAAGATCAAAGCTGCCGCGCAAGGCCGAGCAGACATGGGCAAGGTCTCTGCCGCAGTAAAGGCACGCCTCGGCTGAATGGCCGGACGCATCCCGCAATCGTTCATTGACGATCTCGTCGCGCGGGCCGACATCATTGAGGTGCTCGGCTCGCGGATCGAGCTGCGCAAGGCGGGACGCGAATACAAGGCGCTGTGCCCGTTTCACGGAGAAAAAACACCGTCCTTTACAGTCAGTCCCGACAAAGGCTTCTACCATTGCTTCGGTTGCGGCGCGCACGGCACCGCGCTCGGCTTTTTGATGGAACACGACCACCTGAGCTTTGTCGAGGCCGTCGAAGAGCTAGCCGGCATGATGTCGATCGAGGTGCCGCGCGAGGCCGGCAGCGCACCGCGCGACAGTCGACTCGACCACTTGCATGACCTGCTCGATCGCGTAGCGACGCTTTTTTCGCAGTCTCTTAAGCACCACCAGCCAGTCATCGACTACCTGAAGCGGCGTGGCATCGACGGGCAGACTGCGGCTGAGTTTCGGTTGGGTTACGCGCCGAACGCTTGGGACACACTGCTGAAGGAAATCGGCAGCGGGCCTCGGGAGATCGAGCTACTGATGGCCGCAGGTCTGATCATCGCCAGAGACAACGGCGGGCACTACGACCGTTTTCGTGATCGACTGATGTTCCCGATCCGAGACGCCCGCGGCCGCATCATCGGCTTCGGGGGACGGGTCATCGGTGATGGTGAGCCGAAGTATCTGAATTCACCCGAAACCGCGCTGTTCCACAAAGGCCGCGAACTCTATGGCTTGTTCGAGGCGCGCAAGAAGTTGCGCGATATCCCGCGATTGGTCGTCGTCGAGGGCTACATGGACGTTGTCGGGCTCGCGCGGCACGGCGTGCGGTTCTCAGTCGCCACGCTCGGAACGGCAACCACTGCAGATCACATCGACCGACTGTTCCGCTTGACCGACCAAGTCGTGTTCTCCTTCGATGGCGATCGCGCCGGCCGCAAGGCTGCATGGCGGGCAATGGAAAACGCCCTGCCCCGCCTGTCCGACGGTCGAGAGCTTCGTTTTGCTTTTATGCCGGATGGCCATGACCCGGATTCACTCGTCGCTGCAGAGGGTGTGAACGCATTCGAAACGGCGCTCGACAATGCCCTGCCGTTGTCGGACTTTCTGCTGCACGAGTTGCGCGGCCAGGTCGATGACACCAGCGCCGAGGGGCGCGCCAAGATGGTCGAGCTCGCACGACCCCTGATAGAGCGGATGCAGGGCGGCGTGTTCCGTGAACTCATTATCCAGGCACTGGCCGAGGCTGTGGGACTCCCGTCAAACCGACTGTCGACGATGCTCGGTGACCCCAAAGCACCGACTGCGACAGAGATGCCGCGTCAGCGCCGCACGAATCCGCCGCGTCAGAACGTTATGCGTCGAGCCATTACCTTGATTCTGAACCAACCGGACGGGGTTGAGGGTTTCGAGCTCGAACGGATCGCGAACCTCGACCGACCGGGCACCCCGTTGTTGAGAGAGCTGATTACAACAATTCAGGCCAACCCGGACATTTTGCCGTCGGTTCTTCTCGAGCGCTTTCGCCCGCACCCGCACTACCGACACCTGCAGTCCCTTGCGAGCGCAATGCCAGAGAGTGACCAGACGATCAATTTGGCGGCCGAGCTTTCAGGGTGTCTGACCCAACTTCAGGAACTGGCGCGTAGCGATCGTGTCGAAGTATTAAGAGCAAAATCAGCTGAGAGCCAACTGAGCTCGGATGAAAGAGACGAGTTGCGGCAATTGCTGAGCCAGCGACAACTGACATAAGGACTTGAAAACCCGGAAAAAGCCCAGAGATTCTGTTACGATAACGGGTTTGACCGGCACTACACGGCCCAAAACAGCTCAAACACTGGGCGGGGCATGTGGCAAACGCCGCCTCTCGCTGGTCAAAACACTCGTCGACAAATTTAAGCCATGGACTCGCCTCTTTTGAGCCGTGTCCGTTAGTTAGTAGCAGGTGGCAGCCTTGAGCGAAAAACGCGCACTTCCCAACGACCAACAATCGCAACTGAAATCCCTGATCGCCCGCGGTAAGGAACAGGGTTATCTGACTTACGCCGAGGTGAACGATCACCTCCCGAGCGGCATTGTTGATCCTGAGCAAATCGAAGATATCGTCAACATGATCAACGACATGGGCATTACCGTCCATGAGAAGGCGCCCGATGCCGAGTCGCTTCTGCTTTCCGACTCCGCGGTGTCAAATGACGACGAAGCCTCCGAGGAAGCCGAAGAAGCACTGGCATCCGTTGACGCCGAGTTCGGTCGCACCACCGACCCAGTCCGTATGTACATGCGTGAGATGGGGTCGGTCGAGCTGTTGACGCGCGAAGGCGAAATCGAGATCGCCAAGCGCATCGAAGAAGGTCTCAACGATGTCAAAGCCGCCCTCGGCGGATTCCCGCCCGCGGTCGAGCAGGTATTGAATACTTACGAAGCCGTTGCGGCTGGCGACACGCGTATGCAGGACTTCGTGGTCGGCTTCATCGATCCGAATGAACCGGACGAGATCCCGGCACCTGGCGCTCGTTCATCGGACGATGACGATGACGAGCCTGCCGACACCGGACCGGACCCTGAAGAGGTAGACCGACGCTTGAAGTCGATCGGCAAGCTACACAAGAAAGTGCTGGCCAACATCGAAAAATACGGCGCTCCGCATCAGACCACCCGAAAAATTCGCCGTCAGCTTGTCGATGAATTGATGGAACTGAAAATGTCGCCGAAGCTGTTCGACGC
Source organism: Pseudomonadota bacterium (assembly GCA_038531945.1). GTDB lineage: Bacteria > Pseudomonadota > Gammaproteobacteria > Steroidobacterales > Woeseiaceae > CALBPI01. Next base: position 436,205 of record JBCBBH010000003.1, on the reverse strand, counting down.
CATGGTGTCGACGCTGCGTATGTCGATTCATGCGATCCGCACATCAGAGCGCGGCATCATGAATCTCTGCGTCCGCCAGGCCGGCATGCCGCGCAAAGACTTCCTGTCGAGCTTTCCGAAAAACGAAACCAATCTCGAGTGGATTGAGAAACACATTCGGGCGAAGCGCAAGCACTCTTCCATTCTGTCGCGCCTGAAGGGCGATATCTTGCGGGCACAGCGTAAGCTCGTGGCAATGGAAGAGCGTACGTCACTGACGATTGCGCAGATCAAGGAAATCAACCGGGCGATGTCGATCGGCGAGGCGAAAGCGCGCCGCGCGAAGAAAGAAATGGTTGAGGCCAACCTGCGTCTCGTCATCTCGATCGCGAAGAAATACACCAACCGGGGTTTGCAGTTCCTGGACCTGATCCAGGAAGGCAACATCGGTTTGATGAAAGCGGTCGACAAGTTCGAGTACCGCCGTGGTTACAAATTTTCGACCTACGCTACCTGGTGGATTCGCCAGGCGATTACGCGCTCGATCGCTGACCAGGCACGCACGATTCGAATTCCGGTCCATATGATCGAAACGATCAACAAACTGAACCGCATCTCGCGTCAGATGCTTCAGGAAATGGGTCGTGAGCCGTTGCCGGAAGAACTGGCGGAACGCATGGAGATGCCGGAAGACAAGGTGCGCAAGGTTCTGAAGATCGCCAAAGAGCCAATCTCGATGGAAACACCGATCGGGGACGATGAAGATTCGCATCTTGGCGATTTCATTGAGGACACAACGGTCCACTCACCGATCGATTCCGCAACGAGTGAGGGTCTGAAAGAGACGACGCATGGCGTTCTCGCGGGGCTGACTCCGCGCGAGGCGAAAGTCCTGCGGATGCGGTTTGGTATCGACATGAATACCGACCACACACTTGAGGAAGTCGGCAAGCAGTTTGACGTCACGCGTGAGCGGATTCGTCAGATTGAGGCCAAAGCCCTGCGCAAGCTGCGCCATCCGAGCCGGTCGGACCAACTCCGAAGCTTCCTTCTCGAAGACTGATCTAACTGTCCAACGGTGACTGGTCGCCCGCTGTGGCGATCAGCTCATCGAACGTCTTGATCAAGAACAGCAGCTGATCGCCGTCGTACGGCGTGTTCTTTAGCGCCTCTTCCGCATACGCGTGGATATTGCTCTGCCCGGGCATCTGGCGTTGCGCACTCAGCACTTCACGAATTCGCGGCAAGAAAATCCACTGCATCCACTGCGAGAAATCGAGTGTGTCATAGCAAAACGGTTGTTCGCTCGACAGAGCATCCGCATCTGGCCGCGTGTCCGACCATAAATCGAGACGCCTGAGCTCATGTTCAATGTTGTCGGTCAACGCAAGCAGAGTATCTTGCGAGTTATTGGGGTCGTCAGCCATATCGCCAATTATAGCGACTCGCTGCGCGCGAAGAGCCTTCGCGATGCGATTTTCAAATCGCGTTTACGGCGCTGAAACGAAGCCGCTCATCGGTGATCCGCCATCGCTGCATTCAGCCGTCTCGACCGGAGCGAACAGGTCACTAACCTGGTCTACAGCGATCACCATTCCGCTCGCCGACACAAACATAATCGCCAGCATCAACATGACCGGCGTTCCATTCAGGACGAGCCGCCGATTGACCAGTTGCGGCTTCGCCATGGCGATACCCGCACCAACCAGCAAACACAGTGCCGCGACAAAGAAAAAACCCGTGCTCCAGGCGACGACTCCCGCACTGCCTGCGATGCCTTGTGTCACCACCGTCGTTCCGTCGATCTGCACGTTCATGACTGTCTCCCGCGCCAAATTGAGGCGAAAATGCCAAGGCCGCGTCGGCCTTCTGTAAATCTTAGATGCAGCGAGACGGCGAACGGTTGCATTGTGTTTCGCGTTTTTTTGATCGACAACGGATTTCGGGACACCGCGTGCGGGACAACTGCTATGATTCGCAGCCGGGCGGGCCTGTAGCTCAGTTGGTTAGAGCAGGGGACTCATAATCCCTTGGTCCCAGGTTCGAGTCCTGGCGGGCCCACCAATTCTCAGCGACGTTCAGACGCTTCATGCGTACGGGAGCATGGTTTGTCCGGAACGGACATTTCGTCGTCCCGAGATACCAAGAAGTGTCCGTATTTCAGGTCGGCATCTGCGAATTGAGCGGAACTTGCGGCTCGATAGGCGACTCCAATGCCGAAATTCAACTCCATGCCCGAAAGAGCGTCGGAGTTCGCACCGTTCGGTTGATTATGACCATCGATGGCTTACTGGAAGTGCAGGATCTCGTCCGCTCCGCTCGGGCATGGCTTCTCCGGAGCTCGGTGTCTGGGGCTTCGCAAACATATCCGAAGCGGGCCTCGACCTACTGTTCGCATTCGTTTTGCTAATTCGACAGGTCTAGGCACGCGGCTGCCGGCAAATTCATGCCAAAGTGTCGCGCGGCTGCGATCTTCCCAATAGATGTGCTCTGTGCGAAGGGATATTCCCAACAGTCGCGGCAGCATTGAACAGGAGAATCGAAATTAGCTACCTTGGACTAACGTTGGGTTTTCACGCCGTATCAGTCTACTCATGCACAGAGCAATCGCCGCACACAAAACTCGGTTAGTTATATGGGAGATGTATCAACTCATAAGGGTGTAACAGAGTATGTACACGAGCAGATCGCTAGAGAAATGCCCGGTGACCTTTCTGCTGAACACTTCACGTTTCTCGAACTGGGCAATTGGCTTACCGATTTATCCCAGTTCGTTGACCCAACTGCACACCAACAGGCGCGAACTCTGGTAGCGCAGCGGGCCAGCGTCGGGAGGTATCTGGACGCCTTCAATCTCTGGGCGGATGAGACTCTTGGGCACACGGGTCGTGGTACTCGCGTCGGTCAACTTGGTGTATTCCTAAAAGAACTTGCCAGAGCGGCTACTCTTTTTGCCTTTAGCGACACCGGCTTTATTGGGCGTAATCCGCTGCTGTGGGAAAGGTTCTTCCCTGGCCTCTCAACTTTAACTAATCAGCAAATTGATGAGAGCTTCAACAGAAGGTTCACGCAATATTATCCGCACGAACATCTCGATTTTCCGTTTTTGCCGACGAACGCTTTACACCTTCATAGGCAAAATCGCCGCTATCGAGAGCTGTTTCGGATAAATAACCAAACCAGACTTATCGGTTACCTAGATCAGGATCTCGTGTATTTATCTGAAGAACTATCAAAGTTAGAGGCCGAGCTAGTCAGGAACGGTATCGACCGCGAGCTACTTGAGCAGCTGGGACACCTACTTCATCCGATCGAAGACTTCTTCTTCCATTCGAATTTTTGTGAGCTAGCCTTCTGGAAGAAATATCCTGGTCGTATTCAGATACGAGGGGCTGGATCGGCACCTGATGAAGTTCAAGCTCGTAGACGAGCTGTCCTCGGCCTTCGCAACTACCTAGGTAGCGCACCATACTCAAAGCCAATGTTGCGCACGTTTCATCGTAGACTTCGATATCCTGTTTTTGAAAGGCGTTCCAGGGCACCAAGCAGAAACCGGTCCGAAGACGCGACTGGGTTTGTTTACACGGGTCGGTTCGGTGACAACGACCTATACCACACAATCGGCGAGTCGCTTGAGCGGGTGGGAGAAAGACTCAAAGACCTTCGGGTTATCACGCGAAATCAAAGTCGACAAATTGCCCCTCCGTACGATACCGAACTCCTTAAATTGATCCTAGAACCTAACTACCGAAACCGACTGCTGGATGAAAACAACACCGCAACAATAATCGACGCTCACAAACAACAACTGATCGCAGGCGACTACGACCGAGCCTTTGAGGACCTGCGCCGTCGTAACATCATTGACACACATTTACACCGCGTACTACGAGACGCGTTCCGTAACGATAGGGCGTTTGAGCAGCGATGGGGCTACGGAGGTCCGGGACTTCGTCAATTCCCCAGAGCTGTGCGCTCGATGGCAGCACCACAAATCGGAGGCGCGGGAACATTTCTTATTCAGATTCTTGCTGAGCTCACGAAAGAACGACAATCGGCTCGATTGGCGAAAAGGAGACTCCGAAACACATATTTTTCTGAGGAAACCGACAACAGGGTATCATCTGAAGAGATCGGCACTCACTCCCTAATGGCAAAAGACTCTAACGAAAAGGACCCATTCAGAGGAGAAGCCGTGTTGTTTGCACGGCATGTTTCTGGTTTCTTAGCCACACTGCTTTTGAAAAGAGTGAAGGATGAGCCAGCGAACATTGGGATTGATTGGGATGCGTACCTCCAGTTTTTCATGAAATACCCGCAAGCTTCTCGAGAAACGTGGTTTAACAGGCTCTTGCGAGATGGACAATATGCTCGCGTGCTTCAATCCCCCGGCAACCCCAATTTTTCAATGTTGGACCAACACGATCCAAGACTGGTGCTGCGCAGACTCGGCGGAACGAGGCAACTCTTGGAGGAACGCTACGAGAGATACGAGCGCCAGTAACTGGCTAAAAACTCTCTGAGACTTTTGATTCGTTAGACAATCATTCTAGCGGCCGTCTACCAACCTCATCCCAACCCTCCGGGATATTGCCTTGCGGCGGCACGTGCTCGCCATCATCGAGCATCACGAGGTTAGTGGGAACGACTGCATCCCATGCATCAACGACCTCATAATCCTCTGAAGACGCACTCTGTTTCTCGCGTAGCTCTTGGTACAACGGCAGCCAAAGCGGATCGGTGATCGACACTTGCTCTGTCTTGTTCAAAGCAGTCACCCCAGACACCAAAAAGTCGTGAACTGTGCTCTCCCAGTTCTCCCGAACCGGCAGAAGAACCCGCGCATATCCTGCCCGGAGAAATTCTTGGTGACGCTCATCGTCGTGATTCAGTTCAACGAGTGCTTTCCAGTCCTTGAGTTCGTTCCAAAAATAGGGATAAAGCGTGTATTGCATATTGTGCCATTCAAACGCTTGTTCCCCGAAACGTACTTCAGTGGCAAAACGATTCAGCGTGTTAGTACTGATTGCCTCGATTGAAACCCTATGGTCGCCAGTCGTGATAAGCCCATCACCAAAAACGAGCGAATCGACCTCATTTAAGTCCATAGCGAGCGGCGTGTTACCTAGTGTCACGTCCGATGCTGCTCTTGCTTCTTGCCCGAAGATTCGAAGACAAAACTTCTTGATTTCTTTTTCTTCAATTTCGCGGAGCATCGCAGGCGGTAGGGTTCTTGGTTGCTCGTCCTCTTTCACACGCTGCTGCGATTCGAGCTCGCGAATTTCGCTCTTCAATTCCTGTAGTTGTGCATCGTGCGCAGCGATAATCGCCGAGTACATCTTTGCTCGCCAACTCTCGAAACCGTCGTCTATGATCTCGCATTTGACTTCAAACGTGACCACGAAAAAATTATCGTGGCGCCCTCTGGCTGCATAGGAAATTTGCTGCGTTCGCGACTCGAACATATCGAATTCTGATTCACCTCTCCACGTACGATTTTCGTCAAGTTCAGTTGCTGAGGTGATTCTCACCTCAAAGGTCTTGGAGCCCAGCTCAGCGATCAAATCCGACTTGTTACTATCGGTCACTTTCATGTACACGACACCAATCTTTCCTGAAACTGCTCGATAGCCGTCGGGAACTTCGAATACGCCATCCGATACCTCAAAGCTCTGCGCTCCGCGACTTGAGGTGTCCCGATCAAGAACGCTCTTCGTCAGGAATACGGGGTCTACATCGGAGCGCTCTTTTGGCGGTGGCTCCATACCTGTCAGGCCGAAGCGCCTCACGAGCTCACCGTAGTTGCCACGCGTCACTTGCTCCAGAGTCAGGTCCAACGTTTCCTCTTCGAGTCGCTGTCGCAGCTGAGCTAGCCTAGGGTTCTCTGGTACTCCCTCTTTATCCAGCTTGCGTAGGAAAACACCAGGCGAAGGCACAAAGATCTCATAAAAGAGACGCGGCCGTTTCCGGATCAATCGCATCCGATACCTTTTGTCGACGTGTCTATAGACGCCAACCACGTTATTCGCCCCTGCTTCAAAACTGTGAAGATTTGACTCCTCTGTTTGCGTATTCTTCCGCTGGCTACGGATGACCTCAACGCGCTCCTCAGTCTTCTCGACTGCTTTCTCCGTGACATCTCGAGCGAATTCTGATGATTTCTCTGCGCTTCTTTTCTTGGAGTCGGATTTGCTGTAATCAAATTCCGAATCAACCTCTACGTAAGGTGGATACTCAGTATTCACTCGAATATTGACACTTTGTTCTTGCTCTCGCTGTATCTCGCTCTTGACAGAATTCTTCAATGCGAACCGCTCTGTAGTTTGCAGACTCTTTTCTGAGAGCTGCTGCTGCTCTTCAGTCGCTTGCGAAAACTCATCGAACTCGACACGCACCAAATGTCGCCGTTCTCGCTTCTCTCCAGACAGAACGTTTTCAATATGCGCAATTTCGCCGAACTCATATCCCGACAGCGCTTGCTCGACGATCATCAGATCGCCCACACCGACTGGTCCGAAAAACGACCTCCGCTTTGATAGAAGCTGATCATTTAGTATCTCGGCTACTTCTTCGCCGCGTGGCTTTAACAACAACGGATTATCGGGATCGAACGGTAAAGACGCACCCCCGTGGCTTATCGAAGAAACGACCTTGTTAACTGTTGACGAGTCCTTACCAAAGCGTATGAGGGCAGCGATAGCTGCATCTTGTTTGATGCCATTATCATTCAGTACTGACTGAATCCGATCGGAGTCGGACGCGTCGACATTTGAGAGCTGTCTATCTAGCGTTCCCGCGAGCGCTTGAACCTTCCCTTGCGCGAGCTCTGGTTTAGCTTCTCCAGAAATCTGCTCGTTCGAAGGCATTGGCATGACCGGCCGAGTAGCGGTTAGCCCATCGTCTTGTGGTGACCGAATGGAAATAAATCGGAAGGACTCGGTCTGGTCATTCATAGCTAATCCTACGTTTTATTGCGTTTATTCGTCTCTTATGATCTCTGTCACGAAATCCTTGATTGTCGCAGGGGATTTTGATGAATTGCCTACCCTTACTAAGTTGACTCTAGGAAGCACTTCGCAATTTGCTCCCTCAGAACGTTCTTTGGCAGCCCTGTTTCAGCCCTGATCGTACGAAGCGCATCCTTCCGCGACTTTGGTTGGCGATCGCTCGCTAAGTACTCAAGCCCTGCCGCGTACGCTTCGACCCGCTTCCGCTCGCGCTCCTGAATCCGCCATTCTTGGAAATCCGCCTTTATCTCTTGGCTGATCACAGGGAACATATATTCCATCCCGCCAGTAGATATTCCGATCGCTTTTGCTACTTCTGCAAGTGGAGGTGGTAAATCAGGGTCGCAGTCTTCAAGATAGCCTCGAAGTCGCTCCAACACGGCTTTCCGGTCGTGTTTCTTCCGTCTTTTGCCAGGGTTCAAATTAGCCGGCAGATTCTTGAGCCACCTAGGGTCTAACTGTGCGGTCCAGCATTGAACCTCACCGGCCAGTAATCCGGGCAGACTTATCCCCAGGCGAAATGCGATCCGTCGCAGCATTTTCATCGTCAGCTTCTTATCGCTGTAGGAGATCATCAACGACTGCTCCTTTGGCAACACTTTCCAAAACTCGCGCTCCTCTTCAAGGTGCCAAACTTCGTCGAATATCGCCTGAAGCAGTCGCCGCGCAGCGCCGTCCTCGAACACGATATCCGCGTGAGACGAAACAAACTCGGTGAGCTCCCTCAAATCCCTGTAGTCATCCAGTTCGCTTCCTGAAATCAACTCCTCGTGCTTATTCTGCTCGAATAGCGTGGCACGACATTTGTGGCAACGGTGTATGCCACCTCGGCGATTTGTTGAGTTTTGTCGTCTGTAGCAGGAGGCGCACCGCGTGATCAGAGGCACACCGTGTTTATGGCAGTGCTTAATCTCCTTTAACGACCAATACAGCCTCAAATATGGGGTCAAACCTAGTTCGTGATCTTCGCGAAGACACTCAGGACACCAACGCACATGATTGTGAAACAGCCCGACCGATCGATAGCAAGCCTCCCTAAGCGCTTGGAAAGTCGTTGCGCGGAGACCTGATACGCCGGTGAAGTGCTCAACAATTGCCAAGATCTCGGCTGCAGAATCCACTGGCCGAACGAACTCCACAAGTCCTGCGGGATCCGCTTTGGTGACACAGTTGTCCTGCCAATTCGGGTACTCACGCGAGTACTCTGACTTCAGCTCATCAAGGAGTCGACCCACCGTGACACCATGGGCCTTCGCCAGTCGGATGACATATGACGTCAGGCTTTCAACCTCGTCCGTTTCCCTACCAATCGGCTCGACTCGAAACAGTTTCATCAAGACCGACCGCCAGCCTTTCTACGCTTAGGGTTCGCTTGGAACGCTCCCTTGCGCTTGGGCTTCTTATCTTCTTCAGAAGCCTTTTCACTCGCTTTCTGTTTTGGATCGAGTTCCTCGTCGTCTTGCGACTGATCCATGTACAGTTCACCCGCCTCGATCTCTGCGAGGAGTTCCTTTCGGTCGCGTATCGGCTTTCTGGAGTGCTTGACGTGCGCTAAGCGCAAACGAGATTCTCCGCGGGCCTGCATTTCCGATATTGCGTTTCTTACCCATGCCGATAGGAGTCCTGGTACACCAAGGGATCCGTCAAATAAGACATCGTTCCAATCCCTCAGACTAGAGACCCCTTTTTCGAACTCAATTCCTTTGGAAAAGGAACTCAGTATTCTTTCGAACTCCAACATGTCTGATCTGGCGGTCGCTTGATATCTCGGCAGATCGATCGGGTACTCGCGGCCTAGGATGTGAGGGGCAAGCTTGATGACGTCGAGGATTGGGTAAGCCCCTACGAAAATGATCACACAACCGACAGATTCAGCGAGAGTCTTAAGGGATTCCAGCACCTTGCAGGCACTAGCATCGCCGCCAACCAAGTATCTGAGATGATGCGTTTCGTCCACGATGAGGTAGCGTGTCGAAAGAACCTCAAGGGCATTCTCAAAAACATCCACCAAAGTATCGTTTGACTCAGTGTTCATTCGCTTAATCTTCGCGAAGTTTTCGACTAGGTCTGTTCCAGTGAGCGTAAAGAACGGGTGCCTAATTGACTTCAACGCACTGAGATAAAATGTTCGAGTCGTAAACTGTCCTCTGTCGCTTTTGTTCCGTGCTGTAAACCGAACGACCGGACGCTTGGTTAACAGAGCATCTGTGTCGGTCCCATTGTGGAGCTTCTCAACCTCCTTAACGATCGTAGTTTTGCCATTTCTTGATGGCCCCGTAAGAACTATGCACTCCCCAAGCTGGCGGACCAGGATCGCAGCGTTTAGGCGCGCCCTTGCTAACTTGAAATTCCGATGTGCAACGATTTTTGAATTAAGCCGGTCGATGACCTCTTTGTCCCACGTTGAGTCACCCATTTGCGTCTGCTATCCGAGGAAAGAGCGTTTGAGATTCGGATTGGATTTCGCCGGCGCTCGTCAGCTGTTGCAGCGGAGACACCAATTTGCCTATCCGAGCGAGGCCGGATATTGGTAAGCCAGCCGGGGCGAGATCAGCCGCAAGACTCTTGCCAAGTAATTGCTCTGCTTGGACGCTCGCAGATGTTTTTGAGTTGTTTTCGTCGGTCATGGACTATCCTCAGATTCGAGATCTTCAAGCTCTTCTGAGCGAAGCGACTCGAAGATCTCCTCGACTTCTGTCTGACCGCGAGCGTGCGTCGGAAACTGGACTACGTTGTCCTCCAATCGTGAGGACTCGCCTTCGTTGAAATCGCGAATCCTGTCCGCAACTAACTCGCCCGAATAGCTCTTTGCGAAATCCCTAACCGGCCTACCTTCGGCTACTCGAACGCTTTCTCCCCACCGGGAATACGCATCCTGAGTAGAGAAGACATTGTGGCCACCGCTCAAAGCAGCAACCCAGGAACCCTCGACCCTGCAAAAGATCCGATATGGATTCTCGGGGTCTTCTCTGACCTCTACATGAGACTTCTTTGGCCTAACCCTTCGCAGCTCTGGATGTGAAAAGTGCAGCTCTTTCCTGATGATGTCTCCGTTCGGTCGAATCTTGTACTTATCGCGATCTGTATCAACTGAAGACGCGACAATAAAATTCTCATCGAAGCTTGTAGGTATTCCCGAGAAACCAAAATCCTCCGAACTCTGGTTGAACAGCACGGCTGGCGGTGCCTCTCGGGTCCCTATCACAGTGTCGTTGTAGATATGCCGATAGGCAGAGAGCTCACGAAACGCATCACGCAACGTAACAGTCGCGAGATCCTGTGGACGGAAACCTCTGGAGTACTTTCTCCGGTTGTCGAAATCGATGATGTTGCCAGGACGCGCCGCGATCCATTTTTCTTGAATGTGCAGATTGATCAATTCCGCTTGGCTATTGAATCGGCTGTTTGCAGCGGGGTTCCAATCCGGCGAGGAGCCTACATGAGCCAGCAGACCTTGGTAGTACGTCGATCTCAACTCCGCACCCCGATCTGAGTGAACAAACTCGGGAACTCGGCCATACTCGCGTACACAGTTTCGAAAGATCATTGCCAGCGATCGTCTGCTTGGCCTTTCAAATGAAAGGAAGAAGGCAAGCCAGTAGTCGCTGTAGTCATCTACGAGGTTTGTGAGCCATGGCCTTCGAACATAGGCGCGTCCATTAGACTCGACGACAATCACAAACAGTTTGAGCAACGTGTGGTCGATACAGCCCCGCTCGAATGCTCGCGAAGCGAGAATTTCACGATCTGTTACGTTAGTCGACGGCGCAGCGGCATTGGCTTTTCTTCTGCCACCCCTCGCGTACTCTCTCAGTACGCTATCTTCCTTCTTCACCCAGTTTGAGTACGTCTTCGCCGTTACCGGCTCAAAATCAGGATGTTTCTTGCGAGCCAATGCGCGGTAGTCATCGTGGATCGCTTTCGCACTTCTGAAGTCCTTTCTCTGAACCTCTGCCTGAATGTGTTTGACGAGAAAGCTAACGACTTTTGAGGGGATCTTTACCGAGGTATTCCCCTTCCATTGTGGAATCAGTGACTGAAAAGCGTTCAATCCGCGCTCTTTACCCTTACGAATGCGTTCTCGACAGCGTCTGGCTTGGCGGTCTCTCCCATCCTTTGCAAGCTCCAAATTCGCAAGTGCCCGCTTTGCGGCCTTTCCACTAGGAACCAGCAAAATCGAAACATCACTTGGCGTATCGACAGACTGATGAACCTCGCTTGCGATTGCGGCCTCAAGAATGTCTTGTGAGTCCGCCACAAGCACAGCTGCAGGCTTTGTAAGCAGAAACCGATCAAAGTCTGTGAAAATTGCACCTTCGTGGATCAGCTGAAGCAAAGGCGTATAGGACCTAAGTAATAAGTCGACTTTCAGATCAAATAGCGTTGTCCACGCGCGTTGATCTAATGCTGCCGCCACTGCCGCTCGCAGATCACTACCGACCTCGACTCCTTCAACCGCTACTCGAATCAGGGCTTTCAGGTTGCTTGTTCGGACTCGACTGAGCGAGGACGCATTCAGAACGACATGGGGAAGTCCAATCGAGTCGAAGTGTTCGTGCGCCGGGACGTACTCCCACTCTCCGTTATCACATACCCATTGCTCCGGATACTTTTCGGCGTTCTTCAGGAGATCAGACTCACGTTTGACCTCAACGATCAATACACCGCCTTGCTCCACGACCAGGAAATCTGGAGTGTAGATCGATCTCTTCAGAACACCGTTTTTGTCGCGCTTATAAAGCTCTACTGGAGGCGGTTGATCAACGTAAAGGAGCACATCGGTCGAGTATTCCCAACGAAGGATATAGGTAAGCTCAGCGCCATGGCTCTCGGACTGTACAGAGAAGCCCTGCGTCGGAGAGCTGTAGTTTCCGGCGACATTTCCTTTCGCGAACTGCCCCGCAACCCTCGACGGTTCGCTCTCCAGCGCGCTGCGCACGTATTCAACGGCGCTTTTCGGGTAGCCCAGCTCAGCAAGATGATCCAGAGTCCTGGACACCACATCTTTATCAATCAAAACACTTCATCTCCGACGCTGAGAAGCTTGCTCAACCGCCATGCAGCGAAAACCCACTTCTTAAGGGGAAATTCGCTTGCAAGCAGAGGTTGTTTTGGCGAAGATGAAGGTGTCCAAGGGTTCCAACAGTCTTAGGACACCTACGAAAAGCTCAGCGCTCCACCGCTGGGCTTTTTCTTTGCCTAGAGCTTTCCGTTTATTCCCCTACATTCCTGAAAATTCCTGTCTCGTTCGACGTATCGTCTGCATTTCGTCCAATGCAGACGCAACCGATTCAGCGGTAGCGAACCAACCTCGTCGATTTGGGAACTTCCGAAGGACGACGGGCAGCCGCCCCGCCGCGTGGGCCTTTCTGACAGATGCACCGGACTTGTAGCGGAGAACCTCAGCGACTTCGTTGACGTTGAGCAACTCGCCGTACTTATTCAGTAACCTGGACTCCCTTGACGGAACTGCCATTGCTCCTCCTTAATGAACGGTATCGACGCACATATTCGCGTCTATTCCCGAATGGTATTGAAGACGTACAACCCTGATTGTTAAAAGTAATGTTTCAGAGAAATGCAAATGGTCGAAAAGCTCTTGGTAGAGGCCTTCGTTCTCTTGTTGAGGGGTCAGGTCCTGCGAATTGGGAACTGCTGCGCGGGAGAGTTTGGCTGGACTGCGTGATGCAGTTGACGGGGTGGACATGGCACGAGGTAAAGCGTGTCCTGGCAAAGCATCGAACTCGATCACCATTGGTAGACCAATGGCGGCAAAGCAAGGTCGCTCCGTCGATCACCTCCGCTGAACGGCTTGCGGATGTAGTTCCGGGTAGCCGGGAGCTTTTCTGCCTTCCGCTTTGGCCGCTGCTTGCGAACAAGACCCGCTCAGAAGCCGATATCAATCGGATACGTCGATCTTTCCAACCGGACTACGCACTGCCGGATGAAGCCGCTCTTGAAGACCGAAGAGACGAAGAGTATCGATATGCCTTCCCTGTCTCGGACTACGGCCCCCTTGGGCTGGTCATGTCAGGCACACTCAGGTCGCTGAGCGAGTTAGTCCTCTCGCTTCGGACAGCGGAAGCGAACTCCTCTCACATTAGCCATTCCGAAACAATTGCGTCTATCTATTGGACGCTCCCAACGATATTCGGCCTTGAGTACGTGACGAAATACTCAGGAGATCTACTGAACGCAATCCGGGATCTTCATGCTCGCGTCGAGTATTCGAGAATTGTTGTTCAGCCAAACCTCGCTGCAATCGACAAGAGCCTGGAACGAAAAGCGATGCTTACGAATCGCGAGGCAACTTTGTGGGAGTGGATGCTCGAAACCTCACCCGACTGTGACAACCCAGTTCGACGTCACAGAATTAGCGTGTGTAGTTAATTTCATCGATCAACGCAGGTAACGGTGAGAGCGACAAGAATTGGGCGCGGAACGCACTGCCACCAGTCCTGACCTGGTCGACGCAGGCGCACGCCGACAGCGGACGAACTACAGCGCAACAACTAAGTCATTAATCCGTTTCATTAAATGCCCAGTCAATTACAATAGGAGGCAGCAAGCCAAGAGTATTAAGCAACGCACTTATCGCCGACAGGAAAAACGCGCCGATGGCCCTTAAGAAATCAGAACTCTACTCCTCTCTCTGGGCATCGTGCGATGAACTTCGAGGCGGCATGGATGCAAGCCAATATAAGGACTATGTCCTTGTCCTGTTATTTATCAAGTACGTCAGCGACAAATACTCAGGCGTCCCATTTGCTCCAATCACCATCCCTGACGGAGCGAGCTTCGCAGACATGGTTGCCCTGAAGGGCAAGGCGAGCATCGGCGATGACATCAATAAGAAGATCATCGGCCCGTTAGCGAGCGCCAATAAGCTCTCCGACATGCCTGACTTCAATGACGCTTCGAAGCTAGGCAACGGAAAAGAGATGGTGGACCGGCTCACCAATCTCATCGCCATCTTCGAAAACAAGGCACTCGATTTCTCAAAGAACCGAGCTGACGGGGACGACATCCTCGGCGACGCCTACGAGTACCTTATGCGCCACTTCGCTACCGAGAGTGGTAAGAGCAAGGGCCAGTTCTACACGCCAGCCGAAGTAAGCCGGGTGATGGCTAAGGTCATTGGAATCGGCGAGGCGAGCACAACCGCCAATACAACCGTCTACGATCCAACTTGCGGATCTGGCTCCCTGCTATTGAAGGTCGCTGATGAGGCCAGCGCCGATGTCACGCTGTACGGGCAGGAGAAGGATTCTGCGACCAGTGGCTTGGCCCGTATGAATATGATCCTGCATGACAACCCCACGGCGTTGATTATGCAGGGCAATACGCTGTCAGACCCAAAGTTCAAGGAAGACGGTACGCTCAAGACATTTGATTTCGTTGTGGCCAATCCTCCTTTCTCCGACAAGACCTGGAGCAATGGCCTAAATCCGCTCAGCGATACGTATGACCGCTTCCAGCCATTTGGAGTCCCGCCAAACAAGCAAGGCGACTATGCCTACCTGCTGCACATTGTTCGGTCACTGAAGAGCAAGGGAAAAGCCGCCTGCATTCTGCCGCACGGAGTACTCTTCAGAGGCAATGCCGAAGAAGATATCCGCAAAAGCCTAGTCCGCAAAGGGTATCTAAAGGGCGTCATCGGGCTGCCTGCAAACCTCTTCTACGGTACTGGTATACCGGCGTGTATTCTCGTCATCGACAAAGAGAACGCGGCTGCCCGCAAGGGTATCTTCATGATTGACGCTAGCAAAGGCTTCATCAAAGACGGCAACAAGAACCGCCTCCGCGCCCGGGACATGCACAAGATTGTCGATGTCTTCATCAATAGCGAGGAACACGCAGGCTACTCGCGCCTGGTCCCGTTAGATGAAATCGCCGACCCCAAGAACGACTACAACTTGAACCTGCCGCGTTACATCGATACCCGCGAGCCTGTGGACTTGCAGGACATTGACGGGCACCTAAACGGCGGCATCCCGATGCGCGATATCGATGCACTTGAAGACTACTGGAAAGTCTGCCCCGATCTGAGGCGTACTCTCTTCGAAGATCAGCGTCCGGGGTACGCTGATCTGCGCGTGGACAAGAGCAGACTAAGAGCCACGATCCACGATCACCCTCAATTTGCCGTGTTCATGGACAATATGACAGTCCGCTTTGCCAAGTGGCGAGACTCCGCTGCTGCTGCACTAATGTCACTTGATGTCGGTTGCTTGCCAAAGCAAGTCATCTACGAGCTGTCCGAGTCGCTGTTGGCCCACTACGAGATTGATGAGGCCAGCGGTCTAGTCGACCCCTACGCGGTGTACCAACACCTAATGGACTACTGGGCTGACACGATGCAAGACGATTGCTACCTCATTGCGGCTGACGGCTGGGTCGCGACACCTCAGCGCGTTCTTGAGACCGTAAAGAGTGGCAAGCGGAAAGGGAAGACCAAAGACAAAGGGTGGGCTTGCGACCTTGTACCCAAGCCGCTGATCGTCGCGTGTCATTTCGCCGACGAGCAAGCCGCTATAGATACGCAGCACTCCGAATTGGAGGCCATCATCGCCACAAAGACGGAACTAGAAGAAGACCATAGCGGCGAAGAAGGTGCATTCGCGGAGATAGAGAAGATCAATAAGGGCGAAATCACCAAGCGCCTCAAAATCATAAAAGGCGACCCAGAATACGCCGATGAGATCGATGTGCTGGTCCAATGGGTGGAACTCGATAGCCGACAGGCCACCCTGAAGAAGGCAACTAAGTCAGACGAAGCCGAGCTCGACCAACTCGCGCACGATAAGTACCCCGCACTCAGCGAGGACGAGATCAAGACGCTCGTAGTTGTTGACAAGTGGTTGGCGAGGCTGGAAACCGCAATCCGCGGCGAGATGGACCACATCAGCCAGGTGCTCACCCAGCGGGTCGCGGAACTAGCCGACCGCTACAAAACTCCCCTACCACTGATGACCGACCGCGTGAGTGAGATGGAGAAAAAGGTCAACATACGTCTCGAACGCATGGGATTCTCATGGACCTGAAAGAAGGCTACAAACAGACCGATGTGGGGGTTGTTCCAGAGGATTGGATTCAACAAAGGTTAGGTGCCTTATGCGAGATTTCCGCTGGCCGGGACCTTGTTAAAGAGGATTTCTCACCTGTCTCTACCGGAAGTCATCCGAACCCCATTTATTCGAATTCACACTCGAACAGAGGACTCTACGGATATTCACGATCCAATCAGTATTCTGGTAATCAAATCACCGTTACCGCGCGCGGCGATGTCGGTCATGCGGAGTATCGTAGCCTACCTTTCTCAGCCATTGGGCGACTACTTGTTCTTACGGCAAAAAGGCCGTGCGATCTCCGATTTGTTGCGGAGTTCATCAACAACATAGTTGAGTTTGCGCTGGAAAGTACTGGGGTTCCACAACTTACCGCTCCTCAGATTGCCGGATATAGCATTGCTCTCCCCCCCACAAAGGCCGAGCAAGAAGCGATTGCGGAGGCGCTGGGCGATGCTGACGCCCTCATCGAATCTCTAGAGGAACTTATTGCCAAGAAGCGTCAGATCAAACAAGGCGCCATGCAGGAACTCCTCACGGGCAAACGACGCCTTCCGGGATTCAGCGGAGAGTGGGAGGTGAGAACCCTAATTGAGCTTGCCGGGCACAAACGAGAGCTCTTTAACGACGGAGACTGGGTCGAGGCAGAGCACATCACTACCGAAGGCGTACGTCTAGTTCAAACCGGAAACATTGGTGAAGGCAAGTTCATCGATCGCGCCGAAAGGAAGTACATCTACGAAGAGTCATTTTCTTCTCTGAGGTGCAAAGAGTTGAGGGTGGGCGATTTGCTGATTTGTCGGCTAGCCGATCCCGCCGGGCGAGCGTGCATCCTCCCGGAACTCGGCGAGGAGAAGATCATCACGTCAGTTGACGTAACAATCTGCAGATTTCCGCCAGATCAAGCTGACCGAACCTTCCTCGCAAATTTGTTTTCAACTCAAGAATGGTTCAAGGCCGTGAGCGACCGCAGTGGAGGAACAACCCATAAACGCATCGCTCGCGGCGCGCTCGGCCAAATCCCACTGCTACTGCCAGACCCGGCAGAACAAACCGCGATCGCCGAAATCCTCAGCGACATGGACGAAGAGATAGTAGCTCTCGAAAGCAAGCTTGCGAAAGCCCGAAAGATCAATCAGGGGATGATGCAAGAGCTGCTCACCGGAAGGATTCGACTAGTATGAGCGGCATCGGAAAAATCGAGAGAGTCACGCAGAATCGAGTCATCAAGCTCTTTTGCGAAGAACTCGACTATGACTATCTCGGTGACTGGCAGGACCGTCCCGGCAATAGCAATATCGAAGAAAGCTATCTCACGAAGCACCTGACCTCAGCAGGTTACACAGCAGAGCAAATCAGCCGAGCACTCCACGAAATTCGAACCCAGTCTGATAACCGCAACCGCTCTCTATATGAGAACAACAAAGAGGTCTACAGCCTTCTGCGCTACGGCGTCAAAGCGAAAACTGAAGCGGGAGAAGTCACCGAAACTATCGAATTGGTTGACTGGGAGAACCCGCAAAAGAATGACTTTGCGATCGCCGAGGAAGTCACGCTAAAGGGCAACCACGAACGTCGCCCCGACTTAGTCCTGTATCTAAATGGCATCGCGATCGGCGTCATCGAACTCAAGAACAGCCGAGTTTCAATCGGAGACGGCATTCGTCAGAACCTCTCGAACCAGCAACCCGAATTCAACGAATGGTTTTTCAGTACCGTACAAATTCTGTTCGCTGGCAATGATTCGGAGGGTCTGCAGTACGGAACCATTGGCACGCCTGAAAAGTTCTACCTGACATGGAAGGAGGACGAGCAAGACAACACACGAATCAAGCTCGATAAGTACCTCCTGAAGATGTGCAACAAAGAGCGACTGATCGAACTCTTGCACGATTTCGTACTCTTTGATGCTGGCATCAAGAAACTACCCCGTGTACACCAGTACTTCGGCATCAAGGCTGCCCAAACACATGTCGCCAAGCGAGAGGGCGGCATCATCTGGCATACACAAGGAAGCGGCAAAAGCATCGTCATGGTGCTCCTGGCGAAATGGATTCTCGAGAACAATCCTAACGCCCGCATTGCCGTCATCACTGACCGCGACGAGCTCGACAAGCAGATAGAAGGTGTGTTTACCGGTGCCGGTATCCCTATTGCCAGAAGCAAAAGCGGTGCCGAGTTGATGAGTCAACTTAGTCAACCATTGCCGCGGTTGCTGTGCTCATTGATCCACAAGTTCGGCAGGAACGATGTAGAAGACTTCGATGCGTTCCTAAAAGAACTGGAGACACAGCCCAACCCGGCTGTGGGTGAGCTTTTTGTCTTCGTCGATGAGTGTCACCGCACGCAAAGCGGAAAACTCCATCGCGTGATGAAGGCCATTATGCCCAACGCGGTGTTCATTGGTTTCACGGGTACACCGCTCCTAAAAAGGGACAAGGCAACCAGTCTGGAAGTCTTCGGCGGCTATATACACACCTACAAATTCAGCGAGGCCGTTGAGGACGAAGTGATCCTCGATCTCGTGTATGAGGCGCGAGATATTGATCAGCGCCTTGGATCCGAACATAAAATCGACGCATGGTTCGATGCCAAAACCAAGGCACTGAATGAATGGCAAAAGGATGCTTTGCGGACCCAGTGGGGCACGATGCAGCACGTTTTGAGCTCCAAGTCCCGAATGGATCGGGTTGTTAGTGACATTATTTTTGACTTTAGTGTCAAGCCACGACTCTCCAGCGAGCGCGGCAACGCTATCTTGGTCGCGTCGAGCATACTCGAGGCATGTCGATATTTCGCTCTATTCCAAAAGACACCTTTGAAGAACAAATGCGCTGTGGTCACATCCTATAACCCGAGCGCTCAGGACGTAACCAAAGAAGAGACCGGGGCGAATACCGAGACCGCTAAGCAATTCATCTTCCATACTTACACTGAGTTACTGGAAAACGTCACGCCGAAGAGAGGCATGACCAAGACGGAGACATACGAGGAAGCGGCGAAGTCGAAGTTCAGCCAAGAACCAGCAAACATGAAATTGCTTGTCGTAGTGGACAAGCTATTGACGGGATTCGACGCACCGCCCTGCACTTATTTGTATATCGACAAGTCGATGCAGGATCACGGTCTCTTCCAAGCGATTTGCAGAACGAATCGACTTGATGGGGAAGACAAGGACTTCGGCTACATCATCGACTATAAGGATCTCTTCAAGAAGCTTGAGAATGCTATTGCAGTCTATACGTCCGAGCTAGACCACAGCGCTGGGGGAGAGGACCCTGAGATCCTTCTGCATAGCAGGCTAACCAAATGCCGGGAGCGCTTGGATGACGCACTCGAAGCCATCGTTCTGCTCTGCGAGTCCGTCGATCCACCAAAGAGCGAGCTCGACTATATCCACTATTTCTGCGGCAACACTGAGATCCCGCGCGATCTAGAAGAACGGGAGCCACAACGCGCCGCACTCTATAAGGCGACAGCAGCGCTAACCCGGGCCTTCGCGAGCATTGCAGATGACCTTGATGCTGCTGGTTACAGCGATAGCGAGATTGCGCACATCAAGTGGCAGCTCGATCACTTTCTGAAGCTACGAGACACTATCCGCAAAGCGAGCGGCGAGAGCATTGATCTCAAAGCATACGAAGCCGACATGCGGCATCTGATCGATACGTACATCGAAGCCGATGAGCCACGCAAGATATCACCATTCGATGACATCGGCTTGCTGGAACTGATCGTCAAGACCGGTATCGGCGAGGCAATTGCCGATCGACTGGGCTCGATGCAGGGGAACAAGAACGCAATTGCTGAGACGATTGAGAACAACGTCCGTAGCAAGATCATCAAGGAACATCTGAATGATCCGGCGTACTACGAAAAGATGTCGGCATTACTCGATGAGATCATCAAGTTTCGCAAAGAGAAAGCTGACAAGTACGAGGAGTATTTACAGCAGATCGCTGACCTAGCCAAGAAGGTCGAAACTGGACAGTCGGACGACACCCCTACCAGTTTGGACTCGCCTGGCAAACGCGCGCTTTACAACAATCTGAAGTCGCTATTCGCCACGCCTAATTCCTCTAGCGGCGTTGCTGAAGCGCCAGGAGACTATGTCGGCGAAGGTGACCCAGCTCTAGATCTGGCGCTGGCGATTCATGCAAAGGTCAAAGACGTACGCCCAGATGGCTGGAGAGGCATACAGGCCCGCGAGAACGTCATCAAACGCGCTATGTTGCCCCTGCTAGACAACGATGTGGACGAGGTCGAGCGGATCTTTTTGATCATCAAGGCACAAAAAGAATACTAATGAGAACCCAGCTAGATCTAGGTGATGTCTCCGTCGATGTGGAGTTCAAGGACATCAAGAATATCCACTTGAGTGTCTATCCACCCACGGGTCAGGTACGCATTTCCGCGCCTTCACGGATGAGTCTCGACACCGTGAGAGTGTATGTCATCACAAGACTGGGCTGGATCAGGCAGCAGCAACACAAATTCGCGGAACAGGAAAGAGAGACTCAACGAGAATATCTTGAACGCGAAAGCCACTATGTATGGGGCGAACGGTTCCTTCTCACGGTTTTGGAAGAAGACGCTACGCCCGAGGTAGAGCTAACACAGAGCAGGCTTGTCTTGCGAGTCCGCCCCGGTGCAGGCGAGGACAAGAAGCGCGATATCGTTGAGGGTTGGTATAGAGAAGAATTGAAGAAGGCTGCAGCTCCTCTAATCGAGAAGTGGGAACGAGCGCTGGATGTGCACGCGACCAAACTCTACGTGCAGCATATGAAAACCAAGTGGGGTGGATGTAATCCGGCAAAAGGCCACATACGCCTAAATACAGAACTAGCGAAAAAGCCGCCGGAGTGCCTTGAGTACATCGTGGTCCACGAATTGCTCCATCTGATTGAACCAACTCACAACGAGCGATTCATAGCGTTAATGGATGATCATCTACCGCAGTGGCGACACCATCGACATTTGCTCAATAGTCTGCCGATCGCGCATGAGCAATGGGACTACTGATATCCGCAGAATACGAAGGATTCAGCAGCATCTCAGCTATGACTAATTCTAATCACGCAACACAAGGCTCGCGCTCACAAACACTGGTCAAGGAGCGTGTTTGTGACGTTTGAAGATGAACTAGCCAACCTCCACGAGTGGCACTTCTTCAGGGAGTTTGTTTACTCGCACACAACGTTTCGACCGTCGGCTAGTGACGAGGTCGAACTTGCTGACAGCGTGATCTGGATTGGCTCGCTACTTTTTGCATATCAACTAAAGGAACGCGACAAAAAGCACGCTCGATCAGGAGAAACGGAAAGACGGTGGTTTGAACAAAAAGTCTTAGGCCGAGCAACGAAGCAAGTACGGGATACCCTCAGGTATCTTAGGGAAAACTCTCAAATCGCGCTAAGAAACCACAGAGGCCATGAATTTGCATTGAAGCTCGAAGAGATCGACGTCATTCGGAAACTAGTAATTTATCTGCCAGACCGACTTCTTCCGAGTGATTGCCGTGCCATTAAGCATTACCAAAGCAGCACGGCTGGCTTCATTCACGTTATCTCAGGGGACGACTATTTGGGCTTGGTTAGAACATTGCTAACCCCAGCCGAGGTTTCAGAGTATTTGGAGGTACGAGAGCAAATTGTAAGTCGTTGGCCCGATGAATCCCTACGCGTAGCAGAGGCTGATCTCGTAGGTCAGTACATATGTGGCAACTGGAGTAGCGCACCTAACGCAGAGAATCGAGAGTTTGTTCAACGACTTCAGCATCACGCCCATGAGTGGGATTTGTCCGGTGTCATATCAGTTTTCGCCAAGCGTATTACATCGGTGCAATCGGCAACGGATTACTATCCGATAGTTCGAGAGCTCGCGCTACTTAAGCGAAACGAGTTGAAAGAATTTAAAGGTCGCTTTGAGCTCGCACACGAGAAAGCAAAGAAGGGAGAGGCCGGTACACCATATCGCATAGCCATACTCAGAACAGGATGCGGATTCGTCTTCATACCGATAAATCAGGATCAGATTCAGACAAGGCAAAACGCCTTGCAAAATTTTACCTTGGCTCACAAATACGATCAGCGTCTTTCGAAATGCATTGGTGTATCAATTGCAGATGATCAGGATGATTGGTTCACAGTGGAGTGGTGCTACTTGGAGTATCCCTGGGAATACGATCCAGAGATCGAGAGGTTTCTCAAAGAGAACGATCCCTTTCTACCTGTTCGTTTTGGTGAATCGCCACGATACACTTTGGATGGAAGCGATTAGCGCACAAAAAACACTTCAGCAATACGGTGGACCGAGCTGCGCCTTGACTCTAAACACTCGTGGCCAGTGGTGATCAGTGCCCATAATGATCCATGCGAACGTATGGCCCAGATGACGACTACCGGCCTAGGGGAGATAGAGCTAGAAAGACTCAGAGAGGCGGTAGGATGAAAGATCATTGGAAAGACAGAAACAAACCCACGCTTGACCATATATTGGAGCTTTTCTCAAACGCTCCTCTCGGTGCTTATATAGCAGGCCACTTGATCCTTGAATCTGTTCTGGTGCAACTCATAGAACTTAAGCTAACCGAGCAGGAAAACCTCAAGCCTTTTGATCTGAGCTTTCACCAAAAAGTGAGCGTTGCAGCTTCGCGTGATTTGATCGACGAGGAAATGGCCAGTTTCTTACGTGCCATAAATGCGCTTCGAAATCGTTTGGCCCATCGGCTGGGCGAGCCGATTACTTTTGACGTAGTTTTTTCATTGGCACAACAGGCTCGAAGAGCCGGTGTCGAATTCTCTGACGACACGATCCATATGGATAAGAAACTGTCCGAAGAACATTATCGTATCGAAGGGGTTATCCAAGAGATTTTTCAGAATACGGCACAGGACCTTTCTTTTATCATGGAGCAGCACGGAGGTGAGTTTCAATTCTGCTAGGTACTGTAACCCGCTCTGCAGATGTATGTTCTATTTGAGTATGGCCAGAAAGTACGCAATCCCTAGTTTTCTTGACGGAGTTCAGACGCAGTTTTCTTATGAGCGCTGGCTCCACCGCAAGGCTATGGCACACGTGAAGCGGGACAGGCGACGGGGCAATGACAGCGCGTCCGTTGCTGAGTACAAGCTTGCGATCCACTCCGCCGTTGCTGAATCGAGGGGGCATGACGCTTACACGGGAGAACTCTTAGATTGGACGCTTCTTAGCAAATATGACAACGAGCAATCGAAGAAGCACAAACGCGAATACAAAAAGAGGTTTGCTCTACTACCATCCGTCGATCATGTTGGTGATGGCACCGGCCCAGCGGATTTCAAAATTTGTGGATGGCGGACGAACGATTGCAAGAATGACCTAACGCTAGAAGAGCTTCGGACTTTTTGCCATGCGATTCTTAAATATGCCGAACAGAGCCGCCTAGAAACTTGAGCGACGAAATCTAAGAGTCAAACAAGCACGACCGACCAACCAATAGCCGAACGACCGAAATTATTCGCTGTAACAGATACTTACGAGGTCGGACATTTCTTGGTACTTGAGAGCGGACACTCCATGCTCCCGTACGCACTTCACGCCGCCCAGCCCACCGACAGTCCACACACACCAGGACAATTCCGGCCGCTTGAGCGCGGCGCTCGCAAGCTCGCCCTGGCGGGCCCACCAATTCTCAGCGACGTTCAGACGCTTCACGCCGCCCAGCCCACCGACAGTCCAAACACACCAGGACTATTCCGGCCGCTTGAGCGCGGCGCTCGCTGAGCACTGCCACACTAGTTATCGGACCGAGATTTCATCCAGACGCATCGGGATCGAGGCGCAGCAGCGGGGCAATAGCAAAGCTATTGGCGCGTTGATGCAACGACGAGGCCGCTGTGGCTGGATCAGAGATCGTTGCGATCACTAGTGGGGAAGTGCTCTTACTCGCCCTGGCGGGCCCACCAATTCTCAGCGACGTTCAGACGCCCCGCGCCTCCAATCGCACCGACAGTCCAACCACACCAGGACTATTCCGGCCGCTTGAGCGCGGCGCTCGCTGAGCTAGGCTCATCAAAAGTCTCTCTTGACTACTGGACTACAGATGTAATCCTATCACTTACAACTGTAGTCCATATGGTGATCCAGTGATCGACGTTTCCGACTCCGAGCTCGTCATCATGAACGCTCTCTGGCGTAGAAGCCCGATGCGAAGCGGGGAAATCGTAGAGGCCATATCTGCGACGAGGTCATGGCACAAAAAGACGGTCAACACATTGATTCGTCGCCTCGTCGACAAAGGTGCCATTCAGTACGACAAGTCGCCAGGCGCCTACTTGTACTACCCCGCAATCGACAAGGACGCTTACCGGGTAGCTAAGACGACGAAGTTGGTTAGTGATCTTTATGACGGAAAAATCGCTCCGATGATCGCTACATTCGCTGAAGCAGACTCGCTTTCCGATCAGGACATCGCGGCCCTCGAGAAAGTCATCTCAGAGTTATCCGAAAGATGATCGAAGTCTTCCTGAACGGATTGATTGTTTCGAGCATCTTCCTTATCGGATTGCTCACGATGATTTGCATCTCACGACCTGTTTTGCGGCGGCTAGGAGGCGCCCAATGGGCTTACGCATCGTGGTTGTTCCTCCCCCTCCCAATTGTGCTTCAACTGATACCTAAACCGGGATGGCCTGCAGGGTTTATTGACGATTGGTTCAGTGACGGTATCGGACTATTCTCCCGAGTGTTGGAATCTTTCCCTCTGTTCGCTCCAGCAGCACTTCTCATCTGGTTCGTTGGCTTCGCCGTGAGCTGTTGGATATCGGCGTCGCGTCATCGCGCTTTGTACGCAACAATCAAAGTGAATAGCCGGCCTGTTTCCGAAGCTGCGACCGCCGCCTTCCGAGATACCTGCGAGAAACTTCGCGTATTTCCTGCACCGCGCTTTCTCGCGTCGAGCGCGCTGAGCTCCCCCGCTTTGATTGGTATCGCTTCGCCGACGGTCGCAGTGCCGGAAGACTTTTTCGAACGCTTTAGTCCGGCAGAAAGAGACCTGATGCTTCGCCATGAGCTTACCCACATAATTCGCCGGGACCTCCTCCGGAACCTCATGTTCGAGACGATCCGATGCAGTTTCTGGTTCTTGCCGATCCTCCGATACGTCGAAAGAGCTTTCCGGACTGATCAGGAGTTAGCGTGTGACTGTGCCGTTCTCTGGGACGAACCCAATGCGGTTCGCGCGGACTACGTCGTTGCTCTTACGAAGGTCACATGTAGTGCTGCCGACAGGACACTATTTCCACAATTCAAGACATCCACGAAACAGGTCCTGCAACGGGCGGTGGCCGTGAAATTGCATCGTGCTAGACCGATTCGAGGCGCGCTGTGCTTTCTTACTCTGGCATTGCTTGCAACAGGCGTTGTGCTTGCAACTCCAGGGCTGACGCCGGGCGATAAGTTCCTGCAAAATCCGTCTGGCTGGTGCGCATTCCGGTGAAGAATTTTCCGAGCAAACGCAACGCCGCGGCAGGCGTCTCGCCTCTGATGAGCATAGTGCTGCTGATCGCCGCCAGCGCAGCATTCGCGACT
The DNA here is from genome assembly GCA_038531945.1 of Pseudomonadota bacterium. GTDB lineage: Bacteria > Pseudomonadota > Gammaproteobacteria > Steroidobacterales > Woeseiaceae > CALBPI01. The sequence continues at coordinate 410,581 of JBCBBH010000003.1, read as the reverse complement.
GATCTAGATCGGGCTGCAAGGCATCACATCATCGTTGATTCCGACACGCTCAATGAGCCAAGAGACGTTTTCATCGGCTTGCCGAACAGCTACGAACATCTACCAGAGGCACGCTACCCGGTTCTGTTTGTGCTTGACGCTCATTCCGAGTTCGAGCACGCGAACGCTTTGGTCCGCTATCTTGCTGAAGGCGCCTCGCTTATTCCCGAGTTCATCGTGGTTGGCGTTGTTCCGATTGGCCGCGGTGATGAACTCCGGCCGACTGATCCCACCAACGGCGAAACGAATGTCCGCGAAGTTCAGTTCCGACAGTTTCTCACCGATGAGCTATCGCCACGAATCGATGCACAGTTTCGTACGCATCCCTACCGAGTTGTTTTCGGCCACTCGCTCGCCGGCTTGTTTGTGTTGAACACGCTTCGAGAATCGCCGGGATCGTACAACGCCTACGTCGCATCCAGTCCTGCGCTTTGGTGGCAAGAAGGTGACTTCGTTCCAAAGTTCGCAGAGAGCTTCGGAAATTTGGATAACAGTGGTAAGACGCTCGTGGTGGCTACGGAAGGCGGCCAGCGGAGTGGCACTGTTGCAACGCTGGAACTTTTGAGTTTGTTGGAAGATTTGGATCCAGCCGATTTGACGGTTTTTCACAATGCGTTCGATAAAGAGGAACACGGCACGGTGGCTCCGGTTTCGCTGTACTGGTCCATCAGGAAGGTGTTCGATGGCTGGAGTCCAGATATAAATGTCTATCGTAAAGGCCTCCCTGCACTACTCGAACACTACGAAACGCTGTCCAAGCGATATGGTTGGAATGTGGAAATACCTTTGGACTCCCTGTCGTCATTGGTATTCGATTTCGCGCGGCGGGGCGAACCCGGTGACGCAGAAAAAGTTCGAGAAATTGTCGAGTACGTAGTCGTCAAGCGCGATTCGAATGCTGATGAGTTCGTCGAGATGGTCGCAGCGTTGAAATTACGAGGGCTAATTGAGGCAGCAGACTTGGTGCGAGAGGCGCTCTGCGCAGTTTCGTCGGATATTGATAGCTGCGCTGCTCTTTGATCGGGACGGCGTGGTTTCTTTCGGAGCACGACCCGTCACAGTAAATCGCCTGCTCGAAAGAGCACTCGCAGCGCCGAGCACTACCTCAATCGCCACATCGTCACCGTGCCCGGATTCCAGTTGGGCACGATCAGCATATCCTCGACGTAGGTCAGATCGTTCTGATAAACGCCCTCGTCTTCGGTGTTGAGCAACTCCGTTGTCTCACCAGATTCATCGACAAACCAAATCTGTCCCGGCCAGCTTGAAACGAGGTAGCCGCCGTGCTCGTCAGCTACGCCGATCCCGTCCGCGTTGACCATGCCGTTAGCGATTTCATTGAGACCGTCATCGTCATCGAGCGTGTAGAGCGAGCCGGAGGACATAGTCGAGACCAGCAGTCGATCGCCGAATGCCGTCAGACCGTTCACGCCGTCGAGAAAATCACCCGTCTTCCACGGCGACACGCCCTCGTCTGTGACAGCGAAGATCGTGCTCGTCGCACTGTCCGATACGTAGACTGTGTCGTTCCAGAGCACCACGTCGTTCAGGAACCTGGCACCTTCGACTGACAAGGACGTTTCAACTTCACCCGACAGCGCGTTAGCGATGTGCACCCGGTCGATATCCGCGATGTACAAACGATCATCCACCAACACCATGCCCTTCGGTGCATCGAGTCCTGTAACAAGCCGTCTCTCGATCACTTCGCCGTTGGTTGAAAGCACTGACACGTAGCCGTTGCCGTCTTTGTCAGACCCGGGGCCATTGACGTTTGAGATATAAATTCTGTTGTTTCCATACGCGACGCCTTCGGGTGCATCGAATCCACCAATGACCCATTGTTCTATCAACTCCGGCGGGTCGGCACGGCCGTCAACAGACGTGGTTGCGAGAGCGAACAGCACTAACAGTGACAGACGGCTTTGCATGGCTAGCGTTTCCTGTTGTGAGGACGATTAGGGGATAGGACCAACATACGCGCTTGATGTTCCATCGCAAGCGCTGCAGCTGTGGTGGCAGTTGAGCACCGTACGGAAGCAGCAGCTAAGCGCCGCAGCGACAGAGGATCCCCACCATTCGACCTTCGTCGGATAGACCATCGTCTAATGGTACGAAAAAACAAAATCCCTACAGTGAGATCACGAAATGATCGTACGAAGGATCTCTGGGGGGACCACATGCTTTACCGTTTCAACGCACTGCTTGTCGCGCTCGCGCTCATCATAGTGAGCGGCACATCTTACGCCTACGAGTTCAGCTTCAAGGGCATGATCAAGACCGAGCTTCTGTACACGGACTCTGGCGTTGCCAGCTTCGGCGGAGGCTACAGTCAGGTGGCTCCTACCAACGCCCTCAGAACCGATGTATTCGGTGGCGCACCGGCGACAGACCAGCAAATGCGCTTTCTCGAATCCGACGCCACTTCATTCCAGGCCGCTCACTCACGTTTTTCGCTCAACATGAAACACGAGAACGTTCGCACGATTCTGGAGTTCGACTTTATCGATGGCGAGGACGGATTCACGAACCAGACCGCGATCCAGGCTCAGGGAGCGCGGCTCCGCCTGGCAACGCTGTACTACGATGTTAACGAGTCACTGACAATATTCGCCGGTCAGAAATGGACCACTGCGGCAGGCATCAAGTCGAACGGGAGCTACAACTGGATCGGCAACGGCTATCGCGCAGGAAATTCAGGTTTCCTCGCGTTAGAGGCGGGTGCCACTTACAAGTCTGGCGGCTGGACATTTACCAGCGCGCTAACCAACCGTGGACGCAACAACTCCGCGGCCGGCATCAACGCCAACGAACTCGGCAGTGTTCCCGGTTTCGCAGTGGACCTGAACTACCGCACCACCGCTTCAGGCCACCTGTTTGGCTTTGCCGGGCACATCGCAGAAGTGAACTTCGAGGATGAAGCGGGCTTCGCCAGCGGCAGCAATCAGGACGCAAACTTCTTTAAGGCGTACACCACCCTGAAGTTTGGGTCGGTCTCGATATCTGCCGAAGCCTATACCGGTGAAGCGGTGAACAACCAGAACGCGTTAGGCATTGCACCCGCAACCAGTCTCGGCGGTGATGGTGTCGTGCGGGAGAGCTTCAGTGAGAGTGGTTTCTTCGCATTCGTTAACTGGGACGTCAAACCGGGCCATAACTTCAAAGCGGGTTACGCCACGGCGTCGGTCGACGAAGAGGATCGGCTTGGACTGACAGAGCTATCAGCGAACACGGCAGCGTATGTAAATTACGGCGTCAAGCTCACGGATAGTCTGACCGCGTTTGGGCAAGTGACGCACTTCAATACCGAGTTCGGCGTGGACTTCGAGGACTTCTCCGCAGTGGAGGCAAGAGCCGGCCTGTTGTTTCGGTTTTGAGGTTGGATTTCTTGAGCCTCAACAACAGAGTTCTGAAAACTCAAACCAACGCTTGCACGCGACGCTGCAACTCGGGAAACACTTCGTCACTGAACCACGGATTGTTCTTCAACCAGCGATTGTTGCGTGGACTCGGGTGGGGCATCGGCAGGCACGCGGGCCAAAACTCACGCCATCGAGATACTGTCTGGGTGAGTGTCTTGGACTGATCATTCGGAAGATGCCAATCCAGCGCGTACTGACCGATCACCAGAATCAGCTCCACTTGGGTCAACTCCGCTAACAGCCGATCGCGCCACGTATCAGCGCAGCGCTTCGGCGGCGGCAAATCGCCAGACTTTGACGTCCCTGGAAAACAGAACGCCATCGGTAGAATCGCGATCTTGGCAGGGTCGTAAAACGTCGTTCGGTCGACTCCCAACCACTCCCGCAGCCGGTTGCCGGACGCATCGTCAAAGGGAACGCCTTTCGCGTGCGTCTTGGACCCCGGCGCTTGCCCTGCAATCAACACGCGAGCTCGCGGATCAATCTGAAAGATCGGTCTGGGCCCAAGTGGCAACTCGTCGCACAAGCGACACGCACGAACGTCGTCCAACCACTGAATGGTCATACGTCTACCAACGCCTGCGCCGACTAAACATAGGCAAGGTGACCCGTCTTGACGTAAATCAGCGCGCCATCGTTTTTGGTGAACGGCGTGTGTTTGCTCAGGTGCGGGCTGCGGATCCACGACCCTGCCGGATACGATCCATGCTCGTCATGGAACGTGCCTTCGATGACGAAGATCTCCTCGCCGCCCCAATGCTGGTGCGGATTGAACTGCGTATTCGGAGCCCAGCGAACGAGGGCAACGTTCTCACGCTCGAAACTGTGTAGTGGCAACACGGACAATCCGGGCACTAATCCTGGCTGCCACTCAGCGCTCGTCGTATCGATACCGAACTGACTTTGGTCGGCGGCCTCGAACTGATGCAGCTTGACGAATATGGTCGCGCCCTCGTCTCCAATTCTCGGCGTATGCGATGTGCCGATCGGGTTGCGTACGTAGTGGCCCTTCGGGTATACGCCATGCTCGTCCGCGAACGCGCCAGCAAGTACAAAGTACTCCTCACCACCACCGTGCGTGTGCGGCGAGAACTCACTATTCGGCGCGTAGCGGACCAACGAGGTGGCCCGCGCGACCTCGTCACCGACCCGATCGAGCATCATCCGCTCCACGCCAGGCAACGGGGACGCAACCCACTTGTACCGATCGGGTGTGACAACAGCGCGTTGGTCGAAGTCTGCGTGAATTCTCAGTGTCACTGCTAACGCCCCTCCGTCTCGGGCAACTCAAACTCAATCTGATGCTTCGCGGCTTCCAGCGCGTCGATGACGCGATCACGCACGATGCGCACTCGCGCTGTCGTGCGCAGGTCGGTATGCGAAATCACCCAAAGATGCTTCTCTTTGATGATTCCAAATTCGCGGAACAACACAAGATCCGACTGACTCTCCCCCTCGAAACAGGAAATTGCCGCAACACCGGCGCCCAGTTTCGCCATCTGCTGAATGGCTTGTGGTCGGTTCGCGCGGTAGGCCACATACGACTCCGGCATCAGTGTCTGCAGCCATTCGGTGGGGCGCCCCTCCATGTACCACGTGATCAGAGGGATATTGCGCTCACCCGCCTTAAATCGGTCGTACCACTCCTGGTTGCCATAGACTCCCATTGATACCGAACAGATTTTTCTGGCCACCAGATTATCCGGCACGTTCTCCGCCAGCCGAATCGCCACATCCGCCTCACGGGCACTGAGATCAAGCTCATCCGAACTGATATGCATCGTCAGTCGGAGATCCGGATAATCCTTGGCGATTTGCGCCATGGTCGGCACACCGATCGATCGGGTCCCGTGATCCATGAAGGTGATTGTCACATGCCCGGATATCTCGGTGTTGTTCCTGAGGACTTCACGCGAGATTGAATTGGCGCTCTCCTGCATCAGCGCTGCGGAGTCTCGCATTTGCTCACCGGCTGCGGTCAGCACCCACCGGCTGCCGCGCGCGCGTTCAAACAGGCTTACTCCGAGTTGCTGCTCGAGCGCGGTGATGCGTCGACTGACCGTGCTTTGATTGATCTCCAACTCGCCGGCGGCCTCAGATACGCTGCCGAATTCCACAATGGCCAGAAAGACCCGGATATCGTCCCAATCGAAGTTTTGCATTTTTGCAGATTTACCGTGCTTTATTTGAATTGCTGATGCGCATATGCAAAACCTAAACTGCTTTCCAACGTGACGCAACACCCCCTTTACCCCCAAGCGTCGCGTGCTAAGGAGAAGCTAATGAAAGTCCTGACAGCAGCACTCGCGGCCATTGTGTTCGCATCGGGCGTCACCGCCCCGGTTGACGCCGACGCGCGCACCAGCAACAAGCGGATGGAAACCTGCGAAGACGCCATTCGAGGCGAGCTCGGCCCGGGCTCGACACGGATCAATCGCGTTCGGAGCACCAACAGCGGTGGTGAAGCCATGTTCTGGCTGACTATTCGTCACAAGGCGGAGAGCGAGGCCAAATCGGTTCGATACCGCGCCACTTGCAGCATCGACGATGCTATGACCCCGGCAGTCGAACTGGAAGAAGGCTGGTGGAAAGCCACAGGTCGCGGCAAAGCTCCGGTTGCGCTGGACTAAGCTGAATGGCGGGTGGCCTCAAACGAGGTCATCCGCCGTCCTCGGACCTAGGCCTGCACAATGTCTGTGTCGGCGTCTTGAGTGGAGAAACTCCTGCCTTGCTGAAACTGCTCCAGAAACAGCGTAAGTGAGTCCAAAGACATCGCACCACTAAACAGGTTTCCCTGCACATCATCACAACCCGCCGCGCGCAGAAACTTCACCTGATCGGAAGTCTCGACGGCTTCGGCGATACAGCGCATGCCATAGGCATGTGCTAACGCGATCACACTCCGACACACCGCTTCGTCATCCGGCGACCGCCCTATCCCATCGATGAAGTCGCCGTCGATTTTAAGGGCATCCAACGGAAATCTGCGCATCTGCTTCAACGATGTGTAGCCACTGCCAAAATCATCGACCTGCAGTCCGATTCCGAGCTTTTTCAGTTGGTTCAGTACGGGCCCAACCTGCTCAGCGCGCATCAGCATTCGCTCGGTGATATCCAATTGGAGCCACGCCGGATCGAACCCGGTTTCCTCGAAGATGCTGGTCAGATTTTCAATCAGATCCAGACGCGAGAAATAGTGCCTTGATAGGTTGACCGAAACCGCAAGGCCAGCACCTGTAGAGTCACGAAGCGTGGCAAGATCAGCGCACGCCTGGCGCACAACCCATTCGCTGATTCGCTGGATCTGACCCGTCGCCTCCGCCAGGGGCACAAACTCCCCCGCGGGCAGCATGCCGCGCAAAGGATGGCTCCAACGAAGGTACGCCTCAATGGAAACCGGAACAGCATCGCGCAACTGAAACACAGGCTGATAATGGATCACGAGCTGGTTCTCGGCGATCGCCCAGCGCAGCTCTTCTACAAGATCCTGCCGACGCTCCGAGCGCAGTCGACGCGTGTCGGTGTAACGCTCAATGCCACTCCGATCGAGTGCCGCGGACTCTTCCATCGCCGTCATGGCATTACGCAGCAAGTGCTCACCACTGCCGCCGTCCTGTGGGGCTATTGCGATGCCGACCATCGGGCGTAGCGTCAACTGACCGGTTGAAAGCTCGTAAGGTTGCGATAACGCTTCGGCGATCTGTCGACCAACCTGCATCGACTGCTCGCCGTCAGAAATCGTCGATGCAAGCACCGCGAACTGATCCACACCGAGCTGTGTCGAGATCATCGCACCCATCGTCTCGGTGCATTCGGCGACGACTTCGTCGATCCGCACGGACATTTGCTGGCCAAGCTGTTTCTCTGCTTCGACATCGAGGTTATCCGACAGCTCGACGTACGATCGAATACCGACGGTCATAAGCGCTAGCGGTCGCTCACTCATGCGAGCGGTGTTGACCGCGTCGTTCAGCAGATGCATGAACGTCTCACGGTTAACGGACTCTCCGGTGTTGGATGCTGCTTCCAGCAACTGCGCAGGTGTTTGTTGCTCACCCGACAAGTCGCGCACAACACACAGGACACGCTCCCGGCCATGCGGACTCAGCCTCAGCTCGAAGTCACTGGCATCGTCACTCACCAATTCGACCAGCGGCTGACGGGTACGCAGCACCCTCGGGAGCTGGTTGATCAAGGCATCGCTCACAGCGGGCGAGAAAAGATCCCCGACCGCCTTGCCCTCCCAGCTCTCCGGTCCGAGATCGATGCTGAACATGCGGCCGCCAAGCGAGTCGAGAATGCGACCATCGCGCCGTACAACCAACACGATGTCTGGCAACGCCATAATGAGTGATTCTCTGGGCACGAGCTAGACCATAACTATCAGTAACTTGGAGTCTAGACTCGCGTTGCCATGAGCGCTGTGACGCGAGTCACGCCAGTTGCGCGCTAATCCTCACAGAGCGAGACCTGGCCGTTCGCGAAGCGCGCATCGAAACTTTGTAGCCAGATCGTGGACTCGGACAGTTCACCGCTGCCGAGATCGAGTGAGTGCCGCCACCGGTAAAGATCAATCCGATCGCAGTTGTCTACGCCCGCCCCGACGATTGCCTCAGCGCGAACCAAGTCGTGGGTCAAGACGCCCGGATTGGTCGCCCCGGTGCTTGAGACCACCGCGTTCAACGCGTTGTTGTAGATACTGAAACGCCAGAAGTACTCACTGAGGAACCTGAGATCGTCGCCTGACGCGGGCTGTCTCAGAACGACCCCCGCGCTACCGTCTGTGTCGCGGGTACTGCGATCGAGCGCATCGCATTTGAACACGCGCGTCACGACCATCGACGATGGATCCGAATCCAACACCCGATCGACTTGGAAGTACCAATCTGTCTCAGAGTTTCCGGAAGCTGTCGAGGGTAAGGCTCTTGCGTTGCTGGCCTGATCCGACCATCCAAGCGCTGTCGCGAAGTCGTTGCTACACACTTCGAAACTGAGATCAGCGACGCCAGCAAGACCTACATCACGTGCCGCCACATGAAACCGGAACTCGGAAAGGCCTGGGTATTGCGTTGGATCGTCAAGGAAGCCCGCGGGCGTCCGTTGGCTCGCGTCGTATACCTGTTCGGCGATACTCAGCGCCTCGACGTTGTTGGAGACTGGCGAAGAAGGTGCATCCGTCGATTCACCGCCGCCACCACAACCGGACAAGCTAAAAATCGCAACCAGAACAAACCCGAGATTGTACTGCCGAAGTCGTGCTCGAAATTCTGCCGCCATCGTTATCTGACCCGCGCTACTCCCAATTTGCGAAGTAGCGGCATGCCGCCCTTAAACTTCATGCAGCGCCATCGATAATGCGAACTAAGTTCGATTTTCGAAAAGTTCGACAAGAAACTACCTGTCGAATTTGCCGGAGTGGGTAGGCGGCTGCTACCATCTCCGGGCTTTTTTCGATAATTCAATCGCTTGCCGCTGCATCTGCTAGGGCAAGACCATCGAAATCAAGCGTCGATTCCCTGGAATATCTATTGGACGGAAATTCGTCGTGATGTGCCGCTATCTTTCGATTTGCCTTATTGCCACAGTCGGCCTGGTCGGCTGCCAGACTCGGCACGCCGCGCCGGAGGAACTGATCGTGGCGCCCGAGGCATGGGTGCGCGCCGAGGGGGCCCAGACGCTTGCGGATGACGCATGGCTGAAACAATTAGGAGATGACGTTTTACCCGAGGTGATCGCCGGGGCGGTCGACAACAACTATCAGCTCGCAGCCGCCAGATCGCGGCTGGAGCAAGCTCGGCAAACGGCTGTCATCGCTAAAGCGCCGCGCCTGCCGAACGTCTCGCTGACACTGGACCGGAACCGCCGCCGCATCGTACGAAACTTTACCGGCGACGCGCTTGATGATGGCGTCGTCAATCAAGTCGCCTCCGCAAATTTGAACTTGAACTGGCAAATCGACCTGTGGGGTGAACTCGCAGCAGATGCCCGGCGCGCGGCCTACGACTACGCGGCCGCCGAGGCTACCTTTGTTGATGCAAGGCGACAGCTCGCCGCTGATATAGCGCGAGCACATTATGGTCTTGCGGAAGCTGCGGCACTGGAATCGGTTGCCGAGGAACAACTCAAGATCGCCAAAGCCGCGCTCGATGTCGTGGACCGCGGCTACCAGGCCGGGTTGAATGAGTCACTGGATGTTTATCTCGCGCAAACGACGGTGGCGCAGAGCGAAGACATACTCGCCGCACGAACACAAAACCGAAAAATCGCGGCAGCCAACCTGGAGCTTCTTGGCGCGGCCTATCCCAGTGGTACCCGAGCGGCGCCGCAGCTACCGAACCTTCAGGACGTCGCGGCAATCGGTGTGCCCAGTGATTTGTTGACCCGCCGCCCAGATCTGCAAATCGCCTGGCTCAATCTTCTATCAGCCGATGCAAGTCTTGCCGTCGCCCAGCGTCAGCGCTTTCCCTCGATCGTGCTAAGCGCACAACTCAATGACATCGGTAATAACTTGCCCGAGGCAGCCGACGGCGGACCGCTCGGCTGGTCATTTGTGACACGGCTGACGCAGCCGTTGTTCGACGCCGGCGCACTGAAAGCGAATGCTCGCAGAGCAGCGGCGCGCGCTGAAGAGCTCGAGCTGAGCTATCTGGATGCGGTTAACAACGCATTTGCGGAAGTTGAAAATGCCATCAGCAACGCGGATGCGCTGGCGGAGCGATTCGCCGCAGCACAACGCAACATTGAAAGCGCTGAGAACGCACTTACCCGATCGATTGAGTCTTACCGACTGGGGTTAGTTGACTACACCAGCGTCCTGGAGTCGCAGCAGCGTGCGTTTGATGCACAGAGTAATCTCGTGCAAATCCGAGCGGCTTTGCTGGTCAATCGAATCAATCTTTACGAAGCACTGGGCGGCCCGTTCGACGACCGCGATCCACTGGAGCCAAATTCATGAACGCGCAAGACGATACGCTTTCCGAACCCTCTATCGTGGCGAAAGTCCTCGTCCCATTGCTGATTATCGGTGGCCTCATCGGTGTCGCGCGTGTTATCAGTGCCAACCCTCCGGAGGCGCCGCGACGCGGTGGTGCCGGTGGTCCTGCGTTGGTGGTCGAAACGGTGACGCTCGATCCACAAGACTACGATGTCCGACTGCAAAGCTACGGCACTGTGCAACCGCGCACCCAGAGCCAGCTGGTCAGCCAGGTGAGTGGTCAGATAATGGCGATTAATCCGGCGTTTAGGGAAGGCGGTGTTTTTTCTCGCGGCGATGTGCTGGTGCGTGTGGATGCCAGGGATTTCGCGGCGGACGTCAATATCGCACGAGCATCATTGCTCGATGCGGAACAATCGCTCGCTGAAGCCCAGGCCCGAGCAGAACAAGCGCTGGTCGATTGGCGAGCATTGGGCAACGACGGTGAACCACCTGCGCTGGTTGCCAGAATCCCGCAACTGCGCGCAGCCGAAGCGCGAGTCGCTTCAGCGCAGGCAACGCTGACGAAAGCCGAACTGAGTCTGGAGCGGGCCACCATTCGTGCACCATTTGATGGGCGTGTACTCACCCAACTCGCAGATGTCGGCCAGGTCGTAGCACCAAACACGCCGCTCGGTGAAATTTATGCGACCGATAGCGTCGAGGTGCGGCTGCCGTTGCGTGATCGCGACCTGCCGTTCGTCGACCTTCCAACACAGCGCATGCAAACCGGTGACCTCGGTGGCGAGGTAGTACTGACCTCTACACTCGGCGACAACACGACCTGGAACGCCCGATTGGTTCGAACGGAAGGCGCGATAGACCGAAACGCGCGCCAGCTTCACGTCATTGCACAACTCATCGATGGTGATAGTGCGTCCGGCACGACACCGATCACGATTGGTCAGTACGTCACTGCCGAAATCGAGGGCAAGACCATTGCTGATGCATTGGTCGTTCCAAACGAAGTGTTGTCGCAAGGCACCTACCTTTTTATCGTCGACGATAACCTTCTGAATCGCCGTAAAGTCGATGTGCTATGGCAAAACGACACCGAAAGCATCGTCGCCGGTGGCGTCAGCGGTGGTGAACAAGTGGTCACGACACAGCTCGGACAGGTCACCACAGGCACACGTGTGCAGGTCTTGAATGCACCTGATCAAGACCGGAGTGACGCGAGTACTGGCGGGCGTACAGGCAGCCCGGGCGTCGCTGGAGCACCCAGCCGATGATTGCATGGTTTGCCAGAAACTCAGTCGCTGCCAACCTGATGATGTTCACCATCGTCGTGGGCGGCTTGTTTACCGTGTCGCGACTGATGGTGTTCGAGGTATTTCCACCGGCTGATCCTGATGTCATTTCCGTCAGCGTGCCACTGCGCGGCGCGACTCCGGAAGATGTTGAGTTAGGCATCGCCGTGCGGGTCGAGGAAGCCGTTAACGATCTCGAAGGAATCGAGCAAATCACTTCACGCTCGGTCGAAGGCTCTACCACCGTATCAATCGAGGTGGAAAGCAGCTACGACCCACGTGAGCTGCTCGCCGACATCAAAAGCCGAGTCGACGCGATCAACGGCCTGCCCGCCGAAGCGGAGCGCCCGGTTATCGCGTTGGCACAGCGTGAGTTTGCGGTGATCGAGATCGTCGTTTCCGGCGAAGTTGATGAGGATGAGCTCAGGGCCGTCGCCGAACAGGTGCGTGAAGAGCTGTTGTTGTTGCCGGATATCACACAAGTGAAGCTCGACTCGGTGCGCAACTACGAGGTCGCAATCGAGGCCTCGCAGGACCGTCTTCGCGATACCGGTATCACGTTGGAGGAAGTCGCCAACGCTGTGCGTCAAAGCTCGCAGGATTTGTCCGCCGGCAACCTGCGCTCATCTGGCGGCGACGTTTTGTTGCGCTCCAAGGGCCAGGCCTACCGCCAAACCGACTTTGAGGACATCGTGGTTCGAACGAACGCCGACGGCAGCATCATTCGCGTTCGCGACATCGCCGCGGTCGACGACGGCTTTGAAGAAGACGCGGTCACGACACGTTTCAATGGCGTGAGTGCGGCAACACTGCGAGTCTCAAGGGTCGGCAAACAAAGCGCGCTGGATATCGCAGCAGCTGCAAGGCAATACGTCAAAGAAAAACGGGCAGAGCTGCCTGTGGGCGTATTCATCGACTATTGGGATGACGATTCTGTCACGCTCAAGAATCGGCTTGGCATTCTCATCAGCAGCGCCTGGCAAGGCGGTCTGCTCGTCATCTTAATGCTGACACTGTTTTTGCGGCCGGCGATCGCTTTCTGGGTCTTTATCGGAATTCCAATCAGCTTTTTCGGTGCGTTCATGCTGATGAATGCGCTGGGCGTCAGCATTAACATCATGACCCTGTTCGGCTTCATTCTCGTGCTCGGACTGGTAGTCGACGATGCGATCGTGACGGGCGAAAACGTCTACACACATTTGAAACGCGGCACCGATGGGCTACAAGCCGCGATCGAGGGGACGCGCGAGGTTGCAGGACCAGTGACGTTCGGTATTTTGACAACCATGGCGGCGTTCGCACCGTTGGTGTTTCTCGAGGGTCGCTTCGGGCGCTTCTTCTCAAACATTCCGCTCGTCGTGATTCCCGTCTTCATCTTCTCGTTGATCGAGTCGAAACTGATTCTTCCGGCGCATCTCAAGCACGTAAAAATTCGTGGTGTTCGCGAACATGGCAATCGCTTCCAGCGGTTTCAAAAGAAGTTTGCCGACGGTTTCGAGAACGCGATTCTGCGTTTTTACAAACCCGCGCTGAGCTTCGCACTGCGCCATCGCTATTCCACCCTCGCCGGCTTCGGCGGCGTGTTGGTCATCATGGTCACGCTGGTAACCAGTGGCTATGCGCGCTGGGTGTTCTTCGCCAGTGTCCCGAGCGAGACGATCACGGCCGAGTTGGCCATGCCTGTCGGCACGCCGTATGAGGTGACCGATCGACATATTCAGAGAATGCTGGAAATCGCACGCGGACTGAAACAGGAATACAACCAGCAGTACAACGAAGAGGTGGCTGGCAATATTCTCGCGAGCACCGGTGCCAATCGCGACGCCAACGGTTCACATATCGGTCGCGTACAAATCGAGCTGGCACCGGCAGAGCAGCGTGTCGGCAAAGTCTCTGCAAACGAATTTGCAGCGACCTGGCGCGAGCGGCTCGGCGTAATCCCGGGCGCCGAGACGATGAATATCCGCTCATCGTGGTCTGGCGGTCGCAACCCGATCGATATCCAGTTTTCAGGGCAGTCGCTGGACCAATTGGCACTCGTCGGCGACGCCATGAAATCCCACCTCGCAAGCTACGAAGGTGTGTTTGAAATCAACGACAGCCTCTCCGACGGAAAAGAGGAGCTGCGGATCGAGTTGACTCAGGAAGGCTACGTACTGGGCCTGACGCGAGCCGACGTCGTCGGGCAAGTCTCCAGCGCTTTCCGGGGATTCGAAGCACAGAGGATCCAGCGTGGTCGAGATGATATTCGCGTATTGATTCGGCTCTCGGGACAAGAGCGCCAGACCATCGATACGCTTAACGAACTGTTGATCCGGACACCGGACGGTCGCGATGTACCGCTGGCGAACGTCGCCACACTGACGCCCGGCAAGGGTCCGTCGCAGATCACGCGAATCGACGGTTATCGTACGCTCAACGTGCGCGCCGAGGTCAATAAGGAAACCGCGAATATGACCCTGATCCAGGCGGGTATCACCGCTTATGCGGATGGTTTGATGCCGCGGTTCCCGGGGATCACCTATCAGCTGGAGGGCGAAGCGCGTCGCCAGGGCGAGATCTTCGGCAGTTTGAAGTCGGGTCTGACCATCGCCTTGTTTGTCATCTTCTGCCTGTTAGCGCTGGCGCTCAAAAGCTATGTGCAAGCGATCCTGGTCATGTCCGTCATTCCGTTCGGCGTGATCGGCGCGATTCTCGGGCACTGGATCCTGGGCTACTCCGTATCGATTCTCAGTGTGTTTGGATTGATTGCGTTGATGGGTGTTGTGGTGAACGACAGCCTCGTTCTGGTCGACTACATCAATCGTAAACATCGCGCCGGAACGCCGTTATTGGAAGCCGCCAAGATGGCGGGGGTCGCACGTTTCCGAGCTGTAATGCTGACGTCGCTGACGACCTTCCTTGGGTTGCTGCCAATGCTCAGTGTGAAATCGACGACGGCGCAGTTCCTGATTCCGATGGGAATCTCTCTGGCCTACGGCATTCTGTTCGCCACATTCATCACATTGCTTCTGGTTCCGGTCAACATCATGATCGCGGATGATGTGAAGCGCAGTTTTGTGGATGTGTTTCGCTGGTATTTCAGGCGCCGTACGACTGACGGCGCGACCACCAGTTGATCAATGGCCTGATGCCAGGCCCATTCGACGCGCGATAATGCCCAGCATGATTTCATCGGCACCACCGCCGATGGAGGACAGGCGGCCGTCGCGGTATGCACGCGCGACGGGGTTATCCCACATGAATCCCATGCCGCCCCAGTATTGCAGGCAGCTATCCGCCACTTCCCGAAACAAGCGACCCGATTTCAACTTGCACATCGACGCGAGCGTGGTGACGTCAACACCGGCGACATAGGATTCAACGGCGCTGTACACAAGTGCACGGAGCGCTTCGATCTCTGTTTGTAGCTCGGCCAGGCGAAACTGTACAACCTGATTGTCGAGAACCGGCTTACCGAACGTAGACCGCGATCGCGTGTACTCGATCGTTGATTCGATACACCGTTCCATCGCGCGCAGGTTGGCCGCGCCGGCGAACAGGCGCTCCTCCTGGAATTGCATCATCTGGTAACGAAACCCGTGACCGCGCTCGCCAATCGTGTGGTGAATCGGCACGCGCACATCATCCAGAAACACTTGCGCCGTGTCCGAGTCCCGCATGCCCAGCTTGTCGAGCGGCTCTGAAAAACTAACGCCTTTGGTTGCAGTCGGAATAATGATGAGCGACTTATTGGCATGTGACGGCGCATCTTCAGTGTTCGCGAGAAGACACAGGAAATCCGCCTGCGTCGAGTTCGTGATCCACATCTTCGTACCGTTGATGATGTAGTCACCGCCGTCGGTTTTCGCGTAGGTCTTGATAGCTGCGACATCCGATCCGGCGTGCGGCTCGCTAACCGCAATGGAACATACCTGCTCGCCGCTAATAGCGGGTGCGAGAAATTCCGACTTCAACGCATCGCTTCCGAAGCGTGCGAGCGCCGGTGTGGCCATGTCGGTCTGCACACCCAGCGCCATCGCAACACCGCCGGCCAGCGTGTAACCGAGCGCTTCGGAAAACACGATCTGATGTGAGTAGTCGAGCTCCAGGCCGCCATAGCGCTCTGGTTTCGCAATTCCCAGCAGGCCGCGATCGCCGGCAGCGCGAAACACTTCGTGCGCCGGGAACTGACCGTCTCGCTCCCAGGTCTCTGCCGATGGATCCAGGACATCAGCAACAAATTGCTCGGTCACCGATCGAATCGAATCATGCGTGTCAGAAAAACGCACTGTTGATCAAATCTCAGGCAGCGGCTTGCGTGACATCGTTGCGTCTCGCGTGCTCAATAATCAAACCGGTAATCCGATCGATTAAATCCGGCGGCAGATCGTGACCCATACCTTCAATAATTTCCAACTGTGCGTCCGGAATCGCGTTGGCAGTATCTACACCACCCGCTACCGGCACCAGTCGATCCTTGTTTCCGTGGATCACCAAAGTCGGCACTTTGACTTCACGAAGTTTGCGCACGCGACTTTTTGCCATACCAATCGCCAGCATTTGTCGTGTCACCCCACCACGGGTTACGCCGCGCGCATACATGTCCTTAAGTCGCTGGCGAACATGATTAAGGTCAACACCGAACCCATCACTGGAGATCATTGCCCAGGTTTTCATGCTGTGCTCGATACGCGAATCCACATCGGAGCTCGCAGGGCGGCTAAGCAACTGTCGGATCAATTCGGCATCGGGCTTCGGCAAACGACGGTTGCCCGTCGTAGACATGATCGACGTTAAACTGAGGCAACGTTGCGGGTGTTGTATCGCAAGGCTCTGCGCAATCATGCCGCCCATCGAAACACCGACAATGTGAGCCTGACCGATACCCAGCGCACCGATCAATCCAGAAACATCACCAGCCATGTCATCGAGCGTATAGGGCATACGCACAGGTAACCCTAAACTCGCCTTGAATCGTTGCCACACCAAATTCGGAACACCTGCAGATCGAAACAGCTGAGATTTTCCGATGTCTCTGTTGTCCATCGTGACAACGCCGAAACCCGCCTCGAGCAGTCGTTCGATAAACGCCGGTGGCCATGCGTTGAGCGGCATGCTCAAACCCTGGATCAAAAAGATGATTGGACGATCTGCATCCCCGTGACG
The DNA here is from genome assembly GCA_038531945.1 of Pseudomonadota bacterium. Classification (GTDB taxonomy): domain Bacteria; phylum Pseudomonadota; class Gammaproteobacteria; order Steroidobacterales; family Woeseiaceae; genus CALBPI01. The sequence continues at coordinate 393,749 of JBCBBH010000003.1, read as the reverse complement.
TTCGTAAGCAATCCGAACGCCACCAACTTCAATTTCTGCCATGTATCCACCCTGTACTGAGAACGCCAACATGATAGGGTCAGTAGTCTCGAAACGCCATGCCGAGACTGGACTTTGAACAAACCCATTTCCTACCTGGCGCTGCTTTGTCTCAGTACAACGCTGTTCGCGCAGGATGACAGTGGCTACGCACTGGGTGTCGGCGCTGCCGTCGACAATGGCGATGGCTCGACATTCAGCCTGCTCGGCAACTACATCGTTAACGACGCGATCATGTTGAGCGCCAGTTTCGCGACCACTCAAGCCGACGGCGCTCCTGATAGTGTTCAAACTCGGGACTGGGAAATCGGTGGTCAGTATGACTTCGGCCCAATCGGGGTCGAAGTTTACGGCGGCCAATCGGGCGACCCGGATGACTTTGACTCACAGGACTTATCGGCCGGTCTGTATCACTTCGGTGATCACTGGAGATGGTCCGTACGCTACCTCGAGCGCGACATTGATTTGATCCTGCGCACTCCGAATCTCGAGCGGGTCGACGACATCAGCGTGCCATTGAAAGCCGACGGCTGGCGTGTCGGGCTCGGTTACAAAACCGACGGTGGCTTCCGCATCAACGCAAGCTCGCGTTGGTTTGATTACGACCGCGATCTCTCGTTGCTGGGCACGCGTGTGATCGTGCAACGTTTGTCGCCAACGTCGCTGACGCTTGCGACATCGCTACTGGATCGCAGCGACAGTTTGCGGGCCGAATGGAAGGTGGGCGACCAGAGTGCATTCAATGTCTCCGTAACGCGCGATGAATTGGCCGGAGACCTCGGGATCGCTGACACGCTGAGCGTCGGCTTTCTCACGCCGGCAGGCGCAACTGGCGATCTCGACATCAGCGTGGGTGTGTCCGAAGGCGGCGACGGCCTCGACGGCAATACAGTTTTTCTTAGCGTCTTCTATCTGTTCTACGGCGGCTTTAACTAATCGCCTAATCCCGGTTCGCGCGACGGCGACGTTGCTGAACTCGCTCTCGCATCTTCTCCATCGCTTTTGCGCGCTCTTCGGGCGTCAGCGTGCGGAAACGATTGCGCAGTGCTTCACGCCGCTCCGGCGACAGACGATTGAACCGCTGCAGCCGGTTCCGCAATTCCTCGCGCTGCTCCGGGGACATTTCACGAAAAATCTGTAAACGACGGCGCAACTCAGTACGACTCGCCTCGGGCAACGCCTGGAATTGATCAAACTTCGATTGCAGATCAGCTCGTTGATCGTCGTCCATCGCGAGCCAACGATCGGCGCCACGCACCAGGCGTTCCCGACGCGATGCGTCAATATCGACCCACTGTTGCTCGTACTTGGCCAGAACGGCTTGCTGGTCGCTCGACAGATCGGTCCATTCCTGCGCCACCACTGTCTCGGCGATCAATAGTGCCGCCGCAATGACGACGACTCGAATCCATTGGTTCATCACACTGCCTCCGCGGTGTCCGACACCGCCGTCTCTTCGTTCTCATCCTGACCATCGGATGGAATCGACGCATCATCGAACGCGTCAGTCTCGATTGCCTCAAACGTCATCGCATCGACCAACTCGTCTTCCACTTCCACCATGTCGCCAAGAAAATCGAAAAAATCGTAAGAATCTGAATCGGCCAGCGACACGCTCGCCAGCAGCCCGAGCACCACGGCGCAGCCTTGCCACATCAAACCATTAACCTTCATCGAGTGACTCCTCGGCCAACATCTCATCATCGAGCCAGGCCAGCAGCTCCAGCGATTCCAGCACCTCGATATCGGCAACGATCGCAAGTTCTGCGTCGTTCAAATCGGGTAAAGGCTGAATTGTTGGCGACTGCAAAATAAAAAACAGCGCAACGCCGGCAGCCACCGCTCCGCCCAACGACCCACCAACGTACCAGCGCCGATCCAGCTCGACCGATGCCGAGGCCGCAAGCACTGCTTCCTCGCGAGCCGCCTGCAGTCGTGCCAATGTGGCGTCGTCCAAAGGCTGCTCGAGCTTGCGCACCAGCCGCTCAGCAAACGCCTGATCATCAGAGTTCAAATCGTTGTCGTTTGTCATGACCATTCCGCTCCCAATATCTCACGCAGCTTTCGAACCGCGCGAGAGTGATGCGTCTTGACGCTCCCTTCGGAGCATTCCATCGCTTGCGCTGTCTCGGTGACGCTCAAGCCTTCCCAACTGCGAAGCAAAAACGCCTCGCGCTGCCGCGGCGGCAACAACGATAACGCGTTTTCTACGGCCTCCTGAGAGGTATCCAATTCGCTGCGCACTTGCGGGTTGTCTACCGCCGGCGCAGGAATCATCTCTTCGGCCGGGGTCTGCTCTTCGAGATCGCCCCGCGCGCGACCGAACAAGGAAAAGACCTTGCCGTAGGATCGTCTTCGTCGATAGCAATCCCGGATTCGGTTCTGCAAAATCCGGAAAAACAGCGGCCGCCACTCGTCGGTCGGCCGCTTTGAGTATTTCCTCGCGAGCGTCATCATGCTCTCCTGCACGATGTCCAACGCATCCTCGCGATGACTGATGGACAGCACCGCCATCCGATAAGCACTCTGTTCCACTTCCTTCAGGAACTCGTTCAAAGCTGCTGCGCTGCCGTCCATCAGTTTCCATCATCTCATTCGCTGTCAGATTCACTGACGAACACGAAGCTCGCCCGCGTTGCCGGCAAAGTCTCGGTGTCACCAGTATATCGAACGCCTGCATGGATACTCGCAAGTTTAGCGCCCGCGGCGAGTTGCGCGTTCAACTCGTCGACGAGATCTTCAAACGTGCGAAACAGAGTGATCGACTGACTACCGCGTACCCGCACCGCGTAGGCACCATTACCATTCACTGTCGGCGTCAGCGTCAGCATCTCGAATCCGTTGGTGAATGCGCGCGGCACACCACGCACCCGCAGGAACTCTCGCGACTCGCTGATATCGACATTGATAGCTGACGCATCCGCGTTCATGAACGGCATCGCACTCGGCGCGTCCGAAGGCCAGCGAACGGTCAGCTCTCCGGCACGATTACGCAGACTGACATCGATGACGGTCTTAGCATCAAAATCAGCTGGCGCGGCTCCGAACGGGGCAACCAATCCGCGCACACGGATAAGGTCACCGGCTTCCAGTGATCCCAACGCCATTGGCCCTGTCTCTACCTCGTAGTTGTCAGGGTCCGTATCGAACTCAGGCGCTGAGCCGGTGCCAGTAAAATCGAACGCTTGCGGACGACGTCCGTTCAGCAGGAACAAGTCCGCGACCAGCGGCTGCGCTGCAACCACTTCCGCTGAGAATCGGCTGTATTGCATTGCGATCCGTGCAGCCGTCGAGTCCAGAGTTTGATCATCGACAATCTCTCCAAACGCGACCAGTTTCTGACCAACAGAGATACTGTCTGCCGACAGCGTGCTTGAATCAACGCCGGGCGCGCTGACGCTCGTGTCAGATCCCACCAGCACGACCAGGTCTCCTGCGAAACGAACGGTGCCATCTCCAAACTCGATTCGCGCGCCACCGATCGTCAGTGAATCCGCGTCTCGAGACTTCACCGTACCCTTGACCGCAGTAGCATCAGCCCACGGAACGCTGCTGCCTGCAACAATCACATCCGCGTCCAGCTGACGGTCCGCGATCATACCGGCCGCGACCAACGGCGCGTCCTCACCCAAGGCGGCAATCGCCTCAAGACCTGCCGAACCGATAAAACCTTCACCATCTACTTCGTATTCAGTCTCGTCATCCACGATGACAGTGACCTCGCCAAAGCGACCCTGGCGGTGGAAGAATGGGCGTACGTCTACTGCAATACTGCCTGCATCGACATCGACACTGTCGACCAATCCACGAATCCGATGCTCACGGTCCTCTTCCAGCTCCGCGGAAGCGAGCAACAAAGGCGCAACCGTCACAATTGGCGGCGCAGCACTGAAGTCGATCTCGTTGGACGCATCCAGATCGAAATCGAGCGAGAAGGCAGCCGGAACGCCGGGTGCGATTCGAATGACCTCGCTAGATGCGAGCTGAAGGCGCGACGTCCACTCACCAATCGCCTCGCCGGACTCATTGACCGCAACCGCTTCCGCGGTGACGCCATTCTCGTCCTGCACCACGATCTGGCTTTCGGTGTAGTCAAGCTGAATGCTTGCCGACACATAGTTACCTGCCGGCACTGTGGCAATGCTGACGAGTTCCGTCACTTCGGTCAGATCCGCAAAATCGACGCGCGTCGTGTTGGGCAGCGTCTCTACGATCGTCCCATTGGCTCGCTCGAGAGAAATCGACAGCACATCGACGGTGTAGCTGGCGAAATCGCCCTCCGCGTCCGTCAGACCAACAATGACCTGACCTTCCTGAACATCATCGATAGGGTCTGGACTCTCAGCGGTTGTGGAACCACCTCCCCCACCGCAACCGGCCAATAGCAACATTGCGCCGGCTGTAAGGCTCCATCCAAGTTTTTCCTTCACTGAGGCGCCGATCGACACCGCAGCTGACATAACACTATTCATTTCAAGCTCCCAACAATAAGAAAAAGGGTGCGCGCACCCCTCTCAACGCAGGACTCTGTATTTGGTTGACAAGACAACGTCAGTCGCACGACCGTCACATCAATCTCGTACAATGGCCGAATGGAACTTGTAGTCTTTGATCTCGACGGGACCTTGCTCGATAGCAAGTCCTCTATCAGCCCGTACACCGAGGAAACGCTGGCGCTACTGCGAAAGCGCGGCATCGCCTACACCGTAGCGACCGGTAGAACCCTGCACGCCTCGCGCTCTGTATTGGAAGGGCATTCGTTTGAGCTGCCGCACGCCTTCAAGAACGGCGTGGTGATTTGGCATCCGGACGATGACCGCTTCTCCCACTGCACCACGCTGACATCGGCCGAAGTCGCACAAGTGCTGAGCGCGTGTTACCAGAATGAGGTCACGCCGTTCGTATTCACCGTCGAAGGGCAGAACGACCACGCGGTCTACCACGCACCGCCCCGCACGAAGGCCGAAACCTTCGTCATCAACATGTACACGGGCCCACGCGGGTTGAAGGCTAACCCCATTGAGACGCTGCCTAGCGACGCCCGAATTTCCAACATCAGCGCGATCGGACCCGGCGATGCCATTGGCCAAATCACGGGTCAGGTACGCAACGCACCCCATCTCGTCGCCTATTCCGGGATTGCGATCGAAGACGACAATTTGTGTTGGCTGGACGTGCACCATAGCGAAGCGAGCAAGGGTGCAGCGGTAGAAACACTCAAGTCGCTCCTGGGCATTGACCAGGTGGTTTGCTTCGGTGACAGCGACAATGACCTCAGTATGTTCGCAGCCGCCGACGAGTCCTACGCGCCGGCAAACGCGAAAAGCGCCATCAAGGCACAAGCCGACGAGGTCATCGGGCACCACGATGAAGACGGCATCGCACGTTTCCTGCGCAAACGATTCTCGTTAGATGGCTGAGCTCTCGCCGCGGATATCCTACGCGGGCCGTGAAGACCCTTGGATCAAGCGGACCTTCATCAACGCGATTGAGGCGAGCATGGGCCGACATCGTGTCGAGCGCATCTACCACGACCTCAAGCGCGATTTTTCTCCGCTCAGATTCTTTGGCGAAGCGTTGCGCCACGGCGATGTGCAGATCGACTGGCAAGGCGTCGGATTCGACTCGCTACCGCGACGCGGCCCCCTCGTCATCATTGCCAATCATCCATTCGGTGTGATCGACGGACTCGTTTTATGCGACCTCGCGATGCGTCTGCGCGGTGACTTTAAAGTCTTGATCAACTCCCTGCTGTGTCGCGACCAGGATCTTGATCCCTACTTCCTGCCCATCGACTTCTCAGGCAGTCGGGAAGCTGCCAGAACGAATGTCGAATCGAGACGCGCTGCACACACTGCCTTGCGCCAGGATGTGCCCGTGTTGATCTTTCCGGCGGGCGGTATCTCCACAGCCCGCAGCCGTTTCGGTTTTGGTCGGGTGCAGGAATTGCCGTGGAACACCTTCGTCGCGAAACTGATCCAACAACACGAGGCGACTGTGCTGCCGATCTACTTCCATGGTCAGAACTCCCGAAAGTTCCACATCGCGTCGAACGTGTCCGAGACATTCCGCATGGCGCTGCTGATCCATGAGGTGCGCAATAAACTGGGTAAGAAAATCCGGGTGACGATGGGCCAGCCGATGACTTATGAGATGCTGGCACACCTCTCCTCACGACACGCTTTGACGGATCATCTGTATCACAGGGTCATGGCGCTCGCCGAATAGCTCATCTGACAAATGTCATAGTCGCTTCAGGTCGTTTGCCAATAGGCAATTCCGGCCTGTTTGCCCAAAGTAGGGTTCAAGAACGGTTACTTTGGAGAAGGACAGTGGCAGCAGCGGCGATCCAAGCACGCGGAATCCACAAACACTACGGATTGACGCGGGCGCTCGACGGCATTGATATCGACATCGAGCGTGGTCAGGTCTGCGCCATGCTGGGTCAGAATGGCGCCGGCAAAACCACGTTTATCCACTCGGTTTTAGGCCTGACTCCAGTTGATCGGGGCGAGTTGGTGGTTCTCGGACACACTGCGGGGAGTCGCGCCGCCCGCCAGCGTCTCGGTGTAATGTTGCAGGACACCGATCTTCCGGATCTGCTGACCGGCAGAGAGCATCTGGCACGATTCGCCAGTTACTACGACCAACCCCTGGCAATCGACGGACTGATTGAAAGCGCCGACCTTGGCGACTTTGTCGACAAAAAATACAAAGCCATGTCGGGTGGCCAAAAACGCAGAATTCAATTTGCGGTCGCGTTGATCGGACAACCGGACGTGTTGTTCCTCGACGAGCCCACGACCGGACTGGATCGGGAAGCGCGAGAGGCGGTTTGGAACAGTGTCCGCGCGCTGGTCGCAACCGGCACCACCGTCATTCTGACGACCCATTACCTGGAAGAAGCTGACGCTTTGGCGGATCGGATCGTCCTGATTCACGCGGGACAGATTGTGGCCGACGACGCCGCCGATCGAATTCGCGCGCAAGTGGGAGGATCGCTAATCAGCTGCGAGACATCACTCGATGACGCCGCGATTCAAGCATTACCCGCTGTGCGCTCGATCCAGCGCGGTGGACGTCTTGTGCGAATTTTGACCGATCATGCACCGACCTGTCTTGCGGCTTTGCTGGCAGCAGACCCAGGCGTTGACGACCTGACAGTCACCAAACCATCGCTGAGCGAGGCGGTGGCTGCACTGACCCAAACCGGCGACAAGGAGTCATCATCATGAGTTCCGCCTGGCAAACACTGAGCACGGACACCGGCGCGGAGCTGCTGCAGTCCCTGCGCGCTCCCGAGTTCTTTATTCCAACACTCGCGCTGCCAAGCGCATTCTATGCCCTATTCGGAATCGCGATCACTCGGGGTGGTCCCGAGGTTGCCCAGTACTTGTTGGCCACCTACGGCGTGTTCGCGGTGATGGGGCCGGCGTTGTTCGGGTTTGGCGCTAACGTGTCGAGCGAACGAGAGAAAGGCTGGTTGATGCTCACTCAGGTCGCGCCGACTTCGGGTATGAACTACATCCTTTCGAAGCTGCTGACGACCCTGCTGTTCTCAGCAGTGGCGCTGCTGCCGGTCTATGCACTCGCGGGCTTTGCAGGCGGGGTCAGCATGGAACGGACCCAGTGGATCACTCTGTTTGGCTGTCACTTGTTGGCGGTCGCGCCGTTTTCGTTCATAGGATTGTCGATTGGTTTCTCTTTCGGGAGCGGCGGCGCAATTGCCGTTTGCAACATCGTATTCCTTGGACTCGCCGTCCTCGGAGGGTTGTGGTTTCCGATATCACTGTTCCCCGCGGTGATGAAAGCGGTGGCGGTTTGGCTCCCGTCGTTTCACCTTGCCGAGCTTGGCCTGTGGGCGGCTGGCGCCGAAGGGGATCGTGAGCCACTGAAGCATCTCGCGGTGATCACCGGCATGACCGTCGTGCTCGGGGGACTCGCGGTGTTTTGTTGGTCACGCAAACGTTAATCGACGAGGAGAAGTGTCATGCTGAATCGAGTTTTCTATCGCACGATCATCATTGTTGTCGTCGCACTTTGTATTTTGATCGCGAGCTTACCGACGCCCGACGCGTCAGCAGCCGCGTCAAGTAAGTCCTCAACGGGCACCGAATCGGCCACGGTAGAGCGCACGACCCCTGACGAATCCGGGGATCTCACTAATCAAAGCGCTAGCGAAACTTCCATGGAGACTGCAATCGAAACGACGTCTATACCCGCAGCGCTCGCCGATTTCGAGCCCGACACGCCCAGCATTGACGGACTACTTTGGACCACGACCACTGACTCGATGATGGGCGGAAACTCCGAAGCGACTGCTCGGTATATCTCGCCCGGTGCGGACGGCTCGGAGACCGCTTGGGAGGTGGTCGCGACAAATGCAGCCGGTTTTCCATACCCCTGGTCGGGATTCTATCTCGATGCCAGCAGCCTCGCTCCAGCAGACATCAGCAACTACCAACAAATCTCCTTCTCAGTCCGTGGTACGCCGGCACGCTATCGATTTATGCTGTTCACGACTGATGCGTTTGGCGCGCCCCCAACCATTGAATTCGACGTGACCCAGGATTGGCAATCGGTGGACCTCATGCTCTCTGACGCAAGCGCGTTTAATCCTGACCAGTTCATGGGATTCGCGATCGTCACCCCTGTCGGAGTCGGCGAATTCACATTTGCTATCGATAACGTAAAACTGGTGCAATAGCGGGTATGGCAGAGCCGATAGACATTGCAGCAGATGGCAGAGGACGTGCGTTGTGGAAAGCGTTCAACCTGATCTATTTCTGTTTTTATTTTGTCGAGTGGTTCTGGGCCCCACCAACGCGGAACGATGTGCTCGCAATTTTGCTCGCCGGAGCAGTATTCCTGCCGATCTATTTCTCGGCGTTCGAACGACATGAGTCGCGCTTTATCTGGCACATTGCAGCACTTGAACTGATTGCGTTTGCGCTGTCTCCGTTCAGCGGTTCGCAAGGGATCTTTCACGTCTACGCCTGTGTGCAAGCGGGTTACCAACGACCGGCATCCCGCACGTTCGTACTGCTTGGCGTGTTGACCGCGACTTACGGCGTCTGGGGCTACTTCGCGCAAATCAATACGTTTGGCTGGCTATTCTCGATGTTCCTCGGGATTGTGACCGGACTGTCTTGCAGCGCAGGTGCCGCAGGGCTCGAACGGGGCCGCGCAATGCGCCGATCGTGGGTCCTGGAGCAGCAACGCGCGGCACTCGCCGAACGCGAGCGCATTGCCCACGACCTGCACGATTTGTTGGGGCAAACACTAACCACCGTTGCTTTGAAATCCGAGGTCGCACACCGACTCATCGCAAAAGATCCTGCGCGCGCGAAACAGGAGACGGCAGAAGTCGCTGAGGCCGCGCGCAACGCACTGCAGGAGATTCGCGCGGCGGTTTACGACATGACCGCCACCACCGTTGAGCAGGAACTGGATCGAGCGCGACAGGCACTGGATGCTGCCGGCGTGATGCTCACGGTCAGCGACAACATCCCAACGCTCGACCCGACCGTCAGCAAGGCTTTGGGACTGACGATCCGCGAGGCCACAACCAACATCGTGCGCCATGCCAACGCCAGCGAAGCGAAAATCGATTTTCGCTATGACGGCGAAACACTGAATGTCGTTGTACGCGACAACGGTGCAGGTGCCATTGATGATGTCGAGGAAGGCAATGGGCTCAAAGGATTGCGAAAGCGCGTCGCAGCACTGGGCGGGAAGACCGCGGTTCGGATGCGTGCCGGAACGGAAGTACACATCTCATTGCCCTTTGACCACAGCAGTGCCAACGCATGATTCGAATCGTCCTCGCTGAGGATCAATCAATGTTGCGAGGGGCGCTGGCAACACTACTGTCGCTTGAAGACGATATCGAGATCATTGACGATGTCAGTGATGGCGATGCGGCCTGGCAGCTGGTGAGCGAGCAAGAGCCCGATGTACTGGTGACCGACATTGAAATGCCGGGACGCACGGGTATCGATCTTGCGCAATCGATCCGAACGCACAAACTATCGACGCGTGTTTTGATCGTCACGACGTTCTCGCGCCCTGGATACTTGCAGCGTGCACTGCAGGCTGGCGTTCTCGGCTACATCCTCAAAGACACATCCAGCCATGAGTTAGCCAATGCAGTCCGCGTTGTCGCACGCGGTGAGCGGCACGTCGCAACCGATCTCGCAGAACTTGCCTGGACCGCACCGGACCCGCTGTCAGACCGCGAACGACAAGTCTTGCGCCTTGCCGAGGCAGGACTGACGAACAAACAGATTGCGTCGGAGTTGTCGCTATCCGTTGGCACGGTTCGAAACTATCTGACCGATGCAATGCACAAACTCAATGCCGCCAATCGCATCGAGGCGTTCCGCAGCGCCAGAGAGCTTGGCTGGCTCTAACGCAGACGCGCAGCGACAGGTTCTGCAGCCTCTACGGTCTCAAGAGATGCTTTGATTCCCTTGGCAATCTCGTCGAAGGCGAACTTGGCGTGGCCGTACTGTGAGAAGCTCTTCGTCACTTCCTTGATACCGCCAGCTTCAAAGCCGACGCCCGAAGCGAGCTGCGTCTCCGCATCGGTGTCCTCCAGCGTGAACTCCACGCTCGCGCCACCGTTATCGACCGGTCCAAAAAACACAATACTCGTGAATAAATTGAGCCCGCGGCTAACGCCGTCGATATCGGTCACTGCTGTTTTCAGCGTCAAAACGCCTGGCGCCACAATCTCCGTGACGGTCATGCACTGACTGATCTCACGAATCAAGGACTCGCGTAAATGCCGGGAGAGCTCCACCTGCTTCTCTTGATCGATCTCGACGTCCTCCGCCAAACGCCATTCGGGTTCCGCGATGACAACACGCTGGTAGCGCGCCAGAGATTCATGGTCAACGGTCGCCACCATATCGTCGAAACCCTCGACAACCTCGTGTTCATAGGAGTCCAGGAATCCACTTTCGGTAAACGACTGATTGGCGCAGCCGGGCAAGGTCACTATTACGACTATGGCAGATAACACGCGCAGCATGATTGCACCCCCGTGCGGTGATTTTGTCTCGGTGTAAAGGACCGCTCCACCAGCGATTTCCTTTCACGTTGTGGTAACGCAGCGACGGATTCGCGAGAATTGCCAAGATGGAGCCGGATCTTCAAACCTGCACGAATTGCGGTGCGACGCTGCCGAACGGCGCTTCCTACTGCCCCGCGTGTGGACAGAAGGTGCTTACCGATGACGATCGTCGGCTGCATGCACTCGCACGCGAAGTCTTCGCGGAAGCGACGGACATGCGAGGTCGAGTCCTGCCCTCTTTGTTCTCTTTGCTATTCCTGCCCGGTCGACTGGCACTAGCCTATCGTGTTGGTCAGCGTCGCCGATTCGTGAGTCCCATCGGGCTTTTCTTGTTTGCCAACGTGATCTATTTCCTGATTCCAAGCCTGTCCGACTTCCAGATCACGCTGTTCGATCAAATCACACTGCAGTTCTACAGCCCATGGATCGAACCGATAGTCAGCGACCGGCTGGGAGTGCCATCTGCCATTGATGCCTGGGAGAACGGCTCCCGCGCGATGGTTGCGCTCGCCAATGACTACGAACTCAGAGCGGCGGACATCTCTAAGACCATCATCGTTGTGCATGTGCCGTTCATCGCATTGATCACCGCATTGCTGACCATCGACAAGGGCTACCGATTCATCGATCACGTCGCGGCTGCTCTGCACTTCATGGCGTTCGTGCTTCTGTATTTCGTATTCGCGCCAATGGTGATTCTGCCCACCTTTCGATTTTTGCTGAGCCCATTCGCGCCGGAATCTGCTGCCTGGGTGGCCTTCATGGGGTTTGTCGCCGCGTACATCGTGGTGATGTTCCGAGTCGCATTCGAACTACCTTGGTGGCGCGCTGCACTGACCGGGCCGGTATTCCTGGTCAGCTACTACGCGGTTCACTTGGTATACCGGCTCATCCAGTTCTTTGTCGTGTTCTTTACGCTGTAGTCGCGACCACTGCGGCGTGCTCAAGCACAGCATCAAACAACAGGTCCATATCGGCCATTGTGCTTCGATGGTTCGTGTTTGCCACACGCAGCGCAAAGTGACCCTGACGCCGTGTGCTCGATGGCACAGCCAAACCACTCTCCTGGATGCGCATCAAAACCTCCGTATTCCATTCATCAAGCGTTGCGTCGACATGGTCGCCATCACCGATGTAGCGGAAACACACGACATTTAGCGTGGCTGGCTCAAACAGCTCGAGCTCGGGATGCTGACGAACCCGGTCGGCAAGGTACTGAACCTGAGCCACGTTCTGCTCGATGACTCGACCGATCTTGTCGATACCGTGATGCTTGAACGCAACCCACGCTTTCAGTGCACGAAACCCGCGACTCAGTTGCGGCCCGATCGCAGCAAACTTCAAATCCGTCGGCTGCACACCGCGTCCAGGTGGTGTGAGGTAGGCCGCCTGAGTCGCAAACGCCTGCTCCTGCAACGCGCCATCCTTCACCAGTACAGCGCCGATTTCGTATTGCAGATAGCCCCATTTGTGTAAGTCGAATGCGATGGAATCCGCACGCTCGATTCCGTCGATCAGTGGCCGCAAACGCGACGAACAGGCGAGCAACGCACCGAACGCGCCATCCACATGCAGCCACAAGTTCTCCGCCTCGCAGTAGTCGGCCAAGGCATGCAAATCATCGATCGCCCCACTATCGACGGTGCCGACGTTTGCAATCACAGCAAGCGGATGCGCCCCAATTTCTCTATCGCGCGCCACCGCGCCTCTCAATGCATCGAGATCGACCTCGTCTTCGTGGTTCGCCGATACACGCACGACGGCATCGCGTCCCAGACCGATAATGTCGCAGCCTTTTTCCGCCCAGCTATGTGTTGCGGTTGAGCCGTACACACGAAACGGCGAGCGTCCGGCAAGCCCATCAGCGCGAACCCTTGCGGGATCCGCAGCATTGCGCGCGACGATGAGTCCGATCACATTCGCCATCGTACCCCCGCTGACGAACAAACCGCCCGCGCCGTCCGGATAGCCCATGAGCTCGCAGCACCAGCGAATCGTCTGTGCCTCAATCACGCTAGCACTCTGATCGTAGCCCGCAAGATGCGAATTCATGCCTGCCGCAACCATATCCGCGATCAAACCATCCACCGTACCGTTGCCCATGACCCAGCCGTAAAACCGCGGGCCGGCGTTACCCGTCGGATAAGGAATCACTTGCTCACGCAGCGCATCGCACACAACACCCAAAGGCGCACCACTCCGCGGCAAGGACTCACTCAGGGCGTCGCGCACATCTGCCGGAAGTGGTTGCCAGATCGGACGTTCATCGAGCGTTTGAATACGATCGAACAACACATCGAGCAGCGCATGCGCGGACTGTCGCGCGGTGTCCCAATCTTCAGGATCTAGGTTGATCTCTGTCGGGTGTTTCTTCATAGGCTTCTCCGTCTCTGAGCGTCGATTATGCCGACGTCCGGTCGCCGGCTGCCACCCGAAACCGAATCGTTCAAAATTCGCGCGAGAGTGTCGAAAGCGATCGGCAAACGCGGTAGCCTTCCGCCGGGGGATCAACGAGACAAATCATGAGTTCCAATACGGTGCATAGCCTGCACTCCAGCAACGCTAGCTTCGTGGTCGATTGCACAAGTGGTGCACCGGTCGTGCTGTACTGGGGCGGCCGACTCGACAATGCGACCACACCCGAAATGCTGCGCCTGTTATCCACACCGCAAGAAGCTCAGGCGAGCGTCACCAATGCGGCACCTATCGCCTTGTCGCCGGCTCTCGGCATTGGCTTTCACGGAGACGCCGGGTTACGGGTGCATCGCAACGGATGTGATTGGGGCGTGACCCCAGAGGTTTCATCATGCACGCAGCCCGACGATCAGACATTGGAAATCCGATGCATCGACCGATCGTGTCAGATCGAATTGCACTACCGACTCTCCCTCGACGCCGACAGCGATACGCTAAGCGCGCAGACGTGTTTAAAGAACTTATCCGCGACGCTACTTCAGGTCGATCGCTGCGATGCGCCTGCCCTGCCGGTCGCCAACCATCTTTCGCATATCACCGCGTTCAAGGGGCGGTGGGCGCATGAGTTTCAAACCGAAACGATCGGTTCGTTTCACGGCAGTTTTGTGCGAGAGAATCAAGCGGGCAGAACCTCGCACGACAGCTTCCCCGGTTTGATCGTGCATGACAGCTTATTCGGCGAGCACCGCGGCGAAGGCATCGCGCTGACACTCGGGTGGAGTGGCAATCATCGCATGAGCGTCACGCGTTTGATCTCAGGCCGTGCACTTGCGCAGTTGGGCGAACACTTCTACCCCGGTGAGATGCAACTCGGGGAGCAGGAGACCTACGAGTCGCCGATTTTGTACAGCAGCGTGACTGAAACCGGTATGACCCCGCTTTCCCAACGCCTGCATCGGTACGTGCGCAGCCACCTCACCGACGCGCGCATGCACGGCAAACTCAAACCCGTGCATTTCAACACGTGGGAGGCGATGTACTTTGACCTCGACACACCGAGACTTTGCGCGCTGGCCGATGCCGCAGCGTCCGTCGGCGCCGAGCGATTTGTGCTTGACGATGGATGGTTCCCGGCACGGCACGACGATACCGCAGGACTCGGCGACTGGACCGTCGATGCAGAGAAGTTTCCGCGAGGATTACAGCCGCTGATCGACCATGTGCATGCGCTCGGAATGGAATTTGGTTTGTGGGTTGAGCCAGAGATGGTCAATCCGAATAGTCAGTTGTTCCGTGATCACCCCGACTGGGTCTTAAGCGTCGATGGTGCACCAACGGTATTGGCGCGTAACCAGCTTGTTCTCGATCTCAGTCGCCCCGAAGTCTGTGAGTATTTGTACGCACACATTGATGCGCTCCTTCAGGAATATCCGATTACCTATCTCAAATGGGATATGAATCGCGACCTGCATCAGCCGGGCGATCAACACGGTCGCGCTGCGGTGCATCGACAGGTGCTGGCGGTCTATGCGTTGATGGATCGTATTCGCGCGGCGCACCCCAATCTCGAAATCGAGAGTTGCTCCTCCGGTGGGGCGCGTGCGGACTACGGCGTGCTCGCACATACCGACCGCATCTGGACCTCCGACAGCAACGATGCGCTGGATCGTTTACGGATTCAACGCGGCTGTTCGATGTTCTTCCCGCCTGAGTTTATGGGCGCACATGTTGGGCCGCGCGAGTGCCACATCACGGGTCGGACGCTATCGATGGCGCTGCGCGCCGGCGTCGCGATCATGGGCGACATGGGCATTGAGGCCAACATCACCGAAATGTCCTCGGACGATCGCAACATCCTGGCGGCCGCCATCGCGTTGCATAAGCAACATCGCAAACTCATCTTCACAGGCGATATTGTGCGGCTCGAAACGCAGGATTTCGAAATGGCCCATGGCGTAGTGGCGGCGGACCGCGAGGAAGCACTGTTCAGCTACGCGGTCGTCTCGACACCACCGCACAGCGCGCCGGGTCGGCTGCGACTGCACGGACTTGATGCCGATCGGCTATATGAAGCGAATATCGTATGGCCGGAAGACATCCGCAGTCACACGCCGTCGATCCTCGACGTCATCAATGGAAAACATGTCAGTGGCGACTCGCTGATGCGATTCGGTCTGCAACTGCCGATCCTGAAACCCGAAACGCTGCTACTGCTGCACTTGCAGGTCCGCTGACGGCTCACCGCGCATCGCGAAACTGAGTCTTGGCCGCGTGCCAAATGCAAACCGACTGATCAACAACGCTGTCCCAACACACATGATCAACGTTACTGCCATCATATGGATGTAGTGAGCTGGACTCCAGATCAACGTGAAAGCCGCGTAAAATACGACTCCGAAAATTACAGCGATGATTGCCGCGCGGTAGTCGACGTCGGTGAACAGCAAGCCGACAATAAACGCCGATAAGATCGGCATGCTTAACAGTCCGTAGCGTTCTTGAATCAGGTTGATGATACTTTCCGATTGCGCATAAATCGGCACCATGATCAGTCCGATAACCACGATGACGAGTGTCATGATCGCGTTCAGCCGCGGCACGTTCGGCTCGCTCTTGAAGTACTTCTCGTGGATGTCGCAAACGTAAAGCGCGGTCGATGAATTAAGAATACTGTTCACCGTCGTCAGCACTGCCGCGGCAATTGCAGCCGCGAAGGCCCCCGACAAGTAACTCGGCAGCACGTCACCGACAATCGTGCCGAATGCCGAGTCTCCAATGTCGCCGTAAAGTTTGAACGACACGATGCCCGGAATCACGATCATCGGTGGGACCAACAGGAATCGAATTGCCGCCGCGGCGTACACGCCCTTCTGGCCCTCCTGGACGGTCGGAGACGCCATCGCCCGCTGGGTAATCGTCTGGTTGGTACACCAATAGAAGATCTGGATGAAAATCATTCCGGTCAGCAAGGTGTGCCACGGAATCGGGGAGTCATTCGCCCCGATCATCGTCAGTCGCTCACGCGGAATCCCACTGAAGTCAAAGTCAATCGCCTGCAACGCCAGGAACACGACGACGATTCCGAGTACCAAAAGCAACACGCCGCTGTAAGCGTCCGAAATTGCGACGGCGCGCAACCCACCAAACACCGCGTAGGCCGTACCCACCGCCGCGAATACCATGGCGATGTAGATGATCGGATAGTCGAGCGCGAACATGCTCTTCATAAACAGCGAACCGGAGTACAGCGCCGTTGGGATAAAGATGAACACATTACCGAGCAGGAACAGCAACCCGATCAAAGCACGGATATGGTGATTGCCATAGCGCTTTTCCAAAAGCTCGGTGGTCGTCGTGCACTTGTACTTGTAGTACACCGGCAGCATGACCTTCGCGAGAATCAAAAGCCCTGCAACTGCCGCGAACTCCCACCAGGCCAACAAAGCCATCTGATTGCCATTCATACCGACGAGCTGATCCGTCGATAGATTGGTCAGCGTGATCGAGCCGGCAACGAAGATCCACGTGAGGCCACCCCCGGCCAGAAAGACCTCTTTGTTACCGTCGATCGACTGTCCTGCCTGTTTGCGAATATCCGCCCGACATTTCAGAAAGGTCAGGAACGCGATCAGGCCGGTCAGAAACAGGAATATGAAAAATTGTAGTGTCATGGATCAGTGCCCCCCACACTGAGCCTCACATCGATCAGCGAGGCGAAGCGACTTTGTACCAATGCTCGGTAGCGGCGTCCAGCCGGCTAAAAGCTGGCGAGGCGCCAAACACGCGTGTTAGCGCCCTCGTGATGATGCTCCAGCATCGCAAGAAGAAGCTCCGCCGTCGCCAAGGCGTCAACCGTACTGTCATGCGCGGAGTACTGCGGCAACCCGTACTGCTCGCGCAAATCGGAGAGCCGCAATTCAGCGGGACCGCCTAAGTGATGCTGCTGGGTCGCCTTCCGATGCGCCATTGCCAGCGTATCGATGATAGGGATTAGAAACGGCACACCGAAACACGCTTTGACTGCGCGGTCGAGAAGCACTTTGTCGAGGCCCGCATGATGGACCACCAGAACTCGGCCCGCCGCCGCTTCGACCACTTGCGAAATCGCCTCGTGCAGTGCAATGCCTGTACTGACCTCTGTATCGGTCAGTCCATGGATGGTCGCGCTCTGACCGACCTCGGAAAGACTCGAAACAATCATCCGCTGCGCGGTGGATAACTCAATCACACCGCCCTTGATCACAACCCAACCTATACTGAGAATGTCGGCGGTCCGCGGGTCCAGGCCCGTCGTCTCGATGTCGAGTGCCAGCAACTCGACAGTCTCGATAGTTTGCCGTCGCGTCGGCAAGCCATGCTTCAGAAAGCCCTCGATTGTCTCATCAGCCACACGGCGCAACGCCTTGCGTCTGCGCCAATCCAGCCAAAAGCGCTTCATGCCAAGTGGAATCTGTTGAGCAAAGCCGCTTGGCTGGTTCGCACCTGCGCGAATGCGGCCTTTAGATTCTGCCGGTTGAGCGGCGACAATTGATCCGGCGCCAGGTGATTATCCGGAGCCTCACCCATCGCCATTTGTCGACTCTGATGCTCCAGTCGAAGCCGTTCGATGAAATCCAGCGCATCCTGGAGGTTCTCGGCATCTGTCTTTGTCAATTCGCCAGCGACCGCAGCGGCTTTCAACCGATTCCGTGTCCCGATGCGCATCTGGCCCGCCGCAAGCGACCGGATTCTCGCGATCTCAACAATCGGCATGATGCCCCGCAGTTTGATGTCAAGCGTCTTTTGATGTTCGCCCGACCGCTCAACCACAAACTGTCGGAAAAGCCCAAGCGGCGGTTGAAAAGTCATCGCATTACGGGCCATCAACGCGAGAAATATCTCATTGCCTTGCGCGCTACTGCGAATGCTCTCTTTCAAGTTTTCGACCAGCCCTTTGTCACCAGCAATGCAACGCAAGTCGAAAAAAATATTGGCATGCATCAGAGCCTTTTGCTCGGGTACCGTAATCCAACGATGGAAGTAGTTCTGCCATACGGACAAGGGTTGGCGCCACTTCGGATTCGATGCCATGACCTCACCCGGGCAGTAAACATAGCCGCACGCGTCGAGGCCGTCATTGACGGTCTTGGCCATCGATTCGAAATACCCGTCCATCTCAGGTGTAGCGCCTTCAGCAAGCACCAACGCGTTGTCCTGATCGCTTTTGGCGGACTGCTCGGCCCGACCTTGGGAGCCCATTGCGACCCACGCGAATCCGCACGGCGGCGGGCCAAGCCGTGTCTTTGCAATCTGAATCAACTGACGCGTCACCGTATCGGTCACAGTGGTAATGAATTTGCCGAGCTGCTCGCCGCTCACGCCGCCATCGATTTGACCTGCTACGAGTCCCGGCAAGCGCTCGCAAACAGCCACGAGGCCCTCGGTCGTACTCTGCTTTCCGAGGTCGCTGATCAAATACAGCGGATGCTCAGTCTCCAGCCGCATGAAGTCACTGCGCGAAACCATGCCGACCAATTCACCCTCCCGCACGACCGGAACGTGGTGAATATTGTTTTGCATCATCGTCAACGCCGCTTCGAACGCCATCGACTCAACATCGAGGGTGATCGGGTCTACGGTCATAATGTTGCTTACGGGTGCTTCGCTGTCCATACCGGCAGCGACCACGCGCGTGCGAATATCTCGGTCCGTCACAATACCGATACACTGGCGGTCATCACCCTTGATCAACATCGCTGAGACTCGCTGTTCCACCATTGCCTCGGCGGTTTCGCGAATCGTTGCATTCTTGGAAAGACACACCGGCGAGCGCGTCACCAGACTGCCCACCGACTGGTCCAGTGCACCTTGGTATTCGGGTCGTTGAGACCCTTGACGCACACGATCGGCAAGCTGACGAATAAAGAACCGATCGAACTTCGGACTCGTTGTTCTTAGCTGCGCGAAATCCGCCGCCGGTAGCGCGTAGAGCAGCACGTCTTCGAATGCGACGGCGTCGCGTCGCACCGGGCGCTGTTCCATAACCGACGGGAACCCAAAGCACTCGCCCTCACCAAGGCGCATTTGCAGCTCGCCGTCTTCGCTACGTAACTCGACCGCCCCGGTACGAATGACGTAGACATTCTCATTGTCTTCGCCCGGACGAAGCAGGGCTGCACCACGCTTGGCATAGCTGATGGTCAGCTTGGTAGCAGCTTCAGCGCGATGTGCGGTGGTCAGTACGTCAAAGCCGGCCGCTGTGCTCAAAAACCGCTCGATATCCGGAAGCTCTTTCATGCGCCAACCTGAAATCCCCGATATTGATAACAGTACCCGAGTGGACGCGCGATGAGACGCGAATATCGCGAGCTCGCGTTAGACCTTGGTCTAATGTCACTGGTGTTAGCGACCGAACCGGCTATGATCGGGGCAACGAATGAGCTAAGACGCGTCGTCCGGCCGCGTCATTGAGACAGGGGGCAAGCTACATGACTCATACCTATCCGGTACCTGATTACTATCGAAGTCACGGACTTGTCGATGAGTCCGAATACGAGCGGATGTACCAACGGTCTGTCGAGGACAACGAAGGATTTTGGGCCGAGCACGCGGGAAGTATCGACTGGATCAATCCCTTCACTAAGATCAAGGATGTCTCTTTCGATAAGTCGGACCTCCACATTCGCTGGTTCGAAGACGGCGAACTCAACGTCTGCGCCAATTGCGTGGATCGCCATCTCGCCGATAAGGCCGACCAGACTGCGATTATCTGGGAGGGCGACGATCCGGCAACGGACGAGCACATCACTTATCGTGAACTGCACGAGCGTGTTTGCCGTTTCGCGAATGTGCTGAAGGCAATTGGTGTCAAGAAAGGCGACCGGGTCACGCTGTACATGCCTATGATCCCGGAAGCCGCAATCTCCATGTTGGCCTGTGCCCGAATCGGCGCCGTGCATTCGGTGGTGTTCGGGGGTTTCTCGCCGGACGCACTGGCCGGGCGCATCATCGACTGCGAATCGAATGTTGTGATCACCGCCGACGAAGGGCGTCGCGGCGGTCGCACGATCGCACTGAAAGACAACGTCGACGCAGCCGCAAAAATTGACGGCGTGACGACCCTCGAGAAAGTGCTTGTCGTCAAGAACACCGGCGGCGAGGTCGCGTGGGACGAGAGTCGAGACGTCTGGCTGCATGAAGCGGACAAGACCGTCGACAGCAACTGCCCTCCAGAGTCGATGAATGCGGAAGACCCTCTGTTCATCCTCTACACATCAGGCTCCACCGGGAAGCCCAAAGGTGTGCTGCACACAACGGGCGGCTATTTGGTCTACGCGGCCACCACATTCCGCTACGTGTTCAACTACCAACCGGGTGATATCTACTGGTGCACCGCCGACGTGGGATGGGTCACCGGGCATAGCTACATCGTCTACGGCCCGCTCGCGAACGGTGCGACAACACTGATGTTCGAAGGGGTGCCGACTTACCCGGATGCCAGCCGCCTCTGGGCAGTCTGCGACAAGCATCAAGTCAACATTTGCTATACCGCGCCGACGGCCATCCGTGCATTGATGCGCGAAGGTAACGAACTGGTCGAGAAAACCGACCGCAGTTCGTTGCGACTGTTGGGGTCGGTTGGTGAACCCATCAATCCCGAGGCGTGGGAGTGGTACCACGGCGTCGTCGGCGACGGGCGATGCCCGATCGTGGACACGTGGTGGCAGACCGAAACCGGTGGCATTCTGATCTCGCCACTCCCCGGCGCAACACCTTTGAAACCGGGCAGTGCGACCCGGCCGTTTTTCGGGGTACAACCCGCGATCGTGGACAGCGAGGGCACGATCCAGCACGGCGCAACCTCTGGGAACCTGATCTTGACCGATAGCTGGCCCGGACAGATGCGCACGGTCTATGGCGATCACCAGCGATTCATCGACACCTACTTCAGCACGTTCGAAGGCGCGTATTTCACAGGCGATGGTGCGCAACGCGACGAAGACGGTTATTACTGGATTACCGGCCGGGTCGACGACGTACTTAATGTCTCCGGGCACCGCATGGGCACCGCCGAGGTCGAAAGCGCGCTAGTCGCACATGATGCCGTGGCCGAAGCGGCCGTTGTTGGCTACCCGCACGACATCAAGGGCCAAGGCATCTATGTCTACGTCACGTTGATGGATGGGTGCGAACCGAGCGATGAGCTGATGGACGACTTGCGAAAATGGGTACGCAAGGAGATTGGGCCTATCGCAACGCCCGACCTGATTCAGTGGGCGCCAGGGTTACCAAAAACCCGATCCGGGAAAATAATGCGGCGTATCTTGCGGAAGATCGCTGAAGACGATTTCGGCAACCTTGGTGATACATCGACGCTCGCCGACCCCGGGGTGGTTGACGATCTGATCGAGAATCGAATGAATCGCTGACCGGGAGAGAACAATTTCCGCTACGTTCATTGTCGCAGATGACCACCCGCTGTTTCGGGAGGCGCTGATACACGCGATCCGAAACAGCGTAACGGATGCCAGCATCGTCGAGGCGGACAGCCTGGAATCTTTGCAAACCGCGCTCGGTCAGCACCCGGATGCGGACCTGTTGCTCCTCGACTTGAATATGCCCGGTGTCAGTGGCTTCTCGGCGCTCGCCTACGTGCGCAGCCATTACGACACGCTGCCGACCGTTATCGTCTCGGCGGCGGACGACCCTCGCGTCGTGCGCCGGGCGATGCAACACGGTGCGAGCGGCTTCATTTCAAAGTCATCGCCGATCGCAACGATAGAGGAAGGCATTCGCAGTGTCATGAACGGCGAGTTGTGTGTGCCGCAAAACGCCGATCTGGATAGCTCGGATGTCGACCCTGAAGAGCAAGCTGCAGCGGCAGCCGTACGCACGTTGACGCCCCATCAATTTCGCGTGCTCATGATGTTGAGCGAGGGTCTGCTGAACAAGCAAATCGCCTATGAGCTCAGCGTGTCTGAGGCGACGATCAAAGCCCACATCACGGCAGTGTTTCGAAAGCTCGACGTGAGCAACAGAACCCAGGCAGTCTTGGTCGTGCAGCGTTTGTCCGTGTCAGATCCAGCAGCGCTAGCTCGAGAGGTTTGATCGAGCGTTGCTGATCGTCGACGCACGACTATCCGACTAGGCCGCAGAGCGATTGCCGATCAGGCTATTGATCAGGGCTCGCAGCGCCGCAGGTTTGATCGGCTTATGAAGCATCCGATGTCCCGCTGAGCGAACGGCAGCGGCGACCTCGTCGGAATGGTCCGCGGTCAGAATCACTGCGGGCACAGCATAGTCCAGCGCCACCCGAATCGCGTCGATCACCTCAAGCCCGGTCATACCATCGTCGAGTTGATAGTCGACTAGCAGGATCGCAGGCCAACGTTGCGCTGAGTTTCTGACATCGAGCGCCGCAGCGACCGCGTCGTCGAGATCCGTCGCAACCGACGGCAAGGCGCCCCAGGAACTCAACAGGCGCTGCATCGCATCGAGTATGTCCGGCTCGTTGTCGACACAGATCACGTGCTCGCTGATGATTGTGGACGGTGGTTGGTCGGACTCGTTCTCGACCGACGAAGCAAGCTCTGCTGGCGCTGAAGGCACGACGAGTTCAAAGGTACTGCCCTTGCCGGGGACCGACCGCATCGCGATCGGATGGTCAAGCAGCATTGCGATGCGACGAACGATCGCAAGACCCAATCCGAGTCCGCGCTTGGTGCTGGCATCACTACCAGGCAGGCGCCGAAACTCCTCAAACACCGCTTCGTGGTGTTCCTCGGGAATGCCAGAGCCGGTATCAGTAACCGACAGAGCGATCTTGCCGCTGCGTCGGCGGCATCCAACCAATACACCACCGTCTGTCGTATACCGCCGCGCGTTGGAGATAAAATTCTGCAAGATCCGTCGTACCAGAGCGCGATCGCTTCGCACCCAGGACTTCGTCGCCGCGAAGCGAAGCACGAGCCCCTTATCTTCAAATTGCGGCGCGAACTGCGTCTCGAGTTCCCGAAACAACTCGCTGACTTGAAACGCCTCTAGTTTCGGCGTCGGCGCAGCGGTATCGAGTTTCGCTATATCCAGCAACGCCGTGAGTAGTGACTCCACTGAGGACAGGCCGCTCGCCACACGTTCGACCAGCACTTGCTGTTCGTCCGCCATCGTGTGCCTACTGTCTTGCAACAGCGCCGCGAAAAGCTTGGTTGCATTCAACGGCTGCAGCAGATCATGCGCGGCCGCTGCCAAGAAATGCGTTTTTGAACGGTTGGCACGAACTGCCTGCTCGCGGGCGGTATCGACCTGTGCCATGGCTTCGTGCAACTCCACCGTGCGCGCTTCCACTCGCCGCTCCAGTTCGTCGCGCGATTCCAGCAATACGCGCTCGGCGTCCTTAAATGCGGTCACATCAGAGTAGGTCGTCACGTAGCCGCCACCGGTCATTGGCTGACCGCGAATCTGGATCACTTTGCCATCAAAGAAGCGGCTCTCGTACGTGTAGGGCTTGCCGCCACGCAACAGTGCTAACCGCTTGTTAACGGCTTGCTCGACGGGCTCGTCGCCAAACCTGCCTAGCTTCGCGTTGTGACGGATCAGAGATGCAATAGGCTGACCCACATGGACCAACGCTTCGCTGTAGTTCATCAACTCGAGATACCGACGGTTCCAACCGATCAGTCGTTGCGAGGCGTCGACCACACTGACGCCTTGCGACATGTTCTCCAGCGTGGCCTCCAGTAACGTACGGTTGAATCGAATCGCCTCACCGGTCTCATCCAGCAACATCAAGACGTCACTGATATCGCTACCGCTGTTACGCAATGCGGTACTGACGACAACGCGTGCGGAAGCAGCACCGATTGCACCGGACAACAGCTTCTCTGTGAATCGAAGCGCCCGCATATCCGCAGGACGCTCGCCGTGGTCGGCAACATCCTGGCGCGATGCGAGTTCTGCGAACGACCGCCTTGCGTGCTCACTACCGACAAATCGTGCTGCCAACGCTTCGAGATCGCTCACCAAAAGCGCCGGTGAGGTCGCGGCGGTATCCTCTAGAAGCGGGTTGGGCAGTCCAACAAAAGTCTTAGCCTGACTTCTCTCGATGAGTGAAGGGCGCTTCGCAATGGATAGTCCGACAAACACGAGGATGTTGATACCCAACGACCAGACCACCCCGTGGGTCAGGGGATGCCAACCCAGGTCGAAGAGCAACGACTCCGGTCTCAGCGCGGTCCACCCGAACAGGCCCGCGTCCAACCACGTTGCCGACCCGACTCCGGAGCGCACGATCGCCGGGAGCAGCAGCGTGTAGCACCACAGCGTAAAGCCAGCGGCGAGGCCACCCAAAGCAGCCAGTCGATGTCCACCCGACCAATACGCGCCGAGCACCATCAGCGGTGCGAACTGCGCGGCAGCCGCGAATGCGAGCAAGCCAAACGACGCGAGGGCCGCCGTCTCGCCAGCCAGTCGAAAATAAGCCAATCCAAGAAACGCAATCGCGACGATCGCTACACGCCGCGCGTTTAGGATCAGTCTCGGATAGTCCGTCGTTCCAATGCCCGCATCAGGTCGGAACCGCACGACAAGCGGCAGGACAATCTCGTTGGAAATCATCGTGGATAACGCCACGCAGGCAACGATCACCATACCGGTCGCTGCCGAGAAACCGCCAACAAATGCGAACGTAGTCAACGCGGGACTATCGAGTTGCATCGGAATGGCGAGCACGTAGCCGTCCGGGGAAACCGGTGACGCGGAAAACAGGCCCGCTCCCGCCAGGGTGATTGGAATCACCAAAATACTGAATAACAGAAGGTAGAGCGGAAACGTCCAACGGGCTAAAGACGTCCGAGCGTCGCTTCTTGCTTCAACAACCGCCGTGTGGAATTGGCGCGGCAAACAGAAGATCGCCGCAGCAGCCAAAAGCGTCTGCGTCAGGAATGTCTCCGGCAGTTGATCCATAGCAAACGTCCCGGAGGCTGCTGCAGCATCCGTCACGCCACCTTCGCTCTTTAGCATCCACCACGCAACCGCACCGATCATCAAAAACGCAATCAACTTGACGATCGATTCGAACGCAATTGCCAGCATCATGCCGTCATGATGTTCAGTGACATCCACTTTTCGTGCACCGAACATGATGGCGAACAAGGCGAGTCCGGCAGTGATCAATGTCGCCGGATCAATTACGGAAACCAGCGCCGGTGTTTTTACAACGACGGTCTCAAAACTGGTGATGATCGCCTTGAGTTGCAAAGCGATATAGGGCACAGAGCCTACCGTCGCAATCAGCGTGACCAACACACCTAGTGCGCGGGATCTGCCATATCGCGCGCTGATGAAATCGGCAATAGTCGTCAGCCGTTGCCGTCGACTGATCGCTATGATGCGCTCGAACATCGGCCACGCGAGTAACACAACCAACAAAGGGCCGAGGTAGATTGGCAGATATAGCCAGCCAGTACTGGCTGCGCTGCCAACCGCACCGTAAAACGTCCACGACGTACAATAGACGGCCAGCGTCAGGCTGTAGATGATGCCGCGTAGCCGCGCAGAGCGGTTACGTAGCAGGTTACGATCTCCCCAGCGCGCTATCGCGAACAACACGCCGACGTAACCGACGCACACTACAAACAATAGCCATGCATTCAGCAACGCATCGCCCCCCCCCCTCGTCTGTCCCCATCGCACCGGCGCATTGGACGCGGCGCGCGACCCAGCTTACTACCTCGCCACGCTCCGAGCTAACGCATTCGCAAACCAACCATAAGCTGTCGAACTAACGTATTCGACAAAAACTCGGCGAGCAGTTCGTAGATTTTAGTGTCTGCAGTGAGGGCCGTGTCTACGACTAAAGTCGGTATAGCTGGTCGCCTAGCGTTTGCTACATTGCAGATCAGAACAACAGCGCGTCGACGGGGGGCACAATGTCTGACAAAAATTCTTACTGGACCGCGAATCTCAAACTCATGGGTTTGTGCATGGTGATTTGGTTCATCGTTTCATTTGGCTTCGGCATCATTCTCGTTGAGCCACTGAATAACATTCGACTGGGTGGCTACAAGCTCGGCTTTTGGTTCGCGCAGCAAGGGTCCATCTACGTGTTCGTCGCTTTGATTTTTTTCTACGCCTACCGCGTGGGAAAACTCGATAAAAAGCACGGCGTAGAAGAGTAGCGGAGCGTAACCATGTCACTTCAAACACTGACCTACATTGTCGTCGGATTCACGTTCCTCGTTTACATCGGCATTGCTGTTTGGGCGCGCGCCGGCAGCACCAAGGAGTTCTACGTAGCAGGCGGCGGCGTGCACCCGGTGGCCAACGGTATGGCGACCGCGGCCGACTGGATGTCTGCGGCCTCGTTCATCTCGATGGCAGGACTCATCGCCTTCATGGGTTACGGCGGCTCCGTATTCCTGATGGGCTGGACCGGCGGATACGTTCTGCTCGCGATGCTGCTCGCGCCTTATCTTCGGAAGTTTGGCAAATTCACCGTGCCGGAGTTCATTGGCGATCGTTACTACAGCAAAGCGGCCCGAATCGTCGCTGTGATTTGCTTGATCATCGCCTCGGTGACCTACGTCATCGGTCAGATGAAAGGCATCGGGGTCGCTTTTTCGCGGTTCCTCGAAGTCGACTACGACGTGGGCCTGAGCATCGGCATGGCGATCGTGTTCTTTTACGCGGTCATGGGCGGCATGAAAGGCATCACCTACACGCAGATCGCTCAGTACTGCGTGCTGATTCTGGCCTACACCATTCCTGCAATTTTCATCTCGCTCAATCTGACCGGTCATCCGATCCCGCAGATTGGCCTCGGATCGACGATGGTCGGCACCGACGTGTTCCTGCTTGACAAGCTTGACGCGGTTGTCCGAGATCTTGGATTCGCAGAGTACACAACCAACGCACGCATCAGCCTCACCAACATGTTCATGTACACGATGTCGTTGATGATCGGCACGGCGGGCTTGCCGCACGTGATCATTCGCTTCTTCACGGTGCCCAAGGTGAAAGATGCGCGTAGCTCGGCAGGATGGGCGCTGGTATTCATCGCCATCCTGTACACGACCGCCCCATCGGTTGCTGCAATGGCCCGCTTGAACCTGATGAATACGATTGAGCCATCCGCCGGGGAGTACATGGTTTATGAAGAGCGCCCACAGTGGGTGCGCAACTGGGAGCAAACTGGGTTGCTCGAGTTCACGGACAAGAACGGTGACGGTCGGATCCAGTACTCGGCTGACAGCAATGTCAATGAGCTCACAAAAGTGGACAACGACATCATGGTCCTCGCCAACCCGGAAATCGCCGGACTGCCGAATTGGGTCATTGCGCTGGTCGCTGCGGGTGGTCTGGCCGCCGCGCTATCGACTGCAGCCGGTCTGCTGCTGGCGATCTCCTCAGCGATTTCTCATGACCTGCTAAAAGGTGTACTGAAACCCGACATCACGGAACGGCAGGAACTGATGGCGAGTCGCATCGCGATGGCTGGTGCCATTGCCGCTGCTGGCTATCTTGGATTCAATCCCCCTGATTTCGCGGCGGGGACAGTGGCCCTCGCGTTCGGGCTTGCCGCGTCGTCGATTTTCCCAGCGTTGATGATGGGTATTTTCTCCAAGCGCGTGAACAAGCAGGGCGCGATCTGCGGCATGCTGGCAGGTATCGGCGTGACGTTGCTGTACGTATTCCAACACAAAGGCATCATGTTCGTGCAGAGCACCGCGTTCCTCGGTGACCTGTCTCCGAACTGGTTCTTCGGCATCGAGCCGAACGCGTTCGGCGCTGTCGGTGCGATGGTTAACTTCGCCGTCGCATTCTCGGTGTCCGCAATGACTGCCGCACCACCGCAGTCAGTACAGGATCTCGTTGAGCATATCCGAGTGCCGGCAGGCGCCGGAGACGCGGTCGCGGATCACTAAGCGTTCCGTTTTGTGCGGGGAGGTCAGCGCATTAACGCTGATCTCCCCGTCACCGGGAGATCCTCATGTGGAAGAACAAGCACGTTGTGATCGCGATGTTGGTCGCGCCGGTGCTGTCGATCATCGCGTGGTTCGCCGTCGATCGGATGGTCGGTGAGCAACCGCATGCCGCCGAACCCGGTGCCGCGTATGAACTGATCGGCAAGTCCAACTGCCGTTACGCGAGTGGCATCTGCGATCTATCCAATGGCGAGATTCAAATCACGCTCCGCGCTGAGTCCAGCGACGGCGAACTGTCGATGACCGCATCTCACCCCGTGAGCCGGGCAATGGCAGCGAGGGGCAATACCACGAATGGATTTGACCAAGAGCGCGCCTTTGAGCCGGCTCGCCTCGATTCTGACGTGTGGTGGGTTGACGTTGGATCCGGCGACAATGAGGAGGATCGCCTTCGACTTGCCGTACAAATTGATCGCTCGACCTACTATGTCGAACTCCCTTTGACCTTTATTGCAGGCTACGGCTCAGCGATCTGACACGTCTAAGTTGCGTCGCAGCAACATCCTTCGCGAAATTTTTGCCAATCGTTTGGATCGTTTATTTCAAACGGAACCATCGCAAAACTTTACATTCCGAGCTGAGTTCTTTAGCTTCTCGCTGCGGCGTGGCAGCAACTACGTTGTCCGCGCGCCTGGACAATTTGATTTACACGTCATACGGGGGGATAAGTATGAGTGACCGACAGCCCGCTTCCAGGGCTCTGCGCAAAACCGCGCTCGCCGCTGCTGTATCGACAGCACTGGCTACAGGCTCAACCGGAGTCGCAGTCGCGCAAGACGATGTGCTCGAAGAGATCGTCGTTACCGGCCTGAGAGGCAGTTTGCAACGCGCCTCGGACATCAAACGAAACTCCAACGGCATCGTTGATGCGATCTCGGCAGAGGATCTCGGTAAGTTCCCGGATCTGAACGTCGCGGAATCACTGCAACGGATCACCGGCGTCTCGATCGACCGGAATGGCGGTGAGGGCCAACAGGTCACCGTTCGCGGCTTTGGACCGCAGTTCAACACCGTATTGGTGAACGGTCGTCAGATCGCCACAGAAAGTGGTGGCCGCGAGTTCAACTTCGACGTGTTCTCGTCCAACCTGATTTCAGGTGCGAATGTCTACAAGTCGTCCACGCCAAACCTTCAGGAAGGCGGCATCGGTGCGACGATCAACCTGACAACAGCGCGCCCGCTCGACCAACCGGGTCGACAGCTGCGTGCTGAAGTCAAAGGCATGTACGAAAGCCTGTCGGAAGAAACCGCACCTCAGATTGCGCTGCTCGCCAGCAACACCTGGGCGGACGACACCTTCGGTGCTCTCGTTTCCTTGAGCTACCAGGAGCGTGACGTTCAGATCAACCAGATCGGCACCGCCGGCTGGCGTCCCGGTCAAACGATCTCGAACCGAAACGACGGTGTTTTGTTCTCGAACGCGTTCATTCCGCGTAACTGGGACCAAATCGTCGACAACCAGCAACGTGAGCGGACCAACGCTGCGGTCACACTGCAGTGGGCACCCAGCGACGAGCTGACACTGACATTCGATGGTTTCTACACCGAGTTCCAGGTCGACTCACTGGTAACCGATCTCGCCTCCTGGTTTGAGCCAGACCGCGTCGGCAGTGGCGTCCTGGACCCCGCCACCAACACGCTGATCAGCTTTACCCAAGGCATCGATCTGCACCAGGGTTCGGGTGATCCGGCAACGGACTTTGTATCCACAACACGTAACCGCCGCGATATCCGAAACTCAGGGTTCGGCCTGAACGCTGATTGGCAGATCAACGATCAGTTATCAGCCACGTTCGATGCATTTACGTCCACCGCGGAAAACGATCGCGCCGGACAGGATCGGTTCAACGTTGTTGGCATCATCAACAACTACCAGTTCGACGGCACCGGCGGTACGCCAGCGGTGACACATGACGGTTTCGGCAACGGCGCGTTGCCGGATCCGACGCTGTCGCGACTGCACTACAACGAGCAGGGCAACCAGCCGACCGATGAAGACGAAATCACCGAGCTGAAAGCCGATTTCGTGTTCGATGCGGACGCGGGCGTGTTCAGCCAGGCAAGATTTGGTCTGTACCATCAGATGCGCGAGAAATCGCAATTCCAGGTCTTCGCTTCGCAGTGTGCGTTCTGTGGCTACGGCACGCCGGCACCGAACGGCACGATCGACTTCCGTCCATTCCAGGCGAACAACTTCTTCGGCGGTCTGATCGACACGTTCTACACCTACGACGGTGATGCGTACGTGCAGTTCCTGGCAGATTCGGGCAACCCGATCACGCCAACGCTGCAGAATAACCGCTACAACATCGAAGAAGACGTCACGAGTCTGTACTTCGACTTCCAGTTCGACTTCTCGATCGAAGACATGCCGGTCACCGTCAACATGGGTGCACGCTACGCGCAAACCGATGTTGAAGTGTCTGCCGTCCAGAGCTTCATCGCCGACGTTGTTCCGACCACTGACCTGACGCTGTTCTCGAACGTGTTGGGCCCAGCTACGGACATCACCGGCAGCGACAGCTACGCGAACCTGTTACCGACCATCAGCGCGCGTCTCGATATTCGCGACGACATGGTGTTGCGCTTCCTGGCGTATGACTCGGTAACGCGTCCGACCATGGCACAGATGTCTCCGGCAACCACTTTCGGCGAGCCGCGACGTCAGAACCTTGCCGCAGCCGGTGGTAACCCAGGCCTGCAACCTTTCCGTTCGCAGAACTGGGACATTTCGTACGAGTGGTACTACAACGACCTCAGCACCTTCTCGTTCGCAGTGTTCAACAAAGAAATCGAAGATTTCATTACGACACTGACCGGCGACGAGACGTTTACGCTGTTCAATCGTAGCGCCGATGAGGGTTTCCGCTGTGCAAGCTCACCGCTGTGTGATCCAGGTGTCGTACTCGATCCGAACCAGCCGGGACTGGACGTCGTTGCGACCACCGAAGAGCTGAACGGTCAGAACGAAATCTACCGCGTGACGCGTCCGCAGAACGGTGAGTCTGCTCGTGTGACCGGTTACGAAATCGCGTTGACGCACGTCTTCGAGAACGGCTTCGGCTTCACGGCCAACGCTACGATCGTTGACTCGGATGCAGCACTGGGCAGCGACACCTCACAGAGCTTCGCTCTGGAAGGTCTTGGCGACTCGCAGAACATCATTCTGTTCTACGAACGCGATCGCTGGCAGGCACGTCTGGCGTTTAACAACCGGGAAGGCTTCCTGCGTCAGATCGACAACGGCTTCAACGGTGAACCCATCAACACCGAAACCTTCGGTCAGTGGGACATCAGCGCAAGCTACGACGTCAACGACAACATCACCGTGTTCCTTGAAGGGATCAACATTACCGAAGAGGAGCTGATTCAAACCGGCCGCTTCGCGAATCAGATCTACTCCATCGAGGACAACGGCTCACGCTTTGCAGTGGGGGTGCGCGCCGCGTTCTAAGGCGGTGCTGACATAACTCTCAGCGAGTGATTCGCTGACGAGTCATTGTCGAACGGAGCGGCTCGCGAACCAGTATCGCGGGCCGCTTTTTTTTGCGATCATCTGAACTCACTCGGGGGGAGTTGATGCAAGGTTCGATACGCGACATTTTGATCGTTGGTGGCGGCACGGCGGGTTGGCTGTCCGCGGCGATCATTGCTGCGCACCACAAAACCGATGACGGCAGCGGACCGCGAATCACACTGGTCGAATCATCCGATGTCCCGACCGTGGGTGTTGGCGAAGGCACCTGGCCGACCATGCGCCAGACGCTGCGGAGAATTGGTCTCAAGGAGCATGACGTGTTTCGAACCTGTCATGCTGCATTCAAGCAGGGCGGCAAGTTCGTCGGCTGGCAGCAAGGCACGGGCGACTTTTACTACCATCCGTTCACGGTGCCGCTCGGTTACGGCAAGATCGATCTTGCGCCGTACGTCGATGATGTCGCGGAGTTCGCGACGGCCTCCAACTGGCAGCAACACGTTTGCGAGGCGGGTCTAGCGCCACGTTCGTTGGGCGAGCGCGAATATGAAGCGCAGTGCAACTATGCCTACCATGTCGATGCGGGTGCACTCGCCGACCTGTTGAAGCACCATTGCCGAGATAACCTCGGCGTCACGCACGTTGTCGACACCGTCTCCGGCGTCGAGCTTAACGACGACGGCAGCATTCGCGCGGTGAAACTCGAGCAGCGCGACGAACTGACTGCGGATTTGTTTATCGACTGCACCGGCTTTGCGAGTGTGTTGCTCGGCAAAACTCTGGATGTCCCGTTCCTGAGCGCCGATGAATATCTGTTCAACGACTCGGCGCTCGCCGTGCATGTGCCCTACCCGACCGACGATGCGCCAATTGCGTGCCACACCGTCGCGACCGCGCAGAATGCTGGCTGGATCTGGGACATCGGCTTAACGCACCGCCGCGGCGTCGGGCACGTCTACGCCAGCGAGTTTTTGAGTGACGATGAAGCCGCCGCGAACCTTCGCGCCTACATCGGACCGGCGGCCAAGGACCTGGAATTTCGCAAGATCGGTTTCCGCTCGGGCCACCGCGCCGAGTACTGGCGCAAAAACTGCGTCGCGGTCGGCATGTCGGGCGGATTCGTTGAGCCTCTGGAGGCCACGGCGATCATGCTTATTGAAATCGCCGCGCGTTACGTCGCCGAGCAACTACCGGCAAGTTCGGACATCATGCCGATCACGGCCCGACGGTTTAACGAACAGATGGACTATCGCTGGCGCCGCATCATCGATTTTCTAAAATTGCATTATTGTTTGACCGAGCGACCCGAGCCCTACTGGCAGGCGCATGCTGATCCGAAAGGCATGCCCGATAGCCTGCGCGAGGACCTTGCGCTGTGGTCGCATCGCGGTCCGATTCGCAGCGACTTCGAGAGTGCGGCGGAGTTGTTTCCGGCAGCGAGCTATCAGTACGTCGCCTACGGCATGGGGTTTCGTCCGGATTTCCGACAACAATCGCACTTGCTGCGCGACGGCGATCAGGCGTCGCGGATCATCGAACGTAATCGGCAACTGACACAACAGATGCTGCAACAGCTACCAAGCCACCGCGAGTACATCAATCGCTGGCTGGCCGCGGCCTGACGCCGCAAGAGGATAACCGTCATGGCGACACTGAGTCCGCTCAACTTCGAGCAACACGGCAAACTGCGCGCGTCGAACGAATGCGCGACAAGATTTGCGAGCAAGCAGCACGTCATTACGATGCGCGCCAACGAAATCGGGCACGCCAGCGCCAGCATGCCGGTGTTCATCAATCGAAATCATCACACTGGCCGATGGACGCTGTCAGCGGTGACGAGCTTCCTGCCCGAGGGCAATCTGTTTGTCGGCAAGGATGGCTGGCAGGCGACCTGGATCCCGATCCTGGTGCAGTGCCACCCGATTTATTTGATGGCCGCAGACGACGAGAAAGGCTACGCTGTCGGCATCGACCCGGAAGGGGGCGATTTCACGGAAGGCGACGGTGAGCCTTTGTACCTTGAGAGCGGCGAGCCGTCGGACTATCTCAAGCGCGTCACGGCACTTCTGGAAGACGATATCCGACAAGCGGCTCTGACCCAGAAATTCCTGACCGATATCGAATCACGTGGACTGCTCAAGCCAGTCGACATCACGCTCGACTTCATCGGACGAGAGCCGCAAACGATCACCGGCCTGCACACCATCGACGAGGATAAACTCAGAACGCTTGATGGCGATGCGCTCGTCACGCTCAACCAGTCGAATTTTCTGATCCTGATGCATGCAATGCTGACCTCGCTCAACCAGATCAACGGGCTGGTTCGACGTCACAATGCAACACCCGGCATCCCGTCGATTTCCAAAGTGAAGATGGAAGTCGCGAAATCGATCGACAGCGGCGTCTAACCATTGGTGTGAACCTATCGCGGGCGAGGTAGTCTGACGAGGCAGGTTCCCGCAACGGGCGCTCATGTCGGACGATCAGGTTAACTGCCATGCTATTCGTTGATGCGCTGTTTCGATTTTCAGGTGTTGGCATGCTGGCGCTGCTCGGCTACACCGTCTGGCGCGATCACCGGCAGTGGCGCAGCACGCCGTACTTGGTGCTCTCATGCATCAGTGTTGCCGCATTGTTCATGGGATACCTGCCCGAGCCATTGACACCGCCCGAACCGATCTATCTAGTGGTGCGCTTTGTTGACGTACCACATCTCGTTTTCGTCTGGCTGTTCGCTTTGTCACTCTTCGACGATCGGTTTCAGCTTCGGTGGTACCACATGGTTGTAGGCGTCGTTTACTCGTTGCCTATCTTTTATTTGCGGTTGCGACTGGTGCTGCCACTGCCGATGCTGCCAATGCCCGTGCTGATCACGATCAGCACCACATCGGTCCTGCTGATGCTGCATCTCTGCTACAACACTTTGCGCGGCCGAACAGACGATCTGTTGGTCAAGCGCCGTGCTTCTCGAGTCTACTTTGTCGTGCTGATCACCATTGTCGCAGCGGTCGCTGCGTTTACCGATCCGTTGCCCAACGATCAACTTGCGGTTGATAAGCGCACACTGAAGATGTTGTCGATTTGGATCGCGATCACCTGGGGCACCGTCTGGATGCTGCGTTTCGGTAGAGACGCCGTCGCGTTCGGCCGCTCGGTGGATGCGCCAAACAAAGCTCTGACAGACAAAGAGCAAGCGCTGAAAATTCGGTTGTTGGAAACGATGACCGAAGGCGCCGCCTTTCGAGAGTCGGATTTGACCATCGCCAAATTGAGTGCACGGATCGGCGTCTCGCAGCACCAACTCCGCCATCTGATCAACTCGACCTTGGGCTATCCAAATTTCAGTCAGTTTCTGAACGACTATCGGATCGATGCCATCAAGGCTGCACTGGTCTGCCCCGACAGTCCCAAGGTTCCGGTTCTGACTTTAGCGCTGGATCATGGCTTCAAGTCATTGTCGACGTTCAACAAGGCGTTCAAAGAGCGCACCGGAATGACGCCGACCGAGTTTCGGGCGCGTCATAGCGAGGTCTAACGATCGCTAGGATTTCGTTAAGCGGTCTCCTAACACGGCGCCACCGGAAACGCTGACCCAAAAGCATTAAAGACGGAACTGATAATTTGACCTGTGATCCGACCACGGTTAATGACGATGTCGATCAGGAACAGAAACACGACGCCGAGCCACGCGAGATACGCAAAACCGACGTAGTCGCCGTGCACGATCGTCATGAACCAGTTTTGCTTGAACAAGTAGAAGTAACTACACAGCAGCGCCGACAACGCGAGCATTGCACCCGGGAGCATCAAGTGAACGGCTGCTCGAGACTTGGCCAGCAGAATCGCTAGCAGGATCAGAAACGCAGCCAGGTTCGATCCGGCGAAAATTCGAAAGTCGCGTTGCAGATCACGGATGACCGACGCATAGGATGAATGGATGAACGAGGTAATTCGCGCGTTCGCAGCCGTGAGATCCGCGATAGAAACGTTGAAGAAATCTGCGGCGGTCTCTTCCAGATACTTCCGGCACTCACATGACAAGTCTCGAATTTCAGCGAGCGCATCCAGAAGTTTGGTTGCTAACTCTTCTTTCAGTGCAACCTTGTACAACTCAATTTTCGCTTCGTTACGCTCGAAGAGCTCCCGTGCAGCGTTTTTCAACAACGAATCGCCACTCTGTGGCTCGATCGCATCGACCGTCTGGTTCACCCGACCTCTGACTTGATAGTCGATGTATTCCGTACCCACCTTCTCGATCCACGTCTTGTCCGCAAACGTAGCCGCGAGGAAAAACCCGTAGAGCAGGATGCCGAACACACTAACAGCGAGAAGCGAGATCTTTCCTATCGACTGCATTGATTAACTCTCTTATTAGACTCGTTTTCGGATCTCCCGGCAGCCCCCATCGCCTCCAGACGCGAAGCGAGGGTTCCCACATGCAGCTCCAACTTGTGACCGTCGGGATCCAGAAAGTACACAGACTCTCCCTCGCTGCGATTCTGCTTCCAGACGCGCACGTTGTTTGTTTTGAGCTTGGCGGCAAACTCCTCGAAGTGTTCCTTATCGATATCGAACGCGATGTGCGTGTAGTCCAACCTTTCGTGACGTGCGACGTTTGGATCCACTGACAAGCAAAGCCACAGAGTACCGGCTTCAAGGTATGCGCCATCCTCATGGTTAGATACCAAGCGCATTCCCAACACCGTCCCATAGAACCAAATTGATCGATCCAGTTCGGTAACCGCGAGTGTGACGTGATTGATTCCCCTAATCATGGTGAAAGTCTTACTCCAAAGTCAGGCTACTCTAGCGAGCGTCAGTGTCTATAAATTTATCCCATCACATCATCGCAGATCGTCTTGCAAGCGGCCGATAGTTTTCGATGGTCTGCTTCGCGGCAGTCCACATAATGCAAAGCCTGAAAAAACGAAGGTATATCAGTATGTCGGTAAAATACTGGAAAGAGGACTTGTCGGTTCGCACGAGTCTGTCGAACGTAGGCGGCCGATAACTCGTCCTTACACACCATACTCGACCAATACTCTGGAGTGTAAAGCGCGAGAACCGTATGGCAGGAGTCAAGCGCATACGCAACTTGCATCAACCAACTCGCACCTTTCTGAAGTGACTGTCGATCTCGAAACACACGAATCTCAGAAGATTGTCTCACCAATTCTGTCTGTATTCGATCTGCCGCAGTCGAATCCGAGCTGGAGTAGCTCAGAAAAACATCCCACTCATTCTGTTCGCGCGCATCGGGTATACCCGCCCCTTTTAGCTTAAGAAAACGAGATTTCGCCTTTTTGGCGGATTCCGAATCGTAGGCAACAATTTTCAGCACTTCGATCGAAATTCCCCTTCGAAACCATCCGACCGCAGCCATGACTATTGCTTCTAACATCTGAGCGTCATCGTAGCCCTGGTCGCCGGCGCCGATCAGCGGCATTGCGACGGACTGTGTTGGGATATTCGTCAGAGAGGTCGGCGCGAGCGCTCGAAACAAATCGTCTGCCACCTCAGGGGGTGCGCCGCGCCACCCTGACTCAATACACAGAATCCTCTTGAACGCACGCACACCAACAGGCTGAGATAACCAACACGAAA
Organism: Pseudomonadota bacterium; assembly: GCA_038531945.1. Classification (GTDB taxonomy): domain Bacteria; phylum Pseudomonadota; class Gammaproteobacteria; order Steroidobacterales; family Woeseiaceae; genus CALBPI01. Next base: position 356,179 of record JBCBBH010000003.1, on the reverse strand, counting down.
ATTCGTCTCGCAGGTCATAGGACTTCGCGAATGACAGGTTATAGACTGAGATCCCATTGCGCTGTAGCGCACCAATCAGCGAGCCCGGCGTTGGGATATAGTCATTGCGGAATGCTGAGACTACTAAAACGTCCACAGCATGCTGGTCAGGAAGGTCTGAAAGATCACCCCAGTAAAGCTCAATCCGATGGGCATCGTCACCCTCGGAAAGGTCCCACTCTGCCAAACGCATCATGTTGCTTCCTCGCCATCAATGACTTGTACCTGCGAATGTAACTCCAATGTCTCCTTCGGACTCTTTGAAGTACTAAAGCCGGTAAGGCGCATGATGATAGTACTTCGGTGTTGAGTCCATCCGTACGTGTAACCATGCCACGCCGCCGCCCGCCGTGTTGATCCACATGGGACGGTGACTCAGCCTTGCGGACGCCTTTTCACCGACCGCTTGCCAAAGCGCATGTGCCTGCGCCTGCGGCGCCGTGCGAACAAAGTCCGCGAGATGGCAGTACTTCGAGCTGTCTCCAACGGGGCATGGCACCACCATCATCGCGTCGCCGCCGAGATTCTCGAACGCGACGACCGATCGCTCGACATCTGCCTTGAAGTGCTCAGCGAAAACCGATGGATCTGGCGCCCGCTTCAGCCCGGGCGCACCCAACAGAACGAACTCGAAGTCACGATCCGCCGTCTCACGCGTGACCGACGGCGTCTCCCAGCGGTAGGCAGAGAATGGCGACTCGACGAGGGCAGCAATCAGGATCGAACGAAACTGTGGATCATCTCGTAACAACTGAAACGCGCTCCCAAAGGAAACACACCCTCCATTCTCGATGATCTGGTAGCGGTGGAGACGATCATCAAGCTCTGCGCAGACGGCTCGAAAGACTCCACTCATTGCGCCGCCTCGAATCGACGCATCAATTCGGCGTAGAAGGTTTCGAAATCCGAAGCAGACTCAAATTCACGCTGCGGAATCACATGAAACAGATAAGAGTTCACTTGTACCGTGATCGCATAGGAACTCTTGTCAATTTTTCGGATTGCGCGCCAATAGTGCAGTGAGTCGTTTGCCTCGGTTTGCTCACGAAATCCATCGTCTTCAATAATCAAAACATGACGACCGAGCGTGCCAGTCGCGGCACTTGCCGAGAAAACCACGAACAACAAACCAATAAGATACGCTACGGCAAATCCACCTGCGCTAGCCAGCCCAACCAAAGCAATTAGCTTCAACCAATTGGTGTCACCCTCACTCCCAAGTGCCTCAAGCGCTGTCATGAAGAAAATTACGACGAAGATCATCAAAAACAAATTCAGGTTCGACCGATGGCGGAATAGCTTGGAAAGGTTGAATCGCACGAGGTCCTTGCGAGTCAGGTCTGTCTCGACACGCAGAACGCCAGACGCGAACTGCGGCGTCCGCCGACCGTCGACATTGGATTCGGGTGCGTTGTAGATATCGCTCATGACGAGATTCCGGCGGGCCTGGATGATTCGATGGGTGTTTCGGCGACTTGGTGAGTCACTATGATAGCGATGTGGCACCGTTCCGTCTGGATCATGAAGTCAACATTGGTCTTCAAACCGATGTTCAACGAGATCTCGAACTAGCCAAGACACCAAGAAAAATGCGAGTCTTGGACCATGAACACCCGGTGGAATATAGCAATCGTGTCGCTAGTGCTATTCGCAACGCTAGTGAGTTTCAGCTATGTGTCCAATATCTGGTCAGTGGGTTACGCCCCGAGGTGGTTGCCAGATGAAGACGCGTACATGGAACCCGGGGAGCGATATTTTTTCCCGGACATAACAATGGAAGGGGAGTTCCGCCTGGTGATTTCGGAATCGTTCGGGAACTCTTCGGTGATTACAGTAACGCCCTCTGAAGCCGGCGCTGAGGTGTCAGCAGAAACGTACTACTGGCCAGCCGGCGCACCACCCGTGCTCGAGTCGTTCGAGAGAACAATTTCGCCGACCATGTACACAGACTTTGTGCGCGAGGTCTACACTATTGGCGTGTTTGATCGCGACCCCACCGAAAACGTCTTTTACTGCTTAGATGGAACGATGGTCTCCTTCCTGTCAATTGTGAACAACCAGTACATCTGGTTTGAACACAATGCAGACGTACCAGAGCTTGCCGCCCTTGAGATTCTGTTTCGCTCCGTTTGCGGCGATCGGTGCGACGAAGGCTTCCTCGGCAGTCACAAACGAATGGAGTGGTTAAGGAAGCGACAGCAGGGAATGGGCCAGCAGGTAGCAGCGAGAGACTGATCCGTCGAATTGAACGCGCCAAGAAGCTCTAGTCTTGTTCCGCCTTCTCTTAGTTATTGATTGCACACTCCAAGAGAGCCGAAACTCGCATTCGCGAAGCTCATGTGCGGAAACCCAAATCGACGCGCTCGTCCAAATAGAAGGCGCAGGGGTTGGGAGCTGGAAAAACCTGTGCAAAGTGATATTAACAGTCGCATCATATAAGCCATGTCACACGATGAAAGCGGCCGACGCCGGAGAGTTCTGGTGGTGCTCGCATGGGCCGGTGCTGTCGGTGCGATTCTTGATAGCGCAATTACCGTGCTCGCAGCGTGGGAAATTGCGACGACGCCGACACTTGCTTGGAACATGACCGTCGATGCGCATCTTCGCGCGCACCTGTCGTTTCTTTATTGGCTGAAGTCCGTAGGATACGCCTTGGCGCCCGATCGACTGGTCGATTGGCTTTTTGAGCTTCCGGCCCTCCTTTATTTTCCTTTTCGGATTCTCATCAACCTGCTGTTCGGCTGGTGGATGCTGCGGTGGGCGAAGCGTTTACAGAATCGAAACTGACTCAACCTTCTTCGATTTTTAGCTCGAAGTACGGTCCTACTACGACCGTCGTTTTGGCGCGGGCCACCGCACTGCGATCTAGGATGCTGCCCGCTTCGTTCCCGACGGAAACCTGGCCCTCAACATCGGCATCAGGTTTTTAAAAGATCTCGTTCATCTCGTTACCAATTTCGCCAATTCGCTATGGACTGTTCCAGATAATCTGGCATCCAACCACACGCGCGTGAAGTCCACCAAACTCTTCATTGGTCGTCGTGGTCGCGGCCTTAGTTTGCCTGTCGGATAAGAATCCGTCAGCTTTTTCGCGAAATCCGCAGGCTTCGTTGACTCGTTCATGGCGAACTAAGTCATTCCGCAAAACACTGACGAGGATCGATCACATGACGCAGCTCAAACCTGGCCTTATCGGCTTTTGTCTAGGATTGGTTGTGGTGGCAACCATGGCCTCCAAGACCCTTGCGCAATCGGAAGCGAAGCTGACGCCTGATGTGCAAAGCGTGCTCGACCGAATCACTGAGCGCTACGGTGGCGAGACGCTGCTGGCGCTACAGTCGATTGAAACCTGGGCAGACCGACGATTGGCTTGGCCTGGCCAGGGGCAGACAGCCGATTTCGTTGAGTTTGTTCATGACCGGCACCACAAGCACTTTGACGTAAAAGACAAAACCGGCAGTGTCGAACGCTGGATCGATCAGAACGGCAATGTTTATCACAACCGATACGTGATCGACGACGCGGGCGGCGCGATCATCGACTATTTCAACATGACGGTTCAGCGCAATGACGAGCGCCGCTACTACGACTTCTTCAACGTAGACTATCGAAGCAGCGATCTGCTGATGGCCTACTTTCTTGCAACCGAACCACCAGAAATCGAATGGCTCGGCGAGCGAATCTATCGGGGCGAGTCGTTCGACATCCTCGCGTTTGAAATCATCCCGGATAGTCAGAAGATTGAAATCTACGTATCGCGCGATTCCGGTCTGATCAAACGCGGTGTCATGCAACGCGAAATCGGTACCGTAAATTTGATCTTCGACTCGTTTGAATCAAGAAGCGGCATCACGTTCGCCAGCGAACTGCGCGTCTACCTCGGTGAAACACTGGTCGAGTACGCGAGCAAGATCCACATGAAATTCAATAGCGACGTGTCGAGCAACATCATGGTCGAAAACGGTCTGGAACCACCATCACCGATGGTCGACCAGTCAGAGATGACGGCGGATGCGCTCGGCAACGGCGCCTATCAGGTTGGACAAGAGGATTACTCATTGTTCGCGCTGCACGACGAGGCCTGGATGGTCGTCAATGGCTTCGCTGGCTTGCCGGACCGTTTAGCCGCGGCGAACTCACAAGCAGGGTCGGATCTGCCGATGAGCCATGTCGTCCTGACACATCATCATTCCGAACATATCGACGGGTTGGACGAGGCCATCACACTTGGCGCCACGATTGTCATCAGCCCCGAAACCGAAAAGTATCTACGAGCAGAGCGTGACGACTTCGATGATCTCGATACGTTAGTCGTCGGCGACGGAGATCGGCTTGGCCCGCTAAGATTTGTTCTCGGGTCAACCAGTCACGCGTCGGATATTTTGTTTGTGTACGCCGAGCCCAGCAAAACGCTTTTTCAGGACGGTCACTACCACGCCCTTCTCGAACAAGGACCGAGCCGCATTCAACCCTCTGCTGTGGAGTTGCATGCTATCGTCAGCGCATCAGGGCTCGGTGTCGACTGGTTGGTGTCTGGACATGCGAAGAACGCCGAAAACTGGGAGACCTTCGAGCAAGGGATCGAGCAACAAGATCCTTTGAACAAATGTCCATCCGGGAGAGCGATATGCAGCGACGTGCCACCAATGACCATCCACACCGGCTGAGTGGCGTTCGATGGCTCATCGCGTCACTCACCGGGTTGGCAGTTTGCGCTTGCGCTAGCGAAACAAGCTACACACCGCCAGACAACGTCGAACAACGCGTCACAGAACTCATGGATGAGTTCAATGCGGCCACCGTCGGCATCGGGATCATCCGCGATGGCGAGTTAGTGTGGACCGGATACTACGGCGAAGAGTCGACCGGTGTGCCGTCGAGTGCACAGAGCCTGTTCAACACCGCCTCAGTCAACAAATCCATCACGGCCGAGGTCGCCTTACGGTTAGCTTCGAAAGGACTGATCGATCTGGACGAGCCGATTTCGGCGCACTTCATCCATCCCGACATAGCCGACGATCCAAGACACGAGCAGTTAACACCGCGAATCTTGCTCACGCATCAGGCGGGATTCCTCAACTGGCCGTTTTTGTACGAAGACGGCAAGCTCGCGTTCATCGATGAACCAGCCAACGGCAATTATCACTACGCTGGCATAGGCTTTCGGATCTTCGCTCGCTTCCTGGAAGAGAAACTCGGCCAACCGTTTCCAGAGATCGTCCGCGCGCATGTGTTCGACCCAATCGGTATGACCAACACGACCAATTCACACGATATTGCAAAGACTCGGAAGCATGTCGTTCGCCCCGTTGATCCGTCCGGTGCTTTCGTCGACGAGCATGAGTTTGAGACGGACTACTGGAGCGCCGCAGACGATTTGTTCGTGACGGTCGAGGAGTACGCTGCGTTTCTGGTCGCGGTCATGAATAACGATGATGTCAGCGAAACGTTTGCTGCCGAACGATCGAAAGTTGCAACCCTGATGGATGACAACGAGATCTGGGGATGTGCGGAGGATGCGGTTGACCCGTGCCCATCGCCGTACGGTCACGGCATCGGCTGGTTCGTGTTTGGGTATGACGATGGCATCACCGTGCACCATGGCGGCAATGATCGCAGCGAAGGCGCAATCGGCTACTACCAGCCCGCAACCCGCAACGGCGGCATCGTCTTCATCAATAGCGCGCAAGGTGTACAGATGTGGCCCAAGGTGGTCGATCTCGTCGACCCGGATCAGCAATTTCAGGATGTCTTCCACGATCTGATCGCGAAGTTCTTCTCGGGCGACTAGGACTGCGCGATGTCTTGAAAGAAAAGGAGAGCGACGCGACTCCCGCCGCCCTCCCCGGCAATTAATCCAGAGCCATCGGAAAGACGCCACGGTTCAGCGTGACTGTGCCACCGATGTGGCTCGTAAATACTGACGTGGGGTCTTGAGGGTTCTCAAGGAAGTTGAACAAAGTGAACGGCTCTTCCGGTAACGCGCCGTAGGTCGCGCCATCCCAGTGTTCCGCCAAATCGAGAACCAGCAGCCGGTCCCCGTTTTCCTGAACGTCCATCGGACAGTAGCCAAGCTCTCGCACAAACACACCTCGGCCGTGCCTGTTGATCGGCACAGCGTTCGGGACACCACCAAACGGCAACGGCACGATCTGCGGACCAGGCGCGCCTGGGGGTGTTGCAAACCAAACAGCCCATACCGTGATCAGCGCGTTGGGCCGATAGCCATCGACTATTAGGCGAACCTTCGCCGTACCATCTTTTCTGCATCGGAGTTTCATCTCACCACTCACATTCCGGAACTCGCCCAATGACATCGGACCGGCCGGTTGGCTGAGGGTAGGCGGGAACGGGGCACCCAATGCGCCCTCGGGTGGCAGCGCCGCTCGCGTGCCATCCAGCAGCGCCGCAGTCGGGACCTCGTTACTCCGGCGATTCTTCAGACGCGAATCGACATCAGGAAACCCGTTGACGGTTCGAAACTCAACGTTGGTCGTTGTTGCTACCTCGCGATTGGCGTCGCTCTCGCAATCGACAGCGCTCAGCGGCAACGCGTCGTTGTCCGGCATCCCTGGGCTGACGCTCGGGTCATGCAACCCGATAAAGTCAAAATGCAGACCCGCTGGTAACGGTGCTGGCAAATCGAACACCGGTCGATTGCAGTCGGAGTTGAATCCGGTCGATGGGCGGAGGTATTCGGTAAACACTCGCTGCTTTTTGTGTTTCTTGGCGTCTCCCGCAGACGCCTCCATTGAAACCCCCAAGGCTAGGCCGGCGGTTATCGTCAGGCTAAGGCAAGCGGTCATTGCTCGCGTGATTGTTTTTATTGTCATCTTCGTGCGCTCCGTTACGTTGTCGTGAATGCATGTGAAACACGGCGTTGGCCGTGGCACCGATGCTCGATCAACCCGTGGGCCGCAGTCCTGATGTCGTCCGAATGTTTACCTGATGGAATTCTGAGGTCTTTGATTTTTCTGCGATTTAACCGATAGAGGCGTTGCGGTTTCCCACAGGGTTGGGCTGGAATCGACATGAAAATGGAGCGACTTCGGCGACTGAGTAAAGGCGAAATTCGCACTTCAAACTCGGCGAACTCACCATTAAGTCGGAGAAAAATGCGATCGTCTGGAACACTTAGCGACGATGAAACGGACGTTTTCTTTGGTGCCCGAGCTCGCGGAAGCGTGGCGTCGACGCGGCCGGGTCGATGGGCTGCCGTTGCCCATAGTTGGCGAGTAGACGCCGCAAAACGAAAAAGGGTGACAACGCCGAAGCGTTGCCACCCTGCTCCTTTCGAACCGCGGAGATTAGTTCGACTGGCGAACCGTGAATCCGCTGCTCCGGCCAGTCGCGACCGTCCAACCGTCGAATTGCTGGTTGGTCACCGCGCCGCCACGAACCGCACCGGCGTGCGTCATGTCGTAACCACCAGTGTCGCCCGCGACGTCCTGGTTGAACCCGTCTGGGCCATCGTCGGCAATGATGAACGGTGAGCGGGTATCGTCCGCGTTCACCACGCCATCGCGGTTGGTGTCTCCGTCGAGGAAGCCATTCAGGAACAGCGGGTTGGCGACCAGACCATTGCCGATACCGCGGATGTTGTCGAGGTACCAGCCAGCGGTGAAGTTGTTGGCACGATCTGCCACTTCGCCGGTGAACTGGATGCCACCCGCGTTCGGATCAAACGCCGTGTTGGCCGCCGGCAGCGCACCTCCCGCACCGTTGTAGTACACAAGACCGTTGCCGTTCGAGTTGTTGGCCGCGATCGTGCCACTCGGGAAGCCAACCGCATTCGCTGCGACGATACCGAACTGACCGTTAGGGCCCGCTTCGTTCGCGCAGTGCACACCGTCGAGGTAGTTTGGTCCCGGTGTCATCGTATCGATCTGACTGAGATCCGCACCATCGTTCGCGAGGAAGCAGCCGTTGCGGAAGTTTGCGATCAACACGTTCGCGAGGCGAATCTGATCGGTGTTATCAGCGAACAGAATGCCGAACTCAACGTCTGCTGCTTCGGCCACGTCGCTCGAGTCGTCACGACCGACCAGCGTTGCGTTAACAATCCGCGGGTTCGAGTTGCCCGTCAGCGTTTCACTCGCGTAGATACCCGAGCGTCCGGTTGAGCCATCCGCATCACGGTTGTGGATGACCATCAGATCTTTGATCAAGCCCGTGAAGTCGCGATACCAGATGCCATCGCGGCCTGCGCCGGTGCTCAGCACCCATGACAGACGCGGATCGCCGTTGACGATGTGGATACCATCGCGCGCAGAGTTGTGCGACTGCACGAACGTCAAGCGCGTGTTGCGATCCACCCCGTTCAGAACGATGTTGTCGCGATAGGTGGTGGTAGTCCCGCCGACCGTGACCATGGCTTCCGCACCAGCTTCAGCGACGACCACGTAGTCGAGCAGGTTGTCGGCTTGTGCGCCCGCGCCGGCCATGCCGTTCGAGCCGCGAAGAAACAGACCACCCCACTCTGCGTCACCGGTGACACCTGCGTCATCGGACGTAAAGCGAATCGGACGTGCGCCGGTGCCGTTGGCTTGAATCGATGAACCGGGGTACACCAACAGGTAGTCAACCGCATCGACGTTGTCGCCTTTGATGCGCGTGCCGCTATCAATCGTCAGCGTGACGACAGTCGCTGCGTTACCGACTTGTACGCGACCTTCCAGGGCCCACTCGATGTTGCTGGTCAGGGTCGCATCAGAGCTGATCACACCCGTCACTTCACACACATTGCGAGCGCCCTGGCGATCCAAAGGTGTCACCGTCGCGCCCCCCAACGTTGCAGGACATTCCGACAAACCGACCAGGTTGTCGTTCAGCATGACAACAAAGCCGTCGTTCGTGCCCGTTGCCACCGTCCAACCGTCGAACTGCGCGTTCGCTGGTGAACCACCACGAACCGCACCGATGTGCGTCAAGTCGTAACCGCCGGTGTCGCTCGCGACGTCTTGGTTAAACCCACCGATACCATCGTCCATGATGATGAACGTCGAGTTGGTGTCCGCTGCGTCAACCACTCGGTCGTTGTTGGTGTCACCGTCGAGGAACGCATGCAGGAACGTCGAGTCGCCAACCAGGCCATTGCCGATGCCACCGATGTTGTCGAGATACCAGCTCGCCGTGAAGTTCTCGCTGCGATCGGCGACTTCACCGGTGAAGGTGATCGCGTTGACCGCACCGTTGTAGTACACCAAGCCGTTGCCGTTGATCGAGTTGTTCGCTGCGATCACACCATCGTCGAAGCCGGTTGCGTCATCACGCACCATGCCGAACATCGGGTTCGCGCCGGCTTCGTTCGCACAATGCACGCCGTCGAGGTATGTTGGTCCCGGCGTCGCGGTGTCGATACCGGTCAGGTCCGCACCATCATCGGCAATGAAGCAACCGTTACGGAAGTTCGCGATCAACACGTTCGCCAGACGAATCTGATCGGTGTTGTCTGCAAACAAGATACCCGCTTCGTTGTCGCTCGCGCCCGCCGCTTCCGACGAGTCGTCACGACCGACCAACGTCGCGTTGACGATGCGAGGGTTAGAGTCACCGTCGACCGTCTCACTCGCGTAAATGCCAGAACGACCGGTGCTGCCGTCGGTGTCGCGGTTGTGAATCACCATCAGATCTTTGATCAGACCCGAGAAGTCACGATACCAAACACCGTCGCGGCCGCTGCCCGTAGCGAGAATCCACGACAGACGCGGATCGCCATTCAAGATGTGCAGACCGTCGCGCGCCGAGTTGTGCGACTGCACGAATGTCAGCGTGCTGGTGCTGTCGATACCGTTCAACACGATGTTGTCTTGATAGGTCACATCGTTACCGTCGATGGTGACGGTCACTGAGTCGCCCGCTTCTGCGACAACGACGTAGTCGAGTTGGTTCGCGCCTTGCGGACCGCTGAGGGTCGGCAATCCGTTAAAGCCTCTTAAGAACAAACCACCCCACTCGGCCGAGCCGTCGACGCCATCGTCGTCTGACAACATCTGCACAGGTTGTGCGGCGGTGCCGTTTGCCCGTAATGCCGATCCAGGGAATACGACAATGTGGTCCACTTCGCCGACGTTGTCGCCGCGAATCTGAGTACCCGCTTCAATGTCGAGCGTGACAACCGATGCGTCATCACCGATCTGCAGTCCGCCTTCGAGGAACCACGTTTGTGCAGCGCTGAGGGTCGCGCTTTCTGTGAGGACGCCGCCGATTTCACATTCGTTCGGTGCGAGTTCGGTGGTCGCAAGGTTACCGACGGCAGGACACGTGCTCGCGGCCGGCGGCGGTGTTGGGGTGGGTGCGGGTTGCGCGATCCCGTTGTTGCTGTCACTACACGCGGCCAGCGTGACAGCCATACAAAGCGTGGCTAGCGCGCTTTTTGGTTTTTGGATTCTCATGACACAGTTTCTCCTACGATCGCTTTCGCGTTCGGCTAAGTCGAAGTAATTCGCTGCGTAGGAGTCCGCGGCTCGCGGCTCAGTTCAAGAGAATTTTAGAAACTGCGAAAATCAGAAAAGGCGGTAAGAGAAACCGACAACGAGGCCGGGAGATTCGACGGCGTTCGGGCCGAACAGTACGGAACCGTCCTGGCTGTTCCAAACATAGGACACGTCGAGCGACAGCCGGTCTTGTGTGTAACCGAAACCAGCCGACACGTATTGATAGTCGTCAAAACGATCCGACGACAATGCCACGGCGCCGCTTTCGAATCGGGCGTACCAATGTTCCGATAGGAAGGTGGTCTTTTCGATTTCGACTAGCGACGCACGCGTGTTGTGCGCGTAGTAATCGGGTGCAAACGCGTAGTTCAGACGCAGCCCATTCGCGTGGCTGAGCTCCGCGTTGTACTCGGTGTACTGCCACTCTTTCACCGAGCCCGGAAACTCACGGCGCAACACAGACAACGTGCCGAGCCATTGGTCGTTGATTGCCTTGGTCGTGCCAAGGTAGGCATCAATGGAATTGTGGCGCTGGCGCGCGTTCGGCGGATCGGCGAACCGGCCTGACACGCCCAGGAAGAACGCGTCGCTCGGCTGCCAGGTGACACTCGCGGCAATCGCCGGTTCACCGTCGACTTCAGATACGCCGCGATACACTGAGTCGGAGGTCGACAGGAACACGACACTCACGTCTTCAGCAGCTCGCGCGTCGCGAGCCGCAAAACCCACGCACACGAAAACAGCGAGGCTCAAGAGCACTCGCCGAAGCGAAACGCATTGTCGGTCCGTCGAATTCGTCACCAGTCGTGCGTCATGCGGTCGTTATCGCATGCTCAAATCTCCAAGCCGAAGTATGCCAGAAACGCCGATCATCGAGGGTGCCTTGCGGTGCCCGATATCATTCGCCTTTACGGACTCTACTGTTCGTAATAGTCCGCCAGCCAGTCTTTCAAGTTCATGATCGTATCAGAGCGCGTCGCGTCGTCATGGTGATCCATGAGCCGTGCGGCCATCGCCACCAGCTGCGGTGTCGCGATCGAATGCCCGGATACGATGTCGTAGCCACCCATCGGCGTCAGCGACAACGCATGTCGCGGCGCGAGCAACACATCGTTGGCCGGTTCGAGCGCTGCATCTCGTTCCACGCCATAGGCATACACGATGCCCTCCTGCATCGCTGGAAACCGCGCATTGGATTGACGCGTTTCGTCATGCGCCGCAACAACGAGCGTGTCTTTCTGCAGCAACACGCTCATCAACTCATCCAGAATGCGATCTCTTCGCCCCGTCAGGCTCAGATTTAAGATATCCGGGTCCAGTTCGATCGCGGCTTCCAAAGCCAGCGCGAGCGTCAGCGTGTTGCAGCGCCCGCGACCGTTGTCGGCTTGCCAGCAGCCGCGCAACAGATGCACGCGCGCCTCATGCGCCGCGCCGCTGAGACCTTTCTCTGTGCTCGGTATTGCCGAGATCAATCCGACCACTGCCGTGCCGTGATCCTCTTCTTCCGGATTACCACGGCGCCCTGCGAAGTTTCGCGTGACCAATTGGCTGCGTTGCAGATCGGGATGATCGGCATCCACCGCGGTATCGATCACGGCGATGGTCACGCTGCGACCGGCGCTCTGATACTCGGCCTTGAAGTCACACAGCGCACAGCCGGTCGAGGTACTGCTCACTGGCGTTGGCGTTGATTGCAATTCAAACTCATTGAATGGCTGTAGCCACTTCACTCTGACATCCGAGGTGACCTGGGCGAGCACCGCGTCGCTAGGGCGCTCGATCACGAAGCAATGCACACCCAGTGATCGGAGCGGCCACTGCTCGATGATCGACAGCGAATAGTCCTCGGCGATCTCGCGACTCTGACGTTCCAACAACGGATCTTCACCGTAGTTCGTCGGCAGCCCGTAGCCAGGACCTGCGTTCATGCGTCGCAAGGACTGGCGGGGATCGTCGACGACCACGACGACGGCGTCATCCGCAATCGACTGGTTGGCGATCGACGGGCCCTGCTGCGGCAGCGCGCAGCCAGCGAGCCAAATCGTCGCAACGACGAGGGTCGCGATTCGGTGTTGCCACCGGTGGAAGCCCAAATTGTTACTTGGCTGTTTCATCGACCAACCTAACCAACCGAACGCGTTCGTCCGTGTTCAACTTTCCGATCAGCGCTTCAGCGCGAGTCACATCACCCACCGCGACATCCACCGAGTGCGCCGCCGGGAAAATGGCGATCGGATCGAGTGCATACTCACTCATGAATGCCCGCCGCTCGGCATCGGCCGCGGATTCGAGAAAGACGATCCGAACGACCGGCTTATCATACCCCGCCGTCGCATCGCTCAGCGTCTGAAAATCATCGCTGTGATCCGGGACGCCAATCGTCGCCACCCCAACGAGCACCGCCAATGCCAACGCCGCGGCGATCGGCATCGCCTGGCGCAGGTCCGGCAACCACGATGACCGCCGCGTGATTCTCTGCTCGAAATTGCCGAAGCGTGGTAGAGCCACGGCGTGACTTTGGTCGCTCGACACGACGCCTTGGATCTTACGTTCGTGTTCAAGCGTCTCGCGCAACGCCGCTGATTCCGACAGCGACACCTCGAACACGTACTGCTCAGCGGCCGACAATCGATCGTTTAAGTAGTCGGCCATCAGGTCTTCCGGTCTTTCGAATGTGGTCGTCGGCGTCATGCTGAGACTCCTTGTCGTTCTACAAAGGTGCGGATTTGTTTGCGCGCATGAAACAACCGGGTCTTCACGGTGTTCGCTGGGCAATCCACAATGTCTGCGACTTCCTGTGTGGAAAAGTCGCGAAAGTACGTCAATTCAACGACCAACCGATGCGGTGCGCTCAGGCGTTGCAGTGCGGCCTCAATCAAGTCTGACTCGTCGACCTCAGCGTTGCCGCGTGATGTCGGCTCGTTGGTCTCCTGACCGAGCATCCGCAGCACACCCGATCGAAAGTTCTGCTTCTTCACGAGCCGCAAGCAGCGCCGATAAGCAATCGAGAACACCCAACTGGACGCTTTGGACTCCGAGCGGTATTGATGCGCCTTTTCCCAGACCGTCATCATGACGTCGTTGTAGACCTCTTCGATCAAGCCGGAGTCGTTGGTCAGCCTTCTGAGAAAGCCGATTACCCGCGGCGCAAAGCGCTCGTACAGCGTCTGCAGCGCATGGCTATCGCGCTCCTCGGACACACGGCGCAGCAGAGCCTGATCGATCAGATCCTCATTTTCTCGACTGCGTTGGGGCACTTTATCCACTGAATCCACATCGGTTGCGTTGTTGCTCGGTAAGAGACGACCGCGCGAACGACGGTTCAATGACAATGCAAAAAAGTCGAATTCAGCTCGAACGAGCCTGGCGGGTGGAAAAAGCCATCAGAAACAGACGATTAGATCATCTGCAGCCCGTCCGAATAGGAGTGATTTTCACGGAAGAGTCATGCCGGAGAAGTCACCGTCGGCGCCAACGGTCACTTCCCCGGTCACAACCCCACAGGGAACGCGGGTTATGTCCTACGTTTCGGTCTCATCAGCCGCCTCAGATCGACCAATGATCAAATAGTCGCGAAGCGCGTTCGCGAACTGCCAACCGGTGTCGCCGTTCGTGAACACGACAAAGCCGAGATCGTGCTCTGGATAGAGCTCAAACTGGCACGTGAAGTTGCCGTTATTGCCACCGTGTCCGTAGACGAGGCCGAATGGGCTGTTCATCAAATGAAAGCCGAGACCAAAGCGACTCGGCCAATTCGGGATATCGCCATCGTCCGATGGAATCGCGACTTGCGGTTCCAGCATCGCCGCGTAGCCGGCCTCCGAGAGACCCTCTTGCTTCAGCAGGTTGATCATGAAGTTCGAGAACGTGCGCGCCTCGGTGTACATGCTGTGCGCGACGCCGATCTCCTCAGGGAAACCGTGCGGCCCAGCGAAGCCTGCCAGGTGACCGCGTGATACTTGCTCGCGCATTTGCGGCCCGTCGGCGAAGAAGGTGTTGGTTGTGAAGCCCATGACATCGACGGTCTCGCGACGAACGATGTCTTCGAGCGGCTCGCCCTTGATCTTGGATACGACGCGGCCGAGGTACTCGAAACCCTCGCCGGAGTAGCCGTATTGAATGCCGGGGTAGAACTTGATGTCGAGCTGACCGTCATCGTTCATGTAGCGCCAATTCGGAAAGCCAGTTTGGTGCGACAACACCTGCCGCGCCGTGATTTTTTTATAGCGCTCGTCGTGCGCGATGTCCTCGAACTCAAGGTATTGATACAACGGACGATCCAGATCGATCTCGCCGCGTTCGGCCATGCGATTCACGGCGAAGGCAAAGACGGGTTTGGTGATCGATGCGGCCTCGAACACGGTGTTGGGCGCGACCGGTTCACCGGTGGACGCATCCTGCACGCCGTAGGTGCGGTGGAGCTCCAGCTCGCCATCCTTAATCAGCGCCAACGACGCGCCTGGGATTGAATAGTGCGCCATCAAGCGCTCGACGACTTGGTCGAATGCGGCGTGGTCATCTTCACTGAACTCGAACAAGGCGCCCCGCTCCGGAAACTCGACCGGGAAGGGTTGGGCCACGATCTCCAGCGCAGGCACATCGACCGAGCGACCCGCGCGTACGCGAACGGTTGCCGGATCGGCTAGCGCGATCGCATGAATCTCATCCTCGACGCGGATCATGCGATCGGCACTGCTGAGCGTGTAGCGATCGGCCGGCAGCTCGACGCTGTAGCGGCCTTGCTCGTCCGCCAGCACCTGCACCCAGCGACGTGGCTCTGAATCCGACTGCAAGCGCACCCGCAGTTGTGCGTCGTCTTCCTGTTTGATGCCCGACATCGCGATCTCGCCGGACACGGTGCCGAGTGCGTCGTCCGGGCCAACGAGGAGCAAGTCGCCTGTGCGACCACCGGCCTGGCTTTTGCCAAAGCCCGGCCCCCAGGAGAACAAACGCGCCGAAGTATCAGCGTCTTCGGCATCCTGATCAGCAACGAGAAAATCGAGGCCGAGTACCATCCCGCTGTCGAAGTCGATAGGGCTCTCGAATCGCCACTCGTAGACGGTCGTATTGCCATCACGGGCCACGGCCACATCGACGCCGTCCCAATCCATGTTCGCAACGGTGGCATCCCAGCTCGACTCACCGCTCATCAGTTCGCGGTTTTCGCCTGATGCGAAGTACAGAGCCGAGCCGGACCCGCTGGTCGTGTGATTGAAATCGACGTAAGCAATGACACCGTCGAGTCGCTCCCAGTCCGCATCATCACTGTCGGTAGCTACGTGCACGTCATCAGTGATTTTCACAGCGAGGAATAGCCTGTTCTCGATGGGATCGAAGCCCGCCGTGAACTGGGCGTCGAAACCCTCGTCGCCTGGAACAGTTTCCTGATCACCGTTGTATCGAATCGGAAAAAACTTCGGATCGCTCGGCCAGTCATTCAACTTGCCATCGACTCTAATCTCTTTGATTGGTGTCGCATGTGCGATTGCACCGTTGTCCGCCCATGCATGGCCCGCAATCAGGCAGCTCAATCCCATACCCCAAGCGATCTTGTGCATCATCGGTTCCCCACCTTGTTGAATCGAACGATTGGGTATTGGATGCAGGGTCGACAGAATTGGTTTAGTCGAATTGGAGAAATTGGCCTTTGTTTGTTCAGCCGCAACGGCTCAGCAAATCTCTGACACGCTTCGGCTTCGGCGAAGTGCAGAAAAGTGATGTGTAATGCGTCGGGATACCTTAGATTAGAGCGAATGAAAGACCGTACCTACATCGTCATTGGACTCGCCGGCTCGGCGGTGTGGGCCGTTTTGTTCGCCGCGTACGCGTTGTTGAATTTCTCAGAGATCGTTTCTCTTGAGCCGAATGACTTGGGCGATTTCCTTGCCGGTTTCTTTTCGCCCCTCGCTTTGCTTTGGATCGTGATCGGCTACTTCCAACAATCGCATGCTTTGCAAATGCAGATCGCCGAATTGAACGAACAGGTGGAGTCTTCCAACCGACTGGCCAAATCGGCTGAGCGCCAACAACAGTTCGCGAGCGCTGAGGTACAGCCACGACTACAGCTGCGTGGTCAGCCCACAACAAAGGACGATTCGATCTTGGTGAAGCTCGTCAACGATGGCGAGGCGGCGCTGGACCTTCACTTACGATCGGCCATCGGCATGACCTCCAAACTGGGCGACAGCAAACGCGATTTGAATGCTGGCGATCTATTCGAGATCACGGTTGAGCTTGGCGACGAGGACGCAACCGGCGAGCTGGTCTACAAAGACAAATTCAATCAGCGGTGGGTGATTCAACTGAAGTTTGATCGGGTGGCTAACGGGTTTTCACTTGGGGACCCGAAGCTGGGATGAGTAGCGCGGCACGCGGATCGTCCAAACAGGCTTCGTAAGAATCACCCAAACTCCCGGAACAGCCCTTTTTCCAAGTAGTTCCGAACGAGAGTCTAGATCATGATTGTCACGAGTCACGACCAATTCTGACTACTCGTTTCCCGTGATTTTCTCCGCCAGACCAGTGGATGGCGCCTCAATGAACGTAGCTCGGCTCAGAGTGGAGAGTCACCGCATCACCTCGGGTGTGGCGAGGCCTACGACAACGCGGTCAGCAAAGTCTGGCCGGTAAGCCGCGTCTACTTAACATGCTCCAAATCGCAACCAAAAACGCAGGTGGTCCTTTGGGGCCAGGGAACCGCGCACTTCCTTCGCAATTGATATGTGATTCTATTTTCGAAACAGAAAATCACATTGTGGTTCTCGATCACAGTGTGGATCGCTAGTTGCGGACCAGAAGTGTCTGATTTCATTCTTTGAAACAGCGGCTTATCCAAATGTAGAAAAAATGCGACATTTGAGTCCATCGGACCGTATTGAGTCATTTTTGTCGGTAAATTGATACATCCCTGATTTGACAGATAGCGAAAGGCTGCTGCTATTTTGGCTGCGCGTTCGCTGGAGGTCTTGTTTGCTTCCAGCGTTTTCTTCGATAACCCCCGACCTCACGCAGGTCGGGCTCATGCACGGAACGAAGCGCAGCTAGAGGAATGATTCGAAAAATTTGTTTTGCTTAGAAGCCTCTCGATTGTGGATACAACGCAGGCTTCAACCACGGATGACTCAACGCAACGCGTTTCAGTTCTTGGAGAGGAGATACCAAGATGCGTACAGACTACTTAGCGAATAAAGTAACTCTTGCAATGCTGTTGACGGTCCTTGTGTGGCCAAGTGGTGATGCCTGGGGGTACTTTGCGAATTTGACTCCATCAAACAGCCCGAACTCTGGAGATTACACACTTGCGTGGAACGCGCCGTCGTCGCAGGGTCAGTACCAATTGCAGGAGCGCTCGAATGGCTCTACCCAGTGGACTACAGTGCTTTTGACCAACAGCAACACAACATCATTCGATATATCGGCCAAGCCGATCGGTTTGCACCAGTACCGAGTCGCCCACACTTTTCCTGATTGCTCTGGCGGTGGGAGAGGAAGATGTCCGACAGTTACTGAGCACTCAGAAATAATTACTGTTCAAGTCGAAACTGGTCCCGTGCCTGTTCCGTCGTCTCTAGACGTGCAAAGAACCTTCACTTATGAGGTAAGGACGGGCGACATTGGCGGCGACGGCCTCACGGATGTGTATGTAAGGCGAACATCTGGCGGTACACAAAACGACGGCGTTCTTTACGAGACTATTTTGATACAGACGACTGATGGACGACTTATTGCGACATCCGATAACCCAGCTTGGTTCGATATCGCACGGACATGGCCGGTGGCCAATGTTGCGGTTGAAGTGAATGACTTTAACGTTGATGGCCATGTCGATGTGTTCATTGATGGGCTCGATACAATAATCCCGACTGTATCTGACCAGTTCATCTATTCCACTGGCGAACTCTACAATGGGAATGCGCGATCAGTTGTTGGTGTCGCAGACGAAATGACTATGTTTTTTGATGATATCGATGCATGGGTAGATGATCCGATGCATTTTGATCAGGCTGGCACGCCGGACGAGCAAGGCTATAACATCAAGATTGAAGCAGTAGTCAGGACGTGCGCTAACGTTTACGGGTTCTTGCTGTGTGCAGACGTATCGACTGTCTTGTTCGAAGAAGATATTCCGCTGCCTGATTTAGGGCTCGATGGTTTCATTAGTGCCGCAACTCAGCAATCACCTAGTGGTGTCAGCATTGCTACGGCTGGAGCCACTATGAATTCCGAGGTGACGACTAAGTCCGCACCCGTCTTGAGTGCGCACCAAGTGACCAACATAGTGGACCTCAGCGCTTACTCCAACGCGCCTCAGAAGGCCGCAGCGATGATAGAGGTCGAGCCCGAACTCGCGGAGATCAACGACCCAAGCACGCTTAGGTGCGTGTTTTGGTGCGGATTGATCGATTTCCTGCCTACCTGGGACGGGTACATCGAAGTCTTTTTGGTTGACACATGGACTCCGATAACAATTCCTGGAACTTTCGATGACACCAATTACAGCCTCGACGCTTTCGAGCTCTCAGTCGAGCTACAAAAAATCATCGACCAAGCAAGTGATGCTTCAATCGACAAAGCGAAGGAGATCTTGGAGCGCGTTTTGGGTACAGTCGTTGGAGGTTGGGATCTTGGCGATTGGCTGCCCGGCCAGATCGATCCTGATACGCAGGATGGGTACGAGTTTCTACTGGCAATCACTAGTACACAAGACGCAAGAACTGGTGAGACGCCCGACTGTATTGCGAACAATCCCAATTACTACCAGAGTCGGCTCGACAACTTCTTGTCGCCCGGCAGTTTCGTGGCCTCCATAAACAACAGAATCGATTTGAGTATCTCTGAGGTACTCGACAACAATACGTGGTCGTCCTCGCGCTATTCCTTTATCGTCACGACGGGCGGACTCTCGTTCCTCATCGACAATTTTGGCTTTATCGACGCACGACATATAGTGACTGCGTACAAAATAGGCTGGGGCTTTGGGCTATTCGAGTTGTTGTACGAGACTTTCCAAGGATGTTCGTCAAGCTACATCACGGAAGACATATACTCCAATCACCTCGGACAAGAAGCACAACGTTTGTTTGACTCGGACCCTAGCAAGACACCGGGCGAACACATTCTTGACTTGATTGATGAGGACAGAGGGCGTCTGGCCGGCAGAACGGAAGCTGTTGTTACGCTGAGAAGTGAAGGAGCAAATGTCAACTAAAACTCGAGCTTTGTCCCTTCTGTTCTTTATTGGACTTAGTGTTGGGGGGTGCGACGCATCCCCCAACGCTGAATGCTGGGAAGTGAAATGCACCCTTTCGACTACTGCCAGTGTAGAGAAGTCGGACGAAGCCTGGGTCGTGAACGTACTGCTACGATTTGGTAGCGAGCAACAATACAGCTTTCCTTGGTTTGAAGATCCGTTTTGCAATCTAGACTTCAACACCGCTAGCGCCGATGAAACTTTGCTAACGAGTAGCGTTCGCTGTGTGCAAGATGAGAAAGCACTACCCAGTGCAAATATACAACGTCTAAATGCAAACGAAAGACGACAGTTCCACTACGCGGTTAGTCAAAAACGGCGACGTAAAGTTGATGCAAACAACCCGATCGAACTCCGGTTTCAGGGCTACATCACGAAGTACGAAGACGATACTTTCATCGCGACATTTTCAGAAAATGTTTACTTCACTTTTCGCGATAAGACAATCGTGCATACGAGTATTCGTTTAGAGCCACGTTCCGCTCTAGAAAGCGAGTCCGAGGAGGTATTTTCGTATCTGATTGCTCGGATCAAGACAAGCGATGAAGGCGAACTCGAATTCAATTTCCTTCCAGTGATTTTTGATCGAGAAGGAAACCCAACTTTAGTTGATTTCGGTACGTAGGCGAACGGGCCTGTCTCGCCCTCTGATGCAACGAATTCTTCTTTGGTTCCGCACCCGGCGAAAGTATGCGCTAGTTGAGCGCTTCCGCAAATCAGCGGTACAAAAAGAAGCTTTGCTTTACTTCACGAGGAGAGACGTCCGAGTTCATGCGAAGTGTGAAAAGGAAATGCGGAAGTGCGCCAAGGCTCTTCTAAATCGCGATCAGGAGTGGTTCGAGAGTTTTCGGAACTTGATGTTTGACTCAGAGCCAGCCGTACGACTATCTGTCGCAACCGAGTTCTTGTCGCGCGGAGACACTCAGGCGAAAACAGTACTAGAAGATATACGCGACGATGGCGGACTTACGGGTTACACAGCCAAATTGGTGCTTTACAGCGACTCACAAGGCTCTCTTAAAAGTCCTTTCAGGATGAAGAGTCGATAGTCTGAGCGGCCCTGTCGAAATGCGGTTTGAGGTAGCCCGCGCCCGTCGCGCCGGCCGGTTCATCGCAGGCGAGCTGAGCGAATGGGTCTGGCCGTCAACGACGTCGTCGACCGGGCACATCAGAGAGAACAAGGAGAGTCGGCGACCCGACTTCGCCTACGGGGACACGCCGCGTAAGACCTACGGCACAGTAGCGTACGACGTAGTGGGCGGAGACGTCACCGGGAGGCGGTTGAACCATGCCGCGCAGGGCGTCACCGAGAGTCGATATGTGAATTTCGATGCGCTACATGCCGGGCATTTGAGAGCACAAAAGGAAATCAGTAGCGCGCTAATATCGTTACTGACAAACGGAGGTCAGCTCGAACGCTAGACCCTTGAGACATTTAGAATCTTATCTTCAACCTCTGCAACGCCTGTGGGAGAAATCACGACGGTATCGGTTTCCTTATCCCAGTCGATCAAACGCTTGTCATGCAAGGGCTTGAGGATTCGAGTCTTGTAGTTATCCATGCGCGAATACTCAGTCCATTCGAAGAGATCCTCGATCAGCACCGCCTCTTCAACGTCGGTGTAAATCAGCAAAAGCGTTTGTTCTTTGTAACCTAAATCGTTTCTTAGCACCCGACGTTTTCCGGCGACCGCCCATACTTCTGGGATCTCCCTACTTGCGATGGCATCGATGATTGCTTGCGCCTCTTCCAGTGAAAGGGCGTGGACGACACGAATGAGTTCGCACAAACACCAATCCGCTACTCGCACGCAAGTTGCTGCGTCGATCTTATCCGCATCGACATCACCACCTACATGCGCAAAACCGCGCTTATTTCTAAGCGTGTAAAGGAAACACAACGCTCTGGGTACGAACACGCGAAGCGGCTCGGGTCCGACAGTCTTTGATAGCTGCTCTAGCCGACGCGCCTCAGTGTAAATATTCACCTGTTTGCCGAAAGGGTCATGCTTGCCCTCCAGCATGTTCTGGAGGACTCGGATTAGCGTCTCACAGAATTTCCCAGATCTCGTTCCGCAACTATCGTAGTCGCCTTTTACGAAAGCTTTCTTCAGCTCTGAATAGAACTTGACCAGCTTGGTACGAAGCTTCTTGGGTATTGCGGCGAGAGCTGCATCTAAGGTCAGTAGTTCAGGGCTTGAAGTACTCATACTGACCATCTTCGTTTTTCTCGCGGTTGAGTTTTTGGGAACGTAGGTACCTCAGAAGCGGCGGGGACATCTCATTCGACTTGAACGTTCTTCCAAGTCTAACTTGGAGATGCTTGATTATTGAAGCGATAGTCCTAGGAGAAGAAAAGAATCCTTCGTCGAAAATCTGGGCTAGCGCCGCTGCCGCACCCGCGCGTCGGTTTCCGGCTTTCTTCTTGCTCGTCTTACTAGCCCGGCTAGTGCCATTCGAGTCCGGATGACTGGCCTTCTTTTTCAATGCCTTCTTGGTTTTGCGTTTTTTTCTTGAACCGGGTGAAGCAGCAACGTCGTCCGGGCCGTCTATGTACTCTTCGCCTGGCGCCATGATGCGAAAAACAACCCTGTTACCTTCTTTTTTACGATCGACGTACTGGCCGGCATCGTTCAGCATAGAAGAGACGGCTTGCTTGGTAATCCTGATGCGGAATTTTTCGGTCAAGACGCGAGCGATCTCTGTCGCGGTAAGACCGTCGATCCCGAGATCGTCTCTTGCAGCCCTAATCAACCTCAACGAGTTCTTTATACCTGAGCTGCTGTGGTTTATTTCGGGATACTCAGTGCGGTTTAGATCGTCTAACGACCGCATCTCCTGGTCGACATCCGTTGACTCAGTCGCGGCGTGAGCTCTTGCGCTTGAGGTTTTTCGTCGAGTTGTTTTCTTTTTCGATCCGGTTTGTGAACCGCCTCCGGACTCAGCTTGCATTAGGACGTCAAACGCCTTACCGAATGCGACTTCACGGAGATTTTCCGGGACACTCTCAACGAGCTCAGAAGCACGCTTGATGATCTCAGCCAATTTGTCGGGCATGCCGCCGCCTTTTCACAATCCATGTATCTTCTAGTTGTGCGGTAATTTTGGCTGATTTTCAAGGACTCGTGCCGAATTCGCCCCATACGTGGCAGTTTCCGCATCCAACGAGGCAGGGTGAAAAAGGGGCGGACCGATTTACCGAATCGAAAGAGGAAGGCACTGAGCCAATTCATGTTTCTTCGATACGACATTGCCGCCCATTTGAAACATGCAACTGGAGGACTGTTGCCCGCACACGGATAGGCGTCGCTAGCGCTCGCCGGTCTTCGCGTGCTGCGCACGCTCCGGCTCGGACCGTAAGCGCGGTTCCATCCGCGCAGGCAAAAAAATATCCTTTTGAGTTTCCCCGTACGGTTAAGGGAACCTCAAAAGGATATTTTGGTGCCCGCACACGGATTCGAACCGCGGACCTACTGATTACAAATCAGTTGCTCTGCCAACTGAGCTATGCGGGCTCCAATGGGGACAAAGTCTAAAGGGCTAGTGGCTCGCCCGCAATGTCAGGGCACACATGTCGTCGTGTCGCTGAGGGTCACCAGCGACTCGCCGTAGGCACTCAAGACCTGCGCCTCGGCGTCCGCCGACTCGAGCTGCACGTCCAGCCAGTACTGCGGGACGTCCCGATAGCGCGGCTCCACCGCCACCTCGAAGCCCAGGGCTTCCGCCCGTTCGCGGACCGTATTCTCACCGTTTTCGGTCGAAAAGACGCCCAGCGAGATCACGTAGCCGCCCGTTTCTTCATCGCGAATTCGGTACGCCTCTTCCATGCCACCCGACTGCAGGCGGCGCAGCAGCGTGTCCGACTGCGCACGGTTGCGCACGTTGTCGATGTACACCCACCGGCCGCTGAACACTTGTCCGTTCTTCGAGCGTGAACTCGGGTCGAGCCCCTGCCCGCTCAAGACATCGCTCTCGTCGCGCGCCTCGGCATCAGTTTCAAACGGACCGATGGTCGCGCAGCGCGCGGCGTAGGCCGGGACCTCCGGCAATGCACCAGACTCTTCGGACGTCTCATCCGATTCAGGGTTCTCGACCACCGCGGCGACCGTTTCGGGTGCTGCGGTGTCCGCCTCCGGTTCCGGCGCGGTCGACTCAATGGGCGCAGGCGCCTCCCACGCGACGCGCTCGATGCCGGGCTCCGCATCCTTGCGAACAAAATACTGCCAACCCGCAAACATCAGGTTGGCCGCGAGCAACAACAGAAACAGATTTCTCATGTCACAAGCTCCGCATGGATCGCTAACCCCTTCAACACCAGGTGCGGGTCGAACTGCTCCGGCGCACCGAGCGCCGCCGCCAGCATCTCCCCATCCCCGCCACTGAACCAACAATGACTGAGGTCGACTGCAACGCCGGTCACAGTCTCGAGTTCTCGTAATGCTCTCACAACCGTGCCTTCAAGTGCGGCCAATGCGCCATTGCGCACGGCGTCGCTGGTCGTGTCGCCAAAGGCCGTGCTCGGCGCTTGCGGATCGTCGACGACGATATCGGCCGTGCCGGACATCAACGTCTTCTGCATCAAGCGGAATCCAGGGACGATGTAACCGCCCAGGTGTTGGGTGCCATCGACCACGCTATCGACGGTCATCGCAGTGCCGGCGTCGACGACCATGGCCGGTTGCGGGTCGCAGCGGCTGACCGCAATTGCCGCGACCCAACGATCGACGCCGAGGCGAGTCGGATCGTCGTACGCACAGTGCACGCCAACGTGTTCTGCCGTGGTCTTCACGAACTCGATATCGGACAAACCAGTCGATTCCAGCGCCGTGCGGACACGCTCAGCGACGCCGGCGCCCGCCACATTGCAAGCGATGACGCGATCGGCGTCTTTCGCAAATTGCCAGGACGCTTCTGTCGCGAGTTCCTCGTGCGACAGCGCGCCGCTATCGGTGATCGCGCCGTCGCGCCACAAGCCCCACTTACAGCGGGAGTTGCCGATATCGAGGAGCAGCGCGGTCAAGCGACCACCTTCAACGGCACCGGTTCGCCGGACGAGATGTAGTGCACCGAACCGGTCGCATCGTCGACCAGCGACAGTCGGCCGGTGTCATCCACCGGTCCACACCGACCGGCGTACCCATCGACCTCAATCGACTGATCGCAGAGCCAGTGCATCGCATTGAACGCCGTCATCGTGTCGGCCACGGACGTCTGCTCAAAAACTGTCATGCAAGTCAGAGCCGCCGCCAACACGCCGGACGCAAGCACGAGCAAATCGACGTTAGCGTTCAATGTCGATACATCGGTCACGCCGCGTGCCCATCCCGCCGCCGATGCCGGCAATGCAAAATCGTCGGGAAGCTTGTGGTTGATACCCATTCCGGCGACTACTAGAAAGCTGCCATCCTTCAGCGTGTTCGATTCGACCAGAATGCCGCCGAGCTTGCAGTCGTTGCCAACGAGATCGTTCGGCCATTTCAGAGACACGTCCGGGACGCCCAACGTTCGGAGGGCATCGACGATGGCAACACCGAGTGACAACGTCAGCGCTGACGCCGACTTGGGCATCGCCGCGAATCGATACGCGACCGACAGACACAACCCGGAGCCCGACGGCGCATGCCAGGTGCGACCCTGTCGACCGCGGCCTTCGGTCTGGTGCAGCGTCAACGCGGCATGTGCCTCGCCAATCGCTGGCGGCAACTGACACATTAACCATGTATTGGTCGACGGCAACGTCTCGAACACGCTGACGGTCGCCAACGCAGCCTCGCGCGCCGCGACGTCATCCAGCGCGCTTTGCATCGACGCCAACAGGCTCACCGGCGCAGCACCATCAATCGCGTGTTGCGCGACTCTGTGCCGTCGAGCATGCGGCGGATGTTCGCCTGGTGTGTCGCGATCATCGTCAGCCCCATGACCGCCGCGAAAATCAGGAACGGCATGTTGTCGAATCCATAACGCAGCCACACGAGCACGGTCGCTGCGTTCGCTGTGATCATCGTCGACAAGCCGACGAACCCGAAACCCATGATGATCAGCGCGAACAACACAAGCAGCGGCGGGAAAAGAATGGGATCGAACACGAGCAAAGTGCCGACCAAAGTCGCCGCGCCTTTGCCGCCGCGAAAACCGAAAAACAGCGGGAAGCAGTGACCGAACACGGCCGCGGCGCCACAGGCGTACGGCAACCACGCAGGCGTCGCGACGCCGGAACCAAAATCGAGCCCGGGCACCCAGCCGGCGGCGAGTGCACCTTTGCCGATATCGATCACGATGACGCCAAGCGCGAACCACTTGCCCTGGGTTCGAAGCGCATTCGTGCCACCCGCGTTGCCGCTGCCCATCGAGCGGATGTCGACGCGCCGCAGCTTGCCGATCAGCAAGCTACCCATGACGCTGCCGAGCGCGTACGCAATAAAGAGTTTGAGGGCGATATCGGTCATGACCTTATTATCCCACAGGCGTGCTCATTCCGTTTGGCGCGACCCGAGCCAGATGCCGAACAACACAAGCGATGCGCCGAACAACTCGCGCGCCACGATCGGCCGATCGAACAGCAAGATGTCCCAGATAAAACTCAGCATCGGCTGCAACAACAGCGACAAACCGATCAACGCGGCGGGCACATGCGCCAGACTACTCGCGATAAACAGCCAACCGAGCACGTGCGCCAGCACCGCGTACGCGACCAGCCACAACCCGTCGGACAACGTTGGAATCGCGAGCGACTCGCCCTCCGCGCCGGCGACTGCGCCAAGCATCAATGCCGAGGCGAGCGAGACCAGCGCCAGCTCGCGCGTTGGCAGACCATCGGCGGACGTGGTCCGCGTGAGTGACTGTGCTTGTCGGAACAACAACAAGTACGCGGCGTAGCTGACTGCGGTGAGCAAGCCGAACACGATGCCGGCTTTGTAGTCTGCCGTCAGTGCCGACCAATCGATGCCGACGATCAGCGCGAGTCCAACGAACGCGAGCGGAATCGCGATCAATTGCACGGCGCGGGGCTTTTGACCGAACAGCACAATGCCGGCGAGCGTCATGAAGAACACCTGGAAATTGCCGAGTAGCGTCGACAAACCCGGGCCGACGTAGATGATGCTTCGATGCCAGAACCAAAGGTCTGCGGCGAACATGAACGCCGCGGCGATCAGAATCATCGACACCGACGGACGCGGCAGCTTGAACCCACCGCGCACCAGCAACCACAGCACGAGCGCGATGCCACCGAACGCGACGCGATAAAACGCACTCGTCGTCGCCGGCACAGATACTAGCGCCACGTAGACCGGCGAGAAGCTGATCAGCGCCGCACCAAGCAACAGGCGGAAACGTGGGTTCTTCAACATGCGCAATACGCCCGACGGGAATGAAAGCGGCGCTTAGTGTAGTGGAAACTGGTCGAAGAGCTGATACGAAAAACTTGTATTTAGATATTTGTCTAATTATCTTATTGGCTATGAGTACACAATCGTTGTTCAAAGCCTTAGCCGACCCGACGCGTCGTGAGATTTTGCGCCAGCTTCGCGCCGGCTCGTTGACCGCGGGGGAGCTTGCCGAGGTCTTCACGATCACCAAGGCGTCGTTGTCGCATCACTTCAATTTGTTGAAGCAGGCCGACCTCGTGCGCACCGAACGCCGCGGCCAGCACATCGTCTATTCGCTGAACACGACCGTATTACAAGACGCCGCGAGCCTACTGCTCGATCTCGTGCAAACCGAACCAGAACCCAAGGAGCTGACCGATGACGTCTAAAACCGCTGATCGTATTTGTGGCGTGTTGGTTTTGTTGATCACAGCAGCGGGGATCGCGGCCTACCCAACTCTACCCGACCAAGTACCGTTCCATTGGAATGCGGCGGGCGAGGTGGACGGTTTCAGTAGCCGACTGACGGCGGTGTTGTTCGGGCCAGCGCTCGCGATTTTCACGTGGTTGCTAATCCGCATCATTCCGAGCATTTCGCCGCGCGGCTACCGAACCGATGGTTTTCAGGACGTGCTCGCGATCCTCCAGGTGGCAATGGTCGCGTTCATGGTCGGCCTCGGCTCGCTGATTCTGTTATCCGCGAAAGGCGTCGAAATCTCGATGGAACGCTCGATGCCGATCGCCGTCGGTTTGTTGTTCGCGCTGATCGGCAACTACCTCGGCAAGGTCCGCAAGAACTTCTTCATCGGCATCCGCACGCCGTGGACATTGGCGAGCGACGAAGTCTGGGCGCGCACCCATCGGCTGGGTGGCTATCTGTTTGTCGCCTGCGGCATCGCGCTCGTCGGCTGCGGCGCGCTCGGTATCAACACGGCGCTGTTCGTTGGCATTCCGCTGATCGCTGCGGTGACGCCAGTCGTCTATTCGTATGTCGCTTACCGGAACCTGGAGGGCTTTGATTAGGACACCTCAGCCTGATGCGGCGATCACACCGGTCGTCTATTCGTATGTCGCGTATCGCAATCTAGAGGGCTTTGATCAGGGCACGTCATCCTGATGCAGCGGATGACGCATCAGAGTCAATTTGGCGGCTGAGCATATTGGCCAGCGTATCGATTTTGATGGGCTTGGTCAGGTAGTCGTCCATGCCAGCCTCGAGACACAGCTCCCGATCACCTGGCATCGCGTTAGCGGTTAGCGCGACAATCGGCACCGTGTCACCGCCGGAACTCGTCAGGCGTCCCAACCGCCGCGTCGCCTCGAATCCATCGACAACCGGCATCTGACAGTCCATCAAGATCATGTCCGGCCTATGCTCGAGGAATGACGTCAGTGCTTCCTGACCGTTCGCGGCCATGACCGCTCGGTAACCCAGCTTTTTCAACATCGCGCCAACAACCCGCTGGTTCACAGGATTGTCTTCGGCGACCAGCACCAGCAACGACTCATCGGAATTGGCAACGGCGAATCGACCGGTGACGACGACCTCGCGCGGCTGTGCAAGGCTGACATCGCGCTGTGGGATGATCGCTGTGAACGTGCTGCCAACGCCCTCCTCGCTCGTCAGCGTCAGTCGACCGCCCATCAAGCGGCAAAGATCCGTGGAAATCGCAAGACCCAGACCCGTACCTTCGAACCGGCGATCGCTGCCATCATCAACCTGCGTGAACGGCCGGAATACGTCATCGAGTTTGCTCTTCGGGATCCCGATGCCGGTGTCCTGCACCGCAAAGTGCCAATCGCCGTGCTCGTCAGGCGGCGCTTGTACGCGCAGTGTGACGTGCCCTTTCGATGTGAACTTCAGCGCATTGGAAACCAGATTCGAGATCACTTGTCGCAACCGGACAGGGTCGCCGCTAACCTGTATCTCGCCCTCTTTGGGTGCTTCGAAGCGCAAATCGATGCCTTTGGCGGCTGCAACGCCATCGAACAGTCTTAGCGCACGCCTCGCGACCTCAACCGGGCAGAAGACATCCATTGCGAGCGACATCTCGCCTGCCTGGATCTTCGAAAGGTCCAGCACATCGTTCACGATCGACAGCAACGATTCGCCGCTATCGCAGATCGTTCGCACGACATCCTGTTGCTCGTCATCGAGCTCACTATCGTTGAGCAACGCACCCATGCCGATGATGCCGTTCAATGGCGTGCGAATTTCATGCGACATGTTTGCAAGGAATCGGCTCTTGGCGGCGTTCGCGGCTTCGGCCTCATCCTTCGCCATCCTGAATGCCTCTGTTCGCTCCGCGACCTTGATCTCGAGCAGATCGTTTTGCACCTCCAGTTCGCGTTCTTTATCGGAGACTCGCTCCAACGCAGCCGTCAATTCCTGTTGCGATGTCCGTAACCTGCGGCGCAACACGGAGCCGTTGATACCGACGCGCATCACCATCGTCATGATGAGCATGCCGCCATAGAAAAATGCAAAACGCTGCAGATGTGTGTCGAGTGTCGGCAAAGCAAAATTATCAGTCATGATGATCAACGCGAAGGCGACCCCGACGACGCCACCGGCAACCCAGGCCTCGCGCGGTTTCAATCCCATTGCTGCCAAAGCAACGACGAAGATGTTGGTTAACATCAAATACCAGGCGGTGCCCGGTGAGATCGAACTGATCAGCGTTGGGACGAACACATTGAACGCCATTTGCGGCAACGCGCCGCCCAGGGCATTGAGCCTAGGATGATGCGACGCAAAGTAGAAACCGACGGTGCCAAGGGTGCCGACCACAAAAAACAGGGCCGCATGCCATAGCTCGACGGGATCAAAGGCAAATGACAGGAGCACAAGCACTGACGTCGACATCGCGAAATGGATGATCACCTCGAACATGTACTGCTTGGTGTGTTTCTTCGCCATCAGATCACCACGGCAACCGGCGCCGTCGGCGCGGTGTGCGCAACCAGAGCTTCGGCCAATTTATCGATTGGTATTGGTTTGGTTAGATAGTCAGCCATGCCCGCCTCAAGGCAGCGCTCCTTGTCGCCTGGCATCGCGTTCGCTGTCAGAGCCAGTACGGGCACAACATCTCCACCAACCCCTTTGAGTTCGCGAAGTCTCTTGGTCATTTCCAGACCGTCCATGCCCGGCATCTGCCAGTCGGTCAACACGATGTCGACCGGATTCTCCTCAAATTTCTCCAGCGCCTGAAAGCCGTCGTCAGCTACGGTGACATCGCAATCGAGTTTTCTCAGCATGGCGGCGATCACCATCTGATTGACGGCATTGTCTTCAACCAGCAACACGGTGGCGCCGATAGATTGGGTTTCCAGACGCGTTGAGCGTCTTGAGGCGGCATTGATATCTGCATCGACCAAGCGCGCCGGCAACTCGATGGTAAACGTACTGCCACTGCCATACTCGCTGTCGACGGTCAGACTGCCGCCCATCAGCCAGCACAATTCGCGCGAAATCGCGAGACCAAGCCCGGTACCCTGATAGCGCCGATTCGCACCGTCTTCGATTTGACTGAATGCGCCGAACACATGATCGAGCTTCTCCGGTTTGATACCAATGCCGGTGTCTACAACCTCGATGCGCCAATAGTCTGCCGCACTCGCTGGCACGGTCAGTCGAACCTCAATGCCACCGGTTTCAGTGAACTTGATCGCGTTGGAGACGAGATTCGAGAGTACTTGGCGGAGACGACCATGATCACCCGAGGTCGAGACGTCGACGTTGCCTTCGATCTTTGCGTTGACGCTCAGACCTTTGGACTGTGCCATCCCCTGGAACAACGACACGACCTGCTCAACAACTTTTGCCGGCTGGAACGGTGCACTGGCCACGCTCATTTCACGGGCCTGGATCTTCGAGAAGTCCAAGACATCGTTAACGATCGAGAGTAGCGACTCGCCGCTTTGTCGCATTGTATCGAGCATCCGTCGCTGGTCCTGACTCAACGGCGAATCGTCGAGCAATTGCCCCATCCCGAGGATGCCGTTCAGCGGCGTACGGATTTCATGCGACATCGTGGCGAGGAAACTGCTTTTCGCGTCGTTTGCAGCTTCCGCTGCTTCCTTGGCTTCATTCAACTGGCGGGTGCGCTTTTCGACACGCTGCTCCAGACGCGAACGTTCGGCGTCCAGTTCGGTGCGACTCCGCGTCAGCTCGTCAACGGTGGACGACAGTTCCGCTCGAGCTCGAGCAAGGCGTGACTGCACCTTGCGGACGGCAGTTCCGAACAGTGTCGACATGGAGAGATACACGGCAAGTGCACCGATAACCGCGAAAAGCTGTAGCGGCGTCTGCACGTCCGGGACAACGAGGCCATGAACGAGAATGACGGTTACCGTCGCACTGATGGCAAGAAGAACTAGCACGCCGGCGCCACGTGGTCCTACCCATTGAGTTCCCGGCACCAGGATGAAAAACGTACCGTAGGTGAGAAAAACCAGAAACTCGGGCGCCATCATCGCGGTAGAGAACCCGATCAGTAAATGCATGGCGCACTGGAACCCAGTGTTCATGATCAAACTGTCTGGTTTTCGTAGATACACCCACCACGAGATGGCGTAATGCGTCAGTCCCAATGCGCCATGGTAGGTTGCAGCCCAAACCGACTCACTGGCATTTGCAAAGGCGAGCAACCCCAGCGTTATCGAAATACAGATGTATTGGACGCATCCGACCGGTGCGGTCTGTGCAAAGGTCAGTTCGTAGCCACCTGCTTTTCGAACTCGGTTCTTTTCCGGCGTAACGCTCATTATTCGAGGAGCGACCAACACGGAGTTTTCTTGAACAGATCGTTCCGGCCGGTAAAACGACTCGAGTCAGCCGTCGATGCGCGGGCACCGGCCTTGCCGTGGTGAGGAGACATAACGCGCGGGCGACTTGCCCCAATAAAAAAGCCCCGCGTTGCGGAGCTACTGGTCCCAAAAGAAAAGCCCCGCGTTGCGGGGCTTTTCTAGAAACCCTCCACCTCGGGGGTGGAGGTTCGCCTGGAAGGCGAGTAGCCGTGGGGCTGACTTACATCATGCCGCCCATGCCACCCATTCCGCCCATGTCAGGCATTGCCGGCGCAGCCGACTCGTCCTGCGGCGCTTCAGCGATCATCGCTTCGGTCGTCAGCAACAGACCAGAAACCGACGCTGCGTTTTGCAGTGCGAAACGGGTCACTTTGGTCGGGTCCAGAATACCGAACTCGATCATGTCGCCGTATTCGCCGGTTGCAGCGTTGTAGCCGTAGTTGCCGTCGCCGTCAGCGACCGCGTTCAGGACAACAGAGCTGTCGCCGCCCGCGTTCTTGACGATCTGACGCAGCGGCTCTTCCACCGCGCGACGCAGGATGTTGATGCCAACGTTTTGGTCGTCGTTGTCGCCGGTGAATTCACCCGCCGACTTGACCGCACGGATCAGCGCAACACCACCGCCAGGCACCACGCCTTCTTCGACCGCAGCGCGCGTAGCGTGCAGCGCATCTTCAACGCGTGCTTTCTTCTCTTTCATCTCAACTTCGGTCGCAGCACCGACTTTGATCACCGCAACACCGCCAGCCAGCTTGGCTACGCGCTCTTGCAGTTTTTCACGGTCGTAGTCGCTCGAAGACTCTTCGATTTCGCGGTTGATTTGCTCAACACGACCTTTGATGTCGTTAGCAGAACCTGCACCGTCGATGATCGTGGAGTTCTCTTTGCTGATCTGGACTTTCTTGGCTTCACCCAAGTCTTCCAGCGTCGCTTTCTCGAGAGACAGGCCAACCTCTTCAGAGATCACCTGACCACCGGTCAGAATCGCGATGTCTTGCAGCATGGCTTTACGACGGTCGCCGAAACCAGGTGCTTTGACCGCAGCCACTTTGACGATACCGCGGATGTTGTTCACAACCAGCGTCGCCAGTGCTTCGCCTTCTACGTCTTCCGCAATGATAACGAGCGGACGGCCGGCTTTCGCAACACCTTCCAGCAGCGGCAGAAGATCACGGATGTTAGAGATCTTCTTGTCGAACAGCAGGATGAACGGGTTTTCCAGGTCCGCGCTCTGGCTCGCCTGATCGTTGATGAAGTAAGGCGACAGGTAACCGCGATCGAACTGCATGCCTTCGACGACTTCCAGTTCGTTCTCGAGGCCGGAGCCTTCTTCGACGGTGATCACGCCTTCTTTACCGACTTTCTGCATCGCTTCAGCGATGATTTCGCCGATTTCCTTGTCAGAGTTGGCAGAGATCGTGCCGACCTGAGCAATCGCGCTGTCTTCTTCGCAAGGCTTGGACAGGCTTTTCAGCTCTTCAACGAGCTTCGCCGATGCTTTGTCGATGCCGCGCTTCAGGTCCATCGGGTTCATGCCAGCGGCAACCGACTTCAGACCTTCGCGCAGGATCGCTTGCGCCAGAACGGTCGCCGTCGTGGTGCCGTCACCCGCAACGTCAGACGTTTGCGAAGCAACTTCTTTCACCATCTGTGCGCCCATGTTCTCGAACTTGTCCTCGAGCTCAACTTCCTTGGCAACCGACACACCATCTTTGGTGACGGTCGGAGCGCCGAAGCTCTTATCGAGGACCACGTTGCGACCTTTCGGTCCCAACGTGACTTTTACGGCGTTCGCCAACGTGTTGACGCCAGCGAACATCTTGTGACGAGCGTCGTCACCAAAACGTACTTCTTTAGCAGCCATTCTCGGATTTCCTTCTTGAATTTGCTGTGTTGAATTTAAATCGCGAATCAGAGCAGTCGGGGCTTAGCCCTCGATGACCGCCATGATGTCGTCTTCTTTCATGACCAGCAGCTCTTCGCCGTCGACCTTGACTTCGGTGCCGCTGTACTTGCCGAACAGCACTTTGTCACCGGCTTTAACGTCCAGAGAGCGAACGTCGCCGCTGTCCAGAATCTTGCCGTTGCCGACCGCGATGACCTCGCCCTTGATCGGTTTTTCCGTTGCCGCGTCTGGAATTACGATGCCGCCCGGGGACGTACGCTCTTCTTCCATGCGCTTGATGATGACTCGATCATGAAGCGGACGAATATTCATCAATGGATCTCCTCTT
This sequence comes from Pseudomonadota bacterium, assembly GCA_038531945.1. Taxonomy (GTDB): domain Bacteria; phylum Pseudomonadota; class Gammaproteobacteria; order Steroidobacterales; family Woeseiaceae; genus CALBPI01. The sequence goes on along the minus strand of JBCBBH010000003.1, from coordinate 322,044 downwards.
CCAACTAATTGAATTTGCGAACAAAATACATCGAGACGATGCTGGTGTTGTTAGCACTCGCCCGAAAGGAGTGCTAATGATAGGGTCGCAGCACGACATTTCAAGGGGTTTTGGACCCTATTTTGGGCGTCGCGACATGCCGACACCCTGCGGTTTCAAAAACGAGACACCAATGACAGCAGCAAATGCTGACGACAGGTATCGTTGCTGCGATAATTTGAGGTTCAATCGGGTCAACTACGCGCATGAACACTCCCATCTCCAAAATTTCGGCTCTGATCGGCAGCTTACTGTTGGCTTTGACCGCTGTTTCACCGGCGCTTGCGCAGCAGGACGATCTCCTGCGTGCGTCTGAGGCGTTCCCGTACACGGTCACGGTCGAGGGCGACGAGCTCGTCGTCGACTGGAAAGTCACCGAGGGCTACTACCTCTATAAAGACAAAATCCAGTTCTCGATCGATGGTGCGAACGCAAAGATCGATGAGCCGCTGTGGCCGCGCGCCAAACCGCACTCGGACGAGTTTTTTGGTGAGCAACCGATTTACGACGCGGACTTTGTCGTCGTCATTCCTTATCAGGGTGAAGGTGCCGCGGAGCTGACGCTGCGCTCGCAAGGCTGCTCCGAGGCGATGGGGATCTGCTATCCGCCGCAGCGATGGACGACCGACGTCAGTCTGAATGCTCCGGCAGTCGCGGCGACCAGTGCGCTCGACTCGCCCTTTAGCGCAGCAACGACGGACGATTTCCTGCCGCCCGAGCAGGCCTTCAAACCTCTGGTTGCAGGTCTTGGCGGCAACGAGATCGAGATCGGTTTTCAGATCGAGCCGGGCTATTACTTATACCGACACTCGATCGACGCACAACTCAGCGGCAACCGCGCGACGACCGTCGCGATCGATCTGCCGAACGGCAAGCCGAAACACGACGAGTATTTCGGTGAGACCGAAGTCTACTTCGATGGCGTCATCGCGACCGTTGCCATCGATCGACCTGACGTGACCGGTGGCGCGGAGACCTTGACGCTGACGTATCAGGGCTGCGCCGAAGACGGGATCTGCTATCCCGAACAGCAGAACGTCTTCGAGATCGCGTTGCCAGGCGGCAATGCGAGCGCGGGTGTGGCGGCAATCGATACTGCGGCAGCTGACTCTAGCGGACCGGTGTCAGAACAATCGCTTTTGGAAAGGCGTATTCGCGATGGGAACATTTGGCTCGTACTCGTGACCTTCTTCGGGTTCGGGCTGGCCCTCGCGTTCACACCCTGCGTCCTGCCGATGGTCCCTATTCTGTCTGGCATCATCGCCGGCGAGGGTGACAAGGTCACACCACTTCGCGGGTTCTCGCTGGCGCTGGTGTACGTGCTCGGCATGGCGTTGACTTACACGGCCGCCGGAGTCCTGGCGGCGAAGGCTGGCCAGCAAGCCGCGTCCACGTTCCAACAACCCTGGATCATCGCCTCGTTCGCTGGTCTTTTCGTCATCCTTGCGCTGAGTATGTTCGGCCTGTTCGAGCTGCAGATGCCCTCGGCCATCCAGACGCGGATCGCGAACATAAGCAACAACCAGAAATCCGGGACCGTGGTCGGCGCATTTGTTATGGGCGCTCTGTCATCCTTGGTGGTGACCGCCTGTGTCGCCCCACCGCTGGTCGCAACCCTGGCGGTTATCGGCAAGTCGGGTGACGTGGTTCGAGGCGGGCTCGCATTGTTCGCAATGTCGATTGGCATGGGCACACCACTGCTAATTGTGGGAGCGTCGGCTGGACGACTGCTACCGAAGGCTGGCATGTGGATGGAGCGCGTCAAGCAGGCGTTCGGCTTCATCATGCTGGGCGTCGCGATCTGGATGTTGTCGCGCTTGCTGCCGGGCGGTGCTGTACTCCTCCTTTGGGCCATTCTGGTCTTTATGGCCGGTGTGTTCCTCGGCGGTCTGACACCGCTCCCCGAGTCGCCCCGTGGCACGCAGCAAATGGGCAAGGGCTTCGGTTTACTCGCGATGCTGTACGGCGCAGTCTTGTTCGTCGGTGCGCTGACCGGTGGTGAGGAACCCTTGCAGCCGTTGAAGGGCAGCGTGCTCGCCTCGCGCGGCGGTGTCGCAGCCGAAGGGCACGCAGAACTCCAGTTTGCACGGATCAAGACGGTGGCGGACTTGAAAGTGGCCGTAGCCAGTGCGAGCCGCGAAGGCAAAGCAGTCATGCTCGACTTCTACGCAGACTGGTGCGTGTCCTGCAAGGAAATGGAAAGAGATACGTTCACCGATCAGAACGTGATTAACACGCTCGAAGACACGGTGCTGCTGCAGGCCGATGTGACCGCGAACGACGACGCCGACAAGGCTCTGATGGAACACTTTGGCATCTACGGTCCGCCGTCGATTGAGTTCTACGGTCCAGACGGCAGCCACCGCCCGGGATATCAGGTCGTGGGTTATAAGCCAGCCGAAGAATTTGCGGCTCACGTCAATCGCGCCATTGCACCCTCGCAAACGCAGGCACGCCGCTAACTGTTAAGCTTCACTCCATGAATAAAGCTGCTATCTACGTTCTGGTGCTCGCGGGCTCGGCGGCAGCCGGTTTCGGCATCAGTCATGCGATCAAAACCGAAGCACCGCAACCGGAAATCGCTGAACCGACACCGTTAATCGAGCAAGCGGCCGGCGAAGCGGCCAATGCTCAAACGCCGCCCACGGATCTTCCGTCCATCTACTTTGCGTCAATGGACGGTGACAAGAAATCCATCAACGAATGGGAAGGCCAATTCCGGCTGGTGAACTTCTGGGCAACCTGGTGCGCTCCGTGTCGACGCGAAATCCCATTGCTCAAATCGCTACAACAAGAGCAGTCGGTCGAGGGCTTGCAGGTCGTCGGAATCGCGTTCGATGAGATGGATGCTGTTGTCACCTATCACGACGAAATCGAGTTCAATTATCCGGTACTGGTCGGCGAAGATGCCGCCATTGCACTGGCTGACCAATACCAATTGGAGTTGATGGCGCTGCCGTTTACCCTCATTATCGGCCGCGGCGGTGAGCTACTGAATGCTCACGTTGGTGAAATCGACGAGCAGGAAGCGGCGCACATCATCGACGTACTTCAGCGGCTGGATCAACAGCAAATCACCCTGCCAGAAGCGAAACAGCAACTGACACTCTGACGGACTCGAACGCGTTTCCGTCATGGAACGAGGAGCGCGCAGTGATTCACTCTTTCTTCAACAGTTTTCTGAAGCTGGAAGCCGCGAGCGGCATCATCCTGTTTTCGGCAGCCGTATTGGCGATGATCATTGCCAACTCACCTGCTGCACCGTTGTACGACAGTTTGATCACACTGAAGCTCGGTATCAGTGTCGGCACCTTTGAAATCGATAAACCGTTGCTGCTGTGGATCAACGACGGCCTGATGGCAATTTTCTTTTTCCTGATCGGTCTTGAGCTGAAGCGCGAGCTGATCGAGGGCCAGCTTCGCGACCCTCGCCAGGTGATCCTTCCGGGTGCCGCCGCCATCGGTGGCATGGCAGTGCCGGCGTTGATCTACGCGTCCGTCAATCTGGGCGATCCTGTTGCCTTGCAAGGCTGGGCGATCCCTGCTGCAACCGACATCGCCTTTGCATTGGCGATCATCGCACTGCTCGGCCGAGGTGCGCCACCGGCGTTGAAAGTGTTCATGGTAACCATCGCAATTTTCGATGATGTTGCGGCAATCGCGATCATTGCGGTGTTTTACAGCGGGAACATTTCGCTGACCGCATTGGCGATCGGCGGCGCCTGCTTGCCGGTGCTATTCGCAATGAATCGGTTCGGGGTCCTGCAAAAAACCCCGTATCTGCTGGTCGGCCTCGTCATGTGGGTGGCCGTCTTGAAATCGGGTGTCCACGCAACGCTCGCCGGCGTCTTGCTCGCGTTCTTTATCCCGATCAAGGGCGGAGAGCCGGGTCACTCACCATTGCATGTCATGGAGCATGCACTACACAAGAGCGTCAACTATTGGGTGCTGCCGATCTTTGCATTCGCGAATGCGGGCATAGCGCTCGGCAACATCTCTGCTGACTACATCCTGCACGGTGTACCGCTCGGCATCATGCTCGGGCTGTTCTTCGGCAAGCAGATCGGCGTGATGGTGATGTGCGGTCTCACTGTGCTGCTGGGACTTGCCAAGCTACCGAAAGGACTTGGCTGGATGCACATCTATGGCACGGCGTTGCTGTGTGGCGTCGGGTTCACGATGAGTCTGTTCATCGGCTCGCTGGCCTTCGAGGAGACAGGTGTCGATCTGCTCTTCGATGAGCGCCTCGGCATTATCCTCGGCTCATTGGCATCCGGTATCGGCGCGTACTTCGTGTTGAAGCGAGCAAAGTCGCCGCCGGAATCCGCGACCGTCTAGCCTGCGCGATGCGTATCGAGCCAGGAGACCAGCTCGGTAAGAATCTGGTCCTGCTCCGGCTCGTTGAAAATCTCGTGATAGCACCCGGGGAACTGGCGCAGCGTTTTGTCAGTGCTGGCAGCAAGGCGATGCAACAGCTCGGAACCCTTCGGCGCAGTCAGCGTATCTGCCATGCCATGCATGAGCAACATCGGCAATTCGAGCGATTTTCCGCGTGCCTGGAGCAACTCCATCGCATCGAACAACTCGGCGGCCAGACGCGCAGTCACTTTGCCGTTGTAGACCAGCGGATCGTCGAGGTACGCCTGAACGACCGCCTGATCGCGGCTGATTGCATTGGAATCCAGCGCAAGCACTCCACTGCCCGGTGAGACTTTCGACAGCAACCGAACCACGAGTTTCTGCCATGCGGGTGGTGGCGGGTCGGCGACGATCGCCGGCCCGGACAGGATCAGCGAATGTAGACGCTCCGGTGACTGAAGCGCGAAATGGCTGGCGATCAATCCACCCATGCTGTGACCGATAAGGTGCACGCGGTTGACACCGCGACTGCCGAGCAGTGTATCCAATAACTCGGACACGCCATCGCTGTAGTCGGAGAAACGCTCTACAAGAACGCGCGTCCCGGGCGATTTACCGTGGCCCACATGATCCAGGCCATGCACGCCGAAACCGGCCTGATTCAATCTTTCGGCCACATGAGCGTAGCGCCCAATGTGTTCGGCAAGCCCATGCACGATGACCACGTGATCGGAAGCGGCTTCTGCCGGCATCCAGCTACACCAGTACAAACCGGAGACCAATCGATCTTCACTGAACTGCGTCATACCTGTTCCAATGCCTCGAGAAACTTCTGCCGAACTTCTGCCACATGTTCATCGATCGTCTCAGCTTGCCACTCTGATGTGTCGACCGGGTCCAAAACATCAACCGCGACCGTGGCCGGGTGGAACAGCAAATCGCCTTTCGGCGAAACATCGATCGCGTTGCGAATCACGACAGGCACCACCGGCACGCCGGCCTGCATCGCAAGATGGAACGCGCCCTTTTTGAAAGGCCCGAGACGCGTCGACACGGTCCGAGTGCCCTCCGGCGCGATCACCACCGATTTGCGCTCAACGCGGATCGTATCCACAAGGCGCTTCATCGACTCGACCGCTTTGTTCGCATCGCTCCGGTCAATCATGACGGTGCCCGTCATCTGCATGATCTGACCCAGCACAGGCACCTTGGCGATTTCTTTTTTCCCGACACCAGCCACGTCGCGACGCAGCAGCCTTGCCATGATGACGACATCGGCCTGGCTTTGGTGATTGAACACAAAAACCGCTGGGCGGTTCACCCACAGGTTGTGCTCGCCGGTAACTTCAAGGTTCAGGCCAATCAGTGCGCTCGCCACATCTGCGAACAACGACATCGAAAAGTTCTGACCCGCGTTTCTAGAACCCGTCAGCGCCCAGATCGGAAGCCCGGCGAGGAATGACGGCACCATGCTGCCGGTGGCCGCCACCGTTCGCAGCAAGTCGGTTGGCCGGGGTCGGCCGCGACTCGCGAAGCGTCTGATCGGCCAACCGCGGTCTTCGGCCACCTCGACCAGTTTGGGATTCGGGTTCAGCGGACGCGGCAGTCCGACGCGCTCGAGCAACGGCAAGTCATCGGTGCTGTCCGAATAAAAGAAACTGCGATCGAGATCGATGTCGGTATCTTCCACCAGGCGTTCGGCGGCGGTGACTTTACCTTCGCCAAAACAAGTCGGTCGAATGATCTCGCCGGTCAATCGACCGTCTACCACCTCAAGCTCGCTGCACAGCACGTGCTCAACGCCCAACTCGGCTGCGGCAGCTTCGACCTGGTAACGAGTCGCAGACGAGATGATCGCGACCGTGTGACCCTTCGCCTGGTGTGCCTCGATCAACCCACGCGCTTCCGGATAAATGACCTTGGCAATATGCCGCTCGAACGTGTCCTTACCCAGTGCATGCAACCGCGACTCGCTCATGTCTTTCAGCAGCAACGCGCTGGCCACCAAAAGCCCGGAGAAACCGAGATTACCGGCACCGTAACCGACCCCGGCTGCTGCAAGTTTAAAGATTTGCTCACGCGTCAGTTCGCGCTGGCGAAACTGCTCTCGCAGAAACGAAAACACTGAGAAGCCAGCGATCAAAGTGCCATCAAAATCAAACAGTGCACCGATCTCCGGACCTTCAGGTCCTTCATCGATTTCACGAGTCACTTCCGGATATAGTCTCATTGCTCAGCCTCGGCACGCTCCAACGCGTGGGTCAGATCATCGCGCAAATCGTCGGGCGATTCGATACCTACCGACACCCGCAGCAATCCAGCCGGTACGCCGGAGTCGGGACCTTCGATCGACGCGCGGTGTTCGATGAGCGACTCCACACCGCCCAACGACGTCGCACGGGTAATGACCTGGCAGTGTGCGGCAACGGCCAGCGCCGGGCTCGCGCCACCGGCAACTTCGAACGACAGCAAGGACCCGAATCCGCGCGTCATTTGCTGTCGACAGATGTCGTGTCTGGGGTGATTCGGCAGTCCCGGATAATGCACGCGCTCTACCAGCGGGTGCTCCGACAAAAACTCGGCAAGCTGCATCGCGTTTGCGCTCGACTTTTGCATGCGTACGAAAAACGTGCGGAGTCCGCGCTGTAGCAACCACGCATCCATCGGCCCTGGCAATCCACCGGAGTTCTCACGCTCACTCAGCAGCAACCGCCAGGCTTCATCATCCTCGCGCGTCGCCAATGCTCCGCCGAGTACATCGCTGTGGCCATTCAACGACTTGGTCGTTGAATGCATCACGATATCGGCGCCAAGCGACAACGACTGCGTGTGATACGGCGTCGCGACGGTACCGTCTACGCCGAGTCGTGCGCCGGCGGCATGACAAATTTCTGCGGCGTCCGCGATCGACGTCACTTTGAACAACGGGTTGCTGGGTGTCTCGAGCCAAACCAGCTGCGTCGATCGAGACCGCACGGCACTCGCGAGCGCGTCGAGATCTCCGGCCGGAACCATCGTGATGTCTATGGCAAATCGGGCAGCGAACATCTGCACCCAGTTCCGCAGATTGAAGTACATCTCGTTCGGCAAGACCACGTGATCGCCGGTTTTCAAGGTCTGGAAAATCAGACTGGCGGCCGCCATGCCCGAACCAAAAATGCGTGCATCCGCGGCCCCCTCGAGCGCCGCAATCATTCTCTCCGGCAATCGAAACGTCGGGTTCTCCGCTCTCGCATAGCTGTGATCGGCGTTGATCAGCTCATAGTCGGGTGAGCGTGCAAACGTCGTCGACGGATGGATCGCCGGCATGACGGCACCGGTCGATGCGTCGTGCTCGTGCAGCCCATTGGCGAGCCAGGTTTCAGGCGATAAGCGGTCTTTAGTGGTCATGCCGCGGAGTATACGTGAGCCTCGATTGCACGAAGCTCAAAAACAAACACGGCCTGAGGGCGAGACCCCCAGGCCGTGCTTAAGCCTTAGCGGGATTGCTCGAATCAACCGCCGACGGTAAACGTGCCACGCATGATCGACGTGTGCCCGGGGAACGTGCACACGTAGACGTAGTTTTTGCCCGCTTCCAAATCGCTCAACGAGAAAGAGACCGTATCGGACTCTCCACCACCGATCAGCTTGGTTGCTGCGACATATCGCGTTTCATCGGCTGCCAGATAGTTGCCGTCGGCACCGGCAGTGACACCTGCAGCAGCCACTGCATCAGCGACGTCATCGGCAGCCAAGACCCAGTTATGCCCCATAGCAACTTTCGGCAGGTTGCCGGTGTGCGTCAATGTCACGGTAACTGTGTCGCATGAAGACGGAACCGTTAGCGCGTTGGTGCTGTAAGCCAGTGAATCGCCCACTTCGACCGCCAGAGCACATCCATCGCCAGACGCTGCTGCGGTTGTCGCTGATGCAACCGCCGCTTTCGCGTCGTCAACCATAGCAGAAGCGCCTTCGGCAGCATCGTTCGCCACGTCGCCCGCTGCATCCATAGCGTCTGACGCCATTTCACTCGCAGCATTCGCTGCGTCACTCGCCATTTCACCCGCAGCATCCGCTGCGTCACTCGCCATTTCACCCGCGGCATCAGCAGCGTCGCTCGCCATTTGGCCTGCAGCATCGACGGCGTTACCCGCGGCATCAGCGGCATCGCTCGCCATTTCGCCAGCCGCATCGGCTGCATCTGATGCCATCTCGGTCGCTGACTCTGCCGCTTCAGCGATCGTGCTTTTTTCGTCGCTGTCGCCTGACCCGCATGCGCCAAGCAGTACCGCGACTGCGATTAAACCGAAGTGATTGATCCAACGTGTAGATACCATGTCTAGATTTCCTATGTCTTTAAACTTTGACAGCGGGGAAAAATAACATATCCCGGCTAGCAACCGAAGCTGATCCATTAGTCGTGAGCCAGTCGCTGTCGATCAATTGCCGATCGCTGACCGACCGTGCAGCAACGACTTGCTTGCCCGCCTTTTATTGTAAACGATTCTCATTACGATTAAAGTTTGGCCAAGACAGGCCAACGCGCGTGGCAATATGCCAGAAACCTTTCAGCCCAATCTCGACGGTGTGCCTGAGACGCTTTTGTGGCCGCTATGGCACCGAGCCGCGGAGCAAAAGCGGGCGAACCCGGTTGTGGATGATCCACTCGCCGCTAAATTGGTCAGCGAGATCGACTACGATTTTCGCGGCAAATTTGGACCCCCCAACGCGATGCATCCTGTTAGAGCCGCACTTTGCGATCAGTTGGTACGCGAGTACCTCGACACAGACGACCCCAATCCGACGGTGATCGCTTTAGGGGACGGGCTGGAAACGCAGCAATGGCGGGTTTCCGACGACCGCGTTCGTTGGATTAGCGTTGACCTCCCTGAGGCGATCGAATGCAGACGGCGACTACTGCCGAAGCACCCACAGGCTGAACTCATAGCGTGTTCCGCTTTGGACCCGGCTTGGTTGGACGCAGTGCCTCGCGATTCAAAACCGTTTATTTCGGCCGCAGGCCTGCTGATGTACTTTGAAGAGCGGGACACCATCAACCTGCTCACGACCATCGCGGATGTCTTCAGGGACGCTCACGTTTTCTTTGACACGATCCCGCCGGCTTTCTCCAATCGAACCCGTCGCGGTTTCCATGTGACACCCACGTACCGAGCGCCACCAATGCCATGGGGCTTGTCGATCGATGACGCTAGCGAATTCGTCACGACAATTTCTGGACTTCAGTATCGGCAATCCTGGACGTATGGCGACGCAATACCCGCCCGAACGCCGGTGTTGGCCGCCCTTTCGAAAATAGGCTGGATTCGGCGACGACTCGCGCCCGGGATGGTCTACGCGAGAACCACGGCGCGTGCCTTCGCGCATTGACTAAAGGAAGGAGTCTGCAAGTGGCAAAGAGCGACTCTGGCGATCCGGTACGAATCGCCAAATCAATGATTCGTTTGGCAAAGACGCTGCAACTCATGGCGATCGACGACCAGCCAGTCAACCCCGCTGTGGCGCTTAACGTCCAAACCGATTGCGACGGAACCCTGATTTTTTCTAACGCGTCCCGCGTGAACGCAGATCAGTCATGTGTCGTCGAAATCGAAGGGCTCATCAATCCAGACCAAACGCTACCGCCGCGCTTACGGATGGAAGGGAATCTCATCGCCATAGAACCGGCCGACAGCGCGAGAATCGTCTCAAGACTTCAGCATAGTCACGCAAACACGCGCGTGACCCCAAGTGATGAACGCAAGCTACTGCGATTTGAACCGCTGGCTGCACGACTTCATCTCACGGCAGGTGAGAGCGTCGATATCTCCGCCCGACGACTTAAGGTCGCGTTCGCTGACTGGTCTGCGTGGCATCAAATGGAGGCCGGCGCTGTCGCGCACATGAATGAGGACCACCGCGACGCGACTCGGCTATACGCCACGGTGTTGTGTGGCGCACCCGACGGCGATTGGCGAATCAGGGGCCTGGATCCCGAGGGAATCGATATGCAGTGCGACGACCTCCGTGAGCGCCTCTGGTTCCGCACTCCACTCACCGCAACACAGCAATTGCGGCCCACACTGGTGGCGCTGGCAAAGGCGGCTCGCGAGGCAGGCGAGTAGCCGGCAATCAGACCCTCCCAATCGAAGACGGAAGCGAAAGCGGAAATTCGTCGCTTCGAAGCAACATGACTACTATGCGAGAAACCTTCTGGACGATGACAACATTCAATTCCTGAATCGCCCTGCAGTCGATCAGATTGGCACCGCACGTTTCGGCAACCCGCGTCAGTTGGGTCTGCGCGTCGACGCGACGTTCTGACCAGCCTCACAGCCTGAGAAAGCTATGCACGTAATCGTTTGGCTGGTGGCCGCAAAGCCACCAGCCAAACTTTTTACCAGGACTTTTGAATCCCGACCGTAAACGTATCTTGCGTCTCTAGCTGAGGACCATTGAGGTCCTGGGAAAACGGAACGAGATATTCTAAAGCAACCCGCCAGCCGTCGAGGTCACCCTGCCCCGCCAGGTTAATGCTGATGCCGGCATCCCATCGCGTGCCGCCGAACCGATCAGGATCCGCGGTTTGGACGGGACCAGCAATCTGAGGATCGCGTCCTGATATTTCGCCCTGATCGGAGAAGGCCACGCGAACGGCAATACTGGCGGCGTCGGTCAACCGATAGCCCGCCCATCCAGTCCAATGATGCAGATGCCCAAGTCGGTAATCGTTGTCGTTATCCGCGATACGAAGCGTGCTGCGCCACTGCGATCCCCAATTCCAATGATCGGCAAAACCCGAGTAGTTCAGTCCAACGATCGGATCCCAGCTGCCAGAGCCGAGTTGCATTGGATACGGCAAGCGAATGGTCGGACGCATGTTCATCGGCGTCAGGATATCGTCCGTCTCATCGATGCTGCCCGTCGGCAAAGACAAGCCGGCAATCGCATGAAGCTTGTGATCCGGATGGCGCGTGAAGTCGACGAGCGCAGACACGGTGGTGTCACCGAGCCCACTGACTTCCGTCGTGAACTCACCGAGCACCGTAGTACCCATGCCGCCCTGATACGTCAGGTGGTCCATATCCTTTTCGACATAGTTGACCATCGCCATCAGAGTCACGCGGTCATTCGGTGCGTACATCGCACCAAACATATGCATGCTCATGTTCATCTCGACAGGCACGATCCGCAGTGTCGGCGGTTGGCCTGGGTTGCCGAAAAAGCGATTTGGAACTGTCGTCACAATCTCGTCGGGCGAGATGTCGTCCGAGCCTTGCAGATTGCCTTCCATAGGCATCGACATGAAGCGATAGGAGAACATCCATTCTCCCTGTTGGTGTGTGTGGTCGGCCATGACCCCGATAGGTGCATGCGTGTCCGCTCGAGTGGTTTGGTCGTGATCTGCGTGCGCCACCGATGACACGCACAGAGCACTAGCTGCCAGAATGCAGAATCTAGTTCTCATGAGAACCCTCACAAAAAAATCTGAGTGCTAAAGCGCCGACCTGAGATCGGCAATGTGATTGCTTGAACGAGAGGAACTAGACGGGCGGCGCGCGAGCTTCCCAGGGAAGATCGATCAGAAAACGGTTATCCGCAATCTGAACCAGGCTTGCGACTTCAGAAGACGCTGGAGGCAACGCAAACGGTTGGAGCGTTCTTGGTCCGTGCAGCACCTGAACGAGTGCATCCTGAAAATCGCACTCATCCGACTCAAGCACACGAGCGTGACGCTCAGCATCGTGCGTAGAGGCAGCAATATGAGTATGCATGCCTTTGGCATGATGGTGCCCGGACAGATTGTGTTGCGCTAGGACTGAGTCCTGCGGGCACAACATCATCCAATCGCCCGCACCGATACTGCCGGGCATGAATCCAGCCGGAATCAGCGAATGCGCGACTACACTAAGTAGAAGAATTGCGGCTACCGAATTTTTACGTGATGCACGCAAGAGAAGTCCTCGAAAGAACCACACCGAAGACTACCAGATTCTCACAAGGCGTTAGCTAGCCGACCCATTCCTCAACAACATCCTCCAGCGGCGGCCGTGCGCGTTCACGAGCAGGTTCGGACGGCGTACCGATGTGCATGAATCCGGCTATCGAATCGTACTCAGTGAGACCGAGCGCGGCGTGAACGGCCTGATCGTAGGCAGGCCCGCCGGTCAACCACTGACCGCCGTAGCCCAAAGCTGCGGCAGCAATAAGGATGTTGGAACACACGACACCCGCCGAGAGCTGCTGCTCGATCAAAGGGATCCTGTCGAGACGATCCATGTTCGGTTGTGCTACCACAACGAGCAACAGCGGTGAGGCAGTTAGGCGGCGATGCGCGGCAGTGATCATCGCATCCGACGCGTCGGGGTTGTGTTTCAAAAACGATGAGCGGTAGATCGAAGCGAGACTGGCCTGTGCCGCTTTGCGACACACCTTGATACGCCACGGTGTCAGACGACCATGATCCGGCACGCGGGTCGCAACCTGCAATATCAAATCAAGATCCTCATCGTTGGGACCAGGGTCATCGAGATTCGTTGCGAGGATCGAGCGTCGCCGCAGCATGAAATCGAGTACTGGCCGATTGGACACTACGCGATTGCCGGATATGGAATCATCGGGCAATAGATGTGCATTTCGAAACGGCATAGCAATTCCTCACTCCGAGAAACTCAGAAGCCACATCCAACTCGCCGCGTAGAGCGCGAGCATAACGGCGAGCGCCGCCGCGTATCGGAGCGCTCCGAGCCAGTAGTTTGGTTGACTTCTTTGTGTCATGTTTCAAGCCTCACCGGATCTAGACCAATCGCAACTTGGTCGCGCCGGTAAACGACAGGCCGCCACTCTCGTAGAAATCCAACATGCATCGGCAAATGCGAAAGAACGTGGTGGCGACCGGTGGCGGGAAGTACCCATCCGCATGTTGGTAGGCTGCGTGAGGATGGTTCGCTTCGACGGCTCGCATCATTTGCAGCAGCGCTGCTTCGTCCTCACTCACGTCTGTGTCACACGGCTGCTTAATCACGAGATCTTTAGCTGCCGCCAAAGACAGGAAGCACATCAATTCATTCAGCACTGGCAAAGCGATCTCGATGTTATGTGCTTGATACTGCGGCCGCATCGCGCAGCAACCACACTCCTCGACCTGATAAGACGCGAGCCACTGCCGAACGCTAGTGAGAAACAACTGTGCGCCATCGGCGAGATGCGCCAACTGTCGGTACTGGGCCGGATGGTGTGTGCTCATTTAAACGCCTCGCTACGTTTACTGAAGGTGTGAACTACCACCCAAATAGTAATGATTCTCATTGAGGTTATCAATGATAATGATTATCATTTAAGCGTAAATAGTCTAGGCACCTAATCAGGTGGAGTTCGCATTATGTTCAAGTATTGTTTAAGTCTTGCCTTGCTGTTGGCCGCCGGGACGGCGTCTGCCGCCTGCGAGTTTGAAGTCGAGGTCGGAGATTCTCTCGCCTACAACACCAACGCGATCGCTGCGGACGCTAGCTGCGCCGAAGTCACGATCAAACTGGTACATACGGGCACGCTTCCTGCGGTCGCAATGGGGCACAACTGGGTGCTTGCAAAGACTGATGACTACGAAGCCGTAGCAACAGACGGTATGACCGCCGGCTTCGAGGGCAATTTCTTACCTGCAGACGATGCGCGTGTCATTGCTGCAACCAAATTGGTGGGCGGCGGTGAATCCACAAGCATCAGCTTCAGCACCGAGGGCCTGAGCGCCGACGGAAGCTACACATTCTTCTGTTCGTTTCCCGGACACACCGCTTTGATGAATGGAACCTTCAGCCTGAACTGATTGTTCGAATCGATGCGCAAACTGTTGTCCATTGTCGCCGTTGCGAGTTTTGTGGGGATCACGAGTACCGCGATGTCGGTGTCTCGTGATCCTTCACTCGTCGACGGACACGAACCGGGCGGACATTTCCTGACCTTTGATCCGGATGATTCCGCAGCGCAAGCAACCCTCCCCCAGTCAGATCTCGGGGAAGCGTTGTTTTTTCGGGATTGGACACAGACGGATGGTGAATCTCGGGCGGCGGCCGGCCCTCAGCTTGATGCGCCCGCGTGTGCCTCGTGCCATGTTGAGATTCATGCACGGCGAGGACATCGAACAGATGCAATTGCACCGTTGGTCGTCAAGCCAGCGACGTACGACCAATTGCAACGGTTCGGTGCGCAGTTGAATACCTCCGCAGTCGACGGTCTTCGCGCGGAGATTGATCTACACATCGAGTACGAAACCTCAGAGTTTCAGTACGCGGACGGACACACCGTAACGCTTCGACGCCCCATTGGGTGGATCGATGGTCCTGAAGCATCCAGAGAAGTCGTTGCCTTGCGGGCCACACCGTTGATCTACGGTTGGGGCCTTCTGGAGAGCGTTGACCCGGATATGATTCGCCACTACGCCGACCCGCACGACAAGAACGAAGACGGCGTCAGCGGCGAAGTCAGAGTCGCCGGAGATGATCTGGCCATCATGGGTTGGAAAAACGGGCACGCCACGATGGAATCACAGGTGGCTACCGCGCTTGCCAACGACATGGGTATCCAATCATTGCGAAGTTGCGGGGATGATTGCGCCATCGAAATCTCCGAGACAGAACTCAGCGCTTTATCCAACTATGTACGCCGGATTGGCGTCCCGGATCGGCGCGCGCTTCCGGATCTTGCGGGGCAACACCTGTTCGGACAGGTTGGCTGCAATCAATGCCATGTTCCCGTTTTGATGACCGTACAAACCAGTGAAGCGTGGAACTCAAAGCAAACACTGTGGCCCTACTCTGACCTGCTGCTGCACGACATGGGTGAAGAGTTGGCTGACCCCACTTCCGAAGCGGATCGACGCGAGTGGCGAACGGCGCCCCTTTGGGGCATCGGCATCATGGAACAGTTCGCACCAAAACGCGGCTTCCTGCATGACGGTCGCGCGCGAACGATCGAAGAAGCGATTTTGTGGCATGGCGGCGAAGCTCGTCGGTCGAGACAAGCCTTCTCCGAATTGACGCAGTCGCAACGCGATGCCCTGTTGACCTACGTGCGAGCGCTTTAGTGCTCGGCAATGTCGCGGTTGCCTGGGGCACGTTCGCGTTCGTCGGGCTCTTGACCTACGGCGTGGCCAACATGGTGCCGCTTGTTCTGGATAGCCTCAAACACCCGTGGTCGGTCGGCCATTACGCGTTGTTCATTGGCAACCTGATCGTCATGGCCTGGTATGAGGGCTACAAGGGATTCCAACGAGGCTTCTCCCCGCGATTCGCCGCGCGAGCGGTGGCGCTTCGATCGCATGCCAGTGCAGTCAACACGGTCGCTGCCCCCTTGGTGCTGATGGGCTTTATGAATGCCCCGTTTCGCAGAGTCATGGCAACGATCATCTTGACGACAGGGATTGTCGCTATCGTCATGGTGTACCGCCTGCTTCCGCAACCGTGGCGCGGCATTCTGGACAGTGGCGTAATCTTAGGTCTTTGCTGGGGCGCCATTGCCACGATCACCGCCGTGGTCTCAGCCTTTCGGCGCGGCCCAACGGTGCACGCCGAATGGCATTGAGCAGACGCCTGACTCAGGCGGTGGTTTCCATGACCGACTCGAACGTCTCAAGATCAGGATGTCCGAGATATGTGCCACTCGGAGCACTCGCTTGTCGATGCGCTAGCTTGAACGCCTCCGACTGCGTCCACGCCTCAAATGCATCGCGTGACTCCCACACCGAGTGCGATGCATACAGTGTGTGGTCATCCAGACTCGGCCCCTTCAACAAATGGAACACTTTAAATCCCGGCACTTCCGAGAGATAAGAATCCCGCTCGCGCCATACCTTCTCGAAACCTTCTTCCATTCCCGGTGTGATCTGAAATCGATTCATCGCAATGAACATGTTGTTCGCTCCTTAGCTGTTTGTCGGTTAAGCATGAATAAGTAATCGCCGTAAGCCTGTGTGCCATTCCGTGGTGACCGCGGTGTCGTAGACACGCGTCAGGTTTTCATCGGTAAACACTTCCTGCGGTTCGCCCGTCGCTGCAACTCTGCCTTTGTCCAGGAGTACAATCAGGTCACAAAAGCGCGCCGCTTTTTCCAGATCGTGAACGACGAGCGCGATCCCGAATCCGCGTTCAGCGGTGCGTCTGAGATAGCGAAGCACCATCAATTCATGCCCGATATCGAGACTCGCAGTCGGTTCGTCCAGCAGCCAATAGCCACCCGAATGAAGATCAGAGATACCCTCGATCTGGATACACGTGCGCGCAAACTGAACTCGCTGCCTCTCGCCGCCGGACAGCTCATTGAACCTTCGCTCCAGGAGATCGCTGATGGCCAGCTCATGCGCGATACGCTCAAGCAACTCGAAGGAAAGCTGCCGTCTATGTCGGAACGGCTCCCAACCCATCGCGATGACCTCGTGCACCGGATACGGGAACGCCATGTCAACATGCTGACTCATGACCGCACGAGTCTGGGCCTGGTGCGCCAGAGTCTGTTGCCCAAGTGGCGTACCGTCCATGCTGGCGCTACCGCTGCTTGGCTGCAGAGATCCCGCGGCAACATGCAGCAGTGTGGACTTACCTGCACCATTCGGTCCGACGATTCCGACGACTTTTGACTTAGGCAGTTCAAACGTTGCGTTGCTGAGCGTCTCGCGATGCGCCCGTTTGACGGTGATTCCGCTAATCTCAATCATCATCGAGACCTGGCGCTTGCAATCAGCCAAAGGAAGAACGGTGCGCCCATCGCACTTGTCACCAACCCAACCGGAAGCTCGGCCGGGACGATCACCATGCGAGCAACAAGATCTGCGAGCACGCTCAGTGTCGCGCCGAGCAGCAATGCACCTGGCATAACCCACCGGTTGCTGGGCCCCAAGAGTAGGCGAACGATGTGCGGTACGATCAAGCCGACGAACGCGATAATGCCTGACACGGCAACGGCAGCACCGACGGACGCTGCGGCACAGATCACGGTGATCCGCTTCAGCGCATCAACATTGATTGAAAGATGTCGCGCCTCGACCTCACCGAGCTGCAAGATATCCAACGCGCGACTCCGTGAGACCAAAATCGCCGCCGCGGCCACAATGATGATGGCCGCCGGCAACACAGTCGTCCAGGTTGCACGTCCGTAGCTACCCATCGTCCAGAAAACCAGTGTGCGGAGCTGCGTGTCATCGCTCAGGAACTCAAAAGCGCCAATCCCTACAGTCGACATGGCATTCAGCGCAATTCCGACCAGCAACATCGTGCTGACCTCGAAGTTCCCAAACCAACGCGCGAAGGCGTAGAGCAAACCCGTTACAGCAATTGCACCTGTAATCGCGGCCACCGAAATCATGTAGGGCATCCATGACTCTGCAACAAACGTTGCGCCGAAGACGATCATGAAGATCGCACCGACTGCCGCTCCACCAGAGACCCCGATGAGCCCCGGGTCAGCGAGCGGATTGCGAAACAGCGCCTGGAGCGCAGCGCCGGAAACAGCTAATGCGGCACCCGCTAGCGCCGCGAGTACGACGCGCGGCAGCCGAATGTTGTAGAGCACCGTTTGCTGCATGGCGCTGGATTCGCTGAAGCCGAGTACGGAAGATAGCGACAGCGGAATGGCACCAATGCAAACACCAATCGCGACAGCAATGACCAGCACGACTGCCAACCCAAATATGAGTGGCGGTCGACGGCCCAGCTGATCCAGTTTCAACTCACCGCCACGACGCGCAACCGCTTCGTTCATTTCGGTGTGTCGGTTTCCTGTGACGCGCGGATATCCGCGCCGAGTTTTGCTGCGGCTTCAAGCGTGCGAGGACCAAAGCCCAGCATAGCCATGCCGTCCATGGCATACACTTGGCCGCTTTGAGCGGCTTTCGTGAACTTCAACGTCGGGTGATCCAGCAAGCCCTCAACACCGCCAGCGGCATCAAGGCCCCGCTGAGGAATCACGAAAAAATCGGGCTCGGCAATAATCATCGACTCCCGCGATACCGGTTTCCATCCGGACATTGACGCCAAAGCATTGTCGGCCGACATCATTTCGAGCAACCCGTTGCCCGACGTATCACCACCAGCCGCAATGAGTGTGCCGTCTCGGATTCCGAGCAGCACCGCACCCATGGGTCGATCCTCGTGCCCGGTGAGCGCCTGCGCGGCTGGTTGTAGGCGCTCTGACACGAGTGCTTCGGCCGCCTCTTGCTCACCAATCAATTGCCCGACACACCGCACCTTGTGGATGATGCCCGCAGCATCATGCTGCTCGCCAAGGATCGCGACAGGCAACCCCGCCGCACGCAACTGATCGAGAATCTCCGGTGGTCCCGAATCGTCCTCGCCCAGCAGCAAAGTGGGCGACTGCGACAGCACACCTTCCGCCGACAATGCGCGGACATAACCAATCTGTGGCAGCTCGAGTGCGGCAGCCGGATAGTTCGACGTTCTGTCCGCAGCTACGATCCGATCCTCAGCATCCAGTGCATAAATGATCTCTGTGATCGAACCACCGGAAACGACAATCCGACTGCTGTCGGCGTCAATCTCAGGACACTCGACGGCGACAGCGACCTCACCAAGCTGAAATGCGATCAGCGCCAGCAGGGAGACTAGCGTCTTCACCTAGAACTCCACGCGCAGGTTGACTGCGGCATTGAAGCCGGGTTGAGTGAAACGTCGCGCGGCATCACCACCGATACCTGCTGTGTCTACCCAACGAATGAACTCTTTGTCGCCCACGTTGAACAGGCCCACGTTGAATCGCACACGCTCGGTCAGCGAACCGTAGAGCAACAGGTCCACCACGCCATAGCCATCAGACGGCTGACGCGTGTCTGGATCGAAAATATCGCTCTCGTCTTTCGCCTCAACAACAGTCCACACGAGCTCTCCACCCCAGTTGCCATCGTTGGAGCTGTAGAGCAATCCAAAAACGCCCGTCAGCGGCTCAACGGAATCGATCGGCGCGCCGTCGTTGTCCTCACCCTCCGCGTACGCAATCGCGGAACGCAGACTGAAGTCACCAAGCCCACCCCAATTGCCCAGGCCGACTTCAGCGCTCAGCTCAGCCCCTTCGATCGTGACTTTATCCAGATTGATCGACTGGAACGTCAACAGGCCGTCGGCCGGGTCGACACCACCCGTTGCCAGGAATTGCGGGGCAATCGCGAACGAAGCGATGAAGTCATCGTAATCGGTTTGAAACACGTTCACAGACAAAGCGCTGTTGTCCGATTGGTATCGCACACCTAACTCCAGACCCTCACTCCGCTCGGACTCAAGGTCTGGGCTCGCGATCGTTTTGTAGCCACCAATGAAATTCGTGAAACCGACGTTCACATCGTCGTACGGCGGCGCACGGAAGCCCTCAGCGTACAAGCCGTAAACCGACCACTCGTCGTTCAGAGAGTAGACCGCGCCCAAACGCGCGGTGACTTCGTCTGCATCATAGTCTTCCGGAACCGGCGCGCCTGGGTTGCCGTTCAGAAATATTTCATCGGCGGTTGTGCTCGCATCGAAGCGGTCGTATCGCAAACCAGGAGACAGCAGTAGCTTCCCGTCAAGGAAAGAGATTTCGTCCTGCAGGAAAAATGCCGTTTGTTCCACAGTCGTCAACGGAAAATCCCGTGTTGGGAGTGGCAGGAACTCAAACACAGGGGTGCCATCCAGCGCAAACGTGCCACCATCGCGGATCGAGCTATTGTCGGTTTCAAAGTAATCGAAACCATAGGTAACGTTATGGGTTGTGGTTCCCCAATCAACAGTTTTGAGCGCTTGAGCAAAAACTCCGTTGATCTCCTGCTCATAAACTGACCGACGCTCGCGAGTCTGTCCTGGACCGCCTGGTGGCGTCCGGCTCTCGAGTGTCAACTGTGTGGTTTCCGACGTCTGGGTGTACACCGTAGCCTGCAGCGCGTCCATTACGGGCAAATTCACCTCACCTTGGTATGCCAGGCTGATACGCGTCCGCTCGCGCTCATCGATGGCATCACGCGTATTGACTAAAGTGCCAAATGAGACCAAACCGTAGTCAGACAGAATTTGGGTATCTGCTTCGCTCGTCAGTACGTCGACTGTTGCTGTCAGAACCTGTGCGTCAGCGATCTCCCAACGTAATTTCGCGAGCACATTGGTTGACGATAAATCCTGCGGGTCCGGTTGCTCCCGTGTTGGCCCAGTACCTCCGATACCTCCGATCGTTTCTGTTTCTTCTCCGTCTCTTTGCGTTATTGCAATCATTCCGGAGAGCTGCTCATTTCCTGCCGCGAGCGTAGCGCGTGCGACGGTGCTCGCGTCGGCGCTCGACCAACCGGCTTTGCCGTCCAAGTGCAGCCCGTCGTCATCATCGGCGAGATAATCGAGTGGCCCACGCGTTGTGAACGACACAACACCTCCAAGTGCGTCACTGCCATACAGCGATGAAATCGGGCCGCGCGCAATCTCCACTGACTCGAGACTATCAATGTCCACAAAGTCGCGGCGGGCGCTCAGAAACGGGCCAAAGCTAAACTCTTCAGCTACTCGGATGCCGTCTACGACGGTCAGCACCCGGTTGCCACCGATGCCACGAATCGAGAACCCAGAAAGTCCGAAGCGGCTTCCGGTGCCACCAACACTGACGCCCGGCTCGTAACGCACCAAATCAGAAATGTCGCGAGTCAGTTGTTCGTCAAAATCTTGCGCTGTCAGCACAGAGACGGTGACTGGTACCTCGGTGATCCGGCGTTCGGTCCGCGTGCCAATCACAGTGATTTCGTCGCGGGGGGCGGCCTCATCGGTCGTATCTTCTTGGGCAAAACTGTTGCTCGGTAAAAAGCCCGCAGATGCAACTGCTAGTATCAAAATTGAGTAACGCATGAGCACTAACCTCCCTCAGGTGTAATTGCTCGGTAGAAACGGGATCGCCGAATGGGATCGATAAGATTGATACAAATGATAATCGTTCTTATTTGCAAAAACCAGTATTCTTCGGCACGATTCCGCTAAGTTTTACGACGATTTCGGAGCACCCTGTCAATGACGAAATTCTGTCCAATATTTCTCGCTGGACTGACGCTAGTGTTTGGCTTCAGCGGCTGCGCAAATACCCCGCCTGAAGAAACAAATACCGCGGTTGCTGAAACTCAGGCCGATGAGAAGGCTGACGCCAAAAGCTATATTTTTGCATGGTCGTTCATTGACGGATCCGACATGGAGCCGCGAGGCGGAACCTCGAAAGGTCCCGGCGTGACACCGATAGCTGGCGCGTCAGCTGCCTGGACGGCATTGCGGGAACCCGGACTCAGCAAGCAAGAGCGGGACCGGCGGGCGATCCTGGCCATGGCCGGCGGCTATCGCGCCAGTTTCGATTTCTTGGAAACGGCAGGCTTCACAGCCGATTTTTCGCCGGCCAAGCCGTATCGTTCGTGGGGAACGGAGTACGTCTACGTCGTCGAAGACCAACCCGATTTTGTCAGCCTGCAACACATTCTTGTGATGTTCTTCAAAGACGAAAATGGAGAAGTACAAGGTCCCGCTGTCGTTAAGCATTGGCGCCAGGATTGGGCATACGAGGATACCGAGATCAACGTATATGCCGGCCATAACCGTTGGGCGCGCAAACAGCTCGACGCTGACTCCGTCAACGGCGCGTGGACGCAATCTGTCTATCAAGTCGATGACTCACCGCGTTACCAAGCCGTCGGCCATTGGGTGCACGACAACAACTTCTCCGCATGGGAAAGCGACGAAACCTGGCGACCGTTGCCGCGTCGCGAGTTCAGCGTCCGTTCCGACTATCACGCGCTGATCGGTACCAACCGGCATACGATTCTGCCAACTGGTTGGTTACACGAAGAGGACAACTTGAAAGCGGTACTGATGGATGGCGACACCGCGGTCGACGCGCCGGTGAAGTATCTAGCGCGGGAAACTGGCGTCAACCGCTACGAACTGATCACCGATCATGATTTTTCAGGCGGTGATGAGTACTGGGACAAATCGGCGGCGTTCTGGACCGACGTTCGCGCGACGTGGAGTTCGTTGCTTGCCGACAACGAGATCATCAGTAAGCGTGACGTCGAAGGCATGCCAATGCTGATGAAGATGTTGCAATACTCAAGCGAGATCGAAGACTACGATTCCGCGGATGGTCAAGCTTACATCGATGAGCAGTTAGCGGCGCACTACGATTGGTAGAGCGCCGCCGAAAAAACGCGTGATGGCCTTGTTAGAAGGAGAAGATCGCACCGACCATCGCGGTGCGTGCTTTGTTTGGACGAGCGCCATACGGCGTTCTTCCTGAGATCTCTAAATCGTCGCTAATGTTCTCTACCGTCGCTGTGAAGGTAACTGCATCACTCCATCGATACTGCAAGGACGCGTCGATGATCGTACTCGCGTCGATTTCCTCGAAGGCATCACAACTCGCACGCGCACATGCATCGCCCAAAATGTTGACAGAAAGGAAACCACTGAAGCGCTCCGATACGGCACCGATACTCACAAGCCCTTGATACTCGGGAACATAGGGCAGCGGATCACCCGCACTCACAGCGCCGAAGAAATCCGTATCCGCAATATCGCTATCGAACTCTGCGTCTATCACCGTCAGGGTTATTTGCAATGGGAACTCAACAGGGCTCCCCGTGTTCAGTACCGTCTGCGCAGAGAATTCTATTCCTGCAACGGTCGCGGCATCACCGTTGAATGCATCACCCACCTCGCAGTCAACACCCGATGACGCCGTGCAAGTTCCGACCAGGTTGTCGTAGTCGGTAAGAAATAGACCAAAATCTACACTGGTCACGTCGCCAAAAAATCGCGCCCCGACCTCGTAGTTGATGCTCTCCTCTTCGTCCACACCTGGCGCGTTACTCGGCGCGGAAAATCCTTTGTGCGCCCCCGCATACATCGACCACTGATCATCAATCGAATAGGTAACCCCTAAACCCGGAATGAACACATCGATATCATTCTCTCGTCGATCGCGTATATTGCTGTCTGCGCGAGACGCGGGATCAACAGTCTGCCCTGGTCTCGTTTCCCATCGGGTGCGCTCTTGATCGATGGATTCATAACGAATGCCAGGCGCAATCAGCCAACGTCCCAATTCGATCTCATCGCGAACGTACAATGCCAGTACATCAGCATCCTGAATTTGATTTCCTGCATTTCCCAACAGCCCAAGATCATCGAGCACAAGCTCACCATTGATTTGCGTGTAGGTACTGTTGCGCTGCAGACGCTCTGAACGATCGGAATGCCATCGCGCACCAATTGCCAGTCTATGGCTCCAATCACCCGTTCGGAGACGCCAAACTCCGTCGAGTTCTACACCACGGGAGTAGTACTCACGCGCGTTTGACCGAATCTGAACAGCGCCGTCCGGCGTGTCTCTGCCGTTTAGAATCGCGACCAGATCCGTGGCCATTTCATTGCCGATCGCAACGCCTCGATTGGCAGCTTGAATGAACTGGAACCAACTGACACCGTTGAAGGTCTGCGCATCTGGGGAGCCCGTGACGTCATAACCTTCCGTCTTAAACCAGTCCCGTTCGAAATCGTTGTTATAGACGGAAGTCGTCAATTCGAAACTTTTACTCGACAGCCGATGGCGCAACAGCACCTGATCATGCGTTGTGTCTATGTTATCGAGCGCTGACAACCCGTAGCGCCGAATTGGATTTGCAGAGAAATCGTTATCCGTCAGTCCAAGATACGACTGGTCAGAGTTTTCCGTTGCGTGCTGCAGCTTGAGCTCAAGGCTATGCGACCAATCTCCGATGGGGTCAAATGCGTAACGCAGCTTCACCATGTAGTCCTGTTTTGACAGGCCCGTGTCACCGCCGTTATCCAGTTCCTGAAACCCGTCGCTTCCCCATTGGTGGGTTTCAACGAGCCAACCGAATTTCCCGTTGTCATCACCGTAATGCGCGTGCACACGCCAAGTTGCATCATCACCAAGCTGGATATTGGCAAATCCGGCGCGACTTTCCGGAATTGGAGTCGAAAGCAAATTGATCGCGCCGCCAACCGTGTACGGGCCTTCAGTAATCGTTGCGGGGCCCTTAAGCACTTCAACTCCAGCTAGCCTGCCCGCCGTTGGGAAGTAATAAGCGGCGGGCGCGGAGTACGGTGCCGGTGCGATGAGTATGCCGTCCTCAAGCAAAGTTACGCGCGCGCTGCGTTCGGAAGCCGTGCCGCGAATACTGAGATTTGGGCGTAATCCATAACCATCTTCGACCTGGACCGTCACACCCGGCGCGCTGCGAATAATCCGCTGAATGTCGGTCTGATTGAAACGCAGGATATCGTCGGCCGTGATCACTGTAGCCCCACCCGGCACCTCAACAATATCGTCACGATTGCCGATGATGGTGACTTCTGGCACAGGCGCGACGACCGGTTGGCCAGGCAGAGTTTGCTGAGCCGCAGCGCTGACGCACAGCGACAGAGATGCAGCTACAACAACGATTGTGTTCTTCATAAAGTAAGTGTCCTGACGGATTAAACCGGCGTGATCGTAAGGTGGTTGTCGAAACGGATGTCTCGGAAACGCTTGCGTTGGTCCTTTGACTCCTGCAACGTCCGAGCGTCAAAACGATAGATGATGCCCCTGCCCGAACTAATGATGAATTCGCGTGCAATCGGGTCAAAATCCACACCCGCTGCATCCGAGATTTTGACGCTTTTCAAGTGTGCGCTTTTCTTGCTGTCCCAGAAACTGACGCGGTGACCGCGGGGAGCCGTAACCGCTGTAGTCCCGGTTGTCGGATCGCAACAGACACTCGCCGTATAAGCCGACATCGCTCGGAGGTCCGGCGGCGAAACCTCCAGCTCTTCAAGCGTCGGCCCGGATCCGCCCTGCCAATCGGTCTGCACCACCACCGGCACATCGTCGAGCGTGTTGCTCTGCTGTTGCAGGCCAATGATCGTTGTGCCATCGGCGAGTTGATCGATATGACGCACGCTACTCTTAGACAGACGAGGCAGCCGCCTTTCGACCAATTTCTGCCGCAACAAATCGATCTGCACGATACTCGGTGCCATCGATTCGATGTTCAATGGCTCTCGTCCGTAATCCGGGTGCGTCGCGATCCCCCCGTTCGCAACAACCAAATTACCGCTGGTTGGGTGCCAGGCCATTTCGTGCGGACCAATGCCAAAACTCGGCACCTCATGCTCTACTCTTAGCGACTTGGCATCGCGGATCGCAAGCACTCCGGTGCCGCTGTTAAGGTCATTCTCGCTGGTTACCAACCAGCGACCATCCGGGCTGTAGACAGCGTGTCCGTAGAAGTGTCGATTAGCGGCAGATTCAACGACGTTCAAGAGTTTCCCATCACGCCATCGGAATTGCGCGATGGTCCGCCCGGGTCGTCTTGCAACGACTGTCATGACTTTACGATCAGCCGATATCACAGCATCGTGACCGCGCTCCGGTAGATCGACCGCGTAGCGGAGCTGATCCGTACGGTCAATGCGGACGACCACATGCCGAGACTCTCCGATCGTCGCGGCGGATGTCACAGAGGACGAAGATCGGCCGGTCCAGCCGCAGCCTGGCAGTGCCGCGGCGGCAATCCCCGTTAGAAAGGCCCTACGGTCCGTCACTCAATCCCCATCCTGATTGTTGAATCCAAGGTTTACGTCAGCAGCTACTGCTGCATCGATAAATGAATCCGCAAGATCTTGCAGAGAGGTTCGAATCGTATCGATGTCACCGGTTTGCGTCCCCATCAGGATCGCCTCCAGAGACACGCTCAACGCAGCGAGCCCGGTCTCAGCGGTCGCGAGTTGCGAATCGAGTTGATCCGCTATCGCTTCGGCGTCGTGGGCACGCCTCAAGTAGTCGCGGAAACCGTAGTCTGTGTCTGCTGCACCGCGATCCAGAAATGCACGAATTGCGGCTACGTTTGCGACGAGGTTCTCGCGCGAGGTCTCAGATCGAAACGACTCGGTCGTCATCGCCCCGGTCTGCTGCGGCCGGGTGACTTTCTCATCAGCGACAAACTCGGTCTCTTGCGCAAGGCTCTCGAGAATTCCGGTCAGCACCTCCGTGCGGTCCATGAACACACCAGATCCTGTGGCAAAATCCGCCTGAAGCTGCCCCGCGCCATCCCACGCAGCGGCTAACTCATCCGCCATCGCATCGAGGTTCTCGGTTATCGCAATCGCAAGTTCACACCGACGCGGACCCTCCACAGGATCGTCCAATCCGCCGAGATCGAACAGCAGATACTCCATCGCCGGCAAGCCCTGCGCGCCAACCGGACTGTTCGCTACCCTTGCCTGATCGATCGGCTGAGCATCGTTGATCAAACTTGTGACGTTGTTAACCACCGCGTTGTTCGGATCCGGGAAGAACTGAATCCGGAAGCGTCGATTGTTCTCCTCCACGGGACCAACTCGCACAATCGTGATGCTTTGCCAAGCGGTCATGGTCGCGCGCCATGCAGCGGTCAGCGTGTCAATCGAAGCTGCAGCAGGGTCAGCGCAGTACGCCGACGTATCTGCCATGAAGGCCTCAGTCGAACTTGCGAACGCAACGTACCCGGGCTCGATGATGCCAAGCCCCATCGATTGGAATAGTCGCTCCTGTTCTTCTGCCAGTGTGCCGACTGCACCGAGCGGGTCGGTTGGTGCCGGTGGTGGAGTGTTGGTTGGCGGTGGCGTATTAGAACCGCCGCCACCGCCACCGCCGCCGCACGCACCCAACGCCAGCGCTGCCGCAAGGATGACCAGATATCTTAGGAATGATGAATCACTCATCACGAGACTCCCTTGGTTAAAGAGCGAGGACGAACGCCTCAAGTGCGTCCTGCTCCGACTCCGATAATTTCAAAAACTCTGCGGCGGACTGTGCCGCCTCACCGCCGTGCCAAATCACGGCCTCTGCAACAGTCGCCGCGCGACCGTCGTGCAGTAAACCCGCCTCCGGATTGAGCTCAAGCGCAACACCCAGTGACCATAGCGGTGGCGTGCGCCATTCCGAACCGGTCGCTGATGATTCCACGACACCGTCTGCCAGTAACGGCCCCATATCGTGCAGCAACAAATCTGTGTAGGGCCAGATCGTCTGTTCATCGCCAAATTCCGTGGCAACCACGTGCGAGGGCGTATGGCATGAGTCACATTCAAGTCGCGAAAAAAGATCCGCACCGCGGCGGCGCTCTGCGGTTAACGGACGCGCACTAGGCACGGCCAAGCTGGCTGAGAAATAGACTACGTGCTGAAAAAGTGGGTCGTTGATTTCGTGCGGACCTCGCGGACCCCCACCATCGGCTTGTCTCGCGCATTCCGTCTGTTGTTTCGCACAGTTTTGTTCAGGCTTCAGAGCACTTGTGATCCCGATGTCATTGCGAAAAGCATCCGCAGCCTGCACGGCAATCGATGGCTGGGACGCTTTCCAGCCGAATCGACCAGGCATCCGAACGCCTTCAAAGTCGATCCAATTGATACGGCCGGAAACACCGTCGTCATCGCGATCATCGGGATCTTCGAGTGATTGCAGTCGTCGCTCGGGGACTCTCTCGAGCAGGCCTAGACCCACCATGGCCGGAGCCACCCTGGGAGAAACGATCTCGCCGTCAACCGTCGCATCGATAAGACTCAGCGACCGCGTGGCATTCGGAACTGGCAATCTTCGAATCACAACATCTGGCTGCGGTTCTCCTGCGTAGAATCCAATCACGCGGCGACCACTTTTTTGCAGGTCAAACGTCGCCCGAGACTGCAGATGCGTCCCATAATCCTCTTGCAGTCTTCCGTTCGACAAAACTCGATAGACTGTCGCGAGGGTCTGTTGGTTGTGAATAAGACTATCGCCGCGTCCTACATCCTCGTGACATGCGATGCATGAGCGAGCACTAAACAGAGGCCCTAACCCATCTCTTGCGCTCGTCGACGATGGCGCAGCCACCCAGGGATCGCGGAACAACGCAAAGCCTGTCCAGAAATTCAACTCGGATAACCTATTCATCGTGGGATTGGGAACAGCAAGCCCTGAGCCAATGAGTCGCGGCTTGGTCCATGTGCCACCGGGTGCCGGGAGTTCATGACGCGCTGCTTCAGGATCACACGAGCCCACTAGAAACGTGGCCAAAATGACGAGAAGGCGCCCCGAGTTCACAACGACTCCAGGAAAGTGAACAATGCCGCCCGCTGGTCCACGGTCATCCCCAGGACTGCGTCGAGACTCGAACTTGCTTCCCCGCCATGCCAGAGCACAGCCTCTTCGATCGTTCGTGCACGACCGTCATGTAAAAAAGTCGCGGCCGGATTTACCGTCTGGACCAATCCCAGCCCCCACAAAGGAGGTGTTCTCCACTCCGTACCGCTCGCGAGCAGGTCGCTGCGACCGTCCGCAAGCCCTTCGCAGCGCAATACGTAGGTGCAGTTCTCACCGGCTGGACACGGACTGCCGTCAGAATATTCTCGTGTTACTGCTTCACAACTGCCTCCCATATCGTGAAGCAACAAATCCGTGTACGGATAGATGTCCTGGTCGGACAGAACCTCAATCGGCTCTGCGTCGGGAACCAGTCTGTTGATATCGATATCGCCCAGCACGCTGCCAGGCGCAATGCCTGTCTCGAATCGCTGCTGGTGACACCCCCCGCAACCTGACTCGAAAAACAACGCTCTGCCGGCGACCACCGTGCTATCCCAGTTTCGATTGGTTTCGTCGAAACCACGTCGATCAGGCACTGCGAGTAGTCGCGAATAAAATTCAACGAATGCAAGCTCAAGATCCGAGATATCAACCTCTCCTGGAAACTGATTCAGCTCAAGCAGCGCATCGTTGAGGCAAGAAGTCTGGGCAGCTGTGCAGGGCTCTTCGGGCGCGATACTCGACGTAACCCCCATATCCCCTCGGTACGCGCCTGCTGTCTGCTGTAATACACTGGCAGAAGTTGCTTTATGCCCGTAACGACCGATGGAATCCGTGTTCGTTGTCGGATCGAACACGCGGTTGGCGCGCCCCGAGATTCCGTCATTGTCCGCATCGGTCGGATCTTCGTTTTCCAGGATGGCCGCCTCGGGAATTGCACCTAGAAGACCTAAGCCAATCATCTGTTGAGCAAGGCGCGGGGAGAACTGAATGCTATCGGTGAAGTCACCGTAGCTCAATTCACGTATTTTGTACGTCGGCTTGCGAAGCTCGTAGCCGGTGCCATCCGCATACGCGCCGGAGATCAAGTCGTACTCAACCGAAGCGAACGCTTCGCCAATCGCAGCGGTCGCTCCACCACCAAAAGAAGACAGACCGGCATCAGGGTCATTGCCCTCAAAAGAAATCGCACCGAACGTGTGTAATTGGGTCCCGTAAATCGGATCCGGCACTGCAGCGTTGTCTGCGTCATTGCCAAGACTGATACGCATAAACATCGCGTCGAATGGCGTATCTGAATCTCGCGGTACGCTCCCCCGGCCATCGCGAATATGGCACCCCTGGCAGGTTGCCGCGTTCATCAACGGTCCTTGTCCCTCGTGATCGTTACGAAAGATTGCATTGCCCCCTTTGAAGTTTGCATCGGCGGCAAAGTCACTTTGGATTGCTGGAGGCGCCTGACTAAAGGCCTGGTCGTTGCTGACCGACGTCCCCGCTGCATCGCCGGAGAAACGCTCCCCTGCTGTCAACGGCGGCACCACCGGATCAGGGGCAGGCGCTGGAGGCGGAGACGGTGGCGGTTGACTGATAGGCGGCGACCCGCCACCAGACCCTCCCCCGCCGCATGCGGCAAGTGCCGCGCAAGCCGACAAGCCAATAAACGACAAGCGCCACCCGGATGGGTGGCGCTTGCTTTCGTGCTTTTCAAACGTTTCGTTCAAATATCCTCTTCCGTGTCCTGACGGAGATCACCAACGGTAACACCCAGGTCGGAAATTACTGTCTCGAGCACATCGGTTTGCGCGGACAACGCCTGGATTGAACCTGCGATGTTTGGCTCGTTGATACCGAGTTGAATTTGCGTATCGAATGGCATACCTGCTTTAGCCATATCGTCGATTGTGCTGATTCGAATCATCGTCCGCTCCAACGCTGCGCGGAAGGCATTTGCCGTGCCGGTAAAGCCTTCGGCGAGCAACAGATCATCAATACCTGCGCCGTCGACAACACTGCCGTCGATGCGGGTGTAGCTGCCGAAGTAGGCATTTTCAATGCCCATGGCATTGGTCACGATATCGCGATGCGTATTGTCCGAGAAACACGAGTGTTCGTCCTCCTGACTGTTCGTTAGCAATGCGATATTCATCCGCTCACCAGCGAGCTCACCGAAACCAAGCCGGCCCATACCTTCCAGAATCTTGGCCAACGACACATCGCCGCCTGCCACGAAGTTCTGGTAGTGGTTGCCAGTACCGTTGGGATTCCAGGCGTCAACCAGAGTCTGCAGGTCGTCGATCAGCAGTTGCGTGACAAGCACCAGGTAGTCACCACGTCGCTCGCAAATCTGATCGGCTTGCCCATTTCCGAGGCCACTCGTACAAGCACCGCCGGTCTGGTAGTCCGACACAGGACGTTGGCCACCCGTCATATCACGCGTACCAGTACCCGAAAGGTCCGCATTGAGATCCTGGCCCCACAACAGAAACTCAATCGCATGAAATCCGGTCGTCAGGTTCCGTTCATCACCGCCGAGCTCGTTGTTGTCACGTAATGCATCTTCAGTGATATCAAACGTCAAGTCCGCGATGATATTGCCAGTGATTGTATCGGTCGAGTTCGGAATCTCCGGCCCGGCATCACCGTCAACGGCTGCCGCGACGTAATCGATCAGCGCTTCACCAAGCGGCCACGCATTGATTGCACCCTCGGGTCCGTCACCTTCCTGACCCAAGGAACCATCAGGGAGCAACGCATCGATCGGTCCAACACGGAATCGATACACTTCCGTTTGACCGTAAGGTTCGTTCGCCGCCAACCAGGCTTCTTTAGCTGCGTCGAAGTTGGCTTGCGTCGGATCTGCCACCAACGCATCAACTGCTGCTTTCAATTCAATGGCCAGCAACCACGAGTCGCTGTAGCTCGCATAGGCTATATTCGCATTGGTCGTGACCACGTCATCGCGAGTTACCGCGGATGGCACACCCGCAGGCCCTTGCGGCCCTGCTGCCCCTGTTGCTCCTGCCGGCCCAGCCGGTCCAATGGCTCCGTCATCCCCCTCGCACCCTGCTAATGCAGCGAGCACAGCGAATATTGCCCCAAGCATAACTTTTCGCATCTTGTTCCCTCTTTAGGATTGCTGATAAAAATTCAAATGAAAATGATTTTCATTAGCGATAAGAGTAGCACGGCTGCTCTGCAGTCCCAATGGCGACGTTCAGTGATCTCGACAAGAAATTCAACAGACACGGAGAATTCGCGGTTAGACACCAGCTCAACGAAGCAAAAAAGGCTTTCGCGCAGTACTTAGTCGACGATGATCACGACGCCGCGTTGGGAATCACGCCTTCCACACGATCCTCGAGTTCCTCGGTTGCCTGCTCCAGAGCCGCGAGCGTTTCGTCGTCCGGCTGCCAGAAATTGCGATCCGATGCTTCCAACAATCGGTTCGCGAATCGACTGGACGCGGTTGGATTCAGCTCTGCCATGCGTTTGCGCATGTCTTCGTCCAGAAGAAAAGTCTCAGTCAACTTTTGATAAACCCAAGGCTGGACCTGACCGGTTGTCGCAGACCAGCCCATCGTGTTGGTCATATGCACTTCGATCTGACGCACACCTTCATAGCCGTGCGCCAACATGCCTTCGTGCCATTTGGGGTTTAGCATCCGCGTGCGGGTCTCGAGGGCAACCTGCTCGGACAGCGTGCGCACAGCGCCATCGCCGTGTGTCTGATCGCCGATGTATACAGGCGGTGCATCGCCCGACTTCGCGCGCTTGACTGCGCCGGTGATGCCACCGAGGGTGTCAAAATAATTATCGACCGTCGTCACACCCAACTCGACTGAGTCGAGGTTCTGGTAGGCCAGATCAACATCGGCGAGCGCACTGTCGAGCAATGCGCGTTGCGCCTGCGGGCGGCCATCACACCCATACGCAAATCCTTTGCGTTTGGAGTACACATCGGCCAGCTCGTCTTCGTCATCCCAACGACCGCTCTCGACCAGGTGATTCACGTTGGAACCGTAGGCGCCCTCTTCGTTGCCATAAACCCGTAGCGCCGCAACTTCGAGCGTGCAGCCATGCTCGGCCTGATAGGCCAACGCGTGCTTACGCACGAAATTCTTATCGAGCGGCTCGTTTGCCGAAGCCGCGAGATACGCCGCTTCCGCCAGCAGCTTGATCTGCAGCGGCATCAGGTCACGGAAGATGCCGGACAGTGTCATCACGACATCGATCCTCGGTCGTCCAAGTGTCTCGAGATCGATCAGCTGCGCGCCCGCGATGCGACCATAGCTATCAAATCGTGGCTCGGCGCCGAGCAGCGCCAGTGCCTGACTGATCGGCCCACCTTCACTTTTAAGATTGTCGGTTCCCCACAGCACGATCGCGATGGACTCGGGCAAATCATTGCCTTCGGCGACATGACAATCGATTAACCGCTGCGCTTGCCGCGCCCCATCTTTGACGGCGTAAGCGCTGGGGATTCGAAACGGATCAAAGCCGTGCAGGTTTCGACCCGTTGGCAACACAGCGGGAGTGCGCAGCACGTCACCACCGGGTGATGGCGGAATGTAACGACCGTCGAGCGCGCGCATGAGTGCCGGCGTCTCCGAATCCTGCCCTAACAACGCGTTCGCGCTCTTGAGCTCGCTCATCAACTCAACACCGTTGACACCTGGCGGCAGGCCAGCAAGTGCTGCGGCTTTTGCGGCCGACAGGACACCGTCCGCGATCCCTTCCAAGGCCGGTCGAGCTGGCCTGACCCCGTGCGACGCGTCGGCCATGCATGACAGCAGATCCACACGTTCCTCGCTGCTCGGCGGTTGACCGACAATGTGCAGGCCATGCGGAATCAATGTGGTCTCGAACTCCAGCAACCGTGTCTGCAACGCTTCGATTTGACGTTGCGCGTCGTGCTGTACGGTCCAGGCCGGCTCCAAATCAGCCAGTTCCAGTTCATGCGCCTGCGACTGAATCAGCGCGGCGAGATCTGCGTCGGGCGCAGCATCGGGATCGCGCTGGCGCCAGCGATCAATGGAATCCGACAGCTCCTGCAAGCCTTTGTACAAACCGGCTTCGGAAATCGGCGGGGTCAAATAACTGATCAGTGTGGCCGCCGAACGCCGCTTTGCGATCGCGCCCTCGGACGGATTGTTGGCGGCGTAGAGATAAAAATTTGGCAGATCGCCGATCAACCGCTCAGGCCAGCAGTTGCCTGACATGCCGGTCTGCTTGCCCGGCATAAATTCCAACGCGCCGTGCGTGCCGAAATGTAGAGCCGCGTCGGCTGCAAAGTCCTCGCGCAAATATCGGTAAAAAGCTGAGAAGGCATGCGTGGGTGCAAGTCCTTGCTCGAACAACAACCGCATCGGATCGCCTTCGTAGCCGAACGATGGCTGCACCGCGACCAGCACATTGCCATATTGCTGACCGAGCACCATGAGGTTGCGGCCGTTGACGAGTTGTTTGCCGGGTGCCGTCCCCCATTGCGATTCAATTTCGCCAAGCCATGGCTCGCGCGCCACGTGATCATCGACATCGATGAGCTTGTGAACATTCGCCTCGGCGCCGTAGGTCATGGCATTGCCGCTCAACAAATCCTCGCGCAACGCATCAGCAGTTTCTGGCAAACCCTCGACGTCATAGCCTTCGCTGCGCATGGCGAGCAGCGTGTTGTGCAAGCTGCCAAAAACATCGAGGAAAGCGGCGGTACCGGCATTGCCCGCGTTGGGCGGGAAATTGAAAACGACCGTCGCAATTTTGCGCTCACTGGTCGGCGTCTTTGACAAACGGACCTGACGCAAGACCCGCGCGGCGAGCGAGCTCGCACGTTCCGGGCAACTGTGCATGTCTTGTCGGTTGTCCGACTCGGAAAACTCGCAAGCGTGGGAGCATCCGTGACAGGTCACGCCAGGCGCGCCCGCGCGACCGCCAAAAACCATCGGACTAATCGCCCCGTCGAGCTCTGGAATCGCGACCATGATGGTGCTTTCGACAGGACTCAAGCCGCGCTCCGAATCACCCCATTCATCCAGAGTCTGAAACTCTACCGGGTGTGCTGCCGTGTAAGGCACATCGAGAGACGCAAGGACCGCCTCCGCAGCCGCCGCATCGTTATACGCCGGGCCGCCGACCAAAGAGAAACCCGTCAGGGAAACGACCGCATCGACGAGTGGTTTGCCGTCTTTCTTGAGGAACTTCTCGATTGCCGGGCGGGCATCGAGTCCGCTCGAAAAAACCGGCACCACCGCCAACCCTCGCGACTCCAGCGCAGCGAGCACACCGTCGTAGTGACCCGCGTTGGCACCGAGCAGGTAGGAACGCAACATCAAGACGCCAACCCGCCCAACCGGCTCGCTCGGCGACGGTAGTTTCGACGAGTCCGCCGCGATACGTGGCGACATCGCCGGATGGTAGACACCGACATCCGGGTACTCGACCGGCGGTTCGGCCGGTCGCAACGCCTCGGCAATTTTTGCGCGCTCGCCCGTGGCATAACGACCCACAAGATAGCGCGCGAGATTGGCCATGTTGTCGCGCGAGCCACTTAGCCAATACTGCAGTGTCAAAAAGTACGCGCGCACATCCTGGGCTGTGCCAGGAATGTATTTCAATAGCTTCGGCAATCGCCGCAGCATTTTCATCTGCGATTGCCCTGCCGCACCTTTGGCGGCCGACTTGCCTCGCAGTTTTTTCAACAGCGCCATCGGGCCGCTCGCCGGCCGCGACATATCGAAATCACCGAGCTTGGTCAGACGAGTCACTTCAGCAGCGGACATTGCACACACGACCGCATCCGCGGAATCGCGGCGGGCCGCAATCGCTTCGAGCACCGGCTCGAAATGCGGCTCCATAAACAACATCGTCACGATCAAGATATCGGCGCGCTCGATATCTTCAATGCAGTGGCGCAGCTTGCTCTCACTTGCGGACCACTCGGACGCCGCATGCAGGCTAAGACGCAGCCCAGGACACTCGCGTGCCAGGTCGGCAGCAGCCAACTGCGTCGCAGTGGCCAGATGCGTGTCCATCGTGATGATTGCAACGCGCACCGCTGCCTTGGCAGTTCTTAGCGCGCCATCAGCACCCATCGGCATTCCGGAGGCGAGATTTCATAGATGAATGAAATCATCTACAAAAGTTGACGTCAATTAAACATGACACCGCTAACAGACCGTTTTCCCGAAGGATCAGCCGTGTACTCCGAGAACCTTGCGAATACGAACTCTGAAGATCGGCTGGACAATCGTTAGATTACTGTCAAAACGGTATAAATATGATTAGAATTGCGGCTAACTTCGTCGAACGAGCCGCTACCTTGGCTTCAAAACCACTCAACATATTGGTCTTGAATGGTCCCAATCTGAATTTGTTGGGTGTTCGCGAACCCGATCACTACGGTTCGCAAACTCTGGACTCGATTGTGAGTCGACTGGCGCAAGTGAGCACAGGCGCGAATGTGATCGTTGACCATATGCAGAGCAATGTCGAATCGGAACTGATCCAGCGCGTACACGCGTGCCTCGACGACGGGACCGACGGCATCATTTTGAATCCCGCGGCATTCACGCATACCAGCGTAGCGTTGCGGGATGCACTTGCTGCGGTGCGAACACCATTCATCGAGGTGCACCTCAGCAATGTTTACGCACGAGAGTCGTTTCGACATCACAGTTATTTTTCTGATCTCGCGATCGGCGTCATTTCCGGCCTCGGGGCTTACGGCTACGAGGCGGCACTGAACGCGCTGCTGCGAGAACTCGGTCAATCAACCAGTTAATTTCAAAGGTGGTCGTGCAACACGGCACGGCGGGAGGGGTAACCAATGGATATTCGTAAAGTCAAAAAACTGATTGAGCTGCTGGAAGAATCCGGCATCGCTGAGATCGAAATCACCGAGGGCGACGATGCGGTGCGCATCAGTCGTTATCCGCAGGGTGCCGCGCCGGCAATGATCGCAGCCCCGGCCCCGGTGGCCGCACCGATCGCAGCCGCGCCAGCTCCGGCGGAAGCGTCGGCACCAGCCGCAGCGCCTGCGACGGAAACCCCACCGGAAGAGGAAGGTCACGTCGTCACGGCACCGATGGTCGGCACCTTCTATTCCGCGTCTGCGCCCGGCGCAGCGCCGTTCGTACAGATCGGTGATCGCGTCAAGGCCGGAGACACACTGTGCATTGTCGAAGCTATGAAAATGATGAACCAGATTGAAAGCGACGCGGATGGTGTCGTGAAATCGATTCGAGTTCAGAACGGCGAGCCCGTGGAATACGGGCAGGCGCTTGTGACACTCGACACCCGCGCCTGACCGGCAGGGGATTCGCATGCTGGAAAAAATTGTAATTGCCAATCGCGGTGAGATCGCGTTACGGATTCTTCGCGCTTGCCGGGAGCTCGGCATCAAAACAGTCGCGGTGTATTCCACAGCCGACAGCAATCTGAAACATGTGCTGTTAGCTGACGAAACCGTCTGCATCGGCCCCGCCCCAAGCGTCGACAGTTATCTGAACAAAGCCGCGATTATCAGTGCAGCCGAGGTCACGGATTCCGTAGCCATTCATCCGGGCTACGGCTTCTTGTCTGAGAACGCCGATTTCGCAGAGGGTGTAGAGAGAAGCGGTTTCAAATTCATTGGACCGCGGGCTGACGCGATTCGGGCGATGGGTGACAAGGTTGCAGCCATTCGGGCGATGAAAGCGGCCGGCGTACCGACCGTGCCTGGCAGTGACGGACCACTCGGAGACGACCCGGACGAAAACCTCAGAATCGCGCGCGATATCGGTTATCCGGTGATTATCAAGGCCGCCGGTGGCGGTGGCGGGCGCGGCATGCGGGTCGTGCACAACGAGCCGTCCCTGGTCAACGCGATTAACCTGACACGTGCGGAAGCCGAAGCGGCGTTCGGTAATCCGGAAGTCTACATGGAGAAGTTTCTCGAACGTCCGCGGCACATCGAGTTCCAGGTTATCGCTGACGAGCACGGCAATGCCGTACATCTTGGCGAGCGCGATTGTTCGATGCAGCGCCGCCACCAAAAAGTCATTGAGGAGGCGCCCGCTCCTGGCCTCGACCCGAAACTCAGAGACGAGATGGGCGAGCGCTGCGCGCAAGCGTGCGTGGACATGGGCTATCGGAATGCAGGGACGTTCGAGTTCCTGTTTCAGGACAACGAGTTCTTCTTTATCGAGATGAACACGCGCTTGCAGGTTGAACACCCTGTCACCGAGATGGTGACCGGCATCGACCTCGTTCGCGAGCAGCTCAAGATTGCATCGGGCGAGCGGTTGTCGTTCAGCCAGGGCGACATCAAAATCCGCGGTCACGCCATCGAGTGCCGAATCAACGCCGAGGATCCCAAAACGTTTATGCCGTCCCCGGGAACGGTGACGACATGGCATCCGCCTGGCGGGCCCGGAGTGCGCGTCGACAGTCACGTGTACAACAGCTACCGCGTGCCACCGAACTATGACTCGATGATCGGCAAACTGATCGTACACGCGCACAACCGGGATGTTGCGATCGCACGGATGCGCGGCGCACTCGATGAGTTTGTGATCGAGGGCATCAAGACCAATATCGCGTTGCACCAGGAGATCTTGCAACACGGCGCCGTGCAAGCGGGCGGCACCGATATTCATTACCTCGAAAAGCGGCTCGGACTGTAACGCTTCGTGGGCTGGCAACAGGTCACGATGCCGGTTGGCACCTTTCAGTCGGAGGCCCTCGAAAACGCCCTGCTCGAGGCTGGCGCGGCAGCTATCAGCTACACGGACGCAGCCGACCAGCCCATTCTTGAGCCGTTGCCGGGAGAGGCGCCGCTGTGGCACGACGCACGCCTCAGCGCGCTATTCGCCGATGATCTTCCGTATGAGCAGATCAGTCTGGCGCTGGTAGCAAAACTGGGCGTTCTGCCAGAAGGTATCGAAGTGGAATTGCTGGCCGATCGCGCTTGGGAGCGAGAGTGGCTTCGCCACTTCCAGCCGACCGACTTTGGCCACGGTCTTTGGGTGGCACCCACTGACGCGGAAGTCGCGGCAGGCCCCAACGCCACCGTCTTGCGACTGGATCCAGGCCTCGCGTTTGGCACCGGCACGCACGCGACGACTGCGCTGTGCCTGCAACGCATCGCAGCATTGGATCTCACCGGCGAGACTTTGCTCGATTATGGTTGCGGATCGGGCATCCTTGCGGTTGCCGGATTGCTCCGCGGCGCATCACACGCGGTATGTCAGGACATCGATCCGCAAGCACTGACTGCCACAAAGGCGAACGCCGAGGTCAACGGCGTATCCGACCGCATCACAGTCTCTTTGCCACCCGAAGCATCCGCTTTGCTGCCCGAGCCTGTCCCCGTCGTTGTGGCCAACATTCTCGCAGGCCCACTGATTGCTCTGGCCCCTCGCATTGCGCAAGCGCTACAGCCGGGCGGACGTCTCCTGCTGTCCGGTATTCTCGATGCCCAGGCGGACACAGTTCGCGCCGCCTACCAATCGTGGATTGAGTTCGTGCCGATCGCACGGCAGGATGGCTGGGTGATGCTTGAGGGATTACGACGCAATGGCGTCTGATAGTTTCGAAACTCGCTGCCCAGCCTGCCATACCGTGTTCCGAGTCGAGGACACGGAACTCCTGCGCGCAGACGGGCGAGTGCGCTGCGGCGACTGCCTTACGGTGTTTGATGCGCGGGAACATCGCGAACCGGTCGAGCCTGTCGCTGACACGAATGAACCCGCAGAGGCGCCGGATTCGCAATCGGACTGGTCTGGGGACGCTGCACCGAACGAGGGCGAACCACTCACATCGTTGGTGATCTCGGACTTGGCTGACGATAGCGCACCCCATCAAGGCGAAGGGGCGGTGTCTGCCCCAGGCTCGGACGCTTCTGACGATGATGCAGCTCGAGACGACGAAGCGGCAGAGTCTGCTGAAACACCTGAGTGGGCATCGGACTCATCGGGCGAAGCCCCACCGAACGATGAAATATCGATCGAGCTTGCGGATTCCGACGAGGCCGAGTCGGGAGATGACCGAGTCGCCCCTGATGGTCCCGACGATATCCCGGAGCGCGTTGGCGACGGCGAGAACTCGACCTCCGCTACACCAAGCGAAACGCTGTTGTTCAGCGACGACATTTCTGAAGAAGCACTGGAGGCTCAACTCAAGGCGATCACTGGCACGCACGAACAACTCGACGATGACGACGCCGCGCTGGATCTCGACGCGCTCGAGCCACTCGACCTTGACGTGACTACCGAGCCTGAACCTTTGCCAGAGCCAGAGCCAGAGCCAGAGCCAGAGCCAGAGCCAGAGCCAGAGCCAGAGCCAGAGCCAGAGCCAGAGCCAGAAGTTTCCGAGACAGCCTTTCGGTCTGCAACTCCAGAGACAACATCTGACGCCAGCAACCTCGTCGAGGCGGATTGGGACGATCTCCTCAGCGAATTTTCCGAGGATGAGCCCGCACCACCAGAGCCGCCATCTGGGTCGCAGGCAACCACCGAAGCAACTGCGGATGGATCGGCATCGCTGGAGCCACCGCAGCGGTCGGGGTCAACCATCGAAGCACCGGAGACAGTCGCGCCGGAATCCGAGCCGCTCGATTTCGATATCGCAGACTCGGCGCTGCTAAAGGGCGCGGACGCACCGTCACCCGAGCGACTGGATTTTCAGCTGGCCGACGACGACACACCAAGCGCTGACGCTGGACTCGACCTCGACCTGTCGAACGAAACGCCAATGCCAGAATCGGATCCGGATTCCGCCTCGTTTGACCTGGACTTCTCCACCCGGCCTGCGCCCGAAAGCGCAGAGGCGGGC
Source organism: Pseudomonadota bacterium (assembly GCA_038531945.1). Classification (GTDB taxonomy): domain Bacteria; phylum Pseudomonadota; class Gammaproteobacteria; order Steroidobacterales; family Woeseiaceae; genus CALBPI01. The sequence goes on along the minus strand of JBCBBH010000003.1, from coordinate 281,766 downwards.
GACGGTTTCGACGCCAACGCCATGGCGCTGATGATGGAAGCCACCAATGTCTTTAACGCGGACTTCGCGGCGGCAGCATTGTCCGGCGATGGCGATGGCGATGGCGATGGCGATGGCGATCGTAGCGAGTCAGCCACAGCGGAATCCAGCGGGGCACCAGACGTCGGCAGCACTGATAGTCGTCCCGACGATGCTTCTGCTCACGACGACTCTGGTGACAGTAGCGCCGACGCGCTTGAAGGCGCTGCGGTCGACGGCGCAACGGACGACCCGGCGCCTGAAGACGCTTCAGAGGATGACGTCGAGCTTGCTCAGCAGGATGCGTCAATCGCAGATGGCACGCTGGACCTGGATGTCGGTGCTGGAAACAGCTGGGCAAATCCAATAGACAGCGATCCACTCGCGGTCGACGAGGCCGACTTTGGTCTGGATCTCGACGAGCTGGAGGCAAAAATTCTTGGCACGGATGACGACGACGCGAGTCACGACGACGCACCGGACGCGCCCAAACAAGATATCGCGGAGAACGACGCGGTCGCCGACACGTCCGACGATGAATCCGGTCCGATCATGTTCGCCGAGCGTCCTGCCATTCTCGCGCCGCAAACAGCGTCCAGTGACCCGCTGAGCAAGGACGTCGACAGGGAGCCCGAGCACATTGTGCTGGGCAGTGACGAGGCGGATTTGGCGCAAGCAGATCTCGAGTTCGCTGAATCCATGATTCTTGCGCCGGAAGATGTGGATCCACCGAGCGGAAAGTGGCTTTGGTTGTCGCTCGGCGCGTTGATCGTGCTCGGTCTGCAGCTGGTCCACGGATTTCGTGATCAACTGGCGACCCATCCAGCGATCGGCGACACCGTCTCGCAGTTCTACGATACAGTCGGCCTGCCGGTATATCCTGACTGGGAGCTGAGTCGAATCTGCACGGAGTCGCACGGGGCCGGCATCATCGATGGCGGATTGCAGATTGAGACGGACATCGTCAATCGAGGCACTCAGACACCGCCGCTGCCGATTCTTCAGGTTCGACTGACCAACCCGAGTGGCAGAACATTAACGACTCGACTGCTGGAACCACGGGACTATCTGGAGGACGCCAGCACGACCGCAGCGCTAGCACCATCGTCGCGAGTGACCGCGCGCGCGATTCTGGACGTCGATGAACCCGAAGTCGCACAGTATCGATTCGCGCTTTGTTATCCTGACGCATCCGACGAGCTACGTTGTGCTGCGCCATGTCTGAACCCTTAGGCACCAAACCGACCGAGCGCGCCGATATCCGGGGAGCACTACCCTGTATCGGCCCTATCCACTTGGCTGGTCGTATCCTGCTGTCGCCGATGGCAGGGATCACCGATGCGCCGTTTCGCAAAATCGCGAGGCAATTCGGCGCCGCTCTCACGGCCTCGGAGATGACTACGGCAGACACCAGTCTGTGGAATACATCAAAGTCCCAGCATCGCCTCGACATCGATCTCGACGCAGAACCTCGGGTCGTCCAGATCGCTGGCTCAGATCCGATACAGATGGCACGGGCTGCCGAAGCCGTGGTTGCGCGCGGTGCCGATATCGTTGACATCAACATGGGCTGCCCTGCAAAAAAAGTCTGCAAAAAGCTCGCGGGATCAGCGTTGCTTCAAGATCCACCGTTGGTGGAATCGATTCTCCGATCAGTCGTTAGCGCCGTGGACGTACCCGTTACGTTGAAGACACGTCTCGGATGGAATCGCGACAACGAGAACATTGTCGATATCGCGAAAACCGCCGAGCAGTCAGGTATTGCTGCCATTGCAATTCATGGTCGAACGCGAGCATGTGCGTACAAGGGAGAAGCGCGGCACGCGCGAATTGCTGACGTGAAATCGAGCCTGACGATTCCTGTTTTTGCAAACGGAGACATCGACTCGCCGAAGCGTGCGCGCGAGGTACTCGATCAGACCGGTGCCGATGGATTACTCATTGGACGAGCAACTCAGGGCAGACCATGGATTTTGAAAGAGATTTCCGAATTGGTATCGAACGGTACAAATTCACGACCACTTTCAAACCCGGAAATGCGTGCTATTATCCGCGACCACCTGGACGTCCTGCACGCTTTTTATGGTGAGCGGAAAGGCGTCTTGATGGCACGAAAACATCTGAATTGGTATGCCCGGGGGTTGGGTATCGACGATCAGGTGCGACGTGAGCTGTTAAAGGCACCCGACATCGCTTCGCAACGCAAATTGGCGTTTGAGGTGTTTTACGGGGCGGACAGCGCCAGTGCCGCAGCGGCTTAGGCATCGCTCTGCAGGCACGCCACGCAGAAGCGCGATCTTGCAGGACCGCGCGCTTGCGACAAAAAAATAAGGAAGCATCAGCGCAGGCCGCTTACGTCCCGGCCCTGCACTATTTTGGGGGAGTACCGCGTTCGTGATTGAGTCAGTCCATTCCAGCAAGAGCAAGAAATCCAAAACACGCAAGCACCGGCCACTGGCTCGCATGACAGAAAGCGCTCTGAAGGACTATTTTAAAAAGCTCAACGGGACAGCACCGGGCGATCTTTACGATCTTGTGATGAGCGAGGTGGAGCCGCCGCTGCTGCGAACCGTGCTGAAGTACACAGACGGCAATCAAAGCCGGGCGGCTGAGATTCTCGGAATCAACCGCGGCACGTTGCGCAAGAAACTCAAGAACTATTCGCTGCAATGACCTCGAGCATGCGCGCACTGGTCAGTGTTTCAGACAAGACCGGCGTTGCGGACTTCGCAACCGCGTTGTGCACATTGGGCATCCAAATTCTCTCGACAGGCGGGACGGCGCGTACTCTGCGCGACGCGGGTCTCACGGTCACCGACGTCGCTGAGATCACCGAATTTCCGGAAATCATGGACGGACGCGTAAAGACCCTGCATCCGCGGATCCACGGCGGTCTGCTGGGACGCACTGACATCGACAGCGATGTCATGACCGAACATGGCATTCCCGCGATCGACCTTGTGGTCGTCAATCTGTATCCGTTCGCGGCGACGATCAACAACCCGGACAACGATCTCGCTGCTGCTATCGAGAACATTGATATTGGCGGGCCTGCGATGCTGCGAGCGGCCGCGAAAAATCACCAGCGCGTCACTGTCGTTGTGAACCCTGACGATTACGACGTGGTGCTCGCCGCGATCCGAACCGACACTTTGAATATCGAACTTCGCCGCAAACTGGCGTCCAGAGCTTTCGCGCACACCGCCGCTTACGACAGTGCGATCACCACGTATCTCGGCGCAGCATCGAAAGAACCGCTTCAAGGGCCTTCGTTCTCACTGGCCGGCGCAAGACGCAGCGAGTTACGCTACGGAGAGAACCCGCACCAGACGGCAGCGTTTTACGCAGACGCCCACGAACAGTCCAGCAGCCTTGCAAGCGCGAAGCTTCTGCAGGGTAAAGCGCTGTCATACAACAACATTGCGGATGGCGATGCCGCGCTTGAGTGTGTGCGCCAATTTGATGCACCCGCTTGTGTGATCGTCAAGCATGCCAATCCATGCGGCGTCTGCATCGCCGAAGACCTGGCAAGCGCCTACGACCGTGCGTTCAAAACCGACCCCACATCCTCATTCGGCGGCATTATCGCGTTCAACGGCAACGTCGATACAGCGCTCGCCGAGACCATTGTGGAGCGCCAGTTCGTCGAAGTTGTGTTGGCGCCTGACTTTTCTGATGCAGCGCTTGCTGCGTTCGCAAAACGCAAAAACGTTCGCGTGATGGCGACCGGTCCCTTGAAGCCTTTGGTGCCGGGCGTTGAAATCAAGAAGGTTTCCGGTGGTTTCCTTGTGCAGGACCGCGACGATGGGTCGTTGGCTGATATCGAACTGAAGGTAGTCACCAAGCGCGAACCCAGCGATGCTGAGTGGCGTGACCTCAAATTCGCGTGGAATGTCGTCAAGTACGTGAAATCCAACGCCATCGTATTCTGCAAGGACAACGCGACCGTCGGCATCGGCGCGGGTCAGATGAGTCGGGTTTATTCCACCAAAATCGCCGCGATCAAAGCGCAGGATGAAGGACTGACGGTTGCCGGCAGCGTCATGGCATCCGATGCGTTCTTTCCGTTTCGCGATGGTCTGGACGGCGCCGCGGAGCACGGCATTACCGCGGTCATTCAGCCGGGTGGATCAATACGGGACGACGAGGTGATCGCAGCCGCGGATGAACAAAACATTGCGATGGTCCTGACCGGCATGCGCCACTTTCGCCACTGATGCGCGTTCTGATTGTCGGCAGCGGGGGTCGGGAACATGCCATGGCCTGGCAGTGTGCACGGGGCGCACACATCGAGCAGGTCATAGTCACCCCCGGTAACCCCGGCACGGCCAACGAACCGCATGTTCGCAATGCCGGTGTCGCAGCCGATGACCTTCGCGGCATCGTGGAACTGGCGCAACGCGAAGCCGTGGATCTCATCATCGTCGGCCCGGAGCAACCGTTGGTCGCCGGGCTCGTCGACACCTGCCAGACTGCCGGCATTCCTTGTTTCGGTCCGACCGCCGAGGGTGCGCAGCTTGAGGGTTCCAAATCCTTTAGCAAATCCTTCTTGCAGCGCCACAACATCGCCACCGCGTCGTACGAGACGTTCGACGATTTCGACGCTGCCGAGGCACACATTCTGACGCGAGGAGCGCCGTGCGTCGTGAAGGCCGACGGCTTGGCAGCGGGCAAAGGCGTCGTGGTCGCGGATACTACGGAGACGGCTATCGCCGCAGCACACGAAATGTTGGTCGCCGAGAGGTTCGGCGGTGCGAGCAGGCAGATCGTTGTGGAGGACTTCCTCGTTGGTGAAGAAGCGAGCCTCATTGCGGTCACCGATGGCAAGACCATCGTACCGCTAGCGAGCTCGCAGGATCACAAAGCGCGCGACGCGGGAGACACGGGCCCTAACACCGGTGGCATGGGAGCTTACTCACCCGCGCCGGTGCTCAGCGACGATGTTGCCGAGCGCGCACTCGCCGAGGTGTTGCGCCCAACACTCGCCGGGCTGCAAGCCGACGGCATCGACTACATCGGCTTCCTGTACGCTGGGCTTATGATCGACTCCAGCGGCGAGGCGCATGTACTGGAATTCAACTGCCGGCTGGGCGACCCGGAAACCCAACCGATCATGCGACGGTTGAAGACACCACTCGATCTGATCTGTTGCGCAGCTTTGAACGGCCGGCTCGACGAGATGGATATCGAATGGCATGGCGCCGCATCGCTGGGCGTTGTCATGGCGGCTGAAGGATATCCAGGCAGTGCGCGTACGGGCGACGCTATTAGCGGACTGCCAGACGCAGAGCGCGTTGAGGGCGTCAAGGTGTTCCATGCGGGAACCAACGCTCGGGGCTCGACGGTGCAAACCGCAGGCGGCCGTGTGCTCTGTGTGACCGCCATGGGCCGCACCACGACCGATGCTGCCACCAACGCGTACAGAGGCGTCGCTGCGATCAATTGGCCCGGTGCGTTCTATCGGAACGACATCGGACATCGAGCGATCGCTCGAGAGTCTGATGATTGAGGTTGCCGAAGCCGCAGAGATCGTCTGGTCGTCGGCGGAGGCGCTGCCGACAGAATCAGTGTCACTCGACCGATTGAACGGGCGAATACTCGCAGAACCTATCGATGCGGAACGCGATCAACCTCCGTTTGACCGCGTGACTATGGATGGCATCGCAGTGCGGTTCGAACGTGGTCGCAAACGCTGGCGCCTGCAGACTCGGCAGCTGGCCGGCGACCCACCCACGCGGCTTGCCAGCGAGGAGCAGGCGATCGAGATCATGACAGGTGCGGTACTGTCGAGTGGGTCCGACGCGGTGATTCCGAATGAGCGTTATGAGCTCATCGATAATGGTGATACGACCGAAGTCGTGCTTGAGTCCGGGTATCAGCCGGAGAAAGGGCAAAACATTCACCGCCAGGCCTCCGATCACATCGCGGGCAGCACGCTGTTGCAGCCAGGCCATCAACTCACACCAGCAGAAATTGCCATCATCGCCAGCGCCGGTCGAACCGAAGCCCGGGTGCATCGGCTTCCGAGAGCGGCCATCGTCGCGACCGGCAACGAACTTGTTGCGGCGGGAGACTCGATCCAGGCGCACGAGGTCAGACTGTCCAATGCACCGGCATTGGCAGCAGCGGTTAAAGGTGTCACCGGTATCGACTGTGACTGGCACCACCTGCCAGATGATCGCGAGGTTTTGGCGAGTGCATTGGGTGAGATTTTGCGCGACACGGATATCCTGATCCTGTCCGGTGGTGTTTCGCGAGGCCGTGCAGACTACGTGCCGGAAGTACTCGAATCGTTAGGTGTGAAGCGTCGGTTCCACCGCGTACGACAAAAACCCGGGAAACCACTTTGGTTCGGCACCGTTGAGACCGGGTCGATGGTGTTTGGTTTGCCCGGCAACCCGATTTCAACGCTGGCCTGCTTTTGTCGCTACGTGCGACCTGCAATGATGCTGATGGCTGGCAACGCCAACGTCCAGACACCAACAGTAAAGCTTGCCAACGACTGGACGTTTTCGCCGACGTTGACGGCGTTCGTGCCAGTGGTAGTTCAGCCTGATAGCGAAGGTCAGAGTTGGGCGTCACCACTGCCAACCAATACCAGCGGTGATTTCAGCGCCCTGGCAGGCGCGCATGGTTTCGTCGAACTGGCAGCGACCGACACTCGATTTGAGGTCGGCCGCGCCGTTTCGTACTTCCCCTGGCGTTAGCGCCGCATCGCGTCGAAAAACAACGCGTTCGTCTTGGTGTCCTGCATTTTGCCGAGCAGGAACTCCACCGCTGCGAGCTCGTCCATCGGATGCAGCACCTTTCGTAGCACCCACATCTTCTGCAACTCTTCAGGATCGGTCAGAAGGTCTTCCTTGCGCGTGCCGGAGCGGTTGATGTTGATCGACGGATAGATGCGTTTCTCAGCGATTCGGCGATCCAGATGGATTTCCATGTTGCCGGTGCCTTTGAATTCCTCGTAGATCACCTCATCCATCTTCGAGCCCGTATCGACCAACGCCGTCGCCAGGATTGTGAGGCTACCGCCCTCCTCGACGTTGCGCGCCGCGCCGAAGAAGCGCTTGGGTCGATGCAACGCATTGGCATCAACACCACCCGTCAGCACCTTGCCGGATGACGGAACAACGGTGTTGTACGCGCGCGCCAAGCGCGTGATTGAGTCCAGCAAAATGACAACGTCACGTTTATGTTCGACCAGTCGCTTCGCTTTCTCGATCACCATCTCCGCGACTTGAACATGCCGACTGGCAGGCTCGTCAAACGTCGAAGACACCACCTCACCTCGCACCGTGCGAGCCATTTCGGTGACCTCTTCCGGGCGCTCATCGATCAGCAGGACAATCAGGTCGCACTCCGGGTGGTTCGCGGAAATCGCCGAGGCGACGTTCTGAAGCAGCATCGTCTTACCGGCCTTTGGCGGCGACACGATCAATCCGCGCTGGCCTTTGCCGATCGGCGCCACCAAATCCATGATCCGCGCCGTCAGGTCTTCCTTGCTGCCGTTGCCCTGTTCGAGCTTCAGTCGCTCGCGCGGGAACAGCGGCGTCAGGTTCTCAAAGAGCACCTTGCTGCGCGTATTCTCTGGCGGTTCGTGGTTGATCTGCCCAACCTTCAGGAGCGCGAAATAACGCTCGCCATCCTTCGGCGGTCGAATCAAACCGGAAACTGTATCGCCGGTACGCAAGTTGAAGCGTCGAATCTGACTCGGCGAGACATAAATGTCATCGGGACCCGCCATGTACGAGCTATCCGAGGATCTCAGAAACCCGAATCCATCCTGGAGTATCTCGAGGACACCGTCGCCGTAGATATTCTCGCCATTTTTGGCGTGCGCTTTGAGCACCGCGAAGATGATGTCTTGCTTGCGGGAGCGGGCCAGGCCTTCGAGACCCATCGACTCCCCAAGCTCTACCAACGCGGCTGCCGGCCGAGTCTTCAACTCGGTCAGATTCATCGCGTCCTTGCTTTGCTCGAGTTCCTCCGGTGGAATTACCTCAAGGCTGCCGCCATCATCAAATGGGATATCGCTATGCGACCGTTTGCGGCCGGACTTGCGACGGGTTTTCTTCTTGCTGTTGTTCCGCTGCTGCGATTGCTGCGGGCGCGGACGGGTCGTCGTGTTCAAATCGCTCTCACAGGTTGCCGTCAATAAATTCGTTCAACGCGACTTGTGACATCGCGCCAAGTTTCTGCCCTTGCACGGCGCCGTCCTTGATCAGCATGACCGTGGGAATGCTTCGGATTCCGTACTTGGGCGGCGTGTTCGGATTCTCATCGATATTGATCTTCACGATCTTCAATCGGTCGCCGTATTGCTCTGCTGCCGCATCGAGCAAAGGTGCAATCATCTTGCACGGACCGCACCACTCTGCCCAGAAGTCGAGCAGGACAGGTACGTCAGATTCAAGAACATCAGCCTGAAAAGTGGCATCGGTGGTATGCAGGATTCTGTCGCTCAATGGACTACCCCTTTGGTACAAGCGTGGAGAAAATAAAGTGGAAAAGACATTCGTATCGATTGGTTTGTGCGTCCACCACCGTAAGGTCCCCTACCAACTTTGGTGACGTGACGCGCCAGATCAGGCACTATTGCAACTTAACCGTTGGTTTTCAGACGACTTACTGTCGATCCTGACCTACCCTGACGCCGCTTCATCGCAGCGTGCTCCGATTGATTCCAACGCCCGGGACTGGCTTGCAAGTGCTCTTTTTGAGTTCTGCAGCGCCACGCCGCGAGGCGTAACCAGTTGGATCAGGATAGTGTTTGCAACGGTCGTTGCGCGTTGTTGGTCTAATTTCACCCCGTCGCGACGAAATTTGCAAGTGCTCGCTTGACAGTTTTTGTCGATGAGCCGAATCCATAGCCGAGAATAACGACGAAACGCATGTCAGAAGAACACCTCTCCACGCTGAGCTTTGCAACGCTCCCCCTACCCGATTCGTTGATGCAAGGTATCCGCGATGCCGGTTTCGAACACGCCACACCGATCCAGGCACAGACACTGCCAATTGCGCTCGAGGGAAACGATGTCGCGGGTCAGGCACAGACCGGTACAGGGAAGACCGCTGCCTTTCTGATCGCGCTGTATAACCAACTGCTGAAAAGCAGTCCCGAAGTCGAATCCGGTGACACCGGGATTCGCGCGCTGGTGCTGGCACCGACCCGCGAGCTAGCGATCCAGATTGCGGACGACGCCGCGGTTCTCGGCAAGCACACGGGTCTTAGAAACGCGCTCGCCTATGGTGGCACAGACTACGACAAACAACGCTCGAAAATCGCCGCTGGCTGTGATGTTCTGATCGGCACCCCGGGACGCATTATCGATTACTTCAAACAACGCGTGTTTCATATGAATCGCGCTGAAGTTCTGGTGCTGGACGAAGCAGACCGTATGTTCGATCTCGGATTCATCAAGGACATACGCTACCTGCTGCGTCGCTTACCGGCAGCGGACGAGCGTCTGAATCTGCTGTTCTCCGCAACCCTATCGTATCGAGTGATGGAGTTGGCCGCGGAACACATGAATGACCCGCAGCTCGTCCGCATTGAACCTGAGAAGGTCACGGCGGATCGCGTTGAACAGTCGATCTACTACCCTGCGAACGAAGAGAAAATTCCGCTGCTGATCCAATTGATGGGTGATCTGTCGATTGATCGAACTATGGTTTTCGTGAACACCAAGCGTGAAGCCGAGCGCCTGGAAGACACGCTGAATGCCAACGGTATTGTCGCGCAAGCCATTTCTGGCGATGTGCCGCAACGCAAACGCTTACGCATGCTCAAAGCGTTTCAGAGCGGCGAGCTCAAAGTTCTGATCGGAACGGATGTCGCATCGCGCGGGCTCCACATCGACGACGTCACGCATGTATTCAACTACGACTTGCCGCAAGATCGGGAAGACTATGTGCACCGGATTGGTCGCACCGCACGCGCGGGTGCATCGGGCGTGGCAATCAGTTTCGGATGCGAGAACTACGTGATGTCACTGCCCGACATCGAGAGTTACATCGGGTTCAGAATCCCTGTCGCCAGCTTCGACCATTCGGCCTTGCCGGAAATCGAAATCGCACCGCGTCGCCCGCGTCGCGGCGGTCCGCGACGCGGCGCAAACAAAAGCGGTGGACGACCACCCAGAAAATCGCGCAGCGCTGACAGTGAGAAACGCGCCGACGGCGATAAGCCGCCAGCGAAGAAACGGCGCCGTCGTAGACGCAAACCGAAAGGCGATAGATCAGCTAGTCCTCCTGCAGCAGACTAGCCACTCGATCTGTTTCGGGTGGCTCATGCGTAGACGTCCGGGCAGGACTTCTGGAGTCGGGATGCGTCAACGTAATCGTGCCACCGAGGCCAAACACCTTCGCCGCTCGAATCACGGACGCACTATCGTCAATCAGAAGGCTCCTGCGACGATCAATACCCGTGGATTGTGAAAAGCGCTGCCAAAAAGACTGCGACTCTTTCGGTGCGTTGAAATCATGTGAGCTGTAGATCTCGTCCATAAACTGAGTGACGCCGGTTTTCTCATCTTTGAGCTCGAGCAATGCACGCGTCGAATTCGTCACCAATACCAAACGGTAGTTGGCAGCCTTCGCGCGCCGCAGAAAATCCTCAGCACCATCCAAGTAAGCAATCCGATCATCACAGGCTCGTTTCAGGGCCATGATGTCGAGCGATAGCGTGTCACTCCAGAAATCCAGGCAATACCAATTCAGCGTGCCCCGTTCGCGTGCAATACGTTGACGCACAGCAGGCAATGCCTGTTCGATTGGCAAGCCATGAGTCTTCGCATACGCGGCAGGCACGAATTCCTGCCAGAAAAAATTATCGTAGGCGAGATCGAGCAGGGTGCCGTCCATATCCAAAAGCAGGGTGTCGGTGTTCGAAAAGACGTGACGCATGCCGATAGTCTAGCAAAGCCCTGCCTGCTACCATTTGCGCAGTTTTTTTGGAGCATTCGATGCAACACCCCTACCCATGGGCGATAGAGCTCGCCAAACGCGCCGGCGAGGCCATTCTTGAGGTCTACAACACCGATTTCGATGTCGCTGAGAAAGAGGATCAGTCGCCACTGACGCGCGCGGACCTCGCGTCTCACCATGTGATCGTCGACGGGCTGTCTCGGCACGACGCCCACACACCCGTCATCAGTGAGGAAGGGGGGTTGCCGGAATTCTCAGTGCGTGAGACCTGGAAAAACTACTGGTTGATCGATCCACTGGATGGCACGAAGGAATTCGTCAAACGCAACGGTGAGTTCACGGTCAACATTGCCCGCATCGAAAACCACCGTCCGGTGTTCGGAGTTGTGCATGTGCCAGTGCAGGGCATTACCTATCTGGGCTGCGCTGGCACGGGCGCCTGGAAGCTCGGACCGAACGGCGATGCGACTCAGATTCGTGTCGCGGCAACCACGCCCGACACGGCGCGCGTCGTCGGCAGCCGCTCGCATCAGAGCGACGCGGTGGCACAGTGGCTTGCTGGTATCGGCGAACACGACATCATCGCCATGGGAAGCTCGTTGAAATTCTGTGTCGTGGCTGAGGGTGAAGCGGATGTCTATCCCCGTCTTGGGCTGACCTCGGAATGGGATACCGGCGCCGCACAGGCCGTCGTAGAGGCAGCAGGTGGGGCGGTCGTGACGCTCGATGGGATGCCGCTGTCGTATAATACAAAAGACGACATCTTGAACCCTCACTTCATGGTGATCGGGAGTCGCGGACGAGACTGGCTAGCGTAGGCGAAGATGGACGATAACATCACCGAAATTCTGGAGCACGAGCAGCTATCAATGCTCGCAAAGCTCAAGGAGTTGCGCGTGATGCATAGAGATCTCGATGATCTCATCGACCGGCTATCGCATGACGCAACAATGGACCAGATCCGACTCCGTCGACTCAAAAAGCGCAAATTGCAGCTCAAAGATGCCATAGCGCGGGTCGAGTCCAACATCATCCCCGACCTAAACGCCTAAGCGCGGCGCCGCTCGTCAAAATCGTTTGCCGATGTGTTGCTCGCCGCGAGCTTCGGCGAGTGCGACTTGCTTCTTGCGCTCACTGAATTGCCGCCGCTGCTGATCGGTCAGTTGTCCAACGCACTTTGCGCAGCAAATACCAGGCTCGTAGTCCGGGTGCGCAAGGTCCTCGGGGCCAAGCGCACGACGGCAACCGTGGCATTGAACAAACCCGCCCGGCGCACGTTTTGCGTCAACAGCAACTCGCTCATCGAACACGAAGCACTCGCCGTGCCAGCGGTTATCGAGTTCAGGCTGCGCCTCGACCTCATCGAGATACTTGATAATGCCGCCATTGAGTTGGAACAGATTGCTGAATCCCAGGTCCTGCATCACCGCAGTCGCTTTCTCACAACGAATTCCACCTGTGCAGAACATCGCAATCGGTCGCTCCCGATCCTCTGCCAGCTCTCGTTCAACGAACCCGAGGAACTCGCGAAAATTTGTAGTCTTGGGATCTACCGCACCGGGAAATGTGCCTACTTCAATCTCGTAATCGTTGCGGGTATCGATCACGAGCGTATTCGGGTCATCGAGAAGTCGATTCCACTGTGCTGCATCGACATGACGTCCCTGACCATCGGCCGGGTTGATATCGTCGCGACCGATCGACACGATCTCCTTGCGATACTTGATTCGCAGGCGTCGAAAAGGCGGGCTATCCGACACGGACCAACGACCGACGGGGCGCGAAAACCCCGGCTGATTCGCCAACCAATCCAAGGCCGCGTGCAGTTGCTCGTGATCACCGGCCAGCGTCGCATTGAGGCCCTCGGGCGCTACGATAACCGTGCCCAGAAGATCGAGTTCAGTCGCGCGCGCGCGCATCGCCTCACCGAGCACTCTTGGCGACCCGACTCGCGTAAATTCGTAGAACGCGACGACGTGGCAGGTACTCACTCCGCCGCCTCCCGCTCCTCGCTGACCTCCAGCGACAAGTCCTCCGGCACCTCTGTCACAACGAGAATTGCCTGCCGCAAGGGTTCGCCGAGAATCCGTCGGGCTTGTTCTTCAATCGCATCAAAGTTGATTGTGTACTCAAGGCAGCGCTCCGCATTCAGCGTGGTTACGCCCGCCTCTCGCAGCGTCGATAGAAAACCGCGGAACAAACGCTTATCGAAAAAGTCCGGCGAGCGCATACCGTAGAGAATAGACAGCCTCTCCGCACAGAGTTGACACAGCGCCTCGAGACGATTCTGCGTCAGGTTGCCGCTGCCATAGCGGTGCATCAGAACGATGGTCATGAAATAGCGCTGCAAAATCGGTACAACGGCCTGTCCCAGTTGTGACAGCGCGTGCGCCTCTCGGGCTCCGGCCGGCAAACGCCGTAGCACATCGCCGTCGCGTCGAAGCATGCCCGCGGAACAGAACACCTTGATGATGATCCGCACCAGCTTCGGTAGATCGCTGTCACGCCAGCGCATTCTGAGCTCCGCTCGCATGTACGGACCGACCAACGACACGAAACGCTCCAGGTCTTGCTCACTGACCGTACGCTCGTTGATAAAACACGCGGCGATGGTGGAGTGAATCGCGCTCAAGTGCAGGATGTTGTTCCGAAAGTAAGTGAGTAACACCGCCTGATTCGCGGGCAACATCGCGATCTCACCAAGCTTATCCTTCTCCACCTCGATCACATCCATCGCGATACCATGCTCGATGATCTCGTCGGCGGTCATTTCCGGCAGCGTCGTTTCACTACTGTACGGTGTTTGTGCAAACAGCTTTTGATACAGCGAGAGCTGATACTTCAGATCGTTCAGCGCGAGCGAGTGTCGCGGCGTACCGAGCAGCGCCATTGCCAGCATGCTTACAGGGGTCACTGCCGCTGCGTTGTTGATTCGCTCCAGTACTTCCCAGCCCAGTTGGTCGACTGCATTGGACAACCATTCGGGTTTCTCGCCGGGCTCGGGCAGTGTGTCACGCCAGTCCGACTGCACCGAGTCGAGATGCGCCTCGAGATCAATCGGATCGCCGATGTTGACGTACACCTCGCCAAATGGCTCGCGCAAACGACGTAGCGATCGCACCAGTCCGAACAGTGACTCCTTGCGTTTTGTATCCCCACGGAGTTCGCTGATGAACGATGTTCCCTCGATCAACCGCTCATAGCCAAAGTAGACCGGCACGAATTTGACCGGCTTCCTCGGGTCTGCGAGATACGCCTGAATGCTCATGCTGAGCATGCCACCCTTCGGCGGTAACAAACGACCTGTGCGGCTGCGCCCGCCCTCAATGAAATATTCCAGCGGGTAGCCACGTGTTTGCAGTGCTTTGACGTAGGCGTGAAACACCGTCGCGTAGAGTCGATTGCCACTGAAGCTGCGACGAAGGAAGAACGCGCCGCCGCGACGCAGAATGCCACCCACAACCGGCAGGTTGAGATTGATGCCTGCCGCCACGTACGGTAGTGATAGTCCCTCTTTGTACAACACGTAGGACAAGAGCAGATAGTCGAAATGGCTCCTGTGACAGGGGACGTAAATCAACTCACTGCCCTCGGCCACATCGTGCAGGCGGTCAGTTCCGCCCAACCGGATACCGTCGTAAATACGGTTCCAAAGCCAGGACAGCAATCGCTCGAGAACACGTATCGTCGAATACGACAAGTCGGCAGCAATTTCGGTCGCGTAGGCCTGCGCTTTCGAGCGGGCTTTGTTCCGGGCGCGCGAACCGGCCGGCCCCGCCTCGACGATCAGATTTCGAACCGCAGCGTCGGCAATCACTTCGCCAACCAGCGTGCGCCGATGGGAAAGATCCGGGCCGACTGTCGCCTCACGACGCATGCGAAAATGGACCCGGAGTACGCGTGAGGCCATGCGCAGTGAGCGCGGCGCGTCAAGATTTTCACGGAGGATCGGCGCCATGGCCATCGGTTGCGAGAACTGCATCAGCGTGTGCCGCCCGTGCAGCAAGGTGGTCAACAGCTTACGCAGACGTCCCGCAACCTCCCAGTCTTCCTTAAACAGCAATGTGAACCAGCTTCGTTGTTTGCCTGGCGCTCGACCCCAGTAAATGCCAACCGGAACAAGATAGAGCGGCAGCGCGTCTACTGTTTTTGGTTCCGCATCGCGAATGCTGACGGCAGCGTCGATCAAAGCGGTCAACCGGGGGGACTGATACCGGGCGCGACGGCGGACGAACAAGCCCTTCGAAGGTCGAAGGACAACGATCGATCGACCGAGCTGGCGATTGCCGAACTCAAGCTCTGCATCCGGAGCTGGCAAGCCGAGTTTCGCGCAAACACTGCCGAGGGTTGCCGAATCAGCGATACCCCCGGTCTCCAGCACGAAACACAGGCGCACGGCCGGGTCCGCCTGGAGTGCACGCAGCGCCTCCAGCGTTTGCTCTGAACTCACCTCCGGTCGCACCCAGAGGCCGATCACGCGGCTTATCAGCCGACTCGATATACGCCTAACCCAACTCAACACTTGTGCCTTTTCCCCTGGTGGGGCCACGCTCCTTGTAACCGCCGTGGGCGTAGTTTACCTGAGCCGCCCTTCCGCGGCGCGCTGTCGGTTGGCGGCGGCTGCGCTATCATCCCACGCAATCAAGACGAGGAAGCTTCTGTGAAAGCAGCAACAGCGGAACATCGATGGCTTATCGCGGATATCGGCGGCACCAACTCGCGCCTCGCCGTTTGGCATGACGATGAGACCCCCGGGGGATCGGTTCACGGTACCCGCAAACTGACCAACGATGCCTACGTCGAAATCCACGATATGCTCGGCACCTTCCTGGATGGCTATGACGGCCCGCCACCAACCGCCGGAATTCTGGCTATTGCCGGCCCGGTCGTTGGCGACGAAGTCGCTTTGCTGAATATCGATTGGGCGTTCTCTGTGAATGGGCTACGCGAGCAACTCGGCCTTTCCCAGTTGGTCGTCATCAATGATTTCGAAGCACTCGCGCATGTCGTACCGATGTTGGAGGTGGGGGACTACATCGAGATCGGCAATGGTAGAACCGATCCGCGCGCACCCTCCGTTCTGATCGGCCCAGGGACTGGGCTGGGCGTCGCGAGCCTGATCCCCACCGGCCAACGCTATGTGGCCGTGCCTGGGGAAGGCGGACACGCAACGCTGGCCGCGGCCAACGACGAGGAAGCTCGCATTCTGTCCGCACTACGGGACCGTTTTTATCACGTCTCCGCAGAACGCATGCTCTCCGGCGAAGGGCTAACGCTTCTGCACCAGACACTGCACAACAACCGACTCCCTGCCGCCGAAATTTCCGTGCTGGCGAACAAAGGGGACCCATCAGCCATCGCGACGTTCGAACAATATTTCTCTTTTCTAGGGACCGTCGCGGGCAATCTCGCCCTGACCATGGGTGCACACGGCGGTGTGTACATCGGCGGCGGAATCATACCTGCCAATCGGTCGCTTTTTGAAAACTCGGGTTTTCGGGAACGCTTTGTCGACAAGGGACGCTTTCGGGGCTACCTGGAACGCATCTCCACGCGCCTGATCACAAGAGACACGCCGGCACTGCTCGGCTTGACCGGTCTCGCGATCAACTTGTCAAGGAGCGGCTGACGCGATCAGCCGCTTGCCCGCTAGGACTATCAGGACGGTCGCAGGGAACCCTGCACAGTCAAACGATCGCTGCTGACGTTGCTGCGGGTTAGTCCAACCTCAACTTACCGTCAGCGAACACGCGACTGTGACCCGCTAACCAGACATCGCTTAGCCGCCCACCAATTTTTTCGGTCGCCAACGCGAGGACACTCGGACGACCCATATCGACCCCTTGCGAGACCTGCCACTCCAGTCGAACGTCCTCGTCAGGATGCAGCGCCGTCAGCAGTGCCGTCAGCGCGCAGTTAGCACTACCGGTCGCCGGGTCCTCGATCACACCATCCATCGGCGCGAACATTCTGGCCTCGATGTTTTGCGCGTCTCGAACGTAGCAGTGCAAATCCGGGTTGATACCGGCCGCGTGCGCCGCCTTCAAGGCCGTGACATTCACTTCAGCACGTGACAACGCTTGCCGTGTCCTCAGCTCAACCATCGTGAACTCGAGCCCTACCGAGGCCTCGAGTGGCTCGTGAGTATCGGTAACGATATCGTTTGGCGCTAACCCGATCGCTTCGGCGACCAGACCCACAGACTCACCATCACCGGTCGTCAGCGCACCAGGCGCACGTAGCCTCGCCCACAACTCGGGCTGAGTGGTGACCTCAATTTCCACAGTTCCCGCCAATTCCTCGAACCGAAACCCGCCGTTGCGCGCCATACCGCGCTCGGCAAGCACGCACGCCGTGCCGATGTTGGGATGGCCAGCAAACGGGACCTCGCGAGTCGGCGTGAAAATTCTGACTCTATAGTCATGATCGGTCTGGGTCGGCGGCAGAACAAACGTCGTCTCGGAGAAATTGAACTCGCGCGCGATGCGCTGCAGGGTCGCGTCATCAACTCCTTCTGCGTCAAAAACAACGGCAAGTGGATTGCCGCCCCCGGGCGTCCTTGTGAAGACATCAACAATGACGAACGGCAGCGAACTCATTGGTCTTGCAAACCGGCGAGGAAGCGGTCGAACCATTGGCAAATTTCGGGCAGCGCACTCCCGAGGCGGTGATCACTATCGACGAGGTGCACTGTGACGGTGCCCGCTTCGACGTATCGCAGTGAGTTTGAAACCGGAACCACATCATCATGCCAACCGTGCACGATCTCCATCGGACAGTCCGGCACCGCTGGCGTGATCGCCTCGAAACCCGGCATGAAAAAGGCGGGTGCGAGTACGAACAGCCCCGCGACCGGACGCTGGTTTGCAACCGCCGTCGCCACGTGTCCACCCATGCTCGACCCGACCAATACCGTCGGTTCCTGCGGCAGACTTGCAAGACACTGCAACAGCTTGTCAACGCGCGGCTGTGGCTCGCGCATTCCCTGATAATCCACTGACGTCACGCGCGCATTACGCGCCTTCGCGACCTCCGCCATCGCCGTGATCTTGCTACCCCACGGCCCGGACTCCAGTCCGTGTGAGAACACTACCTGCATTGCTGTCACTCCTCGTTCAGGATCCCTGGCTTCGCCCCAAGCGTGCCCGAATATCCTCACGTGCGCGAGCCAGAATCGAATCCCGATCAATACCATCCAGAATAGTCCGCACAACCTGTTTTGGCCCAGACTGACCCCAAGACTTTCCACAAGCGAGGTACTCTCGGGCAACCTGACCGACCACGTAGGTTCCATAGTAGGCGATAGCACCCTGCGCACCGGCGGTGAGCGCCGTGGACAAACCTCCGGTGCCGACTTTCAGCGCACTCGATACAACATGCACCGCCCACAGTGTTCCCATAAGCGCGATAGCCTCGCCGCTGATCACGCCCACCAATTTACCGGCGTCTTTGCGCGACATCGGTAGGCCGAAAACCTGCGACAGATGCGTGATCATGCCTATGTCGATGGCGGCAGCAGCCATCAAGTCTGCAACCGGGACTGGATTCAAACCGACGGCCAAGCCCTTGCCGATGCAATACGTTCGAACCAGACGGTCAGCCAACTCGCTGCGCGCGGCAACCAATCGATGGCCAACCTTGTCGGACAGGTCGGCAGCAAACAACGTTGCGTTCAATGCGGCGAGCGTCTTGCCCTCTTTTTCGACGATAGACCACATCGCCTCACGCAGCGCATCGAGATCCGGCTCGCGAGTCCGCGTTTGCTCACGCTCGCTCCCATCCGCATCGCGCACGATCATGGTGACCGGTGAAGGTTGCGCACTCACCGCGACGACCCGCTCCGGCGGCAGCCATTGTGAACTGCGCGCCCGTAAGCTTGATAGCAGCAACTCCAGCTCGCGATCCGAATAGTGGTCGCTTTTGTTGAGCACCAACAGGACGGGCGTGCCCAACGCAGCGATTTCGCCGAGTGCCAGATGCTCGCTGTCGGTCAGATCACTGTCCACCGTGAACAGAATGATGTCCGCGCGGCGAGCCACCTCGTTGGCAATCGCTTCGCGCCCCTCACCGTCCGCTTCGTCGATGCCGGGCGTATCGATAACGAACACGCCACCCGACGCGTGGGTCTCAAGCGCTGCAATCGATGCGCGCCGCGTCTCACCGTGCAAGGGACTGACACTAAATACGTCGTCACCTACAAGGGCATTGAGCAACGAAGACTTGCCGGTACTGACTCGGCCGAACGCCGCAACATGCAAGTGGCCCTGCTCAAGTTTGTTGAGCATCGCTTTGACCTCTGCATAGTCACCGGCGAGAGACTCGCGAACCGACTCCGGCAGCCGCGCGTCCTCGAGCAGCGCCGACAGCGACTGTTTGGCCAGCTCCAGATCTTTCTCGCCACGTTCGGTCACTCGCGGCGGTCCGATTCACGCCAATGGTCGAGCGCGAGTCGCGCGATGCGTCCAACATCGCGCTTGAGATCGCCATCCAGTTGATCTGCTACAGCATCTGCAGCCTGCTGCGCTCGCAGCGCACCTGCATCTGCGAGCGAAATCGCAAGGCCGCGGCCTACCGCATCGAATATCAATCCATACGCTACTGCGTGAACGAGTCCGCCGGCAATGGTTCCCACACCGGGGAACGCCTTTAGTGCATTGCCAGCGATAGCTAGCGTAATCGGTAGCACCTTGCCGACGCGGCTCTGGCTGAGATCCAGGAAACGGGAAATTTCCAGATCTCGCGGATCCTCACCGTATAGGCGACACAGGCGACGTGTCAGATCCGTTCCAAGATACCCCTGAATAACCACGTCTGTGCCCGGCGTTACGGCAGCGAGTGCACCGATGACCGCTTTGCGAGTTGTGTCGGTGACAATCTCTTCAGCACGACGCTGGCGATAGTCTTGCTCGGCTTGCGCCAACTGCTCGGTTGCCAGATCCAGGAGTGCGCGCTCCCGTAGTGCGTGAATCGTTTGCAAATCGCCGCCGATCAGTTCCTCAAGCGCCAGAACCAACTCCTGGATCTCAGCGCCACGCGTCCGCGTCTCGCGGTGAACCTCCCCCGCCGCATCCGTGACGACCACATCCTGCTCCCCGCCGGCGATAGTGACCACCAGCACGGGGGCGACACTGTCACGATCCGGTTTGTCGTCTAACCGATCCGCGATCGAGCGCTTCAGCGCCGACAGACCCGCCTCGTTGTAGCGGTCGGCCTTGTTCAACGAAACGATCATCGGTTTACCGGTGGCCCGCAGCGTCTTCAGCGCGTCGGTTTGCTGTCGGGTGAGATCACTATCCGTGACGAAGACCACGACGTGCGCACGTCGTGCTTCGTCCATCATCTGCGCGTCGACTTCACCGCCCACCGCTTCCAGTCCCGGTAGATCGGCAATACGGATCATGGCGCCGTTTTTCGCCTCCCAAACAAAACGCTGAACGTCGCGGGTTGAACCTGCTACCGGCGATACTTCGACCACCGCATCCGGCAGCAGCGCACGCGCCAGTGAGGACTTACCGGTGCTGACCGCGCCGAACAGAACAATATCCAATTCGTCGTTGGCACCCTCTGCGAGTTCGGCCAAGGTCTGCCGCGCCTTTTCTGTGTCGATACCTTGCTCGGCGAGATCTTGCGCACGAGTCTGAAGCGCCGCCGGGTCGCGCAGCTCCCGCTGCGCTTTCACGCTGCGACGGGACCGTCGGAACAGTAACCGCCAGAAGAATACGCCCAGCCCTGCACCGACCATCACAAAACTTGCGAGTAGGCCGTAACGCAGCCCCACCGGCGCATCGGCCAGCCGCTCCCAAAGCGTGAGCGCGCGATCGGTCAATCCCAATATCAGATTGAGCACGAGTGCGAGCAGTGCGAACAAAACCACACCCAGTACGACACGCCATGTTTGACCGACGGTCATGTGGCGTTTTTCCGGCGGCTTCCGATCAAGACCACTGCAGCAAGCATCAGTGGCACCAACCGCTCAATCCAGTCACCCGGGGCATTCGGCTGTGCATGCAACACAACGGTCAGTCCGAACCCAACAAGCATCGACGCAAGCGTGCGCGATACGCCTGGCTGGAACCCGACAAGTCGCGCAATCAGCAACGGGCCGAATGCGGAACCGATCGCATGCCAGGCGAACAAGACACGTGAGAAAATGTCTTGTGGCAGACCAATAGCAAGACCGACGGCTACCACGCAGACCAACAACACAACGACGCGTGTCAGCGTCGGCGCATGAGCCGCATCCGCGTTATTGGCACGCCAGTCGTAGGCGATGGCGCCGGACGCGGTTAACAACTGACTATCGGCCGTCGACATGATCGCGGCCAGCACAGCAGCGAGTACCAATCCGGCCGCAACCGGCGGCAATACGGCATTGGCCGCCGCAAAGAGTACGGCCTCCCCGTCGCCAACCACCAACCCGAGACGCCGTGCGGCAAGGCCGAGGGTCAGCATGCCGCTGTACACCAGCACCGCCCAGATCAGCGCAACACGCCGTCCCTTGATCAGTTCGCGCTGATCGGCCAACGCCATGAACCGACTGACGACGTGAGGTTGGCCAGGGTAACCGAGACCAATTCCGAGTGTCCCGAGCACAAAACCGATCGCAATCGGCGTCGATGCGTGGATCAACGGCGCTGGTGGCGGTGCTTCTGCTGGCACGCCAGAAACCAACACCAGGCTTGGCAAGACAACCGCCACGAAAACCATCAACAGCGCCTGCAGCGCGTCGGTCACGCTGACAGCCCAGAACCCACCGACCATGGTGTAGGCCGCGACAACGGCTGCGCCGACCATAATTGACAGACTCTCGGACCATCCGAAGTTCTCTGCGAATGCCTTGCCGGCACCATCGAACTGCGCGGCGATGTAGAACGAGAAGCAGAACACGATGATCAAGCTGGCGATCCGCATGACAGGCACGCGCGCGCGGCCGAGCGCCGCTGGCGCGATGATCGCTGTCAGCGTCAAAGCGCCCTCCGCCTGCGCCAAACGCTGCAACCTGGGCGCTACCCACACCCAATTGATGAGAAAGCCGCCGAGGGTCGCGGGCAGCAGCCACAGCGCCTGGTAGCCCCACAGGTATGCACTGCCACTCACCCCGAGCAGAGTCCATGCCGAAGACGAGCTTGCACTTGCGGACAGGCCAGCGACCCAGCCACCCATTCGTCCACCGGCAAGAAGAAAATCACGGTTGTCCCGATTGCGGCTGGATGCCCAGATGCCCATCCCAAGCAAAAGCAGGTTGTAGGCAGCGAGCGTGGCCAGTACCGTGGCGTCGCGCGTCATTGCGCTATGGTAGCGGATCATGTCTGAAGATAGCGACAAACAACCCGGGTGGCAGTTCTGGATTGATCGCGGAGGCACCTTCACGGACGTGATCGCGCTGGCACCCGACGGCTCCCAACGCGTCCGCAAGCAGCGCTCAGTCGCACCCGAGATGTATGACGACGCAGCAGTTGCGTGTATCACCGCCATTCTCGATGCGTCGCCGCAGTTTGAGCGAACGATCGATAGCATCCGGATCGGAACAACGGTCGCAACGAATGCTCTTCTGGAGCGAAAAGCGCCTCCCGTTGCCCTGCTGCTGACCGAAGGTTTCGAAGACCTACTGGAGATCGCCGATCAACGCCGCGACCAGTTGTTCGGTTTGGCACTCAGTAAGCGCGACCTGCCCGTCCACGAGATTCTGACGACACCCGCGCGAGTCAGCGCAACCGGAGAGGAAATCTCAGCACACGACCCAGAGGCGCTGCAAAACGCTTTCGTTCAGCTGGCGAACGACGGCGTCCAGCACCTCGCGATTAGTCTGCTGCACAATTGGCAGCACCCGAAACACGAGCTCGAGGCGAAACAGATCGCCAAGGCCGCGGGCATCGCGCATGTGACGTGCAGTCATGAGACGGCGCCCGTTCAAGGCTATCTGCAAAGAACAGAAACCACCTGGGTGGATACCTGGCTCACTCCGGTGCTGCAGTCCTACATCCGCGGCTTCAAACACGCCCTGGCAAACGTCGCTTCGGTCACGCGTATCGACTTCATGCAAAGTCATGGTGGTCTCGATGAGGCGGACAAAGTGCGAGGCAAGGATGCTGTACTTTCGGGTCCGGCTGGCGGTCTGGTGGCGTTAGCGCGCGAAGGCAATGGTTTGGATCTCAATGCGCTGATCGGCATGGACATGGGAGGCACATCGACCGACATTTGCCACTGGCAGGGTCGGTTCGAGCAGCGCACTGACAACGAAGTCGGTGGTTACCGATTGCACACGCCGATGCTGCGGTTGGACACGATTGCCAGTGGCGGAGGTTCTTTGCTCACCTGCGTCGACGGACGCCTGCAGGTCGGTCCGGAGTCTGCCGGCGCACAGCCCGGCCCGGCGGCCTACGGTCTGGCGGGACCGGCAACGCTGACCGACGCCAACGTCGTACTGGGTCGGCTTCCCGCTGAGGTATTACCACGCGTGTTCGGCCATGACGGCGAGCAACCCCTGGATGCCCCTGCCAGTCACCAGGCGCTGGATCACTTGCGGCAACAACACGCCACGGCGCTTGAGCAGTATTCGGTCGAGGCGCTCGCACAGCGTTGGCTGGATATCGGTGTTGAGCAAATCGCCGGAGCTGCACATCAAGTAGCGCTTCGCCATGGCAGCGATCTCAGGTCCTTCGTTCTTGGAGCGTTCGGCGGCGCCGCCGGTCAAATCGCATGCGCTGTTGCAAGCCGGCTCGGCATCCAGAAGATTTGGTTACACCCCCGCGCGGGCGTACTCAGTGCATTGGGCATTGGTATCGCCCAACACCGCCGACTGTTCGAGGCGAGCGTCGATCAACCGCTCAAGACGTGTTGGGCCGCGCTCGACAGCCAGCGAGAGGATCACTCGAATTCGCTAGACAAAAAATCTGACCTCGAGACCACTGTGATGGTCAGCGTGAGCGGTTCCGACGGCGTTCTGGAAGTGGGCTGGGGCAGTATGGATGGCATCAAGCGGGAATTTCGCACGCTTCATGCGCAGCGATATGGCATTAAGCCCGACGGTGAACTGCACGTTCACTCGGTGCGCTTTGCACATGTTGGAGACAGCGTAGAGTACGTATTGAGCGACGAACCGCAAATCGAACCTGTAAGCACAGAGTGCCGCTGCTGGATTGATGGAGAGTGGGAGCAGGTTCCTGTCCGATCGCCGCAAGCGTTGTCGGATCAACCGATCGCCGGACCCGTGATCATCGCGGACGATCACACAACCATCTGGGTCGCCCCGGAATGGCACGTTCAACGCAACGCGGGCGGCCACCTGTTACTGGAACATAAAGCCTCGCAAGCCGATCGGCGCCCCGCGCATGACGGCACGTCATCATCCGACCCCGCGTTGCTGGAGATCTTCAACCGTCGCTTCACGCTAGTCGCAGAGCACATGGGGCACGTCCTGGAAAAAACCGCCCAGTCGGTCAACATCCGCGAGCGGCTGGACTATTCCTGCGCACTGTTCGATGCCAACGCTCGACTGATCGCTAACGCGCCGCACATGCCAGTCCATCTCGGGTCCATGGGCGCCAGTGTTCGACATGTTCTTGAGGGTATCCAATCTCTCCAGCCTGGCGATGTCTATCTGATTAACAGCCCGTATGCGGGTGGCACGCATTTGCCGGATATCACCGCCATCCGCCCTTGGTTTGATGCCGACAAGACCCTCAGATTTTTTCTCGCCAGTCGCGCGCACCACGCCGACGTCGGAGGACTGACTCCGGGCTCGATGCCAGCCACCAGTCGATCGATCGATGACGAGGGCATTCTGTTTGACAATTTCCTGCTGGTACGCAGTGGCGTGTTACGCGACGAGGCACTCCTGCAGCATTTGACGAACAGCCAGCTACCGGCGCGTGCACCCGCACGCAACCTCAGTGATTTGCGCGCACAACTCGCGGCACTTCAAGAAGGAAGTGACCAACTCGATCAGCTGATCGACCACTTTGGCGAGGCGACTGTGACACGCTACATGCACCACGTTTTCGATAACGCACGCAGCGCAGTCCGAACAGTTTTGAGTGAACTGACCGACGGTTGCGCGATGGTTGAGCTCGACGACGGCAGCCGCATCCAGGTCACGCTGACGGTCGACCGCGATCGACTTGCTGTCGATTTCAATGGCACCAGCAAGCAACACACATCAAACTTCAATGCGCCGGCAGCCGTGGCGCGCGCTGCCGTCTTGTATTTCATGCGCGTGATGGCGAACCGTGACATCCCATTGAACGATGGTTGCCTCGCGGACGTGGATATCCAAATCCCCGCAGATTGCATGCTCAGTCCGCAACCGCCAGCAGCCGTGGTCGCTGGCAACGTCGAGACGTCGCAAGCCATCACAAACGCGCTGTTCGCCGCGGCCGGCGTGCTCGCTCACGGGCAAGGCACCATGAACAATCTCACGTTCGGCAACCAACGCGTTCAATACTACGAAACAATCGCCGGCGGCAGCGGCGCAGGTCCGGGTTTTCCCGGCGTCCCCGTGGTGCAGACCCACATGACCAACTCGCGCAGCACCGATCCCGAGATCCTCGAGACTCGCCTGCCCGTGCGACTGCACGAATTCGCGGTTCGACGGGGCAGCGGCGGCCGCGGTCAATGGGCCGGTGGCGATGGAGCAATCCGCCGCATCGAGGTGCTGGAGGCTATGAGCATGTCATTGCTCAGCAGCAATCGTCGATTGGCGCCGCAAGGACTGGACGGTGGCCAGGCAGGATTACCCGGCGTCAATCGAGTCATCCGTTCCGACGGCACAGTCGAGACGCTACACGCGGTTTGCAGTGCGGACCTACGCGCCGGAGATCGAATCGAAATCCTGACGCCCGGTGGCGGCGGATTTGGTAGCGCCGACTAAAGCGTGGTGTCCGCACCCTGCAGCACGGTGCGCGTTGCCGTCGTGCCGTCGGGCCGCAGCGCAACACTGTACATGACCGGATAGGCGGCTTGGCGCATGTGAAATCCAACCAGCAGACGAATCGGCCGGCCGGCTTCGCCAGCCTCGTCATTCAGAGCAGCGTCACACTGCACCCACCAGCCGCTGGACACTGCGCTGACCTTGAACGCACCCTGATCGGCGAGCGACTCCAGAAACCGGCTCACCTGATCCTGCAGAGCGTGCCAGGTCTCTGGCCCGCGCTCGGCGAATGCCGCCCAACGGGTGCCACGTTCGATTCGCGACAAAACAAACTTTGCGAGTCTTTGTTGCACCAACGACCCGAGCGCTCTGTCCTGCGTGTTGGCCGAGGTCACAACACCGGGGAACAATAAGCGCCCTTGAGAACCCGGAATCAGCGGGTTGACGCCGTTTCTCAGCAACGCCAAAGCATCGTCCGGCAACAACTCGAAAGCCGGTTGCCAGTCTCGATGCAATGCGGCCGAATTCTGCTCTCTATCGTCGACCAACGACATAAAAACATGACGCCGAACATCGTGCCGACACAGTAACCCCATCAAAGCACCAGCAGCTGGCTGCGGTTTTCCGTTCGGCGTTTCACGATGGATGATTTTGGGGAAATAGGTAAAGCAATGCGCACTAACCACAGGGCGACGACGACGCCAGCCGAGCAAGGCGGCTGTATCTTTGCAGTCGTCCGGTGGATCGATAACAAGCGTCGCATTGCGCGACTCGCAGTAGCGCTCAGCCGCAACAAAATACGTCGCGCCGCCCGCCGGTCGACCCGGCGCGCCGCAGGCATACAAAAAATCAAAGTGGTCGATGGCATCCAGGGAGAACAAGCCGGTCGCGTGGCGACTCGAACCGACAAGGTCGTAGTCGCTCAGCGAGTCGCCGTCGTTGCCAGGGGCACGCATCGGAATATAGCCGATCGCACTGGTCAGAAAATCGGTCGGCGTTGGCTGCGGGCGTCCACCCGGCAGGCTTCGTGGCGGCAACACCAACCGCGACTCAGATAACGCACTGACGGCATCCCGGGATTCGTGAGTCTTCAACGAAAGATCCGCAAACAGCTCCTGGTCCACGATCTGGTCGGTACGCGGGTCGAGACGCTGCAGTGTCAGGTTGAAACGGTGTGACTCTGAGACACCGTGGAGATCGACTGACGCCCGCAACCGTTCGTTCGAACCCGGGTTGCGTGCTTCAAGCAGGAGCGGTTCGCCATCGGTCGGGATCTCGAGCGTGCCGCCGCGAGCGTTGGCCGCAATACGCACGATCACCGCACGTGTGCCACCATGCTGGAAAAACTGAGCGACGGAGGTCGAAAGCGTGGTTTCTGCCCACGGCGCTCCGAACAAGCGTTCGAACTCGGCGAAACTCTCGACAACGACCGGCTGTTGCAACGGCCCGGAGGTTGCGCGGCCAAGGAAAACGGCGGAGGGCTGGGGTGCAGCGTCGAGTGCTTCTCCGCGTACCGGCGCGGCGCTAACGGTCATGCCCGTCTCAGAATGCTCTAGCAATCCTCGCTCCTAGTGCAGTTGTCGCATCTGCGTGTTTCGACACTGCTATCCTCTGAATTATACCCCAGCCAGAGAGCAAAGCATGCCGACAGGTTACAGTTATCTCGGAGTTCGATATCCCAAGATCGCCGCCCGGCTTCCGCGCCTGCCCATCGGCAACTTTCCGACGCCGCTGGAAACCAGCGTCGGCACCGATAACGGCCTTTGGATCAAACGTGACGACTGCACCCACTCGTTGTACGGCGGAAACAAGATTCGCAAGCTCGAGTACCTGCTCGCAGCGGCGCGTCAGCGCGGCGCGCAGCAACTCGTGACGTTTGGCGGCGTGGGGTCAAACCACGCATTGGCCACCGCGTTGCATGCGCGACAACACAGAATGGAATGTCAGTGCTGGCTGATGCCGCAGCGGCTGACGACAAGTGTGGCAGGCACCCTGCAACGCCACCAGAATAACGAGAGCGACCTGTTCGTATCGCCCGCCCGCCGATCGGATCGAATTAGCGCCATGCGAGCGCTACGCGATATTGGCGACCAGAGTCTCAGCGTAGTGCCGCTTGGTGGTACATCTCCGCTGGGCAGCATTGGCTACGTCAATGCAGCGATGGAACTTGCAGAACAGTGGCAAGGTCAACCGCCTGCGAGAGTCTACGTCGCGTCCGGGACGATGGGCACAGCGGCGGGGCTGGCGGTCGGATTTTCGCTGCTGAACTGGCCGACGAAAGTCATTGCAGTTCGCGTCACGCAACCCGCTCAATGCAGTGAACATGGAATGGCCAAGCTCTGCCGTAAAATCCTGCATCGCCTGCACGCGTCAGAACCCCGAGTCAACCGTCGACTCACCCCACGATTTGAGTTGAGAACCGACTATCTCGGCAGCGACTACGCGGACCCGACGAAAAAGTCGCAGCACGCTGTGCAACATGCTCGAGAACAGTGGGGGCTGGCCTTGGAGACGACTTACACTGGCAAAGTCATGGCCTGTTTGCTGGATGACCTCGACGGGAAGCCGTCGGAGGAGCGGTGGCTTTATTGGCATACCTACAGCGGGCCTGCAGCGCCGGCCAGTACGCTGGCACCATCCTACGAGTCTCTGCTCAGTCTTTGTCGTTCCGCCTAGTCGGGCGCCGGCGAGCGGGCTGTTTGCCTTCGGCGAGCTTGCGTTGGGCCTCAGCGAGCACGACCTGCAGCCAATCGTTTTGTGTCGCCTTATCCTCGGTTGTCATGGCGCACCTGAGTCCGCACCCTCATCCGATTCCTGCATGAGCGCATCGAGCAACTCAGCAACTTCTTCACGGCTCGGCGCATCAGCGGGCGGCGCGGCCACGTTTTCTACCGGTACCGCCGTATCGACCAGCCACTCGGATTGTTGCAGTCGCACGGGAATGCCACTCGATGCGGAGATGACTTCGGAGATCGCCTCAGCACCCGATTCATCCAGCGCGATTCCGTGTCGGTCAGCGAGATAGGCCAGAGTCTCGGCGAGCAACTCGGCTTCGGTGCGATCGTCATCCTCCAATAGCGGATACGCGGTCATCCACAATTGATTGTCGAACCAACCCACCACCACCGGCTGATTCACGATGGTGACCGGCGTACCTCGTGGCGTATCGCTGTAGAGTGTTTCGATATCTTCCGGATAAAGACGCACGCAACCGTGACTGACACGCATGCCAACGCCGTAAGGCTGATTGGTCCCGTGCAATAAGTAGCCGGGCATATCGAGCTTGAGCACATGACGCCCGAGCGGATTATCCGGACCAGGGGGCACCACCGCCGGCAGCGGATCGCCGGCTTCCCGATGTTCTTTCCGAACGGACGCAGGCACGTACCACGCGGGGTCCTTGGCTTTGGCGATCACAGTCGCTTCGCCGGTCGGTGTTGCCCAACCGACACGGCCAATCCCGATGGGATAAGTGGTTACGTTAGCGGGATGCTGATCGCTCGCCTCGGAGAACACATAAAGCCGCTTCGCCGCGATGTTCAGCACGATGCCCTCGTGAGACGCTTCCGGCAGCACGAATCTGGTAGGCAGTACGATTTCGGTATCGACCCCGGGCAGCCATGGATCCACTTGAGGGTTGGCATACTTCAGCTCGTCATACCCGAGACCATAGGTTCGTGCGATATCTGAAAACGTATCGCTATCGCGCGACCGAATCACCTGCGTCTGACCGAACACCGTGCGGCTCTTGTCGGTCCTGTCCCAGCTATGCGCAGTTATAGGCGCATCGAGCACCTCGGGCCAAATCGGCTCAGCCGGACCGGACGAATGCTCCGGCGGTGGCTGCAGAAGACTGCATCCCGACACCACCAACGCTAGAGCGACTGACCCGAGAAAACGTGTGGAAATCATGCGCCTGAGGCCTCACTCAACACTTTCCAATAGCTGTCAGCCACGGGTGTTTGTCGTTGTTCCAATACTTTGTCGGCAACCAGCGCCTGGTGTATCGCCGGAAGCCGATAACACGGCACACTCATAAACAGATGGTGCTCGGCATGGTAGTTCACAAAATACGGGGCAACCCAAATTCGCGCCCATGCGCTCGCTGTTGTGGTTCGGGCCACTTGCCACGGATCATCACCCGTCGGCACACATGCGTGCTCTGCGATGTTCCGAACCCTGAGCACCATCATGTACCACGTTGCCATCGGCAGTAGCCAGAATACAAAGTAGACCCAAACAGCGCCCGCCAGCCAGGCAGTGGACAGCGCCACGCCGTGCGATCCCAGAAAAATCCAGTCACTGCGTTCCATACGACGGTTGCCGAGCAAAGATGCGAGCAGCGGCAGGACCCGCTGGCGCAGGAAAGTGATTCCACCAAGATCCCTGAGAATCTTGCGTACAAGGCTAGGTTTTGTCACAGGAAACTTCGCTGAAAGCGGCAGGTCGGGGTCTTCGGTCTGCTGGGCGTAGGTGTGGTGACGAATATGATAGGACCGATAAGCGCGCAGTGATAAGCCCATCGGCCACGCGCACAACCAACGCCCTATGTTGTCATTCCAGCGGCGGTTGTGGTGCAGCAGCCCATGCGCCGCCTCGTGCATCAAAATCGCGAGCCCCAACTGCCGGGAACCAATCAGCGCCACACAGCCAATCACCAGCAGCGGATGTGGCCAGGTCACCCCAACGGCCATCGCCACCAACATGACGATCCACGCGTGCGCAACCATTGCCATGCCATACCATCGGCTGCGTTGGCGAAGACCGGCCCACGCCGATTCGCCAAATACAGCCTTCCCGGAGACTCGTGAAACTCGACTCATAGCCTCAGAGTGTAGCAAGCGCCGAGGAACCGGGGCGGCGGAACGCATGAAGGACGAGCGCCCAGCGGACACGCCGACGCCCTGCGCCGTACTCGGCGCGCAACGCATCGAACCGCTCAGCCACCGGATCCCGCCCGGTTTCGCGCTGGTAGCGTTGCGTCGCGGACCAGCTG
Organism: Pseudomonadota bacterium; assembly: GCA_038531945.1. Lineage (GTDB taxonomy): Bacteria > Pseudomonadota > Gammaproteobacteria > Steroidobacterales > Woeseiaceae > CALBPI01. The sequence continues at coordinate 250,957 of JBCBBH010000003.1, read as the reverse complement.
GATAGATACGCGGCCAATTGCTCGACGTTCCAGTCGCACGCCGTTTCAAATAGAGGTGTGGCCAACCGACGCCAATCCGGCAGCAGGGTCGCGTAGCCCTGCTCCACCAGCCGACGTTCCGGCGCCCAGTACGGACAGAGCAGACCGTCATACAGCTCGTCGATCAACGCATCTATCGCTTGCGTCACGTGTACTTGACGGTAGGTCCAGAAAGACAGCAGACCCTCCGGTGCGAGCACACGCTCAGCCTCACGATAGAAAGCACGAACGTCGAACCAATGCAGCGCCTGACCAACGGTAATCCAATGCACAGAGCCTCCCGGAAGACCGCTGAGCTCGGCCGACGCGACGCGATAGTCAATCTTCGGATGCGCCCTCGCACACGCCACTTGCTGCGCGCTTGCATCGGTCGCGATTACCGAATCGACGTAGCGCACAAGATCCTGCGCAACCTGTCCATTGCCCGTCGCGCAATCCCACGCCCGTAACCGTTTGGCATGCGGCACCTGCGAGCGTAGCCATCGGTACATGCTGTCCGGGTAACTCGGCCTTGCGTCACGATAAGCGCGTGCGTGTCCCGAGAAGTGATCTTTGAAACGTGGTCCACTCAAAACTCGATCTCCTCGACATGGTCATCACCTGCAAGAAACAAGCGATCACCGTTGACCGGTCGAACCTGGTAGCCGCCCGTAAAGCTGCCGAAAGCCGGCAGCACCGCCTGACGTTCCTGAAACCAATACACCGGCGCTCGAATTCGATCCCGGCCCGCACGTAGCACCCACACAGGATGTAAATGCCCTGCAAGCACGTATCCGTCGCTCCGATCACCTGGCTCGTGGTCCAGCAGAAACGGCCCGGCGAGCAACGTTGACGAACACCAATTCAATCGCTTGCCAAGACTGTTGGGGAGATCTTCGGATTTCACACGATCATGGTTTCCGGCAACCACCGTCATCTCCAACTGATCGTTCTCGTCCAACCAGGAAGCAAGCGCACCAGGCCAGATTGATCGGCCGGACGGTGGCGCATGCATCAAATCACCGAGCACAAAGACATGCTCGGCATCGAATCGATCGACCAGTCTGGACAACCGCAACATATCATCAGAGTCACTCCCGTCAGGAATCGGCAGACCTCGATACCCGAACACCTCTGCCTTGCCAAGATGCCAATCAGCGAGCAACACCGACCGCTGTGCCGGCCAGACCAAAGCGCGCTCCGGCGTTGCAACCAACTGCTCGCCTTTACATTCGAAAATCACGTCCCCCACGCTCGACATCGTCCTCATGCGCTACGCCGCTTGCGTCGAGCCGAGGCGTTCAACTGTTCCGCCATACGCTGCACACGATCACGCCAGCTTTCGGTCGACATGATCTGGCTCTGCAGACGCTCGGCCCACAGCGGAAAAGCGAACGGCGACAACCGCTCGGTCTGTACGATACGGATATCGCAAGCCTCGATACGACGCATCGACTCGTACATCCGGTGGGACTCCAACTGGGCATCGAGCACTTCGCGTTGCGCCTGATCGAGCAACAGATTGTCGGTGTCGTAGCGCTCGAGTACGTCATAAATCAATCCGCTGGATGCCTGAATCTGACGGGTTGACTTGCCGGAACCCGGATATCCTTGAAACACCAACCCGGCGATGCGGGCGATATCGCGGAACTGTCGTTTGGCGGATTCAGACAAATTGACGCCAGACATCAAATCGTCCGCAAGCCGGTCTGCCGACAACCACTTCCGCAACGAGGCGACGGTCGCATCAACCGGCTCCGGTGACAACAGTTCAAACCCATAGTCATTCACAGACAACGTGAAAGTAATTGGGGTCTCGCGAGCGATGCGCCAGGCAACCAGCGTCGCAAGGCCCTCGTGAACCAAACGCCCGGCGAACGGAAAAACGAAAAGGCTGTGGCCTTCGCGCGACTTGCATTGCTCTGCCAGCAGTGTCCCGGGCATCGGTACCTCGGAGACCTGCGCCTGATGTTCAATCAATGAGGACAGCAGTTTCAGTTCCGGGTGTTCGCTGGATCCATCACAGTAATCTGCGAGCACCCGCTGCATGCTCTCTGCAAGCTCATTGGACAACGGCATACGCCCGCCCTGCCATCGCGGCACCGTTTTCTTGCCGCGCTTGGAGCGACGTACGTACGCGACCATATCCCGAACCTGCACAAGCTCAACCAATCGACCGGCGAACAGAAAGCGATCACCTTTATCGAGTCGCGACACGAACGACTCCTCGATCTGGCCAAGCGAGCCGCCGGAGAGCCACTTGATTCGCATCGTCGTGTCGCTGGCGATGGTTCCGATTCCGAGTCTGTGTTGCCGCGCAATTCGGCGGTCGGTCATGCGGTAATGACTGTCTTCGAGCACGACGCGATGAAACTGCGGATAACCGGACAACGCTTGCCCGCCACGAGTAATGAAGTCCAAACACCATTGCCACTGCGTTTGGCTGAGATCACGAAAAGCGTAGGCGGTGCGTACTTCCGCAAACATTGAATCCGCTGAGAAACCACTGCCGAGCGCGATGGTCGCAAGATGTTGGACAAGCACATCGAGCATCAGTCGCAACGCTGGCCTTGCCTCTATCCGTTGCGCCCGCCATGCATCACGTGCCGCTGCGATCTCAACCAGTTCGAGTGCGTACGTTGGTACGCACCAGACTTGTGAGGTTGCTCCTGGCTGGTGACCACTGCGTCCCGCTCGTTGCATCAAACGCGCCACCCCTTTCGGGCTACCGATTTGCAGCACCTGATCGACCGGCGCAAAGTCAACCCCAAGATCGAGCGACGATGTACACACCACCGCCAACAACTCGCCACTCTTGAGCGCCTGCTCGATTTTCTTGCGCAGCCCTCGATCAATCGATCCGTGGTGCAGCGCGATGCGTCCGACCCAGTCAGGTCTGGCTTTCATCAACGCCTCGAACCACAACTCACTTTGCGAACGCGTGTTGGTGAACACCAAAGTCGTCGTAGCCCGCTCGATCTGCGCGACAACCTCGTCAATCAACGCAAGGCCGAGGTGTCCGGACCAGGGAAATTGCTCGAGGTCAGACGGCATGATCGCATCGACCTCGGTGTGCTTCGGCATTTCGCCTGCGACCAGGCGTGGCTGGCTGGCTTCGGGGCAAAGCACCGACATTGCCTCATCCAGATTCGCGAGCGTGGCGGACAGTCCCCAGGTTTGTAACTCCGGACGCAGGGCTCGCAGACGCGCAAGGCACAGCTCTAATTGCACACCACGTTTACTACCCAACAACTCGTGCCACTCGTCGACAACGACCGCATCAAGCTTCGCAAAAAGGCGTTCGTTGTCCGCATAGCTCAGAAGAACGCTGAGACTTTCCGGTGTCGTAATCAACGCCTCCGGCGGACGCTTGCGTTGGCGCTGCCGCGCGCTGCTGGATGTATCGCCGGTGCGAATCTCGACGCGCCATTCACTGTCGAGCGCCGTCACCGCCTCCTGCAGACTGCTGCACGTATCGTTGGCCAGTGCGCGCAACGGCGTGATCCACAGCACGCGCAGTCCACCGGTTTCGTGCGCACCGCGTATCAGCGGTCCGAGCCATGCCGCGAGCGTTTTGCCACTCCCGGTTGGCGAGTGAATGAGCCCCGATGCACCGGCCAAAAAAGCATCCCACGCCTCGACCTGAAAATCGAACACCTGCCAGCCCTGATCCTGAAACCACTGCTCGACGCGGGAGCGGGAGTGTGAATTCACAGCAGTCCCTCGAGCGACTCGATGGTATCCGCATCTTTTGCCGCCAGGTCGCGACGCCACCGTTTGATTCGCGGGAAGCGCAGCGCAACACCAGATTTGTGTCGAGTTGACGCTGCGATCGCTTCGAATGCCAACTCGAAGACCTGCTGTGGTTCAACCGAACGCACCGGCCCGTAGCGTTCTCGAGTGTGCCGACGAATCCACTTGTCGAGTTCGTCGATTTCCGCATTGCTCAACCCGGAATACGCCTTCGCAATGGGCACAAGATCTTCACCCCGCCAAACCGCAAACGTGTAATCCGTATGCAAATTTGCCCGCCGCCCGTGGCCCGCTTGTGCATAGAGCATGACCGCATCGACCGTATGCGGTTCGATCTTCCACTTCCACCAAATACCCCGCGTTCTGCCGGTCCCATAAGCCGCATCAAGCCGCTTCAACATGAACCCCTCGACCCGCCGCTCCCGCGATTGAAGCCGAACGTTCGCAAGCGCTTGCCAATCCGGCGCCTGCACTATCTCCGAAATAGAAAACAAGGCCGGAAACGTGTCCGCCAGACCTTCAAGCCGCGCACGCCGAGAAGCTTGGGACTGACTGCGTATGTCGATCGAATCGATTTCCAGGAGATCATAGGCGCGGAAGATCACCGGGTAGTCACTCAATGTTTTCTTGCCGGGCTTCTTTCGCCCGATACGTCTTTGCAATGCCGAGAATGTCAGAGGACTGCCGTCGCGCCACGCAAGAATCTCGCCGTCCAGAACACAATCATCCGGCAATTGTTCTGCCGCAGTTTGCAACTCGGGGAACTGGCTACCGATCAACTCCTCACCCCGCGACCATAAAAACACCTGGTCCTGCCGCCGGATCAGCTGCGCGCGAATGCCATCCCATTTCCATTCCACTTGCCAGTCGCCAACGGGACCCAAAGCCGACTCAATGTCATCAGCCGACATCGAACCTGGCTCCGGTTCAAGTGGACTGGCAAGACAGTATGGATACGGACGGGACAGCTCGGTGCTACCGTCATCCGCAGACAACAATTGCTCGGCGAATGCGATGTCCGGCGTCCATTGACCCATCATGCGATGAAGGATGACCGGTCGTGGTAACTCAGCCACCTGCGACAACGCTGTTGCGACCAAAGCTTGCGATACACCGACCCGCAGCGCACCGGTCATCAGCTTATTGACGATGTAACAGGCATCGTAAGGCAGATCGCTCCACCAACGGAGCACAATTGCCGCCTGCTCGGCCTCATCCATGCCGCCTAACGGTTTGAGTTGCTGCGTGACGAACTCGGAGAGCGACACACCATCCAGCGCACCCGCCGACTGGCGGTCGGCCAACAGCAATGCGATCGTCTCCGCGAGATCGCCCACACTCGCGTAGGTATCCTCAACCAACCACTCTGGCAGTTCGGAAGCTTCGACCAACCAGCGGCGCAGCGAGCTGGCACGCACCAGTCGCTTCAGCCGACGTCCGGACAAGAAAAATGTCGCCCACGCGAGATCCTCGCTCGAAGCCTGTTCGAAGTATGTGACCAACGCCGCGATTTTTGCGCGCGTCGAGTTGGTCTGGTCGAGCGTATGATAGAGCGCAATGAAGCTATGCATGACGCAGCTCTGCGAGGACGCCAGCATCGACACCGCGCTCACGTAACAGGCGAACAAGGATGTCCGCATGGCCGTGCATCAGGTAGATCTTGCTCGGTGCCACTTCCTCGACCGTCCGCAGCAGCCCAGGCCAATCCGCATGGTCGGACAGCACGAAGCCGCGATCATAACCTCGCCGTCTCCGGTTGCCTCGCACCTGCATCCAGCCCGAGCAGAACCCCGTCAAAGCATCCTTGAATCGACGCATCCAACGCGAACCCGCGGCTCCCGGAGGTGCGATGATTAACTCGCCGGAATAGTCGCGCTTCTCTCGTCCATCGACCCGCTGGGTTGGCAGCATCTCGATCCCGGCGTTGCGGTACAACTCAGTGATTTCGTGCACCGCGCCATGCACCCAAACGCTCCGACTGGTAAATGCAGTCAGCTCAGCCAGAACGCGTTGTGCTTTACCGAACGCATAACAGAACAGCACGCTCGGCCTACCCGCGTCGGCATTGGCCTGCCACCAATCTGCGATGTCCCTGGCAACCATGCGAGTGGCCGGCCAGCGATAGATTGGCAACGCAAAGGTCGCTTCAGAGACGAACGTATCGCAGGGGACCACTTCAAACGGCGCGCAGGTTGGATCGGCATCGCGTTTGAAATCACCGGTCGCGACAGTTCGTCGGGAACCATCGGAGATCGCAATTTGCGCGGAACCCAGTACATGTCCAGCCGGATGGAAACTCACCTCGGTACGACCGAGCGGAATCCGTTCGCCGTACGGTACGCCGGTGATGTCGATATCATCGCCCAATCGATGCCGCAAAATCGGGACCGACGCTTCTGTAGCTATGTAGCGCGCTGCGCCGCGGCGCGCATGATCGGCATGCGCATGCGTAATCAGCGCCAGTTCGCACGGCCGCATGGGGTCAATATGAAAGCCGCCGAGCTCGCACGCGAGCCCGGCGGAATCGGGAATCAGCAGCGGCTTGGCTGCAACGGAACTACTGGGACTGGTCACCAGCGCGGCGCGGCTGGCCCAGGGACGCCGGGCGATTGCAACTCGGGTTGCGACCCGCCTGCTTCGCTTCGTTGTACGCCAACAGCGCGCTCGGAAAGTTCGAAACCAACTTGTCGATACGCGTATCGCTACTCGGGTGTGTCGACAAGAATTCGGGCACCTTTCGACCGTTGGACGCCGCCATGTTCTGCCACAAATTGACACTTTCACGGGGATCAAACCCGGCTCGCGCCATGAAAATCAGACCTTCCTCGTCCGCCTCACTTTCCTGCGCACGATTGAACGGCAACAGTAAACCGAACTGGGCACCCATACCGATCGCAGTCGAAATGCCTCGTGCTGCATTGATGTTCTGCCCAGGCAGGACAACGCCCGCCACAACGTTTGTACCGACGTTCGTTGCAACCGCACGCGCCATTCTCTCAGCAACGTGGCGCTCGGTGACATGCGCAATTTCATGTCCAATTACAGCGGCTAGCTGCGAATCATTTGCCGCGACGTTCAACAGACCGGAATACACCGCGATTTTGCCACCGGCCATTGCGAACGCATTCACCTGCGGTTGATCAAAGATCGCCAATTCCCACTCGTAGTCCGCGCCTCGGCCATCCAGGGCACCGACCACAGCGGTCGTTACACAGGTCACGTAGTCGATCACCGCGGGGTCCTGAACCAGTGGCACGTGTTTCTTCATCTCACCGAATTGCTTTTCGGCGTCTGCTTCCAGGCCAGACTCGGGCACCATCGCAGCGCAACCGGCCAGGCCGATCAACATCGCAGCGCCAAGCACGCCAGAAATAGTGCGTCGATTTGATTCCATCATCTGCTCTTCCTCCCGCTTTGCCGCGTCGCCGGCTAGCGTCCGGCTCGGGTCATCCAACCCCGTTTCAATGGGCCAGCCCAGCGCGATAGCCAGCTATCAGCAGCACCTAACAGTTTCTTCTGTAACGGTTGCTTGATCTCATAGTGTACCGCGTACAAGTCTCGCTCCTCGCAGGCCGCGTGCAACAGTTCGTCGCTGGTCTGCACCTTATCAATGAGACCCAATTCCAGCGCTTCCGTTCCATGCCAGTACTCACCGGTTGCGACTTTCTCAAGATCGAGCCCCGGGCGATACCGTTGCACGACGTCTTTAAACTGACGATGAATCGCCTCGAGTTCCTCTTTCAGCTTGGCACGGTCTTCGTCGGTATTTTCGCCGAACATCGTGACAGTTCGCTTGTACTTGCCGGCCGTTACCTGCTCGACGTCGACGCCTTTGTCCTTGAGGAGCCGTCGAAAGTTTGGCAGCTGCGCGATGACACCAATCGAACCGATGATCGCAAACGGCGCCGCGACGATACGATCGGCCACACATGCCATGAGGTATCCGCCGCTCGCAGCCACCCGGTCAACCACCACAGTCAGATCGAGATCGGCATCGCGCAACCGCGCAAGTTGCGCGGCACCGAGGCCATGATCCGGCACAGTGCCGCCTGGATTCTCAAGCCGCACGACGACCGCATCGGACTCGCTTGCCACCGACAGGACTGCCGAGACCTCCTCGCGAAGCGACGCGACGCCCTGCGCCCGTATGTCGCCTTTGAAATCCACAACGAACGTTCGCGGTTTTGCCGCGGGGTCGGTCTTTTTCTCCTTGCGCTCGGCCTTGCGACGCTTGCGCAGCGCTTTCGCATCCGACGAATTCATTGTGGCGGCTCTCAAATCGTCACCGATCCGCTGGAACTTCGCATTCAAGTGCTCGATTCGCAGCGCCTCCGCTTTGCCACCGCCTCGTCGCGATGCCGCGGCAATCATTGCGATAACTGCGCCGACCGCGATCACCAGCGTGACCGTCTTGGCCAAAAACAACCCGTAGCTCAATAAGAAATCAGCCATCCGCAGCATCCAGTCCGGCATTGTTTTTCTCGAGTACGCGCTCCGCCCGATAGCTCGAACGAACCAGCGGCCCGGATACGACTTCCAGAAAACCTCGTTTCAATCCGGATTCGCGGTAAGCGCGAAACTGCTCTGGCGTCACGTAGCGATCAATCGGCAGATGATTGACCGTCGGTCGCAGATACTGGCCAAAGGTCACGATGTCGCAATTGATGGCTGCCAGATCATCCAGCGACTGCTCGATCTCATCGTCGGTTTCACCCAGCCCCAGCATTAAGCTGGTCTTGGTCAACACATCTGGTCGGTATTGCTTGGCAAATTTCAGGACATCGAGCGTTTGCTGATAACTCGCGCGCGGGTCGCGCACTGGATGCGTCAGGCGCTCAACAGTTTCCACGTTCTGCGCGAACACTTCGAGACCGGAATCGAGCAAAAGCGCCACGTGATCATGGTTGCCTTGAAAGTCAGGGGTCAGGGCCTCGACTGCTGTTGCCGGCGTACGCGACTTGATGGCACGAACACAAGCTGCATAGTGACTGGCGCCGCCGTCTTCGAGATCATCGCGATCCACAGAGGTCAGCACGACATATTTCAGCCCCATCGCCTCGACCGCACGCGCCGTATTCTCCGGTTCATCGTTATCGAGCCAACCTTTTGGGTTGCCGGTATCAACAGCACAAAACTGACAGGCGCGCGTGCAGACGCTGCCCATGACCATGATCGTCGCAGTGCCGGCATTCCAGCACTCGCCAATGTTGGGGCACATCGACTCCTCGCACACTGTCGAAAGTCTGCCCTCTCGGACGGTCTCCTTGACCGCGGAAAACTTCTTGCCCGACGGCATCTTGGCACGCAGCCATTTCGGTTTACGCCCGATCTCCGCGGCCGCCCGATCGGAACGCGACTTCACGCCATTCTTGATGGCGCTGAAGCCAGCGTCCGTCTTGAACTTCTGACCACTCGTGACAACCGGAATACCGCGCAGTGTGTTGGGTCTGTCGGACATTCGTACCTCGAATCTGCAAGCCGTTACTGAATCGTCTATTGTGTCACGCCGTGAGCGGCGGAACATAGCCCGACAATCGCTCGACATCATCAGAAACTTGGGGTCGGAATGACCGAATTACAGGGCCACGCCCATAAAATGCGGGTCGAGCACGACCAGCCAGTCAGTTACACGTTGCCGCTGGATGATCACCGGCTGGCACTGAATCCGCAGATCGGCTCGACCTTATGCATCGAGTTTACCGGCGCCATCCACTGTATTAACTGTGGCCGCAAGACACGTAAGAGCTACAGCCAGGGCTACTGCTTTCCATGCAGCCAGCGTCTGGCGCGCTGCGATATGTGCATCGTGCGCCCGCACACGTGCCACTTCGACGCGGGCACCTGTCGTGAACCGGACTGGGCGCTTAGCCATTGCTTCCAGGATCACTATGTTTATCTCGCGAACTCCTCGGGTCTGAAAGTCGGAATTACCCGCCAGGACCAGCTGCCCACGCGATGGATTGACCAGGGCGCCACGCAGGCACTGCCGTTGTTTCGCACCCGATCAAGGTTGATTGCCGGGCTGCTGGAGAAAGCGATTGGCGCGCATGTGTCGGATCGCACTGATTGGCGACGAATGTTGAAAGGCAACGCGGAGCCGCAGGCCCTGCAAACCGAGGGTGAGAGGCTCGTAGGCCTGGCGGCAGCCGAAATCGAGGCGGTTCTTGCGCAAAAGACGGTCCCGGGGGAGGACGTCGACGCTTTCGAGAGATTGACTGGGCAGCACGTAGTCGAGATCAACTACCCGGTCGAAGTCTGGCCGGACAAGGTGCGAGCGCACAATCTCGACAAGAATCCACTGGTCAAAAGTGAGCTGCAGGGCATCAAGGGTCAATACCTGATTTTCGCTGACGGTGTCTTGAACGTGCGCAAGTACACCGGCTACGAACTAGTCGTTCGTACGGAATAAAAAGAAGCCCGGCAAATAGCCGGGCTAATCAGGGGGAACACTTAGAAGCTAAGTGTCAGAGGGGTTCAGTGGAGTCGCGACCACGTCACGAGTTGGACGCTGTCTGCATCGATCTGGAAGTTATCCGCCAATACGCGCTCCAGCAATGCCGGGCTAACGTCTTCAATCTGACCTTCGCGCAACTCAACGATGCCGCTAAACAGGCTGTCGGAGTTGCTGCCGATGTCGTCGACTGAAAATTGTGCGTAGAACTTCATCTCCATAGTCCGACTGTAGCCCCTCGCATTGGTTCCTGCTGTGACCGATCGCACAATTTGACATAGCGATGTCGCAAACATGCGACTTGCCCTGAATCAGCCTGCAGACGACAATATGGCATCGAAATTCGCCGGAAACTGCTAATGAATTCAAGGTTTTTTGCATTTGCAGCTGTGTTTGCTGCCGTGCTGCTCGCATCCCCGCTTCAGGCACAGACTTTGCGAGACACGCTGTTCGCTGAAGCCGATGCTCAACTCGAGCAGGCACGCGAGGCCGATGCAGCCGCGCTGGCACCGCGTAGCTTTGAACGGGGCATGAAGGCTTATGAAGCGGCAGAAGAGGCACTGGAGCGCGGCCGCAACGTTGAAACCGTGCGTGACCGCCTGGCCGATGCTCGCGATCGTTTTGCCGAGGCCACGGAAACTGCGCAGACCTCCCGCTTGACGCTCGAAGCCGCACTGAAAACTCGTGAAAACGCACAAGCGGCCGATGCAATGACCTTGTCCAAACCTATCTGGGAAGACGCCGTCGAAAAACTCGACGATGCGATCCGCCAGCTGGAACGTGGAGATTTGCGCGACGGACGTCGCTACGCGCTCGAGTCTGAAAGCCTGTTCCGAGACGCGGAACTCGGCGCAATCAAGACGCGTTATCTCTCGGAAACCCGCCGACTCCTCTCCGAAGCGGAGCGTGCTCGCGTGGGTCGTTTCGCGCCGCAGACGCTCGCCCGCGCTCGCTCACTGCTGGCCGAAGCTGAGAAAGCGCTCAACGAGAATCGCTACGACACGGACCGGCCCCGCAGTCTTGCGCAACAAGCGAACTACGAAGCCGAGCACGCGATCTACCTGGCAGAGGTCGCACGCAAGGTTCGCGACGACGATCTGTCTGTTGAGCAACTTGTGCTTGGATGGGAAGCTGAGCTCGCGCGGATCGCGGCAGCAGCGGACGTGGTCCCCGGCATGTCGAAAGGCGGCACGGAACTTTCAGAGCAGTTGACCGAGATCGTGACCGAACTGCGAGCCGAAAACCAGGCGTTGGAGCAGGACCTTGCCACCAGCGAGTTGCGTGCCGCAGAGATGGACGAAGAGATCCGTCTGCTCGATGAGAAACTGGGTGGCGCCACAGAGGAACGCGCAGCACTCATGCAACGCATTCAACGCCAGACGCGAATTAAGGAGCAGTTTGAAACGGTCAACCAGATGTTCGACCGACAACAGGCGATCGTGTTTCGCGAAGGTGATGCGGTTACCTTACGCCTGGTCGGCCTCAGCTTTGCGAGCGGCAGCAGCACGATCGAGCCATCCGCCTATCCTCTGCTCGAACAGGTTGAGTCAGCGATTGATGTATTCCCGCGTTCCAGCGTATTGGTGGAAGGTCACACCGACAGCTACGGAAGTGACGCAACCAACGCCGAACTCTCACAGCAGCGCGCCGACTCCGTGCGGCAGTACATGCTTAACGCGATGCGGATTCCCTCATCGAGAGTGTCAGCGACGGGCTACGGAGAATCACGACCGATCGCGAACAACGAGACTGCTGACGGGCGCGCACGCAACCGACGAATCGACATCGTTATTCGTCCGCAACTCGACTGAACAACCACTTACGACATGGCATGGGTTCGCCACCAGTCGGCAACTAGCCGACCCGTGGTGGCGTTGACCAGGTAACCATATTCGCTGTGCACGTGCAGACGGCCGTTCTCGCGGTAGTGATTGTAGACATCGAGATCGTCGATCTGCTCGACCAGACCTAACTCCAACATTTCGCCAAAGTCGTTGGCCATGTGACGATCCAGTGCAGTGAGCTCGCCGACCGCGACAACATTGGTCCACCGCCGAATGTTGTCTGGATACCGCTGGAGCCCTACTTCGTGCCGGCCTTTGAGTCCTCGCTGGATCACGCGATTGCCGAGCGGACTGCCGAGCGTCACGAAGTGATCGACACTGACGCCACGACTGGCCTGCTCGCGGCTGAGCGTCCACAGCGTATCCCACGCGATGACCGACCCGAGGCTGTGTCCGATCAACAGAATCGGTGAATGTGCCGCCATCGCCAGCCGATCCTCGAGATCCGCTCGGACCGTATCGCCAATGCCTTCTGTATTTTTGACGTACCGCCCCACGTCCTTCAGCGTCACGCGCATATCGGCGTTCGCCACCGAATCCACGATAAACGGGACGGCATCACCTGCGAGATACGCAAGGCGCAGCAGCCGATTTCGCCAGGAGCGCGCCTCGCCAAGATCCTCAGGCGTTGGCGCTCTTTGTCGAAGCAGCGCCTCGATGCCCGGCAAATCGATGTTGATATCGCGATACTGCCCATAAAACCCCCAGGTCCAGCTAGCTCGCTCCAGCTGCTGAGGACGCTCGGCCATCGATTCGGCAACCACCGGGTCAACCCGCCGCACACCCTCCAGAAGACACCGCCACAACTGCTGCCGATGCACTTCCGCCGGGGGCTTGGGCTTCATTCCCGGCACAAAAATTATCTTGGGAGCAGTCACTCGAAATGCCTTTGGATGACAGTGGCATTCAGCGCCGCGAGGCTCGCCAATTCAAGTGTCGGTTGTTGCAAACCGGCCGGCCAGGCTCGCGCCGTTCGGTTCAACCAGAGCGCGTATTGGCCCGCAGCTCGCGCCCCCTCCACATCCATCATTGGATCATCGCCGATATGAAGAATGTGTTCATGCGGCATGCCCAACGCCTCAGCCGCTGCGTCAAAGATCACTCGATCCGGTTTCGCCGCACCCGCGTCCGACGCGCTGATACTCGCGGAGAACCAATCGGCGATGCCGGTACGCTGCAGACACGCGTTGCCGTTAGAGACCGAAACCAATCGGAAATCGACGGCAAGGCGTGCCAGCGACGGTAGTGCGTCGGGATAAAACCACACCTGGTTTCTCGCAACATTAAACGCGGCGTAGGCACCAGCAACAAACGATTCCGGGCAATCCAGATCGTGCTGCACCGCGAATCGTCGCAAGCATTCCTGGCGGAGAAACGTGAGGTCATAGCGTCGATCCGGGAACTCATCCCAAACTTCCCGACGGAGGGGGCCGAGACCGTACTCATCAAACACGAGCTTCGGGTAGTGTTCACGAACATATCGCCATTGCGCATGCTCAGCCCGCATGATCGCCGGTCGCACAGGCCACAGCGTATCGTCGAGATCAAACGAAATGGCGCGAATCATTTCACACCTGCAATCGCATCCCCATCCGGCGACTCGGATGGGTTTCGCAGTGTGATCACAAGTGCACCTGCAAGCGTAATCAGGCCGCCAATCATCATCTTCGCGCTCAGCACATCCCCCATCAATGTCACCCCGAACACCACCCCGGCGACGGTCGCCAACAGCAGTAGCGGCGAGACCAGCGACAAATCGTAGTGCTGTAGCAAAATAAAGGTGCCGCCGTGGCCGAACAACCCCGAACCCAATCCCGTGAACACGAGGCATGCGGCAGCCAGCGGTGACAGCGCTGAGGCCTGCGACAGACCGCCGGGCTCAGCGACGAGCGATACGGCTAGCAGCGACGGAAAACCCACTGCTGCGACCCACCCTTGAAGCTGGAACGCATTCATCTCAACACGCGCTTTCATTAAGGTCATTCCTGCCGATCCGGCCGCAGCCGCACCGACGACCAACACAACGGCAACGCGATAGTCGAACACGCGCGGATCGAACCCCATGATCATCACACCGGCGAACGCAAGCGCGATACCAAGCCAGCGTCGCCAGCGTATCTTTTCGCCCAAAAACCAGACGGAAAACAACGTCGCGAACGGCACGCCGAGTTGGATAAGAATCGCGACCGTAGAGACGTCCCCTGCCAGCGATAATCCCGCATTCAGCAGCGCGAAATGCAGACTTCCCATCAGAAGCCCAACCCATAGAATCACTCGCATCTGTCCGGGTTGCCAGCGGAGCAGTGGCAACATCACCAGAAGAATGACGAAAAACCGCAAAGTGGCAGCAGTCAGCGGTGGCAGTTCCAGCAAAACGATCTTGGTGGTGACGAAGCTCAGGCCAAACACAAGGTTGACCGCCAGCATCAGGAGCCAGTGAGCGGGTCGCATGTAGTAGACGTCTCCTCGGAGCCAGGCAGGAACGCCGGGCGCGACGTCAGGTTAACACTGTTTGCAGCAACGCAGGTGCGTGATCGAAAGCCTCGCGAACCAACAGACAACGCTTGCGAGTCAATCCCCACCGGTAGCCCCCGAGTGCACCGTTGGATCGCAGTACCCGATGACAGGGAATCAGGCAGGCGATGCGATTTGCGCCCACGGCGTTGCCCACCGCACGCGACGCACTCGGCGCTCCAATCTGCTGGGCGATGTCGGCGTAACCAGTGGTCTCACCGGGCGCAAGTGCGAGCAACGCCTGCCAAACCTTGAGCTGGAATGGCGTGCCCGCCAAAAGTAACCGCACGCCCTCCGGATCGACCGTGCCATCAACAAGGTTCGCCAGGTAGTCCTCTGGCCAGTCAGCCGATTCGAAGGTCGCGAATGGCCACTCGTTTTTCAGTGCATCCAACAGCGACTGTCGATCGTCATCGCAAAAACGCAAAGTGACGATGCCACGATCACTGGTGACCAACATCGCATCACCGAAACGGGTTCGACCGAAACCGACGTTTAGCGTGAGCCCTTCGCCCAGTCTCTTGAACTCGCCGGGAGACACAGCATCAACCGTCACAAACAGATCGTGCAAACGACCACTGCCTGACAGACCACTCGCCCAGGCCGCGCCCTCGACTGTCTCGTCATTGCGCAAATGCTCGCGGGCTTCATTCAAGGTCAATTGCGCGAGAAATTTCTGTGGCGAGACTCCGGCCCAACGCCGAAACACGCGCGAAAAATGTGCTGTACTGAATCCTGCGATAGCAGCCATTTGCGCAACCGTTGGCTGCTCGAGACGATGCTCGGCAATCCAGTCGATCACTCGCCCCATGGAATCGTAGTCGCTGGTATTTTTGTGCTCGGAAATCATGCGCGTAGTTTCGTCGGCGGACGAACCCGGAACCACCCGAATCCTGCTGACGTCTAGCTGGGGAACAACGGGGGTAAGGCGACCGCACTTTTCTGCGCAGTCAGAGCCCCAGGACGATCGAGACGACGCAGCACCCCGACCATCGCGGCGCCATCCCACGTCTGGCGTGCGCGACCATAGAGTGCTCGGTCCAATTCAAGAACTATCGCAGCATCGTCTTTATTCAGATGCCGGGCGAAAGCGGTCAGACCGCGCCCGGCGGAGGCACCCAGCGTCTCGTTCGCCCATAACAGAATCGCCTCGCGTGTTCCGGGGGCGTCGTTGTTTTGGGCGGCCTGCATCGCAATTCGGCGTGCCTTGCGCGCATCGTGGTAGGTTGCGTTTTGTTCTGCCTCGCGTCGGTTCTTTTTTCGCTGCCTGCGACGCGTTAGTGGCTGGCGCCACATCACGTAAAGGGTCGCCAACCACAAACCCAGCAGCACAAAATTGGTCACCTTCAATCGGAATAGGCGCAGTTTGGTCGCTCGATCCAGATCAAGCTGCGACGTCCCAGGTGCCTCAGATGGAGTCGCTTCAATGGCAGGCTCGACATCCAAAACCTCCGGCACAGGCGCGTTTCCGACCACCTGACCCGCCGCGCGCAGTGTGCCCAGCGGGGTACTTGCCAGGCGCCAGTCGCCAAGATCGACATCGAACCACGGAATACTCAGCGTAGGCAGGTCGTACACACCACCTTTCCCGGCGATGATCGCAAAACTCTGTTGCCGTCGCGCGACCACGCCATTGGGTTGCGCACGAGAAACATAGTCAGGCTTGTCGGGATACACCCGCAGCGCGGGATCCAGATTCAACTCAAACTCCGGCAACTGATTCGCTGCCAGTCCTCGTACGAGCGTGTTGACGACAATATTCGCAGGATCGCCTTCGTTCAGCATGCCGTCAGCAGGTTCCATCGTCGCACTGATCGACAAGTCCGTTGCCGGCAACCATACCGCGTTCGGGAATGTGGATGGCGGCGGCACCGCGGGCTCGACAAACAGTCCGAGCGCCTCCGAGCGAAATTCCTGCGGGGCGGAAATCCGACCGCGACTGTACAAACTGCCGCGATACACTGCGGGCGCGATCGTGTACGCCCCGCTCTCCTGCGGGAATAGCGCATAGCTGCGCTCAAGAACCTCGTGGGCGCGGCCGTCGATCACAGCTTCATAGCGACGATCCTCGCCCAGTCGCTCGACCAGCACTTCCCCGCCCTCGATCCGCATCGCATCAAGTTGAGGTTGACGAATAGAAACTGCGCGATAAATCTTCAACGTATAGATAACTTGCGCCTGCACCCACGACTCGGTGCGATCCAGGCTGACTTCGAGGAATACATCCGGATTACCTGCCGGCGCAACCACCGGTTCGGTCACAGTGATCGTGCGTGGATCGCTCGATACACCACCCACAGACAACGCGGGAATCTCAAAAGTACCGAGCGCTCTCGGCACCAGATTGAAGGTCCAGCGTCGGCTGGTTTCTCGCCGACCGTTCACGATTGACATACTGCTGGACTGAGATTGGCTGAGTACCTCGAAGTCGCGCTCGAGGCCCGCAACGCTGGGCTCACCCTGCTCGTCTTCGTCGGCGATCAAAACCAGCGTGAACGATTCGTTGAGTTGGACTTGTTCGCGGTCGACCAACACGTAGACATCAGCGAACGCGGTCACGCTCGCCAACGCCAATGCGACACTCAGGATGGACCGACCCACTACCACGGCTCCCCGCGGTCATCAGGCCACAGCATATTGCCGTCCTGATCGGTTCGACGACGCTGATATTGTCGACGAAACTTTGCGCGTAGCAGACCCCCCGGATCATCCGGTACGCGTCGCAACCACTGCTGCAGGGATTGTTCTGATTCCTGACTTTCCTGCGCCTCACGAAGTGCGGCAGCAGCCTGCTCGCGCGCCTCGTCATCACCGTTCATCTCAGCCTCACGCAGGGCCTGCATCAATTCTGCAATGTCTGTCGCCTCCTGCTCATTCGGCGGGCGATCGGGGCTAGGTTGCGGTTGCGCATTCCCGTCGGCGGATTGCTGCTCGGTCGTTTCGCCGGCTGATTGGCCCGCCGCCTCCGCGTCATTTTGCCCTTGCTCATTTTGGTCGGATTCCGACTCTGAACTGTCTTCAGACGATTGCCCCGCGCCGCTCTGTTGGTCGGATGCGTTCTGTAATGACTCCAACAGATGAAGATTGTGCTGTGCGTCCTCGTGACTCGGGTCGAGCTCTACGGCGGCGCGTAACGCCGAGATGGCTTCATTGATCTGTCCGGACTGCGCGAGCGCTGTACCGCGATTGTACAAACCATCGGCGCCATCAGATTCAGCCCACAACTGCGCACTGCCCGTAAAGTCGCCCGCGCGGTAGGCCGCTGTCGCCTTCCAATCCGGATCCGCGAACAGCGAAGCTGCCCGTTCTGCGTCGCCTTGTGCCAGCGCGCGCTGCCCGCGTTGATCAGATGTCATGAACCAGTCAGCGGGTGACCAGGCCAGTACCGGCTGCGGCAGGAACACCAGAAAAACGAGCAGTGGCGCGAAGACAAGATGACGTCGAACAGACCACGCAATCAACGGTAGGCTGAGGACAAGAACCCAGGGCCCAAGGTCGCGCCAACGCTCGATCTCGAGTCGATCGGATTCACGCGCGCTCGATGCGGATTGCCGAGCGCCTGCCGAAAGTCCCAGTTTCTCGATGTCGTCATTGTTATTGCTCATGCTCACAAAACGTCCCCGTCCAGCGCTGGCCAGCCGCCCTAGGCCGCGAGCATCCAGTTTCGGCAGCGCGATCGTACCTCGGGTATCTGTCACGAAGCCTCCTCGAGGCTCAGGAATCGGGCCACCCTCGAGCGTGCCCACACCGAGCACGGAGAGTGTGTGCCCCGCGTCTGCGAACGCCTCGGCAGCTTCGACCGCAGGATCGAGATTACCACCATCGGTGATCAGCAAAACAGCGCCTCGCTGCACCTCGGCCTGCTGCAAGAGCTGCAGCGCCTTGGTGATGCCACTCTCAGGATAGCTGCCGCGCGTCGGCATTAAATTACTGTCAAGCGCAAGCACCTGGCTGGCGACGGTACCGCCGTCACTTGTCAGTGGACTGACGACGAACGCATTCGCACTAAACACGACTAACGCAGTCTCGCCGTCCTTCCGCTCTGCCAGAATGTCCAACAGTTTCAGACGGGCGCGAGCCAGCCGCGATGGTGCGACGTCCGTCGCGTCCATGGAACGGGACAGATCCAGAGCGATCACGAGCGCATCGTCGCCACGTTGCACGGGCAATGAAACACGCTCCCAACTCGGGCCGGCGAGTGCGGTCACTGCGAGTAGCGCGGCAACCAGTGCGATCCAGTTGCCCGGCGCTCGCGTGGATGTTTCACCTGCACCGATAACCGCTGTGTGCAATTCAGGATCAACCCATCGATGCCATGGCGACACTGCTCCGATGCCACGGCGACGCATCCACCACCACACGATCAATGCCAATGGAACGCCAATAAGCCAAGCGGGCCGAATCCAGTGAAATTGCTCGATCACGCGAGCATCCCCCTGCGCCCGAGCGTCGTAAGCACGGCTAGACCAAACAAAACGACTGCGATCCCGGCAGGCCAGAAAAACAAATCCTCGTAGGCCCGCAGGCCTTCCGCTTGGTCAGCGGCCGGCTCCAGAGTGTCAAGTTCTGAATAGATCGCCTGCATCGATCTTGTGTCAGTCGCTCGGAAATACCGTCCACCGGTCTGATCAGCAATCGCCGTCAGCGTATCTTCATCCAGGTCGCGCGAGGGAAGAACGAGATTCGGTACACCGCTGCGACGGTAAGCTGTTCGTTCCGCGCCGATACCTATCGTATAAATCCGCAGGCTGACGTTGGCAGCCAGTTCCGCAGCCTTAAGCGGATCGATCTCTCCGGCGGTGTTCGCGCCGTCGGTCAATAGCACGAGTACGTGCTGATCCTCTTCAGTATCCGATTCACGGATTCGCTTAACGGCCAAACCAATCGCATCCCCGATTGCGGTTTTTTCGCCAGCGAGTCCGATCTCCGCTTCCATCAGAAGCGTCGAGAGAGTTTTACGATCGAAGGTCAAGGGTGTCTGCAGGTATGCGCGTTCGCCGAACAGGATCAATCCAAGACGATCCCCTTCACGTCGATCGATGAACTGCGCAGCGACCGCTTTCGTTGCCGAAAGACGATCCACGGTGCGGCCGCCCAACGCGAAATCCTTCTCTTGCATCGAGCCCGACAAATCGACGGCCAGCATAAGGTTGCGTCCCGTTACCGGGGCCGACTGCGCCTCCGACAGTGACTGCGGACGCATCGCGGCGACGCAGAGCGCGAGCCAACCGAGGGTGGCCAACGCCAAAATCAACCAACGTCGTGCCGCACCGCCACGTTGTGTCGTCGACAGATCGCGGAATCCGACGCCCACTGGGACCTGCAGCGCAGGAATCGATCGCGACGTCGACCGCGATAAGACCGCCAGCACCCACGGCACGGGTAGAACGATCGCCAACCATGGCCAAGCGAAAACGAGCCACTCAGGCAGGAGATTCATGCTGACGCACCGGTTGACCGCGTCGGGGTGACCTTCGCAACGGACTGTGCCCATCGAAGGCACAGACGTTCGAGATGCGCGACGGTATCGGGATCAAGCGACGGCACACCTTTACGGTATGCGGCATCGATCAGAAGACTCCCCGGCAGTCGTGAGAACGGAGACTCGCTCAAACCTCGGTCGAGAAATGCACGCCATGCATCACCCACCAATGACGCGACCTCGGCCCGACCATGTACGGCAATCGAAACGCGCCGCAACCACTCGCTGAGATCAGCGAGCAGTCGTTGATCATCGCGGTGATCGAGCCAGCCCTTGAGCCGCGTGTCGAGATCACGCGCCGCCATTCGCCCCAGTCGGGTGCGGCGATGCCAGCGGACCGCGCCGAATAGCAGCGCAAGCGCGAGGGCGGCTAACAACACCCACCAGCCTGGGCCTAGCGGCCACCACCCGATCGCCGCGGGTTCGTGGATATCTCGCAGACCGAGCGTCGTGAGATCGGGCGCGGACTGCATTACCGAACTCTGCCGGTCATCGCTTGCAACGCGGCCAGTGGTGATGCCTCGGTATCGATCAACTTCAGTGCACTTCCCGTGACTCTGCAGATGCTCTCAACTGCCTTCACGCGGCCATCGAAGCGCTCGGCCCAGCGCCTCGCCTGCACGCCACCGGTATCTACCTGCACGCGCTGTTGACCGACCTGAACCGGATACACACCTGCCGGTGGTAGCTCGCGCTCGAGCGCGTCATAGACAAAACACACCAGCAAGTTGTTGTGCGCCGCCAAAGCGGTCAAATGCGCAGCACACACTTCATCGAAGCCAGCAAAATCGCTGATCATTGCAATCAAACTGCCCGGGTGAGCCACCCGGCGCAATCCCGCCAACGTACGCTGCAAATTCGGCCGCGGTGCGTCTGCGACGGGCTGCTGAAGCTGCTCGAGCTGGTGGATCATTCTCAGCACGGCACGCTTACCGAGCATCGGACGCAACTCGTATCGGTTCAGATCATTAAACACGAACCCACCCAGTCGGTCGCCTCTTTGCACCGCGCTCCAGCCGAGCAGTGCAGCGAGGCGCGCGGCCTGAACCGCTTTGAACACACCCCGAGTCGCGAAGCGCATCGTTTGCCGTTGATCGACCCAACAAAACACCGGGCGCTCGCGTTCTTCCCGGAAAAGTTTGGTATACGGACGCCCGGTCCGAGCGGTAACACGCCAGTCGATGCTGCGCGGGTCGTCCCCGGCTTGATAGGGTCGCGCTTCATCAAATTCCATGCCGCGCCCCTTGAAGTGCGACAAGTACTGCCCGCCTTTTCGTGCCTTGACCCGAAGCGCCTGCAACGACAGCGCCCGCGCGTCATGCCGCAGCGCGATCAGGTCGCTCTGATGGACGCGCGTGCGTCCATCGGTCGATGCGTCATGCTTCACACCTGTCTCTGCCACTGTCTACGGCACACCCACTCCGGCGACAATGCCGGTGACGAACTGGTCCACATCCATACCGTCGGCCTCTGCCTCAAAGCTCAGCAAAATCCGATGCCGAAGCACGTCGCCAACGACCGCCTGTACGTCGTCAGGTCCAACGTAGTCGCGACCCTGCAGCCAGGCGTGCGCGCGAGAAGCACGATCCAGTGCGATACTCGCTCGCGGGCTGGCGCCGAACTGAACCGCCGCTGCGAGACTGGAGTCCAGCCCCGATGGGTCTCGCGTAGCGATGACGATATTCACGATGTATTGCTCGACCTCGTCCGCCAGATGTAACCCCAACACTTCTCGCCGAGCGTTAGAGATCGTCTCCTGCGTAACCTTGGTTGCGGGGGCGAAATGCTCCGGATCACGTTTCAGTGCTTCACCGCGATTCAACCGCAAAATTCGACGTTCATCGTCAGCGTTGGGGTAACCCACATTCACATGCAATAAAAAGCGATCGAGCTGTGCTTCCGGCAACGGATACGTGCCTTCCTGCTCGATCGGGTTCTGAGTGGCCATCACGAGGAAAAGATCGGGCAAAGGATAAGTCTGTTTGCCGACGGTGATTTGCCGCTCCTCCATCGCTTCGAGAAGCGCAGACTGTACCTTCGCCGGCGCCCGGTTGATCTCGTCAGCCAAAACGAGGTTGTGAAACAAGGGGCCTCGTCGGAAACGAAACGAGCCGTCCTCGGGTCGGAAAATCTCTGTTCCGGTGAGGTCTGCGGGCAACAGATCGGGCGTAAACTGCAACCGGTGAAAATCGCCATCGATGCTGGTACTGAGCACCTTGATCGCTCGAGTTTTCGCGAGTCCGGGCGCCCCCTCGACCAGCAAATGGCCGTCGCACAACAACGCGATCAGCATGCGATTGACCAGGTGCGGCTGGCCGACGACCAGCTGACTAAGGTGGTGCTCCAGGTGACGGAATTGTTCGTTGGAACTCACAGGATCGGCCCCTTCAAGGCAAAAGTGACGATGGAAGACCGGAAAGTGTAGTAGATCAGCGGGCTTGGCGACACATTGGACAGTCGCAATCTGTCCGAGGGCTGGCTACCCTTGGCACTCGCGTTCGAAGGAATTGTTGTGCTGCCGATCAGATTTAGCAGGTCGTTTTGGGCCGCTGCCGCGCTGATGACGCTGGCCGTGAGTGCCACGGGCTCTGACTCGGAGCTCAATGAGCCTATCGGCAAACACTGCGGGATCGCCGTACAGACGCTTACCGGCGACGTGTTCGGCACACTCGAAGGCGACCTTGAGGCCGAGGTCGATCCGGGAGTATGCAGTGGGCAGGAGCGTCCGACCGGCAGCGGGATTCGACTTCGGTTCCGTATTGCGGCGGGCGACGGTCTGCCGGAAGGACTCGTAATCCTCGGTATCGATGCGCTGCAGCCGGATCAGGTTGGCAGCGGTTTTCGTACCACCGTCACGTTGATCGATGAAGATCAGCAGCTGTTCTATTCGACCGGAGATCAAGACAGTTGTTTCAGCGACATCGAAGCGCATGAAACGCTGCAACGGGGCCAAGCCAGCATTGTCTCCGGTAACGTGTGGTGTACGCGCGCAATCCCGGCCGTCAATGCTGACGGGAGTCTTCGAATTCGCAATTGGCGTTTCGACGGTGTAGTGCGATGGCGCGACAGTTGAGCCCGTGGTTTGCCGGGCTAGCCCTGCTGCCATTCACAGCGTTCGCGGTGGACCTGCCCGACCGCCCCATCGGCTTCGATCGTCTTCGAAGTGAGTTCGGCGAAGCATCAGTGACCGTCGAGGGCGCACGCGAGTGCGTGCTGCTCGACACGGTGCTGGCGGATTCGGACGCAAGACGCCGACGTGGCTTGATGTGGGTGAAGTCGATGCCACCGAATTCCGGGATGATCTTCGACTATGTCCGCCCGCGAGGCGTGTCCATGTGGATGAGAAACACGCTGATCTCGCTCGACATCGCCTTTATCGATGCAAGCGGCATCATTATCAATATTGCGGAGAACACGGAACCGCTGTCTCTCAATAGCATTGCCGCCGAGGAACCGGCGCGATATGCGCTTGAGTTAAACGCCGGGCGCGCGGCAGGGCTCGGACTTCAGCGTGGCTCCCGAACCTGGATATTCACACTCTAGGCGAAAGCGACGCTCTAGATTTCCAGACGTTTGATCTTCTCGACCAGCGTAGTGCGCTGCAGACCCAGAAGCTTGGCGGCTTTTGCGACCACACCATCGCTCATGGACAGCGCCTCACGGATCAGGTTACGTTCGATGGTCTCGATGTGCTCCCGCAGACTAATGCCTTCGTCGGGCAACTCAACGGTCGGGGCGATCGCGTTCTCGACCAGCGCAGCAACCGATTGTCCAGCGCCCGCAGTCTGCTCGGTCAGGCCGGAGATATCCCTCGGTAGATCGATCAATCGCACCACGGCATGAGGTCGAAGCACAACCAGTCGCTCAACAAGATTGGCGAGTTCGCGAACGTTACCCGGCCAACGATATGCCTGCAGAGCCTCGACTGCGTCATCGCTGAACGATACACCGATGCCGTGTCGGGATATCGACCTGCGTACCATTTCGTCCAGCAATGGCACCACGTCGTCGCGACGCTCACGCAGTGGTGGGATGTTCAGTTCCACAACATTCAGGCGGTAAAACAAGTCTTCGCGAAACTGTTGACTCGAGATTCTCGCCTCGAGATCGCGATGGGTTGCGGCCACCACTCTGACGTCGACAGGAATGCTGCGAACACCCCCTACGCGTTCAATGACTCGCTCCTGCAACACGCGCAGCAACTTCACCTGCATAGCGAGTGGCATGTCGCCGATCTCATCAAGGAACAAAGTGCCACGATGGGCAAGCTCGAACCGCCCCTTGCGTAACCCAGTGGCGCCGGTGAACGCGCCTTTTTCGTGTCCGAACAGCTCACTCTCAAGCAGTTCCGGCGGGATCGCCCCGCAGTTGATGGCGACGAAGTCCCCGCTTCGACCTGAGTGTTTGTGAAGCTGCCGCGCAACGACCTCCTTGCCGGTTCCCGACTCACCCGTCACCAGCACCGTCGCCGACGACGGTGCCACCTGGGCAACGAGCTGACGTACGGATCTCGTAGATTCGCTGCAGCCAATAAACTCTGGCGGTCGCAGCGCGGTCTCGCGCAGGCGCAGCTGGCGAATACGCTCCAGAACACCGCCCAGCTCCTCCAGCGTGATCGGCCAGGTGAGCTGATAGCTGGAAGCGAACTCAGGTAACGCTGCCATTGGCATCCCGAATGCGAACGATCGCCACCGACGGACGATCGCGCTGGAGCTGAGACTCGATGGCCTCGGCAGGCACGTCGGCGAGACCCCGACCAAGAAAAATGAGTTCTACCGAATCATCGACCGCTGCTGCCCAGCTATCCTCATCCGCGATAACTACGCTTGGCGTGTCCAGGAACTCGATCATTTGCTGCAAGGTTCGGGCACTGGATTGATCCGGATCGATCACCACCACCGAGCCTGCATTCCCTGCGCTCATCGTCATGCCGGCCCATCCCTGCTGGCTGAAGTAGGTATCGCGCCAAACAGTAACGGCGCGCGTTCTGAGCATACCGCAAGCGACGACCGATTTGCCAGAAAAGGCGCCAGAACCGCTAAAGATGAAGTGTCAACGGTCGCTTATGTCATCTGCGCGGGAGACTCAACAGCAAAAGGGACTGCGAATGAGCATGGTCACAAAACTCTTCGGTCGAAAAGATGCGACCGCGTCCGACGCGCAAGAGGCACTGGTAGATGGAGCGATCGACACGCTCGAAGCGCTGTTGCGTGCCACAGGTGAGTTTTCGTTCCCATTGACGGATGAGGACCCGCGTTTCCATGACTTGTGTAAAGAGTACGCGCGACACGTCGCCAACGGCGCACCAATCCTCGACGAAGGCATCGAGGCAAGCACGAATGGTCATCGACAGTGGCCCTTGGTGCGGCAGTTTTTTCTGAAACGCCGCCAGCAAGAGGTCGATTTCGTCACTCAACGCACCCACCAATACCAGGGCCTCGTCCAGGGAATGGTCACGGCGCTGTCGGACATCGCCACGGGCGAGACGGACACTCGCCAGGAAGTTGAAACACACCTGAAGTCGGTGTCCGCTGCAACGGCCAACGGCGACATAGACGCCGTCAAGCGATCTCTGGAACGAGCAATGGCCGCCACTGCCAAAGCGTTTGAAGCACAGAAGAGCCGATTCGATTCCACACTCGACTCGACCCAGAGCAACCTCGTGCAACTGCGCGAAGATTTCGCCAACAATCGCGACTTAATGACGCGCGATCCCGTCACCGGCACGTTCAGCGCAGACGCCTTTAACACGGCGCTAAAGCAGTCGATTGCATTGAACTTCGTGCTCCAGCAGCCAATCGCTGTGGTCGCAATTCAGATTGCGGATTTCTCCAGCATTCAAGCCAGTGTCGGCGCCGCGGCAGGTGACGAAACACTGCGCTCGGTCGTCGATTGCCTGATGCGCTGCTTCGTACGACGAAGTGACACTATAGCTACACTAAAGCCCGGTCTTTTCATGGTACTGCTAGCAGACACCAACGAAACCACCGCCAAGACACTTAATGCGCGAGTAGAGGCTATGGTCCGGGACACCGTTCGCGTGCCGTACGCGAATGAGGGCACGACGGTCCGCTGCGTTAGCGCCATGACAATGCTGCTCGATAACGATCAACCCGCGTCGGTACTGGCACGGCTGATCGAGCGCCTGCCGCAATCGGACGCGACGGAGAACACTACCACCTAAAGTCCCGGAACGCCCCGCCGCTACGACATTAAACGGGTGGAAGGTTTCCGCCTGTGAGCGTGTCTGAAACAGGAGGATAGCTCGTTGGATCTTGCGACTCTCATCGGTCTGATCGGTGCATTCGGCGTCATTTTTGCGTCCATCTTCATGGGCGGAAATGTCAGCACCTTCATCAACGTACCCTCGCTGACCGTGGTGTTTGCGGGCACGTTCATGGTCGTCATGATGAAATACAGTCTTGGCCAGTTCCTCGGCGCCGGGAAAGTCGCCGTCAAGGCATTCATGTTCAAACTGGCAACGCCCCAGGAGCTGATTGAGAAATCCGTCGAACTGGCTAAGTCAGCGCGACAGGGCGGCATTCTCGCGCTCGAAGAAGCGGAGATTGACGACGAGTTTATGCAAACCGGCGTCAACTTACTGATCGACGGTCACCAACCGGACATCGTGCGCGACATGTTGAACAAGGACATGACGCTGACCTTACAGCGACACGAGGAAGGTCAGAGCATTTTCAAGGCGATTGGCGACGTCGGACCCGCCATGGGCATGATCGGAACGCTGATCGGCCTGGTGCAGATGCTATCGGCGATGGATGACCCGAAACAGATCGGACCAGCGATGGCCGTCGCATTGTTGACGACTTTGTACGGCGCCATTCTGGCCAACATGTTTGCGTTGCCGGTGGCGGACAAACTGGCACTGCGTAGCACCGAGGAGAAAGACCGCAAGCGTTTGATCATCGATGCGTTGCTCGGCATCCAGGAAGGCCAGAACCCGCGTGTCATTGAGAGCATGTTGGAGGCGTACCTGCCGAAATCCGCGAGAGCCAAGGAAGAGAGCTAGGCCACCATGGAAGACGCGCCCAAGGCAGACGAAGGTGGTGGCGTCCCGGCGTGGGTCATGACCTTCGCCGATTTGATGACCCTGTTGATGTGTTTCTTCGTACTGCTGCTCGCGTTCTCGGAAATGGACGCGCAGAAGTTCAAACAGCTGTCCGGATCCATGAAGAATGCGTTTGGTGTGCAGGCCGAAATCGAAGCGCGCACGATTCCGAAAGGAACCAGTGTGATCGCGCGCGAGTTCAGTCCCGGCACGCCACAGCCGACGCTTATTAACGAGGTGCGCCAGTTCACCATCGATTCCAACAAGAACACGCTGGAATTCGATGAACCTGACGAGCGCAAGGAAGATCTTGAGCGCGAGGCCGAGCGTATCCGCCGGGCACTAGCGGCGGAAATCCGCGATGGGTCTTTAGCACTGGTCACCGAAGACGACAAAATCATTATCCACATTCTAGAGAAAGCTTCGTTCCGCTCGGGCGACGATCGGGTGCGCGATAGCTTCAAACCGACGATCACCAAAATCTCACGACTTTTGCTCGACTCGAACGGCAAGCTTGAGATCGCAGGACACACCGACAACGTACCGATCCGCACAGCGAAGTTCCGTTCCAACTGGGAGTTGTCGACGAGCCGCGCGGTATCGGTCGCGCACTTGTTGCTCGAAGGCGCGCCGCTCGACGATCGGCGCATGACTGTGACCGGACACGCGGACACGCAGCCAAGAATGCCGAACGACTCCGCTGAACATCGCGCCGCAAATCGGCGCGTTGATCTTCGAATCGTCATCGGTGAAGACACCGTCTCGCCGAACGTACTGAGCGCGGAGGACGAGTCAATCCGCCTTCGTGATGACCTACCCCCGACCAATGAGGAAGCGGCACCATGAGCACTGAAGCAGCCCCAATCGACGAACGCAGCATGCGGCGATCGTTCCGCATCCGCGAGAACGCCTTCATCAAAGTCCAGATATTGGGCGACAGCGAATACGCTGCAATACTTGAGTCTCGCGCGTTGCAGGAACCATCACAATTCGGCGACCACGCGCGACTCGTACAGCTTGAGTCGCGTTTCCAGGAAGCATTCACCCTGCTGGGCAGTGCGCCGCAACCGGTACGCGAGTGTCTTGAAACGCTCAATGCCAAACTGAATCTGCTGCTCGATGCACAGCCCGATCGTCAAGCTGCAATGCGGGAGTTGACCGATGGGCATGCGTTGACTTGCGAGATTGGGGCAACCGGCGTGCGTTTTGACCACGATTCGGAATTGGCCGAGGGCACCAAACTGTTCCTGCGGATCCTGTTGACCGCAGATCGGCATTACCTTGAAACGGCAGCGACCATCCGACGTTGTCCGGAAACGATCAACAATGACCCGCAACGACCTTACGGTGTCGCAGCGGAGTTTGTCGGCTTTAGTGAGGCTGAGTCAGAACTGTTGATCAAACATCTCTTTCAACGCGAGTCCGAGAGTCTCCGGATGCGTCGGCTGAAGCTTGAAGAGTAAGCGGCTCAACTGAGACTCTGCAGCATTGAATCCATGCGTTCACGCACTTTGGGCTGCAGTGCCTCCAATCGATCTGCATCGAGCTTGAGGCGTCCAAAAGACGGCAGGCCGAAGTCAACCCCGATTGCCTGACTGGCGCTGGCGATCAACTCAGCAGCGTAGATAACGTCCAACAGTGTCGGACGGCCCTCAACAGGCTGCCCGTCGAGACCTTCGGAGGGCTGCATAGTATCCAGGATTTCGTCATCGAAACCCCACGCTTCCACTATGAACCTGCCAATTTGGGGGTGCCAGGTGTCAGGCTCATCGCTGCGCGCCTCGAGGTCGACGCTAACGCCCGGAAAATCTGCCGATTTGATCAGCATATAGAGCTTGCCTACCTCGTGCATAAGGCCGGCGAGAAACGCTTTCTCAGCATCGACCTTGGTGCACTCGCGGGCCAGTACATAGGCAATCGCAGACACCGCGACACCGCGGCGCCACAAAGTAGCGAGGCTTTTAGCGATCTCAGGATGTTGCTCGCCAAGAAAGATCTGTTCAACGGCAAAACTGATCGCCATGTTACGCACTTCTTTCAAACCAAGGCGCATCACGGCGCCACGCAGATCGGATACTCTGCTGCCCGACGGGTTGTAGTAGGCGGAATTGGCCGCAGCTAGCAATCGAGTCGCTAGTACCGTCTCAACACTCGATAACGTCACGATGCGATCGATGTCGCAGTCTTCCTTTTCCAACGCATCGCGAATCTTGATAACCGCGTCAGGGAAAGAAGGCAGCTTCACTTCGCCGCGGTTGAGCTCTTTGGAAAGCGCGGTCAAAAACGCCATCGACTCTTGCTGAATCATGTTCTACTCCACACCCTTTGCGTTTGCACGGTTTGCCTGGACGCGCAACAACAGCTCTGCCTCTCCGACCGAAATTCCGGCTCGATTCGCGATTTCGTTCGCACTGCCACCGGCGCGTGCCATGGCGGCCGCTTCGTCGAGCCCAGGACTACGCGCGGCTGACGCCTGCTGCAGTCCGATCGCATCGATCCTCGATGACAAACGAGTCAAAGCCTCGGTCAGGCTTTCCGTCTCCTCACGCTCTTGTGGCTCGATCGATTCATCATCGTGAGACGCGATCAGCGTCATCAATCTGCGCATTTCTCCATCTTGCATGCTCAGACGCTGACGAACTGTGAGCAATGTCAGAAAAGTCGCGACAAACAGGGCTGCAAACACAACGGCGAGCACCTTCGGATACGTCATCAGTTCGAAGCTCATAGCTTGTCCTCCAGATAGTCCGCGTAGTCCCCCATCCGCGCCTTCAATCTCAGTAAGGCCTGTCCATGAATCTGGCAGACGCGCGATTCGCTGACCTCGAGAACCATGCCTACCTCCTTCAGGTTCATGTCCTGTTGGTAGTACAACGAAAGCACCAAGCGCTCGCGTTCTGGCAGACGACTAATGGCCTCCGCGAGCCGATCGGTGAATTGATTTTCCTCGAGGGCTGAATCCGGTTCAGCGAAGTCGGTCGATGCCACTTCCTGAGTGCGATCGGAGTCCACATAGGGTTGATCGAGGCTAAACAGGCGACAACTGGTCGAGTCGCGGAGGATCGCGTGGTACTCCTCCAGCGGCATTTCGAGATGGTCTGCAATTTCCTGGTCATTCGGATGCTTGCCGGTTGTTGCTTGCAGCTCAGCAATTGCCTCCGTGATGCTGCGATATCTCCGATGTACAGAGCGCGGCGTCCAGTCCGATTTCCTCACCTCATCGAGAATCGACCCGCGTATCCGAATACCGGCGTACGTCTCGAAACTTGCACCTCGGCTTGGGTCGTAGTGACCCGCCGCCTCGATCAGACCCAACATGCCAGCCTGAATCAGATCATCAAGCTCGATACTCGCTGGCAGCTTGGCCATGATGTGATGCGCGATTCGTTTGACCAAGGTCAAATTCTGATTGATCAGTCGCTCCGATTCGCTTGTGGATGCACTGAGTGCCGCAGGTGCGTAGCTCATGATTGGCTCCCTCCTATCATTGTTTTGCTTTCTCCGATCAGACGTTCGAAGAAGAACGTCAATCCACCACTCGGCTCGTGGCGCAGCTTCCATGCGTCCACTGTTTCGGCTAATTGATGAAATGCCTTGGATGACCAACTATCCGGATACGCCTCAACTACGGCGCGTTGCTCCTGCACGCTCTTTCGAAGGTAACCGTCACTTGGAATCGTACCCGCATGCACCAGGACCACATCCAGAAACCGATCGGTGACACGAAGCAGCTTCTCGAACAGCGCGCGCCCGTCGACACGGCTGCGCGACATGTTCGACAGCACTTGGAAGCGTCGAATACCGTAGTCGCGGCTGAACACCTTGATCAGCGCATACGCATCCGTAATGGAGGCTGGCTCGTCGCAGACGACGACCAACGCGTGTTGTGCGGCCTGGGCGAATCGGGCAACGTTTTCTGAAATGCCGGCGGCAGTGTCAACCACCAGCACATCAGGTTGTCGATCCAGCTGACCGAATGCGCTGATGATCGCGGCCTGACTCGCTTGCGGTAAATCGGCCATGGTTCTGTCGCCGGAACTGGCAGGAACGATTCGTACGCCCGACGGCCCATTCACAATTGCCTGCTCGAGGGTTGCCTCACCGCGGACCAGATTCGCCAAGTTGCAGCTGGGCTGCAGCCCTAGCAAAACGTCCACGTTAGCCAAACTGAGATCGGCATCCATTAACATCACATCGCGGCCGCGCTGCGCTAGTGCAACGGAGAGATTGGTCGATACGTTGGTCTTGCCGACCCCCCCTTTCCCGCTCATGACCGCCACGACCTTGGTGGGTTTACGCGAGACTGCGGTATGCAGCTGTTGCGCCTGCAGTGACTCAACCATTCACGAGCTCCTTCTCACCGAATAACCGAGCCAGTTGCTGCTCGTCGGGTTCAAACTCTGGTGCTTTCGCATAACTCAGAGCCTGGTTGATTAACCAGAGTTTTCTGCCGTCTGCTGCTGACAGATCGTCCGGGACGCACTGTCCGTTGGCGATGTAAGCCAATGGCAATTGATGGCGTAACAAAACGGATAACGGTGCCCCCAGTCGACTCGCTTCATCTATTTTGGTGATAGCGGCCGCTTTCACAGAAACTTGCTGGTAACAGCGAACAATTTCATCGAGAAGTTGCTCATCGCCCGTCGCAGCCAGCGTCAGGTAGAGATCGACAGGTCTCGATTGGTTGGACAATCCATCCAACATTTCGGCAAGGCGCGCATCACGCTGACTGATACCTGCGGTATCAATCAACACCAAACGATACGCATCAAGCCCATCCAGCAAGCGCCGCAGCGCGATAGGACTTTCAACCTCGAACACCGATGCGTTGATGATCCGGCCGAACGTAAACAGCTGTTCTCGTGCGCCGATTCGATATCCATCCATCGACACCAACGCAATGTCGCGCGCACCATGGCGGAGCGCATATTGCGAAGCCAACTTGGCAATGGTCGTCGTTTTGCCGACACCGGTCGGGCCGACAAACGCCGCGATACCGCCATGATCCAGAAGATCCGGCGCTGCCGTTATCAACCCGTCGCTCAGAGCGTCAACGGCATCGCGCCACGGGTGACGTATACCGGCCTCACTGGCGGCAACACGCTCCTGCAACATTTTCGCGATATCAGAGCCGACACCCAATCGTGTCAGGTTTCGCAGCAGTTGCGTCGCCAGTGGATCGGTGTTGCTGCGGCTGGTCCAACGGTCACCGCAGACTTGCTCATGCAACAAGTCACCGAGCATCGTCAGCTGCTCACGCAGTTCGTGAATCCCCGGCGTCGCAGGCAGATCGAGCTCCGTGATCAGCGTTTGCTCGCTGCGTCGGTTCGTGACCTCGCCCTGGCGTGCTTTCTCGCTCAAGAGCACATGCACTTCGTCCTCCTCGACCAACTCATCCGCGACCTCGGGACGTTCGGTCGCAGGCTCGGGGACCGGCGGGGCGACTTGAGTTTCGGAGGGGCCGGAACGCTTGACGGCTTGCTGAATCAAAGCCTCGTCATAGTCGAGTGCAGCGATAACCTCGACGTAGTCACCGACCTTCCGGTTGGACAAGATGACGGCTTCGGGACCTTGCTCGGTCCTTACCGCCTTCAAAGCTTCGCGCATGCTTGGCGCGAGAAATCGCTTGATCTTCATTGCTGCCGCTCCCTGCGTTGCATTGGCGCCTCCTTGCGCTTTTGGTATCAGCCTACTGTGGCTGTCATCTGGATCTGTCGATCCTCCGGAATCTCGTTGTAGGCCAGCACATGCAAACTGCGCACACTACGCAGCATTCGAGCAAGCCAGGGACGAATCGTTGGTGCGACCAGCAAGATCGCCGAGTCTCCGACAGCCTCGCGTTCCTTGGCGTGTTTGCTCAGCGATTCGTGAATCCGTTCCACGAGGCCAGGCTCAACACCACCAACAGCGCCACCCTGACTAGCGTTATTCAAGATCTGTTCCAACTCCGGGTCGAGCGTCATGACAGGGATCTCAGGCGAGCTACCGCAGATGTCCTGGACGATTGAACGGCCCAGCGCAACCCGGACGGCGGACGTTAAAACGTCAGGTTCTTGACTCCTCGCGCCATGATCAGCCAACGTTTCGGCGATCTTGCGTATATTGCGCACCGGAATTCCTTCGCGAAGCAGATTCTGTAACACCTTGAGAATGGCCGCTGCAGGCAGGATTTTTGGCGTGAGCGCCTCCACCAACTTGGGTGCCGATTTGCCGAGTCGCTCGAGCATCTGTTGCAACTCTTCATGGCCGATCAGCTCGTGAGCATGCGCTTGCAAGACCTGACTGATATGCGTTGCAACGACCGTACTGCCGTCGACGACGGTGTAGCCGAGCATTTGCGCCTCTTCCTGTTGCACCGTGTCGATCCAGATCGCCGGTAATCCGAACGCGGGGTCTTTCGTCGCGATACCTTTGAGCTCCCCGAATACCTGACCCGGGTTGATCGCAAGTTCCTTGTCGATCTCGATCTCCCCTTCGCCGAGTGGCACACCCATCAGAGACACCCGATATTGCGATGGCTTGAGATCCAGATTGTCGCGAATATGTACGGGCGGCAGCAGAAACCCGAGATTGTCGGTTAATTTGCGGCGCACGCCTTTAATTCGATTGACGAGTTGGCCACCGCGCTGACGATCGACGAGTGGGATCAGTCGGTAACCGACCTCAAGACCGATGGTCTCAAGGGGTTGAACATCCTCCCAGGTCAGCTCGCGTATTTGCGGCTCAGGCTTTGGCGCCGCTTCCAGGATCTCAGGCTCGGGCGGCGGCGTTCGACTCAACCGATAACTGGCGTAGCCACACACACCTGCCAGCGTCAGAAATGCAAAATTCGGCATGCCCGGAATCAGCCCAAGCGTGACCAGCACAGCCGCTGTCACGGCCAGCGTCTTCGGTTGCCGAAAAACCTGTGCCACGATCTGGCTGGACATGTCCTGCGCTTGCGATACGCGCGTCACGATGACCGCCACCGCTGTCGACAGTAGCAACGATGGAATCTGTGCGACCAATCCGTCGCCGATGGTCAGCAGTGTGTAGATGCGGCCGGCCTCGGAGAAAGACAAATCGTGCTCCATCGTGCCGATCGCGAGCCCGCCAAGAACGTTGATAAATAGAATCAGAATGCTGGCAATCGCATCGCCGCGGACGAACTTACTGGCGCCATCCATTGCACCGTAGAAATCTGCTTCGCCAGCGACTTCTGCGCGCCGCGTTCGCGCGGTGTCCTGATCGATCAGGCCCGCGTTGAGATCGGCGTCGATGGCCATTTGCTTGCCCGGCATGGCATCGAGCGTGAAACGCGCGGTCACTTCGGATACGCGCCCGGCGCCTTTGGTGACCACAACGAAATTGATGATCACAAGAATACTGAAAACGACTAGGCCAACGGCGAAATTGCCACCGACGACGAACTCGGCGAATGCCTCGATAACCTTGCCGGCCGCGCCGCTGCCAGAGTGGCCCTCAAGCAGAACCACGCGCGTCGACGCAATATTCAATGCGAGACGCAACAACGTAACGACGAGCAAAACCGTTGGGAATACGCCGAAGTCGAGCGGACGCGCCACGTAGATGACCGTCAACAAGATCGCCAGCGAAAGCGCAATGTTGAAGGTAAAAAGCGTGTCGAGTGCAAGCGGCGGTAGCGGCACCATCATCATTGCAAGAATGACCAGCAGCAGCACCGGCACGCCGATTCCCTTGCCGATTGCTGTGAAGTCGAGGCGCGACGTCAGCTCAGCCATCAGACTGTACCTCCACGCATAACTCGACGCGGAACACCGGGCCCGTACCTCGACTCATCGACGTCAGGGTCCGGCCGCAGTAACCCTTCCACACCATCGCGAAGCTGGTACACGTAGGCGAGTACCTGCGCGACAGCCGCATACAACCCCGTTGGGATACCTTCCCCGATTTTTGTACTGTGAAAGACGGCCCGCGCCAGCGGCGGCGCTTCGAACATCGCAACGCCGTTCGCGTTCGCAATCTCACGGATCTTTGCAGCGACTTCGTCCTGCCCCTTGGCGACCACCTCGGGAGCACGCATCCGCGTCTCGTCATACTTCAAAGCAACCGCAAAGTGCGTCGGGTTAGTGATGATGACGTCGGCATAAGGCACTGCCTCCATCATCCGCCGAGTGGCAACCTCCTGCTGTAGCTGTCGAATTCTCTGTCGAACCTCAGGCCGCCCTTCGACCTCCTTGTTCTCGTCACGCACTTCCTGACGCGTCATTTTCAGCTTGCGCGCATAGTCGTAGAGTTGCCACGGTACATCGATCACGGCGCCCACAATCAGCGCCGCACTGCTCGCGAGAAACGCGAATCCAATCATTCGCATCGCCTCCGCCAACCCGGTGTCAACCGCCAGTAAGGGCAGCTGCGCCAACCGCGGTGCAAGCTGACCGAGAACGAACACGCCGATCACAACCACAAGACCGACTTTCGCGAGCGACTTTGAGAGCTCGATCAGCGCCCGCATTCCAAACATGCGCTTGATGCCCTTCAAAGGACTGACTCGCTCAAGCTTTGGTGCCAGCGCGGAGAAACTGAAACTCACACCCCCTAACGCAATCGAACCCGCTATTGCAGCGACGACCAGTGCAAGCAAAACAGGAGCAATCACGAGCAAGGCCGCCGAAGCTTGCTCGGCCAGTGAGACGGCCATCGCACGCGAGTCAAACAAACGCGCGCGTTCGATCGCGAAACCACCGGCAAACACGGTCACTAGTTTGGGCCCTAGAGTGGTACCAAAAAGCACGAGCGCCACCGCACCGGTCAACATGGTGCTCATGGTGGACAGCTCCCGCGAACGCGGAACATCACCCTTCTTACGCGCATCCTGGCGTCGCTTGGGTGTCGCCTGTTCGGTCCGTTCCTGACCGTCGTTCTGCTGTGCCATCAGCGGAACCCTCCGATCAACGCGCTCAACGATTCCAGCGCCAGCGGAAAGCTGGTTGAAAACACCTGAGCCAAGCCACCGACGGTCGCGTAGAGCGTCAGAAATCCAAGAAGCATCGAAATCGGAAAGCCGACCGCGAACAGGTTCATTGAAGGGGCGGCGCGACTCATCACACCGAATGCGAGATTCACGATCAGCAGCGTCGCAATCGCAGGCAATGCGATACGCATTGCACCGACGAACAACTGTGACGAAAAGGTCAGCACGCCCTCCAAGTCACCGAGTGCCAGGAAAGACGTTCCAACCGGTGCGGTCGAGAAGCTCTCAGCAAGCAAGCGAATCAGCTGCAGATGTCCATCGGCGCTCAGAAACAGCAACATCGCGAGCATGAGATACATCTGTCCGATCACCGGGATATTGACACCGCTGACCCGGTCGAGAAAAACCGCAAAACCCAGTCCCATGCTCATCGACACCGTCTGTGCACCCAAGACGATCGCATCGAACACCAACTGCACCGTGAATCCCATCAGGATGCCGAGTAAGACTTCCTGCATGACGAGCAAGGCTGCCGACAGACTAAAGATGACCTCGGGTGGCGCATCGGTCGCCGCTGACGGCGCGATCGCTAGTGTGAGCACCAGCGCCAGAATCGCTCGAATGCGCCTCGGTACAAAGGCGCCGCCTATCGCCGGCACTGCAATCACGAATGCACTGATGCGGATCATTGGCCACAAATACATCGGCAACAGTTCGGCGACGGCGAAGATATCGAGCGCCATCAGATCAACCAATTAAACTGGGTATGTTGGTGATCAACTCACGCGTGAAGTCCACCAGCGTGGTTGTAATCCAGGAGCCAGCGACGAGCAACGCCAATCCCAGAACCAGGAGTTTGGGAATGAACGACAGCGTCATTTCATTGATCTGCGTGGCCGCCTGCAACATACCTACGATCAGACCTATCGCGAGCGCAGACAAAAGCAATGGCGCGGAGATCAGGAAAGTGACCCAAAGCGCCTGTTGACCGATTGCAAGAATAGAGGCTTCCGACATGTGACACCTACACGTAAAAGCTGCCCGCCAGCGTACCGAGCAAAAGTGCCCAGCCATCCACCAGCACGAACAACATCAATTTGAACGGCAAAGAAATCAGCATCGGCGAGAGCATCATCATGCCCATCGACATAAGGACACTCGAGACCACAAGATCGATAATCAGAAAGGGAATGAAAATCAAGAATCCGATCTGGAAGGCGGTCTTCAATTCGCTCACCATAAACGCCGGGATCACAACCGTGATCGGAATTTCACTGACCGTGTTGAAGCCTTCGTAGCCGGCGATATTGGCAAACAGTTTGATGTCTGCATCACGCGTTTGATCGATCATGAAGGCCCGCAGAGGACCTATGCCTTTCGAGAAGGCCTCGGTGATTTCCATCGTGCCTTCTGTATATGGTGTGACGGCAACCTGGTTGATCTCGTCCGCGACAGGCGCCATCACGAACATCGTCAGAAACAACGCAATACCGATCAGCACTTGATTGGGTGGCGTTTGTGCAGTGCCAAGCGCCTGTCGCAGTATCGACAGCACGATGATCAACCGGATAAAAGCGGTCATCGATAACATGATCGCCGGCAACAGCGTCATCAGTGTCATCGCGATCAGCACCTGGAGACTCAGACTGATCGACGCGCCGGTGTCGGCATTAGCCTCTGGAATCAAGAGCGTTGTCGGCTCGGTCTGCGCCCAGCCGATGGCAGGCACGAGCCATAGCAAGGCTGTCCACACCAGCGAATGCGCGACTCGCAACGTCACTGCGACGATTCCTCAAGCGGGCTTTGGCGAAGACGCTTTAGCTTGTTCGCGAATGACAACGGTAACGTCGTTTCGCGCTCCGGCAGAGGCTTCGATAGCTCGTGCAGGCGCACCATCGATTGCCCACTGACACCGACAACGATCTGCTCATCACCGATCGCCATCACGATCACGCGATCTCGATGAGACAAAGCGCAGGAGGCGACAACGCGAATGCCCCCCGAGTCGCTGACGCCTTGACGACGTAAGCGAGATACGAGCCAGGCTGCAGCAACGATAGCGATGATCACCATAGCAAGATTTCCAATGATGGCTGCGCCGCTAGGCAAGGTCGACAGCGCCGCAGCGGTCGAGTCCGATGCGGCCGGCGTTGCTGGGTCGGATGCAAGAATCATCGACAACATGATCGGCAACCTTCAGGTCAGGGTCTGGATTCGTTCGGCCGGACTGATGACATCGGTCAGGCGGACACCGAACTGTCCGTCTACGACAACGATCTCGCCGTGCGCAACCAGAGTTCCGTTGACCATTACATCGAGCGGTTCCGTTGACGCTCGGTCCAGCGCCACCACCGATCCCTCAGCCAAGCTAACCAGATCACGAATGGTGATATTGGTTTGCCCAACGCGCAGAGACAGCGACACCTGAACATCGAGTACCAACTCGAGATTCACATCCGCTTGCACCGCATCTGTTGCGTTGGCCTCCATCGCCTCTGGCTCGTAGCGCTCATCCACGGATTCGCCACTCGCTGCAACTGCTTCTTCACTCATTGAACGACTTCCTTGCCTTCATGAATCTAACGATTGGTCTCAGCACCATTGCTTGAGCTGAAACGCATTGTGTTGGTCCAACCGCCCGAAAGCGCCGTGCGCGCAAGGCGTGCCGGCGACGCTTAACAGGGCCGCATCGGGCTGGCTCAGATTGATAAGGTCGCCAGGTTTCAGCGCGACCACTTTACGCAAGCTGAGCCGCATCTTTCCGACGTCTGTCGTTGCTGCGACTTCGATGTCCAGAAGGTGTGCGCACCATGCCGCATACCAGTCTGGGTCTGGCTCTGCCGGCCGCGCGTTGGTCGCACCCTCGAGATCATCCGCGATAGGCGCGATTTGAGCCACGGGGAGCATCCAGAATAGTGATCCGTTGCCGCCGGGCGCCTCGACCGAAAATCTCGCTACGACCACAGCATCTTTCGGCTCAAGCCCCATACCGACTGTCGGATCGGTCTCGCTACCAGCAACGCTGGCTTTGATCGGATGGACTTTGTCCCACGCCTCCACCTGAACGTCACAGAGTGCCGCCAGTGCCAACTCCGCTACCCGGTTCTCACCGCGCGTAAACTGTTCACGGATCTGTAACTCGGGTCGCGATTCGTCTTCGCCGCTTTCGGTATCAGCGCTGAAACCAAAAAAGCCCTCGACCAAGGCCGCCAACAGCGAGTTGTCTACAACTGCAACGGAGTGCCCGGGTAACGGCGCAAGGCCCATCCGAAATGACAAGACGGGCGCACGCAAGCGTTCCACCGCTTGAGCGTATGGGGCCGTGTACAAATCCTGCGATGAAATCGAAACAGGGCCTTGGACCAGCTTTGACCAGCGCTGCGCAAGTCGCTTGGCGATCTTTCCACACACCAGCTGCAACACGGGATAGCTCCCGTAATTGATGTACGCATCGGGCCTCAATATGAACGGCGCAATCGTGCGCGCATCCGCGCCATCGGCACCGACCACGGCGCCGTCGGCCACGCCGGCCAGAAGTGCATCCTTCTCGTCATCGCTCAGCAAAGCCTCGCCGGATTCGACATCCGGCGTGTCCGCCGCGGCGTCTTCGGCAATTTCGGATACTTCGCTCACTACTGCACCACGACATTGGTGAAGTAAACGGCTTCAACACCTGCATTGCCGGTTTCAGATTCCAAAACCGCATTGATCTCGGTAAGCGCCTCTTCAAGCATCACCTGCTTGCCTTCGCGTGTGGTCACCTGTTCGTAATCGATATCACCGTATGCCAGGATCAGGTTGTTGCGAATGACAGGGCCATGCATCTTGATATCTTCGACCACCTTCTGGTCGCGGGTCATGACTTCAAGCGACACTTGCAGAAATCTGCCCTTACCGCGCTCATCGAGAAAGTTCACTAGCAACGGTGGGTGTATGCCGTGATAGATCGCTTCTGCGGGCGGTTCCTCTTTGGGTTCAGCATCTGCCGAATCGGCTTGCGCGTCGGGCTTGGTGAAGAAGTAGGCGCCCCCGGCACCACCCGCGAGTAAAACCACCGCGCCGATGATCATCACGAGCTTATTGCCGCCCTTCTTGCCTTCGTCGACATCGTTGTCAGCCATGGTCACTCCCTGTGCAACTGGCGTTAATCCACATGGAAGGTGGTAGCAAGAGGTGTGCCAGCAATTTAATTTTCAGAAATTACATTGACTTATCGAATCCTCACACGAGCATCCGCCAGAAAACCGTCGGTTGTTCGGCCGCAGTTGGAAGGCCGTCAAGAATCAGACGTAGGTGTCGATCAATCCGCGTTTTGGACGTTGTTCAAGTGCAATATCGGCAGTGTCCTGATCGGTATTTGCGGCAAGCATTGTGTTGGACTCGTCGCTGGCGACGGAGTCAGCATCGCTCTTACCATCCTGCTGCGATCGATCGAATCCAGAGATATCGGCTTGATCGAGAGTGAGTCCCTGCTGCTCGAGCATGGCGCGAAGCTTCGGCAACGACTGCTCGATCGCCTCTCGAGTCAGTGGGTGCGCCGCGGAAAACTGGACCCGGGCCAATTGGTCGTCGGCCTCGATCGTCAGCTCGATCGGCCCGAGACTCTCAGGATGAAGTCGGAGTTGCGCCTTAGGCACTTTGGCGTGCACCACCCAGCCGACGCGCTCGGCAAAGTCCTGCCCCCACTGCGGTTCCAAAGAACCGTCAGGCGCGACCATGGTCGTCGGCAAGGTCAATAACGGCAGTGGCGCGGTCGGGCCAGCTGGCGTTGGCGAGACCAGGCCGGCAACCGTACTTTCCAACGGATTGATTGACAGCGAAGCCTGGGTTGCCAAGCTACGACGGATCACGTGGTTGTGCGATTCCAGTCGAAGACGAGTGTCTGTGTCAACTTCGCCACGCAGCGATTCCTGGCGGTTGTCGGTGAGCGCAAACTCGAGCGCGTTTTCTGCCGTTGTTTTTGGATCGGATGTTGCTGGCGATAGCGGTGCAGCCGTCGGCGTCTGCGATCCGAGGTATTTCCTTTCCGAACCCGCTTCAAGCGGGAGGCCACTTTGAACCACACGGCTATCACCCAGCCCATCGGACTCGGTCAACAAACGTGGTGCCGACTCGGCGGGTTGTGTCCGCGGTTCTATCCACTGGATGCCCGGGCGGCCGTTCTGGTTTCGCAATGGTTGTGCGCTCACCTCGGCCGTTCTTGGCGTGCTTTCTCTGACAATCGGTGAGGACGGCACGACGACATTCACGTCGGCTTCGAATTGCTGGCGTTGCGCAGCATCAATGGCAACCTCCGGCGTGCGGACCGGTAGCAGCGCGGCGGCTTCTTGTGGTTTGAGTACTCTGACCTCCAGCTCATCGGTCAGAGGCAACGGCACAGCAATGGGCGTTGCATCCTCGTCGGTCGGGAGCGAATTGGTATCTAGCGGCAACGTCTTGCCGGATAGTGGCAGGTCTTTGCCGACCTGTTCTGAAGCTTCCAACAACGCGGTGGCGAAACCCAGCACTTCCTGCACCACAGTCTCGACGTCAGTCTGCGCCGATACCGCAAGCGGAGATAGCCCGTTTTTATTCGCAGTATCAGTAAGTTGGCTCGATTCCGGAAGATTGCTCCCAGCGAGCAGGAATGGCGTTGTTGAAGTCATGATCTACTATCCTCGAATCCGGTGGCGCCGTTGGGGTCAGGCCTGTTTTGGACTGTCCTGGAAGTAGTTGCAGCAACCGTGCCAGTCCTCGAGCTATCGACCGAATGGTTGCGACACTGAGTGCTGTTGCGAGCGCTCGTCGAGTTCGCGTTGCGCGCGCCGTTCCATCAGCTGCCGATGGGTGTCCTGCAGCTTTTGCGTCAGCTTTACCAATGCACTGACGCGGGCGTGCGCGACTTGCCAATGCGCCCGCGCGTTGCCCACGCGCTGACGTTGGTCTTCAATGATTGCCTGCTGTCCACCAATGGCTTGATCGAGTTTTGCGATAAACGCATGGTAATCCTGCCACTGTATGGCATCGACCCGCGGCTTCCGATCACCCCGTACGTAGTTAGCGCGATACTGAATGAGCTGCGCGAGCGTGCCTTCAGCGTCCCGCAGATCACGAATCGTGTCCGCCAGTTGGGTCGCCGCTTCCTGTTCTTTTTGTTCGGCGACACGGCGGACCGGTCCGAGTCGTTGAATCCGATTGGCGGTCCTCACGTCGCCACAACCTCTACATCATCGGGCTCCGCAAGTGCTGCGAGCATCTCCAGACTTTGGGTTCGGTTGACGGGTGTGTCGGCCGCCTGTTGCAAAAACGATTGGAGCGCCGGCCACAACGCAATGGCGTGATCCGCATCCGCGTTGTTGCCGGTCTGATAAGCGCCAATTGAGATCAAGTCGCGATTCTCCTGATAGAGCCCATAGTATTTTCGAAGTTCGAGAATATGCGCCCTGATTTCCGGGGTAGTCAGTTGCAGCGTGGCGCGACTGACCGATGCCTCGATATCGATCGCGGGATAATGTCCGGCGTCCGCGAGCGCACGCGACAACACGATGTGTCCGTCCAGAATCGCGCGGGCCGCATCGACAATCGGATCATTCTGATCGTCACCCTCTGCAAGCACTGTGTAAATTGCAGTGATTGAACCGCAGCCACTCGCGCCGTTTCCGGCGCGCTCGACGAGCTGTGGCAATTTGGCGAACACCGAAGGGGGGTAGCCTTTGGTCGCGGGTGGTTCACCAATCGCCAACGCAATCTCACGTTGCGCCTGCGCATAGCGGGTCAACGAGTCCATCAACAACAACACGCGTTTACCCTGGTCTCGAAAGTGCTCCGCAACCGCTGTTGCCAATGACGCGCCTTGCAGTCGCATCAGCGGCGTTTCATCCGCGGGACATGCGATCACTACCGCCCGCTTCAGGCCGTCCGCACCCAGTGTGTGATCAACGAATTCCTTTACTTCTCGACCGCGTTCGCCGATCAGACCGACGACCACAACGTCCGCCTCGGTAAACCGCGTCATCATTCCGAGCAGCACACTCTTGCCGACCCCACTTCCGGCGAACAACCCGAGCCGTTGGCCACGACCGATGGGGAGCAGCGCGTTGATCGCACGGATGCCCACATCAAGCGGCTCGTGTATTGGTTGTCGTTGCAGTGGGTTGATCGGTTGCGGATTTAAGTCGGCGTACTCGTTACTTCGAATGGGCGGCCCGGAATCAAGTGGTCGACCGTTCCCGTCGAGTACACGCCCCAACATCTGTTCGCCGATTGGAATCCGTTCGCGTGCACTGATCGGCGTCACGCGCGCATTCGGTGCGATGCCTTGTACATTGCTCGTCGGCATGAGGAACAATCGGTCGCCAGCGAACCCGACCACCTCTGCGCTGATTCGATGTCCATCTGCACCGATGACATCGCATTGGGTTCCGACGGCCGCGCTGCATCCCTCAGCCTCAAGCGTCAGTCCAACGGTACGGCGGAGCAGTCCCGCAACGACCAGAGATTGCCGGTCACTGATTTCTGAAAACGCGCTCTTTAGACGTTTTGAAAGCTGCGCCTGGAGTCTTTCGGACGCAGTACTCACAGACGGTCGTCCCCGAGCAACTGCGTTGCCAACTGGTCGATTCGGGCCTGCACTCTGGCGTCGACCTCGGATGCGCCACTGGAAACCCGACACCCTCCGCGCAACAACGACGGATCCTCGACCAACTGCCAGCGCTGCTGCTCGGTTTCGCCGCCGACGTTCAACTCTCGCAGGCGAGCTGCATCCTCGGGGTGCACATGCACCTGAACGGTGGACGCCGCAGCCGGCAATAATGCAACTGATTCACGGACCAACCCGACGATACTGTCGGGGTCGAGTGCTAACTGGCGTCGAAACAAACGACCGACCAGTTGGGTCACCATTTGGAGAATCTGTTGCTCCAGCGTTTCTTCGAGTGTTTCGAGGGGTGCTGACAACGCGGTTAGCGCGTTATCGAGCAATTCGCGCCGCGCGCGAATCTCATCGTCAGCGGCAGCCAATCCTTGTGCATGACCGTCTTCCTGTCCTTGCTTCAGTCCGGCGGCATAGGCCTCATCGAAAGCGGACTGTTGCAACGACTCGAGTTCGGCCGCCGTCGGCATCGACTCGGGCGCCGGAAAAGCCGGTGGATCCCACCGCTCGGTCGGAATCGGGTCAGACATACTCTTCGTCGCTGTCGCCGAGGTTGATGTCACCGGCATCGGCCATGCGACGCGCGACTTCCAGGATCTCCTTCTGCGCCTCTTCGACGTCCGCCAGTTTCATGGGACCACGGGCTTCCATGTCTTCCTCGAGCAGAGCGGCGGCCCGCTTCGACATG
This sequence comes from Pseudomonadota bacterium, assembly GCA_038531945.1. Lineage (GTDB taxonomy): Bacteria > Pseudomonadota > Gammaproteobacteria > Steroidobacterales > Woeseiaceae > CALBPI01. Next base: position 206,576 of record JBCBBH010000003.1, on the reverse strand, counting down.
TTGCCGAGCAGTTTCTTCCGCACCGACGCGTCCGCACCCTTGAGGGCAACGACAAGTTGATCGTTGGAGACTTCACGCAACAGGGTCTGAATGCCTCTGTCATCAACATTCAACAAGCTTTCGAACACAAACATCATCTCGGATATTCGTGTGCCAAGTTCTGCATTGTCCTTGTTGATCTGGTCGAGAATCGCCTCGCTATCGGCATTCGGTAATGCATTGACGATATTGGCAGCAACCCGGTCACCGCCCACTTTTGCAGACCGTGCAAGATCGATCGTCGTCGATTTGGCTGCGATCAGTGTTTCGATTTCGGCGAGCGCGCTCTGCTGGACGTCGTCGAGCCGCGCGATCCGCATGACAACCTCGGCGCGCAGGTCCGGCTCCAGAATTTGTACGACTTCGGCCGATTGCTCCGGTTCGAGATACGACAAGACGATGGCGATAATCTGTGGATGCTCGTCGGACAGCAACTGTGCGATGGCAGGACCACTCATCCATTTCAGAACTTCAAATCCGTCCGCGTTGTCACCACCAAGAATTCGCTCGATGAAAGCGTCGGCCTTACTCGCGCCGAAAGCGTTGGTCAGCACCTTGCGAATGTAGTCCTCGACGCCGATACCAAACGATGTCTCATCATCGACGGTAGTGACGAACTCCGACAGCACATCGTCCGCAGTGTCACGCGTGACGTTCTTCAGTCCGGCCATGGCCAGACCCAACGATTGCACTTCCTTCGCACTCATGTGCTTCAGGACCTCCGATGCCTCGTCTTCTCCCAGCGACATCAACAGAATCGCAGCGCGTTCGGTGCCACCGAATTGATCATCCATCGGCATCGTTCTCGATCCACTTACGTACGACCTGCGCGACACGAGCAGGATCGTGTCCAGTGATATTGCGAGCGGCGGCCACTTTCTCCTGGTAGGTCAGACCACCGGTCGGACCCTCCAGTTGTGCCGGATCGCCGGCGTTGCCACCTGGCTCCGGCAATAACGTCTGGATGTTGTCACTGACAATGGGTGGTGCCTCGACAACCGTTTTCAGCATTGGGCGAACCAATCCGAACGCGAGCGCAAGCGCTAGCACGACGCCCAAACCCTGTTTAGCGAATTCGCGTACCACCGGACTCTCCCAAATTGCCGGCCCACCGTCGTCCAACATTTCGGGCACCGCCTTGAACGGCGCGCTCAATACCGCGACGGTATCGCCGCGGGCGGCGTTAAACCCGACCGCTTCGCGAACCAAACGTTCGACCTCTGTCAGATCGACCAACGCCTCCGGCTCGACGGCGTCGACCGCAAGCGCCGGCTCTCCATCCTCGGTGGCCTCTTCCGCCGCTTCTTCGGGAACTGGCTCGACGGGTGGTATGAGGGCACTCTCATCGATGAGGACAGCAACCGACAAGCGCCGGACCGTACCAACCGGTGCCCGTACGTGGCTGATCGTCTTGTCGACTTCGAAGTTTCTGAGCTCCTGACGAGAGGAGTCCACCGTTTGCACAGCTTCACCGGTCTCTACGGCAGCAGCACCGCCTGCCTCAGGAGGCGTGTTCGCAATCGCGCCGGGAACGCCAGCCGCAACATCATCGCCCGCGCGACGTTGCTCCTCCGCCAAACGTTCGCTGCGAACAACCTGACTCGTCGGATCAAATGACTCCGTCGTCTGCTCGCTGACCGTAAAATCCATATCCACTTCGACCTTGGCACGGATGCTGCCAGCACCGAAAATTGGCGCGAGCAACTGCTCCACATCACGCATGAGCTCCTGCTCGAGGTTACGCGCGATGCGAAACTGATTGGTGGTGAGCGCTTCTTCCTGCATTCCCGGTTTGGCGCTCAGCATCCTGCCAAACTGATCGATTAGCGTAACGTCCGATTCGTCCATCGCCGGAATCGACCCGGCTACGAGATTCACGATCGCCTTGGCCTGGCCCGACTCCAGCTCAGCGCCGCTATAGAGCTGCAACAGCACAGAAGCGCTCGGTTTTTGCTGGTCCCGGATAAACGCAGATTGACGCGGAATCGCCAGGTGAATCCGTGCCTCACGAACCGAACGCAATGATTTGATCGTCCGCGACAACTCGGCCTCCAACGCATGTTGGTAGCGCGCGGTTTCCATGAACTGGCTGATCCCGAAACTCGAGTCTCCTACGGACTCCATGCCAGCCGCCTGGCCTTGGGGCAGACCCTGCGCGGCGAGTTGCATGCGCGCGTCGTGCACCTGATCGGCCGGCACCCGAACATCCCCGCTGGACGGATCGATTTCGTGTTCGATGCCATTGGCCCGCAAAATCTCAACGACCGCCGCACGGTCACGGTCCTCGAGTGACCCATACAACGGTGTCATGCTCGGCGCTTGCGACCACATAAACACGGTGACACCGGCAGCGACGCTGGCAGCGATACCCAGCAACGCAATGAATTGTTTGACGGCGGGTATTTTTAGCACCGTACCGAGCCTGACCTGCGGTACCTCAGGCGCCGGCAACTCCGCTGTCGTCGTTGTTACTTCCATCCGCGAACGTCCTCCCTGACGTAGTTACACCGGCATATTCATGATTTCCTGATACGCGGTAACCAGTTTGTTGCGCACTTCTGTCATGGCCTGGAACGACAAGCTCGCTTTTTGCATGGAGATCATGACCTGTGTGAGGTCAGCCCCCTCATCGCCGCGTTCATAAGCGCTGGCGGCAGCGCCCGCCTCCGATTGCAGCTCTGCAACCGCGCTAACGGACTGGGTTAACAGCTTTCCAAAATCGGGGGCATTCTCCGGTTGCTCGATCGCTTTCGGCTCAAGCTGTGACTGCATCTCCCGAATTTGGGCGAGCAATTGATCTGGGCTGATTGTGTTCATCGCCTGGCCTCCCTGCCTCGTGCGTTGCTCGAGTGATGCGGCGTGACCCGTGGCATCACCATTCCCGCGTCTCGCAAACGCGCGATTTTGTGACGTAGAGTACGTGCCGAGATACCGAGACTGCGGGCCGCGACTTCGCGGTTACCAGCGCCCTCGACCAGCGCATTCGAGATCAGTTGAAACTCCGCTTGACGCAGGTCTTCCTGCAAGCCATTGCCACTCGAGCGGGCGACCATCCCATCATCGGCTTGAGTGGTCCCTTTGGCAGACATTTGAAATGCGAGATCGACCTCAGCGATACGATCGTTGACCAAAAGAACCAGCGTCCTCTGAATCACATTGTCCAGCTCGCGGACATTGCCTGGCCAGGTATGTTGCAGGAGTGCGCGTTTGGCTTTCTCGGTAAGTGCCGGAACCGCACGCCGACCTTTGCAGTAACGCGCTAGCAAGTGCGACACCAGGGGCAACACGTCGCCTCGACGATCGCGCAAGGGTGGTATGTGCAATGGGAAGACATTCAGCCGATAGAAGAGATCCTCACGAAAACGCTGCTCGCGCACCTCGACCGCAAGGTTCCTGTTTGTCGTCGCAAGAACACGCACATCCAGCGCGATCGATTGCTTACCACCGAGGCGTTCGACCTCGCGTTCCTGCAGCACACGTAGCAGCTTCGCTTGGAGCGCTAGTGGCATCTCACTGATTTCGTCGAGCAGCAATGTGCCGCCATTGGCCTGTTCAAACTTTCCGGCGTGCGAACCTGTCGCACCGGTAAATGCACCTTTTTCATGACCGAAAAGCACGGCCTCGAGCATGTTCTCGGGGATGGCCGCGCAATTGATCGCAACGAACGGCGCAGCAGCTCGTTGTGAGTTGTTGTGTATGAAACGGGCGAATACTTCCTTGCCGGTGCCGCTTTCTCCGGACAGCAACACCGTGGCATCCGAGGATGCGACCCGAGAGGCGATCCCGAGTAAATCACGGGTTAATCTATCGCCCACGACCAAAGCCTCGTCACCTTCGGAAGGATCATAGTCAGTCTCGCTATGCGGCAACCAACGGCTGACCGTTTGCAGGAGTGTCGGGGCGTCAAATGGCTTGACGAGATAGGTACTCGCGCCAAGTTCCATCGCGGCGACTGCCTTTTCCACTGACCCATACGCGGTCATCAGTATCGTCGACAGATCTGGATATGCTTCGCGTAAGTGTTCGAGTAACTGCAGCCCATCCATGGGCTGCATTTGCACGTCACTCAACACCAGCTGAACGGCCTCTTGTTCAAGACAGCTCAGCGCTGACTCACCATCCGTAGCAAGTCTTGTCTGATAGCCCGCACCCTCAAGTGCCTCGCACAGCGCCAACCCGAGTTCCGGATCATCCTCAACAACAAGAATCTTGGTATCAGGCATGGGCGTAACCGAGGTAGCTAAAGTGCTCCGGGCTGGAGGCGGTTAAATCGAGGGGCAACACGATGGAAAACGTTGCGCCGGCCGAATCGGATTCACAGACCACCATTCCCTGGTGGGCTTGGGCGACCGACCGGACCACCGCAAGACCAAGACCGGTTCCGTCCGGTCTCGTAGTAAAGAAGGGTTCGAAAATCTGTTGACGAAGCTGAGCATCAATTCCACAACCGTTGTCGCGGACTCGCAGGCGTAGCTTGCCTTCATCGTCGAGCGAGTCGCTGAGCTCGATAACACCGGCAGCAGCATCGCAATGCTGTGCGGCATTCGCGACGAGGTTGTGCAGCGCTCCGAGCAGCGCCCGGCGGTTGCCCCTCAGGGCAAAACCGCCGGTGCCGGCCTTCAGTGTCAGTTGAATATGCGGCGGCAGTAGCACCCGCGCATCTTCCACGACACAATCCAATAGTTCGTGAGAGTTCAGACTCTCGTCCGCCGGCGGCGTACCGCGCGCAAACAGGAGCATGTCATCGACCATGCTCTCCAACTCTCGTAAACGCGCAACGATGCGTTCGCGGGAGTTTGAACCGGATGTGGCGTTGGTTGCATAAAGCATCGCTGTCGCCAGAGGCGTACGAATCTGATGTGCCACCCGGGCTGCCATTTCTCCCAACATCGCAAGGCGCGACTGGCGCTGCTCTTGCTCGCGAATCGCCTCCGATTCCGTGACATCGCTGAATACGAAAATTGAGCCAGCGTGTCGGTTGGGGGTCTGTGCGATCGAGTAGCTACGCTCGTGTTTTCGAAACAGTGCGTCCCGACTCAAGTCGATTTGTGATGTGCGGACGACCTCACTCCACTTGCAGGACGTCAGTTGCTCCCCGAACAGGGTGTGTGCCATTGCGTTCGCAGCGATTACGCGATCGTCTCGGCCGACCTCGACAACCGCTGCCGGTAGCCCTTCGAGAAGTCCTGACAAACGCTCCGTCAGAAGAACGTTTTCCTGTTGACCACGATGTTCGGCGGCACGACTTGCGCGCAGCGCTTCAGCCATTTCACCCAGCTTGCGTTGCAGGCCCTCGTAGGACTGATGCAAAGCTAACGAATGGGCGTTGAATTCGGCGAACGCGCGGGCCAACGTTTGTTGTTGTTCATCCTTTTGCACTGATCGAAGTCCTTTTCTTCGCAGTTCCGGTCAAGAGTGTTAAAGCAAACGACATGCCAAAAACACTTTTTTTATTCTTTTCAGCTAGTTAGAGATCTTGATACTTCCCAGTGTCAAAAATCCGGCAATTATGCGACGCGCAGCTTTTCCACTAACGTGGTTCGCCGCATATTCAGCATTCGTGCCGCGCGGGCAACGACGCCATTACTGCGCTCCAAAGCGGAGTCGATCAGGGAGCGTTCAATCTTTTGCAAGTGTTCCTTGAGGATTAGCCCACTCTCCGGCAGATGCATGGACGCGGTTTGCGACGACGGAATCGTGACGGGCGCATTCACACGATATTTTTCCGGCAAGTCATCCACACGAACGACGCCGGTTGGATGCAGAATCGCGAGCCGCTCCACCAGGTTGCCAAGCTCCCGCACGTTGCCTGGCCATGCATACCCCGCAAGCGCATTGAGCGCGCACGTCTGTAAACGGAGCTTTTTACTGCCTCTATGCTCGTAACCAAGTACGAGCTCACGCAGTAGCCCCGGGATATCCTCCAGGCGTTTTCGGAGCGCCGGCATTTCGATCGGGAACACGTTCAGGCGGTAGTACAGATCCTCGCGGAATTCGCCACGTTCGACAGCCTCGTTCAAATCTCGATGGGTCGCCGCGACAATGCGAACGTCGGCCACTCGCGTCTCGCTGGAGCCCACCGGTTGAAACGTGCGCTCCTGTAACACGCGGAGCAATTTGACTTGCATTGGCATTGCCATGTCGCCGATTTCATCGAGAAACAGCGTGCCACCTTCCGCCAATTCGAAACGACCCTGACGGTCACTGACCGCGCCTGTAAACGCGCCCTTCTTGTGTCCGAACAACTCGGACTCCAAAAGATCTCCTGGAATCGCACCACAGTTGATCGGTACAAACGGACGGTCAACGCGCGAGGAGAGGTCGTGAATAGTCCTTGCAACGAGTTCTTTTCCAGTGCCCGACTCCCCGGTTACAAGGACGTTGGTATCGAAACCGGCAACCTGTTCGATCAGACGTCGGACTTTAGCGATCGATGCGGAAGTGCCCGTCAGACGCTGGCGACGCTGACAGCCTCGGTACTGAGCCGCTTGCGAGAGCAGGTGCGCCAGACGCGCGCGTTTCAACGGTAGCTCGACCGGCCAGATTGGCCCGTCCGTTCGACCCGACAACGCTTGCCTTTGCTCGGAAGACTCGGCCAGCAACAGCGTCGGCGTTGAGTCCAGGAGCTTACGCAGGTGGCGCGAAGCGCCGCGGCGCATCGCAGCATGCGACTCCGGATCCGTGATAATCGCCGTCAGCGAAGGGTCCTGCTTGCCGAGGGCTTGGGCATCGCTGAAATCAATTGCTGGATAATCGAGGAATCGAATTCGGTGGCACAGGTCTGTGACCAGTGTCGTATCGGAATGGAAGACCCAGACGGGGTCCACACCTTGGGTAGTGTGTTCTAACTTCATTAGCCTGTCCCTTTGCTTTGTCGTTCTACAGTCGAAAGACATGTCGCTACCTTGCGACGCTTTAAGCATAGACAGCATGGGATTGAGAACCGTGAGCCGGTTCACACTTCATCACCAAAATTCGAACTTGTTGAGGACGTTATGTCGACACAACGGCGTTATGTGAAACAGTTCACCTGAAACGTCAAAGTTATGACGAAGCGTAAGCTTGGGCAGCCGTCAGCGCTTTTCTGAAGGTTGACAGGTTGTCGCGCTGTTGATCACGCGCACGCACAACGGTAGCAACCAGCGTGGTGTCCTGCGCCATCAGCTGCTCGAGCGTCGTACCCGAATCTCTTTGCACCAACGCACGAATCAGTGCATCACGGTCGCTCGCGAGTGCCTGCGCGTCATCCCACTGACCGGCGTCGATCGCGCGCAAAATACCGTCATCAAGGATCGCGAGTTCATCCATTTTTGTTCTCACCGATGGCGTCCCATGCCGACTTGATCTCACGCACCAGATCGATCACCTCATCGAGAATCGCGACATCGTTGTGCAGGTTCGCTTTCAGCAGCTGCCGAGACATGTAGTCATATAGCGAAACCAGATTGCCGGCGAGCGTCGCATCGTGACTTTCATCGATGGCAACCTGCAAGAGATTGACCGTTTCAATCGCCTTACCGATTTGTTCACCTTTCATCGCGAAGTCTTTCGCTTCTATTCCGTGTCGGGCCATACCGAGACGCGCCAGCAATTTGGAAAGCAGGCTTCGGATCAATGTGTAGCCATCGGCTGAGTCGGTAACGTGCTCCGCGGCTGAGGAAGAATAGGCGCGGCTAGCTTGGTTTGTACTCGCGTACATCACTCTCTCCGATCAGGAACCGTTGCTGCCGCCCGGAGTCGGGATGTTGGCCAACTGGGCAGACAGGAAATTTGAAGTATTGTTCAACTGCGCCAACAAGCTGTCGAGCCCATTGAACTGGCGCAGCAAACGCGCTTCAAGCGATACCAGTCGCTGGTTCAGCGCCTCGTTTTGCAAAGCGAGCCCGTCGATACTGTTCTGAATGCCATCGGTACGCGTATCGAGGATACCATCGCTGCCAGTGAAGGAGTCGACCACGCTGACCAATCGGGAGACATAACCGTCGTCAGCTCCGAACAACACCTGCACCGAGCGGAAGTTGTCTTGCAGGATGGTATCGAGCCGCGCAGCGTCCGTTTGCAGCTTGCCGTTCTCATCCAGACTGATTCCGATTTCGTTCAACGTGTCGAAAGCCCCCGCCGCACTCTCGGTGTTGTTCGACAACTCTCGTCTCAACAGATCAACGGCCGAGCGGAGCGTCGAATCGCCTTGCAATGGTCCCGCCTCGTTGGTATCCGGATCGAAGGAAGAGAGTTGGTTGACCGCATCGACGAACGAGTTGTAAGCAACCGCGAAAGTCGCCAGCGCGCCCTTCACCGCGTCTGTGTCGTTCGACACAGTCAATCGGACGGTTTCGCCTGCTGTGTCCGCCTGTGCGGTAAACGTCACGCCATCGATTACGTTGTCGAACGTGTTGGTGGTGCTGGTCACGTCGAGCCCGTTGACTCTGGCCTGCGCATCGCTTGCAGCCTGCGACAGTACCAACGAGTTAGATCCCGCATTGGGATCAAAAGTCAATGACGCAAGACCCCCGTCGCCACCGGATTGACTGATCGAGATCGTTGCCTCGTCGCCTGTGTCGGCGCCAGAAAACACAATCACAGCACCACTGTCGGCGTTGATGATGGACGCCTCGATGCCCGTGTTGTCATTCGCATTGTTAATCGCATCACGGATTGCGGCAAGTGTGTTGGCCTCCTCGTCAATGCTTACGGAAAAGGATTCGCTACCTGCGGTCAGCGTCAGTGTTCCTGTGCCGATGGCGGTATCCGCACCCGCGAAGACGCCGGAGGTCAGCCGCGCACTGGTCGCCTGACTGAGAACCTCCACTTCGTAGACACCCGACGCGGCGTCAGTATTGGCGCTGATGCCAACCAACTCGTCATCCCCGGACCGTGCAGTTTTGGTCGCGGTGATTTCGCCATCGCCCAGACGCTCAGCCGCAGTCTTGAATTCATCAAGCGCGGATTTCAGTGTTCCGAGTGCCGACAATTCGCTTTGGAAGCCAGCCTCGCGGACCAACAAACGTTGAGAGGTCGCCTGACCCTCGGCTGCAACCAGCTGTTGCACCAAGCCCTGAATATCAAGGCCGGAGCCAATCCCCGATGAAACTATGCCAACCATTCGCAGCTTTCCCCTTGCTTGCCCTATGCGAAATCCGCAATCAGAGACGGTAAACCGTCAATCCCTTGCGCCTGTGCATCCATGACGGCTTCCGGTGGAAGTTGCCGGATGATCTCACCCGTTACACGATCGATCACCTTGATCACCACGACATCGCTTTCGCTGTCATTCTCGAATTTCAGTTGTGGTGCCACGCGCTGCGCTTGCTCTCGTATTTGCTCGAGTGCCTGCTCCAATGCCTCACTGCTTACCGATTCGGTTGCAGCAGGCTCTGGGAGCGTTGCTTGTGCAGCTTCTGCGGGTCCTTCCGCACGCACGACATCAGAAGAAGCGCTCGGCGCCTCCGTGGTTTCAATGGCTGCGGCTGCTGTCTGTTGAGGTGCTACCGCTGCCTTCGGAATTCCTTCAATTTTCTGCATGATGATCTCCTAAAAAAGGAGCGGCTTCCTTGCCGCTCCTCCAGGACATCAGCGATCGCTTACTGCAGCAGACTCAGCGCAAGCTGAGGCTGGGCATTCGCCTGCGTCAGAACCGATACGCCAGCCTGCTGCAGAATCTGCGCTTTGGTCAGCTGTGCAGTTTCTGCCGCAAAGTCAGCGTCGAGAATCCGGCCGCGTGAAGCAGACAGGTTCTCACTAACGGTTTGCAGGTTTGCAATCGTTGATTCGAAACGGTTTTGGATGGCGCCGAACTCAGAACGCAGACCGTTGATCGTGGTCAATGCTGCGTCAACGCGCTGAATCGCTTCCTCGGAGTTATCGACGGTCGTAACCGTCAAAGAGTCCAAACCGGTGGTGTCGCGAGCGATGCTCTGGTTGTCGGTGAAACCGATACGAGCCTCGTTCGCACCAGACACAACAATGTTGTCTGTCGCGGTCAGAGTGACTGTACCGCGGTTGACTACGTTATCTGCCGCGCCTGCCAGTGAACCGGCAACACCAGCAGTGGTCAAACCACCTGCCGTGCCAGTACCAGCAACCGTCTGCAAGATATCGATGTTGCGACCATCGACTGCGGTGAACGTAACGTCCGTGCCGTCGGTCGATGCCGTGACACCAGTATCGTTCGCGAACAGGTTAACCCGATCCACGAGGTCCTGAGCCGTAATCGTCGCGCCGCCACTAACCGCTTCAGCGGTGAAGATCGCGGTGTTGTTGATGCTCAGCGTGAAGGTCTCGTCACCGTCATCCGCGGCGCCTTCAGCCAGCGTCGTGAATGCGCTGACTGCAGTCGTCTCAGCCGTAGCTGTCAATCCGGTGACGCTCGAGTTGTTGATTGCGGTGGCCTTGTCGCCAGCGCTATCGGAAGCAGACGGGCCAATCTCGACAGCGGTCCCACCGCCAACGGCGATGAACACATCACCAGCGGCAATCGCCGTGCCGTCGACGGCCGTGCCGGTTGCTGTCGCAATCTGACCGATCTGTGATGTACGTACACCGGTGGTCAACGAAACGTTGATTTGCTCGCCGACGTTAGCACCTACCTGGAAGCCAGCGTTGCCGAACGTGCCGTCGAGAACTTTCAGACCGTTGAACGAGGTTTGCGAAGCAATCCGCTCAACTTCAGCCAGCCGCTGTTGCACTTCGTCGTTCAGCGCTTCGCGGTCAGAAACGGAGTTCGTGGCGTTGGCTGACTGAACCGCCAACTCACGAATCCGCTGCAAGTTGTTGGTCAATTCACCCAACGCGCTTTCAGCAGTCTGTGCGAGTGAAATGCCGTCAGACGCATTTCGTACCGCCTGGTTCAGGCCGCGAATCTGCGTGGTGAATCGTTCGGAAATTGCCAGACCGGCAGCATCGTCTTTTGCGGAGTTGATGCGGAGACCGGTAGACAATCGCTCCAGAGCTGTGTTCAACAGTCCCTGCGAACGACCGAGGTTTCGCTGGGCGTTGAGCGACGCCACATTAGTGTTAATCGATTGTGTCATGAGTAAAGACTCCTAAGTTTGCTACTGTCCGGCTCGCATTCCGCTACCGGTTTCAAGACGCAGCAGTTCATCCGTTCCCTGCTTCGTTCCCAAGGGTTATCGGGTCGCAGCGGAGTTTCTTTAGGAGTTTTGGTGATTTATCGCGAGAGTGTGAAATCGTCGGTATCTCTCGTGCGGCGCTAGCTTGAGCGACGGTCGGCGGAAGCGTGACGAAAGTCACACCTCACCGCACTTTAATCAGAGGAAGTTGAAGAGGGACAGCGATTGCACGCGAATAAACGACTGCTGCGCGGCTTCAAGCGCAGACGCTTGCGCCGCCAACCGCGACGCCGCCTCAGCGAGGTCGAGGTCTTCAACCCCTGCCAAGGCCTCCTGCAACACCAACTCCGTGCCGAGGTTGGTGTCGAGCTGCGACTCAGCAGCCGCGAGGCGAGACCCAATACTGGTGCGAATCTCAAGTACGCGCTCCAGTGCACGATCGATCCCCTCTAACCCACGATTCACTGCGCTGTTCAGTTCAGCACGCGTCGTCGCGTCGTTCGAGTCCGTCGCGAGTGCCTGCGCGATCTCGTCGACGATACTGAAGACGTCGCGATTTGGCGCAGGGCCTACAGAAAACATGTCGCCTGCCGCCGGTTGTCCGTCGATCCGCACGCGCGCAGGCCCTGCCGCAATGCTGTCGCCGGATGCAAATGTACCGGAGGAGACCACCGCCCCAAGACTGTCACGAACCTCGTAGTTCTCAGCATCCAGAAAAACGACATCGAACGTTGCGAAGTCATAGCCTTGCACGCGAGTTTGTACCTCGTTGACGGCGACGCCGGTACCTGTATTTGCACCGGACGGGCTCACCAAAACCTGGCCGTTGCCCTCGCGTATTCGGGCGAAAATCTCATCGCCGGAGTTGGTGTCAGGAATTTTTCGACTGGTGGAAACCTGAATGAATCGTTGTCCGTCATCGCCGTTGTAGCTGAATCCACCTGGCGTACGAGAAAATGGCTGCGTGCCCGATTGGAACCCGGAGAACAGGAACTGGTCGCTCGCATCCCGCGTGTTCGCCAGTCCGAGCAATGCCTCTACGCTTTCGCTCAGTTCTGTCGCGATGAAGCCTCGCGTTTCGTTGGTCTGCGAGGCATTCGCCGCTTGCAGCGTCAGCTCACGTATGCGCTGCAGTTCGGACGTAACCTGAGTGAGTGTATCCTCCGATAACCGAAGTCGGTTACGAGCGAGTTCGGTGTTGCGCTGATATTGCTCCAACGTAGCCAACGATTCCCGATAATCGAGGATGCGCGACGCACCGTTGGGATCGTCCGACGGGCGCTGAATTCTGCGTCCGGTTGCGATTTGCTCCTGAACGGCATTGAGTTCCCGTTGCAGGTCCTGAATGTTGCCGACGGCATTTTTGAAGAAGCCCTGATTGGTGACTCGCACAAACTGCTCCTAGCGTCGTGTCGCGTTCAGCAACACATCAAACAATTCACTTCCGACAGCGACTATCTGCGCTGCGGCTTGATAGGCCTGCTGAAAGCGGATCAGGTCGGCTGCTTCCTCGTCCAGATTGACGCCGGATACTTCAAGCCGCCGATTCTCGGCACTTTCTAGGACGACTTGTTGTGCCGATGCACTCGCCTGAGCTCGCGCCGTGACACTGCCGACATTGGCGACCAGTTGTGTATATGCCTGCCCTATCGACAGCGTCCCGTCCGCGAGCACTTCTGCGTCTTGCGTCGACGCCAGCAACAGGGCGTTGCGGTTGTCGCCGTCGGCTGCAGTGTTGCGTGCAATCGTGAACTGGTCACCGGCCACCGGCGTCCCCGTGATCTGAAATTCGGCGCCATTCACAGTGATGGGCGAGCCCGGAGTAAACGTCTGCGTTGGGCCGCTATCCACCTGAAACGTCGTAGCTGTCAGAAAGTTGATCGACGCACCGTTCAGCAGGTTGGGATTATTGATATCGATGACGCTTCCGTCATCGATAGTCGCATCCGAGATATTCGACAGTGCAGCCTCCCCGCGCAAGAGTCCCGCTGCCGCGAACGCGTTTCCGTCGGCCGCCGCGAGGCCCAATCCGTCGATCGCCGCAAGCGTCGGCTCTATGTTGAACTGATCACCATCGTCAGTGGTGCCTGTCAGCACAATCGCAAGTCCACCCGCTCTAAAGGGATCTGCCGACGTGCCCGAACCCGTGAGCGGCAACACTTGCCCGGTGTCCGCGCGCACCAAACGGAATCCAGCACCTTCGTCGATGAACCGGTAGTTCGTTTCGTCGATCTGTGAGAGATCCTCGACAGTTACACTGATCGCGCCACTGCCGCTGTTATTGGTTGAAGCAAGCGCCTGAGCGCCACCGATAGAGAATATGTCTGAGCCGAACTCGCCAAATTCGTCGAATCCTTGTGCGTTCTGAGCATTGAAAGTCTGGGCAAAACCTGCCGCAGTAGCACCCAACGCTCGGCGACTGGGATCGAGAATATCCGACTGAAACTCCAACAAACCGCCCAAAGTCCCGCCAGTCAGCACGTTTTCGATGGGGATCCGTCCGTTCAGACTTTCGTAAACCACCTCGCGGCGCGTTGGATCAAACTCAGATTGCTGCACGGCCAGCGGAAACCGTTCCGTACCCACAACCAGGGTTTGGCCGTTGCCAACAAACAGATTGATGTTGCCGCTTTCATCCGTCACCGTCGTGACATCAATTCTTTCGGCCAGTTGGCGAATCACTTCGTCGCGTTGATCCAGCAAATCATTCGGTACAGCACCGGTTGCCCCACGACCAATTTGGCCATTCAACTGCGACAGCGATGTCGCCAGTTGGTTGATCTCGGCCACCGACTGCTCAATGGCCTGAGTGGTTTCACGAGTGGTTTCGACCAAACGTTGGTCCAGCGCATCAAACCGCTCCACCAGATTGCCGGCCTCGGCGAAAACTGCCGTACGAGTTGCGAAGCTTGGATCGCTGGAAAAGTCCTGAACAGCCGCATAGAACGAGGACAGCGCTGGGGAGAGACCACCCGCAGGGTCGGCTAGCAGGTCGTCAACACGGGCGGCGAATCCGGCCAGCGTCGAAAACCGGGCTACCGATGAACCGGCCGTTTGAACTTGCTGGGTGAGGAACTCGCTGTAGCTTCGTGTCACCGAAGCGACTTCGACACCGCGGCCCAGAAAGCCAAAGCCGACAAATTGCGGCGGTCGCGCTCGCAACGTCACCGACTGGCGGCTGTATCCCGGCGTGTTGACGTTCGCGATATTCTGCGCAACGGTATCGAGCGACCTTTGAAACGCGGTCAGCGCATCCGTTCCGGTACTGATGATGGTCACAAGGCGCCCTCCCGCGTGGTGCCCGGTTCTGCGATTGTGTGTTGTAGCGACAGAAGGTCGTTTTGCTTGAGCGCAGTTAGCGCATCGCGCATCGTCTCGCTGGCAGCGACGCGCTCGATTTTTTGGGCATACGCCGGATCCGTGGCGTAGCCTGCATCCTGCAGCGCTTGCGCGAATGCGCTCACGTCTGCGCCCTGCCCGACGACGCCAGCATATCGGTGTGAACCCAGCAGACCAACGTAATCATCAAAAGTATTATTTAAGGAGTCATAGGCTCTGAATGACGCGCGTTCACGAGTTGCGACCCCATCGCGGAACTCAAGCGTCGACTGCTGGACGGAGTTTCCGTCCCACGAAGCACCGGACTTGATGCCAAACAGATTCAAACTCTGAGTGGTTTCGGTTGCCGGCGTTCTCTGACCCCAACCGGTTTCCAGCGCGGCGTGCGCCAGCACTGCAACCGGAGATACGCCAAGCTGCTCTGCCGCTTTTCGTGCAAACGGCAGCACTTCGGCCACGAAGTGTTCCGGACTAGACCATGCCTTCGCGGGCGGCACGACGCTCGTCACGGGCGGTGCGGCGACTGGTGCGCGCGGTGTCATCTGTTGAACGATCATGTCGGCCAGACCGATCCCGCCACGCGAGGTGCTATCGGTAGCCAGTTGCTGATCGAGTAAATCTCGATATAAGCCATGTGCGCCGCTGTCTGGAAAAAACGGATCGCCGAAACTCGCGTCACGCATGCTTTTCAGCATCTGTTGTACAAACAAGGCTTCGAACTGCTCCGCCACCTCGCGCAGCGCAGTGTCCTCGTGGCTGCGCGCGTCCGCACGCAACGTGGCATATTGGGTGAAGTCGGTAACGCTGGTCATAAAGCTAGATCACCAGCAACTCAGCACGCAGCGCGCCGGCCTGTTTCAGCGCCTCGAGTATCGCGACCAGATCGCCCGGCGCCGCACCGACCGCATTGACCGCCTGCACAATATCATTGAGGCTCGTGCCGGGCGCGAACAAGAACATCCGGTTGTCTTCCTCTTCCACGCTGACTTCCGAATCAGTCGCGAGGACAGTCTCACCAGCGCCGAACGGCTCAGGTTGACTCACAAACGGCTGCTCACTGATCGTGACCACCAATGATCCATGGGCGACGGCCGCGGGCGACACCGTCACGTTGTCGCCGATGACCACAGTGCCTGTCCGCGAATTAATGATCACACGGGCCGCCACCGGCGCAGGCTCGACCTCAATATTCTCAAGCACACTGAGAAATGCTGTTCTCGACCCGGCGCGCTGTGGTGCCGCGACACGCACACTACCGGCGTCGATCGCCTCTGCCGTTCCCGGGCCCAAAAGTGCGTTTACGGCACCTTCAATTCGGTTGGCGGTCGTGAAGTCCGCCGTGTTCAGGTTCAGCATCACCATCGGCACATCTGTGTAGGCCGTTGCAACGGGTCGCTCGACGGTCGCTCCCCCGGGGATTCGCCCGGCACTCGGGATATTGACTGTGATCCGCGAACCATCGAGGCCTTCACCACCGAAACCGCCAACGATGAGATTCCCTTGAGCAAGCGCATAAACGTTTCCGTCAACCGCCCGCAGCGGGGTCAGGAGCAGGCTACCACCGCGCAGACTACGAGCGTTTCCAATCGATGACACCGTGACATCGACGGTCTGGCCCGGTTTGGCAAAGGGAGGTAACTCGGCGTGTACCGAGACTGCCGCAACATTGGTCAGCTGAGGATTCACGCCAGGCGGAATGGTGATACCGAACTGATTCAGCATGTTGTTGAGACTCTGCACCGTAAAGGGTGTTTGCGCCGTCTGATCACCCGACCCGTTCAGTCCAACGACCAAACCGTAGCCAACCAGCTGGTTCGTGCGGACACCACCAACGGACGTCAAGTCACGCAGGCGCTCGGCCCCGGCGTTCGACATGACGCACAACAACACTGCGGTAAGCCACCCGCGGACGAAGCGTCGGGCAACCATCAGTTTGGAAACCATACTGATTGAACGAAGCGCTGCAGCCAACCCATTTTGTTGGCAGCTGCCAGCACGCCGCGACTGCTGTAGGTAATTCTCGCATCGGCCACCCGACTCGATGCCACACTGTTGTCCGGCTCGATATCAGCGGGACGGATGATGCCACTCAGTCGAATGAACTCATCGCCCTGATTCAGGGTGACCCATTTTTCGCCGCGGATCATCAGATTCCCGTTGGGCAGTCTCTGCACGACGGTAACCGTGATGTCGCCGGCAAGACTGTTGCTTTGGGCACTGCTCCCCTCACCGGCAAATTCGGAGTCACTCGACAGCGTCGCCGCGAGAATGGCGTTGCCGTCGCGAGTGACATCCTGGCCAAGAATATTCGGAGTTGCGATATCGGCACTGCTGCCTTTCGAGGTCGCGGTACTCGAAGACTTCGATGCCGTCGTACTCTCCTGCAAGCGGATCGTGATGATATCTCCCACGCGGTGCGCGCGAAGATCCTCGAACAATCGAACATCAACGCCTTCCTGAAAAATTGCACCTTGCGTTGGTGGCGGTGCGGCGATAATAACCGGCGGCGGAGGCGCATAATCTACCCGCTGCATGGGTCCAAAACCGCAACCCGAGAATACGAGCGCGATAGCAACGACAATCCATCGGAGCAAGCTCATATCAAGACCTCTAGATATTGTTGGTAAGGAACTGGAGCATCTGATCGTTGGTCGAAATCGCTTTTGAGTTCATCTCGTAGGCCCGCTGCGTTTCGATCATGTTGACCAGCTCTTCCACTACATTGACGTTCGAACCTTCCAGCGCACCTTGCTGCAGTGCCCCCAGACCGTTCAGACCGGGAGTTCCCGGCTGCGCTGTGCCGCTCGCCGCGGTTTCGAGATACAGATTCTCACCGCGCGGCTGAAGACCTACCGGATTGACGAAATCGACAGTCTGGATCGTGCCGATCTGAATCGGTGCAGACTGACCTTGCAGCGTGGCCGTCACGGTTCCGTCCACACCGATCGTGATTGATTGGGTCTGCGGTGGGAGCGTGACCGGCGGCTGCAACGGATAACCGCTAGCCGTCACGATCTGACCCTGCGCATCCTGTTGAAACGCACCGTCTCGCGTGTAGCCTATCGATGCATCGGGCAGCAGAACTTGAAAGTACCCGCGTCCGATCACTGCGATATCCAGTGAATTCTCCGTTTGTAGAATGCTGCCTTGCGTGTGCAGCTGCTCTGTCGCAACCACACGAACACCGGTACCAACGTTTAGGCCAGAAGGCAAAACTGTGTTTTGCGAGCTCTGGCCGCCGACCTGCCTTTGGTTCTGGTAGACAAGATCCTCGAAGACAACGCGCCCACGCTTGAAACCATTGGTGTTGACGTTTGCCAAGTTGTTCGAAACTACAGTCATGCGTGTTTGCTGTGCATCGAGTCCTGTCTTTGCTACCCACAATGCCTGGTTCATATCGACACTCCCTTTATCGAATTCTCAAAAGCCCAGCCGCAACATCCGCGTTTTCCTCGGCGGCCGTCAGAGTTTTGACTTGTAACTCATACTGACGCGCGAGGCTGATCATCGTGACCAGAGTCTCAGCGACATTCACGTTGCTGGTTTCCAGCGCGCCTGGTGTCAGGCGCACCGATGCGTCGTTAACTGCGGCCAGACCATCATTTCTTCGGAATAGCCCGTCCGCCCCTTTTTCCAATGCATCAATCGGCGGATTGACAAGACGCACCCGATCCACGGTCGCCAAAGTCTGCGGTCCTTGCCCGAGAATCTGCACTGAGATCGTGCCATCCGGCGCGATCGTCGTACTGGCACTCGGCGGTATCGCGATCGGGCCGTTGTCACCCAGCACCGGGTCGCCTTTCGCTGTGAGCAATTGCCCGGCGTTGTTTAATCGAAGATCCCCGGCGCGGGTGTACGCCTCACTACCATCGGCAGTCTGTACGACCAGAAAACCGGCGCCGGCAAGCGCAATGTCAAGATCTCGTCCGGTCGTGATCGTAGCACCCGGCGAAAAATCCGTGGCATACGTCTCCGCGATGGCGTTGTGCCGCGTAGGTGCGCCTGTACCAGCGACTTCCAAGGCTTCGAACGCATGCAGATCTGCACGAAAACCCGTCGTCGAAATGTTGGCAAGATTGTTACTGGTCACGGCCTGCGCCAATTCCGTCTGGCGCGCGCCGGTCATTGCAATGTAGGCCATACGATCCATGTGTTGGCTCCGCTATCGGTTATCCGCTATCGCCGGATGTTGATGACTGTCTGAGTCACGGTATCCGCCGTCGAGATCATCTGCGCGTTCGCCTGGAAATTACGCTGTGCCGTAATCATGTTGACGAGTTGCGCCGTGAGATCGACGTTGGAGGCCTCCAGCGCACCTGCCTGAATCAGACCGAAGCGTGCAGTTCCGGCATCGCCGAGTGCGGCGTCACCCGATTCGAACGACTCGGCAAAGTTGGTGTCGCCGTCCTGCTGAAGTCCCTGTGGGTTCGTGAACCGCGCGAGCGCCAATCGGCCTAGCGAGGTCGATTGACCGTTGCTGAACTGCGCAAAAATGACTCCGGTCGAACTCACTTCCAAACCGGTTAGACGACCGGTGGTAAATCCATCCTGGATCACCGAGTTAACACCAAAGCTCTCACCGAATTGCGTCGTTTCAACAAAACGCAAGGTGACGTCGAGGGTCGTGGCGCCGTTTAGCGGATCGTAAGCTGGCAGCGTAATCGCTCCACCCACAGGTGCCTGAAGTCGCCCATCAGGTCCAAACGTGACGGCTTGCTGTGTACCGACGAGATTGCCATCAATGGTCGTCTGTACAGTCCACTCATTGGGGTTTGCGCCCTTAATGAAATACGACGTCGCTGTATGCGCAGCGCCCAGGGAATCGAAAATCGTAACCGCCGTTGTGTAGTTGAAGCTCGACGCATCCGCCGGATCAAAAACCGGGTTCACCGGTTGCGCTTCGTCTGCAGGGAGGTTGACGCCAAACTCAATGTTGCCGGTCTCTTGTGGCGGGTTTGAACCCGTTTGCAGCTGCAGATCTGTCAGGTTTCCCGTATTGAACAAACCATCCGCGCCGACCGGATAGGACTGCAATCGCAATCCCGTGGGATTCACGACAAAACCTTCCCTATCGACGGAAAACGCACCAGCACGCGTGTAGAGTCTTTGCCCGCCGTCGTTGAGCACGAAGAAACCTTCACCGGAAATCGCAAGATCCAGGCTGTTCTGGGTGAAGTCGATGTTGCCCTGCGTGAACTGCTGCGAGATTTCCGATAGTCGCACGCCGCTGCCTGCAGCCGACGAGCTGACGCTTTGTGTGCCTACTGCAAAGACCTCGGCGAACTGCGCGCGCGACTCCTTGAAGCCGGTCGTATTGACGTTCGCGATATTGTTCGCGGTCACGCCAAGGTCTGTGGCAGCGGCGTTTAGGCCACTCAATGCAATACGAAAAACCATACTCGTTGCTCCCTGCTAGAAACCTGTTAGAAAATTTGGCGAACATCGGCAAACGAGAAGCTGCCGAGTAAACTGCTGTTGATGGTGATGCCCTGACCGGTCGGATCCAGCGTTACACTGCCGACGCCACTGCGCAGCAAAGTCGGCACGCTTTCAACATCGCTGCCCCGTTGCACGGTCGCTCTGAACTGATAAATGCCGGGGAGTGCGGGCTCGCCGTTCTCGAGTTGCCCATTCCACTCCCAGTTGGTGTCGCCACGCGTGCGGGTACCCAAATCGAGTGTACGAACCAACTGACCGGATGCGTCCAATACATCGACTCGAATCACACCACTGGCACCTTCGAACTCCAGTGCGCCGCCGATACTCTGACCGGCTATATCGGATCGACCTAGCTCAGAGTTCACGAGAACCTCTCGACCTACAAGTGCTGAGGCCTGCAGCGCCTGGTCGGAGATCAACCGATCGCTAAACGTTGCGAACGATTCCTGCAGTTCCTCGATCCCGCTCGCGGTTGAAAACTGAGCGAGCTGCGCGAGAAATTCACCGTTTTCGAGCGGTTCGAATGGATCTTGATTTTCAAACTGCGCCAGCATCAGCGTCAGGTATTCGTCCTGACCGACGGACTGCGTCTCGATACCGGTAGCCGTGTTGGCGAGACCCAGATTCTGCAATTGCCCGAAGTCTACGTTTGTCGTCATCGCTTCACTCCTTATCCACGGCCGATCGACAAGGTCTGCACCAACAGTTCCTTGGTCGTCGTCATGATTTCAATGTTGGATTGGTAGGCACGAGACGCCGAGATCATGTTCACCATCTCGGCGACCGTATTGACGTTCGTGACATAGACGTTGCCGTTCTCATCAGCCTGCGGGTGCTCCGGCGCGTAGCGCTGTGTCAGAGGTACCTGACTCTCCTCGATACCCGTGACGCGTACGCCGTAGGTCGCCGCATTGCGGTCCGGAAACACGGAGAACTCTGTGGCGTCATTTTCCAACGGCACGGTCTCGAAGACCGGGTTCCGCGCTCGATACACCTGATTGGGGTCGCCTGAAACGCTGCCTGCGTTGGCGAGGTTGCTCGCCGTCGTATTCAGCCGCTGCGACTGAGCGTTCAAAGCGGACCCTGCAATATCCAGCACTCGGTTCAAAGCCATTACAACTGACCTCGAATCGCAAGGCGCAAGCCCGCGATTTTCTGATTCAGGAAAGTCAGACTGGCCTGGTAGCCAATCACGTTTTTTGCGTACTCGGCTTGTTCGACATCGGTCTCAACGGTGTTTCCGTCGACACTTGGCTGCGTGGGAACACGCCACGCCAAGGCCGTCTGTGTATCGATCGCTCCGGCGTCGGGGTTGATATGACCTGAGTCCGTGCGCGCGATCGGTAAGGTCGATAGCTGGTTGGTCGCACCGCTCAGAGCCGCCGAGAAATCGAAATCACGAGCGAGGTAGCCAGGCGTATCCGCGTTCGCGAGGTTGGTTGCAAGCACCTCGTTGCGCTCTGCTCGGAGCGCCAGCGCTTTTCCATGTTGTGCTAACGGATCGGTTTGCATGTCTTCACCGGTTTTTGAATCGACGAATGAGACAGAGCAAACGCTGTGCCAACTTCGCCGAAACCGGGAATTCACTGGCTCCTGGACGGCACGCTGACGGAGAGCACGGCCCGAGCGCGGCAAGAATCCGCCGGTCTGGCGGCAGTCGTACGCCGGGTGCGTCAATCGTCTGACACTTTTTGCGTGGCACAGACTTTGCAGCAGTTTCGTCAACAGACTGTTGAGTCGGTAGAGGTATCCACCAGTGAAATCAGTAGACGGACTTTCTGAGCGATCACGACGCCTCGTCGCACTCGTTATCGGCTGCGTCATCACGGTCAACGCACCAGCAACGGAGTGGCACGATGTGAAGAGCATTGCAGACGTTGCCGAAGCTCGTGTCCTGGCGGACCGCGGCGGTACTGCATCCAGCACTCGCGCCGCAGCGGATCCTCTCGACCCAAACCTGCGGGTGCAGCGTTGCGCATCACCACTGTCCACGCGCTACCCCGGCCTTACTACCGGCCCACGCGTTACCGTTGGCGTCGTATGCGATGGTCCGCAGCGCTGGCAGGTGTTCGTATCGATTCGAGCCATCGCCTGGCAGCCTGTGGTTGTGCTGAAGCACAACGCACCGCGCGGCGCCGTACTAACTGCCGACGATGTCGAGATTCGCAGGGCAGACGTATCGACGATGACACTCGGATACTTCACCGAAATTAATGCGGTGGTCGGCAGGACTATGGTCCGTTCTGTGTCACAGGGTCAGACTTTGACCCCGTCGGCAGTGACCGCACGACGTGATATTCAAAAGGGTCAGGTTGTCTCACTGATTGCCGCCATTGGTAGTGCCGAAATACGAATGTCCGGCGAGGCGTTGAGCGACAGCGCAATCGGTCAACGCGTTCGGGTCAAGAACCTGAGTTCCGGCAGAACCGTTGAGGGGACTGTCAGAAAAGATGGATCGATCATCATTTCGCCCTGACCACCGACCACGTCACATTCATCATCTTTTTTCTCCACAAACGCTAAAGTTAGCGATTCTGCCGCCGCTACGTCAGGTGCAGAGGGTTAACATTTTGGATGATTGATATTATGTCTAACGAAATTGATGGCGTGAACTCGGGCGGCTTGTCCAAGATTGCGGACGTGGGAGGCAACCGGCGCGTAAGCGCTGACAATGCCCAGTCCAAGCAGTCGAACACTGAGCAAACCCAAGCGAACGACACCGTTGCGCTGACCGACAATGCTCGCTTACTTGCAAGAGTTGAAGCCGCGGTGGCAGAGGCTCCGGACGTTGATTCCGCGAAGGTTGAGGCGGTCAAGTCGGCGATTCAGGACGGCAGCTATCAGGTAGACGATCGACAGATCGCCGATAAAATCCTGAGAAGCGATATCGAGCGCGGCTAATCGAGTTATGAACAGCACAACCGATCAACGGTTTGAGCGCACACGTACGCTGCTCGGCGAAACACAGAAGTTTGCCGAGCGGCTTCTCAACGCACTACACGACGAGCGCAACGCCCTTCGCGATGCGGACAGCAATGCGCTCGCTGCCTGCGCGGGCCGCAAGAAAGTGCATCTGGCAGCGCTGGAGCGGCTCGGACATGAGCGAAAAGCGATGTTGGCTGCAAGTCAGACTGCGGATACTGTGCAGGGCATGAACGCCTACATTCAATCACTGGATAGCACAGGCACCCTGGAGGCGGCGTGGTCGAAAGTGATCGCGCTGCTGTCGGAGTGTCGTGAGGCGAACAATGCCAACGGCATTATCATCACAGCTCAAAACCGTCAGAACCAGGAAGCGCTCCGTGTAATGCGTGGTGACCAGGGCGAGGCGGAATTGGAAACATACAGCCCCGACGGGAAAACGGAAACCACCGGACAGTACCGCGCTTTGGCTGAGGTTTGATTTCAAATGCTCAACGCACGGACGCGTGATTTAATGACAAGGAGTCACAGATGCTGATCGTCAGTCGCCGCAATGCCGAATCGATTCTGATTGAGCCCGCAGAAGATATCGACCCTGAAACCCCACTTCGTGAGATTTTCGGCGACGGCCCCATCGAAATCACGATCTTTTCGGGTGCAGGTCACCGCGTCAAAATGGGTGTTGATGCGCCTCGTGCATTGACAATTTGGCGCAAGGAACCAGCGCCGGAATAGGGGTCAATCTCGACTAGACGATTCGAAGTTGCGGTGAATCGGATCGATCCAACTTTTCGATAGCCGGTCGTCGGGTATCACGCGTGGCCGACATGTGCGGTGGCAATACGATCACCGCAGATAGCCCTTTTGAACGCTTCCGGAATTGCAGTTGCGCGTCCATCGATTCGAGCTCACGAGCAACAATCGACAAACCCAGTCCCGAGGACTTTCCGCTCGTCGATAACTTGATGAAGGGTTGAGTGATCTGTTGCAACATTCCGTCCGGAACGCCGTCGCCGTTGTCGCTCACAGCGATAATCACACCGGCACCTACGGCGGCTGAGGACTCGAAAGTTAACTCCAGCGCGGAGCTGTTTGGATGGTGCTTGATCGCGTTGCCAAACAGTTCATCGAGCACACTTCGCATGGTCGAAACGTCAGCTACGATTTGATCTTGCGTCACCGACAACACCAACTTCGCCTCAGGATGCGCGTTCTGCCGGCGGAATACAATCTCTGCGAGTTCGGAGATGCTGAACTGCTCTGGCACGACTTCGCGTTGGCCAGCACGGCAATAGCGAATCAAATCGTTGACGAAGCGGTCCATGCCGGCCAGTCGCAGGTCGAGCATACCCAATGCGTGCATCGCAGCATCTGGATCGTCGCGCAGCATATCTTCGCGTACATACGCAGACAACTGACGTGCCGAGCGCAACAAAGATGCGTAGTCTTGAGACAACGCACGAGCGAACACCTCTCTTTGGGAAAACTCGTCGATCATCCGCGCTGGTGTTCCTTCAATGACGGCAATGCGCGCATGATGCCTGTCACAGTCTCTTTGCGGTCATGCAGAAAATACTTCTGTACGGACATCGCGTCCATCGGAGCCCCGTAGTAGCTCCCCTGAACCGAATCGCAACCGATCGCTTTGAGCAGACGTAGCTGATCCTCGCTTTCCACACCGATCGCCGAGACGCCCAACTCAAGGTTATGCGCCAGGTTGACGATCGACTTCACGATAGCGAACGACCGCTTCCGATCCAGTGCACTCACAAACTCGCGAGAGATGCACAACCCATCCAGCGGGAACTCATTGAGTAACCCCATCGTGGAGTAACCCGTTCCGAAATCGTTGAGCCAGATTTCTACGCCGTGTCTTCGCAGCTCTGCCAGAGCGTCACGTGTCTCCGCATATTCCGCGCGCAGCACGGACTCGGTGAGCTCGAATCTGAGAAATTGCGGGTTGACGCCGCTTCGGCTCAGCAGCATCTGCATCGATTCCAATAGGTCCGTACGCAGTATCTGAGACGCCGATACATTGACCGACACGGGCACGACATCGAGCGCTTTCTCGGTCCATCCAACGATGTCCTGCGTCACCTGCTCGAGAACCACATCATCGATGGCCGAAATCATGCCGTTCTCTTCAGCGAAAGGCACGAAGGCTTCTGGTGATAACAGCCCGCGTCTCGGATGGCGCCAGCGAACCAACGCTTCCAGACCGACCAGCCGGTGCGACCGGGCACACGCCTTCGGTTGGTACTGCACCTCAAACTGACTCTCAGCGATTGCGACCGACAACTCGCGAATCATCGCATTACGCGCTTCCGCGCTTTTGTTCAATTCCGGCGAATAGAACATGATGTTGTTTCTGCCATTCCGCTTGGCCTGATACATCGCAATGTCAGAGCGGGTCAGCAGCTCCTCGGCATCCCCGGCATCGTGCGGATACAGGGCGATACCGATACTCGCTCCGATGGTGACCGAGTGACCGCCCAGAACAAAAGGCATCTGCAATGCTTCCAGGATCTTGCCGGCAACGATTTCGGCGTCGTAGGGGCTGTTCAACGACTCGGCAAGGATGGCGAACTCGTCGCCGCCGAGGCGACCTACGAGATCACCCGTGCGTACGCACGAACGAAACCGCATCGCTGCCTGGGCGAGCAACTCATCGCCCGCATGATGTCCCAGCGTGTCGTTGATTTCCTTGAACTCGTCAAGGTCGATAAACAACAGAGCCATCAACTCGCCGCTACGCTCGGCATGTCCAACCGCCTTTAATAGCTGTCGGTTAAAGCGCTGCCTGTTCGACAAACGTGTCAGCTGATCGAAGTCTGCGAGATCTCTAAGGCGTTGTTCACCCTTTTTCCGCTCTATTGCGTAGCGCAAGGTTCGAACGAAAGGTTCACCGACGAAGTCGCTTTTCGCAATGAAATCTTCTACGCCGAGACGCGCTGCCGACAATGCCATATGTTCCCGGTCATCCCCGCTCAATACGACGATAGGCATGGTTTCATTGGCTCGCTGCAACTCCTTCACGGAGCTCAGGCCATTGCTATCGGGAAGTGTCAGGTCGAGCAATGTGATGTCGTAGTGACCTGAATCTATCGCCTCGACCGCTTCCTGCAGCGACTCGACAGATGTGACTTCGATGTCCTCAGCCACACGCTTCAGCGACATAGTCACCATCTCGGCGTCTGAGAAATTGTCTTCTACCACCAATACTTGCATGGCAATTCCTTTTGTCTCTTGCAATTTGTTGCTCGCAACTTGCTTTTTTACAAACAGACTTGCGAGTGACATCTAGCTAGCGACGCAAGCACGGGCAGCTTTAACGCAATCCGACGCCGCATGATTATGTCGAATTCCTTCCGACACTCATCTCCGGAGACTAAACGATTAAAGCCGGATTTGGGAGTGCCGCTATAACAAACATCAATAATGAGATGGCATACGCTCGCTTTGGAAACCCAAGGGATCCACCCAACCGTGTCAAATCTATCGTTTCACGACGTCGTCGAATCGGCCGTCGAACTCGCCGCGCCACGCGCCTCGCAAACCGGGCTGGCGTTGCATTGTCGAATCGAACCGGCCTGCAAGGATCTGTACGAGTTCGATGCGTGGTGCGTCAGTCAGCTGCTTTCCAACCTGTTGAGCAACGCGCTGGGCAATACGGTGTCCGGGAGTGTTGAGGTCAGCGCAAACTGCGTCGACACCGACAACGGCGTTCGATTCTCCATGGAAGTTCGCGATACAGGGCCCGGCATTCCAGACGACATTCAGCGCATCATGTTCACGCTCCCGGACCAACGGGAAGCAATTGCCGATTCACAGCGCGTAGGCTACGGCCTCGTGATCTCGCGACAGCTTTGCGAATTGATCAATGCCGAACTCATCATAGAACAGCCGGAAAGTGGCGGTACCGTTGCTCGAGTTGCAGGAATCTTCGGGCAGGAACAAGGCGAACGCAGCGGCGAACACCCACTTCCGGATGCACTACGTAACTCTCATGCCTTGATTATCGACAACGATATCGCAGCGCGACGACTGTTGGAGGCACACCTTCGCTCGTGGGGGATTAGTGTCTCTACAGAACTTGATATCGCGTCGGGTATCACAGCACTTCGCCAATCTCGAACGCGGGGTTATGTGATTGGGATGGTTTTTGTCAGCGCAGACACGCCACGATCAGCGTTAGCAACATTTATCGATATGCTGCGCACATCGCCTGAATTCAAGGACATCTTGTTGGTCATGCTCGGCGACGATACCAGCACCGGGAGTTTCGCGACGCTGTCGGGTCAACTTGCGAACATCACGCTGACTAAGCCCGTGCGTCCATCGGCGCTGTTCGATTGCATCTCGCGTCACCCGCAGGTCCGCGCAAGTGTCGGCGGTCCTGTAGGTGCCGATAAATCGGACACGCCAATCCGGGTACTGCTGGTTGAGGACAATGTGGTCAATCAGTGTGTCGCCACAGAGATTCTCAATCGTATTGGCGTGCAGGTTGAAATTGCCAACCATGGCGGCGAAGCACTGCGCGCGCTCGACGAGGCGCGTTATGACTTCGTCTTTATGGATTGCCAGATGCCGGAGATGGATGGCTTCGAAGCGACCAAAAAAATTCGTGAGCAAGCGCGCTTCGAAGATCTTCCGGTTGTCGCATTGACCGCGAATGCTTTGTCTGGCGATCGACAGCGATGCCTGGATGCTGGTATGAGCGACTACCTCACGAAACCGTTCACGAAAGCGCAACTTGAAACGATGCTCGACAAGTGGACGGGTCGCGAAACGACTCCAATTGATGACGCGATGTCATACAGCGACACAGTGATTGTCGACCTGATCGATGAATCGGCGTTGATGCAGATCCAGATGTTGGACGTCGATGGCGACTCCACGATTTTTAATGAGATCCTCGATGAGTACGTGAATTCGTCGAGAGATCTGACCAGTAAGATTGCGGCCGCCGCACGGGACGGTGACTGCGCTGAGGTTGCGAGATGTGCACACGCTCTAAAGTCCAGTAGCGCCGCGGTCGGACTCGCGCATTTCTCAAGCCAGTGCGCGGAACTAGAGTCACTCGCAAGGGAGCAGTCTGTCGACGCAGTTCGCGCATTGTGGGCGACCGCGTCCGAGACGTTTCAGCGCTCGACAAGCGCCTTAACCGAACGACGGTCCGAGCGAGTCGCCTGATATGGGTAACGACTTCACAGGTATCTTCGAGAACATCACCGGGTCTTTTCCGGATCGGCCGCCGTTGGTGTTGATTGTCGATGATGAAGCCACTATTCGCCTCATGACCCGACGTTTCCTGGAGCATGCCGGGTTTCTCGTACTTGATGCCGACAACGCAGAGGATGGTAAACGGCATATCGAACGCTCGAACCCTGACATTATTCTGCTCGATGTCGACATGCCGGGCATGAACGGATTTGAGTTAACCGCCTGGATTCGCCAGCAACCGGTAATGCGGTACACGCCGATCGTCATGATCACCGGCCGCGAGGACTCCGAGTCGGTCAACGCGGCATACGATGTGGGCGCCACCGATTTCATCGTCAAGCCTATCAGTTGGTCTGTACTGGCTTACCGCGTGCGCTACATTCTGCGCAGCGCACAGACACAGTTGGCGCTGCGTGAGTCACATTCACGAGTCAAGGCGATCGTCGAAGCACTTCCCGACCGTCTGTTTTTACTGAACGAGAACAGCGAGGTCATTGGTGACAACGCGGCGCTTAGCACCTACAGCGGCGTCTCAGCGGGAACCGTCAGCTTGCAGACTGAAGCCTGGGATGCCGCAGATCATGTGCTGCGGCGTGAAATCGAGACAGCGTGCCGAGACCACGTAAGACCCGTACTCGACAGTGATGAACCGTTGGAGACGGCGATCTCGCTGCTCGACAAGTTCGGTAAGCGTCAGCACTTCGAGGTCCGTCTGGTTCGGCAATCTGAGCAGAATGTGCTCGCCGTTGTTCGCGATGTCACAGAGCAACGCGAAGCGACTGACCGAATCCACCAACTCGCCTACTACGACGCGCTCACCGGTTTGCCGAATCGCCAGTTCTTTTCGAGCGAGTTGGGCCACTGCATGGATCACGCTCGTAAGACCGACTCGAGGTTTGCGCTCCTGTATATCGACCTCGATCATTTCAAACGCATCAACGATACCCTGGGACACGGCACCGGCGATGAGTTGCTCAAGATGGTTGCGCTGCGTTTGGAGCGGTGTCTGCGGGCGGAAGACACGCTATCGCGCGTGGACCGCGGTCTGTCTCGCAGCGGCAACATCGCTCGGCTGGGTGGTGATGAATTCACATTGCTGGTGCGCGATGAGAAGGCTGTCGACAACATCGAGAACGTCGCCACACGGATCATCGAAGCGCTAAAGGCCCCGTTCGAGTTCACCGGTCACGAGTTCGTTGTAACGCCCAGCATCGGGATCGCCATCTATCCAAACGACGGCGAAGACGAGGAGACTCTGCTGAAGACAGCAGACGTTGCCATGTATCAGGCAAAACAGGCGGGGCGATCTGGCTATAGTTTCTGCACCGAGACCACTTCTGTTCGCTCGCTCGAACGCCTCGACCTCGAAATTGACCTGCGACGCGCGCTTGAGCAAAACCAATTCGAACTGCATTACCAACCGAAAGTCAGTGTCGGCGATTGGCGCATCACAGGTGCCGAAGCGTTGCTGCGCTGGAAACACCCGGAGCGCGGTTGGATCTCACCGGCGCGGATTATTCCTATCGCAGAGGACACCGGTCTGATTGTGCCCATCGGAAGATGGATCATTCAGGAAGCCTGTAGACAGATGGCGCAATGGGCCCAGTTGGGTCGCGAGACAGTACCCGTATCGGTCAACCTCTCAAGCCAGCAGTTCTGGCAAGACGATGTCGCGTCCGTCGTGGAGGCGGCACTCGGCACCTACGACCTCGCGGCAGACAATCTCGAGCTTGAACTCACCGAGGGCGTCCTGATGCAAAACGTGCAACAGACCAGAGACGCACTACAAACGTTGAAACAGATCGGAATCTCGCTGGCCGTCGATGACTTCGGCACGGGCTACTCATCGCTCGCGTATTTGCGGCAGTTTCCAATTGACTCACTGAAGATCGATCGTTCGTTCGTTTGCGATATTCCGGATGAAGATGCCGTCGCAATCTGTAATGCCATTATCAGCATGGCCAGTAGCCTGAAGCTCAAGACCGTGGCTGAGGGCGTCGAAACATACTCTCAACTGGAGTACCTGATGCGTCGCAGTTGCGACGAGATTCAGGGCTACTACTTCTCCAAACCGCTACCGGCCGGTGAACTTGGAGAATTGCTGGGCGACAGCGATAGATTCGTTCGGGTTGTCATGACCGATCACGCCGCAATGGTCGCCGCCAAAGCCTCGGCAATATAGGCCACCTTACTGGCCGTCAGACCCGCGACGTTTATACGACTTGAACCGACGATGTAGACATGCCATTCGTCCCGAAGCCTGTCGATAACTTCACGATCTATGCCGAGCAGCGAGAACATGCCGGTTTGCCTGGCCACGAAACCAAACCGGTCGGCGAGTCCATAGGCTTCAAGCGCCGAAACGAAGTCGCGTCGTTGCTGCGCCATACGATCTCGCATCGCACCGAGCTCATCCAACCAGACGGACTTCAGTTGCGCATCCCCGAGGATCGTTGCAACGATCCTCGCGCCATGATCTGGCGGCATCGAGATCATTGAGCGTGTAATTTTCATGAGATGCGTGCGCACCGCACGCGCATCGGTTTCCGAGCTCGCCAAAGCACACAATGCGCCAGTTCGTTCCCGGTACAAACCGAAATTCTTAGAGCAGGAATTCACTGCGAGCATCTCGGGTACGTGCTCCGCCATGTAACGAACACCCGCCGCGTCTTGCTCTAACCCATCCGCAAAGCCTTGATAGGCCGTGTCGACGAAAGGCAAAAGCCGGTTGCGCACGCAAATTTCAGTCAATGCCTGCCAAAGTTCCGGCGTCAGGTCGGCGCCGGTTGGGTTGTGACAGCATCCATGCAACAACAACACGTCGCCCTCTGGAATATTGGCGACATCCTCAATCAGGCCGTCGGCGTCCAACTCGCCTGTCGCGGTGTCGTAGTAGCGAACGGACTTCAGTTCCAGCCCCGTCGAGCCTAGCAACGGCGTGTGGTTTGCCCAGGTCGGCGTCGGCACCCAGATCGTGGCATCCGGCCGTAAACTCGCAATCAACTCACCCGCGACCCGCAGGCCACCAGAACCACCCGCGGTTTGTACCGTCGTCACTCGTCGGTCGGCCAAAGCGGCATGGCGTTCGCCGAAAAGCATGGCCTGCATCTGCCCGTTGAAGTCTTCGAAACCGGCGATGCCGACATAGCTTTTGGTCGTCTGCGACTCCAGCAACCGCTGTTCGGCATGCGCGACCGCTCTCAGCACCGGAGTATTGCCATCGTCGTCTTGATAAACACCGACGCCAAGATCCACCTTATTGGGAGAATCGTCTTCACGGTAGGCGGCCATCAAAGCCAGGATCGGATCTCCCGGCATCGGCGAAACATCAAACATTAGAGAAACTCCACTACGATCGCCGCCATGGTATCCGCCCTGACGACGAAGGTCACCGCTTCAAATGGAATTTTTTCCGCGTCAGTCTGCGGTGTCAGTGATCGGTTAGCGCTTCTGCCAGCTGCAACAGCGCCATTCTATCCAGGATCGTGATGTGCTTTCGCCGAACGTTCAGAACACCGGCTGATCGGAGCCTTGAGAACACCCGACTCACGGTTTCTGTCGCGAGACCCAGGTGGTTGCCAATGTCGTTGCGCGACATAGACAACTCAAACTTGTCCGAGTCGTAACCGCGCGCGGACAAGCGCTCGGAAATGTTGCAGACAAAAGCGGCGATGCGCTCTTCGGCCGAAAATTCTCCGGCGTGCAGTTGCGTCTCGGCAAGTTGACCAGAAAACAGGCGAAAGAGCTGCTGCTGCAGACCCTTGGCGCATTGCGACAGATTCAGCAACTGTTGATAGTCGATCTCACACGTTGCGCCGTCTTGAAGCGCGACGGTATTGTCCTGATAAACACCGCCGCTGACAGCATCGAGACCAATTAGCTCACCAGGGAAGTGAAAGCGCCGGACCTGTTCGCGACCCTCTCGATCGATGCGGTAACTCTTGAAGCAGCCCCGCCGCACCGCCAGCACGCCGCGAAATGTATCACCGCGACGAGCCACATGTGCGCCACTCGCGATGCACGAGTCGACGACAAGCATCCCGTCGAGTTGCTCCAGAGTCTTTGAATCCGATCCCGCCGCAAGACAAAAATGCCCGACCTGACAGCCGCTACACTTGGCATTGATTTCCTGTCCCTGCAGAACCGGCGATTTGGTCCCCATAACCTCACCTCGCCTGCTAGCCCCGCAAGGTTAACAGAGGAAGTGTGTCAACGGTGTTATTCAGGCAGAATTGTTTACAACGATTTCTCGAAGCAAGTCACGATATCTTTGAGGTTTTCCTGACCCTTTGCTGTGAGTGTCAAACTTTGCGAGTCACGTGTCAGCATGCCGTCCAAAATTATGGGCTCTATATGCGGCATCAGAGCCTCGACAAAGCCCTCGAACGCTTCGTCAAAACAAACCGACCAATCTTTTTCATGGCAGACGCCGTCGCACAAGATGCGCTCCACGATGAAACTCGCCCGACGGCCTGCATCGTCTAGCGCTACGCCGGATCCGATCCCGAGCGCGCCGTTGGTAACGCTACTCATGTATGACCCCACGTCAGACGGTGCGCGGAACAACTGATCCTCGAGCCGCGACACCGCACCGGCGCCGAATCCGAGCATATCCGTACCCGCTCCCGGCATGTAACCCATCAGGCCGCGTTGTAGATGTCCATCCCGTTTCGCGTCAAACAACACACTACCCTCGCGTGTGAAATGCCCGAGGCCCAAATGGTGATACCCGGCAACCTCAAGATGCTCGCGCACCATCTGTTCCATATCATCGACTTGCTCGTTTTCAGGCAACAGTTTGCGCGGGATCAGTCGCTGCGCCGCGTGGCGACCAGGCCGGTGCTGATAGCGCTCCACAATCAAGTTGTCCGGAGCGAGATCTCCGAACCAGTCAATATCGACCTCAAGACTCTCCAGCGTCTGCATCGGCAATCCGATACGCGTCGCCAGTGTGACGTCGCGATAGCTTGTGCGACGCGCCGCCATGACCAGCGAAGACAACGCCTCGGTAGACTGCTGGCGGTTAATCGTTTTTTGCACAGAGGCGGACATCGAGGGAACCCACAGCCGCAAGGCGTTCATCCCGAGCATGGATAGTTGCGCCACGTGCTGCGGCGTCGAAGTTCGCGCGTCGAGTTCGATAAAAAAGAACCGTCGAGTAGACCCGGAGATTGAGAAATTCTCAGCGATTTCTGCCATGACTCGACCCAATACCGCGTTGCCGAGATACATCGGCGAACCGCCCACAAACCACAATTGATCCACCAATCGGTCCTCATCCAGCAGATCGCTTTTTTCGCGAATCTCGTGGCAGATGGAATCCATGTAGTTCGACATCAGCCGGGCATTGCGAGTCACTTTCTTGGTGCGGGCGCAGTGATAGCACAAGGAAGCGCAAAACGGCAGCTGCACGGTCAGCGCCAGTCGCGCCGGGATCAACTGCTCATTCGCTTCGGTCATCGCATCGCGGAATGTGGCTGCTCCGCGTGCCGGATCGAACTGATCAAACTCGGCTGACAACCCTAGTGGCGGCGCTGCGACGCCGAACTGTCGCCGCAAACGTAATGGCGATGTTTCGGTGACCATTTCCATATTCGTCCTACCCCAATTCCGGGAATTATCAGTCGGCACTCTAACAAGTCGAAAACGGTTGGAAATTGACCTAGGTCATTTTGACGGTCCGATTTCGAACTTAGCATTTCACACATGTCGGGAATGGCTCTCGGCGCATGGTTTGCGAAAACAACCGGGACATCGATCTATGCAAAATTCAGCAACCTATAACGACACTGTGGTGCGCCAATTCGCACTGGCCACTGTGCTGTGGGGCGTTGTCGGCATGTTAGTGGGCGTTTTAATTGCCGCACAGCTGATCTGGCC
Organism: Pseudomonadota bacterium; assembly: GCA_038531945.1. Lineage (GTDB taxonomy): Bacteria > Pseudomonadota > Gammaproteobacteria > Steroidobacterales > Woeseiaceae > CALBPI01. The sequence continues at coordinate 172,665 of JBCBBH010000003.1, read as the reverse complement.
ATGGCTCAGCTTCGACTTGCCGTTCCTGACCTACAGCCGATTGCGACCACTGCACACCAACGCCGTGATCTTCGCATTCGGCGGCAGTGCCTTGTTCGCAACCTCGTACTACGTGGTCCAAAGGACATGTCACGCACGACTCGCGTTCGACAAGCTTGCCGGATTTACGTTCTGGGGTTGGCAGGTTGTGATTCTGCTGGCGGCGATCACGTTACCGCTGGGAATCACGCAGGGTAAAGAGTATGCCGAACTGGAATGGCCGATCGACCTTCTGATCGCCATCGTATGGATCAGTTACGCCGTCGTGTTCTTCGGCACGATCGCACAACGCAAAGTCAAACACGTGTACGTCGCCAACTGGTTTTTTGCAGCTTTCATCCTGACGGTTGCGATTCTGCACATCTTCAACAACCTTGCCATCCCGGTGTCGCTCACGAAGTCGTATCCGATTTATAGCGGTGTCGTCGATGCGATGATGCAGTGGTGGTATGGCCACAATGCGGTCGGTTTTTTCCTGACTGCCGGCTTTCTTGGAATGATGTACTACTTCGTTCCGAAGCAAGCGGGCCGACCGATCTATTCCTATCGCTTGTCCGTGGTTCACTTCTGGGCGTTGATCGCAATTTACATGTGGGCCGGTCCACATCATTTGCACTACACATCACTGCCGGACTGGGCGCAATCGCTCGGTATGGTGTTTTCGATCATCCTGCTCGCACCCTCATGGGGCGGCATGATCAACGGCATCATGACGCTGTCGGGTGCCTGGGACAAACTGCGCAGCGACCCGATTCTCAAGTTCATGATCGTGTCACTGTCGTTCTACGGCATGTCGACGTTCGAGGGTCCGATGATGTCGATCAAGACCGTCAACGCGCTCTCGCACTACACGGACTGGACAATCGGCCATGTGCACTCGGGCGCACTGGGATGGGTCGCCATGATGACCATCGGCTCACTGTACTGCCTGATTCCGAAGTTATACGGACTCGAAAAGATGTACTCGACGCGCCTGATCAATATGCACTTCTGGATGGCGACGATTGGCGTCGTGTTGTACGCGGCATCGATGTGGGTGTCCGGCATCGCGCAGGGCTTAATGTGGCGCGCGGTAAACACCGACGGCACGTTGACCTACAGCTTCATTGAATCGCTGAAGTTCACCTACCCGTATTACGGCATCCGTTTGCTGGGCGGACTGATCTTCTTCGCGAGCATGCTGATTATGGTCTACAACGTGTACCGCACGATCCCACGTAAGGCGCCGGAACCGGCTCCAGTGGCACTGCCGGCATAAGGGGACGACGATGAAACATGAAACACTGGAAAAGAACGTTCGGCTAATGAGCGTACTCGTCATTCTTGTCATCTCGGTCGGCGGATTAATCGAAATTCTGCCGCTGATGGCGAGTGGCGCGGGCACAGATCCTATCGAGGGCGTTGAGCCGTATCCGGCACTGCAACTAGCCGGACGCGACATCTACGTCCGCGAGGGGTGCTATGGCTGTCACTCTCAGCAGATTCGACCTTTTCGGTCGGAGACCGAACGTTACGGTCCGTATTCCGTCGCCGGTGAGTCGGTTTACGATCGTCCGTTTCAGTTCGGCTCCAAACGCACTGGACCAGACCTTGCCAGAGTCGGCGGTCGTTACAGCGACGAGTGGCATGTGATCCACCTGACCAAGCCGACCGAGTTGGTTCCCGAGTCGAATATGCCTGCCTATCCGTGGCTTAACGAGGCAATGGTTGATGGTGACCTTGTGGCGCGAAAAATCCGCGCGTTGCAAATGTTGGGAGACCCCTACAGTGATGCCGATGTCGAGGGCGCCTCGGCTGCAGTGGCGGGCAAGACCGAAATGGATGCTCTGGTCGCCTATTTGCAAGGCCTCGGCCTCGCGAGATCAGCGCGATGATTATGGAACTCGGAGTACTTCGCGGCTTGATCACTGCCATGGTTTTCATCTTCTTCGTTTTGCTCACGGCCTGGGCATACAGCCGCGGCCGCAAGAGCGAATTCGACGTGGCGGCACAGATGCCATTACAAGACGACCCTAAACCGCCGACTGGAGAATCAACATGAGCCCATCCTGGAGCCTGTATGTCATCATCGGCACGGTGGTGACGTTCGTCGCAACCCTTTGGCTGATCCTATGGTCAGGACGCCAGGGGCCAGAACCGACCGAAGAAGACCGGACGACCGGACATAGCTGGGATGGACTGACCGAGCGCAACGAGCCACTGCCTCGCTGGTGGCTGGGGCTGTTCATCCTCACGCTGGTCTTCAGTGGTGGTTATCTCGTGGTTTACCCGGGTCTCGGAAACGTGGCCGGCACAGCATCCTGGTCGCAATACGCACAGTACGATTCGGAAATCTCAGCCGCGGAGGCACGCTATGCAGAGATCTTTGCTGCATTCCGAGATATGGAACCGGCTCAACTCGTGCAGGACGCGCATGCACTAAGCACCGGCAAGAGCCTGTTTTCGAATTACTGCTCGCAGTGTCACGGCTCACTCGGCTATGGTGCGGCTGGGTTCCCGAACCTGGCGGACGCCGACTGGCTTTACGGCGAGACCTTTGCGGACATCCAACGCAGTATCCTGCAAGGCAGAAACGGCATCATGCCGCCGATGGGTGCTGCGCTCGGCGACGATGCTGCGATTGATGCGATGGTCAGTTATGTGCGAAACCTGTCGACCGGCGTCGACAAAACCTCCGCGACACATGCGACCTACACGGCGACCTGCTCGGCTTGCCACGGCCCGAATGGCGAAGGCAATACCATTCTCGGCGCGCCGCGGTTGAATGATGACATCTGGCTCTATGGCAGTAGCGCGACAATCGTACGCCAGACGATCGTTGAAGGTCGGCAGGGAAAAATGCCAGCGCACGAAGCCTTGCTGGGAGCAGACCGCGCCCGATTGATCGCGGCCTACGTTGTCAGTCTGTCATCTTCGACGAGCGAGCCTGAAAACGGCGATGGTTCTTATGGCGACAAGTGAACACACTGGTGTCGCACGCGGTCCTGGTGCCAAACAGTGGCCGCAATCTCGCCAGAAAATTGCGATCGTGATCTGGATTTCATTCCTGGTCGCCGCACTCATGAGCCTTCTGTTCTTCGGACTGATCGATCCGGTCGATCTCCTGGAGACTTCAGCGATCAACTTGGGCGAAAGTCGTGAACAAGGCTACGCCATGTTGTTTTTCTTTTTCTGGATGGGTAGCGCGGCCTCTGCCACTCTCGCGATGCGCCTGTCTCGCACAACTCAAGCGCGGCCTGAATCATGAACACGGCAGTCAAGTCGGCATCGACGGGCCTGTATCAAAGTGAAGAGAAGATCTATCCGCGACAGGTAAAGGGTCGCTATACATCGTTGCGCCGACTAGCGATGGTGGTGTTGCTCGGCATTTTCTACATCGGTCCGTTCCTGCAGTGGGACGGTCGTCAGGCGATTCTTTTCGATTTGCCCGCCCGCAAGTTCTACATCTTCTCTCTTACCCTATGGCCCCAGGATTTTCTGTTGCTGGCGCTACTACTGGTGATCGCCGGTGTCAGTCTGTTCTTTTTTACGGCACTGGCAGGGCGGCTTTGGTGCGGTTATTCCTGCCCACAAACCGTATGGACAGAAGCATTCGTGCTGATCGAACGCTGGCTGGAAGGCGATCGTCACCAGCGTATGAAGCTCGACCGTGCTCCGTGGACCTTCAATAAGGTCTGGCGCAAGTCGGCGAAACAAACGGCCTGGATCGTTCTTTCGCTGTTCACCGGATTCTGTTTCGTCGCGTACTTCGTACCGGCCAGACAACTCGCCGCGCAGATAGGCGATTTGAGCATCGGTGGATGGGCGACCTTCTGGGTCCTGTTCTATGGTTTCGCGACCTACGGCAACGCCGGTTTCATGCGAGAGCAGGTCTGCAAATACATGTGTCCCTATGCTCGCTTCCAGAGCGCGATGTTCGACAAGGATACGCTGGTCGTAACTTACGATGCCGCTCGCGGTGAACCGCGCGGCGGGCGTAGCAGGAAAAAACCTCGTGAAGATGCATTGGGTGATTGTGTCGATTGCACGCTGTGTGTGCAGGTCTGCCCGACCGGCATTGATATCCGTGAGGGGCTTCAATACGAGTGTATTGCCTGCGCCGCATGCGTCGACGCCTGCGATGTGGTCATGGACAAGATGGGCTATGAACGCGGGCTGATCCGATACACGACCGAGAATGCACTCGAAGGAAAGAAAACGCGTATCATTCGACCGCGAATACTGATTTACACGGCAGTACTCGGTGCTCTGGTCACACTGTTCCTGTACTCACTGATCAACAAGCCCGACGTGATCGTCGATGTCCTTCGCGACCGCAACACCCTTTACCGTGACATCGGATTGCGAGGCATAGAAAACACATTCCTGTTGCATGTGATCAACAAGACCAATCAGGAGCAGAGCTACGTGCTCGAGGTGTCCGGAATCAACGGCATTGCCATCAGCACCGGCACGACCATTTCGATCCCTGCAAACACGACGTCGAAATGGCCTGTTGCCGTCTATGCCCCGCATGAGTCCGTCGCTAGCGGCCAGACCATTACCTTTGTTTTGCGCGACGCCACGGATCAAAGCGTTTTGGTTCGAGAGGACAGCCGTTTTCGCGGCCCATCAGGAGTTAGTCGATGAAAGATAACCAAACCGGACCCAAGCCCTGGTACCGATTCCCTATGGTTTGGCTGGTCGTCGCTATTCCGGCACTGACGGTGCTGGGTTGTATCGTCACCATCAGCATAGCGCTGAGTCACCCGGACCCGATCATCGGCAAGACGTTACGCCAGGCACAGGCCGAAGTTTCGGAATAGTCATGCAGCGCTGCTACCACTGCGACGATCAAGTACCGCACGGAACCGATTTCACATCGACGATCCGAGGCAAACGGGCAGTGTTCTGTTGCACGGGCTGTCAGGCGGCGGCGATGTTCATCGAGGATGCTGGCCTTGCGAACTTCTATGCGCATCGTGAGCAGGCACAAGCGGCCACGCTTCGACCTGCCGAGAACAAATTTGAGATCTACAACGACCGTGACATCGCCGCACCGTTTGTGACACAGCAGGACAATCAGCAAACGGCCATCGTGTACATCAGTGACTTGTACTGCCCTGCCTGTGTTTGGCTCGCCAGCGAAATATTGCAATCCCGGTTCGATAGTATCGATGTTGCCGCCAACTCCGGCACCCGTCGTTTGAACGTGACATGGCCTCGCGGATCCGCCGGTCTTGGAGACCTGTTGCGATGTCTATCCAGAGTCGGTTTTGAGCCACAACCGGTCATTGCCGGCCAAACCAGTGACCAGGAGCGCGAAGACTACCGCAGCGCAATCAAACGACTGGTCGTTGCCGGAATTTTCGGTATGCAAGCCATGATGCTCGCGGCGGGTTTATACGCAGGCGAATTTCATGGCATGCAAACCTCGACCATCACCCTGCTGCGGGTCGCCAGTCTGGTTACCGTTCTACCGATCATGTTTTATGCAGCAGTGCCGTTCTTCAAGGGAGCGCTGCGTGGGCTCAGGTTCGGCAAACCAGGAATGGATGTCCCTGTATCGCTTGCACTGACATTGGCGTTCACGGCCTCAGCAATCAACACGCTGACTCATGCCGATGCTGTGTACTTCGACTCCATTGCGATGTTTGTGGGATTGCTGTGCGTCAGCCGGTTTCTCGAAATGCGAGCGCGACATAGCGCTGATGATCAAGGTGAGGCGATCGCGGCGTTGCTGCCAGCGTCGGCAGTACGGATCAGTGCGGAAGGTCAGTCGCAGACCATCGCGCGAGACCACGTACAACAAGATGACCTCCTCGCGGTCGAGCCTGGCGATATCATCGCCGCAGACGGTGTTGTGACCCACGGCGCCGCTGGTCTCGATGAGCGATTGATAACCGGTGAGTCTCGATCGGTGTCACGCAAGATCGGCGACAAGGTACTTGCAGGCACTCGTGTGTTGTCCGGCTCGTTGACGTTGCGCGTGACGCAAACCGGTGCGCAGACTTTTCTGGGTGACATCACCCGATTAGTCGAACGTGCTCAGTCGGACCGCGGCACACTGCAGAACATCGCAGACCGACTCGCGACGCCATTTGTTATCACGGTGCTATGTATCGCGCTCGTTACCGGTGTCGTCTGGTCCTTGATCGATCCGAGCCGCATCATACCGGTGGTGCTGTCGGTGCTGATCGTCGCATGTCCGTGCGCATTGGCGTTGGCCACACCGACGACATTGGCCGTGACTGCAACCACACTCGCCAAGCGCGGCGTCTTGCTTACCCAGGCCAGAATTCTCGAAGTGATCAAGCGGCACACAGTTTTTGTCTTTGACAAGACGGGCACGTTGACGCAGGGCCGGCCCAGCATCAAAGCAGTTGACCGGATTAGAGCCGGGTTTTCTCGCAGCGATGTCCTCGCTATCGCTGCGGCACTGGAGCAAGACAGCCCGCATTCCATTGCGGCGGCTTTCGAGCCGTTTCAAGATGCAGCGACATTGGCAGACTCCCCGAGCACCATTCGAGTTGGCGCTGGCGTCTCCGGCATCATCGACGGAAAGCGCTACCGGATCGGACACAGCGCTTTTGTCACCGCGCTCTCTGCTACCCAGTGTCCGGACGACGGCGGGATCTTTCTGGGTGATGAACACGGGATCGTTGCGCGGTTTGAGATCGTGGATGCGTTACGCGCGGACGCGATTCAGACTGTCCGTTCCTTGCGCGAGCAAGGCCACACAGTGGTTATCAGCAGTGGTGACGGCCGAGCGGCAGTCGCAGCGGTTGCCAAGCAGCTCGATATTGAATCCTGGCATGCGCGCCACACGCCAGCCGACAAACTGCAACTGGTTGAGAACCTGCGTGCCGACGGACAGACCGTCGTTATGGTTGGGGACGGCGCTAACGACGCCCCGGTGCTTGCACAATCCGATGCGGCGATTGCGATTGGCTCTGGCACTGCGCTCGCGCGCGCAAGCTCAGACGCCATCATCGTGGGCGAATCGCTCGCCCCACTATTGGAAGTTATTGCGTTCGCGAGGCGCAGCGCAACGACGGTCCGTTTGAGTCTCGCTTGGGCAGCCTCTTACAACGCGATGGGCGTGTCCCTGGCAGCGCTCGGTTGGATCTCGCCGTGGATGGCGGCGATCGGTATGACAGCCAGCTCACTCCTGGTGGTCTGGAATGCACTGCGACTCGGCAAGACCGAGAAACCCGAATCGCTGCAGAGCACTAACGAACTGGCGACACCACCAGCCGACTGGCCGAAGGTCACACCATGACAATTCTGTTGCTGTTGATCGGCCTCGCGCTCTTTATTGCCGGATTGTTTACGTGGGCATTCATGTGGGCAGTTCGCGAGGGGCAATTCGACGATATGGACAGTCCGGCGGTTCGTATTCTTCTCGATGACGATACGGCGCCGTCGCGCAACGAAAGGAACAATACATGACACTGGCTTTGGCTCTGGCGGCGCTGATCGCGGGTTTTACGGGCAGCGCCCACTGCGCCGGAATGTGCGGCCCCATTGTCTCCGTGTTTGAGAATTCTGCCGGTGCTGCATCACTCGACTGGCAGCGGCGCGCGGCCTATCACGCCGGACGACTCTTCACTTACATCACGCTTGGGGCGATTGCAGGTTTCGCAGGACTCGCGACGCTGCAAATCGGCCCGGCAGAACAAACCGGCCTGGTCTTGCGACTGATCGCATCGCTCGCACTCCTATTACTCGGCCTGCGCCTGCTGGGCGCACTGCGTAGCAACGCACTCGATGCGGTAGGGCGCCGGGTCTGGCAATCGTTGTCGCCGCTGGTAAGGCATGTGTTACCGATGACGACGCGTCGCCGTGCATTTGGCGCCGGGATTCTATGGGGCGCGTTGCCGTGTGGACTGCTGTGGGGCGTCGCCGCGCTGGCGGTTGGCGCAGGCGGCATATGGCAAGGTGCATTGATCATGAGCCTGTTCTGGCTGGGTACCCTGCCCGCATTGCTGACGCTCGGTACGCTGACCGAACACACGTTGCGACGATCCGGCCGCAAATTGGCTGGTGGCCTGAGCGTCGGAATCGCTACATTCGCAATGGCTTCGACACTGATGTCTCATGACCAGCACGCCCATCCGGACGGACATCAGGAATTGGCAGAGCATGCTGACTCTAATCACCGAACGGTGCACGATATGAGCCATCACGAACCAGAAAAAGACACTCAGGGTAATCACTGAATCTTGCACATCAATTTATCAAAACTTAGACAAACCGACGGAAAAGTTAGAATTCAACTGGTATTCGTCGATGAAATCGCGCTAAAGTAACCGCGAAGCAGGACGCTTCCACCCCACAGGGAAGAAAACAACCCGACGACGAGGACTGACACAGTCCGGGGTTCACAATCCACCAAGAGGCAGACCGGGATGTCAGCTGATCAGGGTGCAGACTTAGCGAAGGACCTGGAGCAGATCCAGGCATATTTACTCTCCGTCTTGTCCGAGGGACGCGCCGGTCTCGAGAGCGATCGACTACCAAGAGCCCATACACCGCAAGCACGCAAGCTCCTGACGCTCATTCGTACGATGAATAAGCGCAGCGGTGATCAGGATGGCGCGACAACGATCTCGCGGATTCTCGACGACGCAGGTCAGACCTATTGGCTCTGGGACATCGTCACCGGTGCCTTGAAATTCTCTCCAGGTTGGGCACGACACACAGGCTTGCCGGAAACCTACGATGCGCTCGGACTCGAACCGTGGCTCGAACACGTTGTCGCAGCAGACCGAGTTCGACTGATGGCGGCGATTCGCGACCATCTGTCAGGGGCTACGCCGCGGTTAGCCATCGACTACCGACTACAAACCGCACGCGGAGCGATTCAGTGGATTCGTTGCACCGGCCAGTGCGAAAGAGATGAATTCGACAACCCCATTCGGCTCGCGGGGACCCACCGCGACGTGTCCATCGACCATGAGAAAAATGACAGCGCTCATCGCGCTGGCGCCAGTAAGGGCAAGCCGAGTCGTACGGTAGAGCTGATTTGCGACGCACTCGAAAACGGCGGTGTCGTTCCGTTCTTCCAACCCATCGTTCGACTAAAGGATCGTAAGCTGCAAGGGCTCGAAGCCCTGGTTCGGCTACACGACAAGGACCGCGGCATTATTGCACCGCGTGAATTCCTGGCGACCGCTGAACGCAGCGATCTCATCGTTTCACTGGGGGATCGTGTTCTGGAACTCGCACTGCGGGGCCTTGCGAGCGCACGCTCTGCCGGCAAGCTCGAGGACGATGCGTTCGTCAGCGTCAATATCTCAAGCCGTCAACTTCTGGAGGGAGACCTACCCTCTCGCATAGCAGCGGCGTTGCAGCGCGAATCGCTACCGCCAAGTTGTCTGCAACTCGAACTGACAGAGACGGTTTTGATCAGCAATCTGGCCTTCGCGAAAAAGACACTGAACGCGTTGAGGCGTGCGGGAATTCGCATCGCGCTCGACGACTTCGGTGCAGGCTATTCATCGCTGAACTACTTGCAGGAGCTACCGATCGATGTGCTCAAGGTGGATCGCCGGTTCGTTCGACAGGTGGATCGGAACAAGGCACGGATCGCGATTCTGCAGACCATCGCGTCACTCGCGGAAGCGTTGAATATTCCGTTGATCGCCGAGGGCGTCGAGACCGAGACCGAAGCCAAGACACTCCGAGAGCTGGGTGTCACATATGCCCAGGGCTATCTGTTTGCCAAACCAGCACCGCTGTCGGTACAAATCGCACTGCTCAACGAAGCGGATGATGCACCTTCCCGAGTCGTCCAGCTGTAACCCAGCGGGGCGAGCGACCAACCGGCAGTAACCAACTGGCAAACCACAGCTGCATCAGCAATGAGAAGTTCCACTCGATGACGTTCTCCGCCGCGTCATCGGCGAGACCGAACTGACCGAGAGGCACCTCTGCTAATGCAAGCAAGATCATCAGCACTAACAGAGACTGCTGCACGACCTTTGGCCAGCGCGCGGTAGCATCGTTTAGCTGTGCAAGACGCAGGGTAGCGATCACCTGCGCGACGAGCGATCCAAGAAAAAAGACAAACACACCGTATCGGCGCATCAGTCGATAAACATCACCCGACGATCCAAGAAACACGGTGTAGAGCACCAGAAACAGTGCACCCGCAGCGCCCGCCCGCAACATCCAAACGCCATGCGAACCCGACTCACGGAACCGCGCCTCCAAGGCTCGCCAAAACACAAAGAGTAGCAGCGCCTGCGGCAACATCATCGCCTTGAACAACCAATAGCTCACGCCGTGACGACCCGTCGAGCTGATTGAGGTGCAGCCTTCGAAGTATGGGATGCAATCCGGGATGTAGCCGCCGCGAATAGAGAGCCAGTGATTCAACAACACACACAGCACCGGCAGTGCGGCGGTCACCATGATCAGGATAAACGACAGTCGTGGCGTTCTCAGCATGTCGTAACGAACAAAAAAAAACCGGGGCGTACACTATGCACGCCCCGGTCAATCAAACAAGCCTCTTACCCGGCGGCTGGCGCCGGTTTACCCATTTGAGGCTTTCCCCCCGCGTCGTCATCCTTCAATACTTGCTTGACCGCAGCGCGAATCGCGTCGACCCGATGCTGGAAGTGCGTATCAGGCGGCAAACAATGATCGGCCTCCATCACATGCAAAATCCGCTGGACCTCATCGTTCATACCGGTTGTATAAACCGTTCGATTCATCTGTTTGGCATCACAAATGACAGTCTCTACGGCGCGTGCCGCAGACACATCAAGGAAAGACACTCTATGGAAATCAAGGATGAGTGCATTGCCTCCGTCCTTGACTCGCTCGCGAATCATCAGACCAAGGTCAGTTGCTGCGCCAAAGCTCAACGGTCCACCAAAGTCGAACAACATGACTCGGTTATCAGCCGACTTCAGCAAAGCTTCCTCTTCTTCGGAAATGCGCGCCTGCGTGCCCTCCGCCTGTGCCTCTTCCAACTGCTTGTCGGCGAGCTGCTTGACGAAAGCAAGCGAGGCCATAACAACACCGGCGGCGACTGCCGTGATCAGATCAACGAACACCGTCAAGCCGAGCACCAGCGCCATCAGCGCCAGGTCCCAGCGCGGACCGCGATGGGCACGCTTAATGTAGTTCACATCGATGATGTCCCAGCCGACCTTGATCAGAATACCGGCAAGCACCGCATGCGGGATACGCGCTGCGAGTGGCGCCACGACCAACACCACGGCCAACAACACCAAACCATGCAACATGCCAGAAATCTTGGTCTCACCGCCCGTACGAATATTGACAACGGTACGCATGGTCGCACCCGCGCCCGGAATGGCACCGAACAGGCCGGCAATGGTGTTGCCGATTCCCTGGCCAACCAGCTCTTTGTCGGAGTTGTGACGAGTGCGGGTCATGTTGTCCGCAACCAGAGATGTCAGCAGGCTGTCAATTGCGCCGAGGATGGCAAGTATGAAAGCCGCCTCCAGCACCAAAAACGCAGTGGTTTTGTCGGTCGGGATAGCCGGAATTACCAGCTCCGGGAGACCAGTCGGAATATCACCAAGAATCGGCGCACCCGGCAAGAACAGACTTAGCACCGTGCCGATGACCAGTGCGGCGAGCGCACTCGGAATGATGGCACCCCAGCGCTTCGGCCATAGAAAGACGATGCCAAGGCTCACCGCACCAATGATCAGCGCGGGGAACACAGGATCTACAACCGCTCCTGGTATCGCGGTCAATGCCGGGATCGTGCCACCACCGTCAGGTTCATGACCGAACAGTCGAGACACCTGCAACGCGATGATGATCACACCGATCCCGCTCATGAAACCGGAAATCACGGGGTACGGGACCAGCCTGATGTATTGCCCGAGTCGGAACACACCCATAACGATCTGGAACACGCCCGCAAGTACAACGGCGGCGAACACCAGCGCTGGATTTCCCGAGAGGGACGCAAAGATGCCAGCAAACACTACGACCATCGGGCCGGTGGGACCCGAGATCTGAGATCCGGTGCCACCGAACAGTGAAGCGAAGAAACCGACGAAAATCGCGCCCCAGAGACCGGCAATCGGGCCCGCGCCGGACGCCTCACCGAAAGCCAGGGCTAACGGCAATGCGACCACACCAGCGGTCAGACCGCCGTAAATATCACCGCGCAAATTGGACGTATCAAAGAATTTCATGCTGCTCCTCCTCAGGCGCTGCACTTGTGAGTCGCTGCATGCGCGATCTCACCTGCATACCGAGCATCAACCGACTCGAACTTGCCGGTGGCTTCATTCAATGCGATAACGCCGCCAGTCTTAATGTCATAGATCCAGCCATGCAGACTCACATCGCCGGTCGCGAGTTTCGCTGCAACGGATGGATGCGTCTTCAAATGCTGCAGCTGTAACTTGACGTTCTCCTCGAGCAGTCGCTGCATCCGCGCTTCGGGGGACAAGTCGCCGGCAACCGTATCCACAACCTCAACCGCAGCTCGCGAATAACTCAACCACTGTTTGACGTGCGGCAAGCTATCGAGACCCTCCGGGTTCATAGCGCCTTTCATCGCCCCACACTCCGTATGTCCGCAGACCACGATGTGTGGTACCTGTAACGCGGCGACAGCAAATTCGATCGAGGCCGTCATACCGCCTGTTTGGTTGGTATGCGGCGGCACGATGTTGCCAGCGTTCCGACAGATGAATAGCTCTCCCGGTTCGGTCTGCGTGATCATCGCGGTCTCGATTCGCGAGTCCGAACAAGTGATGAACAACGCTTCGGGTGACTGACCCGTAGCCAGTTTCTCGAATAAATCTTTCTTCTGCGGATACACCCGCTTCTGAAAGTCGACAACTCCGGTAGCGAATCTCGGCATGATTATCTCCTTAGCTCAAGGTCAGCTAGACCCAGCCCACAGTTCACGAACGGTTGCGATCTGGCCCTCGCTGACCCCAAGCAACCGCCCTTCAACAAAAGTCAGACCATCGACGATCCATCGCGCGAGGTCCGGCTGTTTCAAGTGATAGAAATGATGGCGACCGTCGCGTCGTTCCTCGACAACGCGGTGCGCCTTTAGTTTTGCCAGGTGTTGTGAAACCCTAGTGCCAGGTAACTCCAGCAGCTCTGCGAGCCCGTTGACATCGAGTTCGCTGCTGGCCAGCTCCTCGATAATCCGAACGCGGTCGGGATGCGACAGGAGCTTAAAGACCTCGGCCAATTCTCTGGCCACTAATTGACGATTCGGCATGAGTCCCCACTCCGCAAAATGTCTTAGTCCTGTGTCTTCAGGTGCTGCCTCGCTGCAGCTTATGTTGAAGACGTCTTAATATCTTCGAATATTCGAAGATGTATAACTATGAAGATTCGAATCTGCGAGGTCAAGCAGTTTTGGTGGTATCTGACAGATCAGATCCGGGAGAGCAACCGCTCGACAGTGCGGCGGCAGGAATCGACATAAATACCCCCAAACAGGTTTAAATGATTCAACTGGTGGTATATCTGGTACAAATCGACTCTTTTCTGCCAACCAGGCGGCAATGGCCACGCCTCAAGATAGGCGGCGAAAAAATGCTCATCGAAACCGCCGAACAAACGGGCCATCGCCAAGTCCATCTCTCGATCACCAAAGAAACAGGCTGGATCGTAGGTCACCGGGCAATCTGCCATCGCGACATTGCCTCCCCAAAGGTCTCCATGCGTCAGAGATACCGGCGGTGAGTGCTCCCCCAGAAGGTCGGAGAGCCGGTCCATCAGGGCGTAAAGTAAACGTCGAAGAGTCGCCGGAATGCCGCCCTCGACAGCCCATTCGATCTGCGGTCGAAGCCGGCACTCGAGGTAGAACGTCTCCCAGTCAGACATCGGTTGGTTGAGCTGCGGTGAATTGCCGATCCAATTGTTTTCGTGCCAACCGGGCTGTGAGCTGTCCGTTCTGTGAAGATCGCAGAGCGATCTCCCGAGCGCCTCGAACTGGTTGCCACGTAGTGGCCGGACATCCAGCCACTCAAGCAACAACCAGGCTTCATCCTCAACGCGATCGCAGGCTATGACAGTGGGAACCCGAATCGTGTTGGTATCTCGAATTGCATCGAGATTGTTAGCCTCGCAGCGGAGTTGATCCCAACGGGACAAACCGGCGCGTTTCCCGAAGAATCGGCCGCGCGTGGTTTGTAGTTGGTAGGCCGGCGTGGAGTCGCCACCACCGATCGACTCGGGCTTTTCGATTAACTCCCCGAGCGCATGCTCCTCAAGGATCGCCGCCAGGGCTGGTTGTGTGGACATGAACGCAGCATAACCGAACGAACCTCGCTTAGAAGGTCTGGTGAAGACTCAGTTGCCACTGGCCTTTCTCGACGCCTCGCGAGTGCTGATACATATAGCCGGCCTGGACTTTGCTGCGCTTACCGACAACGTAGCCGAGCGCCACATACGTTCGGTTGCGGTCGTACGTATCGACGCTTCGACCGTCGCCGATATCGGTTTCACCGTTAATGAACAATTCGTTGTAGAAAGCGGCATACCACGCGCCCGGGTCCATACTGTTATCACCCAGCGGATAATCGGCAAAGATCGCGTAGCGAAAGCGCGTGCGAAAATCCTGACCGTCCACCCATCGCTGCTCGAAGCGCAAACGATGGCGAACTCGCCAGCGCTCACCCCATCGCTGAGGGATCAGCGCCTCCTGGTAAATCCGGTCCTCGCGCGAGCTGGCGTCGCTCGGTCCGAACACGCCGCTGCGAATATTCGCGTAGCCGAAGGTGTACAGGTTCTTACTTCCATCGGGGCGGTATGTGACGCCAGAACGTAGTAGCCACTGCTCAAGATCGCCACCTGAGTCCCAGTTTCGATTCTGGAAGTCACCTTGAACGCCCCAGCGGCTGTCTTCGAAGTTTGCGCTCCAAAACAACATGTACCAAGCGCCGTTTTGACTTTCATCCACCTGTGCTGATGCAGGCGAACTCGCGAATGCTGTCAGTAGGAAAATGGCGAGAAGTGAACCTCTCATGCTCAGTCCTTTGAAACTCGTGATTCTCGTAGGATAGCGACCGAACACGCCCTTCGTTGAGTAAAATGACTCAAGACCTCTCGGAGTTTCGACTGGCATCGTGTCCTCGATTACTACAAATCACACTGCGCGCTTGCTCGCAATCGACCGATTGCGAACCGCGATGATGCTGGTAGTGATGTTTGGGCATGCGATGCTGCCGTATGTCACATCGCCGCGCCGCTTCAATGATCCTGCGTCGAGTGTCTGGTTTGACTGGGTCGGGATTGGCCTTTATGCCTTCGCGATGCCGGTGTTCTTCGTGACTGCGGGCTTCGCCGGTGCCGCGTTGCTGCAACGGCGAGGTACGCGCGCCTTTTGGCAGCATCGTTGGCTACGACTTGGTGTTCCGCTGCTAGTCGGTTATGCGGTCCTGACACCGCTCACGCGTGCGGCATACGAGTTTGCGGTCGTGACTTCAACCGAGGCATCGATTGCGGCGGGTTGGCAGTACGTACGCGAGCTACACTGGTTACGTTGGTCCAAGCTCTACCATTTGTGGTTTCTCGCTTCGTTGATTCTGTTTTCTGCGATAGCCTTTTTCGCCGATCGTGTGTTGCAACGCATATCTTCCCGCTGGCCGTTTGCACTGGATTCCGTTCTCGGATCACGACTGACTCAGGCCAGCGGCTGCATTTGGCTCGGATTGGCTGCGGGCACTCCGATGGCCCTGTCTTATATCGGCGGCACAGGCCAAGGCACCGATGCGTGGATGCAACTCGCGTTGCTCGGTTTTTTCGGGTTGGGTTGGTGGCTACAGTCACGCCGCGATGTACGCGTGATGCAATCTCAGCACTGGCGTTTCGCGGTCGCTGGCACGATTGTTCTGCTGCCGCTCAGTGTTTGGTCGACTCAGACGCGACTCTTAAACGAGCAAACCTCGGACCTCGTTACCGGTCTCATCGCTGGGTTTGCGAACGGCCTACTAGGCGCCTTTGCCACTACCGGCCTACTCGGCGCCGCTCAGATCTACTGGCGTTCATCCAGCCGACTGATGAAATATCTGAACGATATCTCGTACTGGGTGTATCTGGTCCACTACCCTATCGTGATTGCAGCAGGCGGCCTGGTTTCGGTTTTGCCGTCCACGGCGATGACAAAGTATCTGCTCTCGCTCGCGCTAGCTATACCGACGGTGTTATTGATTGTCGAAACTCTGAGACATCTGATGGCGCGACGGCGAGCTACGATTCACTGACGGTCAAGATAATCCGTAACCACTTCTTCCAGGGCGTTCACCGTCAGAGGTTTACCGATGAAGGCCGTGACCGCACCATGGTCTTCAGCGCGCTGCTTATCTTGTGGATTCAAGCTAGTCGAAACCATAAACAGGAGACAACGGGCCTGCTGTTCGGGTGACAGCTTTGCGTACTCGTCCAGAAACTCGAAACCATTCATTCGCGGCATATTGATATCGAGGAAGATGATATCGATGCCGTCACGATCCTCGATCTTGAGATACTCGAGGGCGACCTCAGCGTATTGATAGACGCTGATCGACGTGGCGAACCCGACCTTCTTGATGATGATCTCGTGAATGAAGTTATCGTCATCGCTATCGTCGATCAGCATGACACTGAATTGTGGTTTCATGTTGATGCCTCAATTCGAGGTAAGCGCAGCATGAAGTGACTGCCACGTCCCAACTCGGAAGTGACGTCTAGTGAGCCACCATGCAGATCGGCGATACGTCGACACAGCGCAAGGCCGATACCTGATCCGGGATAGTCCGAACGGGTATTCAACCTTGTGAACAACTCGAAAATCTTTCCAGTGTGTTCCGAGCTGATGCCGATGCCGTTGTCGGACACGCTGAGAGCGATAAACGTGGGCGATTCGTCCACGGTGATTCGAATCTCCGGTTTTGTGTCGTCTTTTCGAAACTTCAAGGCATTGCTAACGAGGTTCATGAGCACTTGCTGAAGGAGACTCTCAGACCCTCGAACTGCCGGCAGGGCATTCACATGGATCTTCGCACCTGACTCAGCAATCGTCTTGTCGAGATTGTCGAGCACCTCAGCCATCGTCTCATCCAACGAGACGAAATCAAAAGAGATATCAGCGGTGTCGAGCCGCGCATAGTCCAACAGTCCAGCGACCAGCGCTTCCATATTTTTCGCCGCACGACCCATCCGAGAAACCAATTGTGCTTTCTCCGACATCGGGTCCTCGAAGTGCTCTGCCAACAACAGATCCGCGAAGTGGCGAATCGTGTTCAACGGCTCGCGCAAGTCGTGCGAGGCCACATAGGCCAATTGACGAGAATCCTCTGCATACCGACGCAACGCATCTTCCGCCCGCTTCAACGGCGTAATGTCTACATGTGAACCAATCATCCGCAAAGGTTTGTCGTCTTCGCTCCACTCCACAACCTTTCCGCGACACAGCACCCAAATGATCGATCCATCCTTGTGGAAGTAACGTACGGCATTGTCGTACGGAACCGCGCCCCGACTTTCGATATGCTCATTGAACACTTCGAAAACCGAGGCGAGATCGTCCGGATGCACGATCTTCTGCCACGAATCGGGGTGATTTGGCATCTCGTGATCCGCATATCCGAACATAGCCTTGAAACCTGGCGACATGTATTCGTAGTCGTCCTCCGGATACCAGTCCCAGAATCCCGCCATCGTATTCTCAAGAATCGACTCGAGAATAACCGACCGATCCTCAAGTTCCCTCTGGCTCTTTTTGAGCGCGTCGATATCAACAAAGTTGATGACGGCACCGCCCAGGTCATGCTCGACATTAAAAAAAGGTACCACGCGAATACTGAACCAAACGCCTTGTTTTGTGCGACCTTCGAACTCAGCCGATTCGATATCTCCGGACGCCACAGACTCGATGGCGTTCTCAAGTTTTGATGATGCCTCCGGATTAAGCGACGGTGTAAAGTGCGCGAGCGGCCTACCCTGATCGGACAACTCCAAATTGAAAATCTCTTCGACTTTCGGTGTGAACTTCCGAATCGATGCCTGCCGGTCCAACCAAATAGTGGCGACTTCTGAACTTTCCAGCAAACTGTTGACGTCCGCGTTCAGAGACAACAACTCTTCGTTCTTCACTTGAAACTCGGCGTTGACCGTCACCAATTCTTCGTTGACGCTCTGCATCTCCTCGTACGTGCTCTGCAGCTCCTCGTTCGAGGACAACAGCTCCTCATTCGTGGTCTGCAATTCGCCGTTGCTCGATTCCAGCTCCGTGATCGTTGATTTCAGGAACTCCTGCGTATCTGCAAGTTCTTGCTCCAACTCCTCGACGTATTTGTCATTGACTGCGGTTCGTTGCACCCGGCCGGACGAACCGCCCTCCGACACTTCGGCGCCGTCATCGGCGCGGAAAACCAGAACTATCGAATAACCGGGATAGTCGTCCTCCGCTTCCAGCAGTCTCATGGATACGTCGGCGAACCCGCTGCCAAGATCCGACTCGTAGGGAATCCGTGTGCGGGTGAGGGTTTCCTGCGATTCGTGGTCAGGCAACAGCTTACGCAAACACAAACCGAGCGAAACTGCAGCGCGGTTCGGAACCATCGACAGCAGATCCGCTGAAAAACCCTCATCAGCAATTCGTAAGAAGCGCTTGAACTGACCGGCCGAGTCAAGGACCTTCCAGTCCTCATCGACCACAATGACACATGACTGCGGAAAGTCCTGCATCGCGGCGGTCAGCATCGCGCGCTCCTTGACTGTCTGCATCGACCGGCGCGATACCCGCGGCGCGGTAGGGATCATGTAAGAGCGCAGCGTTGGGAAACTTGCGATCTGGCCCGGGGTCCGATAGAGCTGGCGTTTGAGGTTCGCAAAGATTCGGTGCACGCGATTCACGACTCGGAATGCACCATGCCGGTTGCCCAGGCTTTCACTGGGGCCCAGGAACAAATAGCCATCTCGACGCAGCGAGAAATTGAAATTGTCGAGCAGCCGCTCCTGCATACCGCCGTCGAGATAAATCAACACATTTCGGCACACGAGCAAGTCGACATAAACAAACGGCGGCGAATCGATCAGGTCATGACGAGAGAACAACACCTTGCTTCGCAAAGTTGCCAAAATTTCGTAGCCGTCCTTGTGCACGCGGAAGTATCGCTGCAGGCGATCCGGAGCGATCTGATCCGCAATCGTGCGCGGGTAAACCCCGGCACTGGCAACCTCCAACGCGGCAGAATCGAGATCAGTCGCGACTATCTTGAAGTTTCTCGGCAGATCATTCTTGCGGCAGTATTCATCGCACAAGATTGCGAGCGAGTAGGCCTCCTCACCTGTACAGCAGCCAGCGGACCAAATTTTGGCCTCAGGTCCCTGGTCGCTGAGCAAATCCGGGATTACGTGATCTGCGATCTCCTTCCAGGCCTCAGGATCACGGAAGAACTCGGTCACACTGACGAGCAGCTCGTTCGCGAGTTGCTCCGCCTCCGCTTTGTGCTCTCGCACGAGCGTGACGTAGTCGGCGAGTGTCGCACATCGCGACAGCAGCATTCGTTTAGCGATCCGTCGACAGACCATCGGCCGTTTGTAGCCCGCAAATCTGACTTGCCACTCAGGGTTGGATGCGCCAATCACCGTGAGAAGGTTGGTAACGCCTTCGATATCCTCCTCCAGCGCAGCCTCCAGAGTGCGCCCATTAGCACTACTGCGACGGATGAAGTTTTCGATCTCGAGCGGAATCTCGTTCACCGGGAAAATGTAGTCGACTCGACCGGAGTCGAGCGCCGACTGCGGCATGCTCTCAAATTCTGCGGTACTCGGGTCCTGCACAATCACGAGACCGCCGACACCTTTTACCGCCGTGAGACCCATTGAGCCGTCAGAGCCCGCGCCCGACAAGATCACAGCGATACTGCGTTCACGCAGCAAATTCGCCATGGAATTGAAAAAGATGTCGATCGGAAGATTGACGTCAGGCCGGGTGGCTCGGCCGATCAAACCAAACACCAGACCTTTCCTGGCTTTTCTAAGCTCGATGTTTGCGCCCGCAGGAATGAGATAAATCGTGCTGGCTTCCAGCGGCAGGTTTTCGGACACTGTCAGAACCGGCAAAGCGGTCTCGCGCTGCAGGATATCCGGCATCATGGAGATGTGATCGTCGGCAAGGTGCTGAATCACCACAAACGCCGGTTGCGCCATCGACGTCTTCGAAACGCTGCGAAAAAATTCCTTAAGTGGCGTAACCCCGCCCGCTGAGGCGCCGACCGCGACAACGTACGGAATCTGAGGGCCTGTCTGACTTGCGTCCATGCAACGCTCCGGAGGAGTCTCGTCGGCTAGGATACAACGAATCTACAAGTTCGGAAATACCGGACGAACCGGTGGATCAGCCCGAAAATCTCGATTTTCGGGCTGATCGTTTCAGGCCGCGTTCTAAATATACAAGCGCACCACTATTTGAACCTGCGTTCGAACCTAAGTCCCAATGTCAGCGTGCTCGACGTCAGATTGTTGTAACCGGTCAGCGTTTCATAATCGACAAAGGCTGAAACGCCGTTTTCGAAAACTGCCGAGACGCCCGCTGCCACCTGGAAAAAACTCGAATCCGGTGCATCGGTGAAAAAGCGGAATCGCGTGTCGCCGGGATCGAACGCGAAGCGCGCTGTGATAACACGAAGGTCGTCTTCCAGTTCGTGCTGCGACGCAATACGAAGGTGCGGAATCAAAACGCCCCAGCTCGCGCTGTGCGTGTAAGAAGTGCGCAGGCCGGCCGAAATGATTTGCGATTGTACTTTTTGCTCGTCGAACGCGAGCTCCCAGCCTTGTCCCTGGGTTTCGGTAAACGCATCGATTTGAGTATCGAGATAGTCGTAGCCGAGGAACGGCACGAACAGCCAACCCCCGCGGTCGAAGTTCAAGCCAAAATTCGCGCTTAGGATTCGCTGATCGCCATCTGTCTGACCGATGGCCGTCGTATCGACACCGCCTGCGGCATCATCGAAATTCAGGGTTCTCGCGGAATCGAAATCGATACCGCCGGTCGACGCCAACACATCGATGTAGAGCCGATCGGTAAAGTAAGTTCCGTACAACGTGTAGATCAGACTATCCGACTCCAACTCGCCGCCCGTGTTGTTGTAATCAGCCTGCGCATTCGCGAAACCAATCGCCGCTCCGAGCGCGAGGTCGTTACGGAAGCGATAGTCGACTCCTGCGGTCACACCGAGGGTATCGAACTCAAAGCCGTTCTCCGTAGCCGTCGGGTCCTGCTCACCGAAGTTCAGCCTGCCGTTGATGAAGAAGCCTAGACGACTGTCTTGCAACAGCGCGTTGTCTTCCTCTTCGACGGCACGACGAGCCAGCAGGTGGGTCGGCAGAGCCTTACCCTGAACGTTGAACGCGAGACCTTGAGCGCTGACACCCCGCGCGCCGCCGCGAAGCGCCGCAAGCCGCGCATCGATGTTCTGCGTTTGCGCATTCAGAATCTGTGTGCTGATCGTGCTCTGTGCAAACACCTCCTCACCCGCGATCTGGCGCAGCGCATCCCGCACCGCTTCGGTGTTGTCACCTTCGACCGGATTCGCAAAGTCGATCAATGCATTACATCGAACTCGCAAGTCGTTGACGCTGGCCTGTGCTCGAGCGGGGCCACCGTTCTCCAGGTTCTCCGGAGTTTCGTCGAGCGCATTCAGTCGATCACAAACCGTATCGATCGCCGTCGCGATCTCGAGTTCTTCGGGAGTTAGCGCGAGCGAGGACAAACGCGCATTCCCACCCGCTGTTGCCACGGTGACGGTGACTTGCGCTGCCTGATCGATCGTCGTCTCATCGCCATCCGAGACGGTGTAGAAAAAAGTATCGGTACCCACAAACCTCGCGTTTGGCGTGTAGGTCACCGTGTCCGACTGACCGTCCTCGCGATTGATTGCTGCAACACCGTTGCTCGGTTCTGTCACGCTCACAATCGTCAGGTTGTCCGCACCACCATCGTCGATATCGTTGGCCAGCACATCGATGACAACCGAGCTACCTTCTTCCACCTCAGTCTGGTCATCCGCCACAGGCTGCGGCGTACCATCTGGCGCGGTCACGGAAATCGTGACAGTGGCCGTGCTGGTATCGTCCGCAACACCGACGGTGTACGTGAAACTATCGTCCCCAACAAATACAACGCCGCCGGCGTTCGTTGCCGGTGGCGTGTAGCGCACACAGGTCTGGAAAAAATCACTGTCGAACGCAGTACACGTGGCGGAATCGAGAATCTCGACCGTACCGCCATTCGCAGTCGGTGAGATATTCAATAATTGATCGCCGTCGATCAACGTATCGTTACCCAGAACATCCACAATGGTTGCGGTCTCAACGGCTGTGGTCGCCGTATCCGCGACCAGCTCGCGCATCGGATTGTCTGCGGGTTCAACCGTCACGCTGACATTGGCTGTCGCTGTGCTGCCGCCATTGGACACCGTATAGGTAAACGAGTCCTGTCCAGTGAACGCCATCCCACCGGTCGGCGCGAATGGTGGTTGATAGCGAATACAGCGAGTACTGGCATCCGTTCCTAACGCCGCCGCGCATGCTGCTTCGTCAAGAATCTGTGTCGAACCACCGCTTGCGGGGGACGTCACGCTGACCAAGGTCTCGCCCGCCATAATCGTGTCGTTCGCACGTACATCGATGACGATCGGCATCTCCGCAGTCGTTGTCGCTGCGTCATCAGTCAGCACCGGGTCCTCACTCTGAACCGTGACCGTCACCGTGGCCGTGTCCGATGCTCCGTCGGCCGCGGTGATCGTGTAGGTAAACGTATCGTCTCCCGCAAAAGGGTTACCGTCGCTGTCTGAGGATGGTGCGTTGTACTCAAGACACGGCCGATTCGCGCCCGCGATTTGTTGGGCGCACTCAGCGGGGGTTCGGATGCTAGCAAATCCGCCGCCTGTCGTTGCCGACACGGCAGTAATCAAGGTTTCTGGCCCCAGCGTATCGTTTGCTAAAACGTCGATGAACACCGGCGTCAGTCCGACGGTGCTCGCGGTGTCGTCGACCGCATCCACGACAGACGCTGCGGCAAAGTTAACGGTTACCGTCCCGCGAGGTCCGGTCTCAGCACCATTGGGATTGTCAGTGATGCAGTACTCGAACGTATCCGTAGTGCCCGTAAAATCCGGGTCCGGACGGTAGACCAAGTTCCGAGAGAACTCCTGACTGACTTCGACCGTACCGTTTTGCGGCAAGACGAAACAAGAGAAGTCAGTATAGCTGAGCGTTTCGATGCCATCGAAGTCTGTGGCGCCGGTATCGGAGTTAATGAGGAACAGGGTGTAGCTGTCCTCACGAGTCTGAAAATTGAAAACTCGATCGCGCGGAATGGGCTCCTGGTTGTTCGGATCACCACAGCCATTGGCAACATCCGTGACCGGCGTCAGATTTCGGGTACCGTCGGAAAATCGCAGTGTGCCGCGCGTTGCTGATGTTGTGCGGTTACCGGCAATCAGTGAGTACTCGAGAGCGAATGGTTCGCCATCGGGATTGTCGGCGCCCCAACTTACTTGAACGCACGCATCACCGACTTGGTTAATGGTAACGCTAGGCGGCGCGTTGCCAGTGTTGATGGTGTCCAACACGTAGATCGGCGGCGGCGTAAAGGGATCAGCCTGAGCGATCCCTTCAGCGTGCACGCTGAATGTAATTGACCCCGGTTCTCGCAGGTTGTCTTGCGCATCCAGGTCGGCTGCGATGGGGTCCGCTCGGCCGATCGACGATACAAACAATAAAGAAACCGTCGCCAAACCGGCGTACCGTTTACGAAGTACTCCCAACATATCTCTCTCCCCTGCAACCCAACTCACCTTCCGAGATGGCTGAGTATTGTTCTATGGCTGAACGCCTTTGTTACGTTCGTCTCGTCTACTGATCGCCACTCGATTGCGCTTCGGCGAGGATCAGCGACTTCGGAACAAAGAAGAAATCACCAACCTCATGACCGGCGCGCCGAAGCGCCTTAATCTCCGGCTCTTGTGCGAAATCCTCTGATGCCGCTGCCGCTACGACGCGGTCGCGCAACTTCAAAAACAAAGCGGGTGTCGTCAAAAGGCCGGTGTTGGACTCCAACTCGTCAATAAACGCACGCGCAAACACCGAGTTGCCGCTTCCACCGGTATCAAGCACCGGACGATCACCACCCGACGACACCATCAAGCGTGACCGCTTGTCGAAACGGCGCTTGACGAACCCGTCGCTCGAGAAAACACGCTCGTCGCCGCTCAGAATCATCCTCATGCCCGGGTCATCGCCGGTCAGTATTCCCGAGTAGCACGAATCGGCGAGCACCAGCACCCGCTTCGCCTGAAAGTTGCCCATATGACTGGTGATCTGTTCGGTGGGCACCCAGTACGTGTCGACTGGCGGCCGGTCCGCATTGACCGGCAACCAGTAGCCAGTCTCAGTATCACCTGCGCCAATCCGGCTACCGTGACCTGCGTAATAGATCAGAAGGTTATCGTTCGGTCCGACAATCGCGTTGAGGTTGTTGATCGCCTCGAGCACGGTGACGTCGTTCGCGTCTCGAACCAACTGGACAGTAAACCCGTACTTGTCGCTCAAGAGATTGGCGATCCGCTCCGCATCCGATAATGGCGTCGCGAGGTTTTCCATGCGTTCGTAGTTCTGATTGCCGATAATCAACGCGTAGTAGCGGCCGAAGTTCCGGTCGCGTAGTTGCAGTTGGGTACTGGCGACAAACTCCTGTTCGGGCAACGCCTGTGTCGACGGTGTACGCAATCGGGAGCGTCGCTCAACCGCCGACACGCGCTCAAGCTCGATACTCTGCTGCCACTCGAGCAACTCCTGCAATTCGGTATTCGCGGCGTTTCCCGCGGCGACATCACGCTCCAGCAAATCAATCTGCTTCTGCAGCAACTCGAGCTGACGATTCTTTTGATTGATCTCACTGTCCAACTCTCGCCGCAGTGCTTCGATCTCCTTATCGGCTACCGAGCGATAGATAACATCGTCGTCCTGCAGCCCCCAGGACTGTCGATAAAGATTCAGCGCTTGCAGTCGATCCTTCTCGACACCTTTGCCGGACTCATACAGCGTGCCGAGGTTGAGCTGCGCTCTCGCATTCCCCTGATCCGCGGCCTTCTGATACCAAATCACGGCGGCCTCGTAATTGGGCTCCCCACCGAGTCCGCGCTCGAAGATTTCACCTACCGTGTTTTGCGCTTCGGCATCGCCACTTTCAGCGGCCGCCATCCAGACATTCAGTGCCGACTTGAGATCCGCGCGATCGTAAGCGACGTACTCGCCGCCGCGGACCCGGCAGTCTTCCGCTGTGGTTTTCGTCGGCCGCCTTGGCGACAGGAACGTACGCCCCCCGAGCTGCCGAACCTGCCCGGGCAGTAGACAATCGACCACATACAGGTCTGCAACGTCCTTGCGTCCCTCGGTGGCGACGTTGCCGACATTCGATGAAGGCGCTGCGGCGCAGCCCGCCAGCAGCAATATCGCCACCAGGGCCGATGGCTTCAAGCAGTCAACTCGGTTCATTATGTCTACTCGTCCTCCGCAGCCCGCGCTGCGATTCATTGTTCTGTGTTTCGTGTCACGAGGTCAAAACACGTTTGTCACGGCTTTTGATGACAACCGGCCACTTACTGTAACGAGGTTGCTGTCAGAATCCGGCCAATAGTCTCGCTTGAGACTCGTAGGCTTCTATTCGCGGCCCTCAACCGCTCGTGCCAGCTGTCGCCGAACGCGGCGCAGCTCCGCATGCTCTTCGAGGTAGGGGTTGACCGAGGCTGTCTCGATCTCCGCGAGTAATCGTCTCTGTGCCAACGGCTCTGTCGTTACCGCACTCACCGCGATCAATGCATCCGCAATGGCGTCCAGGCCCTCAGTCGCACGCGGGTTGTCCGGATGAATGTCGAACGCAGCAGCAAAATCATGGAATGCGCCGTCGATGAACGGAGGATCATTTGCCAGCCACTCTTCTCCGGAGCTGACGAACTCGTTGAACTCAACCTGCTGTTGCGGGGTGAGCTCCTCCCACGGTATCGCCGGCCCTTTCGGCTGAGTGGACTGAACGGCAAAAAACACCGCCAACGCCGCCAGTCCGGCAATCGCCCCTAGCGCCCATCGCTGAACACGCTGTTGGCGACCGCGAAAATCGGCGAGAAACTCGGCGGCGTCCTGACTGCGTGCCGCTCGCTCGAACGCAAGACCACGTGCGAGTGCCTGCCACTCATGCTTGGCAAGCGTCGTAATTGGCTCAGGCTCAAGATTCAGCTCCTGCGCCTGTTGCGCCGTTTTGCGATCAAACGGATGACGGCCTGTCAGCAGGATGTAGGCCGTGACAGCCAAACCATACACATCGTCAGCCGGATGCGGCTCGTCACCATCAAACATCTCGACGCTGGCGTACGCCGGGGTCAGGCTGCGGAGGTCACCGGCGTCGAAAACCGTCTTCTCGCCGCTGTCCTGCCCCTGGAAGGCAACCGCACGTGCGATGCCGAAATCCAGCACCTTCACGCGATTGTCCTCGGTCAGAAAAACATTACCGGGCTTGAAGTCTGAGTGAATGATCCGCTTCTCATGCGCGTAGGCAAGACCCTCAGCCATCTGCTCAATGATCGCGCGAGCCACATCGGTATCCAGTCCGACGTCCTTGTGGCGACGGACGATCTTATCGAGCGGCTCACCGCGCATCAGCTCCATCGTCATGTAGACCGTCGTGCCGTCACGATCGAAGTCGTACACGGTGACGATGTTCGGATGCGCCAAGGTCTGCGCTTTGCGGGCCTCGCGCTGCAACGCGATCAGAGCTTGCGGATGTTCCTGGAAACTCTTGTTAAGGACTTTGATCGCAACAAACGGATCGCGATCCTGCGCCTCGTCCTTGCGCTTGTCTCGAGCCTTGAATACGGCGCCCATGCCGCCTCGACCCAATTGCTCTTCGATCAGGAAGCGACGCTTGAGCACGACGCCGGTTTCGACGGGTCCGCTGCGCCTTTGCGTCCATTGTTCGGGGTTCAGCCAATTCGAGCCTGTCCCGGTCCCGGTGGGTAACGGCAGAGATGGAAAAGGCGTCTCGTTGATGTTCTTCGTCGCGTCGGCTGGCGCTGCCGGATTCCTGTCAATGGCCTCCGTCTTGTCGACGTGGGTATTGATTCGCTGTGTCTCACCGACGTGTTGGTTGATTTGTACAGTGGGTGCGACGTGTGCGTTGACGACCTCGGTCGCATCGACATGCTGATTGATTTTTTGCGTGGGTTGAAACTCCGTCGGCGCATTGTCTTCATTCACTGGTTCGGTTTGATCAACTCGGTCCGTAGCGATGCCGGACGGCTGAGTCCCGTCAACGCCCTGCGACGCCGCCGAGTCCGGTTCTTGCAACTCGGTTTCAAGGACCTGCGTGCTTTCGCCAGATCCCGACCTCCCCGCAATCGGTAAAGTCGGCTCAGCCGCCATGCCCTCGGTCGCATGACCGGCGAGCGGTGCCGTCGGTTCAGCACTGACCGCCTGCCCGCGCAGACGACGAGCGATGGTCTGGTACAGCGCGTCAGCCAGCCGACCGGAGTCTCGCTGCATTTCGATCATCGCCAGTGCACTTTCCACATCGTCGCCCTCGGCGACGAGCGCATCGATCGATTGCTCCAGCGACTGAAGCGGCAGTCTGCCAGACAGGAAAGCCCCCAGATCCTGACTGAACTGTGTCATTTGCGAGCGTGTCATTGCTATCCACTATCCCATGCATCGACGGTCAATTGTCGCGCGCTGATTGTAACGTAGTGCCTCGAATCGACCCTGTTTCCCAGATCATACGCACAGAGCCTATCCCCTTACGTCGACGGACTGGAAAACCGGCCAAAAGATCTGCGTTTTTGCCAGGCAGATCACATTTCCCCAATTTTTCATAATTCACACGCTGGCTACCACGCTGGTTACCACGGTCGCGGCCTACGGTGGGCCCCGAGACGCAGCAGCGCTCGAAGTTTTTTTAACACACGTAAGGAGAAGACCGTGACGATTCAAAGAAAAGGACTGATCGCATCAGTAACCGTGATGCTGGCAACAACAATGAGTACATCGGTATGGGCGGGCGCCCAAGTCGGTGAGGCAGATGCCTGTGCAGGCGTGTCCGAAGTCCTCATCGGGCTGGATAACGACAACGTCAGCAACCCATTAATCCAACCGATCGTACCGCCACCGAACCAAAGCCTGAACAATGCCGACATTCTGCAGGGTGAGGACGGATGTGATGTGCTTATCGGCCTGCAGGGTAACGA
This sequence comes from Pseudomonadota bacterium, assembly GCA_038531945.1. GTDB lineage: Bacteria > Pseudomonadota > Gammaproteobacteria > Steroidobacterales > Woeseiaceae > CALBPI01. The sequence continues at coordinate 144,397 of JBCBBH010000003.1, read as the reverse complement.
TGTGCTGACCGGTGGCGAAGGCCAGGACATCATGATCGGTGGTACCGAGCAGTTCGACCCCGAAGGGTTCGGAAACCGCGACGTCATGATCGGCGGTGAAGGCAATGACATCAATATCTGGGCGCCGGGTGACGGCAGCGACGCGTTTCTCGGCGGCGCGGGCAGTCGTGACGCGATGATCTTTGGTCTGATCGATCGTGATGCGAACAACGTTCCTACACTCGCCCCAGTTGTCGGCACGTTTTCCGAAACCGGAGTACCCACCGCAAACGTGACCGGTTCACCGGGCTTCTGCCGACTCGAAGATGTGCGCGACACCGACCTCGGTTTCGACTATCTCGTACGTTTCTTTGTACGCAGCACCGGCAACCTTGCCGTGACGATCCGTCTTCGCGACGTTGAGCAAGTGTTCTGCACCAGCGAATCCGGCGGTGCTATCACGTTCGCGAACCTGCGCAAGCGCTACGCACAGTTCGTTGAGATCGCACCCGGCGACGTTCAGCGGAAGAACAAAGTGGTCTCGCAGATTATTCGCTAGCCACAACGGGTTCATCTAAAAACCCTGAGTGAGCGCGATGCTTGCCCTACCCCTGGGGCGGGTGTCGCGTTTCACTCAGGTCTTTAGAAACGCTTCGACGGCTTCGACGAACTCGTCTGAGGCAGGCTCACGACCCAGGAGCAAATGACCATCACTCTCCAGACCGACGAACTGAGCGTCTGGAATGCGCGCCGCGATATCCCTGCCCACATCGAACGGAATGCGCCGATCCCCGCGCGAATGCAAAACGAGCGTCGGCACCGACACAGACTCCAGCAAACCCCCGACGTCGATATCACCGAACGCGGAAAGAAAACGAGCTGCGTTTTCCGGGGAGGTCGTCTGACGTTGAAACTCATTAAACCAAGCGAGCTCTTGCGGATTTGCGCTCGGCATGAAAGTCGATGAGAAAATCTGCCGGTAGGTCGGATCATTTCGACCCCAACCCGTCTTCGTCAATGTCATCACCGCTTCGCGTTCATCAATTTCTGCCGGCTTTGCGTTGACGCGCCAACCGCGATCGTAGGCACCGAACAAGATCAGATGGCTGACGCGCTCGGGGTTTCGCACAGCATAGTCAATTGCAACGGATGCGCCTTGGGAGATGCCGAGCAGTGCGAACCGGTCCGCGTCAACCGCATCAACTACGGACTCGAGATCGGAAGCGAATGCCTCGAAACTAATCTCGGGGACATCCCAATCAGACAATCCATTGCCACGCTCGTCGTATCGGATGAAGCGATGCCCTCTCGCGAGTCGACGAAACAACGGACTCCAAATCGGCGCGTCCCAATCGAGCTCCAGGTGGCTCAGCCAATTCGCCGTCTTGATCACTGCGGGCCCGTCCCCCACCGACGCGTAAGCAATGCGCGTATCGTCCGATGTTTGGCAGAATTGAATACGCTGACGCGCCAGAATCTGGCGGCCTTCAGTCGTATCGTCCGGAATCGCAGCCGTTGCCCGTTGCGAAGTTCGTCTCTCGAGCGGCAATCCTGCGTTGTGAAAACGCTCGGCAAGTTCCAGCGAAAGTCGCGTTGCGTCTGCTGAGTCACCAAAACGCTTGAGATCGGAGATACAGACGCGCGCCGCTTCCGCGTTGAAGGGATCCAGCTCGAGCCAACGCCTCGACCAGGTCGCCACCTCGGACATCGGCAAGTCAGAGTGTTCGCGAACGCTTTGCGCCAAGCCCGCCGCTCGCTTCGTAATTTCGCGTCGCTCAGCTTGTAGCCAGCGCGAAAACGGCTGATCGGGAAACTCGAGACTGGGGATCAGAGGTTCACGCATTCTCTCGGCGAGCTCAAGGCGCGCACCGAGTGAGACGTCCGGCTGCTCCAATTCTTCGATCAGCGCATGCAGATCCACATGTATGTGCTCTATATCAAGCTGCACGCGTTCGCGATCCGCCAGCAAACATTCTCTCTCGGACTCATTGACGATCGGACGCAGTTTGCTCAACGACCAGCGAAGTGCGGCACGAGGATCGTCGGTGACGTCCCACAACAGCTCGCAGAGTCGATCTCGCCTGTGCGGACGCGCCGTAATCGCAAGATAAGCAAGCAGCGCGCGGGTCTTTTTCGATGTTGGTAGCGTGAGCTCTTGCCCGTCGGCAATGACTCGCAACTCCCCTAACACCTGGATTTCGAGTTTGCCCAAACCGCGCTGCCCCTGGTCGAAACCGACCGCACGATTATGCGAGATTTCGCGAGTCCGGCCAAGCTCGACCAGGCGTCACTCACACGGCTCTGAGTCCGCGCGCATTACCCAGTCGACCGCGTTATTCAACAGTCGACGATAGTGCACGGAATCATAGGTCTCGAAGCTATGTCCTAACGCAGAATAAAACCCGCGAAACTTCGGTTGGCAGATTGCCCAGATCACCGGATGGTCGACAACAGACGACCCCATGCTGAGATCTGTCGGCCAGCGCGAAACGATCCGGTTTCGCGGTTCGTAGGTTGACTCGTCAGCACCAACCAGCAGTGTTGCACCCGATGGCGACGGCACTCGATCAAAGCTGTACCACTCATCGGTGTGAGTCCAGCGAAGTGGCAAGCCGTCCAGAATCGGATGCGTCAAAGCCAGACCCTCCAACGTGGCCGCTTGAAACTGCGGTCCCATGGTGTGGCCGATAAATTTCGTGTCGATCAGTGAATCCTGATACCAAGACCACTCACTCATCGAACCATCACCCGCACCATGCAGCCCGATCCATGCGCCGCCCGCGCTCATCCAATCCTCGAATGCCGCACGTTGTGCCTCACCAAGCACCATGCCGGTCACGTTGTTGAAAACGACAAGGTCGAAGCGCGCAAGATCGCGAGGGTTGAAAACGGCAGGATTCTCGGTCGTGAACAGACCAAGACTGCGCTCTGTCGCCGCGCGCGCGAAGAACAGATCGGCACCGGCGATACCCTCGTTGTGACGCCAACCACGGGTACCGGAGAACACCAGCACGGCTGGCGTCTTCATATACACCGAAATCTCCGGCGGCTCGGCCGTCACGAAAGGCACATGAGCGACTGGGCCGCTGCATGCGACCAGGCAAACACAGACGACCAGAGCCACAAAGCGGCAACAGAACAGAAGCGATCCCATCAACAGGGGGTCGGGTCGGTTGCGCTTGGTGACGACTGCTCTGCTTCCCGAAGCGCCTGGAGTCTGGTGCTATCGATCGCCAGCTTTCTCGCGATTCTGTCGTCCGGTCCGATGGCCCGCCAAAACGGCGCGACCTGATCGACCGGCACGCCAGCATCCATTTCTTCAACGGCCCAGTCCGCGACGATTCGCAGGAAAATGGCTGTCGACACGGGACACATCGCGTCGCACCGATGGCGACGGGCAATCTGATTGCGCAGCTTCGGAATGGATACTGTCTCCCCCTGCGGGATGCCCTCGAGATACTTTGCGACAATCTGCGGCGTACCAACGAACATCCACTGGCCGGCCCGAATTCCCGCAAAGTCCTTTTCCAGCTGCACTTTCTTTGGCGCACGCTTTTTCTGGTAGTTGTCACAGGCTTTCGTGTTCATTTGAACAGCCTACCAAGCAAACCCGGATACACCAATAAGGCGTGAATACCCTGCATATTTTCAGTCGGTTACGTGATTTGCACACTGGAAGGTCGGCGGACCTATCGGGCTTGAAGCACCTGCGCGGGCATCGTTCGCGACACCTTCAGCACCTGAGCGGCCGTCAGTGCCCAGGTGATACCCAGCGCAATCAGACCAGCACCAATAAAGACCCACCAAGCAAGACTGATCCGATAGGCAAAACCGGACAACCAACGTTCCGCGAGAATCCATGCGATCGGCCAAGCGATCAGCACCGCAACCAATACCGGCCGGGAAAACTGCCATAGGAACAACCGCAGAACATCCCGCACTTCGGCACCGAGCACTTTCCGCAGTGATATCTCGCGACGTCGCGAAGTCACCGCATGCGCCAGAAGACCGACCAACCCGAGCATCGCAATGAATACCGCAACACCTGCGAGCGCTGCCAACACCGTGAACTGACGTTGTTCCGAGACATACTGTGTGACCAGCTCGCGATCCAGATAAGCGCGCGAGAGTGCCTGCCCTTGCAACACTTGGTCCCATCCTGCTTCGAGCGATGCAATGGCCTCGTCACGTCGGTCGCCATCAATACGCACCATCATCGCGTTGAAGCGTGATGGGTCCGGAAAGAACACCATCGGCCGTATTTTCGATTTCAGTGACTTGAAGTGAAAATCTGGCACGACCCCAACCACTCGGCTCGCGCGGTCTTCTCCGGACGATATTTCGAAATTCATTGCTTCACCGATGGCGTCTTCCGGGGCGTTGTAACCCAAAGTGCTGACGGCCGCCATGTTCAAAATCAACGGCAACTCGACCTCGGAGCGATTAGCAAAATCCCACTGCGCGCGATCTGGCCCGTAGTCCATATCAAAAGCGCGTCCCGCAACGGGTTCGATTAACAGGACGTCGAAAAAGTCGGTTCCGACCGCCAGCCGATCCACCGTCGTGGACGCATCCCGCGGTGTTGCGGCGCGCCGAAGATTCGCCTCGTCTGCGTAGTCCCACGAAGGCGAGGAGTGGGTGCCGCTGATATCAACAATACCCGGTTTACCCCCGATCGCCTGCTTAAGGCTGCGGGTCAGCTGAATCGTACCTTCAGGTCCTCGGCGCGTGCCGAACAGCAAGATGACATCGTCGCGATTGAATCCGAGGTCCGCCGTTTCGAGAAACCGGACCTGCTGCCAGACTGTACCAGCCATTACCATCAGGCAAATCGACGTGACAAACTGAAACACAACCAGGGCGGAGCGCAGTGAGAACCGCTGTCGTGGGGTAGCTGGCTGAAATATACGAGCGGGTTTGAAGTTCGCCAGTACAAATGCTGGATAGAGGCCCGACAACAGCACGACGGCGACAACCAGCAGCGCGAACAAAGCGAGCGCCCCCGGCTGCAGCAGCACCGACAGCGAAAAGGTGCGTCCAATAAAATCTCCGGCAGGACCCGCGGTCAGCTCGACGATCACCAACGCTCCGACCATGGCCACGAGAACCAACAACGCCGATTCCCCAAGGAACTGCACAATAAGCTGCGAACGACTTGCACCCACCACCTTGCGCAGGCCCACTTCGTGCGCGCGATCCGCGCTTCTCGCGGTCGCGATATTGATTGCATTGATGCAGGCAACGATCAAAACGAGTATCGCTATGGTCACGGCGATCGCGATTGCCGTTCGATTGCCAACGATTTCGGTCGGCCTTTGTACATAGTCTTTTCCGTTCAGGTGTAAATCCGTCAAAGACTCAAGCGAAAGCCGCAACGTATCCTCTATCCGCACGCCGTCTGCAGGGCGTACGTTTCGATGCGCGAGCGCTTCGATCGCTTCGCCGACTGCCGCAGGGTCTACACGCGGCTCCAGTCGAACATACGTGTACAGGCCAAACGTATTCCAGTTGGTTTCAAACTGCACCCGCCGATCGGTGATGGCAGGTGACGTCATCGAGAGCATAAGCTGCGAATCAATGTGACTAGTAGCGGGGAAGTCTTCATACACTCCGCCGATCTCAACTTCTCGATAGCCACCTAGCGTGACGGTTTGCCCGAGGTACGGCCCCCCGGCAAACAACCGTTCTGCCATTGACTTCGAGACGAGCGCGGCGCTCGGATTTGCCAGTGCTTCGATTGAACCTTCGATCATCTCGACGCCAATGAACTCAGGAAAGTCCGTATCGACTGCAATGAGCGGATAGTTGAATTCCAATCGTTCGCCCACGGATAGCGTGTACCAGGCCTGCCAGACCCGCACCGCCTTCTCGATTCCTTCGATCGACTCAGCTGCGGTAGGCGCCAACGGGCCGGGCGCCGTCAGCAACAATTGGTCGCTCCGCCCCGGTTGACTACGTTGTGTTTCCACAAGATAGATTCGCTCGTGCGACGGTACGTGATGATCGAAGTGCGTTTCCTGCCACACATGGAGTAACGCAAGCGTCGCAACCGCCAGCCCCAGCATCAGACCTGCGACTGAAATCAGCGTAAAACCGAACTGTCTCATGTGATTGCGCAGCGCCGTCATCAGATAATTGCGAAACATCCGAGATCTCCTCAAATCGCCTGACGGATATCGTGGGCAACGACTCGCCCATCCAGCAGATTGACCGTTCGCTTTGCCCAATCCGCATGCGCTGGCGAATGCGTCACCATGACGATCGTCGCGCCTTGTTCGTTCAACCGGCGCAGCATCCCCATCACCTCTTCGCCGTGAACGCTGTCAAGATTTCCGGTGGGTTCATCGGCAAGAATCAAATCGGGTTTGGCGATCAGCGCTCGGGCGACCGCCACCCGCTGTTGCTGACCGCCGGATAGCTGTCCTGGCCGATGATTGGCGCGATGCGCAATGCCGACCTGATCCATGACCTCGTTGGCGCGTGCACGGCGATCGCCGGCACTAACGCTCTGATAGAGCAGCGCCAGTTCGATGTTCTCCCGCACGCTCAACTCGTCGATCAAATGAAAATCCTGGAAAATAATGCCGATGTGTCGCTTTCTCAGCCGCGCGAGGCGCGACTCGTTGTAACCCGCAATATCCTCGCCCTGAAACACATACTGACCGCCGGTCGGCGAATCGAGCATGCCGAGCACGTTCAGTAGCGTCGACTTACCGCAACCCGAAGGTCCCATGATCGCGACGAACTCGCCGACATCGATTTCGAGATCGATCCCCGCAAGCGCCGCCGTCTCAACCTCGTCCGTGCGGTAGGTTTTGGAAATGCCATGCAGACTCAATAACGCTTTTGTAGCTACCATTGTTTGAACTCTTCAGTTGTGTAGATCATTCGGATTTAAGAACAATTCGGTCCAGGTCCACGAAATCGGTGTATGGGCTAATCACCAATCGCTCGCCGACCTCGAGCCCGTCGAGCACTTCGATGAAGCGCGCATTGCGGCGACCCAATCGAACCTTACGGCGCACCGCGGCGCTGCTATCGGCCAGAACAACGAATACCCAGTTGCCGCCGGTGTCCTGATAGTAGGCACCATTCGGAATGAGAATCGCGTCGCTCGGATCGCCGAGAGACAGCCGAATCTGTGCGGTCTGACCGCGTCGGACATTACCTGGATGGTCACCGTTGAACGTCAGGTCAACCTCGAACTGACCGTTGTTGACCTCGGGATAGATTTTGACCACACGCATCGTGTGCTCGACGTCATCCAGAGTGACACTCGCGGCCAGCCCGATATCGACCCGTGGGAGATAGAATTCATCGATCAAAGCCGTCAACTTGAACCGTACCGGGTCGTCGATCTGTCCTATCCGCTGTCCGCGCCCGAGTGACTGACCGACCTCAACATCAAACGCCGTCACCTGGCCATCGACCGGTGCCGTGACGTTAAGACTGGATAGATTGTCTCGCGCAACAGTTAGGTTCGCCTGTAGCTGCTCGGATGCGTCACGCAATTGCGCCATTTGTGCACGCTGGAGCCGCTCATCAGTCGCCTGAGCTTCCAGCGTGACCTCACGCAGCTGTGATTGGTAATTGAATTCATCGCGTGCGTTGTCGTATTCACGGCGACCGATCAAACCGTCGACGATGAGCTTCTCACCGCCTTCCGTAATCCTCCCGAGTCGCTTGAGCTGATAATCGATATCGACCAGCGTGCGTCGATGTGACAAACGATTCTGCTCAAGCTGCAGTTGCAATGTGTTGATGTTGTTCAGCTGTTGCGTCACCTCTGCTTCACGTGCGATCACGTCGAGTTGCAGTTGCGTGTTACTCAATCGGACGAGAGGCGCACCTGCAGCGACTCGCGCACCATCTTCTACAAAAATTTCCTCAACCCGCCCGCCTTCCACGGCATCCAGAAACACCGTTCGACGCGGCACCACACGGCCGCGAACCGGGATAAAGTCTTCGAAGACGCCCTGAGTGACGGTCGCGATATTGAGTCGACTAGCGCCCACACTCAGCGTCTTGCCACCTTGCGGCATCGCGAACTGCCAAACCGCGACCATCGCAACCAGGCTGGCAACGATTAGCACCATCGGTCTTAGCTTCTGCCAGCGAGATCGCGTGACGACCCGATCCATCGCCGCGCCGCTGTGATGGGCCGAATCCGGTCGAATGCTTTTGACTTGCGTATGACTCATGAGGGTGCCGTTGCAACCCTTGTGCCAAGTCTTGAAACCCTGTCGTTCCGGGGGTCCGGACCAAGCCGTAGTAAAAAACCTGTGCGATACTGAACACCAACTGTACGAAAACGGACACTCTCGAACGCTTTAAGCAATGTCAGACCAGAACACCGAACTGCTGATTGTTGATGACGACCCCGATGTGTTGAAGGCGGCTCAAATGCTGCTCGAGCGTGAGTATCCGAAGGTCCGCACACTCTCCCACCCGGAGCAAATTGCGGCGCGCGGTCCGGGTCCGAGGGTCGTTTTGCTCGACATGAATTTCGGCCCGGGGGAAACCAGTGGCGAGCAGGGGTTGGCCTGGCTCAAAAGACTCCTCAAACGGGAGCCGGACGAAGTTGTGATCATGGTAACCGCTCACGGCGAACTCGACACAGCGGTTCAGGCGATGAAGCACGGCGCGGCTGATTTCGTCACAAAGCCCTGGCAGAACGAGCGATTGCTTGCCACCGTGCACGCGGGCACGACGCTCGCGTCCACCCGCGCCGAGGCGACCCGTCTGCGAGATCGAAACGCCACACTAACCGCCGCAAGCGCAGGTCCAGCGCAGCCGATGATCGGCAACTCCCCCGCGATGCAGGAAATTCTCGCACTTATTAGTCGCACTGCCCCGGTCGATGCGAATGTTCTCGTGCTCGGCGAGAACGGTACAGGAAAAGATCTGGTCGCGAGGGCTGTGCACCACGCTTCACGTCGCGCACAAGGTCCGTTCATCGCGGTGGATCTGGGGGCGGTCCCAGAGACGTTATTTGAAAGTGAGCTCTTTGGTCACAAAAAAGGCGCGTTTACCGACGCGCATAAGGATCGAACCGGCCACATGGTGGCGGCGTCCGGCGGCACGCTGTTTCTGGACGAGGTAGGTAACGTCCCACTGCATCTACAGGCGAAACTGCTCGGTGCGCTGGAACAGCGTCGTGTCACACCCGTCGGCAGCACTCGATCGGAACCGTTCGACGTACGGCTTATCGCAGCGACAAACCTCAGCGCTGACAAACTCGCTGACCCCGACTGCTTCCGCCAGGACCTGCTATTTCGATTAAATACCGTGGAGATTGTTCTGCCTCCATTGCGCAGTCGCACCGAAGACATCGAAGCGCTGGCTGCACACTACCTGCCGTATTTTGAGAAGCGCTATGGCAAACCGCATCGCAAGCTGAGTCGCCCGGTGCTGGATGCGCTTCGCGCACATGACTGGCCAGGCAATATTCGAGCACTTCGGCATGCCATGGAGCGCGCGGTCATCATGGCCGAAGGCGACGACGAGTACGCGATTGACGACTTTTCATTACCAACCGTTGCTGCGCAACCGGTCGCAGCTGACACCGCACTGCCGGATGATCTGAATCTCGAGGCAGTGGAAAAACGCACTGTGTCTCTAGCGCTGAAGAAGCACGGCTTCAATATCAGTCGCGCCGCGAAAGAACTGGGGTTAACGCGAGCGGCGCTCTATCGCCGGATGGAAAAACACGGGCTATGAGCGCATCCCCATCCATCTCGCTCGGCCACCGATTCACGGTGCAGGCAACCGGTCGCGCGGTCGCGCTGCTCGGCGCGATGATTCTCCTGGCCTACCTATTGTTCGAGACCAGCTTCATCATTACGCCTACCGTCGTCGCACTGTTATGCATCGCACTGCTCGTGGAGTTTGTGTTTTTTGTTCAGCGAACAAACCGCGAGGTCAGTCGTTTTTTTGACAGTATTCGCCATGCCGATTTTTCGCATCGAGTCGACCCGAAGCTCAAAGGGGCGGGCTTTGAAGAACTGGCACGCAGCATGCGTGAAATCACAGAACGATTGCAGATTCTGCGCAACGCCGGCGAGTCCGAAAAGCTGCAGTCGAGATCGATCGTAGAGCATGTGCCCGTGCCAATGTTCAGTGTGATTGCCAGTGAACGCGTTGTGCTGCACAACCATGCGGCGCGCCGTCTGTTTGGCACGCGCCCGGCCGCCAGTGTCGAGGATCTCGCGCGTATCAGTCCTGGACTCGTCAAAGCGATCCGCGAGCAGATTCCCGGGCAATCCACTCTGATCAACATTCCGTCCGAAGATTCCGACGTGCACAAAATGACCTTGTCGTTGACGGAAATCGTTGTCGGCAACGAGCACCAACGACTGATCACGTTGCAGAACATTGGCGATGCTCTGGCTGCGAGTGAACTCGAAGCATGGCAACAAATGGCCCAGGTGCTCGCCCACGAGATCATGAACTCGCTGACGCCGGTGGCATCGCTTGCCAATACCGCGAGGACGCTTCTCGATGACGAGTCGGGCAACAGTCAGACCCAGGCTCGTGAGGCGATTTCAACCGTTGCGCAGCGGGCCGATTCGCTCATGGGTTTCGTGCAAGGATACCGCCGGTTCACTCGGCTACCCGCACCGAAAATGGACACTCTTTCTGTATCAGAACTACTGTCCGACATGGAGTTGCTGGTATCGGCTGAAGTCTTAGCAGCGGGTATTTCGCTGACTGCCCAGACACCTGCAAACGATCTCCAGTTGCGCGGTGATCGCCAGCAGCTTGAGCAAGTGTTGATCAATCTGGTCCGCAATGCGATGGATGCACTGGCGAGCATTGATCAGCCCGAAATCAGACTCATTGGCCGTCGGAATCGACGCGGTCGGGTCGTTATCGAAGTTCAGGACAACGGCGATGGAATCCCGGAGTCGATGCGCGACCGCGTGTTTGTGCCCTACTTCTCAACCCGAACCGGCGGCTCGGGCGTTGGATTGGCGCTGACCCGCCAGGTCATGATTGCGCATGGCGGGTCCGTGACCATCACGGACGCTGAGCCGCAAGGGACGCGGATCGGGATGGTTTTTTGAGGTGATTTCAATCAGTGACCGTAAGCCCTAACCACAAAGCTTTGGTAATACGCCGAATCGCTAAGCCAACTAGTCGGTCAAAATTTCTGAAGTCCCTCTTTGAACAAGGAACGGATCCTCCGAGGAATCTACGTACAAGACAAGAACGTCGTCAGCGATATCAATTGATTCCGAGTACACCCTCTCACTGTGGCGAAGCACGAAATCTACCGCACCACTTAACTGAACGGTTAACACGTGACTCACGCCTGAACTTGGATCCCGGTCATCCAATTTCCCGTCGAATAGGACGCAACCATTAGCTTCCAAAGATACATCGACACCTGGGAAATGGATGAACACGATCGTTAGTGTATTCTCGTGGCTCGCTGCCGATTCACAGCCGGCACAGTTCACCATAAACACCAAAACCAATAACAAACGCACCGCACTCATTCCACTGCGTGTCGTTAACGAAAGTTCTTGTTCTTGAATATCGAACGAAGCTGACTCCTGCCGATATTCATGGAGTTCGAGAGCCTAGTCTGGCTCATGAGATTCGCCGTCGGAAGTCCAGAGATCGGGTTACTCGGATCACTGGGATGCCGTAACCCAGCGAGATGGCCAAACTCATGTGTCCCGGTTCGATCGAAACTAACGTTGGGGTGTGGACTAGTGAATGTCGCATCACTGACGTACATCGTATTACCGGTATCGAAACCTGGTGCAAGCCCGATATTGCCTGAGAGTATTGGGTCTGACGATGCGAGCACCTCAATACTGTGCTCTTTTCCCGTCGCCGGACCAACACCAATCGAGGCTTTCGCCACATACTCCACTACATTGCCACTAGCATCAGTGAACGATTGCGAAAACGCGCCTTCAATAGCAGACTCCAGATCAGAAGCGAGGTCCGACTCGCTCACTCCAGAAGGCAGGGTTGCACCATTGTTTGTCAACGACGCTGTGAAATAGATTTCAACTATTGTCTTAGTGGTTCCGTCGGCTTGTGTTGTGACGGTTGAACCGATTCTGATCTCTTGCCCATTGGGGTCCGTGTAGTTCACCGGGTCGTTTCCAGTATAGGCATATCGACTAAAGTACCGGGGATCGTTACCGCTGGTCGCGAAGTCGACGGGATCGATAGATAAAAATCTCCCGATAATCGAATCGTAGTAGCGAGCCTGCATGTAATTCAAACCAGTGGCTTCGTCTCTGATATGCCCGGTGAAACTGGCGTGATCTTTATTTGCTGCAGGCTTTATTAGCTCCTCACCGAACGGTGTATATTTTTCTCGCCAGACTACCGTACCTGCAGTGTTGCTACCGGCGATGGGGCTCCCCAAATGGTCTAAATGTAGATAAGTCACAGCATTGTTTGTGATTCGCGCGACTGGTCCCATTGGACCCGTAACGTAATCAGTTCGTTGATTGTCCGACACGTCATCAATAAACACCAAGTCGCCATTCAAATCATAGACGTTATAAATAGTCTTACCGTTCATGACCGCACGTACACGCTTTAAGTTACCGTCATACTTGTAGCCGCCGTTAACGGATCCGCTAATTGTTACGGGTTGATCAGAGTGATCGTAGACAAAATTCTGTGATCCAATGCGCGTAACGTTTCCGCGTGCATCATATTGGAGGCTACGAACACCGGATGAACCCGTGTCTGTCGATCGAGTCAGTCGGTTTCGAGAGTCATAAGTCATAGAGACGGTGCGGCTCCCAAGACGCTTGAGCCGAATGTTGTTAACTGCATCGTAGACGAACGAACCAGAACCCCACGACCCTGAAGCGGATGTAAGTCGACCAAGCCCATCGTAAGAAAATGTCCGATAGTCATTGGTGTAGGAGTTCGAGATGGACGTTACTTTGCCTCGCGCGTCGTATGCATAGTTCTCATACAAGGCAATTTGAGTGCCCTTGTAAGAACGCATCTGTTGCGTCTGTAGCCTTGCGTTCAGTGTCCGAGAAAAACTCTGGCCGTTCCCATATGCCATGGTCGCGACGTCTCCATTTGCATGAAACGTGGCATTACTCACCAAAGGCGATGACGTGCCGTTGTAAACTGATCGGAACCGCCCTAGGCCATCGACCCCGTAGTATATGTTTCGATTGGATGGAAGGATGCGGCGGTTCAGAAAACCCGACGAGTTGTAGTAATTGCTTAGGACGTAGCTGCGACCATCTACATCGAGATACTCGTGCGTAGGCAGATCCAGTTCGTTGTAATTGTACGACCAGTTAACGCCACCTCGATAAACACTTCTTAGATTGATCGCGTCATAGTTTCGAGTGATGTCTGGAGTCGAGGGGTCGGCAAAATTCGTAACTCTTGGTCGACTCAGGGCATCGTAACTCTGCGACACTCGCGCGCTCGACGACGGAATCGTGCCGCAACCGCTATTGCTTTGGCCCTTCGCATACGCAATGACTTGTCCGGCGGCATCGTATTGATAGCGCGTAGCACCCTGTTCAGGAACATAGTGCCTGCACAGACGTTGCTGACTGTCATAGTAGAAATACTGGCTCTGATCGACGCTGTAGCCGTTGCTGTTACCCCACTGACGGAGACGCGTCATCTGACCGTGAACATCCTTATAGAGATAGGTGTATTGCAGCCCGACACCAGTGCTTGAGTATCGATATATGGCCCGATAATTTTCGCTAGCAGGACCCCCATAACCGTAGCGGTAGTACTGAGTAAACGCGCCCGACGGATCGTAAATTCGATGACGACCTTGTGAGTAATAGCGATGCTTGGTCGTCGCGTAAGGCGCGACATTCTCACGCTCCTGATAAATCCGACCAAGGCCATCGTAGAGGTAATCAACACCGCGTGTTTCGTTCGAATTAGTAGAAGGCTGTGACTTGAACTTCACCTGACCAGATGCGTTGTATTTGATATTGACGTAGGAAGACCACCCTGTATCCAAAGCCTGGGTTCTTTCAAGAACAGGTCGATAAAGCTTGTCATAGGTTATCGTCTCTCGAGACTGACCCCGAGTAACGGTCTGGACCGCGCCACCACCACTGAAGTTGTAGGTAATGACGGTGTCCGCCCACGATCCCGGTGGATTGATACGAGTCAATCGACCCATGACATCACGTGAATAGGCTGTAATCCTCCCGAGTGCATCGCGCGTGCTGGTTACCCACCCATTGTCGTCGACTGTGACGTAGACCCATCGATTATCGGGACGGCGGACGTTCTGAGCTACACCGCGCTTGTAATTTGTCGAGTACACCTGGCGACCCAAAGCATCGCGAGTCGTCGCAACATTGCCGTCAGAGTGATACGTAAACGTCGCGTAAGGCTGGCCATACCGTGTTTGGCTAATCGGTCTCCCCAGCGAGTCATAGGAAAAACTGGCAAGTTGTCGACCGTTTCGAGTGATCGTACGCGGAAGGTCGCGAATCCATCTCGTCGTGTTGTGCTGATACGTAGTCGTTCGCACGCGATGCGTAGTCGATCCGGACAAACTGGCATAACTTCGAACGGTTGCCGGTGATGAGGCAAAACCAGAGGACGCTGGATTAAAGTTGTACGTGTACTCGGTGGTGTATGTATCGCCGTCGCGCTGCTGCACCATCTTTGTGACCGGCCTTTTCATGAACAGCAGGCATCGGCCGGCAGCGGCGTTGTCACTTGGATGAATGCCCTCGGCGCGACAGTAGCCGTAGGTGCCACCCGGAGCACCCTGTCCAGTTTGAGTGTACTGGTAAGTCACCGTCTCACTGGCGCCGCCAGGCGATGTTGTTTGCGTCGACAACAGCTGGCCGTGATTATTTCCGATAGCCTGATAGGTATATGTCGTTCGCGACCCATCCGGGTTGGTGATTCGCGTCCAATTGTTATCGAGTGCACCACCCGAGTAGTTCCGGTAGTCAAACGACCAAGTAGCTGTCGGAAGCCCACCCCCTGATATCGTCTTGGACGCGACTGACATTGCCTGGTAAACCGGCCAACCGTCTGGACGCTCCCAAGGAAACTCGCCGTTTGGATCGCGATATCTGGTCCCATTGCAATCGTTGTTGTTGGTCACGTTCGGGATGCTCATCGGCCACATGTAATGTCCGGGGGAATCTCCGTAGGCAATATCGCCCAGCCATCTTGCTCCCTTTATGTGTCGCGTCTCTCTGAGACGGAACGTTCCGACTGCACCATCAGGATGCTTAAGGTCGAACGTCACATCCCACGGGACACAACGATAGTAGTTGTGCGGTTCAAACTGAATGTTCCGCATGCCGTGGTCATTCAAGTCTCCGAGACGCCAGTACCTCCCGTCGGGCAGAATCGCTTTGTAGAGTGCCCGTGCCGACTCGTATGAACTGTTGGAGGCAATGGTTGCAGAGCCACCTTCCTTTAGGTTTGCGTCTATGACCGGTAAGTCGTCACCCAAGGGTCGGATTGGAATTGGACCGGGGAACGGTCCAGGACCAGGAAATGGACCGGGACCGGGACCAGGACCGGGCGGTGGCGGTGGCGGTGGCGGTGGCGGTGGGTTTGTACCACCGCCGGACGTCCCCGTGTATTCATAGTTCCAGGTGCGCCCATGCGACGTAACGCGAGTCACTCGGCGAGAGTTTCGAACGTTCGGGTCCGGAACAGTGTTGGCGTAATGTAAACGAATCTCACGCCCATCGTTCGAGTAGATACGCGTCAATTCGGCGCGATCGTTCGTGTAGTCGTACCGAACCCAGTTGCCATGGACGTCACGGACCTCCGTGACAAGGTAAACGGCGTAGGCACGTTGCAAGTAAAACACCGTCGACTCTGGGTAGCAGGTTAGCGTGTTGCAGAACGTGTAGTCGTAAGGGATAGGCGTACTACTGGCCATACGGAACGTGTGTCGACCGAATCGATATTGTGTTCCGTCTGGAGCAACCACGACAGTGGCGCAGCGGCCTGCGAAATCCGTGGTTCTTGCGGCAGATGTCCAATCGTTCGCAGGATCGGCAGGTGTTTTCGGAGAACCTGGGTATCCCGATAGCCCCGCTCCTGGAACGTGCAACACGACACCCGCCACATGCGACTCGGGATCGATGTAAGTGGTCGCAGCCCCGTTTCCCACACGAATGGAGTTATCCATTGGGCCGAGCGTGTTGAGACAACCATTATCGAATACAGGCCGAGTTGGATTGCTGGAACGATGGCCGTAAGCAACATGTGCAATCGGTATATCGATTAGCCAGTCTCCGAATCCGTGTTGAAACGGAGTCAGTCGAGGGTCTCCTTGGCCCTTCTTACGTCGCAAAGTAACCTCCAGCCCGGAGTTACCTGGAATAGAAACATCCGTATGGGTGAAGGTAATGCCGCCAGTGTTTTTATCGATCGAGTCCCCCATGAGGTCATCGCCGTGAGGTGACAGACGAGCATCCATACCGCTGAGGCGTTTGAAATCATATGCCTCAGAAAAGTCCAGTGTGATCTCTGAGTCCTCGTCCTCCGCCGCCGCGGAAGATAAGCCCAGAACCGTGCAAAATGCCCAGAAAACAGAGACTGCGGCCGACCGGACCGAGAGGTACTTGATGCACATTCCAATTTCTCCCCAAGAAATTCGGACCCATATCCACGCCGTCGGATAATCGGCGGCGTCACCCAAATTCTGCTTTTAGGTTCTCCTCCAGCGATCTCGCAGTGTCAATTTTTTTGACACTCGAGAACGTAATGTCCAGCGGACATAGCTGATCTAGACAATCGGTTTTTTGGGTTCGTCAGATCGATCAGCTGCGAGATCAAAGCTCGATAACTGCCGCTCTAGAAATTCCTTACGAAACGGTAGGTTCAGTACACAGTTAGCTGACGCAAGCCAACTTCGACAACCACTGGGTTAACATTGACAAGAAATCCCGAATAACATCGAGACATCGAGAAAACCAAAAGTTGTTGTGTACGGTTAGTTAGGACCAGATTTGCGCAAAAATACATTGGGGCGAGTAGGTTTTGGGCTGCTCCCGATTTTTCTTTGCACTTTCGGCGCCCATCCCGCCTTCGCCGAAGAGCACACCATCAAGGCCGTCGCGACGCGAGGTTTGGAAGCGATGTTTTTCGAGCCCAGCTTCCTCGTCGTCGAACCTGGCGATCGAGTCAGGTTCTTACTCGATGACCTGGACCACCAGCCGCAGTCGGTATTCACCCCCAACGATGCCGAGCCGTGGCGTGCGGAAATTGGAAAGTCCATCACCGTCACCCTTAACGCCGAAGGCATCTATGTGTTCGACTGCGCGTTCCACAACGTTATGGGCATGACCAGAGCCATCGTGGTCGGAGAGCCGACCAACCTGGCGGACGCATTGCGTTTCGTCGACCAGTATTGGGATGCCACAGTGTTTGTTAACAAGAACCGTCGAAATCAAATCTGGCATCCGACCGAGGGTGCGATTGCGAAACTCTGGCCGGAGTTATTCGCAGAATAGAAGACCGTCGAAATTGAGACCCATCTCAAAAGCGTCGGCCCAGGAAACTCATCGTGGGCCGACGCCATCGAAACCTTGCTAGGGCGCCTCAACAATCACCGTCGTTGCCATATCGGACGCACCGTCCGGCTGCGCAATGGCTGCGGATACAACAATACCGGCGAAGATGACGAGCCCGCCGGTGTTGAACTGCGGCCCCTCATTGCCAGCGGACAAGCTGGCGGATCCGATGTCCAACGCGGCATCCCCATCGAGATCGAAGGCAAACAATTCACGACCGGTTCGAACTTCCGATCCATAACCTTGCAGAACGCGCACCAACGCAGGATCCGGATTGGTGCTGTCGATGCGCAGATCGCCATTACTCGACGCAAGGTTCGCTTCCGTAAACACGAGGAGATAGCCCGCACGCTCCCGGCCCAGCGGACTCGCTTCTGCGACGCCCACCATTATCTCATCACCCGCGACGCCATCCGCATTACCGATCCATTGCACCCTAACTGGGTCGACACTGAAGATCTGTGAGGCCATCGATCCGTCATCGCTGATCGCAACGCCTTCGGTAGCGGATGTGAAATTCAGATCGATCTCGTCGCTACCGCCGAACGCGGCGGCGATTGTGTCGCCGTAGACCACGGTCGCAACTCGGGTAACCCCGTTGCTGCCCGAGTGTCCAATCGCCAGATCATTCAGCCCATCCGCATCGGAATCGCCGTCAACGGCGATTGAGTCCGGCGAGATATCGATCCCAGATACTTCGACGACTTGATTGTCGTTGACAGGTTCCGAGACGTTTATCTGATCCACCGACCCTTTGGCATCTGCGATCAACGACCCGTCGACGACATAGGCGCCACTCTGGAAATTTGGCTCCAGGCCTTCACCCGAGATCACCAATTCCGGTATTCCATCTGAAGTGAGATCGGCCATCACTGCCGTGCGGCGTCCGGTTTGTTCGATGATTGCCGTGTCCGTTTCGCTCCGCACGCTGATCGCAGTCGTGTTCGCCGCGCTCGACAGATCGACCAACCCGGTAGTGGCAGAAAGTGCATCGCCAAACACAACGAACGTGCGACCTTGGGCTGGGATGCCCAGCACAACGTCGCTCTGTCCATCACCATCGAAGTCGCCGGCGGTGCCTGACACGCCATCAGCCGCTTGACGCAGCAACCCGCCGATGGCGACCCCTTCGGTCGCCGGCAATGCCGTAAGCGATACTCGATCGGTAACGCCACGCTCAAGCGCGCTCCCCCAAACGACATACGCTAGCGGTCCGTTGTCTTCCTCCTCGAACTGGATGCCAGTGCGTTCTTCACGCATCAGGATGACCAGGTCATCGACACCATCACTGTCGATATCACCTGCCCTGACGCCGGTTAATCGACTTTGGCGGACCGTCTGGTTTCGGTCGTCGCCCGTGAAAACCACTCGTGCATCGATCTGCAGTTCGTTAATCCGTTGCTCAGCGCCAGCAGCCAACAGCGATGATCGAAGCGATGAACCCCACAGCAAATAGCCGGTTTCGGTGGCGTCACTACCGGTCAGTGCACCGACAAACACTTCATCGATACCATCGCCATCGAAGTCACCGACCGGAGTCGCGGTATCGCCGAACGCGCCGGTCATCCCCCCTTCACCGCTAATGCGCAATGCATCCACGGGGCGACCCGGCAAGTCGACGAGCCGAATCGTGACGCCACCAGTCCCTTCGTTGGTGCCGTCGGTCGCGGATACGCCGACCGTGATGACATCCTGCGTACCCTCAACCTCTGCGTCGAAAGGTACAACCACGCTCAACGCGCCGGTCACTGGATCAAGTTCGAATGCATCGAGCAACCGCTGCGCATTCACTGGTTCACCAAGCTTGCTGACTTCTGTGATCTGAAAGTCGCTAACCATGCCACCTTCAGGATCGGTCGCGACGAATGTCACAATCTCGCCGGTCGCGTTCTCGTCCAACAAGAGTTCAGAGACTGCCGCAAACTCCGGCCCTTCATCGACATCGGTGATCGTGACTGTAATGGTCTCCGTCACAGAGTTGGTGCCATCCGAGAGTCGAACC
Source organism: Pseudomonadota bacterium (assembly GCA_038531945.1). Taxonomy (GTDB): domain Bacteria; phylum Pseudomonadota; class Gammaproteobacteria; order Steroidobacterales; family Woeseiaceae; genus CALBPI01. The sequence continues at coordinate 124,885 of JBCBBH010000003.1, read as the reverse complement.
TGCTGCTCGTACACGTTGTCGGAGTTGCCGTCCTCGGGATCTTCAAAATTGAAGCTATTGTTCGGCGTGCTTGCAGTCACGACTCCGGTATTGGTGTCCAATGAAAACAGCCCGCTATCGCCGCCTGCCACTTCAGTGATGGTGACCGACGCGCTATCCGGGTCGGTCACATCCAGAGTGAAACTCACAGTCACGTTCTCAGCAAAGGAGAAACTGGTGGGGCCAGAGAAACTCGGTGGTTGGTTTGTTGTGCCACCGCCACCGCCACCGCCGCTATTGGAACCACCGCCCCCGCCGCCGCCCCCACAGGCCGACAAAATAGATGCGCATACCAATACCAGCAGCCGAGCGGCCGCTACTTTCCTCTTCAACATAACGTCCCCGTCATCGTCTTATTCTCGATTCAATTCGAGTGTGTGGGGTTCTGCGGAGAATCTCAACCACATACGCGACGCTGACGCTTCTCGGCACCTGCCCCGCTAGGCGTCTTTCTCTGACTCGACGGGCGCAGCCACCGACGATTCGACCGCGAGCGAACGGAGCGTGCGATCGCCCGCTCGCTTGCTGGCCAGGTAGACAGATGGCGTCACGCCGGTCGCCTCCTTGAACTCGCGAATAGCATGAGGTTGATCGGCAAACGCAACAGGCTCACCAGCGAAAGCGTCTGACTCCCATGCGCGAGGATGCAACTGACGAAGCATGCGATCCACGCGAGTCAGTCTTTGGTAACGCTTCGGCGTCATCCCGAATGACCGCAGAAACCGGCGCCTGAATTGGCGTGTCGACAATCCCATAAGACCTGCTGCAGAGGAGACCGCGCCACCGCCATCGATTGACAGCAATTCAAGTGCCTCATCCGTCACGGCAGGTGTCGGATCGACGTGCCGAAAAACTTTCGTGAGACGGTCAGAGACCAGTGCATACCAATCATCGAAGCGCTGCTGTCTTGCGGCTTGGAGAATGTCTCGCAGTTCGGACGGGTATTCGAGAGCGTAAATTTGATTTGGCATCATCGGTTGATCGCTGCCAAGGAGCGCACCCAAGCCCAACGGGGTAAGTCCAAACGCGTAGACGACAATTCTCTCTTTCGCGTAGCCATAACCCCATTGCGTTCGTGGCGTCCAGATTGCGACGCGTGGACACTGACGCCATTGAGCGTCGCTATCTTGCTCACGAACCCAATACGGATCTGCAAGATTGACCTGCACGGATGATCGCAGCTCAGGCAGGAGCCGAATCACCTGCCCATCGACACAATCTCGCCGACAAACGAACACGCTGACGAACGGCGATAACGCTTCCGGCGGTGGAACGGTGCGAAGTTCATCGCGAGTTGTGTCCGTTTCGTTCAATGCGTCACTCCGCCCAACCGGTAGTCTTACAATAATTAGTTGATGCCAATTCAGAGGCGATATACAGCGTGAGTGTAACTTCAGGTCAGTCGCTCCGAGTACCAACTGCGGTTGTGCTCGGCCTTTTCTGGGCGGTAATCAGCGGAGATATCATGCGGCTGTTAGCGCCGAATGGGGCCCTTGGCCTGCCCTACGGTCGCTCTTTTCTCGCCTCTTTCAGCGACGTGGTGGTTCTGACTGTAATGCTTCGTCTGGTGGGGGGCATTCGGCTCGCACGAATCACTGACGTAGTGGGTTTACGACGACCGGCGGCACGCTCAATAGTGTCGCTAGCCACTATCCTTTCGGTCGCGACCATTGTCTGCGCGCTCACAGCGCCGCAATCGGCCTCCCTGCGCTTTGCCGATCTTGCGTGGCTGGGCATAGGAGGTCCTGTCTTTGAGGAAATTAACTACCGCGGACTGGCGATCGGTGGACTGATGGTGTTCGCGGGCTGGCGATTCTTTCCGGCCGCTTTGATCCCGTCGGTCGTGTTCGGTGTCGCTCATGCCTCGCAAGGACAATCTCTGATCGAAGCGGCGGGGGTCGTTGCAATCACAGCGCTCGGCAGCCTCCTTTTTGGATGGCTATACGTACGCTGGCGAAAAAATCTTTGGCCATCGATCGTCGCTCACTGCGGCATGAACACGCTATGGGAGATTTTCGCAATGGGCGACAGCGCAATCGGCGGGTGGTACGGCAATGCCGTTCGGTTGGCGCTGATCATCGCAATTGTAGGCAGCACCTGGTGGTTGACGCGCGATGACGAGTCGTCGAAAGCGACGTTTGCGAGAGGATGACTCGCGGAAAAAAGTTGCGCGGACTACGACGCGGTTTTGTTGAATTTCACACCATACAAATACAAACCACGAAGCTCATCGTCCACGTAATCGAAACGAATCGTGCCACCATTGCGGTTGAAAATGGATCGGAGGTCCGGGCTTACGAACACGGCATGCGGCTTAATGCCTAAGTCACTTTCCAGAGACAAACCATCCCCGACCACCGAGATCACAACATCGTGCATCTCACCGCCAAAGTCACCGACATAGCGACCCGTGAACTTCGCTAGATCCGCATCGCTAAGATCCGCCGTATCACGAACTTCGCTGGCGCCTACCAGCCAACCATACGTCTCAGCCAGCGCACTCTGGAGCTCGCGTGCAACAGAGTCACCGCGATCACTGTTTGTCATTACGGCGACACCGTAGTCGCCCTCGGGATGAAAACTAAACACAGCACGAAAACCGTGGTTGCCGCCGGTGTGACTCAGCACTTGATGATCACCGTACTGCCGGACTGCGATTCCAAGACCGTAGTCGCTGCCGCCTAGTGGCGTCATCATCTCGGCCAACATCTCGTCGCTGAGCATCTGCTCGCCATCGTTACCGCCTTTTGCTATCGCAATCGCGAGGTTCGCGAGATCCGTTGGTGTCGTCCATAGCCCTGCGGCGGCAAGCTCAGGATATCGATGGGAGTGGCCGTCGATTCTGTTTCCTTCCGCATCATGCGCCGCCGATGCAAACGGCGCCGCCAACACCGGCAACGGTTGCTCGAAGGAACTCAAACTCATGTTCGCGGGCTCAAGCACCAACCAATCGAGCAGCGCCTCGAATGACTCACCGGCCACATCCTCGAGCATCACCTGTGCAACCGTGTATCCACCACCCGAATAGCGGTGCATCAAGCCTGGGAATTGGTCGACAACGACGGCGCCCGTGTTCGCAGGCTGTTCGCCGTTCAGGACCTCGATCGGCGTTGGCAGAAGATCGCCTTCCGCATATCCGGGAAACCCGTGTACGGTCAACCCGCCCGTATGCGACAGCAGATGCCGCAACGTCACCGGAACTTCCTGGGTGAAAACGTTGCTCGGAATCTGCCAGCTTGTCAGGTAGTCGTTAACCGGTGCATCAAGTTCGATCAACCCGGCGTCCACGAGCTGTAGCGCCGCCAATGCCGTGACGGGTTTCGAGATCGACGCGGCCTGAAACAGCGTCTCTTCAGAAACGGGAATCCTCTGAGTCGCGTCCGCGTACCCAAACGACTTCGTCCATGCGATTTCGCCATCGAGAATCACAGCGATACTGACGCCCGGGACACCGTAGTGCGCCATTCGCTCTTCAACGGTCCAGTTCGGGCGTGCTTCGCCAGTGAGCAGAATCGGCGGCGCGAGACTACGCAGCACCTGGTCTGCCAACGCATCGCCGTTGCTCGACGAAATCGCCGAATCTTGCGCACCATCCATTTTCTGAGATTCTGTGGTGGACATGACGCTACACGCCGACAGCGCAACAATGCAGGCGCTAACCAGGGTTCGCCGGTTTATTCTTGGAGGCACGGTTTTAACTCCGAGTTGGATTGCGCCAACGATAACAAACAACGCAATCCTTGAGGGCGCCGAGCGTTGACTCAATCAGAACCCAGACGTCATACATGCCTTTGCGCACGTGCTCTGAACCAACGCTTCCTGATCATCATCAGAAATTCAAAAGAAGGTAGCGTATCGGCGTCGAACAAGAGCATCGGCTCGTGGATACCCGCCGCTTCGATCTTCCGAATCAGATTGGATCGTTCGTTATCGGTAAGCCGTTTCGGTAGCCGTTTCATCAACTGCACAAGAGCGAGCGGCTTGATCACCCCGGGCTGGAATGCACCAAGCGACTTCAGCGCCGACCGCAGCTCCGCGGTGAGCGCAGATGCCGACTGATGAGTGAACTCGGAACCGGGCAATGCGTTGGAGGAGAACTCGCGATAGCCGTTCTGTTGTTCATCGGTCACCATCCGGATTCGAAACCGGGAGTCATGAAGTTGGATGTAGGCGAGCTTCCGAAGTTTCAAAGCGGTCTACCGCAGGGAACTAACATCTACGACGATATTTCTTGTAAATCGAGACACATGAATCTGCTGTTTGGATCTTCCGCATAGTTTCCAAATGGACCGCAGTACTTAAAGCCCACGCTCGAATACAGCTTGTGCGCCGCGTCGAATGTTGGGCCAGACCCCGTTTCCAGACTAAGGCGCGAGTATCCGCGACGGGTTGCCTCACCAATGATGTGCCCAAGCACACGGCGCCCCGCTCCCTGTCGGCGCTTCGCCGCTGGCGTGCGCATCGACTTGATCTCTCCGTGATCGCTCGATAACTCCTTCAACGCACCGCAGCCCACGAGTTCGGTCCCCGACCACACACTCCAGAACGTAATTCCAGGCGCCCGGAGCTGATCGAGACCCAAAGCATGCACACTGTCGACAGGCGAAAGCTGATGCATGTTCTCGAGGTGCTCAGCCAGAAGTGCGTGCACCTCAGGGCGGGTGAGATCATCTCGCTCGATACGCATCACGTTGCACACACCCCGCTATTCCAAATTCAAGATGATGAATACCGCAAGCCACGGATACGCGCTGAGCAATGGAAAATAGGCCCATCGCAATACTCTCTTGTGATCGGCTCTTTTGTGCTTGAGCTGAGACGCAACGACGAAAGACACCAAGTAGAAAACGGGATAGAGCAAAGTAGAAAACAGAACATACCCGTAGAATAGCGAATTATCTGCCAAGACTGATGGCGAGTCCCAAGATGCAGCGATTAAGGCACCAATTGGCCATCCGAGCAGGAGCAGTCCAAAGATGACGATAGGCAAGCGGTCTGAATTCTTGACCGGTGTATGCGTGCCCTCTCGTTCAGTCTGCGTCTCGGTCATCGGCGTATCCCTAGTCGATTTCGGAAATATTCTGCGTCTGGGCTGAGGCTCTCGAATTCGCTCTGATCGAACCACCTGGTCAAGCTCTCGAAAACCCGGTCTATTAACCCCATCTACGGGGCGACCTCACATCCGACGAGATACTGACTGAAAAAATTCAAGACTCGACGTTCATACTCGACCTGTGAATGGACATGGTAATTCTCATGCGCGGCCCCTGGAACCGCCCAAAACGCCTTCGGCTGGTTGGCGCGATCAAACAAAGCCTGTGAGTCGGCCAGTGTGGTCCTTCTGTCCGCTTCGCCGGCGATTACGAGTAGCGGTGCACGGACGTCTGCCACCGCCTCAATAGGAGCAACGGCGGAAACGGGAATTCCGGTTCTCGGTTCGAGCTGCCACAATAGCGCCGACGACAGAGCGCTCCCCACCCCGCCAAGTCGCGTTTGTAAACGATTGGCGGTGGCTTTTCGAATATCGGTGAATACCGCCTCAACCACCAGCGCATCAGCTTCAAGCTTGTCGGCGGCAAGCACTGCGGCAGCACCGCCCAAGGAAAAACCAATCACTCCAACGCTGGAATGATCTTCCTTCAGAAACTTGACGGCGTCGACGATATCGCTAGCCTCAATCAAACCGAAACCGATGTGCTTGCCGAGCGATTCACCGTGCGCCTGCAGATCGATAAGTAGAACCGAGTATCCTGCGGCAATCAGAAACTCTGCCCGTCCGAGCATCTGCCGACGGTCCGCACGCAGCCCATGCGCCAGTAGAACCGCGCACTCAGCATCGCCGACGCGCCGATACCAACCCGCAATGGCGGGCGCCCCTTTACGCTCGATCCGCACGGAAACTCCGCCAATGGATGCTGGAGGCGGTCCGACGATATGTTGGTTTGGTTCAATTAGCGTGGATCCAGCGAGATACGCAGCAAACACTGCAACCCCGAACCCACCAGCGACCACAAGACCGAGTTTTACAACGGCCTTCATAACACCGAAACCCACGGACGTCGCTGCGCTGTTGTGGATCTACCGATCGTCAGTCGAATCTGCAAGGGTTGCATCTGGGTCGAAGAAAACGACGCCGGTTATGGCTTTTCAGATTCGATTCGCTGTCTTAGCGCGGCAATAAAGGCTTCGTCACCCTTTTGCTCCGTCGACAAGAACAATCGGACCCAATTGTCCGGGTCCTCCTGTTCAATGCGATAAATGCTGTCACTCATTGACCCTCCCGGCTCCTCAAGTTCTACAGAAACAATGTGCTCAAAACGCACGGGAAACACCTCACGTTCGCCGTTCTCCAGGGTGTGATAGGCAACGACGCGACGATCAGTCAGGACATTGCCACTCGCAAGCAACGTGAGACTGTCTGCGTAGAAGAACTGGATCTGCTCGTCGCGGTCGACGATACCCGCCTCTTGCAGCCGTTCGATGTCACTCGAGGACATCTCACTTCCAGACAAGACCCGAGTTGATGCAAGTACTCCGGTTGTCGTCAGTAGAGCCAGGCCGGACAAACCAACAATGACGATCGATCCAACCACCATTACAGCGGCCTTCAGTTTGCTGGTCGGACGATAAGAAGGGTTATCTGCGCGCTCCAGGCGATGAAAAACGAACGCACCTCTTGCCGCATTTCCAAAAAAATAAAGAAACAGGAGAGACAGGGGCAGGCCAGACAGCTGACCAGAATCGGTTGCAAGGATAGCTTTGGAGGCAAGGAAATATACAAACGCCAGGACTGCCGCCGTCCTCGATTTTCGGTACATCCCGAAGGCCAGCAGGAGCAGAAACACGACGTCCACGACATACAAAGGGTCGTTGAACACTGCAAGCTCGCCGCCAGCATCTGTGAGAATCGCGATTCCGGCCACAACAGACGAAATCCCGGCTGATACGCAGGCAGCGATTGCACCAATTCGCGTAGCACTAATCGCCTCATCTTTGGTCATGAGTTCCTCCCAGGGTGTTTATCCGTTTTTCTAGACCCACCTGCCGCTGAATCGTACTGGATTGCGAGTCTCCAAGTCGCACCGGCGAGGCGTCTGTGCAAGCAAGCACTCTGATCCACGCACCAACCAGCATCAACGGATTATCTCTTCGTTTTTCTTCGAATAGCGCTCGTGTCGTGCGAATGGCGGCGTTTGTCGCCAGTTTGGCGTATGGGTCCCGATCAATACGTGGCACTCTACTGATTCACATTCAGATGTAAATCATATGAAACGCACTATTGCTATATCACTGGTCAAGCGACTCAGAGCAGAAAAAGGTTGGTCTCAGGATGAGCTGGCAATCGCCTCCGGCTTGAGTACACGGACCGTTCAGCGAATTGAATCGGACGGCGCTTGTTCGCCGGGCTCCCTGAAGTCTCTCGCCTCTGCGCTTGAGATTGAAACACATAGTCTGGAAGAAGTACCCAGAACTCATTGGATCGGCGTTCGCTGGGGATATGCAGGTATCTTCTTTGGAACCGCCGCCGCGACAGTCGCGATTCTCGAGAATTGGCTCTCTGAAGGTGGATCCAATTTTGAGGCCGGCGTCGGATTCGGCGTTGTCGGTATGATTGCCGGTCTTTCGGCAGCCTTTATCGGGTGGGCCACAAATCGCGTCTGAACAGTTGGCGACTTGGTCGAACTTCTACAGTTGCCCACGGCGACAATGCCGATCCAGGCGTCTACCACTTAGTGCAAGGGGAAAAATTCCTCGAGGACCGGTGTGGTTTCGTCGGATAGCCTCTATACACCGCCCGGTTTCCTCGCGTCATCGAGAATAGAATTTAGACGCTGCTCGAGCACTGCACTTTGGCAATAACCGAGCGTCAGAGGATACGCTCGAGTCTCCGACCCGATGTAAAACAGCGCTGGAAAACCGCTAACTTGTAGCTGTCGAACGATGCCGAGGTGCTCCCGCAGTATTTGTTCGATTTCATCGGAACGCAATGCTCGTCGAAACGCTTCAGACCCCAAGCCGATTACACTCGCACAGGTAACCAAAGTACCTTCGAGCGATAGATTTTTGGCATCGCGGTAGTACGCTTTCTGGATCGCCTTCACCATCGTGCGGGAGCTGCCTTTGTCCATGCTCTCGGCCGCGATCACCGCTCGACACGCCGGGTATGTGGACCGATACGGCGTATTGACCCGCCAGTAGTCGTGGTTGAAAGGCACTTTGGCCGTGCCTTCGATTTGATGCCAATAGGATGCAATTGTTTCTCTAAGCGCAGCGTCCATCGGTTCGTCATTGTCCGGCGCCAGTCCGCCCATGACCCAAGTGACTTGCGAGTTAGGCGACTTCTCCAGAAAAGCGTCGAGTTGCGGCTGGAAGCCGTAGCACCAGCCGCACATCGGATCCATTACGTACAGAAACTGCATGACTCACTCCCACGAAAATCTCTTGATCCGAACGCGAAGTCCATGTGAATCTGCGGCGCTTCAAATCGCGCCACAGCTCACAGACACGTGCGACGTCGAACACTGTGGTCGATCAACTGTCGACTGTGTCGCCGGCGCGCCACTCTAAAAGCAGATACGCCGCGCCGCAGATACCCGCCCCGAAAATCAGAACAGACGATAGCAAGGAGTTGAAGTCGTAGTGGGGGTCACCAGAGAAAAGCCAATGCAGAAGCACGTGAACGACCAGGAACGCAGACACGATGATGCGTGACACTGTCCGTCTCTTAGCATTCAAACTCGCAACCAGAGCAATGACAATCGCAAACAACGGTACGTGGGCAACGACGAACACCGGCTCGCCAACTGAGTCCTCAAGCGCTCGGAGCAGCGGTAGTACTCGCCACTCATGATTTGGCATAGCATCCAGCTCGTGCGTGAAGAGAAAACCGATACCAAGATAGAAGACGCTGTCTTTTACTGCTCTCAACACTCCAACCTTTGCGACTACAGCGCTAACGCAGCGAACCCATACTGCACAACCACGGCGACAATCAGTACGACACCACCCACCAGCGCCGCTACAGAGCTCGGTTGGTTGAGGCCCACCTTCAACCAGAAAAAAGGAACCACAAAGTAGAGGAAAAGGCTAAGAAACGAGACAGCCAGCGGAAGACCAAACGTTCCCACCAGCACGCCGACCAGGAAGATCATGATCGCCGGACCCACGACTGCGGTAATGGCGACGTCCCCACCAATTTCTTTGGTCGCAGGCAGCGCCTTGAGCACACCAAAGACGATGAGTGTCGATAGAATAGTAGCGATCAAAACGTATCTCCCACTTTAGAGTACTGGCGCTTAAAGAAACGAGAACCGCTCAGATTGAGTTTGACTATTTCTTCTGCAGTCCAAACTGATCCAGACGCCAGCGAAGCAATTCGATTCGATCCTGACCGAAGAATGGCTCACCACGGACGACCATTGTGGGCACGCCCCAGTGCCCGGCCGCTTCAAGTCCGGCGTGGTTGCGCTCAATTTCTTCTGCGTGATCGCCATCAGCAATGATCTGGTCCATATCGTCGAGGTCGAGACCGGTGGGCGCAACGGCGTCGCGGAGGTGCGACCCCTCGTCCCAGTTTTGTGTGCCACCGTAAATGAGGTGCGACACAGCTTTCGCGAAGGCTATGCCTTTACTGCGTCGTTGCGCCTCTACACCCAACCTGGACAATCGCATAATCAGCGGTTGATCCTCTGCAACCTCGAAAGTCTCGTAGTTTTGCACTACCGGATCCGGAACTGGCGGAAAGTGCATTTCCATACCGAGAAACGCTGCTCGGCGGATGCTATCCATGACGATATACATTGCCGGCTTGCGATTGGAAGCATTGAACAGCTTGCCCTTTGCGCGAACTGCGATCGGCAACACCACGCGCAAGTTGACTTCGACGTCATAGTCATCCGCGAGCTGCAAAAGCTCCGGGGTCGCTAGGTAGGAATAAGGACTACGAAAAGACCAATACACGTCAATCGCTTCCATTGGGGCTCCATGCTATCCAAGACGGATTCGCCGTAAGACTTCGAGCACCAAGAATACGCGAGACCGGAGCGCAGCGTTACCTAACCTGGGGCGCAGATCACGCGCTTGCGGTCTAGATCAAGCGAGTGGTTTCGCCGATGCTTTAACGATCAACGCAACAATCGCCAATGCGAGCAGCATCGACGTGATGGCGAGCGGCGCGGCGATATCAATCGGCGCCGCGAGCCAAGCCAACGAATAGCCGGCACCACCGAGCACGAACGCCAAACCAATCCGCTGCCGTTTCTTGTAGCCTGCGCGAGCCAGGCAAGCGCGTTTTTCTTCAGCCAAACGCTTTGGCAATGCGTTGCCACTCCAGGCGACGATCAGGCCGATAATCAAACCTTGAAAACGGCCTTGGGCAGCAAACGCTGGATCGATCCAACCGCTGAACGTGATGATCCATGTACCTACAAGGATCAAACCTGCGACCACCAATGCGCTTCGAATACTGTTCATGATGTGGCTTTTCCAAGTTTTTTTGGATTGAGGTCGAGTCTGAATCGGGCTGACAACGCGAGAATGGCATCTTCCAGCACCGACAACTTCAAGTGATAGATCACGCGCCGGCCATGTCGCTCGGCGTGCACCAGATCCGCCTCTTTCAGAACTGACAAATGCGCGGACAACGTCGGTTGTGAAAAGTCGAACGCTTCGAGCAACTCCGAGACCGACAACGATTCTTCTCGGAGCATCTCGACGATTCGCCTGCGGCTCTCATCGTTGAGCGCTTTCATCAACTGATTCACATATAGATGTATAGCTATATCTCGATGTTTTGTCAATTGTCCAAACCTCGGCACTGTGCGCCAGACTCATGGACCCAATCATCTGCATCTCAGCGAACACCAAATCTGCCGATCAATTCCTACCTGAGTCCTGCGGAAGTCGATAGACTGCGCCGCAAGAAAAAGCGGGATACCACCCAGCATTGGCACCTCGTGTAATTCCTATTAACGCTTGTGGAGAAACAACAATGAAAAGACTCTCTTTGACTGTACTGGCTGCCGCACTTACGCTGTTGAGCGGGTGCGCCTCGATCATTCACGGCCCTAGCCAGGAGGTCGAAATTTCGAGCAACCCAAGTAACGCCACAGTGACCTCCAATGGTCGGATGCTCGGACAGACCCCCGTGACGGCGACGCTCGCGCGTAAGGATGAACACGTTATCAAAATCGAGCTCGACGGTTACACAACCTACGAGACGACACTCACAAGGACCACCAGCGGTTGGTTTTGGGGCAACATAATTCTGGGGGGTTTGATCGGATGCGCGATTGATGTGGTGACCGGGAGTTTCTACAAATTGACCCCTGAGCAAGTCAATGCAGAACTCAGTGAAGGTAACGCCCGCGTGGAAACTGACACTGACGGACTGTATGTATTCGTCACGCTGGAGCCGAAAGCATCATGGGAGCTGATCGGACAGCTGGCTACTGACTAGCGATCATCCTGACCTTGCGAACTTTCACGAGGTACGATAGCTACTTGAAAGACCGCAGCTCGAATGAGCTGCGGTCTTTCTCTGTGCCTTACATGTGTGCGCACCGATCGGCGAACCGATCAACCTGATCCCAATCCGTGTATTCAATCTGCGCGTCGCAACACCGAGCAGCACCACTACGGTTGATAGCCGTCAAGACCGCCCAATCTCGCCGCGATCGTTAACAAAAAATCGTTCGCTTGGTTCGCGTTTGTGAAAATGACGGCCGCCCACCGACGCTCGGGGTTCACAAAGAACATGCTGGAGTACCCAGGGTTGTTTCCGCCGTGCGAATAGAACCGTCCGAACGGGAGATCATAGATGGAAAAACCGAGAGCCCAATCCGACAGACCGTAAGCTCGCCCGGGGTCGTCGGCCGGAATCGGCGAATTCTGGGCCTCCAAATATTGAGCATAGCTCTCTCGATCGAGAACCTGACCACTGATCAAACCAAGCCCAAAACGAATGTAGTCGCCCGCATCGGTATGCACCGAATACGCCGCACCGAATGTCGGGTCTTGGGGCTTTAGGCGGATGGTTTTGCCGTCGATATGAGGTGTCGCTCGGGCACACAGTTGCTCGCGAGTCGCGATGAACGTGGTACGCGTCATCCCGAGCGGCTGAGCAATACGTTCCTGGAACAATGCCTCCAAGCCTGCATCATTGGTTTGCGCTAAATGCGCGAGCACTTCGGCCAGATACTCGTAGCCCTCGCCCGAATAGAAGAAGCCCTCCCCTGGCGTGAATTTCAATGCTAGTCCGAGCTCAGGGTTATCATCACGCCAGTTCGGTAACCCGGTCTGATGCGCCAGAACATGCCGGGCGGTGATTCGCCGATAGCGTTCATCGTCGGGGAAATCCGGGTTTGGAAGATACTCATGCAATGGCCGGTCGAGATCGAGCAACCCGTCTTGGACAAAAGTCATCGCCAGAAAACCAAATAACGGTTTCGACAGCGAGGCCGCCTCGAACACAGATCGCGTGGTCAACGGCGCTTTTGTACCAACATGCTCAACGCCGAATGTACTCTCGTAGACGACTTCGCCATCATTGACTACCGCAATAGCAGCACCGGGTGTTGTCGTAGCTGCCATTGCAGCCTGTATCAGAGTCTCCAGTTCACTGGCAGGCATCACGACGCCGCTGGCGAGTTCTATCGTCTGTTCATCCTGGAACGGGCTATCTGCCGGTTGTGCATGAGCACTCAGGCTACACGTCAACGCAAACAGCAGCGCGGGTATGAGGTCTTTCATCGGGGGCTCCAGTCAAGTGAATTTCGACACGGAGCATGGCAAGAACCAACCGACTGGATCGCCTCAGTTGTGGAAAACACCCCTCAATTTCGAATCTGAGGCATGTTTTTCAGAATTGAGAATCTAGTCGACCTCAGCACTTGACGGATTGCTTTGACGAAAATCGGACGGCGTCAGACCTTCCATTGATTTGAAGACTCGGTTGAACGTTGGAAGGGAGGAAAAGCCAGAATCCAGCGCGATTCCGAGAATGCCATCTTTAGTCCGATTCGGGTCGCTGAGCGCAGCTTTGGCGGCCTGAACTCTATGATGATTAATGTAGGCAGAGAAATTTCGAAAACCGGTCTGACTATTAATGTGGGCGCGAAGCCGGTGCTCCGGTACGCCAATAAAGTCCGCCAACTTCGCCACTGTAAGACCTTGCTGCAAGTAGAGACGCTCCTCACTCATCGCTCGATCGAGCTCGCGTGCCAATGAGTCATCAGCGGTGCTATCTTTCCGGGCCACTTGAAGCGACCGATCGCTGACTGAGTCAGCAAAAGAAACCCTGTCAATTTGCAAGGTGGTCATCCACACGGTGCCGACAATTGCGATCGGCAACAAACTCGCGGCACGAATGAACGACTGGGCCTCGTGCGGCAGAGTAATCTCCGCCACAGCCATTGCGATACTTGAAAGCGCAAAGACCGCCACCGCCCAAAATCGCGCCGAGCGACGACGAGTCAGTAAATCACCTCTGGCCTCACTCAAAACCGACCACAATAAATGCCCCATTAGTCCGAAGGACAGCATGTACGCCCACTGCAACTCTGAGGCGGGCAGGCTCCATCCGAAATACCGCATACGGATAGAAAACCCGATAGCGCATGCCAGGACCATACCTAGCCAATGCACAGGCTGAAGTTTGAAGTCATCCTTGAATAGGGCGAGACCGAACCACCACAGGAGACCTACATTCGGCGTCTCGAGGACCTTGAGAACAAATCTAGTGGAATCGCTGATTGCATAGCTCGATGAGTTGACCAGTACGGCGGAGATGCTGACGAGCAGCGCCGTGCCGACTCTCATAACCAGCAGGTTCGAACGGGACAACAACGCCTGGAGTGCCAGGTTCAGCAGCAGGCCAACCGTCGCGAACCGTACCAACGCATCGAGTAATTGCATCGACATACTTGCTTACGCTTCCGGCGAAACCCTTTTCAGCTCACCGAAAAAACCGATGACGCAGGTCACCAACCCCACCTCGTTCGTTTCGACGACGTCGAACCCCGGCAAAACCAATTTTCCGGCCGCATCGTGGATCGCCCAATGGTAGCGATGAAATCCATGTTGCGAATCAACTGCGCTGGCGCGCGAATATACACAGCCGGGAATTCTTGAGTGCACCTCGTGTACGTTCGCTTCGAAACCATCGATACCCGTGACATCGATCGTGGGATCCACGAAACGAACATCGGGCGCCAACGCTTTTTCCAACTGTTCGCGGACCTTCGACGAATCCGACTCATTCCACGCGGCCATCATGTAGTCAAACGACTGAGGGTAATCGGGCATGCTGGTCTCCAGGCTAATCGCACCTCGCCTATTCTGCCAGAGGTTCTCGATTAGGAAGCATCAAGTGATCGTGACCAGTGTGAATCCGATTGTGAATTGCAATAGTCGATAAGTGAGATGAGCGATGAAAAATCCAACAACAAACAACGGGGTGAACAAAATCGCGCGCCACCAGGAAACATCCATCGCACGCTTTAGCATCGGCGCGGCGTAGATCAACACACCACACAGAACGACCGGAACGAGCCTCGGCAGATATCGACCAACTCCATCGGGAGCCAGCCAGTAGATCAGCGAGAATACAGCGCTCGTCGAGATGAGATAAATCAGTACAAAGGCCAGGTAGTGAAGCGCGATAACCACGTGATCGGCGTAGTACAAGCGACGATCTAAAAACAAAGCCTGCGTAACCAACGCGACCAGCGGCACCATGAAGATGACCATCACCTTTGCGAGCTCGGCGATTCTCAGCTCGTAAAGGCGTGCGACGTCTTCGAACGATTGACCTGACTGTGCAATGTAGTGGTCGACCCAACCGGTTATCAACACGCGATAGGGCTGAAGTTCATATTGATCGGACAACGGCAGTTGCAGATCCGACAACGGTGGCGCGAGAAAGTACAACAGGTTTCCGAGGAGAAATATCCCGATCGGGGACAAGAACTGCCTTCGTCGCCCTTCGCGGAATGCTCGTGATAGCGAGCCCGGAGAAAATATCAACGCCTTGATGGATCGCCAAAACCGACTATCGACGGATGTGACCTCTTCAAGGCTCGCACGCAGCAAATGAGAGAAACTCCGATCAAGCCCTTCGGCGACGCCCTGCCCGCAGGCCGGGCAGAATTTGTCTGTCGATCGAAGTTCGGCACCGCAATTTCTACAGTTCATGAGACGCACTCAGCGCCAACACATCGACCATCACACAGAGTTGCGCCACATCTCCACATTCAGCGAGGCACTTTCGAACCCTGCTTGGACGCTCCGTCGGCACTCCAAACCGAAAGCCCGACAGCGAGTTCGGAGTTCGCTGACTGCACCTCGTTCCGGTCATGCGGAGTTGCGCCTTGCAACCGCTTAGTCTCCGGCCTTGCTGCGCTCATACGCCTCATTGGCTCGAACGAGCTCGTCGTACTTGTCGCGCAATTGTGGGTTTGATTCGATCAGCGCGATCATATGTGCATCGGCGGCGCGTTTTTGTTCGCGAGTCACTGCGATGACCATTCGCTCGCTAGGCGGTGGGGCGCGCATTTGGATCTCTCCCTTTGGGCCACGGCGCAGGGATCGCTCTTGAGTCATCTGCGCAAGTCGATCCGTGAAGTACCCCGGAACACACCGCAGCTCTTTGAAGTTGCTGCGTGACTTCGCGACACGTTCGCAGGTCATCCGATAATCTGGATTGTCGTTGAGCGTGTTGTACATGGCCCAGAAGTCCAAACGCGCCTCAATGACGATCTTCTGCAACTGACGTGGCGTGCGCTGGCCAATCACTTCGATTTCGTCGATGACCTTTTCGTTAGAAGTTGCATCGCGTTCCGTCGTCTCATCGTCGGCGACCGCATTCGACATCATCGCTACACCAATGATCACCAGAAATAGCTGTTTGATAACACTTTTCATGCGTCGCACCGTGTGTCGTCTGGAAGGGTCGAACCTGGCAGAGCGAAGATAGATCACTGCTTCGGTCGCCGCAACAACCCCGGACGTGTGCGTCATCTCACGATAGTGAGCAAAAACACGAAACGGCGCCGTCACCGAGATCGTCTCGACCGGACACGCACGCACGACTTTAAGCGGTCGTTGACACCAAATCGCGTAGTATTGCGACATGATCCATACCCTCGCCGTCGGTAACTATCGCTCGTTGTTGAATCTGCTGGTCCCCTTCGGACCGCTGAACGTCATCACTGGCGAGAATGCCAGCGGCAAGTCCAACCTCTACAAAGCACTGCGCTTGCTTTCTGAAACCGCCCAAGGCGGCGTCGTCAATTCGCTAGCACGCCAGGGCGGGCTGAGCTCAACGTTTTGGGCCGGACCCGAAAAACTGACGAAAGCGATGCGCGAGGGACGCGTGCCGGTCCAAGGCGGACCCAGGCAGCAAGCGGCAAGACTACGTTTGGGTTTTTCGGGCGACGATTTTGGCTACTCAATTTCGTTAGGGCTACCGATTCCCGGTAGCCTCGGGCCGACGGCGTTTGATCTCGATCCAGAGATCAAGCGAGAGTGCATTTGGGCAGGCAACGCGCATCGGCCGGCAAGTTCGTCGGTGGATCGAGAAGGGTCGATCATCAAGGTTCGCGCGGGCAGAAGTTGGAAAGTCATCGCACAACATGCCAGCAGCTTCGAGAGCATGCTCAACGAAGCGGTGGATCCGGAACAAGCACCGGAAATCCTTTCGATGCGCGATCAAATCAAGGGTTGGCGCTTTTATGATCACTTCCGGACCGACGCCGATGCGCCGGCGCGTTTGCCCCAACTTGGGACCCGCACGCCTGTGTTGCACCACGACGGGCGAGACCTTGCCGCCGCGATCCAAACGATCGTCGAAATCGGTGATGCGAACGCGTTGCACGATGCGGTGACCGATGCATTCCCCGGTGCGAGTTTGTTGGTCGACCCGCAGGAGGATGGTCGTTTTCACTTGCGGTTCCAACAAGAAGGACTTCTGCGTGCCTTGTCGGCCGCCGAGCTATCCGATGGCACGCTGCGTTATCTGCTGTGGGTCGCCGCACTGCTGACACCTCGACCGCCGCCACTGATGGTTTTGAACGAACCGGAAACGAGCTTGCATCCCGACTTGCTACCTGCGCTTGGCCGCTTGATCGTCCGCGCATCGAAGACCACTCAAGTGTGGGTTGTGTCGCATGCGCCGAGGCTCATCGCCGCGCTAGAGCGAGCCGACGACTGCAATTGCGTTCATCTGGAAAAGTCACTAGGACAGACCCAGGTCGCGGGCCAAGACCTTTTGGATCAACCGATGTGGCGCTGGTCCGATCAAGGCAAGTAGTACCGTGAGCATCGAGATTTTTCTGGTCCGACACGCAGAAGCCGCTGCCGACTGGGGCAGCGACCCGGACCCAGGGCTCAGTTCGCTCGGTCACGAGCAAGCGCAAAGCGCTGCGGGCGACTTGCGTCCGCAACTGCCACCCAACGTCAATATTCTTAGGAGCCCCATGCTAAGAGCTCAGGAGACCGCAGCGCCGCTTGTTCAAGTGTTGCAACACACACCAATTGTCGATGCGCGCTTCCGTGAGGTGCCAGCACCCGTGCCGTTCTCCGAACGAGCAACCTGGATCCGCGAGTTCTTTTCGCAAAACTGGCAATCGCAACCTGAACCATTACTTCAATGGCGGGCGGCGATCCTAGAGGCGTTGAACGAGCTGACGCAACCCACCGTCGTGTTCACTCACTTTGTGGTAGTGAATACAGTCGTTGCAGCAATCAACAAAGACGACCGCACTCTGGTGTTCAGGCCGGACTACACATCAACCACCCGTCTGGTTTTGGATGACGACGGTCTGCGACTGACACAGCTAGGCGCGGAACGGCACAGTGTAGTGATCTAGTCCGAGCCGCTACTCCGTCAGATCCGCAGCCACGCGAATTCCGATGTTCGCGAACGCTTGAGTACCATTCCATGCGCCTCGATAGCCGATACGGAGATAGAAGGACCCATAGTCTCCCCAGGCGCCGCCTCGGAAAGTACGCTTCTCGCAATCGTCGGCGGTCACTGGTGTTCCATCTGCTGGGTGCGATTCATAGTTGTCGACGTAGCAATCGGCGACCCACTCCCAGACATTGCCCGCCGTGTCATACAAACCGAATGCATTCGCGCGCCCATAGCGACCCACCGGTGCCGTGTAAAGATAGCCGTCATTGCAATCGCCGGTGCGCAGCCAACCCGGATACACGGCGCGAGCGGTTCTGTCGGCACCGTTGGTCAATGCGCAAAAATCGTCCTCACGTGTGCCCCACCAATATGGCGTTGTCGAGCCGGCACGGCCAACATACTCCCACTCACTTTCGGACAACAGTCGGTACGCGGCACCCGTCGCCTGGGTATTCAACCACCGGACGTACGCATCGGCAGCCGTCGCACTGACGCAGGTCACCGGATGATTGGATTCTTGGCTAAAACCCGGACTCTGCCATGAGGCTTCGGGGTCGAAATACCAACCGCCCCCCTCGCCCATTACAAGGCAACCTGCGTTGTCATTGAACCCGGTATCCGAAATGAATGCTGTGTACTCAGCCAACGTGACTTCGTAGCGCGAGACTGCGAACTCGTCGATAGAAATTGACTTCTGCGGCCCCACGTCATGCACATGACCGGGCTCGTCTTCGGGCGTACCCAACAGAAAAGTCCCTGCCGGTACTTTCACCATGGGCGGGCAAACGTCGCAGTCCAAGACAGCCATGTCTGCATCGACCGGATCCATAGGCGTTCCTGCGACACCCCCAGCCGCGGAAAAAAACCCAACAAGACCAATAACGAGGCGTTTGACGTTAACTGAGGAGAGATGGTGCATGTCTTAACTCCGATTGCAGAGATTTAATCGAGTTATAGACTGTGCCGTCACGTTTGGTTACACCCAATCGAAACAGTGTCTTCGCGATTCACACAGCAGTTGATCAGTTTGGCGCTAGACTTGTGATCAACCGACTAAGATAGCGCATGAGTGTCCGACGCAGATGATTCAAAGACGGCCCAACGCACACCGACTCGCGATCAACGCGGTTCCGTAGTGGCCAAGTCACTACAATTCACGGTTATAACCGTAATCTACTGGGTGATCGCTATAGCGAGTAAATCGAACCGGATGGACGATCAAGCCTTGTTGTAAGGATCGTAGCCACCTGCCGCCTCGACCTCTTCCATAAGCTGCATCTCTTCCGATACTTGTTTCGGCGTCATGTCCGGACGATCGATCAGCACTTGGACCATCTGCGTAGAAACCAACTGCAGCTCCGAGTCGTCGTCGAGACTGTGGATGCTGGTTTGTTCGATCAACGCCTGCTGCAGCTCTTCGCCCTGAACTACCTCGAAATCACCATTCGGTTGGTTCGGATTGCGAGCAAGGACTCCGTTTCGAGTCGCATCGATATCTTTCAACTTGAGACGCACCGTATCCTCGTCGACATCCATCATGACCTCGAGCATTTGTGTCGAGACAAGCTCCAACTCAACGGGTGTGACGTCGTCGACCCAAACGGTGCCACCGACCGCATCGGTCAAAACCTTGGGCTGGCGTACGATACGAATTGTGCTGGTCAGATCATCGTTCATCAGACCCTCCTTCGTTCGACAAACCTCAGACCGGTCAACCGGTTATCGGCTGACTTTCGAATCATTTGAGTTCGTACCTTCCCAAAGAGATTTTAGAATGACCTTCCGTACCCAAACGCTGCGCCCCTCATCCGCATCCAGAGCGGCCATCTGTTCGAATTACTCAATATACGGCAAGGCGTTTCTACGGCGCCGCACGAGCAGTCGTTGGATCGAAAGATGCGGCTCAACTCCTTGGCGAATCCGTCGACAACAATGGAAAGCCGAAGATTTTCCAGAGGAATGGACCCACCCATGAACTGGTTCAACAAGATCGCTGAGCGCAAAACACCACCGGGCTTGGAAGCCGATGTCCTACGACTGCTACCACGTGTAGCGGTGATTGGCGTTCTGAGTTTGTGCACCTTGAGCTTTTTCGCTCGCGTATTGCCAGCCGAGGCGGGTGTTGATATCGACAAACGGATTCAATCCATCGACATCTTCGCGATGGCTGTCGGGATCTCTCTCTTGAGCTTCATTCTCTTGGCAGCTCTTGGTGCATTCGCAGTGCACGTCATGAAAGGGCCAGCCTACGTCGCTGACGCCTACCCGGTTCCACACGCGGATGAACCTGACACCGAATAACGCAGTCACCCGACTGTCTCTCAGTCTCGAAAACTCTAGGCAATGAACCCTTGGGGTTCAGCTTCCAATCAGCCCGCGTACCGTCGAAGGATCTCGACGTGATGATGGCAACGCCGTCGAACCGATTGCACCTGAGGACGTTCTAGCCGAATATCACGGGTCGAGACGGTCTCGCACTCGAAAGAATGATGAGGACGTTGACCCAATTCGGGGAAGGAGCTTGTGATGTCGAAATATTCTATAGGGCGATGCAGCGTGGTCGCGATGGCGTTGTTCGCAATGTCGTTAACGACTGATAGCGTTGCGCAGTCGGGCAATGAAACCGGGGTGGGCTTAGCGGTCGGAATTGGCCAGAGCCGAATTCAGGACGAAGACGGGCCGGGTGATACATTCGATGGCAGCGACACCGGCTACAACATCGATCTCGAGTGGCGCTTTATCAAATACCTAGCGATTGGCTTCAACTACGTCGACTTTGGTAAAGACACCGAGTTTTTCAATGGCGAAGACACAACGATTGAGGTCACCGGGAGTGGATACTTCGCTCGCGGGTATCTCCCGGTGAGCGACCGCTTCACGCTACATGCGACCATCGGTGAGCTCTCCTACAGTTCGCGGGTGAACGGATTCCAACCTGGTTTCATCTTTCCTTTCGCGGAAGAGGCTGCGGCTTTCGGTGCCGGGGCGGATTTCTCGCTCAGCAAACATTGGAGCCTACGCTTCGATCATCGCTGGTACGACGGCGACAACCGAGAGGAAGGCGCCATGACGACCATCGGCATCCGCTGGCAATACTAACTACACGCAAACGGGCCGCCCCGGCCGGATGAACCGTCGGTCCGATCCTGCTTGTGCATTTCATCCAACTTCTCGATCGACGACGCACCGCCCCACTTCCAGGGGTCATTGACCGCACAATCAGTGTTTCTCGGCCGCCACCCAAAGGTAAAAAAGGTGAAATAGCCGAACCGGTTGAAACGAATACCGGTTCGGCTATTTCAAGACGCCTGCACCTCCGGCTGTCCAGGGAGTTACTCTGCGGTCACCAGCATCACGGATCCGGAGTTAACGAGGCCGTCGAGATCGTCAACAGAGCTACCCAGCAGGAAACCACCGGATTCGAGCGCTACAACGGAGGTCCCGATTCGGTCGTTCTCCTGATCACCCTCAAACGTTGCGACGATCTCCCCGGTGGTTGCGTTGATGACTCGAACGACACCAGCATCCAACACGTCATTCACATCCTCAACCCGGTTCGCGTAGACGTAGTGATCACTCACCAACACCTCAATGTCAAAGTCACTACCCTCGAATTCCATATCACCTCGCAGCTCCAAAATGATTTCGCCGGTGACGCCATTCACCAATAGCATGGACCCGGCGTCCTCGATACCGTTGACATCAACGCCGACCGCCGCAATCACGAAATTTCCATTGGGCAGCGGGAAGACTTCGGCCTGATCAAGATCCAATTCGTTATCGAAATCGATGCGAGTGATCTCAGCTAGCGTATTTCCATCCGCTAGTACGACCGTCCCAACCCCAGGCACGCCGCCAACGGTTGCAAAGTCCGAGACGATGACGATGTTGCCATTGTCCAGCTGCAGTGGCGGGACGCTTTCGTCGTTGCTGAAGCCTTCAAACTCGCTGTCGCCAGTCAAGCGAGCGACCTCGTTGCCGCTGCTGTCGAATAGAATGAAAGAGCCGACAGATCGAATACCGTCAACACTGTCGTCCGGGTTTGATACGGCAAACCGGCCATTCTCCAACGGCAGTACGATCTGACCGAACGCATCCCTGTCGTCATCGCCGAAGACCGATGCCAACAAGTTACCCGCACCATCGAACAAGCCAATAAAGCCGTTGTTCGTCAAGCCAGCACTATCGGACTGAGTGGCACCGACTACGAAATTGCCATTGTCGAGCGCGGCCACCTCGTTCTCGATGAACGTTGCCCCGACGTCGCCGCCACGTATCTCGGCGATGACATCGCCGTTCGCGCCGTTGATCAGCAGCACAAGGCCTTCATCGGCGACGTCTCCATCGCGGGAACGAATCCCGAGCACGAAGTTACCGTTCGGCAACACCGCGAACCGGCTGCCGACGAACTCCTGCGCCGCTTCGCCGTCGTAGCGCCCAATCTCTGCTCCGGTGGCACCGTCGACGAGCAGAACCGACCCTGCCCGCGTGAAGCCGTTCACCACAGACGACGGGCTCAGAATAATGAAGTTGCCGTTGCTCAGGGCTACGACCTCGTCTCCCAGGAAGTCGCTTTGATCGTCACCCTCAAACCGGGCGATCGTCTCGCCCGTTTGCCCGTTGAGGAGTACGGCGGAGCCGGCATCCACGATGCCCCCGGCGTCATCGGACGGGGAACCAATGACGAAGTTGCCCTGATTCGGAGCCTCTAATTCGACGATCGCTCTGTTGCCAAAAAAGGCGAAGCGCCCCCTGCCGCCGAGCGTCACGATCTCGGATGCATCCGTGCCACTGATGAGGCTGACGGAGCTCGTCTGCGCGCCAAGGAATCGACCGAAGGAGCCCGCATTCACGACGAGGTTGCTGTTGCTGAGCGGCACAAGTTCGAAGCCTACCTCCTGATCGCGCTCCGCACCGAAGAAGCTGTTGATGCGCTCGCCGCTCGGGTCGTATAGATGCGCCGCGCCGGCCTCTACGGCAGTCGTCGAATCCCGGGAGGTGGCGACCACGAGATTGCCATTGGCCAGAATATCAAGACGGCTGCCGAAGAGGTTGCCTGCCGCCGGATTCGGATCGACTAGTGCAGTGCCTTGAAACAGGTCGATCACGTTCTGAACGGTCAGTGTGAAGTCTTGGGTGCTGCTGTCGACGTCGTCACTGGCAGTGACCTGAAATTCGTATACGTTGTCACCGTCCGCATCGGCAGGCGTTTCAAAATCGAACGTATCCAGGGCGCTGACCGTGCGCGTCGCCTCGTCGAGTTCGAAGAGTGCCGCATCCGGACCGCCCAGTGTCAATTCGAGTGTGTCACCGTCGGCGTCCGTGACTGAGAACGGTGCGCTTGCTGCTTGGTTTTCTTCAACCGAAACGTCGAATTGGCCAGCAAACACCGGTGGGGTGTCCGAGACATTTGCCACGGTTAGCGTGAAGTCCTGCGACGTCGTGTCCGTGCCGTCGTCAGCTGTCACGGTGAATGCATAGACGTTATTGGTGTCTGCATCCTGCGGGTTCTCGAAATCAAATGGCCCCACCGTCGCGCTGGATGCTTGCGCGTCGAAAGCAATTGCGCTGGCATCAGGGCCTGCGAGGGTTAACGTCAACGTGTCACCATCGGCATCGGTTGCGACGATATCAACGGTCACCGTCGCGCCCTCATCGAGCGTGAAGTCGGCGTCACCGCCGAACTGCGGCGCGTTATTCACCGGAGGTGTTGGATTCGGCGTCGGCGTTGGATTTGGCGTTCCGCCACCCCCACCACCGCCGCCACAAGCGGCCAGGCTCACTGCCAGTGCGGCAAGCATCAGAGCTTGCTGAATCTCATGATTTCCGAATTTCTCGTACGACACTTGCGATTTCATTTCGTAGGCCTTCCTAGAGCTAACGGTTTCTTGATTGATTTGACAGTCGAAATTATCTACAGCCCGCGTGGTACCGAACGTTTGAAAAAGCGTTGTAAAACCTAGAACTGTGAACCAGTCGTATCCACAGCAGCTGAACTACAAAATACCGGTCGAGCGGCGCATCGGTCGGACGACAAGCGTCTGCGGTTTGACCACGGCACCCCGTGGAACCAAAAAACCAATGGAGAATTGCGAAAGAGAAAAAAGGTCGAACCGGGCGTGAGAAGCAAAGACAAACGCTAGCAGTAAGAGCACGGGAAGCAGAAACGGAACGGCGCGTCTATCGCTACTCGCGCGCGCTACCTAGTCCGGTGATACGATCACAGCGACTGTCATCACCGCAAAGGCCATATCGTGACTCGGAAGTTTCTGTCGCCACTATTGATCCTTACGACACTCCTCGCAGCCGCCTGTGGCAGCGACACGGAAACGCGAACAGACGAGATGGACCCGCTTGCCGCACGCGCAGTCCGCGTTGAAATCATTCGCGACGACTTTGGTGTTCCGCACATCTACGGCGAAACGGACGCCGATGCCGTATTCGGTCTGTTGTATGCCCAAGCCGAGGACGACTTCCCGCGCATTGAACGCAACTACATCTGGGCGACGGGACGGCTGGCGGAAGTCGAAGGCGAGAACGCGCTGTTCAGCGACTTACGTGCACGCTTGTATATGACAGTGCCCGAGGCCAAAGCTGCTTACGAGTCAGCGCCCGATTGGTTACGCGAGTTGTGTGATGCCTGGGCTGATGGTCTGAATTACTACCTGCAAACTCACCCGGAAGTGAAACCTGCGCTTTTGACGCGATTCGAACCCTGGATGCCGATGTTCTTCAGCGAAGGCTCGATCGGCGGCGATATCGAACAGATTCCGTTGGCAGGCATCGCCGAGTTCTACGGCAACCTAGATCCGGTCTCCGCGGTCGCTGCCGTGCACAAGAGTGAAGCGATGTTTAGCGTGAGCGGCGGCTCAAACGGCTTTGCTATTTCAGGAGAACACACGCGTTCGGGTGACGCGATGTTGTTGATCAACCCGCACACATCATTCTACTTCCGTGGCGAAGTGCATATGGTCAGCAGCCAAGGACTGAACGCTTACGGCGCCGTCACCTGGGGCCAGTTCTTCGTCTACCAAGGTTTCAACGAAACGACCGGTTGGATGCACACCTCCACCTATGCGGACTTTATCGATGAGTTCGTAGAAGACGTGAAACGCGTCGAAGGTGAACTGGTTTATCGCTATGGCGATGAGTGGCGACCGGTGGAGGTTTCCGAGGTCACGCTGCGCTACAAAGACGGAGAAAACCTTCGCGAGCGTACATTCCCGATGTATCACACCCACCATGGCCCGATCACGCATGCGATCGACGGGAACTGGGTCGCGACCAAAATCAACTGGGATCCCGTGAATGCACTGACTCAGTCTTACACGCGCACCAAGCTTGAAAACTATGCCGCGTTCCGCGAAATGATGAATATCCGCACGAACTCGTCAAACAACACGGTGTTCGCAGATGGCGAAGGCAACATCGCCTACTTCCACGGCAACTTTATGCCACGGCGTGATCCATCCTTCGATTACTCGAAGCCCGTTGATGGCAGCAACCCGGACACCGATTGGCAAGGGCTGCACTCCGTGGACGAGATGATCACGCTTTTGAACCCACCGAACGGATACATTCAAAACGCCAATTCGACGCCATTCACTGCGGCAGCCGAGTACAGCCCCAAACGAACCGACTATCCGACTTACATGGCGCCAGACTTCGAAAATTTCCGAGGCGTGCACGCACTTCGTGTTTTGTCTGATATTGATGACCTGACGCTCGACGGCCTGATTGAGCTCGCGCACGACCCTTACCTACCCGGGTTTGAAGGGTTGCACAAAGGACTTTCCGACGCATGGGAATCAGAAGGCGATGCCTACCCGCAACTCGCCGAGCCGATGACCGTCTTGCGCGACTGGGACTTCGCTACCAAAAAAACTTCAATCGCGATGACACTCGCGCACTTCTACGGTCAACAACTGCTTAGCGGTACACAGCGCGAACGCGGCACAAGCGAAATGGAATTGATCGAATCGCTCGCGCGGGATTTGCCCGCTGGGGCGCAGCTCGATGCGCTCAATGAAGTCGTCAATCGTCTCGAGGACGATTTCGGCACATGGCGTACACCGTGGGGTGAAGTGAATCGCTTCCAGCGCTTATCTGGAGATATCGATCTCGCTTACGACGACGACGAACCGAGCATTGCTATCGGCATGGGAAATAGTCGCTGGGGTGCATTGGCCGACTTCGGCGCCTCGCGTCGTGACGGGACCAAGAAACTCTATGGCAGCAATGGCAATAGCTTTGTCGCGGTCGTCGAATTCGGCGACCGACTGCAAGCCAAGACCATTCTAGTTGGCGGTCAAACCAACGATCCCGACTCACCGCACTTTAGCGATCAGGCGCCGCTGTATGCGGATCATCAATTCAAAGACGTCGCGTTTTACCGCGACGATATCGAGGAGCGTGCTGTCGAACGGTATGCCCCAGGCGAGCGGCAATGATCGTCTCAGTTATAAGTCGCGTTCCTTGATCACCACATCGAAGTACGTGCGGTCGCGCTCGCTGTTCTGCGGATCCTTTTCGAAATCGTCTCGGCAGCCCGGGTTGCAGAAACCGACAGTATGATCGCGATACTGAGTCAATGAGTCTTCCTCAACGGGCTTCCCGGACCGAGGGCAGTATCGATTGATCGCTTTGCTCATGGGCATCCCCAGGTTGGTGGACTAGTCATTCCAACCGACTCTATGCCTGTTCCCGATGCGCGACCATGACTTTTTGACGGCCGATTCGGACATCAGAAAAGCTCGAATCGTTTTCTGATCTATGCGGTTGCGCCCACAGCATCCTTTAGAAAAGCAACAAACGTTCGGGTCTTGCGAGGAACGAAAGCCCTAGAGGGCGTCACGGCCCACAGCGATGACTCCGTGGTAGCACCGCCAATATTGACCTTCCAATTAGGTAGCACTTCGATCAACGCGCCTGCCTCAATCCTCACGTCGACCAACCAATCCGCAAGAATCGCCAGCCCCATGCCCGACTCGGCACAGGCGAGCAACGCGGCGGCATTGGACACTTTGATCTGCGGGCGGACTCGAATTTCTCGGGACGCTCGACCGCGCTGAAACCGCCATGATGCTCTGAAAGCCTCATACGGATACGTCAAACATGCATGGTCAGACAGACTCTCTGGGCTCTTGATCGGATCTGCATGATTGAGATATTCGGGGCTGGCGACTAGTCGATAGGAAACACTGGCAAGTCGCTGCGCGACGAGCGAACTGTCATCGAGCGCGCCATGGCGGATCGCAACATCGAGGCGCTCCGCGACGACGTCCGTCACCGAATCCGAGAGCACAAGATCGATGCTCAGCTCGGGATTCGCACGACAAAACGCTGGCAGCGCGGGCGCGATGACGTTCTGCCCGAAGGACACTGATGCACCGACACGCAGCGTGCCGCTCAACTCGCTGGTGTCGGCGCGTGCAACCTCGGCCGCTTCGTCGAGCGCATCCAAACCCGGCGCCACCTGCGACAGGTAGCGTGCCCCCGCCTCGGTCAGGGAAACCGAGCGCGTGGTTCGATTCAATAGACGAACACCCAAAGAATGCTCCAGCGCTGCGATGGACCGAGTCACGGTCGAGGGCGCCAGATCAAGCGCATGTGCGGCAGCGGCGAATCCGCCAGCATCAGCGACCGCCACGAACAATCTCAATTGCTGTAATTCCATTATTGCGCATTTTGCAATATTCAATTGATTTTTGCTTTATTTATTGCTGTGTGGCGATCACGCAAATTAGCGCTTGTCTTAACCGGGAGCCCATCATGAACCGATCGCAACACGTATTGACCGCCTTGTTACTTGCCAGCAGCTCGATAGCCTTTGCAGAGCCGGAACCGCTAACACTCGATTTAGGCCACGCCTACTTCGGCTGGGAAATCGACCATTTCGAATATTCCAACACCGTCGGGCAATTTCGCGAGTTCGACGGTTCGTTTGTTGTCGATACAGACAACCTCGAAAACAGCGAAATCAGTTTCGTTGTGCAAACGGCGAGCATCGCAAGCAACCATTCCGGTCGCGACAATCACCTGCGAGCAGCAGATCTCTTGAACGCTAACGAGTTTCCGACCATTGAGTTCATTAGCACAGATATCGAAATGTCGGACGATGCACACGGCGTAATCTCCGGCGACCTCACCTTCATGGGCACAACGATGCCTTTCTCGATGGCGTTCCAGGTGACTGGTGATGCCAAGTTCGCCGCCTTTTTGCCGCGATATGGGGAGCTACGCGCCATCGGCATAGAAGCGGAGGGGCGCCTTGACCGGTTGGCACACGGATTCGATGCGTTGAACTTCCCGGGCAGTCCGCTTGGGCAATACATCGATCTCGACGTTCACTTTGACCTGGTGGATTGCGAGTCCGCCAAGGAAGACAATATTCCTTGCCAATACGGCCGCAACGAAACGCTGGAGTTTCCTCATGAGTAATTTGAATGGAAGAGTCGCGCTCATAACCGGTGCCAGCCGAGGCATCGGTCTTGCGACAGTACACGAGCTATCGAGCCTCGGCGCACAGGTCGTACTCGCAGCAAGATCTGAAGCACCGATCCAGGACATTACCGATCAAATCAGCGAGAACGGTGGTCGTGCGGTTGCGGTTCAATGTGATGTCGCTTCATTCGAGCAGGTGCAGGCTGCAGTTTCATCCACAATCGCCAGGTTCGACCGACTCGACATACTGGTGAATAATGCCGGCACGATTGAACCAATCGCTCGTATAGACGAGAGCGAACCTGATCTGTGGTCGAAAGCGATCGACGTCAATCTGAAAGGTGTCTACCACGGACTGCGCGCGGCTCTTCCCGTGATGACGGCGCGAGGCGGTGGCGTCATCGTCAATCTGAGCTCGGGCGCTGCAACTAGTGCCTTGGAGGGATGGAGTCACTATTGCGCCAGCAAAGCGGCAGTGAAAATGCTTACGGCATGCGCGCACAAGGAGTTTTCCGAGCAAGGCATACGGGTGGTCGGACTGAGCCCGGGAACTGTAGCGACAGACATGATGTCCAGCATCAAGTCGTCGGGTATCAATCCTGTGAGCCAGTTAGACTGGTCGACTCACATCCCGCCGGAGTGGGCTGCGAAGGCCATCGCGTTTCTTTGCGGACCTGGTGGCGAACCCTACGCAGGATCAGATTTCTCGATCAAGACCGACGAGGGGCGTGCCGCCGTAGGGCTACCGCCTATCTGACAAAAAAAGGGGTCGAACGGACTTTCCAGGCAGTCTCAGGTTGCTGAAAAATCGGTTCGATTCCCTTTGTCCTCACTTCAATCTATTGAGACTCCAGGCGTTCAACGAGCTCGACACGTCGATTTCTGTCGCGGCCAGACTCAGAGTCGTTGCTAAAAACCGGTACTAGCGGTCCAACGCCATGCGGTTCAAGTCGGCCGGGGGCGACGGAGTAGTTCTCGGCAAGCGCATCGACAACCGCCAGGGCACGTTCTTGTGAAAGTTTCTCATTGAACGTTAATGTCCCGACGGCATCAGTGTGTCCCACGACATAGAATCGTCTCTCTGGATTCTCTTCAAGGTACTCCGCAATTGCGTCAAGCGCTGCCTTCGATTCGGACAACAACGTTGCGCTGTTAAAATCAAACACGATGCCATCAAGGACAACTCGACCAAGTTCCTCGATATCTGATCCGATCGCCTCCGCGTCGACCGCAATTAGGTCCGTCTCGGCGGACTGGACTTCTACAATGTCCACCAGTGCGGTGATGACATCACTAGAGTCCTGCTCAACAGTAATGACAACGTAGGCGGTGCCCGCCGCACGGTTCTTTCTCGCAACTATCGAACCGACGCCGCCCTGCGTGGCATTGCCAGCCAACAGACTGCGTGCCGGTCCACTCCCGGACAATGAGTTTTCTCGATAGACGACCGTCAGCCAAGCGTTGGAGCCTATATCGTTCCCGCGACGGTCTTCATTAAAACGACTAGCCAACAACTCAAAGTCAGCTCCCGAAAGCGCTTCGCGATAATTTAGGAAAATCTCCGAGGCTGTCCGATCGGTACCTGTCCGAGTGTAGAAAGTCCTCGTTACACGACCCTCTGTTTCGATCCAGTCCGAAATCCGACGATAGCCTGTCACGGGCCCGATAGGGATCTTGTATGGCGCCCAGTTATCGATTCTTTGCCACGCGATGTGCTGGCCGGGATAGCGCTCGATCATCGTATGTTCGATAACGTCGTCAATGTCTTGAGCTTCCGCGCTCGAGGCGAAACTCCACATCAACAGCGAGACATACGAAACAAGAAGACAACGTGCGACCATGCAATTCACCCCCCAAGCTCGATTACTCGCCTGAGTGTCGCATATCACAAAGACTCCTGCGTAAGTCGTGAGGTAGGCGATGCGTTGTGCATATGCAAGAGAGTTCGAACCGATTTTTTGCGCTCGATCTGAAGGTGCCAGGAATTGGGTGCGACCCCTTTTGAACTAGAATGTGCGCATGCATTTCAAAACCATCTCCGAAATCGCCGAGACGGTGCGCAACGGTTCGACCACCTCACGGGCGCTGACCGAACACCTCATCGCTCGGATCAACCGCTTCGACGACACCTTGAACGCGTACGTCACTGTGACCGCGGATGCCGCACTCGAATCGGCGAGCGCAGCGGACGCAGAGCTATCAAAGGGAATCGATCGAGGTCCGCTGCATGGCATCCCCATCGCGATCAAGGACCTGTGTGCGACAGCAGGCGTTCGCACGACTGCGGGATCGAAACTCTACGAACATTGGGTTCCCGATAGCGACGCAACAGTAGTGCGAAAACTCCGTGACGCCGGTGCCGTGTTGCTCGGCAAGACCGGTATGCACGAACTCGCCTACGGCATGGACAGCGACAACGCGTTCTTCGGCACCATCCGGAACCCATGGGACACATCTCGTACGCCGGGTGGTTCCAGTGGCGGTTCGGCTGCGGCGGTCGCCGCCGGATTGGCCTATGGCGCGATCGGCACTGACACCGGATGCTCGATTCGACAGCCCGCGCACTGTTGCGGCATCGTCGGATTCAAACCGACATTCGGCGTGGTCAGCAAATCCGGCGTGGTGCCGTTGTGCTGGTCGATGGATCATGTCGGACCGATGACGCGCAGCGTGTCAGATGCTGCGCTCATATTCTCCGCGATCGTCGGATATGATTCGAGCGATCCCTGGTCGGTGGCGCTACCGTCACGCGCGGGCGAGAATGCATCCCGAGCGATCACCGTTGACGGGTTACGGCTGGGTGTTGTGCGGTCGCACTTCTTCTCGGGTGACCGTGCGGTAGTCGACGTCGTGGACCAAACGATCGAGCGGTTGGTCGCAGCAGGTGCGAAGGTCATTCCACTCGATCTTCCGGATATTGAAACGGCCTACGCAGCCTGTCGACGCGTGTTTCTCGAGGTGGCGGCGCTACACGCTGAAGCGTTGACGCAGCGACCGAACGAATTCAGCGAAACGGTAAGAGACAAGCTCATAGCAGCGTCTCGGATCAGCGGCCAAGACTACGCCGAGGACCAACACTTCAGACAGGGGTTCCGCATTCGTATGGATGCATTGTTAGACGATTGCGATGTGTTGGTGACACCTACTGCTTGTGTGCCCACACCGGAAATTGCTGCCATGGGGGAGGAGTTCTTCCACCTGTCACCACGCAACACGAATATCTCTGACTTCACCGGGCAGCCATCCATCAGTCTGCCCTGTGGCTACGACGACAACGGCATGCCGGTCGGCGTGATGCTGACCGGGAGGCGCTTTAGCGACTGGCACTTACTCTCGCAAGCTTCCGCCGTGGAACGTGTGCTTGGCTACTTCGAGCATCCGCCGGGATACTGACCAACGCGACAACAAAAAAGCGCGATGGATCATCGTTAACTGAGCCGCGAGGTTGCGACTAGCTCGATGCGTACGCCGCAAAAATCGCCGCATCGTCGGCGAAACTCTTGAACTCGAGTGCATTGCCAGACGGATCGCGAAAGAACATCGTCGCTTGCTCCCCGGTCTGACCTTCGAATCTCACTTTTGGTGGGATGATGAATTCGATATCTGCCGCAGTCAGTCGATCGGCCAGTGCTCGCCAGTCGGCCGGACGAAGAATGACACCGAAGTGGCTCGCCGGGACGGCATCGTCATCCACCTCGTTGCTAGCCTGTTGCCATGCGGCGACATCAACCAGATGCAATGTGACCTGATGACCGAAGAAATTCAGATCGACCCACCGCGACGACTCACGACCAACGTCGCAGCCAAGAGTCTCGATATAGAACCGGCGTGTGTCACCCAGATCCGTAACCGGGAGCGCGAGATGGAACGGGCGAACTTCTGTCTTTTTCATCGAAGACTATTCTGCGTCTGAACAGCAATGAAAGCCAGGCAGCCGGGGCCAGCATCTTGACGCTCCAAAAGGCAACACACGACTATCTAAGGAAACGACCTGGCCGTGTTCCGACACCCCACGTGGTCGCGAGGATCAAGACGCGCGAACATCAGACCCCGGCTTTCGATCTACCAGATCCCGTGATGCCGATTAAACCAAGCAACATCAATAGAAACGTGGCTGGAGCAGGCACCGAGATCTCCTCAACCGTGAATGTAAAGTTGTAACTCCACATGCCGCCGGCGGCGAATCCCAAGGGTCCATTCAAACCTTGGCTTTGATTAAAGAACCATGATCCCGCTGTAATGTCCGCAAAATCCAAAGTTGATGTCAAAAACGGATTGGTTGTATCGCAGCTGGTGTGTGTGATCTGACCACCTGAACTACCAGCGACATTAGTGTTCTCGAAAATACACTGGCTGCTGAAGTCCATCGGAAGAATGCGATAGTCCACATCAACGCTTATGGTAGCGTCCGCAATGTCTGTGTCAAAGTACGAGTAGGACAACTGAGTCAAGCGTTGGTTTTCACCAATGACAAAAATGAACTCATCGTTGTCGCTTTCAAACTGATCGTCGGCAGTTCTACCAATACCGAAGCGTCCAGTAATGCTGTTTTCGCCGACACCAAACTCGAAGACCGGTGTACCAGTAACTCGATCCACCCCGATATCTCCATCCGTACTTTCGTCATAAACTAACGGCATTGCATTGACTGCAATTGGAGTCAGAACAAAAGCGACGGCTACGACGATCAATTTGCATTTCACTGATGAAACCCTCCCCTAGGTTTGCATTAACTGGCAGCAACGACTGTGCCAGTAAATTTTTGCCGAGTGTTTTCAATCAGTTAGAAGACTGGTCAAACTGGATATT
This sequence comes from Pseudomonadota bacterium, assembly GCA_038531945.1. Classification (GTDB taxonomy): domain Bacteria; phylum Pseudomonadota; class Gammaproteobacteria; order Steroidobacterales; family Woeseiaceae; genus CALBPI01. The sequence goes on along the minus strand of JBCBBH010000003.1, from coordinate 91,683 downwards.
TAGCCTACGTGTAAGCATTTCCGACGCTTGGCCGCGCGCGGAATCGCACGCGCTTCAGAGGCGGGTGAGTTTAGACTGAACCGAGCTTGATTACAGGCAAGGACAACTCGTCCAAATATCGAATATCTTGTTAGCATTCATATGACGAATAAAAAGACGAACTCAGTCAGCATAATGGGCGGTATCGTGAGCATGCGATAGTGAGCCAAATTTTATTCGCAATTGCGACTATCGGATTGATCGGCGCCTCGGCACTGACCGCCCGGTGGTCCACGATGAACAGTCTCACGAGCGGTAACACGATCTTCGATGCGTTTGAGCAGATCGACGAAACATGGCTGTACTCGGATCGTATCGGTGCCCCTGCGGCCACGCCCATCGAGCGTGCTCGCGTGGCAATCGCTGGGCCACTCGGGCTGTCGGCCGAGGAAGTCATTTACTTTGTCGGTCTCACCGACAAGGACGGTCGCCGACTGCAATCGAACTGCAACTATTTAGTCACGGGAAAACCTTTTGCTTCGCGGTGGTGGTCGATAGCGCTTTACGATAGTGACACACAGCACTACGTCCCCAATGAGCTCAATCGGTCGAGTTGGAACAGCGCGTCGATACCCTACAGCGAAGCGGGCGACTGGACGATTACGGTTTCCCCGACGCCCGAAGAACCAGCATGGTTGCCGTCGCAAAAGGATGGTGCACGGGCCTTTGAGCTGATGCTTCGGATTTACAATCCGGACGATACGACTCGTGTTCGGTTGCCAAAAATTGACTTGCCAACGGTGAGACGGCTCTCGTGCTAGGTCGTTCGGCAGCATATGTGCTTGGGGCGGTCATCGTTAGCACAGCAGTATTCTTCGCAACACGTTCGTTCGTTATCAAGCAAGCGCCGATCCGCGTGATGTCGACGATAGAAGCGCGAATCGCGAAAGCAGCGGGCGGTTGGAATTCGTGTTATCACAATACAAACTATGGGCCGAGGAAAAGTGCCGCCCGTCGCGCCAATCCGGATAGCATCATTAGCTCAATGGCCTATGACCTCACCGACGGCCCCGTACGAATCACAGGCGAAACTTGGCCACGATATTGGTCGATATCCTTCTATCAACAGAATTTTGACAATTTCTTCGTCAGAAACGATCGTCAACTGAAGGATTCAAGCTTCGACTATATTCTTGCCTTGCCAGGGCAAGACACGAGCGACCTGTCGGGCCAAACGATCCTGTCGCCCTCATCGAAAGGAATCATGCTAATTCGCAGGTTTGCCGCCGATCCATCAGATATGCCCGGCATTCTCGAAAACCAAACCGAAATGACTTGCGATCCGGTTGACAACAGGGACAACTAGAAACAAATGTTTTGCTGTCAGTGTGACATTTCGCGGCCGAAGAATGCGGGACAATGCGCCGAGCCTAGTTTGCCGGGACTTCGAGATGGAAGCGAACGACTACTGTGCAACGTATCATTGGCTATTCTTCGTCGGAACCGTAGCGTAACCTACTGCTGAGAGGTCTCTCGAATTCCAAATGGGAAAGCTCGGACACGAGAGATCACCAAAATTGGCTCGATCTCCTTTTTTGCCCTGTTTTTCTTCTTGCAAAACTCCTCGATGGGGTACGAATGCGTGTCTGGCTCGATAAATGAACGCGTTACTCGACCGGTCGGAATTCTACCCTGCGTATGTGAGGGAAAACGTTAGATCGATAGAGTTCAAGAGTGTTCTTACCGCCTTCAAGCGTAACGAGAGCTTGTCGAAACGGCCTAGGATTCCCCCATGTGAGTGTGGTTTCAGCCAATCCTGACGGAACAATTAACTTATTGTTGAGAGTTATCCGAACCGGCCGTGAGTCTTTTGAAGCATACTCGACCCAAAGCTCGTATTGACCCGACCGCCACGTGGAAAAGACGTAGAGCGCCGAGTTAACCTGCACTTTATCCGGTGGGCTATTGGTAATTATTTTCTCGCCATAGGCCCCTGGACCTACGTTGATACACTGACTTGGGGGAATAGCGCAATCCGTTGCATCGATCCGAATTGTTTCCCTCCGGTTGAATTGAGTTGCTATATACCCAAGCAACGGTACAAGAATTGCGACGATCACCCCAATACCCGCCCAATTAATACCCCTAGGGTTTGAGGTGCCCCGAGGGTCGTCACTGCCTTTGCCTAATCCATTCACTTTTCGGTTTCAATGTCCAATTTGCAACATTAGATATCTGCGCAAATCGCATCTGGAGCAACGAACCGCGCTAGAGTCCGACGTTAGATACTTAGTCATCTCTGTGTCTTTTTTGAGTCAGTGCCTGGCGGCAAATGCCGGAATCAATTCGGGACATTGTAAGTGGTCATCAGAAATATAAGCTCATCTCAAAGGCGCCTTCGTTTCCCCGCTTCAACTGTCTTCAGACAGCTCCGATCAATCAGATGACTCTCGCCAAATTTGAAACCATCTACTTTTTCGAGCTTGTGAGCTGTTTAAGCGTTCCGGAAACCGAGGGGTTGCCCCTCAAGAGCTTGTTCCATCGCTTTCTATAAGTGCGCCTTAATGGGTCAGCTGCTTTGCTCTTGGTGTTCTCAAGCTCAACGCGCAAACCTGCTGCCACTAGTACATCCATCTCCGTTCGTTTGTAAGTAGACAAGAGTATTTTCATTGGTCCATCTATCCCAAAGTCCAATGAGACGGAGGCCAAGAAGAACAAAGCGATTTGCTTCTCTTCGCTCGAGGCGTTTGCATCTGAGATTTTGATGCAAGCTGATTCGACCGCTCTTGTGAAGAATCTGTAGCCAAAATTCTTGTTGGCAATGAACCGGAAAATCAATAGAAGATCGACCTGAGAAAAATGTTTGAGTGAATTTTCGTCCAGACGAGATCGATAGCTCTGAAAGACTTGAGCCATTTCAAGAAACAATGCGCCAAGGTTTTCTTCCGTAATTTCATATGACGTCATCACCGCGGCCAAAAGGTACAGCGGAGTGCTCATCATCTTAGCCCACTTCTCGTCGTCACTTTCGGCCGACCACGCCATGAGCTCGGAAAGGAGGTCAGGACAATCATCGCGAAGACCAACGTAGAAAAAGCGACTATTCAACCAATATGGGTCGAAAAAAGAATAGTCCACTGGAAGCTGTTGACCACTTTGATTAGAAGCGTACAAGAACTCGGCAAAAGACCGGTGTCTGAAAGAAACAGTCTTATTGAGATCGTCTAACACGAAAACGCCTGTCCTGCGGAAAAGGCGATCAAAAATCTGACCTGACTCAACGGGTAGATTGCGTTCTTGGAGATACTTCGTCACAGAATCGAGCACCTCAGCCTGCGAAATTTGCGAGAGGCCGTTATCCAACATAAATTTGGCGAGATTTTTAGCGATCGCAAAAGAAGCTTTGTATTCGACTTGCGTCTGCAAGCCTTTGGAAACATCCCATCGACCAAGGAGTAGCTCCATCGCCTGTGAGTAAAGCTCAGTTAGCGTACTAGGCAAATCGGCCGTCGTCTGTTCGAGAATTCGTGAAAGTAAAATTGCGGCAATTGGGCTCTGGGGTAGCTGCCTGAAGAGATCCGACCCCTGTGCATCGCTATAAAGCCTCTTAGGAATTTCCGAATCTTCACATAGCTTTTCAATGAACGAGATCAGTTTCGCCATCGACAACGGTTCAATCTGCAGCCGGCGCACGTCCTTCATTTCGCCAAGAATAGGCTCAAGGGATCCCGACGATCTAGTCGTCAGTACTATGACTGCGTCCTTCACTTGCGAACAACGATCTAGCAACTCCCTTATTGCTTCCTCTCTTTCGTCCGAGTCAATAAGGACTTCGTCAAGACCATCGAGAAAGACCAGCGGCCTCCGTTCCGCATTTTCCGAATTCAATAAATCCCCCAACTCCGTTTGAATAAGAGCTGCCACGTCATTGTCGTGCTCTGATTTCAAATCTACGCAGGAATAGACGATCGGAAGCAGGGCGTACTCCTGGAAGACTGTTGCTTGTGTGTAATGCTCAGCGATCCGTCGAACTAGCCGCGTTTTGCCAGAACCCATCTCACCCTCTATGACGATTAGGGGGGCTAGTTCCTCAATCAACGTTTTGGGATCGACTTGTTTGAATCGCTTTGCCGAGCGTGACCGTCTTTTGGTGGCAAGACTGGTTTTTGGCGCTATCTCGGTCAGATCCAATTCTATGTAGAAG
>JBCBBH010000003.1:0-80000 GCA_038531945.1 Pseudomonadota bacterium | reverse complement strand
AGATGCGGTTCGCGCAGCAGGCCTGCAGCCGAATCATCAAAGCGCCAACGTTTCAGGAGGGGGCGGATATCGCGGTTGACGCGATGCGCAAGCTGACGGGCTTTCCGAAAAGCATGGTCTACCAGTTCATGCCCGACTGGTCGGGTCATGTGATCGCGGAGTCTCGCGATGAGCGGATGTCTTCGTATCTCGATCTGTTTTTCCCGGCTCACGACATTCCGGCTCAAGCACGCCACCTGTATTCCCTGGTGTCGTCTCGCTCGGTCTCATCGTCCGACGACGACAACAGTCGTATAGCCGTCGCGCCTGACGTCGAGCCTCTCGATCTGACGTACTCTCTTCTGCGGTCCGTATCGCCGATGCACACCGCGTACTTCCGCAACATGGGTCTACAAAGCTCGTTCTCCGTCGGTCTGAGATACCAGGAGTCACTCTGGGGGCTTATCGTCTGTCACAACGATGAGGCAGGTTTTCTGCCAATTGACATCCGGAGGCTGGGCGAGGACGTCGCTAGTGCATTGATGACGCGCCTAGCCCAAGCGGAAAGTGAACGCCGAGCCGACAAGATCGTCGTGCTGCGTCGGATTGAGGCGAATTTCGCGAGTGAGCTGCGAGAGTCTGGTGACGTTGGGAAAAGCCTCGTGAAGTTCGCACCCGACCTTCGCCGTTTCATGGACGCCGACGGGTTCGCTGCCGAGTACGATGGTGAGATCATCACCGACGGCGCGGTTCCGCCGAATGAGTTCATCCACGACATACTACAACTGGGCATCGATCTAGGTGCGCGCGGCCACTTCATGGACGCCGCACTGCCGCAAACGATGCAAACAGCGCTTGACCAGCGCGAAACTGCGTGCGGGATATTGCTGCTGCCCGTCAAACTGGAACGAAACTGCCTACTGGCCTGGTTTCGCGGCCCCATGCAGAAATTGGCGAAATGGGCGGGCGATCCCAACCAAAAAGAGATCATGCCGCAGATCGATGGAACGCATCGACTCAACCCGAGAAACTCATTCAAGACTTGGACAGATGAACATTTGAACATCGCTTTGCCGTGGCTGAAATCCGAGATAGAGGTCGCGAAATCGCTGTTCCAGGAGATTCTCGATCTGATCGCGTATCAGGCTGCGGCGATACGGAAACTCAGCGATCGAAATGCGACCCTCACGAGTTTCACGCATTCGACCGTCCACGATATTCGAGGCCCACTCAGGACGATCAACCTTGCGCTGAGCGAACTTCGAGAATCAGAGAATCGGAACGCAGATTCACAAGCATTTAGAGAGGCGATCGCCACAGCGGCCGAGACTTCGGTTGACCGGCTGGACTCTTTGGTCGACCAGGTCCTTGCGTACGTCGAAATCGGACATAGCGAGCCCGCGATTGATGAGATTCCGCTGGCCGATATTGTCGCTGACGTCGAGCAAATGCTGGCCGATGAAATTCGGTCTGACGCCGCGATATTGCGCGGCGGCAATACTGGCGTTGTTCGTGCAAACCGCGCTTTGCTAACCACCGCGATACAAAATCTTGTCAGCAACGCCATTCGATACCGGCACTCAGAGCGGACGCCGACCATCAGCATCGAGCAAGTTGATAGCGCAGATCGAACGCGCATCTTCGTTACGGATAATGGCATCGGCATTGATCCAGAGCATGCAGATCAAATTTTTCAACCGTTCAAGCGGCTACACCGTCGAGACGAGATCGAGGGCAGCGGCATAGGGCTTGCTTCGGTGCAGCGTGTGGCCGAGTTGCACGGCGGACGGATCTACCTCGATACCGACTTCGACCGTGCGCGCGGCTCACGTTTTGTGTTGGAGCTGCCGCGCGAGGTTTCCAACTGAAATGGTTGCTGTCGCGCCAACCGCTACGGTTCGCAGTCGCCTGAGCGAAGCGACTCGCGACGTGCACGAGTCACTGCACGTTCACCCGTTATCTCTCGCACTCCTGAACCGACCAACGCCGCGCGTCGTTCGGGCGACGATGACCGCTGCCGAGTGGTTCTGCACGACCCTGGAGTCAGCGCGCACGGCGCGCGGCTGCTGGAAGGCGCTGCAACTCAGCGCACAACTCGACGCGCTGCAAAGCGACCTTGGAACGCCGCACTCAGCGAGTCAGCGCATTCGGTTGGATCTCGACAGTGACGCCGCGATTCTCGGCGCACTGTACGTTGCGCATGGTTCACAGTTCGGTCGGCAACAAATTCGAGCGCAGCTAATCAAAGGCGGGGCGAGCACGCTACCCGCGTATTACGCAATGGCAGTTGACCGCCCGACGTGGCAGGCACTTCTGGATGCTCTCGAAATCACCGGCACTTCATCCGAAGGGTTCGCGTCGCTTGGCGACGGCGCGAAGGCCGCGTTCAAGGCATATCGTCAAAGCCTGGACCTAGCCACTCCGCGCGCCCAGCTGACCGCTCATAATCCGAGCTAATCCGTCCGGGCTCATCGACGACACGGTCGGCTCGGTGTCTGACATGAGCATCAACATGCAACCGATGCCGGTTCGTTGCTTTTAAATTTCGGCAAAGCTGGCGATCACAATTGCGCACTGCGTCAAGTCACATTGACTCGTGCAAACTTTCGTCGACCGACCTGCATGACCACGTTATCACCCGACCGGAGCTGCATGTCGCGAGATTCGACTCGCTCGCCGTCCACTCTAACCGCACCCTGTTTGATCATGCGGAAGCCCTCGGATGTGCTCGCGACCAGACCCGCGGCTTTCAGGGCATGCGCGACACCGACCGCGCCCTCGGGCGCCGCAATCGTGACCTCGGCGAGATCGTCCGGAATTGCATGTTTCTGAAAACGTGCGACGAAACCGTCGCGTGCTGCCTTCGCAGCCGTATCGTCGTGAAATCGAGCCACCAACTCCATCGCCAATTCGAATTTGATATCCCGAGGATTGGCACCATCGGCAATTTGCGTTTTGAAGTCTCGAACCTCGCCCAGCGATCGAAAACTCAGTAGCTCAAAATATCGCCACATGAGGTCATCACTGATCGACATCACCTTACCGAACATGTCGTCGGGCGAATCTGTGATGCCAATGTAATTGCCGAGTGATTTCGACATCTTCTGCACGCCGTCGAGCCCCTCCAGGAGTGGGAGCGTCATCACGACCTGCGGCGCTTGGCCAGCATCTTGTTGCAACTGCCGCCCGACCAACAAATTAAACTTTTGATCCGTACCGCCCAGCTCAACGTCCGCCTTCAGGGCGACCGAGTCGTAACCCTGCACCAACGGATACAAAAACTCGTGGATCGCGATCGGTTGTCCCGCCGCGTAGCGCTTTGAGAAATCATCCCGCTCGAGCATTCGCGCAACGGTATGGCTGGCCGCCAGCTTGACGAGACCCGCAGCTCCCATCTCATTCATCCAGGTCGAGTTGAATGCGATTGTCGTCAGCTCAGGATCAAGAATCTTGAAAATCTGTTCCTCGTAGGTCTTCGCATTGGCAGTAATTTCTTCGGGCGATAACGGCGGCCGCGTTGAGTTTTTGCCGGTGGGATCACCAATTAGCCCTGTGAAGTCGCCGATCAGGAAGATCACTTCATGACCAAAAACCTGAAACTGACGGAGCTTGTTGATCAGGACCGTATGACCGAGATGCAGATCCGGTGCGGTCGGATCAAAACCCGCTTTGATCCGGAGTGGCTGGCCCTTGGCGAGCCGCTTGGCCAGGGCGCCTTCGGGTAAGACCTCCTCGCAACCGCGCTGAAGTTCGGCCAATTGATCAAGTTCGGACATCGATTCGTTCGCTAATAAGTGCCAGGCGCGAATGATACTTGAGGATGACGCCGTGAGCGCGGTTTTTGACTCGGCAACCCGTTGGATTTAGCATCTTGCAAACTTAAGCGGGAACAGTGCCTTGCAGCGTAAACCCAGTCCTGTTCGACATGACTACAGTTCGTCGGCCATCGAGCCCGGAAATGCCGAGCCTGGCCTGCCAAAACACCTGATTTGGTTTGCTGTCGGACTCGGGTTGCCACTGCTCCTCGTCGCATTCGCCGTCTTTTTGAAAGACGACGCCCCTCGGGATCCTGTCCCGGTTGCTGAAGCGCCAACAATGTCAGCACCGGATACCGCGCCGATGTCCACGCGGCAAGCGGCCGTCACTGAAACGCCGTTACCAGTCGTAGCGGAACCAGAACCCGAGCCGGTTTATCCCAAGATCACGCTGACCATTGACCGTGGAGACACCCTCGACGGGCTTTTTCGACGCAACGAGCTCAGCGTCGGTGATTTGATGACGATCGTCGGACTCGAGCAAGCGAAAGAGCCGCTCAGGATGCTGAAACCTGGTGATGAACTCACAGTCACACACGACAATGGTCGGGTGCTCGCCCTGTCCCGCGATCTCGGTATCGAGCAGTCGCTGCAGATCGCCCGCGATGAAGAAGGAACTTTCTCGGCGGAGCTCGTCGATCGACCTGTGGAAATTCGACAAGCCATTCGCCACGGGGTTATCGAGACGTCTCTGTTCGAGTCCGCGATGGCGGGTGGCCTGTCAGATCGGGTGGTCATGAACGTCGCCGGCATATTCGCGTGGGATATCGATTTCGTTTACGACATTCGGGGTGGCGACGAGTACTACGTGATCTACGAGGAACTTTGGCAAGACGGCGAGAAAGTTGCCGACGGCGAGATCGTTGCAGCAGAGTTCATCAATCGCGGGGAGTCTTTCAAGGCGCTGCGCTATGTTTCACCCGAGGGCCGTAGCGACTACTTCAATCCTGACGGTCGGAGCGTACGCAAAGCATTCCTGCGAGCGCCGGTCGATTTCAGTCGGATTAGTTCGCAGTTCAATCCCAATCGGTTGCACCCTGTTTTGAAAACCGTCCGACCGCATCGCGGCGTTGATTATGCCGCACCGGTAGGCACAGAAATCAAAGCGGCCGGCGATGGCAAAATCACATTTCGGGGGCAGCAGCGCGGCTACGGCAACGTCGTGATCCTGGAGCACGGCGGTAACATCACGACGTTGTACGGCCATCTCAAGGGTTTCCGGCGCGGACAGCGGGTTGGACAACGTGTCCGCCAGGGACAGGTGATCGGCTATCTGGGTGCTACCGGCATGGTGACAGGGCCCCACCTGCATTATGAATATCGCTTGAACGGTGTACACCGCAATCCGCGAACCGTCGCCCTGCCGCAGGCCGACCCCATCGATCCCAGTTATCGCGAGGACTTCGAGCGCGTGAGTGCACCCATACTTGCTGAACTCGAACGCTACAAGAACACCCAGCTCGCCAGCACCGATCAGTCGACCCGACTGTAACGGGCCGTCACATGACCCGCGAAAACGTCAGTGGCTGCGTGATCGGATTGATCTCGGGTACCAGCGGCGATGGCGTGGATGCCGCGCTGGTGTCTTTTGGTGAATCGACGCAGGTAGTTGACGCCGAAACGATCGCGTTTTACGCGACATTGCAAGGCAACCTCAAGAAAGCGCTGACCGCACCGGAAAAGCTGACCGCCGCCGAGTATGGCGCGCTGCATGCGAAACTTGGGCTGGCCTTCGGCGACGCCGCTCGACTGATTCTGGACCGACACCCGGACCGCACGATTCTTGCCGTCGCGAGCCACGGACAAACGCTGTTTCACGCACCCGATGACGAACCCGCTTTTACACTGCAAGTGGGTGATGCGGCCCGTATCGCGCAACGCTGTGGGCTACCCGTGATCTCAGATTTTCGCAGTGCCGACATTGCTGCGGGTGGACAAGGCGCGCCGCTCGCGCCGCTGTTGCACGCCGAGGTGTTGGCCAAACCAAACGAGTCTCTCGCAGTAGTGAATCTCGGCGGCATAGCCAATCTCACCGTCATCGAGCCCAATACTCCCGTGCGCGGATTCGATACCGGACCTGCGAATGCTCTGATGGACATCTGGGCACAAAAGCACTGGCGGCAGGCGTACGACAAGAACGGCGCAATCGCGTTGAGCGGCCAATCCAACCCGGCGCTTCTGGTGGCGATGCTCGACGACCCCTACTTCCAACGGGTTGCACCGAAAAGCACAGGACGGGAGCACTTCAACCTCGAATGGCTCGAAGCGATGCTGTCCATCGGAAATGTCGAACAGTTGTCACAGACTGAGGCCGGTAGACGGGATATCATGAAAACGTTGCTGGAGCTGACCGTTGCGACCGTGGCAGACGCCGTTCGAGACCATTGTCGGACCAGCGATGAGTTATTGCTGTGCGGCGGCGGAGTGTCGAATACGGCGGTCGTCGATTCGTTGACCGAAGCTCTGCCATCGTTTCGGGTATCAAGCACAGCAACTCGCGGCATCGATCCGGACTTCGTGGAAGCGGCATTGATCGCGTGGCTCGGCTGGCAACGTTGGCACGAGAAAGTCGTCGACACTCGCGCGATTACCGGCGCGGGCCGTAGCGTTCGAGCGGGCAGTGTAACCCTGCCCCCAAACAGGATTGACCATGGCTGAGGCTGAAAAAAACCAGGCGATCAGCGCTACGCGACCGGAGTCGGCCGCGACTGCCGAAGCGCGTCTGTCGCAGCCTGAACATTTCTTTAATCGCGAATTGAGCCTGTTGAAGTTCAACTGGAGGGTGCTGGCGCAATCCGCTGACAAACGTATTCCACTGCTGGAGCGCCTGCGCTACCTGTGTATTTCCTGCACAAATCTCGATGAGTTTTTCGAGATTCGCGTATCCGGTCTGAAGCAGCGTGAGGAGATTAATGCCTCTCCGCCGGGACCGGAGAAAATGCCAGCGGACGAGGTGCTGCGCGCGGTCGCCGCTGAAGCACACAATCTCGTGAAAGCGCAGTATCGAACGCTGAACGACACGCTTTTGCCGGCGCTCGAGCGTGCCGGCATTCGCTTCCTGCGCCGCTCAAAATGGAATCCTGCACAACGCGCGTGGCTGCACGACTATTTTCAGCGACAGGTCGTTCCTGTGCTCACACCGCTGACCCTCGACCCGTCGCGCCCGTTTCCTCAACTGCTCAACAAGAGCTTGAACTTTATCGTCGGGTTGCGCGGCCGTGACATCTACGGGCGTCGTCGCCACCGAGGGCTTGTGCAGGCACCGCGGTCGTTGCCGAGATTGATACGAATACCATCGGACGTGGACGGCTGCGGCGACGAAGACTATGTCTTTCTGTCGTCGATCATTCACAACTTCGTGGACGAGTTGTTTCCCGGCCTGAATATCGACGGTTGCTATCAGTTCCGTGTGACTCGAAATGGGGACTTGTACGTTGACGATGAAGAGGTGGACGATCTCATCCGTGTGCTTGAGGGCGAATTGGCCGCCAGTCGATACGGTGCTGCGGTTCGCCTCGAAATTGACCACGAGTGTCCCACCGAACTCAGCACGTTCCTGCTCGATCACTTCCAACTGACCGAACGCGATCTGTATCCCGTTCACGGACCTGTCAATCTCAATCGATTGATGATGATCGCGGACATATCGCCGCGCAACGACCTCAAGTTCGCACCCTTCACTCCAAGCGTGCCGGACATACTGATCGAAACGGAAAACGCATTCGATGCGATCAGCAAGAAGGATGTGCTGCTGCACCATCCGTTCCAAAGCTTCACGCCGGTCATCGATTTGCTCGCCACCGCAGCAGCAGACCCCGAGGTTCTGGCAATCAAGCAAACGCTCTACCGAACCGGCCCGCAATCGCCGATTGTCGATCAGCTGGTCAACGCGGCTCGAGCGGGCAAGGAAGTCACCGTTGTCGTCGAGTTGATGGCACGGTTTGACGAGGCCGCAAACATCGAGTTGTCGAGTCGGCTACAGGAGGCAGGCGCCCATGTCATTTTTGGTGTGTTGGGTTATAAAACACACGCAAAAATGATGCTGATCGTGCGACGTGAAGGCGATTCACTGCGTCGTTATGTACACCTTGGCACCGGCAACTATCATCCGAAAACCACGCGGCTGTACACCGACTACGGCCTGCTGACAGCCGCGCCGGATATCGGGCAAGACGTGCATAATCTGTTCATGCGGTTGTCTAGCCTCACAAACGTCGGCGGCAACCAGAAGCTACTGAGTTCACCGTTCGAGTTGCATGCGCAGCTGCTTAAGTACATTCGACGTGAGCGACGCAATGCGCTCGCCGGCAAGCCTGCTCGCATCATCGCCAAACTAAACTCGCTGATCGAACCGAAAATCATCAGCGCGTTGTACGCCGCGTCCTGCGCGGGTGTCGAGATCGATCTGATCATCCGTGGTATCTGCATATTACGACCCGGTATTCCAGGCCTGTCAGAGAACATTCGGGTGCGTTCGATCATTGGTCGTTTTCTCGAGCACACCCGTGTGTACTGTTTCCACAACAACGGCAACGAGGTATTGCTGCTCGGCAGTGCTGACTGGATGGATCGCAACTTCTTCCGTCGGATCGAAGTCTGCTTTCCGATACGTCGAAAGTCACACGTCCGACGAATCAAAGAGGACCTGCAGCTCTATCTCGATGACACGCTAGGTGCGTGGCAGATGCAGGGAGATGGCAAGTATGAACGGTTGCAGCCGGGTCCGAACCGACCGCCGCTGTCGGCGCAGAGCGAACTGTTACTTCGCAACGGCGCTCAGCTTTAGCGCCTAACAGCGTCGAATCGACAAGCGGTAGGCCCAGACGCTGAGATAATCCTGCTCGCGATCAAGGTCGGCCTCGGTCAGTGGATTCGCCAGCAACCAGTCGTCCGGGAAAGTGAGCGTCAGCGTTCGGCCTTCGACTTCAAAACCAATTTCCGGCAGCTCAGCAGACGACCGGTTTCGATTCAGCAGCACTGCAAGTCGCAGTATCACAGCGAGCAATCGTGCATCGTCACGATGGGCCAGATGCCGAAGGCCCGAAGACTGCTCGCCGACACGCTTGCGCTGATTGGCAATCAGAAACGACAGCAGCTGTTGCTCTCCCGCGGGAAAGCCCGGTAGATCGGCGTTCGCGGCAACGTAAGCTCCGTGCAGGTGGTAATCCGCATGAGCGATATCCAAGCCAATCTCATGTAGATGCCCGGCCCAACGCAGAAACAGGACAGCCGTGTCGGCAGGCATATCCAGCGCATCGCCCGCCTGCTCCAGCAGGCGCTGCGCCGTGTCTTTTACGTGGTTCGCCTGTTGTTGATCGACATGGTAGCGCTCGCCCAACGCAACCACGCTCCGCACCCGCGCGTCCGAATGGCGAAGCCGGCCCACGAGGTCGTACAACACCCCTTCACGAAGTGCGCCATCCGAAGGCCCGAGAGACTCGATCGATAGAGTGCGCATGATCTCAACCAGAATCGCCAACCCGCCCGGCCATACCTGCGCGCGTCGTGCGCTCAAGGCGGGCAACGCCAACTGATCAATATGTCGCGCTTCGATCACCCGGTCGATCAACGCTTCGACATGGTCGACGGTCAATGGCGCATCGCCCGTCACCAAACCCAGTGCACGCGCCACACGAAATGCGGACCGAATCGTACCTGACGCGCCGATCGCGGACTGCCAACCCGCGCCTCTGAATGCTGACTTTACCGGCCGAAGTTTCAGCTGAACCGCAGTGCGAGCCGCATCAAACCGCTCGCGCGAAATCTCGCCGTCAGCGAAGTGACCTTCCGTATGGCGAACACATCCCATCCCGAGGCTCTCGAGCGCGATTGCCTCCAACTCCTGACCGACGATTAGCTCAGTGCTGCCGCCGCCGATGTCGATCACCAGGCGCTTGCCATCGGTGGGCGGCAGGCTATGGGCAACACCGAGATAAATAAGGCGAGCCTCCTCCACACCGGCGATCACATCGATCGGATGACCGAGCGCTTGCTCCGCTGCAGCGCGAAAACCAGCGTCATCGCGCACGCGTCGCAGTGTATTGGTACCGACTGCCCGTACTTTGCCGGCTTGCATCTCACGCAACCGCTCGCCGAATCGATCGAGGCAATCGAGGGCGCGTTTGCGAGACGCGGGGGCGAGGCCGCCGCTCGCGCGGAGACCTTCGGCAAGCCGCACCGACTCCCGAAGGCGATCAATGATGGTCAGTTGGCCGTGGCGTAACGCCGCCACCACCATATGAAAGCTATTTGAGCCGAGATCGACCGCGGCGATAACGTCGTCTGACGTTACCGCAGGATCAGGAGCGCCCCGATCAGACGGAGAATGAAGATCCGCAACCACAGGTTGTGGTGGCGTTAGGATTTCTAATGATGAACTGTGCGCCTTCGAGATCTTCCTTATAGTCGATCTCTGCGCCGATCAGGTACTGAACGCTCATGGGATCAACCACCAGCATTACGCCGTCCTTTTCGACCGTCATGTCGCCCTCTTCGAGCTTCTCGTCGAATGTAAATCCGTATTGGAAGCCCGAGCACCCGCCGCCGCTGATGAACACCCGAAGCTTCAGCTCGGGGTTTTCCTCTTCGGCCAGTAGCTGCCCGACTTTGCTCGCCGCAGAATCGGTGAAAATCAATGGCGCGTCTGGCGTGCTCCCAGGCGTCTGTGTGTGAACCGTCATAGTGAACTCACATTGAGGTCTTGAGTTGAGTTAGATGATACCAGACCCGTCAAGTTTCAAGCCTGTTGCGGCTCCGCATCTGGCACCGGAGCTGGCTCGGACCCTTCGACGGCATCACCCTGGTGCACCAGCTTGCCGTTGATTTCTGCACCGATGGCCATCTCGATCAGGTTGTAATAGACGTTACCGATCACTCGCGCGGTCGGTCCGAGCTCCACACGCTGATGGGCGTTGACGTCACCCTTGACCAGGCCGTTGAGAACGACGTGCGGGGCGCTGACATTGCCGTGGATCTCGCCCCGCTCGCTCACGCTGAGCGTCGAGTTGGAGTCGCCGGTCGCGGTCACACCGCCGTTAACGATGCCGTCGACGTGGCTCGCGCCCGTAAAGTTCAAATCTCCCTCAATGCGGGTGCTCGCCCCGACCAACGTCTCAATCGATAGATTCTTGCGCCGTTTGTTCGAAAACATGCTTATCCCCTCCTGAAAGCCCTAGCTGCTGGCCGTTGTCCAGTCGAAGCTCTGACGAATGCCTTGATTGCCGCGTCCGCTGGGTGCGAGCTCGACATGTATTTTTTCGGGTCGGAATCCATCCGGCAGCTCAAGCTCCCGATCGAAATCCTGGAAATAACGGAATCCATATGTCCACTTCGCACTACCGCCTTCGGGCAGCAGTGATCTCAGCGGCAACGTAACTCGTTCGCCATTTCTGGCGCCATCGACGGTCACTTCCACTTTGCCGTAGACCTGACGATGGTGCTGTTTGACCTGTACCAACACCATGCGCAGGCTGTAGTGCGCCTCTTCGCTGCCTCGCACGACCTGGAGGTCCTGAATCCGTAACCCACTCTCGCTCTCACCGGGCGAAATGATGCCACGGTAAAATGCGATGGCCTCACGCTGCTCCTGAATCTTGTTTTGTAGCTCTCGGAGTGTGCCGCCGACTTCTCGATAGGTTTCCTGTTCGGTTTTCGACAGTGTTTCCAGCTGAATTTTCTGCTCGTTCAGGTCGGCGTTCTCGCGCTCCAGCATCGTCACGCGAGTCTCAAGATTGTCGATTTGTTCAGTCGTTGCAACGATGTTGAAGCCGGCGTGATACCGCCCCATTTCGTACAACAGATAACCGCCACCCAAGACCGCGATCACCACGATCGCCAGCAACAGGCGCGACCGACTCGACGAATCCGGGCGCAGGACCATTCGCGGTTGATTCATGGGTTTGGGTACTCGCTCAACATAATCATCATGGTACGCTTCGCGACGGGGATATTTGAAGCGGCATGCATCACAATTCTGCCGTTTAGCATGAGAATCTGATCAATATGACCTATCTGACGCTCAAAGCGTTGCATATTGCGTCCATGGTGACGTGGTTTGCTGGCATCTTCTATCTGCCGCGATTGTTCATCTACCACCGAGCGGCGACCGACACGATTTCACACGAGCGGTTCATCGTCATGGAGCGGCGGCTCTATGGCCTGATGAGCATCGGTGCTGCCGCGACCCTCGTGCTCGGCCTCGGCCTGCTGTGGGTCAATCCGGCGCTGTTCAAGGTGGGGTGGTTCCACGCCAAACTCGTGTTGTTGGTTGGCTTGTTCGCCTACCACTACAACTGCAAGCGCATTATGCGCGCGCTCGCGGGCGGCACCTGCACGCACAGCGATAAGTGGCTGCGTTTGTACAATGAGGTGCCGGTGTTGTTCCTGTTGGGGATCATCGGTCTCGCCGTGCTGAAACCGTTCTAGGTCGAAAATCAGCTATTCGACTTGAGCAGCCCTGCCCGCTTGAGATCCTTGCGAAATACGGAGCGCCAGCGGTGCGGCCACCAGCGCGGCTGCGGCGGCGGCCCATCCGGATGCACGTAGGTCGCGAGCTCATGAAGCGCACGCGCGTAGACGCGTCGCTTGAAATAGATCACTTCGTTGACCGGCCGCCAATAATCAACCCAACGCCAACGGTCGAACTCGGGTTTGTCGGTCAAGTCAAAGCGCATCGCGCTGTCATCACTGATCAGTCGCAACATGAACCAGCGCTGTTTTTGACCGATACACAGGGGCTTTGAATGGCGCCGCACATAACGCTCCGGGAGTCGGTACGGGATCCATTCGTCTGTGCAGCCGAGCAGCTCCACGTCATGCGCACGCAAGCCCAGCTCCTCCTCGAGCTCGCGGTACATCGCCTCCTCGGCGGATTCGCCAGGCGCAACACCGCCTTGCGGGAACTGCCAGCCCTTGCGGCCGGCCCGCCCTGCAAGCAGCAACCTGCCTGCATCGTTCGCCACGATAATTCCGACGTTGGCGCGGTAGCCCTCGTCGTCGATGAGATCAGAACTCATGCGTGAACACTCCTGGCGGCTATTCTTTCACAACCATCGCGAGGCTCCAACACAACGTGTCACACTCTTCGACCGAATCCGCACCGTCACCGTCGCGGGAAGTATTGGCTTCGTCGGGCTCGTGGTCCCTCACCTTGTTCGGCATTTCACCGGCGTTCGTCATCGAGCCCTGATCCCCGGGGCCGTGCTGGCAGGTGGATGCCTGCTCTGCTTCGCGGACGCGTTGTCACATACCGTGTTCGCACCAAGACAATTACCGGTCGGCACCCTGACTGCGATGATCGGAGTACCGGTGTTTTTGTATCTTTTGCGCCAGCGCTACCAACCTGGCAGAGACTAGGTATCCGACTCGTCGGCAGCGGCACGAACCTGATTTCGACCTGCTGACTTTGCCGCGTACATCGCAAGATCGGCGCGCCGGATCAATCGTTCGCCGAGCGTTTTCAAATCACCGGATGTCTCGTACACCAACGCACACGCGACACCGACCGATACAGTGATTGATAGCGGCTTTTCACCCGGAATCTCGATAGCGCGAGCAGCGACGGCTTCGCGGATTCGCTCCGCCAACGACAGAGCATCTTCAACCCCGGTTTCCGGCAGCAGAATCACAAACTCCTCACCGCCATAGCGAGCCGCTACATCGCTCGATCGAATTTGTGCGTCGATTCGATGAGCGCATTCGGCCAGCACCACATCGCCCGCGTGGTGACCGAACTGGTCGTTCACAGCTTTGAAATGGTCAATATCCAGAAACAGACAACATAACGGCAGGCGATGCCGTCGAGCGCGCGCCACCTCCTCATTGAGGCGAACTTGCAGGTAGCGTCGGTTGTACCAACCGGTCAGCACATCGGTGAACCCGCTGCGCAACAGTCGGGCCCGGTTAACGGTGTTCTCCAACGCAAACGATGCGATGACAGCGAGGTGCGTCAAGAAGTCACGTGCCAACGCTCGCTGGTAGCGATGCGCATCCGCGCTCAACAAGTTCGCGCTGCCGATCAGTTTGTCCTGGCGTCGTAGACCCAGAATGGCGAGACTGCCGAAAGTTCCGCGACCTGCGATCAGCTGATGATCTACCGCGCGAAATGGCCCAAGCCACGGTCGATTCAGTGCGGCGTATTGGGGCGTTAGTCCGCTCAATGTATCGAAGAATTTGACCTCGGGTGGCACCGAGTCCGGCCCACCGTCGGCGATTAGCAAGTGGCGGATCTCGTGATCGGGATCGCACAGCACCAGCGTGACGCGCTCAAGGCTGAAGCTGTCGCGAAGTCCGTGCGTGAGTCGGGCGAACAGTGTGTGCAAACTGTCTGCTGTCAGAATCGACAGCTCGCGCGCCTGGGAGCGTGCCAACAGTTGCTCGTTGTTTCGAGCCTCGCTCTGCATGGTGCGAATCAATGCGAGGAGTTTCTGCTCGTTGTCCGGTTCGAACGCCACGTATTGAGGGTCGCACAAAACCCCTGGGTTGTCGCGAGATGAAGGTCGCGCCGCGACCGGCACGACCTTCAGGCGATCTCACTAAGCTACTGTTGTCACGGTCGCAGGCGATAGATGATCCTGCCACCACGTTTTACGTAGCACCGGCCGTCGAGATCACATACGTGGCCGACCACAGGCGAGCGGTAACGCGGTGCACGGTGCCAGTGCCAGCCAACGCGCCCGTGGCGATGGCGAAACGAGCGTCCGTCGTATAAGAAGCGGCGGTGCTCTGCGATCCAGCGATCCTGTCGCCAGTGTCGACGTTGCGCACGGCGATCGGCACGACGGACTACACGTCTTTCGAATCGACGGTCACCCGTGTGATAGTGCGCGTTCGCAGCATGCCGATCGGCACGATGGTCGTCGCGGCCATGAGCGTGGGCCACCTGTGTGCCGCTGAGTGCGACCACAGCGGTTGCGATAATTGCAGCGGTTTTTAACATGGGGCTCTCCTACGTTTCCTGCAGACTCGGGTGCATCTTGCAGGGCGCACGATGAACGGCTGCTGAATCGTCACGCCGCCTTGCGTGACAGACCCGTCAAGCCGTGCAACCATGCGCCGCTATGCCGGGAACGGATCAACCGAAAAACGGGCGCGTCGCTGTAGCGAGCAGTTCGAGCGTCGCCACCGATGCGGCGACCCGAGTGATTCGCGAAGGTGGTAACGCCGTTGATGCAGCAATCGCCGCCGCATTCGTCAGCGTCAACACGGAGCCAGGCGTCTGCGCGCTTGCTGGTGGCGCGTACATTACGATCTGGGAACCCGGACAAAATCCACTTTGCATTGACGGCTATGCGCGAGTGCCTGGGCTCGGCGCTGATGACGCTGCGCGTAACTCCGGCGACGCAGTGCATATGAAATACGGTGGTGGCGTAACCACCGTCATCGGCGCAGCCAGCGTTGCAGTCCCCGGGACGCCGGCGGCGCTCGCAGAACTCCATCGTCGATACGGTGCGCTGCCATGGAGCGCCTGCCTGGAACCTGCCATCGAGCTATGTCGCGGCGGGTTTCCCTTGCCGAGCGCTTGCCACCATTATCTGAAGTTTTCGGGCAGAAAAATTTTCGGGCGAAGCGTTGCCGGTTTTCGTGCCCTGCACCCGGATTGCGAACAGCTCGCCGACGCTGGCGACCTTATTGTCGTCCCCGGGTTGGCCGACAGTCTCGCACTGATTGCCAAGGAAGGTGTCGACGCGTTTTATAAAGGTGATATCGGCAGGGCTCTGATCAGCCATGTTCAGGCCGGCGGGGGCAATATCACCCGTCAAGATCTCGAATCGTTCGAGCCGGAAATTCGACCTGCACTAAAGCACAACAGCGACGGTTGGACGCTGGCATTGCCGCCACCGCCTTCAATCGGTGGATGCATGCTCGCCGCACTGCTCACGCTGACCGCCGCGGGAACAGACCCTGTAGATGCGATGCGCCGGGGTCTAGCCTATCGACGCCAGCACATCGACTTTGCGACTGACCTGCCCGCAACAACGCGCGCGCTGCTCGATGCGGCACAGCACCAACAGCTGCCGCATTATCGGAGTGCAAACACCGTGCATACATCGGCCGCGGATAGTCACGGTCTGGCTTGCGCCATCACAGCATCGGCAGGTTACGGATGCGGTGAGATACCCGAAGGAACCGGACTCTGGTTGAACAACTGTCTAGGCGAGATTGAACTGAATCGCCGCGGGCTCGACGCAGGTCCCGCCGGCGCGACACTGCCCACCAACATGGCGCCAGCCGTGGCACGACGTGCAGATGCGGTGCTCGCGATCGGCAGCCCGGGCGCCGATCGGATTACTAGTGCGATGCTGCAGACGTTGATGCCATTCCTGTCTGGGCAACTTGATATCGAAGCGGCGATTGCTGCACCGCGCTGGCACGTCGAAATGGCATTGGAAGCGGACGCCAAGGACGACAAACATCGGTCTATACTGCACGCCGAACCCGGCGCGAATTTCAATGCGAACCACCTGGAAGTGCGGGAACATGACACGAAGAACATGTTTTTTGGCGGCGTCGGCGCAGCCGGCACGGTCGGTGAAGCGGGTGAATTGATCGCTGTTGCTGACCCACGCCGAATCGGTGGCGTGACCGTCGAAGATCGCGGACGCTAACTTACGGAGACTGGAAATGACAGATCAGGTCGCAGCAGACTTTTTGCCGGACGAACTGCCCGCTAATCCGATGGAAATCGTTGGACAATGGCTCGACGACGCGCGCAATGCACGCAATCAGCCGAATCCAAACGCGATGACGCTCGCAACGCAAGACACCGACGGCACGCTGTCTGCGCGCATCGTCCTCTGCAAACGGTTCGATGCCGAGGCGGGCACCATCGACTTCTTTACGAACTATCGGTCAAGGAAGTCGCGTGCGCTGACCGCGCATAATCAAGTCGCGCTGGTGTTTCATTGGGACCATCAGGGCCGCCAGGTACGCATTCAGGGCAAAGCCGCTGCTCTCGATGCCACCAGCAACGACACTTATTTCGCAACGCGACCCCGACTGAGTCAAATGGGCGCATGGGCGAGCGACCAGAGTGAACCGATCGAGAGCCGAGCTGCACTCCTGAAACAGTTCGACAAACGCAATGCTGCACACGGCGATCGCGAGATCCCGCGACCAGAGCATTGGGGTGGCTACCGAATCACCGCTGAGTATTGCGAGCTGTGGGTCGAGGGCAGCGGCCGCGTCCACGACAGAGCGCGCTTTCTAAGGTCCATCGACTCCGAGCCGGTAACGCCATGGCGAGGGCAGCGACTACAACCATGAGCGGTATGCTCGACGAACAAACCACGGATTGTCCGTACTGCGGCGAAACGATCGATGTGTTCGTCGACACATCCGCGGGCGATCAGTCCTATATCGAGGACTGTTTTGTCTGCTGCCGCCCGATCCAGATTACGGTCACAATCGAAGGTGACCTGGTTACCTCGCTGCTGGCGGAGCAGTCGCATTAGACGCCTGATTGCTCTGCTTTTCGTGCTCTGCGCACACAGCGTCGTGGGAGCATCCGAGCTGATGTTGACCCATGGGCAAGACTTATCGCTCGACTATCACGCCGAGACTGACACGCTGGTTTTCGGATTGCACGGGCGGCTCTGGCAAACCCCGGTGGGCGGCGGTAATGCAAAGTCACTGACCGCACCGACACATGCATTGACGCACCCACGGATTTCACCGGACGGGAAACAGGTCATTGCCGTCGGCGGCACCACACTGCGCGAACACAATCTCTGGCTGATCGATATCGAGACGCAAGAGATTCGTCGCCTCTCCGATGGTCCGTGGCGCGACGCCAATCCGTGCTGGCATCCAACCGAACCCGCGATACTGTTCGAGTCGGATCGATCCGGACAATCGCAAATCTGGAAACAACGAACCGATGATGCCGATATTCAGAGAGTCACCTTTGAACCGGGTGAGGCGCGCGAGCCGTCGTTTATCGAGGGCAGGGACGGTTTGATCTATGTCCAAACCCTGCCAGGGCGATACGAGGTGCGCCAGCGCTACGGCCAGGGTCGCCCGACGACACTGGTCACCAGTTCGATGCCGATACGATATCCGCAAACCCGTCGAGATGGGGTGCTGACAACGTTTTGGCAAACGAATCCGGACGGCACCGCCACACTTGAGATGCTGTTGCCGACCGAGCAGACCATCATCAAGTCCGTTCCGGAGCTAACACCACAAGCGCCGCAACCCATCCGCTGGCAAGATCGCGACCACTATTTCGTCGTCAACGACGGATACGCGGAACGTCGAAAATTTGCATCGTCGACAGTCGAGCGAGTGCCTCTGACGGCCTGGCAAACCGTGAAATCCGCGAAGCCGCTACCCATTCAGCCGCCGAGCTTCAGTCAAAGCCCACGCTATGTTTTGAAAGTCGGTTTCGTCGCCGATGTTGTTACCGGCCGATTGCTGGCGAACCAGGATGTGTTGATCGACGAAGGGCGTATCGTGTCGGTGGAGCCAGCACGAGACTGGCCCAACGACACTGTGATTGAGTTCCCCGCGTCGACGCTCATGCCGTCGATGATCGACATTGAACAAGACACACCACCGGATCGCCTCCACAAAGCTGCCGGTATTGTCGCAACGCTGGCGCCAGTCTCGCGCCTACGGATACCTGAGGGCAAAAACTTCAGCGACGCGCTCGACATGATCGACAATGCGCCGCCCGACACGCTGGTCCACGGGTTTGAGGCGAAGCCCTACCTCGCGTTCGGTTTGCACCTCGTCACCAGTCAGCCATCGTCGATTGCCGGCATTGAGCCAATGATCCTCGCATCCAGTAGCTACCTGCAGATCGCAACGGCAGGCATGCTGCCACGCGACAACGCTGGTATGCAGGCGCTCACCGAGTCCCGATTGTTTACAGGTTCGTCCAACAGCTCGCGGACTCTGCAACCGAACGCCGTCCCGGTGTCGGTGTACTCGCGCCTGATTGCGACCGCAGAGCACTCCGGGTTCGCGTCGCCACTGGGTTTGCACGCCAACCTGATCGCTCTCAACGAGCTTGGTGTCCCCAACGTCGAACTGATCGCCGCAGCAACCTTGCGCCCCGCGACGCTGCTGGGAATGTCTCACCACGGTCTGGTCGAGAATGGCTTTGTGGCCGACCTGATTCTGATAGACGGCAACCCGTTTGAGGACATCCGAACGTTGTTGCAACCCATCGCGATTGTCGATCAGGGCGTACTGCGGAGTGTCGAAGGTCTGCTGAACCCCTAGTTTGTCGGTGATTTTTACAGTTTCATTACAGCGACTGACGAAACCGAGATGCCGCTTTGCTTAATTAATTGTTTTTTATCTATTTTTACGGTTCTGGCATACCACTTGCTTTATCTCAAGTGCCCAAGCAACAGGCAGTACTGCACGTCAGACAATCAGGGGGACCGCCACGTTCGCGTTCGGATGCCCGACACAATAAGAACGGCGAATAAAAATAAACACCAGTTTAGCGACCGGTGAGTACAAGCAGAAAGGCTGCCAAACAATAACAATAAGAAGCAATCCTGACCCCGGCTCTGCCGGGGTTAATTTTTTGTGTGACAGCCAAACCTGCTCGAAATTCACTGGACCGAGCCTACGTTTGCGCCTTACCTATCAGGGATTGTCTACTGCGCTGCCAAGACCGGGTGCAGCATGCCGGTCAACCGCTCATACAGAGCCGGATTTGCCGCTAGAACAGATCGCGTATCACGGTGTACGCGTCCGCCGTCGATATCGGTGAAGACACCGCCGGCTTCAGTCACGATCACAGACAAAGCTGCTATATCGAGAATATTGACATCCGACTCGATCACGGCGTCTATGCAGCCTTGTGCCAGCAGGTGGTAGTGCAGGAAGTCGCCATAGCCGCGGATGCGACCACACCGCGATACGATCTCGCCAATCGCGCTCCAACCCGGCCCTTTCGCCAGCGAATGCACATTCCCTAATGACACGGCAGCTTCCTCCAACAACGAAATATCACTGACCTGCAACCGTTCACCATTGAGCCACGCGCCGCCGTCGATTTCCGCGTACGCAAGGTCACCTTGCACAGGCGCGCTGGAGACGCCGAGAATCAATTCACTATCGCGCATCAACGCAATTTGCGTTGAGAAAAACGGATAGCCACGCACGAAAGCCTTGGTCCCGTCGATCGGATCTACGAGCCATAGAAACTCAGTGTCGCTCTCGGTCTCGCCGGTTTCCTCACCGAGAAAGCCGTGGTCCGGGAATCGCTGACGAATGACCGAAGCAATCGCCTGCTCGGCTGCGATGTCAATGTCCGTCACCGGCGTCAGGTCCGCTTTGGTATTGACCGTGTATCGCCCCTGATAGCCAGCTCGAATGACATCGGCCGCCGACTTGGCAGCTTCCAACGCCGTTGCAAGAAAAGCACTCGCTTCCTGATCCACGTTTGCGCATCTCCTTCGCGAAAGCTGCAAGTGTAACTCAGTCGCACCGGTACCAGCGTGATCTTGCTTGACACCGCTTAGTTGCAGCTTCTAGGCTTGCCGCGCTTGTGGAGAGTCCGACACTGGCAGCGTAACGGTGATCGAGCAAGAGCCTTTACTCGGCTAGCCGTCTGCCATTCCGACAGCATATCGGTGGAAGGCGTCACAACATAGGCCACAAGCGACATGCCGAAGGCGCGGTGGGTGCTACCAGGCGGGCTGAGCGCAACGCTTTGGCCTGATTTCATGGAGCCCACGCCATCGGTGCAGAACCATCGACACGGTATAGGTGAGTACCGAGGAGCCAAAAAGATGAGCGTTTTCCCCGCAAACTCGGGCGCGTTAATGGCGTGCGTATCCGTGATAGGACAGTAACGAGTATGGGCAACAGGCTAAGCAAGATTTACACCTGCACAGGCGACGCCGGTGAGACCGGCCTCGGCGACGGGTCACGCGTCGCCAAGGATGACGCACGCGTCGAGGCCTATGGAACCGTCGATGAAGCCAACAGCGCGATCGGCATGGTGCTGTCGTTTCAACTCAACAACCGCGCGATCGTCAGTTGTCTGACCGATGTACAGCACGACCTGTTCGACGTGGGCGCTGAATTGTGCATTCCGGGACATCACGTGATTACCGCGGACTACGTTTCGCGCCTGGAGTCGCAGCTCGACGGGTTCAACGAAGAACTGCCGGCACTGAAGGAATTCATCCTCCCCGGCGGTAACCCACCCGCTGCATCCTGCCATCTGGCGCGCACGATCTGTCGCCGCGCTGAGCGACGCGTGCAAACACTATCGCGCGATGCGGAGGTCAATCCGGAAGCTTTGCGTTATCTGAACCGGTTGTCCGATCTTCTGTTTGTGATCGCTCGCGTGCTTGCCCGCACCGGCGGCGGCGAAGAGGTTTTGTGGCACTCGGAGCGGATTCGGGGTCAGGGCGACGTGAGCTGATCGGGCTGCAAGGTCTTTGGCAAGCCGAATCATCAAATAGCAATTCCGGCGATCGTCAGTAATGCCACCCCAACCAACCAGAACCACACGGTTCTCAACGCAAGATTCTTGGCGCACCTTGCCGAGCGAATAGCCCAGTCGGTCGCAGGCTCGTCGGAGCCCTGAGCGAGATTGAGCGATGCCGTGCCCACCGACTCCAGCAATTTTTCGTTGTGTCGTCCGATGCTGTCGGAAGTGTCCAGCTCCTGCCACGCGTTCTTGCCTTCGTCGTAGTTGCCGGCAAACATGTAACCAAGAGCAGTCATTCGCGCGGGTACCCATGCAAGCAACGCATGCACATCGTCCGCTCGACGCTCACAATCGGGGGCAACCTCGGCGTCGTCGTCGTTGCGTGCCGCTTGGAACAGCGCACGGCGGCGCGCGAGATCCGAGACGCGGAATAACCAGGCGCCGACCGGACCCAGAAGCACAAACCAGAACACAACCGAAAAAATCCGATTGTTCGCCTGTACGAAAACTGCGCCACTCACCGATTCTCGCGCGGACTCCCGGTCACGAAAGCGGCGCTCGAGTAACGCCTTGGCGTTGCGGCGCTCGTCCTCCTCATCCCCGGAACGAACCGCAGCCGACCAGCGATCGACCTCCTCACCAATATCCTCAGGCCCCAGACTTAAAAATAAGACGCCGGCCGACAACAGGAAGTACGGCAAGCCGAGCCACGCCTCATCCAGTAACACGCGCATGCCAATGACCGGGGCCACCGCAACCAAGAGCGCGAGCACAATCCACATGTAAGGCGTGACCTTGGCCAACTGCTGGCTGCGCACGAGAAATACATCGAACAGTGGGTCCAGCCAACGCAACTCTCTCCAGTGGAACAGCTGCGAGGCCATTCGCTCGAGGATCAATGCGACGAATAGCGCGAGTATCTTCATGCTTTAGACTTTAACTGTCCGTTGCGCCGATTGCATGTACACGCGACCAATCAAACCCACTGCCAGGGTCGGTCTTGCGACCGGGAGCAATATCACTATGCCCAACAACCGGCGCATCTGTCAGCGACGGATAAGTGTGGCGTAAAGCCTCGATCAGAGCATTTAAAACTCGATATTGCACCGACTCGAACGCACCGCTATCTGTGCCCTCCAATTCGATGCCGACCGAAAAATCGTTGCAACGCTCCCTGCCGTTGAACGATGACACACCGGCATGCCACGCACGCTGATGGAATGGGACGTATTGAACCAGTTCGCCATCGCGTCGAATCAAGCAATGTGCCGAGACCTTCAGGTCGGCAATCTCACGGAAATAGGGATCGGCGCTGCTGTCCAATCGGTTACGGAACAAGGCGTCGATTGATGGGCCACCGAACTCGCCGGGCGGCAGCGAGATCGAGTGAACGACGATCAAATCCAATTGCATGGACTGCGGGCGGTCGTCCCGATTGGGGCTGGGACATTGGCGCGCAGGCGCGACCAGTCCGGCCTCCGGGTCGATCACTAACCCCGAAGAGTAGGTGTTGGACTGCATGCACCTATGGTGCGCACGTCGCCGGAATGCGTCAAACTCGGACTATGAAACGACTGTTTGTTGAGCGACCGCTCGACCCTCGGAGCACCTGCACACTCGACGCCGAATCCGCCCACTATCTCGGTCGTGTTTTGCGGGCTCGCGTTGGCGATACTTTGACCGTCTTTGATCGCGATGGGCGCACGGGTGCGGCGCGGATCAGTCATCTCGGCAAGCGAAGCGCAGCATTGGACGTTGGCGAACTGACGATAGTGGACGACCGATCCCAGGTACGCGTCGTTCTCCTACAGGCACTCTCGCGCGCGCAAAAAATTGACCTTGTCATTCAAAAAGCCGTGGAGCTCGGCGTCGATGAGGTGATACCGATCGCCACGGAGCGTTCAGCCATGAAGGTCGATGACGTGAAGGTTGCCCACAAACTGGCGCACTGGACCAAAGTCGCGATTGGCGCATGCCAGCAAAGTGGCAGAGTCCGTCTCCCGGAGATCCATCCGCCACAAACCCTTGACGCAGCGCTCGGCGAGATCAGCGCCGACGTGCAACTGGTCGCGCTACCGGACGCAACGACATCACTGCGCGAGGTCCTTAACGCGCCCGCGCCGAAATGTGTGGCGGTGCTCATCGGACCGGAAGGTGGGTTCAGTGACTCGGAAATCCGTTTGTGTGCCGACGCGAGTTTTACCCCGGTTCGCGCAGGGGACCGCGTGCTGAGAACCGAAACCGCAGCTATCGCGCTGCTCTCGGTGATTCAGTTTGCGTGGGGAGGTCTCAGCTAGAGCGAGAGTTCGGCTAAACGTGCCTCAATCACATCGAGATCCGGAACAAGCGGGTACTCGTTGATCATTCGAACCCGGGTCACAACCGGGTCATCGAGTTCGTATTGCTTTGCCGTATCGACTTTCAGAACGTCTCGGTTGACTCGTACAAGCTGCGGAAACCCTTGCGTCAGCAGCCCGTAATACCCACCGCGAATATTGCCGCTGGTCGCGTGGAAAATCACTACCCGGGTCCGACTCGTCAACTCGGGCAGTGATCGGCCCATCATTGACTCGAAAGACACCGCAGGAACAGCACGCCCGGACCAATCCAGAGACCCGACCAACCATTCCGGTCCGCCTGCTATGGCCTCCGGCTGTGACAACCGAACAACCTCCGCGACGCACGCGCGCGGCACGATCAATCGGTCCTCATTCAGCGGGACCAAAAGGCTGTAGAGCTCTTCAGTCGCAGCCGCCATCAGGAACGCTCCAGTTGCAGGCGGATCGCATCCAAAAGCTGATGGTCCTGATAGGGTTTGCCAAGATAGTCATTCACACCAATTTCAATCGCGCGCGCACGATGCTTCTCACCGCTACGCGAGGTGATCATGATGATCGGTGTATCAGCAAATCTCGGGTCGTTGCGAACGTGCGTGGCAAACTCGAATCCGTCCATCCGCGGCATCTCGATGTCCAGCAGAATGACTGCAGGCTGCTGGTCCTGAATGACGCTCACCGCATCCATGCCATCACGCGCGGTTGCAACCTCAAAGCCATGTCGTTTCAGGAATCGCTCTGTCACACGTCGAACCGTAATCGAGTCATCAACAACCAGAATCAACGGGTCAGTCGGCTCATCTGCATCGATTGACGGCGTATCGGAAACGGGTTGTTGCTGACGAACCAGTGACGGCATGTCCAGAATCAGGACCACGCGACCGTCGCCCAGAATGGTTGCGCCCGACACGCCCGTAATTCCGGCAATCTGGGGGCCGACCGCTTTGACCACAATTTCGCGACTGGTGAGCATTTCATCGACCAGCAGTGCGGTTGAATGCTGACCGGCCCGAATGAGTATCACCGGTACAGCTGCCTGCTCATCTTCCGCCAGTCTGCCTTGAGCACCACCAACCAGCGGCCCAAGGTGGCGCAAACGGTAGCTATGTTCACCGTAGTCGAACATCGGCACCGCCTCGGTCATGAGTTGCTCGACCTCGGAACGCGGTACCCGAGTGACGCCTTCCACTGTGGGTAGCGGTAGCGCGAACACCTCGTCTCCCGTGCGCACGATCAGCGCTTGGGTAATCGCCAGCGTAAATGGGAGACGAACGGTAAAGTTGGTGCCTTGACCCGGCATCGACGCAATCCGCAAAGAGCCGCCGAGCTTCTTCACCTCATTCGCGACCACATCCATACCGACGCCGCGACCAGCGGCCTGAGTTAGCGCTTCAGCCGTCGAGAAACCGGGCTCGAGAATCAGATCCAGGATCGCCTGATCTGTGCTCTGATCATCGTCAGCGATCAAACCGCGTTCGACGCCTTTGCGACGAATGGCATCGACGTTCAGTCCGGCGCCATCGTCCGCCACGTCCATGACCATCTCCGACCCTTCTCGATGAAGACGAATCGTGATTTGGCCTCCCGCAGGCTTGCTTGCTGCCTGACGCACATCCGGCGTTTCAATGCCGTGCACGACCGCGTTTCGCATCATGTGCTCCAGCGGCGGCAGCATCTTCTCGAGCACCTGTCGATCAAGTTCGCCAGCAGCACCCTCGACGGCCAACTCTGCTTGTTTACCGGTTTCTTTCGCGGTTTGGCGTACCAGGCGCGACAAGCGAGCGACGTGTCGCTCGAATGGCACCATGCGAGTACGCATCAATCCGTTCTGTAGCTCGGCCGTGACACGTGCCTGCTGCGTGAGCAAGGTATCCGCCTCGCGCGTGACCGAGCCGAGCAGGCCCTTCAAGCTGTCAACGTCGTTCGAGGACTCCGCGAGCGCACGCGACAGTTGCTGAATTTTGGAGTAACGATCGAGTTCCAGCGGATCGAAATCCTTGCGGCTGCGATCGTCTTCATGGCCATGCAGAATTTGCGCTTCGGTCTCGATTTCCAGTTGGCGTAACTGATCACGCAATCGAATCACCGTCTGCGTCAGCTCCGCAAGATGAAAATCGATGGAGCTTACTTGTTGGCTGAGCCGACCGTGATAGATGCTGACCTCACCCGCGGCGTTGAGCATATCTTCAAGTAAGCGCGAATCAACGCGGACGAACTCGGTACGCTCTCGGGCGACCTCACGAATCGGCAGACTCTCACCAGGGAGGTCGGGCACTTCCTGAGACTCTGGCTCAGAGGCCGACTCTTCGGAGTGTGTAGGTAGATCCAGTGGCAGCTCATCGACAGGCGAGTCGATGGTTGACTCCAGAGATTCATCTGCCGGCGCATCAACCTCGTCTGATGCAATCGTCTCATCCAGTGATGCACTGACCCCTGTCTTTGAGAACTTCTCGGCCGCATCGTCTATCAGCGCCTCGAGAAACTGCGAGCGCTCGATCAAGCTGTCCGCAGGGTCGATCGTTGGCAAATTGGACTGCGTGTCCCGGAACGGTACGACGTTCGATTCGTCCGACTCAAACTCGGCTACCGTTTCATCCAGCGGCGACTCATCGGCGCTGGCCGATTCCGAATCGGTTGACGCTTCCGGCGTTTCTTCCGTCGGCCGGAATGGGCTATCGCTCCATTGCTGGGTTTTTGCATGCGGTCCGAGGTCGTCTTCGACCTCGGACTCATTGTCGTCCACATTGAAGGTTACGGCGGACGTGACGGTGCCCTCATCCAGCACCTCACCGACATTCGTTTCCTCGTCGTCCATCCGCGTCTCGGACGTCTCTGGCTCGGCGACCGCTTCATCGGTGGAATCGTCCGACTCAAACAAGGACTCGACATCAATCAGATCGCTGTCGATGACGCCCGTTGGCTCTTCCTCCATCGATGCTTCCGACGCTTGTTCGCCGGCCGCTGGAATATCGACCATCTCATCCGGGGCAAATCCGCGCTGCAATGCCGGCGTCGGGCCGATCGTCTCCGGAACCGGTTCGCCAAGCGCGACCAGTCGTACAGTGCCGCCAAGGTCATCGCGCGGTGCCGGAAGTCGGCCATCGAGAACGGTGTCGCGCATCTCATGCAGGCAATCAATACACTGGCGCAACAGCCCGTCGATCTGATTGCTCGCGTTGATCCGCTGATCGTCCAGCGCAATCAACAGCGTTTCCAATTCATGACTCAAGTTGCCGAACGAACCGATTCCGGCCATGTTCGCACTGCCTTTCAGCGTATGCAGATATCGTTTCAGCTCACTGAGTGCGCCCGCATCGCGGGTGTCGTGCCAACGCTCCAGAGCCACGTCCACCTGCTCGAGTATCTCGCCCGCTTCTTCGGTAAAGATTTCGCCGATATCCGGATCGTAATCAGGCACGTCCATAAGAGACGTCTCGTCGACCGTCGGCACCTCAGGCGTCGGCACCGCGTCAAGCACTTGCGTCGGTTCATAGCCCGGCGGCAAAACGCGGTCGCTTGGACGCAGTCGCTGCGTCTGCTCTTTCGCAAGAAACGCCGTATGGTGTTCGATTTGCGTGACCAGCGGCTCCAGATTCTCGGCAACGGCACCGGTGTTGACGCTTCGAATGACCGACCTTAGATGCGACAAGGCATCGGCCAACAGGTTGATCGCTTTTGCGTCCAATTCCGCATTGCCATCGTGCACGCGACGCACCAGCTGGTTCAGCGCACCGCTGAGCGGCGTGGCGCGCTGCAGGCCAGCCGTATTGATACTGCCGTGCAAAGTATGACTCGCCCGGTACAGGGCCTCACTGACTCTGGCGGGCGGTGCTTTCACTTTGGCGAGGAAATCGTCGACCACCGCCATGTGCCCTTCGGCCTCTTTGGCGAAAATCTCGTGCAGAACCGGGTCCATTTCCAACGGCGCGCTTTCTGCGACAATCGACGCGCGCGTCAGATTGGCCGCGTCAGGATCACCGTCGACGAACGCCTGCGCCTTTGCGCTCAACAGGTCAACGTCGACCTGCGGTTCCGTTCCCACTTCCAATTGCTCGATTAGAGACGGCACCGCCTCCGCAGCTTCGATGACAAAATCGGCCATTGTCGGCGTCAGACTCAACGTGCGATTGATCACACGGTTCAGGAGATTCTCGACCTGCCAGCAGTATTCGCCGATGCGCTCGGCTCCGACCATTCGTCCACTGCCCTTGAGCGTGTGGAACGATCGGCGAACGGTGATGAGCGAGTCCATGTCGGACGTATCGGACTTCCACTTAGGCAGCAACTGACGAATATTACGAACTTCGTCCTTGGCCTCTTCGATAAATAGCTCAAGCAGCTCCGGATCGATCGCGCTGGTATCGTCGGTGACGACCGGCGACTGGATCACCTCAGTGCCATCGGCGATGGTGGCGTTGTCCGCCGCTGCGAATTCGGGGGCTGTCGTGATTTGCGTCGCCGCGCCAATATCGGTGACCGGTTGCTCGAGTTTGGTTCGAACATCATCCAGAACCAGAAGACAAGTTTCCGCATTGTCCAGCATGTAGCCGGGTTCCTTGCGGTTGGCTGCGATGGTCTCCATGTAGTATTCGATGCTGACCAATGCATCGGCCAGTCGATCCTGATGATCACTCGCCAACGTATGATTAGCGGCATTCAAATACACGCGAACGAACCGCGCCAGGCGAGCGAACAAATCCGCGGCACGATCCAGCTCCAACATGCGAAACCCGGACACGATGCCGTCGTTCAATGCCGGTACGGCATCGATCGCCACGGCATCTGCGCGGCCTTCCATCGTTTGTGTCAGCGTGTCTTTGATGCGCGCAAGATTGACGATGCACTCGCGCATCAGGGCTTTGCGTACATCAACCAGATCTTCGCCGTCTTTACCCGGCTTGATGTCCTCGGCAGTAGCCGTTTCTTCCGGCTCCTCCGGCGCAACCATCTGCGTGAGGTGTCTCTCCAGCGAGGACTCTACCTTCAGCAGCGTCGATGCAATCGTCAGCAACACATCCTGATCGGCGTTCGAATGCTCTTGATCGATCATGGTTTGCAGGCGCTCAATCTCCTGCAGCACGCTGCCGCGCTGTTCGCCCAGTCCAAGCACCCCCAGGGTGTCACCGATTTTTGCGAGTAGCTCTACTTGCGGGCGCAACTTGCTCGCATCTGTTTCGCCGGTCCGAACGTGAATATCGAGTACGTCTTTAACCGCCGAGAGATCCTCACGAATCGCGGCTGCAACGGTCTGCATCAGTGCGATACTTGGCTTGGCCATCGCGCCGTGCACATTGTCGACTTCTGCCTGCGTTGGCAGCGGTTCGGACAACCCGAACGCCTCGCGGATCGCGAGAACGCGATCACCGGGATTTTCTGTTCGGGCGATGTAATACAGAAGGCTATTGAGTAGATCGGCAACCGGATCGGTATCGAACGACTCCAGTCCTTCATCGATTGTCTTCTTGATCCTGCGATCAGCCTGACCCAGGAGTCTTTTCACGGATACACTGATCGGCAGACCGCCATCGATCAACGCGTCCAGCACGCCGCTGACGACCCACCACAAGCGATAGACATCATCGCGCGCCGCAGCGCTTTCGAACGCAACGGCCATGCGGCGGAGTTTTTCAAGGAACGGTTGAGCCCGTTCGCCGTCGGCTTTCAATAGCCCCAACAGCGCGAGCTGAAATGCAGGGCGCACCTTACGCGACAAAACAACGAAGTCTTCGCTCGGATCACTGCCGCGCAAACTCACCGTGACCGATTCACTCGGAGTTCGGTTTAACAGCAGGATCGTGCTTTCCGACAACAATGGCTGTCCGCGCGCCGCACGCAGATCATTAAGGATCGGCAGCAGCACAAGCGCGACGTCTCTTCCACCTGCCTGTACTCGCTCGAGATACGCGGGTAGCTGCACCATCGCCCGGGTCAGAGCGTCGAGTGCCGCATCGTGTACGGATTGCTCGCGCTTTGCGCTGACGAGATATCGGCACGTCTGCTCCATCTCTTCGGCAAGCAGCGCGCCGCCGTAGACTTCAACGATTTTCAGGACGCCGGAAACCTCATGCAGGTAACCTGCACATCCATCGAGCGCCTGCCGTGGACCGCGGCCTTCAACGGCGTCCTCGAGCGTGACTCGCGCCTGGTTCACCGTCTTGGCGAGCTCCTGGCTGACGATCTGGTAGGCCTGCTGCATGCTGGCCCGACCTGCCGCGCTCGGCCCGGTCTCTGGAGTTGTCGGGTTGCTGTTACTCACTATGTCGTTTTCCGACTACCCTACTTCTCGAGTCGAAACATCATCTGCCGATGGCGTGTCCGCGGGCCGCGTGATTCGAGTGACATTGCCGGATTCCGGCAGGCGGAACCCGGAGACACTCTTGCGAAGTTCACCAGCCAACTGCGCCAGCTTGGCAATCGATGATGTCGTTGCGCTCGCCGCCTTGCCGGTTTGTCCCGAAATTTCCTTCAGCGACACGGTTCGGCGGTTGATATCGGATGCGGCCTGCGATTGCTGTCGCGCCGAGCTGTAAATATTCTGCACAAGACTCGCAATCTGATTGGAGACCTGCTCGATTTCATCGAGAGCGGCACCCGCGTTCTCCGCGAGCAGCGCACCACCCACCACGTCGGTGGTCGACCGCTCCATGGAAACGACAGCCTCATTCGTATCGGACTGAATCGTGCGCACCAGGACTTCGATCTGCTTGGTCGCATTCGTGGACCGCTCCGCGAGGCGCTGGACCTCATCCGCAACGACCGCGAAACCACGACCTGCTTCGCCAGCCATCGAAGCCTGGATGGATGCGTTTAAGGCCAATATGTTGGTTTGTTCGGCGATGTCGTTGATCAGCTCAACAATGTTGCCGATTTCCTGTGAGCTCTCGCCCAATCGCTTGATCCGCTTCGACGTGTCTTGAATGGTTTCGCGAATGGTATTCATTCCCTCGATCGTTCGGCGCACCGCATCGCCACCCTTGTGCGCCACGTCGACCGAGTGCCGTGCAACATCCGACGAACGCTCAGCGTTGCCGGAAACCTCTTCGATCGAGGCTGCTATTGCCGCAATCGATTCGGTTGCCGCCGCAATCTCGAGCGCTTGCTTCTGCGCCGCACGGTTCATATGGACGGCAGTGCTCTCAGTCTGTCGTGTCGCCGAGTCGACCATCGCCGCAGTGCCGTCGATCGTCGTAACCAATTCCCGTAGAGCTTCGATCGCAAAGTTGATCGAATCCGCGATCGTGTCAGTAATATCGCCGGTCACAGTAGCTTCCACGGTCAGGTCGCCATCCGCGAGAGAGCCAAGCTCATCCAGCAGCCGCAAAATCGCCTGCTGATTGCGCTCGTTTTGCTCGGAGAGCTGCGATGCGACGCGGCGCAGCTTCGCATCGCGTGATGCGCTCGCCAACATCATGAGACTGAGTACGAGCGCGGCAGCCAGAAGCCCAAGTGGCAACCACGGCATCAACGGATCAAGCGTTGCGGCGAGGCCACTCGACGATCCGCTGTTTGCGGCATTGCCGGCCGCGCCGGCCACGGCGCGTGAGATGGCATCGGCAGCCTCTCCAGACCGAGCGAGCGCCACGGCGTCGCTCGCTAACGCGTCAGCCGCACCGCGTACCACCAGCATTTGCTCTGACAGCGCAATCGACGCCGCCTCATCCGACAGTAACTGAACGTCATAACCGGATTCCGGTGTTAAGGCATCGGTGACCGACACCGGATCGCCATAACCTGTAAGCGCATCCACCAATCGGCTGACCGCCGCCGCCGACGATACCAGCTGCTCTCCGATCGCAGTTGCGTTCGCTGGGGTGCCACGCATTGCGGCGTAGTCCGTACGAAGCGCAGCCAGACCGGTCGCCAGATCCGCGATGGCGGGATTCTCCTCGGACGGCAGTGTTTCGACACGGACCTCCATCGCGTCCAGTGCGCTGACGAAACGCTCGGCCGCGTCATTGAACGCCCGCAAACGCTCCTGGTTGCTCAGAATGTTGCGTGCCTGTTCGCCAATTGTGCCGCTGGGCGCGC
Organism: Pseudomonadota bacterium; assembly: GCA_038531945.1. Lineage (GTDB taxonomy): Bacteria > Pseudomonadota > Gammaproteobacteria > Steroidobacterales > Woeseiaceae > CALBPI01. Next base: position 48,441 of record JBCBBH010000003.1, on the reverse strand, counting down.
TGCTTCGGACCACACTGGCCAAGTTGCCGAGCGCGCCATTGCTACCCGCCACGGCCTGCTCGGCCCGCACCGCAATCAAAGCATCGCGTGAGGACAGTGTGTCCCCGCCTGTGCCCGCTCCGCTGAAACCGAACCAAACCGTCGCTGCAGCCGCGACAAGCAAGATCGGCAACAACAGTCTAGGCAGCGTCGGTGACTTCACGGATGACGATTGTTTTGCCATTGTTGAATCCTGTCCCTTCGATCAGGCGACAGCCGGCACCGCGGCGGCCTGCAAAAATTGTTCACTCTCCAGCAACCGGTCAAATCCGAATACTGGCCATGCATCACTGCCCCGGCGGAACACGCCGGACAAATAGCCGTCACAGCGCACATCCGTGGACGGCGTTGAGCCGTGATATTCACCATCGACGAACCGTCGAAAACCGCTGACTTCGGAAACCAGTAAGCCCGCCGACACTTCGCGGTGGCTCACGCTGATCACTCGCGCATCACGCCCACGATCGGTTCGACCCCCGCCCAATAGCAATTGCAAATCGACCAACGGCAGCAATTGGCCACGGAGGTTCGCGATGCCCAGCAACCAGCGCTTCGCGCCCGGCACTCGCGTCAACGTCTCGGGCACCATCAGGACCTCGCGAACTTCGTCGCGACTCGCAACGAATTGCTCGCCACCGATACGGAATCCCACGCCCACCCATTCGTTTCTCTGCGCGCCGGCTTCGCCTTGACCGGCGATCGCCGCGCGCGAACGGCGCTCCATTTCCTGCAGCAATTCAAACGGTCGGTTGGCGAGCGCCTTGAGTGTCAGTGCAGGCATGGCTTAACTCGCACCGCCCGCTAGCTGTTCTTCGATTTTCTGAATCAAGCTCCGCTCTTCCACCGGTTTCACGAGGAAGTCGCGTGCGCCCTGGCGCATAGCCCAGATCTTGTCCGTTTCCTGATCTTTGCTGGTCACGACGATGACGGGAATATCCGCAGTCGGCGCATTGCGTGTCAGCTTCCGCGTCGCCTGAAAACCGTTCATACCCGGCATGACGACATCCATCAATATGAGGTCCGGGCGCTGTTCCATCGCCGCGCGGATGCCACCCTCACCGCTCTCCGCGGTCGTGGTTTCATAGCCGTGGCGCTCGAGCAGCGTTTGCACCACATGCAACTCTGTTGGAGAGTCATCTACGATCAGAATTCGCGTCATGCCGATCCCTCTCTGCTCACGTCAGGCCGCGTTGAACTGTTCGGAGATCGCACCGACCAATTCGTCCTTGGTGAATGGCTTGGTCAAGTAACGCTCCGATCCGACGATTCGGCCGCGCGCACGATCAAACAGGCCGTCCTTGCTCGACAGCATGATGACCGGGGTGTCGCGAAACGATTTGTTGTTCTTGATCAACTGACAGGTCTGATAGCCATCGAGACGCGGCATCATGATGTCGACGAAAATCAGGTCGGGCTGATGATCCGCAATCTTCGACAGCGAGTCGAAACCGTCGATTGCGGTAAACACCTCACAACCCTCCTTGCTGAGCAAGGTCTCCGCCGTTCGACGAATCGTCTTGCTGTCATCGATAACCAGGATTTTGAGTCCCTTGAGCACTGTGGGCGTGCTATTCGTCACCGGCTCCGCCTCCTTTTGGACATAAGCAGTATTGTCGTCTGAACCGGCCCGAACAGAGTGTGGTCTGGCGCACACTTTGGTGGTTCGCTCCAAAACTTTTAACATATTGTCTGATTTGCCGCCACGCAGCCCGAACTCACTGCCAGACCGGCGTATCATTCACAGCCACGACTTACCGGATAAAGGCACACAGTGAGCACTCAGATTCTTCATATCGGCATTGTCATGGATCCTATTGAGGGAATTTCGCCTGCAAAGGACTCTACGTTCGCAATGATGCTCGACGCTCAGCGCCGTGGCTATCGCCTTTCGATGCTGCAGCAAGGCGACCTGTTCCTGTCAGAAGGTCGACCCATGGGTCACGCGCATTCAGTGACGATCACGGACAGCAGCTCGAACTGGTTCTCGAAAGGGACCGCAGAAATCATGCCGCTCGGCGATTTCGACGCGATCTTGATGCGTAAAGACCCGCCGTTCGATATGGAGTTCATCTACACGACCTACCTACTCGACTTAGCGGCTGACCACGGCGCGCTGGTCGTCAATCGTCCACAAGCGCTCCGAGACCTGAACGAAAAGATGGCAACCGCGTACTTTCCGCAATTGACACCACCCACACTGGTGACTCGCAGTCGGAGTCAGTTGCGCGAGTTTTTGGCAACACACGGGCATATTGTCGTCAAACCGCTGGACGGCATGGGCGGACGGTCGATCTTTACGCTGAAACAAGGCGACACAAACGCGAACGTGGTGTTTGAAACGTTGACCGACTACGAGTCTCAGTTCGCTATGGCGCAGGTTTATGTGCCAGAGATCACGGATGGCGACAAACGCATCCTGATCGTCGATGGCGTGCCAGTGCCCTATATGCTGGCGCGGGTGCCGGATGCGGCAGATGGTCGCGGCAATCTCGTGATGGGCGCCACCGCCGATGCCCGCCCGCTCGGCCGCACAGAACAGGCGATCGCGGAGCAGGTTGGGCCCTGGCTGAAAACCCATGGCGTTTTGTTTGCGGGCCTCGACATCATCGGCGACAAGCTAACCGAAATTAACGTCACCAGCCCGACGGGAATCCGCGAAATCGACAAGGCGTTCGATTTGAACATCGCTGGACAGTTAAATGATGCAATCGAGCGCAACCTCGCTTCGGGAGTAGCGCGCACATGATAACGCGGCGCAGCATGCTTGCCGGTCTCGCGTCCGCCATTGCCGTCGCCGGCTGCACTCGCGCTCAATCTGTCGAGCGCGAGTGGCTTATCTATACCACCTTGCTAAAAGTGCGTGCGACAGCTGCGGACCAAGCGACGGCGAATACCTGCTGTCAGCGTGTGTTCGACACCATCCAGACTCAAGGTCCGGACCTTTACGGCTTTGGCGATGGGGAGCTCAGTCGTGCCAACACGGCACTCTCACAAGGACAAAGCGTTGAGCTATCGGACCGGTTATACGACCTGCTGCGTCGCGCGGATGTCTGGCGGGTGGCATCAGGTGGTCGATTCGACCCTGCCGTCGGCGGCATGGTCGCCGCCTGGGGATTCGATGATCTGACGCGCCCGCAGACGGGTGGAGTGCCCGACCAGGCTGCCATCGATCGTATGATCGCTGCGACCACGACCGGTTATACCTTCGGAGGTAGCCGAGACCTGCAGAGCTTTGACCCAGCCGTGCGTTTGGACATCGGAGCCATCGTCAAAGGGGCGCTGCTCGCGGAGGCCATCGCCGCGGTCGCGGACAATGCCGTTGAACGCCTGGTTGTCGATCTCGGCGGGGATGTGGCCGTCCAGTCCACGGCTGCGGATGATGCTTTCCGAGTTGCTGTGGCAAATCCGTCGGGCGGCCCGCCCAGTGCACTCTTAACGATGCGTAGCGGCGAATTTGTCATGACTTCGGGCGGTTATGCCCGGTACCGCGAGATCGACGGCGAGCGCTACCAGCACATTATCGATCCGCGCTCGGGATGGCCCGTCCCCCCAGCAGCCGCAACGGTGATCGGCGACGACCCGGTGCACGCGGACGCAGCCGCCACCGCGCTGGTCGTGGGCGGTCCGAAGGAATTTTCGGCAGTCTGTGACGCAATGGGTGTCGACAAGGCCCTGCTGATCGATAACCTCGGTACCCATCTCACCACCGCATCCATGCGTGAGCGGCTGATTTGAACTGACGAACGCTGGTATTGATGAACGATAGTGCCTCTTCTGAAACCGTCCTGACCCGCGACCTGCTGCCTGTTGCAAACGGGCGCGACGACAAGCTGCCGCCGATGCTTTTTGTATCTGCGCTGCTTTGGGCGATTCTGATTCTCGGCATCACATTCGAGGCGGGCGTGCTGACAGATTCGGGCGATACCACGTCGCTTGAGGTCACCATCGTCGCGCAACAGAAACAGACCGCGCCACCGGAGAAAGCCGACTACATTGCGCAGGAAGACCAGCAGGGACATGGCAACACGCGCGAGGCTGTGGATTCCCCCGCAGCGTCAGCGCAGGTCGGCGCGGCTGCGCCACCTGCCGAACAGACGGGACCGGTACAAAGCGAAAGTGCCCCCGGAACGCTCATCGATCAGGCGCTGCTGACGAGCAGCGGCGGCGAACGGGTGCAGTATCAACCGGATGACCCATCCGAAATCGCAGATGACACCGCCCGGCTGGCGCAGTCCATGCCGGCGGGTATCGACCAGACGCTGCCACTGCCCGAGAACATCGACCCTTCTGTCCTCATCCAGGACGATAACCCGCGGCATCTGGTGGTCAGCGTCAATACCAAGCGCTCTGACCTTGCGCCCTATCTCAGCGCATGGAAACGGCGCGTCGAACGCATCGGCACCCAGAGCTTCATCAATAACCTGGAAGCGAGCGGTCGTGACGGTAGCCCGATCATCGCGGTTTCGATACTGCCGGATGGCACCCTGGCCAATACGGAGATCCTGCGCAGTTCCGGGGATCGCGTACTCGACCAGGCGGCGCTGGTGATCGTAAACCGCGCAGCACCCTTTGCACCGTTCCCAGGACAGATCGCGGAGGCTCGAGATATGCTGCGCTTCGCTTACAAATTCAGATTCCGCAGCGGTCGTGTCACCGGCGCTGTCGCGATCGATGAATAAAGACGCGGTGCCTTGCAGGCACCAGACCCCACGGCGATACTCTCTAAATGTCTGAATTTCCGACACTGGCCGGCCAACTGCTGGTTGCGATGCCGCAGCTCGACGATCCGCATTTCGAGAACACCGTCACGCTCATTTGCGAGCACACCGAAGAAGGTGCGATGGGAGTGACGATCAATCGACCGATGGAGCTGACACACGGCGAAGTGTTTTCCGGCATGGATGGGTTCGATGAAGTACCTGCTGACGAACTCGATGGACGAAAGCATCGCGAGCCGGTGCTGAATGGTGGCCCGGTCAGCCCGGAGCGGGGATTTATCTTGCACGCCGACGCAGGCGACTACGAGGCGACGCTGAGAATTTCTGAGGAAATCTATCTCTCGATGAGTCGCGACGCCATGACCGCGATGTATCGAGCAGGCGGCCCCGCCGGCAGCGTCATGATTCTTGGATACGCAGGTTGGGAGGCCGCCCAACTCGAATCTGAGATTTTGGCCAATGCCTGGCTAACGGTGCCTGCGACCCACCGATTGGTATTCGACACGCCGTATGAGGCCCGATGGGACCGCGCCGCCAAAGCCCTGGGTGTTACGCGAGCTCAGCTATCCGGTCCTGCTGGTCATGCCTGAGTTTCACTCAGCGACCCTTCTTGCTTTCGACTTTGGTCTGCGCCGTATTGGCGTTGCCGTTGGACAAACAGTGACGCACAGCGCACGACCGTTGACCACGCTCATTAGCGGGGACGATGGACCTGATTGGCTCGCTATCGAGCGTTTAATTGATGACTGGAGACCGGATGTGTTGCTGGTCGGACTACCGTTGTCGTCCGACGGCAGCGAGTCGGATCAATGCCGAGCCGCACGAGGTTTCGCCGCAGAGCTGGGCGACTACGACATTCCAGTGCAGCTGATCGATGAGCATCTGACATCGGCGGCCGCCACCGACCTGTTGCGCGAGGCGCGCCGACGCGGCGATCGGCAAAATCGTGTTCGTAAAGGCGACATTGACGCGGTGTCTGCGGCTCTCATCGCCGAACAGTGGCTCAATGAGCGCGACTTGGGTCATAACTGATCCCAAGCGGTGGTACCCTACGGCGCCATGAAATATGACGCGCCAAGGACTTGTCGTGGTTGATACCGCGAATCTACCCGACCCCGACGTCGAGAGTGCGCAAATCGGCCCGAACGGGCGCTTGCGTCATTTGATAACACTGCAAGGGCTGACACGCGCGACAGTAACGCGACTGCTGGACCATGCCGAACAATTTCTCGCCCCGCCCCATCAAGCGGCGGTGCGCAGCGATGCCCTTGCCGGTCGAACAGTAGCAAACCTGTTCTTCGAGCCGAGCACCCGAACAAGGGCCTCCTTTGAGCTTGCCGCGGCACGTCTGGGTGCCGACGTACTGAACCTCGACGTGAAGACCTCGTCACGCAAGAAAGGCGAGAGCATTCTTGACACGATCTACACACTCGAGGCGATGCAATGCGATATTTTCGTCGTCCGCGACGCCGCGGTCGGCGTACCACAAATGATCGCTGAAGCGGTGCGGCCAGGCGTCGCAGTTCTGAATGCAGGCGAAGCGCACGTAAATCACCCGACTCAAGGTCTACTGGACGCATTGACTTTGCGCCTCGCAAGACCCGATCTCGAAAACGTGACGCTTGCGATTGTCGGCGACCTGGCGCACTCGCGGGTCGCGCGTTCGGCTTACGAGGCCTTCAATGCGCTTGGCATCGGTGCGATCCATTTCGTCGCGCCCGACGGTATGATGCTCGACGAGGCGACGTACCCGAATGCGCACCGTTTCAGCAAGTTGGCACCGGGCATTGAGGAGGCCGATGCGATCATGGCGTTGCGCATACAGCATGAACGTATTGACGAGAGCGACGCCCTGCCATCGCTAGCTGACTATCATCGGCAGTTCGGCATCACGGAGCACAACCTGCGATTGTGCAAGAAGACGCCGCTTGTCATGCACCCGGGACCGATGAACAGAGGCGTCGAAATTGATGCGGCGACCGCCGACGGTCCACAGTCGTTGATCACCGAACAGGTTCGCAATGGTGTAGCGATCCGGATGGCCTTGTTGGCCGAAGTCGATTCGAGCGCGAGGCAAATTCATGGGGCGTAGTCATCGAGACACGATCGTTGTGGTTGAAGCAGAACTCACCGAGGTGGAGCGTCACGCGGATGAGCAGTTCATCATGCGCCTGCATGCGCCCGAGATTGCGGGTCGAGCCGAACCTGGCACTTTCGTGCATTTAACCTGTAGCGATGCATTGCCTATGCGTCGCCCTATCTCTTTGCAACGTGTCGACGCCGAGACCGGCATGATCGAGATTCTGTTCAAGACTCATGGCGTGGGTTTGACGGCGCTGTCGCAGCAACAGGCGGGGGCCAAGCTGAGTGTTATGGGTCCGATCGGCAAGCCGTTTCATCCATCCGGTGAACGACCAATAACGCTGCTTGTAGGTGGTGGTGTCGGCATTCCACCAATGATCTACCTCGCTGAGTTTTTTGCGCGCGACCGCGAGACGGAATGGCAGCCGATGGTGTTCATGGGCTCGGAAATCGCGTTCCCGTTTGCGACACAACCCGCGGACGATGCGCTTTCCGCAATGCCGGCTGACGCAACGCATACTCTGGTGAGCATGCAAGCGCTGGGTATCCCTGCAAGGCTTGCCTCAAAATCTGCAATCGCGGGTGCGCATGACGGGTACGTGACGGATCTCGCAGATCATTGGCTAGAGGCACAGGATTCGGCCACCAAGGAGCGCTGTGAGATCTTCGCGTGCGGACCTACGCCCATGTTGGAGGCCACAGCACGCGTTGCCCAAAAACATGGCGTGGCTTGCCAGGTGTCGCTGGAAGAATATATGGCGTGCGCCGTTGGTGGCTGCGCCGGCTGTGTGGTTGCGGTCCACGAGAACGAAGGCGTTGCCATGCGACGTGTCTGTGTCGATGGTCCGGTGTTCGACGCGTCGCAGGTCTTCCCGCCGACGGTCGCTTAACCGAAGTTGATCTGCGCTTCGAGGTTGGAGCGCGAGTCGGCGTTCGCCAGCGCTTCCTGCAACGTGATGGTGCCCATCCGATAGAGCTTGAGCAACGCCGAATCGAAATTCTGCATGCCCTTCTCGTTCGAGTCTTTCAACGCCTCTTTGACGCCTACAATGTCGCCCTTCTCGATCAACTCCCCGATGTGAGGCGTATTGAGCATGAGTTCAACAGCGGCGACGCGCTTGCCTTCGCGGTTGCGCACCAGGCGCTGCGAGATGATCGCTCGCAAATACTGCGACAAATCGACGAACACCTGCCGTTGTTGCTCCACCGGGAACATGTTGATGATCCGATCCAATGTCTCCGGCGCATTGTTCGAGTGCAGAGTGGCGATTGCCAACTGACCCGTGCCCGCCACGTTCAAGGCAGCCTGCATGGTCTCCAGATCGCGAATCTCACCAACCATCACGACATCCGGGGCCGCACGCAGCGCACTGCGAAGCGCGTTGCCGTACGACTTCGTATCCAGCCCCAGCTCGCGCTGGTTGATGATCGACTTCTTGTTTTTGTGCAGGAATTCGATCGGATCCTCGATCGTGATGATGTGCGATGCGGTCTTGACGTTGCGGTGGTTGATCATCGCCGCGATGGTGGTGGATTTGCCACTGCCGGTCGCTCCGACCATCAGGATCAAACCACGTTTGTGCATGATCAAATCGTGAAAGATCTCGGGCATGCCAAGCTCTTCGAGCGTCGGCATTTCAGCGGTGATGTAGCGCATAACCATCGCGAGGTTGCCGCGCTGATGGAAGACATTCACCCGGAAACGGCCAAGACCGGTTTCCGACACTGCGAAGTCGACTTCCATATCCCGCGCCAGCGCCTCGAGCTGGTCCTCGGTCATGATTTCCATGGCTGCCTGCCGTACCTGCTTCGGTGACAGCTCCATTTTGTTGACCGACATGATCTTGCCGTCGATCTTGATCTTGACCGGCGCGAAAGGCGTAAAGAACAGGTCCGAAGCCCGCTTTTCCACCATCAGTTTGAACAAAGGCTTGACGTTCATCGACGCACCCTAGCTGAATCTCACGTTCTCGCCGGAGTCTTCTTCCATGATTTTGAGACTGGAAGCCTGCTCTTTGGTCAACCCGGTTTCACGCTTGGAATTAAGGCGAATATTCAATCGCAACTCGTTCTTGGAATCCGCGTTTCGCATGGCATCTTCGTACGAAATGATCTCGTCTTCGTAGAGCTGGAACAGCGCCTGATCGAACGTTTGCATCCCAAGTCGCGTCGACTTCGCCATGATCTCTTTGATCTGCGCGACATCGCCTTTGAAGATCAAGTCCTGAATCAGCGGTGTGGCCAACATGATTTCCATCGCTGCAACCCGACCGAGTCCGCCTTCACGTGGGATCAGACGCTGCGAGATCAGCGACCGCACGTTCAACGACAAGTCCATCAAAAGCTGTGACCGGCGCTCTTCGGGGAAGAAGTTGATAATTCGATCGAGTGCCTGGTTTGCGCTGTTTGCGTGCAACGTCGCGAGACAAAGGTGGCCCGTCTCAGCGAACTGAATACCGTATTCCATCGTTTCGCGATCTCGTATCTCGCCGATCAGAATGCAGTCGGGCGCCTGCCGCAACGTATTTTTCAGAGCGTTATGCCATGACTCCGTGTCGACACCGACCTCACGGTGCGTGATCACGCAACCGTCATGCGGGTGCACGAACTCGACAGGGTCCTCGATTGTGATGATATGACCGCGCGAATTGCGATTCCGGTGGCCGATCATGGCCGCCAGGGTTGTCGACTTACCCGAGCCGGTGCCACCCACAACAATGACCAGGCCACGCTTGTTCATGACCACATCTTTCAGAATCGGCGGCAGGTCTAGATCTTCGAACGTGGGGATCGTGGTCGTGATCGTTCGGATCACAGCGCCGACATTACCTTGCTGAACAAACGCACTGACACGGTAGCGCCCGATACCCTTTGGTGCGATCGCGAAATTACATTCGCGCGTCGCGTCGAATTCCCGAGCCTGTTTGTCGTTCATGATCGCGCGAACCAGGATCGAACACTGCTCAGGTTTCAGAATGGAATCACTCGCGCGGTGGATCTCACCGTCGATCTTGATCGCGGGTGGAAACCCGGCGGTGATGAACAGGTCAGATCCACTTTTTTCGTTCATCTTCCTGAGCAGGCTTTGCATCAGGGCTGCTGCTTGTTCTCTATCCATTTCAGTCTCCCCGGCGCCCTAGAAGTTTTCCTTGTTGGCGGCCTTGAATCGAGCCTCTTCCTTCGTGATCTTCCCTTTCAGCATCAGTTCTGACAGGTTTTGGTCAAGTGTCTGCATTCCTGCGGCCTGTCCTGTCTGAATCGCCGAATACATCTGCGCGATCTTGCCTTCGCGAATCAGGTTTCGGATTGCAGGTGTGCCGATCATGATCTCGTGCGCTGCAATTCGCCCGCCGCCGATTTGCTTCAGCAGCGTCTGCGAGATGACCGCCTTCAAAGACTCGGACAACATGGCGCGCACCATCTCTTTCTCAGCCGCCGGGAACACGTCGACCACACGGTCGATCGTTTTCGCCGCAGAACTGGTGTGCAGTGTGCCGAAGACCAAGTGGCCGGTCTCCGCCGCCGTCAGCGCAAGACGAATGGTCTCAAGATCCCTGAGCTCACCGACGAGAATTACGTCCGGGTCTTCGCGCAGCGCTGATCGCAGCGCTTCGGAGAATCCATGCGTATCACGATGCACCTCGCGCTGGTTGATCAGCGACTTTTTACTTTCGTGCACGAATTCGATCGGATCCTCGATCGTCAGAATATGGTCGGGTTTGTTGTCATTGATGTAGTCGACCATCGCGGCGAGGGTCGTGGACTTTCCCGAGCCCGTCGGACCGGTCACAAGGCAAATCCCTCGCGGCTGCATCGAGATATCTTTGAAAATCGCTGGTGCCCGCAGATCATCCAGGGTCAAAATTTCGGACGGGATAATCCGGAAAACCGCACCCGAGCCGCGGGCCTGGTTAAACGCGTTCACCCGGAAACGCGCAAGATTCGGGATCTCGAACGAGAAGTCGGTTTCCAGAAACTCTTCGTAGTCCTTGCGCTGCTTGTCATTCATGATGTCGTACACCATGCTATTGACTTCCTTGTGCGTCAGCGCGGGCATGTTGACGCGTTTGATATCGCCATCAACGCGAATCATCGGCGGCACACCGGCGGACAAGTGCAGGTCAGAAGCCTTATTCTTGACGGTGAAAGACAGTAACTGGGCGACATCGACGGCCATTGCGTTCCCTCGGGCTGAGCTGGCTTGGATTTACCATAAACAACGATGAGCGAGTATAGCGAAGCACCTGGAGCAAAGCGTGACTAGGATCACGGAACACCTGGACACGGTGGTTTCACGGGTCGCAAATGCGGCAAACGTCGCAAATCGAGACCCCGAATCCATTGAAATTCTCGCCGTCAGCAAACGCCATTCAGTCGAATCCATCGTCTCGGTCGCGGAATCGGGACAGCGATCGTTTGGAGAAAACTACGCCGACGAGGGGGTGCGCAAGGTCCAGGCCATCGCCCGTCCAGACCTGAGTTGGCACTTTATCGGAGCCATCCAATCGAACAAGACCCGCTCGATTGCGACTCATTTTGATTGGGTGCATACCGTAGATCGCATCAAAATTGCTCAGCGACTGTCCGATCAGCGAGGCGAACAGCTAGCCCCCCTGAGCGTCTGTATTCAAGTCAACGTCGATGAGGAACCGCAGAAGGCAGGCGTCGCAGTTGGCCAGATTGCATCCTTGGCGCAGTCGATCTCCGAGCTCCCCAATCTCAGGTTACGCGGTTTGATGTGCCTGCCGCGCGCGCGAGACTCACTCGCGGAGCAAAGACAGCCTTTCGCGAAACTGGCCGCCTTGTTTGCTGAGCTGGCCGAGACCTATCCGGAGGTTGACACCCTTTCGATGGGAATGAGCGGCGATCTTGAAGCCGCGATCCTGGAGGGCGCCACGATCGTGCGCGTAGGAACCGCCATTTTCGGGCCCCGCCCCTGAGGCTGTGAGACACTACAGACATGGGCGCGAAAACTCACACTGACGGTGTCGACATCGGATTTATCGGCGCTGGCAATATGGCCTTCGCCATAGTCGGTGGCCTCATTCGAGCGGGTTGGCCGCCCGGAACGATCACGGTCACTGACCCAAACCCCGGCGCGTTGTCCCGCTACCGCCAGCTTGCCGTTGGCATCCGCACATCGCAAAACAACGACGACGCCGTGCTTGGCGCCGAAGCTTTGGTCATGGCTGTAAAACCGCAAGTCTTTGTGGACGTCGCTAAACAATTAGACCAGCTCAAGATCGCGCCCGATTGTGTGGTTATCTCCGTCGCAGCTGGCATCACACTCGACACGATGAATCAGGTGTTTCCCGATCAACCCCTGGTCCGTTGCATGCCGAACCAAGGTGCGCTGGTCGGTCATGGCGCCACCGGCCTGCACGCGAACGGCGAGTGCAGTGGCGCGCAACGAGATCTGGCCGAGCGGATTCTCGCGTCGACAGGCACCAGCGTGTGGCTGGATAACGAATCCTTGATCGACGTGGTCACGGCGGTCTCGGGCAGTGGGCCGGCCTATTTTTATCTGCTGATCGAAGCTCTGACTGAGTCAGCGGTCGCACGTGGCCTGACCCGTGAGCAGGCAGTACAACTCGTCAACGCAACAGCGCTCGGTGCCTCAACGCTAGCGGATAGCGGCGATACGGATGCAGCGGACTTGCGAGCGCGCGTCACGTCACCCGGAGGCACGACAGCGGCCGGAATTGAAGCGCTGGTACAGAACGGCTTTCGAGAAGCCGTCGACGCGGCGGTAGCCGCAGCCCTCGCTCGATCGGTAGAATTGGCGAAAAATTAACAGTTCAAAGGCACACCATGCTCGGCGACATTTCCGTTTTCCTGTTACAAGCACTGTCCAGCCTGATTCTGATCGTAATCATGCTGCGCTTTCTGCTGCAGGCGGTGCGAGCGAATTTTCGTAACCCGCTAGCCCAGGCGATCGTGCAGCTTACGTCGCCGTTGGTCGTTCCTGTTCGTCGAATCGTACCGGCAATCGGCAACATCGATACCGCAACTTTGGTCGTCGCGTACGCCGCACAGGTGGTCCTGCTGGCCGCGCTGATGTTGCTGATCGGTGCCGGCATTTCCAGTCAGATTCTGATCGATGCGGTGTTTGCCCTTGCCAACCTGACGATCAATATATTTTTCTTTGCGATTATCATCGGCGTGGTTCTGAGCTGGGTTGCTCCCGGAAGCTACAATCCTGCCGGTGCGCTCGCGGACGAATTAGCGCGCCCATTGCTCACGCCGATACGCCGTGTGATTCCGCCATTTTCCGGTTTTGACCTCTCGCCTCTGTTCGCCATGTTGTTGATCGGCGTCATCCGCATCGTAGTGAACCACTTGCACCTCATGGTTCGGATGTAAATCTCTCGCCCTCATGGCAAAATACCATTGGGTGGAGAGCTTGCAGTCGATGCTCACCACGCACGTCTCAATCTGGGGGGAAGACATGACATCACGGCTTAGTATTCTGGCACTGACCGCAGTAGTTCTGGTCGGTTGTGGCGGCGGTGGCGAGCGCAATGTGCCTGAGGCTGCAGCGGCGGAGGAGTCCTCAGCCGTCTTCGGCGACTACACCGTGTATTTCAACGCAATTTCCACCGATGAAGTTCCGGCAGAAGTCGCACAATCGGTCGGTGTCGTGCGCGCCCGCAACCGAGCGCTGCTGAATGTTTCTGTCCTCGACAATACGAGCAACACACCGATCGAAGCTGACGTGCAGGTGGCGGTCAGCAACCTCACAGGACAGCTCAAGAAAATGACCGTGAGAAAAGTGGAGCAAGGCGATTCAATCTACTATCTCGGTGAAGTCACAGTCGCTAATAGAGAAACTCTGATTTTCGATATTGACGTCACACCGGATGGATCGGAAGAGACATTCGAGATGCGGACCCAACGCATTTACCGCACCGATTGATGCACTGAAAACGTGCATCTCGCCACGCGAACTGCGTCGGCATAAAAACCCTAAAAACATAGTGTTTTTTGCGCTTCGGGTGTGTTAATGTTCGCCCCGCTTTGAGGGGGGACGCTGTGAAAAGCGGACCCGATATCAAGCCAAATTTCAACTTAAGTATTTCGGGAGACGACACCCTATGCCAGCAAAGAAAAAGACCACCGCCACTGTAAAGAAAGCGCCGACCAAATCAGAGATTTTCCGCCATATCGCGGACGATACCGGTCTGACGCGTAAGGACGTAGCAGCGGTGTTCGACTCCCTGTCGGGCCTGATCAAGAAGAACCTCGGCGGACGCGGTGCTCCGGGCACGTTCACGATGCCTGGTTTAATGAAAATGCGGGTTGTTAAGAAGCCTGCGGTTAAAGCGCGCAAAGGCGTTAACCCATTCACAGGCGAAGAGATGATGTTCAAAGCGAAGCCTGCGACCAAAGTGGTCAAGGTCGCTGCTTTGAAAGGCCTGAAAGATATGGTCTGATCGCCCTACTTGGCGATCTTTGACGCCGGCCTTCGTGTCGACGTCAATCCCAAAGCCCCGCTTCGTGCGGGGCTTTGTCGTTTCCGTCCTAGATTGAATCGGAGTTATTGGTCAGCCATTTGTCTTTGAGGCGCAACACCTCTGATCGCGGCACATACATCAGTTCGCCGATTTGAGCGATCAGCGCATCCTCATGCTTGTCCAGCTCACCATCTGCGAAGGCGACCTCCCACAACATGTCGATAATGCGGGTCTTTTCATCCGCGTCGAGGTGTTCGTGCAGCGTTCGCGTAAAACCTTGTAACGACACTGACTCCTCCGACGACTCCAACCCGTCATTGACCACGGTCGCAGCGGTTTGCTCATCCAGCTCAAACTGTGTTTGAAGTCTCTGCTTCAAGGCTGCCAATTCGCGCGTGTCGAGCACGTCATCAGCTCGCGCAACTTCCGCCATAAGCGTCGCCGTCGCGAGCCTGACACCCGTTTCGCGAGCCGTTGGATCGGCCGCAGACCGGTCCGCCCGAAGCAGCTGCTCAATTTGCCTTCGCAAATGCGCCAGCATCACGCGGACTCCGCCACACGCATCTCGGCGAGTAGTAATTCTCGAAGCTCGGGCAGATGGCCGTGGAAGAAATGGTCCGCCGTTTCGATCAGCGCAACGCGTACGCCCGCTGGCTGCTCATTGCACCAGGCGAGCGCTGATTCAGCATCGACCAACTCGTCCTGCCCACCCAGAACGACGCTGGTTGCGAGCGTGCCAGGAATTCGGGTCGTCGGATCGAGGATTCGTCCCACAGGCGGCGCGACCAGAATCAGCTGATCGCATGCGCGCTCGTGGCTCGCCGCAACGACCATCGCACTGCCGAACGAGAACCCGCTGAGCATCAAGCGCTGCGGCGCCATGGAAGTGCGAATCCAATCGATCATCGCGAGTGTATCAGCCAGCTCACCCCTGCCCTCATCGTACGCGCCTTCGCTTTTGCCGACGCCGCGGAAATTGAATCGAACCGCGGTCATGTCGGCGAGCACACCCGCACGCGCCAGGGTGTAGGCCACCTTGTTCGTCAGCGCACCGCCATGGGCCGGATGAGGGTGGCAAACCAAAAGGACATCGGCGTCCTCACCACTCTCAGGCCTTTCTATAAGCGTTTCGATCTGCCCGGCCGGACCTGCGACCAACGGCGTCTCACGCCGGGGTTGATTCGGCATCTACTGTTTCCCTTGTCGGTTTCGGTTTGGGCGGCGTGAAATAGACGATAGTGTCCCCCGCCTTTGGCTCCAACGTGGTTTGTGATGATGTGAACTGCACATTCCCCTCGCCCGTGATCACGAGAATGATCAGCGACTCTGTGCTCTTATCATTCAAGAAGTCGCTGTAACTGTAGCTCTCGGTCAAGCGTGTGCGTGCGAAAGTCCAACCTCTGACATGATTGCGCCACAAGCGTTCAAACACCGCTTCCTTGTCGAATGCGATGTTTCCGCGGACCTGACGCGCGACCGCTTTGGGGTCGTTGTCGTTGCCACCGCCCATAGGCAGCTGAAACACACTTGCCTGACCCACTTCGGGCGCCAGCGCTTTGCACACCAAAGCGTTGTAAGCATCGTTGCTGGTCGCCGCCAGCACGGTTCGGACGTGGGCGAGCTCGACCGTTTCCTCAGCGAAGTCCGACAAAATCTCACCGTAAAACACGGGAATACCGGCGAGGCGCGCATCGCGCAGCGCATGCCACGACGAATCGGAAATCAAAACGTTGATGTCGAGCGTGCGCATCGTGCGGGCCAACTCGGTCGACCAGGGAGATGCACCCACGATAACGACGCTGTCTCGATGCCTCGACGCCAGACCCAAGCGCGCTGCGAGCCAATTCAGCGAGAAGCCATGCAACAACACAGTGGTGAAAATTACCGCGAACACGAGTGGCAGCAGCACACTGGCGTCGTAGCCTTCGTCGACCAGACGCGGGCCCATAATACCGGCGGTAGCCGCAGCAACAATCCCTCGCGGAGCGATCCATGCGAGCAATATTCGCTCGCGCAGCTCCATCCCTGCCCCGATAGTGGCGAGCATGATCGCAGCCGGCCGCGCGACTACCAGTAGCGCCGTAATCAGCGCAGCACCACGCCAGCCAATCGAGGTCAAAGAGCTGATATCCAGATCGGAGGTCAACAGCACAAACACGATGGAAACCAGCATGATCGTGATGTATTCCTTGAACCGCCGCATATCGCCGAAACCCGGCAGATTCATGTTTGCGATTACGATTCCCATGATCGTAACGGCTAACAGCCCGGCTTCATGCTGCAAATAGTTCGCAGCAACAAAGATAACCAGCACCAGCCCCAGCATCACCGGGCTTTTCAGGTACTCCGGAACCAGGCCTGCACGAAAAGCCTGGCCGGTGAGCCAGCCGCCTACGGCGCCCAGCAGTACACCGGACGCAATGGCAAGACCGAGCGACTCTGCTACATGCACCAAGCCGGAGCCCTGGCCGGTGTAGACAAAAAACTGGAATACAATCACCGCGAGCAACGCGCCGATCGGATCGTTGACGATGCCTTCCCACTTCAGATAAGAGGCGGTCCGTCGATTCAGCGCCGCCTGCCGAAGCAGGGGCATGATGACCGTCGGGCCGGTCACGACCATGATGGCACCGAACACCAGCGAGGTCGCAGCATCGAGTCCACCGATAAAATACGCGCAAGCTGCCGCGAACACCCAGGCCATCGGCGCCCCAAGATAGACCAACCGGCGCACGCCACTTGCTGCATGCTTGAGCTCTGCAAGGTTCAGACTCAAGCCGCCTTCAAACAGAATAATTGCGACACACAGTCCTATCAGCGGTCGCAACAGTTCGCCGAGCTGCGCGCTGGGATCGACCAGTCCAAACACAGGTCCGGCGAATATGCCGGCCGCAGCCAGCAATACAATTGCGGGCAATCGCAATCTCCAGGCGAGCCACTGGGCCGCGATCCCGAGCGCGACCACGAAGACGATGCCGATAGAAATGTAGTCGTGGTCCATACCGGAGTCTCAACAGACAAGCGCGCATTGTACATGGTGCGGGCCGCACATATTTCGCGAGCGTGCAATGTTAATCCGCGGTTTTGCCAACTCCGTCATGGTCTGAATGGACAATGCGACATAGCATCGAATCGTTCTAACTCGGGAATCGCCGGAAATGACGCCGGGAATGATCGCTACAATGTTCGTTTGCTGTCTCGCGGGTGTTGCGCTGGGATGGGCGTTACGTCGAGAGCGACATGACCGGGATGCGGTGATTCGAGTGCAGCGCGCGGAGCAGCAGCTTGCCGCTCAGCAAGAAAATATCGAGCAACTGACGCGCCAGCGAGAACAATTGCGCGAGGCACGCCAGGACTTAACCGATCAACATCATCGTAGCCAGCGGCAAATCGGTACGTTGCGAGAGACGCTCGACGAGGCGAACGCTCGAATCCGCACCCTCAACAAGAGAATCGAAACGGCAAAGCAGGCGTTTGAAACACTGAAAACGCGAGAGCGCAACACACGCAAACAACTAAAACTGATGATTCGTCGCACTCGCGACGCACGCGACATCGGCGATCGGGTAGAACCGGCGCCGACGCAAAAGGCTTTGCGCCCAATCGCATCCGGCGTACAGTCCATCAAGGGTATCGGCCCGGCGCTCGCACGCCAGCTCGAAACGCACGGAATTCGAACACTGAATGATATTGCCGAGATGCAGGATGCCGACATTGATGCGCTGGATCAGGAACTCAGATTTCCAGGAAGAATCCGCCGCGACCGCTGGGTTGAGCAAGCGCGCGAGCTGCTGTCGCTATCCGCGGACGACGCCGCGTAGGCGCATCACACTCGCATTGCTGGCGTCGATAGCTGTCGCAATTCCAGCCGCAAACGCTGATATCGACTTGCTTGTCGCCCACTGCGACCGAAACACCGCATACTTGTTATCGCAGCAGCCCATTCGTTTTGCACCGGGTACTGCTGACATTGACCACACAGCTTTCAGCACACTTGATTCGGTGATCGAAGAGGCCGCTCAGTGTGCATCCGCGAGCCTCAGAATCGAAGGACACACGGACAGTCTCGGCAGCGAATCCCGAAACCTGCAGCTCAGCCAGGCGCGCGCCGATGCTGTCGCCGACTACCTCAGCGCGCATGGTATTCAATCCGCAAGGATCACGACGATCGGGGTCGGCAGCGCTCAACCCATCGCAGACAACGCATCACGGGACGGCCGCCGCGCAAACCGTCGAGTCGTGATCCGATTTGTTGCGGAGTCCGGGCGTCGCGACTAAACGCAACGCCAGGACATTTAGTCGAAGACTTTGCAGCGCTGGAAGCTGACCAGCTCAACTTCGAACAACAGCGTCGCACCCGGTGGAATCACCGCGCCGGCGCCACGGTCTCCGTAGCCCAGTTCAGGCGCAATTTTCAGCGTCCGCTTCTCGCCGATCTGCATGCCGGCGACGCCAAGATCCCAGCCACGGATCACGCGACCTGCGCCGAGCGGGAACTCGAATGTCGCATTGCGATCCAGCGAGCTATCGAATTTTTGCCCTTTACCATCCTCCGCCTCGGGGTCAAACAGCCAGCCGGTATAGTGCATGCTGGCGATATCACCAGGGCCGACCGCGTAGTCACGCCCTGGGGAAGTGATGGTGGCCGTCAAACCTTCCACACCTGTAGGTACCGAGGGTTCAAAGTTGTCCGTTGTTGCTTCTTCTGCCACGCAATCCTCCGCGTTGTTTTGGCAACCTGCGACGATCAGCAGGGCGGCCAGTGACGCCAGAGTTCCTGCGGATCGGATCAGTTTGTTGTTCATTGGTCTTCCTCGTCGACGAACTGCAACGCCGCCGAATTAATGCAAAATCTTTGACCCGTTGGCTGCGGACCGTCCGGGAACACGTGACCCAGGTGGGCGCCGCAATTCGAACACAGCACCTCGTCTCGAACCATGCCGTGGCTCAAGTCTCGCCGAGTCTGAACGTTGTCTCCCGCCAACGGCAGGAAAAAACTTGGCCAACCCGACCCTGAGTCATACTTGTGATCGGAACTGAACAGTGGCGTCTGGCAGACCACGCAAGCGTAGGTCCCGTCGGCCTTGTGATCCACATACTCGCCCGTGAAGGCGCGTTCTGTGCCGCCATTCTGCGTGACTTCGCGTTGCTCAGGTGTCAGTTCAGCTACCCGCTGCGAGAGCGTCTCTTGATCAAGACGGACCGGTTTGTTCGAAGACATGGGACCCTCCTCAATACGCCAGTGTATTACGTTCGGCTGCCACACGGCCAGCTTGGCTGTTGCCTGGATGCTCGCGGTCAGTAACACTGCCGAGCATGATCGCGGAGTTACAATCGGTAAGCGTGGATATCGCCGCGCGGCGTATTCTGTACGATATTGATCTCAGCATTCCGTCGGGCACGATCGTGGCGGCGATTGGGGCCAGCGGTTCCGGTAAATCCACACTGTTGCGATTGTTCAACGCATTGCAGCGGACTACCCGCGGCCGTGTGCTGCGCGACGGTGTCCCGATAGAGAAGCTGTCGCTGCGCGAGGTTCGCTTCAACACCGGCTACGCGCTGCAACAGATTGCATTGCTGCCGCACCTCAGTGTCCGAGACAATATTGCGTTACCAATGCGAATTGCAGGGCGCACCGAACACAACATCAGCACACGAGTGCAGCAATTGAGCGACCGGATGCAACTGACAGGCGAGCAGCTCGACCGCTATCCCGCGCAACTCTCCGGTGGGCAACAGCAGAGAGCAGGGATTTGCCGTGCGCTCGCACTTGCGCCGCAGTTACTGTTGCTGGATGAGGCGTTCTCCGGGCTTGATGCGATTACGCGCAGTGAAACCCATGCGCAGTTTCTTGCAATGCGCGGCGATGAAATCAACAGCTGCCTGTTGGTGACGCACGATCTTGCAGAAGCGCGCCGCCTGGCGGATTACTTTGTCATCCTGTCCGATGGTCGGATCGTTCGACAGGGGCCGCGCGACGAAGTATTGAATGACCCGCAGGACCCGTACGCCGCGCGGCTGATCGAGCAGTGCCTGTGACCGGCTTTCAGCGGGCTGCTGGTTTGGTGCTTGCCACACTACTGATTGGGCAAGCGGCAAACGCGGAGACCGTGCGGGTCGCGAGCAAGAACTTTACGGAAAGCTACATCCTCGCGGAGACGGCGGCCCAGTTGCTCGAGGCACGCGGCTTCGACGTCGAGCGTCGCCTGGGACTCGGTGGAACAAAAATCTGTTTTGACGCCCTGCGCCGCCAGGAGATCGATGTCTATCCTGAATACTCCGGCACGATTCGCAGCGCCATTCTCGACTCAGATAGCACCGGACCTCTCGATCGCGAGTTACGCTCGCTAGGGTTGAAGACCTATGCTCCGCCCGGGTTCAATAACACCTATGTTCTGGCGATTAGGCGATCCGTAGCTGAGACATTGGGAATCACCAGAATCTCCGATCTTAGTAAAGCCAATGACCTCGATATCGCGGTCAGTCATGAGTTTCGCGCGCGCAACGATGGTTGGGAGGCGCTTCGAACCCACTATGAGTTATCGCTATCGGTCCGAGGCATCGAGCATGCGCTCGCCTACCAGGCACTCGCAGACGGCAGCATCGATGTTACCGACGCTTACTCGACGGACGGGGAACTGGCGCGGGCCGGCGTCACGCTGCTGGACGATGACCTCGAATTCTTTCCACGTTACGACGCCGTTTGGCTCGCTCGCGTGGATCTGCCGCAGCCAGTCGTCGACGTGCTGGGTGAGCTCGAAGCGGAAATCGACGACGAATTGATGCAGAGTCTCAACGCTCGCGCAGTGATCGACCAGGTGCCGGTCACGACGGTCGCATCCGACTTTCTCCGAAGTCAGGGACTTGTCAGTGAACCCACAACGCGCAATACAGTGCTTCGGGATTTGCTTAGCAATACGCTAACTCACATTCAGCTCACAATGTCTGCGCTGGTTGCAGCCGCAACCCTCGGCGTCACACTCGCGATGCTGGTGCAGCCGTTCCCGCGGTTGTCATCAGCGCTGCTGTATGTCTGTGGTCTTATTCAGACCGTCCCGTCGATCGCGCTTTTGGCGCTGATGATCCCGTTGTTCGGTATTGGCTGGTTGCCGGCCGTCATCGCCCTTTTTCTGTATGCGTTGCTGCCCGTCGTACGGGCCACGCTAACTGCATTCAGTGCCATCGAAGCCGACCATCTCACAGTCGCAGCAGCCTTGGGCATGAATGATCGCGAAACGCGCCGATACGTGCTGTTGCCGCTCGCAATGCCGCACATCATTGCCGGTTTGCGCGTTGCTGCTGTCATCAGCATCGGCACTGCGACCCTTGCCGCATTCATCGGCGCCGGCGGCCTTGGCCAACCCATCGTCACCGGCCTTGCCCTGAATGACAGCAACCTGATTCTGCAGGGCGCGATCCCGGCGGCTGTGCTGGCTGTGATCACAGACCTGGTCTTCGATCTTGCCGAGCGTCGTCTCGTCCCGGCGCACCTCAGGCGCTCGAACTTACCCCGCTGATTCTGCCAGCAGTCGATTGAGCGTATTGACGTAGGCTGCCGGATCACTCGGCAAACGGCCCTCTGCGATTTGCGCCTGCCCCACAATAACTTGCGCGAGATCGGAAAACCGCGCGTCGTCTTGGGTACTCGCCATTTGGCGAACCATGGCGTGCGTCAAGTTCAACTCCAACGCCGGCTTCGAATCAGGCACCTCCTGCCCCGCCGCTTCCAGCATCCGACGCATTTGCTGTCCGAGGTCATCTTTGGCCGTCACGAGGCATGCCGGAGAATCGACCAGACGATCGCTCGCACGGACATCTGACACCACTTCGCTCAACGTCGACTTCAGCCGATCAACAACCGATTCATCTGCGGCCGGCTCTGCGTCCGCGCTCTCATCCTTGTCCGACTCCGGCAACGTGAGACCATCCCGACGAACATCCTGGAGCGACTTGCCGTCGTACTCGGTCAGGTAGGTAATCGCCCATTCGTCGAGCCGGTCGGTCAGCAATAGCACTTCGATGCCGCGCTTGCGGAACACCTCGAGGTGCGGGCTGGACTTGGCAGCCGCGTGGTTCTCGGCCGTCAGGTAATAGATCGCCTCCTGTCCATCAACCATCCGCTCGACATACTGTGCCAGCGTCTCGCGTTGTGCGGTGCCTTCCGAATGGGTGGTATTGAAGCGCAACAGGTCGACCAGTGTCTCCCGGTTCGCGGTGTCCTCAGCGAGTCCTTCCTTCAGAACTTCGCCGAATGTATCCCAGATGCTGGCATATTGTTCAGCGTCATCACTCGCCAGCTTTTTCAACATCGTCAACGATCGTTTGGTCAATGCGCTGCGCATCGCTTCGACGCCCGGCGTTGATTGCAGTAACTCGCGCGACACATTGAGCGGCAAGTCGGCCGCATCGACAACGCCGCGAATGAATCGGAGATACAACGGCAGGAATTGCTCTGCATCGTCCATGATGAATACGCGCTGGACGTAGAGTTTCAGACCTCGAGGTGCTTCACGATTCCACAGATCGAATGGCGCGCGCGCAGGCACGTACAGCAAGCTCGTGTATTCGCGCTTGCCCTCGACGCGGTTATGACTCCAACAAACAGGCGCTTCGAAATCATGGGAGATGTGCTGATAAAACTCCCGATATTCATCGTCGCTGATATCGCTGCGCGACCGTGTCCAAAGTGCGGTGGCTGAGTTGATCGTCTCGAGTTCGTCGCTGTCCTCGTCAGCCGAAGGCATCATCACTGGAAATGCGATGTGATCGGAGTAGCGCCGGATCAGCGACTGAATGCGGAAACGGTCGGCGAACTCCGATTCGTCCTGTTTCAGCTTGAGCGTGATCGACGTACCACGCAGCGGACGTTCGATGGTCTCAAGGGTGTACTCACCGTCACCACTGGAGATCCAGCGCACCGCCTCATCGGGAGCCAGATCGGCGCGACGAGACTCGACGGTCACTTCGCTGGCGACGATAAACGACGCGTAGAAGCCGACGCCAAACTGCCCGATGAGACGTGCGTTTTCCCGCTCGTCATCACCAAGCTTGCCAAGAAACTCGGCGGTGCCGGATCGCGCGATTGTGCCGAGATTCGTCGCTGCATCATCGCGACTCATACCGATGCCGTTATCGGTAATCGTCAACGTACCCGCATCGGCATCCAGTTCCAGCGTGACCCGCAGTTCTGTGTCGTCAGCCAACAGCTCCGGCTTGCCGATCGACTCGAAACGCAACTTGTCGAGTGCGTCGGATGCGTTTGATACCAATTCACGAAGGAAAATCTCCTTGTTGCTATACAAGGAGTGGATCATCAGCTTCAGAAGCTGTTTGACCTCCGCCTGAAACCCGTGTGTGGTTGCTTGTTGTGAATCGCCCATGATGCCGGCCCGTTGTAATCCTGACGGGAGGCATATGGGGTGCTATTCAAGAAATTTCAAGAATCGGCGTTGCCGCTTTCCCGATTTTTCAAATCAAACCAGCGTCAGAAACGCGACCGTTGCCAGGCCTAGCCTTGCCAGAATCGGCGTCCAGTGGGAAGTGGCCTGAAGACGAAGCAGCGCCGCATAGTAAATATCGTCTGCGTCGTCCCACCATTGCATGGTGATTTCCATATCAAATCATCCTTGTGATGCAGCTTCCGGACTCACTCAATAAAGGGTGAGGGAGCGGCTTCCACATGCCGCTCATTCCGATACTCAAGTTCGCGCGCACAATCGTCTTCGGCAAATCCTATAGCCTGATGGACCCACTCCCACCGCTCTCGGGTATCCGGGTTCTTGAAAGTGTCGATCGGGTCATGGTTAAGCGCGTTGTTTTTCATAGTGTCTTGGAAAACGAATCAATGAATTGTCGATAGTGTGATCAGCTCGCATTACAACAGCGTGAACGCGAACGACATTGCGAAGCGGATCAGTCGTCGGTCTCTGCCCAATGCTTATCGACGCCTGACTTCCACTGCCGATAGCCTTTCCACGTGTAGAGTGCAGGGTCAAACGAAGCGCGACGCCGCGTCGAAGGTGAACGATTCAGCCAGTTGCGGAGCACTTCGCTCTCATCCTGCCGTGACGCCTCGTCGCTTGACTGCGTGTCACTGGCAGGCTCGCCGGGCCACCGGAATGTCTTGTCGTCGTGGGCCATGATGTACTCGCGACTCTCCCTAAGATGTTGCACAGCGTAGGCGACATCGGGTGTAGACACGAGGAACTGGATCACAAGGCAATAGTTTTTTTACTTCGTCAAAACAAACGCTTAGCAGAGATTTGACGTAATTTCAGATTACGGAAAATGAAATCGGCGTTATGAACCCTAGGCCGCTTCTGTAATCTGGAAAGAAGGTTTGTACTCCCCCGAGATCTTCATACGCCTCTGCGCTACAAAGTCTCTCAGCAGATCGTCCAGCAATCGACTGACGCGCTGCGATCCTTGAAGCTGAAACGGTCCTTTTGCAGCGACAATGCGCACCGTTTCCTCACGAATATTGGCGGCGACGATACCGGAAAATGCCCGCCGCAGGTTGGCAGCCAGTTCGTGCGCCGGTAAGTGCTCTGACAAATCGAGCGCTGCCATAGACTCGTGTGTGGCCTCGAACGGTCGTTGGAACGAGTGATCGATATGCAGACGCCAATTAAAGTAAAAGGCGTCTCCATCACGCCGGCGTCGGATTTCGACCCGGTCCAGACCATGCTGCATCAATAGCGCAACGCGCTCCGGATTGTCGATCACGATCTCGTAGCGTTGGGTTGCCGCCTCGCCCAGTGTCTGCGCGATAAACCGGTCAATCTTCTGGAAATACGCCGCGGCGCTAGCCGGACCTGTGAAAACGAGCGGAAACTCCCGCCCGCGGTTTTCAGGGTGCAGCAAGATCCCGAGCAAATAGAGAATTTCCTCCGCGGTTCCTACACCTCCCGGAAACACGACGATACCGTGACCTGTGCGCACAAACGCTTCCAGCCGTTTCTCCATGTCCGGCATGATCACCAGCTCATTGACGATCGGATTGGGTGATTCAGCGGCGATGATCCCTGGCTCGGAAATACCGATGTAGCGTCCATTGCGGATACGCTGCTTGGAGTGTCCGATCGTTGCCCCTTTCATCGGCCCCTTCATCGCTCCAGGCCCGCAACCCGTACAGATCTGGAAGCCCCGCAAGCCAAGCTCATAACCGACCTGCTTGGTGTAATCGTACTCATGGCGACTGATCGCATGACCGCCCCAGCAGACGACGACATCAACGGCCGCGCGCGCGCTCACCACCCCGGCGTGGCGAAGAATATGAAACACCACATTGGTCAGATGGTCCGGCTGGGTTAAATCAAAACGCCCCGTCCCTGAAAACTCGGAATGAAAAAACACGATGTCGCGTAACACGGAAAACAGCAGCTCACGCGTGCCTAGGATCATCTGACCGTCAACGAATGCGCTGTCGGGCGCGTTGGTCAGCCCGAGACGGACACCCCGGTCGACCTGCAAGATGGAAACATCGAAATCGGCGTGTTGCGCCAGAAGTTCGGTCGGGTCGTCGGTCATGGACCCCGTGGTCAGAACCGCAAGCGCGCATCGGCGCAGCAGCGGGTAGAGGCCACCCTCACCTTTACTGCGCAGCGCATTGACTTCCAGTTGAGACAGGACTTCCAGTGATCCCTCTGGGGCGACGTCAATATCCATAGTGTGTTTTCGTAAGTTCTGGAATCAGGGATTGATAACGATGGGCGTACCGGGCCGAGTCATCAGCCAGATATCAATCATCGCAAGGTTCGATACGGCTATGCAGCCGTTAGTCCAATCCGAAGAAGCATAAAATCGATCGGAGTAGCGTGGTTCATTCGGTTGACCATGAATCATGATCTGACCGCCGGGATCCACCCCTTTGGCGCGCGCGGTTGCTACGTCGTCGGCCGAAGGATAGGAAATGCGTATCGAAAGAAAGAATCGGCTGTCAGGATTGCGGCGGTCCAGGTAGTAACGGCCCTCGGGCGTGCGGTTATCGCCCTCGCGAAGCTTGTCGCCGACCGGCTCGAGCCCGAGCGCTATTGGAAACTCTCGAATGACTTCGCCATCCGCGAGCATCCTCATCACTCGGTCCGATTTGTCCACCTCAATTACGTCGGCGAGCGGAAAATCCGATTGCGCTGCCCCCGACCAAAGCGCGAATACAGCAAAAAAGGCCGAGCGATAAACGCTCGACCTTCGCGTACTGCACTTCAGGTCTCGAAACACTGGAGTCCGCTCAGTAGTGGACCGCCCGAGGCAGTTTTTTCGCCTGTGCGACCCATCCGGCAACCATTTTCGCGGAAGGCACGGCACGAACCAGCTTTTTCTGATCGTTCAGCTCTTTCATTTTTACCGCGAGATTCTCGGCATTCCGACCGGCCAGTTCGGGAACTGTATCAACGCCTGCGCACTCCAACAGGTCGGAGTACTCGCTGCCGACGCCCTTAATGCGGCAAAGGTCGGCGCGATTAACCCATTCCAGGATCTGCTTTTCGGTACAACCTGATGCTTCTGCGACTTTCTTACGACCTGCTTTTGTTGCCCCCAACTCCAGCAAGTGCTCCTGACTCCGAACACCGCCAGCGGTCAATTTGCCTGCATAGGTGGGTCCGATCCCCTCAACGTCGGTCAGCTTTGTCATTCATCCTCTCCTCAACTGATGAAACGGTGCATATCTAGGCACCTTAATCGCTATGTTAAAGAACCGCACCGGCAACCGTCCAGCGAAACCCACTTCTGAACATCTTTCAGATTGTTGATTCTCTTCACAGTATCCCGCACACGATACGCTTACTCTTTTTGGTGTTATGTTTAGCCGCCCAACAATTTCCCCGTCGTTTATGCGCTTCGTTGCACTCGTATTGATGCTATCGCTCGGCCAACCGTGCCTGGCGGACGCTGACACCGCAGATCCGGACATTTTGGCGGAAGACGATATTGTGACCGACGAAAGAGCGGACTCGCTGGGAGACCTGCCGATCGCCGACAACGCGGCAGCGGCCCTGTTTGCCAGTCGTCAGTTTCAAGAGCAAGCCACCTTGACGATGCTCGGGGACGACATCCCGCCAGGCAGCTACCGGCAGTTGACATGGTCCGCCACAGAGTTGTTTGAAGGCCTACCGGTCGATGCGCCGGTGCTGGTCGTGCACGGCCGCAACGCAGGACCGATTCTTTGCCTGACCGCCGCGGTTCATGGCGACGAACTCAATGGGATTGAGATTGTTCGACGCGTGCTACACGGCCTCCAGCCCAGCACGCTGTCAGGCACGGTCATCGGCGTGCCAATCGTAAATATCCAGGGCTTTCGGCGTGGCACGCGGTATTTGCCAGATCGTCGCGACCTGAATCGCTATTTTCCGGGTAGTACCACTGGCTCGGCAGCCTCACGAATCGCCAGCAACTTCTTCAATAATATTGTCACGCACTGCGATGCGCTGGTTGACGTACACACCGGATCGTTCGAACGCAGCAACTTGCCACAACTGCGGGCTGATTTGGCAGATCCCGGAGTGCGGGCGCTTGCAAACGGTTTCGGTGCGACCGTGATCGTCAACAGTCAGCCGCGGCCGGGGACACTCCGGTATGCCGCCACCTTGATTGGCATTCCGACGGTGACGCTTGAAGCCGGCGGGCCGGAGCGGCTGGAGCCGCAGGAAGTGACGCACGGTGTGAAAGGCGTGGAGGCTTTGCTCGACACGCTCGGCATGGTCGTTTCAGAACGGCCTTGGACCGAGCGCGAAGAAACCTATTACAGATCCGCCTGGGTGCGCGCGGATCGAGGCGGCATTCTGATCTCCAGTGTCGATCTCGGCAGCCAGGTGACCGAGGGCGAGCTCCTCGGCAAGATTACCGACCCAATCACCAATGCCACTGTCGGGATCTACGCCCCGCGCGATGGACGGATTATCGGTATGGCGCGCAACCAGGTCGTTATGCCTGGCTTTGCCGCATTCCATCTTGGACTGGACCGGCTAACGGCCGCCGACGCCGCCGCGCTCGTGGATGAGCCCGACGGCGACGGTGGCGACTCCGAGTAGCGCTTAGCGCAGTACCGGGCGCTCCAGCGCTGCAATCCGCTCTTCCAGCGGCGGGTGGGTCATAAACAACTTCTGCAAGCCCGATCCGGCGCCACCGAAAATGCCCATCGCGGTCATTTCTTTTGGTAGGTGAGAGCCGGCGGATTGCGCCTGCAGACGCTTCAAGGCGGCGGCCATCTTGCCCGCACCCGCCAGTTTGGCACCACCGGCGTCTGCGCGAAACTCGCGTTGACGGGAGAACCAGCAAACGACAACGCTCGCCAGGATACCGAAGACTATTTGAGCTGCGATTGACGACACGTAGTAGCCGATACCGAGGCCACGGTCGTTCTTCAGGATCACCCGATCAACAAAATAGCCGACCAGACGCGACAGGAACACAACAAAGGTGTTCACCACGCCCTGGATCAGCGTCAGCGTGATCATGTCACCGTTGGCGACATGCGAGACCTCATGCGCCAAAACCGCTTCCGCTTCATCGCGGGTCATGCTGTTCAACAAACCCGTACTGACTGCGACCAGCGAATTGTTGCGGCTGGCGCCCGTTGCAAACGCATTCACCTCCGGTGCATCGTAAATTGCCACCTCGGGCATCTTGATACCCGCTTGTTCCGACTGACGTCGCACGGTGGCAACCAACCAGCGCTCGATTTCCGTTCTCGGATTCTCGATGACCTGCGCGCCCGTGCTGCGCTTGGCCATCCATTTGGACATCAACAACGAGATAAAAGACCCGGCGAAACCAATGATTGCTGAAAATACGAGCAATGCCGTGAGGTTAGGCGCACCATTTGCCTGAAAAACGCCATCCCATGGCATAAAACTCCAGATCACGCTGATAACGGCCAGAACAGCGACGTTGGTGCCGAGGAACAGGAGCAATCGTTTCATGAAAGTGTTCTCCGAAGATTCACATTAATCCTAAAGATGCGGTTTGAACTGAAGGATTTCAATCCGAGCAGTGCGATTCTAACCGTTACAATAGCGAGTAATGAGCCGCGTCACGCTTTCAACAGACCCATGAGCCAGCAATCGATCGCAACACAATGGACCGTCCGCGCCGGTCTCGCAGCGCTTCGCGTCATGAGCTGGCTGCCATGGCGTGTACAGTGTTTTTTGGGGCGTTGCCTGGGGCGCGCTTTGCCCCTGGTGATTCCGAAACGGGATGCCGTGGCACTCGCTAACCTCGAACAGGCTTACCCTTCACTGTCGGCCGCTGAGCGCGCCGATCTGCTCGCCGACCACCGCCGCGAGCTTGGCATCAGTCTGTTTCAGATCGCCGTCGCCTGGTGGAGCCGTGATCAGCGAATCTTGAAGTGGACAGATATCGAAGGCCTCGAATATCTGCGCGCGGCGGGCCAGCGACCGATCGTGCTTGTCGGTGTGCATTGCACGGCTATGGAATGGCTCGCCCGAGCTCTGGGGTTATTCCACAAATTCGCCGCCGTCCATCGGCCGTTCGATCACCCTGTGTTGGATCCGGTTGTCAGCCGCGGACGACTCCAAGCAACAACTGAGCTCATATCCAAACACTCGCCAAAGGCGCTGGTTAAGCATTTGCGAGCCGGGCAGAGTGTTTACGTCGCGGCCGATCAGGCAGACACGACCAGCAGCGCGGTCACCGTTAAGTTTTTGGGGCAGTCTGTACAAGCCAATGGTTCGGTCGCGCGGTTGGCGAGAAAATACGACGCCCAGGTCTTGCCGGTACACGCCGTTCGGCGTGCCAACGGACGGTTCGTCGTTCAGGTTTTTCCACCCCTCAAATTCTCCGGCCATGACGACCAACATGACACACAGGTCCTCAACCAGGCTTTCGAATCAATGATTGCACTGGCACCGACCCAGTACTTCTGGGTTCATCGCAGATTTCGAGGTCAGGTGCTGTGAGTACAGCGGTCAATCTGCACAGCCCACGGTTCTGGCCAGTGTGGCTTGGATTCAGCATCCTGCGCCTTGTCAGCTGGTTGCCGTTTCGCCTGCAGCTTTGGCTGGGCCGTGGATTGGGGCGGTTGGTTTTGCGGTTCTCATCCAAACGCGTCCATATCGCGCGCAGAAATCTTGAGTATTGCTTCCCGAATCAACCTGAAGAATGGATTGACAAGGTTCTGCACGCGCATTTCGAAAACCTCGGCATGAGCGTCTTCGAAATGGCGATGGCATGGTACCGACCGCAGCGCTTGGCGGGTCGATGGCGCTTCGAGGGCATAGAGCATCTGGAGGCACACACACCCGGTCCTGTGATCTTGTTGACCGGTCACTTCGGGGCGCTGGAGGTGGGTGGTACTGCACTGAACGCCGAGGGGCTGATCTTCGACGCGGTCTACCGTGAAGACCGCAACCCGCTGGTCACCGAGCTAGTCCGTCGGGGGCGCGAACGGTCAGGACGGCGCACGATCGAAAAGGCGAGCATCAAACAAATGGTTCGTAGCCTGCGCGATAACGTGCCCGTCTGGTATGCGCCCGATCAAAGCTATCGACGAAAGCACAGCGCGCTGATCGATTTTTTCGGCGTGCCCGCGATGACCAATACCGCGACCACAACGCTCGCCAAACTTGGCAAAGCACAGGTCATCGGCTTCTTCCCGCATCGACGCTCAGATTACAGCGGCTATGACATCACCATCACGGCGCCTATGTCGGGCATTCCCTCCGATGACGCGGTCGCCGATACAATCAGGATGGTCGGTCTGCTCGAAGACAATGTGAGGCGTTCGCCAGAACAATATTTCTGGGTTCATCGCAAATTCAAAGGACGGCCGGAACCGCTACCAGACGTCTATCGCCGCGAGTCGGATACCGCCGCATAGCCTTCGAGCAAGGTGTTCCAGTCGGCGTGTTCCCAGTGCTTCGCGTGCATGCGGTCTCGCTCTTTCTCAAGTGAGCGATGCAGACGACCGAGGTTTCCAAGGCGCCACTTGCCAGGCTTGCGCTGAGCACCTCGATCAAAGTCGATGAGGTGCCAGCGCGATCCGCTATCCAACAGGACATTGTGGGCATTCAAATCCGCGTGGCAGATGCCCGCTTGGTGAAATCGGGCGATCACTTCGCCCAGACGATGCCACAGCTCCGGTACTAACGGACGGCGCGTCAGGCGCTGCGCGAGCGTATCCGAGTCCGGAATCAATCGCGTGAGAATGTCAGCGCGATAAAAAAAACCTTCCCTTGTGAAGCGTGCAGCCGCGGGCGCGGGTACGGGCAGGCCAAGCGCCACCATATCTTGCAACAGATGCCACTCTCGCAGACTGCGAGTATTTTCTGCACCGCGAAACCAATAGCGATCCTCAAGAAGCCGCGCCACCAATCCGCCGCGCCGGTAGTGTCGCAACGCAAAAGCGCCTCTGGCATCCGCCACGAGCACAGTACCACCCCGGCCTTCCTGCGCATCACCGATACGTCGTGGCCATGCGTTGGCATCGAACAAATAGTCCGGCCGTTCGGGGAACAAGCTCTCGTCCCGTACTTCTATTTCTTTCTGCATCCCGGCCCATTCAAAACTCAGTGCCGTTCGCGCACATGGACCGGCTGCGTTCAGTGTACCGCCGCTGTGCGTCAATACGCACGAACGTTACACTCCGCCTATGGCTGACCGAATCAAAATGACTGTCTGTGTCCGATCCTGACCGCTTGTGCATTCTGCGCCTGTCCGCAATTGGTGATTGCGTCCACACTCTTGCGGTCGTTCGCGCGTTGCAATTGGCGTTACCGAAGACGCGCATCACTTGGGTGATTGGTAAAACAGAGGCGAGTCTGATGCAGGGGCTGGACGACGTCGAATTACTCGTCTACGAAAAAAGCGCTGGAAAACGTGAACAGCAGGCGTTTCTTAAGACATTGGCAACTCGCCAATTCGATGTACTGCTGAACATGCACGCGTCCTGGCGCGCCAATCGCATCTCGCGTTTCATCCGCGCACCTCGAAAAATTGGATTCGATCGTGCGCGGGCACGCGATGCGCAATGGTTGTTTACCAACGAACGCATAGCGCCGGCACATCAACCCCACGTTATCGATGGGTTGTTCGGTTTTGCGGCGCGCCTCGGCGTTCCCCGGGACGACCTACAGTGGCGCCTGCCGCTCGGTCCCGAAGACTACGCGCTTGCCGATCGGATCAACCCTGATGCAAAACCACTGATTGTGATCAGTCCGTGCTCAAGCCAACGCGCACGCAACTATCGCAACTGGCCGGTCGAGCGTTTTGTCGATGTCGTGCGCACTCTACTTGAGCGATATGATTCCACCATCGCGGTGACCGGCAGCGACAGTGAAGAAGAACATCGATACGCTGCGTCGATCGCAGCGGTTGCGCCTGATGCAATTCACAATCTCGTGGGTCAGAGCTCGTTAAAATCTCTGGCAGCACTGATCGATCGCGCCGCATGTGTCATTTGCCCGGATTCAGGGCCGGCGCATATTGCGAGTGCGGTCGACACACCGGTTATCGGTATGTATGCCACCTCGAACCCGGGTCGCACAGGGCCAGTCCGTAACCCGGAATACACGGTCAATCGCTATCCTGACGCAGTACAACGGTATTTGAATCGATCCGTCGACAACGTGCGATGGGGGCGTCGCGTGCGCCACCCGGATGCCATGCTGCTCATCGACACCCAATCAGTCGAGCAGCAAATCGACCGCATTCTGGGCTAGCCGAGGGCGTCGATGCTGGCAACGACACCAGCGGGCGTGAGTTCATTCAAGCAGCGCAGATGCCCCAAAGGACACTCGCGCTGGAAACAAGGACTGCACTCGAGATCCAGATAATGGATCGATTTGTGATCGGTGAGCGGTGGGGTGAAATGCGGGCTGCTCGAACCATAGACCGCTACAACGTGCGTCTGAACGGCTGCTGCAACATGCATCAAGCCGGAGTCGTTCGTGATGACACCGCGGCACGCGGCCAACAAATCGATCGCTTCACTGAGCGTGGTCTCGCCGCAAAGGTTTTCGATCGGCACAGCCGCCCCTTTGCGAATGCTGTCGGCAACCGCCCGATCGCCGGGTCCACCCAAGAGCCAGACGCTGAATCCCCGTTCATGCAATGCACGCGCGGCGGTAGCAAAGTGCTCGGCTGGCCACGCTTTCGCGGGACCGTATTCGGCGCCCGGCAACAACCCGATCGCCGGCTTTGACGCATCTTGTATCAATCGCTCCAGCGCTGCGTTTTGGCTGGCTTCGTCAACGCGCAGCCGGGGCGCCGGGATCGACGGAAGGTCCGAACGGTCCTCGCACCCCAGAAACACAAACCGCTTAACGGTTTGGTCGAGCAGGTCCCGGTCGAATGCGCGCATATCGTTGATCAATCCGAAGCGCATTTCCCCGCGATAACCGGTCCGCCGCGGAATTTTCGCAAACCACGGGGCCAGCGCGGCTTTCGCTGAACGCGGTAACACAATGGCCTGACCGTAGCCTGTCTCGCGCAAGGAATGGCCAACACGTCGGCGAACGCGCAAACCCAGCGCTCCGTGGCCTAACGGCATCTCAACTCCGCGTCGGACCTCGGGCATGCGTTCAACAATCGGCAAAGACCATCCGGGCGCCAGCACATCGATCGGGCGTTCGGGTTGATCGGCCTTCAGAATCTGGAACAGCGACTGCGCCATGACCATATCGCCGACCCACGACGGGCCTACAACGAGTACGGCGTCCTGTTTCACCTTCCGAGCGCTGTCAGGTAATCGCTAACCCCGGCTTCCACAGCGCGAAACTCGCCGCTGTAACCCGCAGCTCTCAACGCGGTCAAATCAGCCTGTGTGTGACTCTGATACGCGCCTTGGAGATGATCGGGAAACGCAATGTACTCCAGCGATCCGGTGCCGTGGTGTGTCACCACCGCCTCGGCAACTTCCTGAAATGTCTGAGCGCGGCCGGTTCCACAGTTGTACACGCCGCTGACCGAGGGATGCTCCAGCATCCACAGATTCACATCAACGACATCATCGACGTATACAAAATCACGTTCCTGCTGACCGTCTGCGTAGCCGTCGGAACCCTCGAACAGACGCGCCGTCCCGCTATCCAAAATCTGGTTGGAGAAATGCCATGCGACGCTCGCCATACTGCCTTTGTGCGCTTCTCGCGGACCATACACGTTGAAGTACCTGAGGCCGACCACCTGGGTAGAGATCGAGGTTGCATGCCGTCGATAATAGTTATCGAACAGCAGCTTCGAATAGCCGTAGACGTTTAGCGGGCGCTCCGCGGTGGGGTGCTCCCGGAAGTCTTTGCCTGCGCCATAAACGGCCGCCGACGAAGCGTAGATGAAGGGCACCCGCCGATTTTCGCAATACCAAAGCAGCGCTTTGCTGTAACTGAAGTTGTTGTCGAGCATGTAGCGACCGTCCCACTCGGTCGTGGTCGAACACGCGCCCTGGTGGAACACAGCGCTGACGCCGCCGAAATCATCGCCGCGCTCAACCGCGGCGCGAAACTCATCGCGGTCGAGGTAATCGGCGACATCGAGATCGACAAGGTTCTCGAACTTGCGCCCATCCGTCATCTCGTCGACCACCAGAACGGGTTCTGCGGTTTTGCTGTTGATGACGCGTACCAGGTTCGATCCGATGAACCCTGCGCCGCCGGTCACGATAATCATGAGTCTTCGCCGCTAGGAATCGGTGAGCACATAGAGTGCACCGCAATAAGGGCACTTCGCCTCACCGGTGACTTCAACCGGAACGTAGACCCTCGGGTGGGAGTTCCACAGGCTGGTATTCGGCATTGGGCAGCAGATCGGCAGGTCGGCCGAGGTCACTTCATACCGAATTTGCGTATTCGGATGCGCCAGGGAAGTGTCGCTCATGATGGATAGCTCGTCGTCGGTAGCGTAATAGCGCGATTATACGCGCCTCGCGATGCGCTGACAGATCGAAACGTGCGATCAGTGTGCACCCAACCATTGCTGCCATTGGTGAGACGCAAAGCGCCGCTCCTCCTGAAAACGTTGATTGCCGACGATCGGGCGGGCCCGATTCAGCGCGAGGGCGTGTGTCGCTGCGCGCAGGGCGGTATATGCGTCTTGCAGACTGTGCGCCGTGCTTTCGCTGACAACCCCATTGGCAGCCAGACTGTCGAGCTGGCGTATGTTGTCGGTCCAGTCCAGCAGGTCTGCAAACCGATCTGCGTGCGCGAGAACAAGGTATTGCACAAGAAATTCGATATCGGCGATACCGCCCGGGTCTTGCTTCAAATCAAACTCATTCGGGCCAGACCGAGACAATTCCTGCCGCATTCGGCGCCGCATGTCGGCCACCGCGACTCTCAACGAATCGCGATTGACGCATTCGGCGAGCGTCGAGCGACGGATCTGATCGAATTGGCGCATGACCGCCGGATCACCAGCAACAGCTCTCGCACGCACCAGAGCCTGATGCTCCCAGGTCCAGGCATCCTTCTGCTGATAGCGCGCAAACGCGCTAACCGATGACACCAGCAACCCAGAACGACCGCTCGGTCGCAATCGCATATCCACCTCGTACAGACTGCCATGGCCCGTTTGCACCGACAGCAAGTGAACGATGCGACGCGCCAGGCGCATTACGAAAACCGAGTGGTCTAACGCCGCTTCACCGGTCGTTTCACCATCGGGTAGGTCGTGCAGAAAAACGACATCGAGATCGGACCCATATCCCATCTCCAGGCCGCCGAGCTTGCCATACCCGACGACCGCAAATCCGGTGCAACCGGGCCGCAATCCACCCGGCGTGCCGTGACGCGCGACCAACTCGTCCCACGCGAGCGCCAGCGTTTGCTCGAGAACGAGCGTAGCGGTGTCACTCAGTCGATCACTGACCCGCATAATCGGCAGCAGCCCACTGACATCCGCGACCGCAATACGAAAATGAGCAGTGCGTACAAATCGCACCATCGCTGCCGTGATAGTTTCGGCATCGGATACGCCAACTTCAGTTTGGACGCGCTCAAGCTCGGTGCGCATCTGAGCCGCATTACGAGGCTCGGAAAACAAGCGGGCATCGAGTAGCTCATCAAGCAACATGGGTTGCTCGAGAATCTGATCCGCCACGAACTGACTCGAGCTCAGCAGTCGTAGCAATCGGTCGAACGCTTGCGGCTGCTCGTTCAGCAGCGCGAGGTACGCGCTGCGGCGGCATACCGCCTCAATGAGCGCGAGCGCCCGTTCGAGTACGGCGTCAGGCGGTGGGAATCCGCCAATCCTCGCGACGACGCCATCGACCGCACGTTGCACACGCTGTCTCACTTCAACCGTCAACGGCTGGCGATCGATCCGCTCGGCGAACCGTCGAATAGTCTCGGCAAGTTCACGTGGCTGCGGCAGATCATAATCGGCCAGTCGAGCTGCCGTGACTGCCGTATCGGCGCTGAGCCAGTCCATCTCCTGCGGCTCTGCACCGCCCTCGGGATTGCCGGCGAACACCAGACCCCGAAATGCGGCACTGACGAATGCTCGGTGACTGTCCAACGTGGTCATCAACGTCGGCCAATCCGTCACATTCATTGCCAAGCAAAGATCGCGCTGCTCGTCCAAATCGGTCGGCAAGCGATGCGTCTGGCGATCGGTCAGCGCTTGCAGTCGATTCTCCAATACACGCAGATAGTCGTAGGCTGCGCGCAGTCGCTGCGCGTCGCTCGCCGCAATGCCACCCAGCTCGACGATCCCTGCCAGCGCGTCATACAAGGACGGGGTGCGCAACTGCACCGCCCTGCCGCCGCGAATCAGCTGCCAGGACTGCACGATAAATTCGATCTCCCGAATACCGCCAGGGCCACGCTTGACGTCGGTCGCCGCATCCCGCGTTGCCGCTTCGTCTTCGATTTTCTGCTGCATCTCGCGCAGCGCGCCCAATACGGAGAAATCGAGATAAGCGCGGTAGACAAAGCGCATCAGACAATCCTCGACCCAGTCCTGAGTAGGACTCGACCTGCGTTCGCCCGGCAATCTCGCCTTGACGAACGCATACCTTTCCCAGGCCCTGCCGTGGCGCTGCAGGTAGACCTCCAGGGCATCGATACTCATCGCGAGTGGCCCGGCACTGCCAAACGGTCGAAGTCGTGTGTCCACTCGAAATACCCGGCCGCATTCGGTCGAGCGATCGAGGATGTCGATCACCAGGCGCGCTTGTCGCAGGCAGTATTCTTCCGCCTGCAAACAACGTCGTCCATCGCTCTCGCCATCCGATGGATACACAAAAATGAGATCGATATCCGATGAAAAATTCAGCTCGCGGCCACCGAGCTTGCCCATGCACAGAACGCGCAGCGGAACCGGCTCGCCCGAGCTGTCCCGGAGCACACCATAGCGGCTCTCAAGTCGGTCCTGCGCGGTCGCCACGGCGATCTCTATTGCGGCGTCAGCAAAGTCACTCAGGGCACGCAGCACCATGGCAAGGCTTGCACGGCCCGCAAGATCCAGCCATGCAACAGCCAGCGCGAATTGGCGCCGAAACCGTCTCAGGCCGCGTTCGGACCCATGCGTGGACACCTGATGGGCAAGGTGTTCGGGGTCAAATAGCGGCTGGGTGTTGGTCCATGCCAGAATGGACTCGATGACCTCAGGCTCCTGACACGCGGCATCACGAACAAACGCACTCGCAGCGGCTGCTCGCCACCAATCGCCGTTCTGCTCCAGGGCAACGCGATGCAGTGCCTCCGCTGCGGATGTGCTGACCTCAGCTAATCGGGAGAACCAGTGCCCCAATGTCTCCTGAGTTTCAGGATTGTGTTCAAACCAGGGATGGACGCGCAGTGCAGTTTCGATTTCGACCCACATCGGGCCAGTGTACCCACACTAAAAAAAGCTGCCATCGGAGGTCGGGAGAGGCGTGTGCGATGAAGGGGTTCTCCCGGACTCCGACGGCAAAGCTCCAAGCAAGCTGTCGTCAAACGTCAGATGCAGGTGTGCGACTACATCCAACCGGCGTTCAGGGCAATAACTCCCACGAGAAACAAACCGTAGATCGTCGTCAATACGACTGCTGCTGATGCAAGCGTCCTATCCCGCTCAGCTGCAAAGGCGTTGAGTTCCTGTGTCTTCATGTCGTTGCTCCAAAATGCCGTGACGCGACATTCCGTGCCGCTCATGGATAGTGGTGCTGCCTGGAGCCGGGGTATCTCACCTCAGGAGATATATTTTCGTGTCTAGAAAATGTCTGCGCTCAGCCCCGCAGCGAGCGTGCCAGCCAAAGCTTCAACCTCGGGTGCCATCTGCTCGCTCCAGGAACCTTTCAACACCAGTGGCGGCTGAATCCAGCGCCAGCGCAGCCCTGTGACGATGCGTTGGATACCCTGCCGGGTACCGCTGCCATCCTCACCCGCACGGATGTAGCAAGCGATGGGGAGACCGGCCTTCGACTGACCCAGCGGATAGTAGATGCGCTCGAAGAAATCCTTGGTGCGCCCGGCCATGGCGCCAAAATTCTCGGTAGTCGCGAGCAGAATGCCGTCGCACGCCTGCACGGCGTGCGCGTCAGCCTCGAGGCTATCGTGCACAGCCACTACCAACTCGGAGTCGATGTCGCCTATCGCGGTCAGCGCTTTATCGAGCAGCTCGCGCGTATTGGCGGACGGCGTATGGTGAACAACCAGCAAACGTTTCACGAGTCAGATTGTGCATCGTGACGACGGACGTCGCCAGCGCTGTCCCGGCGGGCCTATTGTTGGGCTGCAGCCACCGGACGCAGACTCGCGCCGCTGGCCACTGCAAATGACCCAGTATCGACCAGCGCGCGGATTTGCTCGATCAACGGCAGTGGTTTGCCCAAAAGAAAACCCTGTCCGTAGTCGACACCGAGACGCTTCAGTCCGGCGAGAACGCCGGGTGATTCGACGAATTCTGCTACCGTCTTGAGCTCCATTACCCGAGCCACTTGCGCGACAGCCGCAACCATCGACTCAGACACCTTGTTCACATCCAGATCGCGGACGAAACTGCCATCGATTTTCAACACGTCGACCGGCATGTCACGCAGGTAGGCAAACGAACTGAGTCCGGCGCCAAAATCATCGAGCGCGAACTTACAACCCAATCCGCGCATCATCTTCATAAAGGCGATCGCTGACTCGCGGTTGGCGATTGCGGCTGTTTCTGTGATCTCAAAACACAGCTGCGAAGGTGAGAGTTGACTCTCGAGGACCTGCTCACGAACAAAATCGTGAAACGTCGGCTCCCCGAGCGACTGCCCCGAGAGGTTGAGTGCGAACGTCGCATCGGACAATCCGAGGAGATCATCGAAGTCGTTGAGCGTCTTGAAAAAGCGGCTGACCACGTAGCGATCCAGCCGCGGCATGAGTTGATACTGCTCTGCGGCCGAAAAGAACTGCTCCGGTAGCAACACATCTCCACTCGGACCGGTCATCCGGAGGAGCACTTCCATGTGTGGCGCCGCGTTGTCATCAGTCAGCGATTTGATCGGCTGCGCGTCCAGCACAAACGAGTCCTGATTGATCGCATCCTGAAGTTGGGCGAACACCTGAAGGTTATCAACGCGTCGCACGATGCTTTTGTCATGCGGGTCGTAGCACTCTACGCGGTCACCGCCGTGATCCGATGCCTTGCTGCACGCCATCCGAGCGACGGTCAGCGGATGCTCGCTCAACGTCTCGCGATCGTTGATTTCGACCACGCCCGCGCTGACGGTTACCGCGACCGACGTTTCGCCGCGCACATACACTAGCTTCTGGCACTCGGATCGGACGGCCTCGGCATAGGTCAGCCCGGCGTCCAGATCACGATGGCGCAGCAATGCGGCAAACCGATCACCCTCGATCCGAGACAACGAACCACCACCAGGCAGTGGACCAGATGCGAGACGCGCAAACCGTTCGAGCACCTCTTCCCCGGCGCGCGAGCCGAACTTGTCTGCAACCGCTTCGAACTGATCGATATCGAAATAGACCAGACAGTGGTCCGCGTCTACATCTTGCTCTTCTCCCGTGAGCTGCTCAAGGACAGCCAGAAAATCTCGATGACGCATCAAACCGGTGAGTCGATCAAAACTCTCCGACACGATACGGGAGATCAAATGCACAAAATGTGCAAGCAAGCGTTCGGCCTCGACACCCAGCAACCGACCCTCAGCCTGGCACGCCGTCACCAGCAAACCGATCGGTTGCTCATGTTCGTCGCGTACCGGCGCCAGCAGCATCTGCCACGGCCTCGCGGGTCCGGTCGCACCATGCGGCAGTTCTTTGCGCTGCAAGACGACCGGCTGATCCACGTTCGCAAACTTGGGCAAGACTTCGCGCAACAAGTTCTGATCGAAGGCACCCTTGTCGATGCCCTTCCATTGGCGGTTGGCCAGACGAATCCGGATTCTTCGCGATGGGATCAGCAGCACGCTGTAGGACATCCCCAAATGGCGTGTCAGCTCGCGCAGCAAACGAGACAACCGCGCTTGACCGTGGGTCTCACTCACGAGCTTGCGCTCGAGTCCGTAAATAAGGTCCAGCTCGCGCTGAGCATCGCTCAACGCAATTCGCAGAGAATCCGTCCCTGGTGCTTGGCCAATCTGTGTCGACTCGTCCGGCATTGCGTCCCTGAGCACTCGAGCGCAGGTTACGCCAGAGTCAGTAAAGAGGCCGAAACGTTAACTTAATTGGTCACGAGGGTTCCGTGATCGCTGTCTCAGGCAGAGCAATCCTTAATAGATGCGAAAACCGCCGTGTCGCTTGCGGCTGCGGCTATCGATCCACCAAAATCCACCTGCAAAGCCCAGCAGCAAAGCGACCACCAGCCCACCCAGCGCGACCGGCCAGGGCAGGCTGAAACCATAGGCTCGCATTCGGTCGCGCAAAGACTGGAGCTCTTCAAGCGACGCATCGCGCTCTACCTGTGCGGTCTCGAGGGTGGTCTGCGCTTCGGTGAGTTGGCGCTCCAGATCTGCAACACGTCCGAGCGCACCCGCAGAAGACTGTTGCAGTGCGTCGAGTTCCGCTTGAACCGCATCGGCCCGCTCGGTGACCTCGGCAACGATAAATCTTGCCGGCGGATCCTCAACGAGAAACCCGGCCTTGACCCAACCCTCGGTGCCATCCGGTAACCGCACCCTGGCGTAGAGCGAGTTTCGCTCCAGCACCGTCATCTGTTGACCACTTTCGAGCGACCGGAACGCGCGATCCGAAGTATCGGCGGCCTGATGCAGACCGAGTCGTAACACATCGGTGACATAGGCCGTTTCGTCCTGACCAAAAACGGCACCGCTCAGCATACAAAGCAGAACCAAAGCGCCCAGTCGTGTCGTTTGTTGCATGGTGTCAGCCTTCCGGTGTTGCGTCGGAACCGTTCGACGCCGCTACATCCGCCGACTGCAAAGATGCCGGTTCATAACGGTGCAGCCATTGTAGTATCGCATTTTGCACCACCTCACCTGTACCACGATGCACATCCGGGGCGTTGTGCAGAGAGACCACTATGTAGCGCTGCCCGTCGCGCGCCATCGCAAACCCCGCCATCGCCGTCACACCATCGAGTCGGCCTGTCTTCAGGTGCGCCTGCCCCGTGAGCGGTCCATCGCGAAAGCGGCGACGAAACGTCCCGTCCAATCCCACCAACGAAAGCGAAGCAACAAATTCCGGCATGAATGGACTGCGCCAGCCCAGCTCGAGTAGCCCCGCAAGGCTCTTGGCCGATATCCGCGTATCGCGCGACAGGCCGGCACCGTTGTCAATAACAATCCGCTCCGCGTCGAGATTATGGTCGGATAACCACTGCCCGACGGCGGCACGCGCCTTCGGCAGCGAAGCCGGACTGCCGAATACTTCGGCGCCCATAGTCAGAAACAACTGCCGCGTCATCACGTTGTTCGAGTATTTGTTGATCAGGCGAATCTGCTCGCTCAACGGACGTGAGTCCCACTCCAGCCACACCTCGGCGTCTTCGGCGACATTCGCGCTGCGAATCACACCATCGAGTCGCCCACCGTGCCTCAGCCAAACCTGATTGAGCAATGCCGCGGCGTATCCGTCATGCGTCAGCAGAGAGCGGGACAGGCTGTAGCGTTTGCAGCCATCCGGGAACGTACCGCTAAAGCGCACGCGATTGGCGTTCGCATCCGCATGCACCGCGATGCCTTTCTGATAGCCACGGCATCGACCACGGATCAATTTCAGGTCGTTTTCGACCTGCAACTCGGGCAGCTCCGGTAACGTTGTGACTCGGACCCGTTGCGTCGCTGGGTCCGGTTCGAAAAAAAACCGGATCACCTTGAAGTTGATTAACAACGCATCGGGCGGCACGTTGTACGCACGCAAGGGCTCACCATCGAATGCTCCGGGATCCGTCGCGGGCAATGAGAACGCGCTGTCGTCGAGCAAAACATCGCCGGTGATATGTTGCAGGCCACGACGCCGCATCTCGGCAACCAGACGGCCGATTGACTCTTCCACGAGATACGGATCGCCACCGCCGCGAATCGCCAGATCGCCATGCAGAACACCTGTGCTGTCGAGCTCTCCGAGTAGAATGATGTCCGTCGCCCACTGATAGTTCGGTTTGAGCACGTCCAGCGCCGCCATTGTCGTGACCAATTTCATCGTCGACGCTGGATTGCGCAGTGTTTCGGCGTTGTGAACAATCACCGGCTCGCCACCGTCGACCGGTTTGATCAAGAGACTGAGGTCATCTGCATCGAGCTCATACCGGTCGAGTGCCTTCAGCACGGGTTCCGGCAAACTCGCAACCGCCGTACAACTCAGCACCCAAAACAGGGCACCGATCAGACCACGGGTGATACGGGATTGGCTGGGGTAGAATCGCGTCACGCGACGGGTCGGATTCGATACAACGATCATCGAAGCATTATGCGCAAAGCGATACACAAAACACAGTCACGAATTGTCGAGCTGGCAATT
This sequence comes from Pseudomonadota bacterium, assembly GCA_038531945.1. Taxonomy (GTDB): domain Bacteria; phylum Pseudomonadota; class Gammaproteobacteria; order Steroidobacterales; family Woeseiaceae; genus CALBPI01. Next base: position 5,295 of record JBCBBH010000003.1, on the reverse strand, counting down.
GCTGTACTGGTGTTCGTTGGCATGTCGACGGCCAGCGCACAATCCCTGTTCGACGCGCACGCCAACATGTCACCGATTTCGGCACTTTTCCTGCTGGACAGCGACGGCATTGCACCTGGCGGTGGCCTCAGCCTGCATCTGCAAACGGCCAGTCACTCGGCGCGCGAGGACACGACTAACGCAAGCATTCTGTTCGACGGGGAGTCATCGCGCGCCCGTCTGGAGTGGCGCCATCAGTGGAACGAACGCTGGTCGTTTGGTGCCGGCGTTTCGCAATGGTGGCATACGGGCGGCACACTCGACGGATTTATCGACGATTGGCACGCGACATTCGGTCTGCCGGACGGCATTCGCGATACCGTCGCCAAAGACCAGCTTCAGTTTCTGTACGCCGAGGGTGGCGTACAACGACTCGACTTCACGCGCAGCCGGCAAGGCATCGGAGACGTTACGCTGAGCGCCCAACGGCGACTTGGCTCAGAGGGCGTCTGGGCACTCGCCGGCCACATCAAACTGCCTACCGGTAGCATTCGCAATCTGTCGGGCAGCGGCGCCATCGATTTCGGCCTGAATCTTTTGTGGCAACAGCCAATTACCGATACGCCCGGATGGTCCTGGCGTGGCGGTGTCGGAGTTGTGGCTCTGGGCGAGAGCGATCTTGCACTCGTCGATCAGAGCGGCCTGACCTGGGTTGCCCACGGCGAAGTTCGCTATCGATTGAACCGGAGAGTAGACCTCGGTGGGCGCATTGAAGGCCACGGAGCGCTCACCGATAGCAATCTCGAGATTCTCGGATCACCCGCACTGTGGCTCGTGACCGGCGGTGAAATCCGAATCAGTCCGCAATGGCGCTTGCACATTTCGGTCACAGAAGACATCAAGGTTGAATCCGCACCGGACGTGACGTTTAACCTCGGGCTGCAGCATAAATTTTAGGCTAAACGCATCCGGCCGCCGAATCTCCACGAACAACAAATCAACCTGGCGCCGGGTTGCCCCTAAATTGTTGTATGGAGACAGACATGAGTTTGACAAAACGATTCCGCGGTGCGGCTGCACTGGTCGGATCTTTGATACTCGGCGCAGCCATTACGGCGCAGGCCGGACACCACGAAAAAGGCGAGATGGCCACTGGCAATATCGTCGAAGTTGCGGCGGGTGCAGGACAGTTCAACACGCTGATCGCGGCTGCCAAAGCGGCAGGCCTTGCAGACACACTGGCAAACGGTGGGCCGTTCACCGTGTTCGCACCGACTGATGATGCATTCGCGGCGCTACCAGACGGCACTGTCGAATCGCTGCTGCAGCCGGAAAACCGCGACACGCTGGCAACGATTCTGAAATTCCACGTGCTCGCAGGCGCCGTTGGCAGTGATGCATTGGCTGATGGCATTCAGGTCGATACGCTCGCAGAAATTCCTGCGACGATCAGTCAAACCGACAGCGGATTTAACATCCAGAACGCTGGAATCGTGGCGACCGACATCAAGGCAAGCAATGGCGTCGTGCACGTCATCGATCGGGTTATCTTGCCGCCGGAGCAGTCCGGCCAGGTACAGCGTGAAGACGGTGCGCCGTTGGCGATCATCAACGCGGCGATTGACCAGGGCGTGCCGATGTTCAACCACGGCAACACAGACGCAACGGCCGCAATCTATCGTATCGCTGCGCAGTCGTTGGTCTCGCTCGCCTCGGAAGACATGATTTCCGACGCATCACGGATGCGGCTCGAACGCGGCTTGGCGCTTGCCGACGAGCAACGTTCGACCCGCCAGCAAGCATGGACGTTGCGCTATGCGTTGGACGACGTACGTGACGAACTTCGCGGCGACATGATGCAGGCCACCAACCACTAAGTCATGGTCGGTGCTGTTGCAAACAGATCGGGAACGCTCTACCGTCGCACCGCGACGGTAGAGCGGCTCCACGCCGCGTCACCACCAAAAGAGGTGGTTCAGCCGGATCGAAGGAGCCCTGTGAACACACAAGTGAAATCGAGCGTGTTGCAACGGATTGCGGCGGGAGACCAACGGGCCGTAACGGAGTGCCTGGATCAATATGGCGGGCTTGTCTGGTCGCTGGCACGCCGGCTGACACCAAACGATAACGATGCCGAAGACGCCGTACAGGAGATCTTCGTCGAGATCTGGCGGTTTGCCGACCGATTCGATGCGAGTAAAGCGAGCGAAGCCACGTTTGTAGCCATGCTGGCACGGCGCAGACTGATCGACCGACTACGTCGGCACAACCGACAGCCGGTCGAAGAAGAATTCGACGACACATTGAGCATAGCGCCGTCGGCCGAAAGCGCGGCAGAAGTTGGCACTGACGTTGCGCGCGTGGCCGCTGCCATGGCACAAATGAAACCTGAACAACAACAAGCTCTGCATTTGTCTGCGTGGCTCGGCATGTCGCATGCCGCCATCGCCGAGAAAATGGATCTGCCCCTCGGCACAGTGAAGAGCCATATTCGTCGCGGATTGCTCGCTTTGCGAGAGCAACTGGGCGACGACATGACCGTGGGGACGGCGTCATGAGTAACAAACAATACGAAGCACAACTCGATGAGTTGATAGAACGGGTGCTAACGTCACCGGCGGATGCATTTACTGCGCTACCAGACGACGATGATGCGCTGCGTGCACTATGTAGAGAGCTGGATGCGAAGAATCCTGCAGGGCTCTGCGAATCGCTTGAGCTGGCAGCTGCCGCACCACTGCTGACCAGCGCAGAGAGCGAAGCGATGCCGGCACATATCAAACGACGGATTGAGGTCGACGCCGCTCAACATTTCAAAGGCGCAGCGGCCGAGGCGCGCAGCGCGAATGTCACCAGCATACAAAAAGCACGTCAGGGTCAGGAGCCGGTCATCGTGGAGCGACAGGGCTCGGGCTGGTTTGCTGGCGCGGGCTGGCTGGTAGCCGCTGGACTTTTGCTGGCCATGTTTTTCGGTAGAGAGACCACTCCTGACGCAGCGCCAGAGGCACTGCCCGAGGTGGCCGAAACGCAGACGGCACCCGTCCCGGATCCGAATGAAATCATCAGCGCGGAGGAACTTCTGGCGCGGGTTGGCACTATCTCAGCGAGTTGGCGTCAACCGGACCAGCCCGGTTTTGAGCGCGTCACGGGTGATGTCATTTGGAACGATCAGCTCCAGCAGGGTTATATGCGTCTGGCCAACATGCCAGTGAACGATACTGCTGCACGCCAATACCAACTGTGGATCGTCGACCCGGATAGAGATGCCGAACCGGTCGACGGTGGCGTATTCGATATCGTCGCGAGCACGGGTGAGGTGTTGATTCCGATCGATGCCAAGCTACCGGTCTCGGAACCCACGGTGTTTGCGATCACGCTCGAACAGCACGGCGGCGTCGTCGTGTCTGAAGGGCCACTGATCGTGGTCGCGCCCGTCTCGACCTAACGCCGGCGCGGTCGCTCGATTCCCCAGGCTCGCAATCGGTCGCTCAGCGTGCTCGGTTTGACCCCGAGCAGAGCTGCTGCACCGCCCTCACCTGACACTTTCCAACCCGTGCTCTCCAACGCACGAATGGTGTTGGCACGCTCGAGATCACGCAACTCACTCTCGGTCAGTACGGCGTGCTCGTCGTCGGGAATCGATTCGGTTCGAGGCGACGTCTTAACCGCGGTGAACGCGCCCGTATCTTCCTCGGGTGGCAGCGATAAATCGAGTCGGAGATGGCTACCCTGCGACAGAATGACGGCCCGCTCAATCACGTTCTTGAGCTCACGGATATTGCCAGGCCAGGGGTAATCGCGGAGCTGCTGAGCCTGCTTCTGAGTCAGTTGCATCGCAGGTCTGCCAAACTCTCGTGAACTTTGTGTCAGGAAGTGCTGTGCCAGCAAGATGACATCATCACCCCGCTCGCGTAACGGAGGCACCTGCAGCGGAAACACGCTCAATCGGTAGTACAGATCTTCTCTAAACTCGCCGTTGCGCGCAGCTTCCTGCAGGTCACGATTGCTCGCCGCGATGACGCGCACATCGACCTTGCGCGTGTAATCTTCACCGACGCGCTCAAACTCGTTTTCCTGCAGAACGCGCAGCAACTTTCCTTGCAGGTCTAGTGGAATCTCACCCACTTCGTCCAGAAATATGGTTCCGCCATCGGCGAGCTGGAACCGCCCGATCCGATCGCGGTGCGCGCCGGTGAAAGCGCCTTTGACGTGCCCGAAAAACTCACTCTCGAACAATTCCTCAGGAATCGACGCACAGTTCACCTTGACCAGCGCTTCGTCGCTTCTCGGGCTGCGGCCGTGCAACTCGCGGGCGACCAACTCCTTGCCGGTGCCAGACTCGCCGAGGATCAACACACTGGCTGGCGTCGCGGCGACCGCCTCAACACGTGCCAGCATCGCCCGCAGAGGGTCGCTGGCACCAACGACCTCGCCGAATCGCAGCGACTCATTGAACTCAGCGCGCAGGTAGTCACGTTCGGCTTCCAATTCCTGGCGCAAGCGCGCGTTTTCCTCAAAAGCGGCTCTCAATGCACGCTCAGCGACGTTGCGCTCCGTGACATCTTTCGACGCCACGAGCATACGCACGACTTCGCCGCGTGCGTTGCGCTCGGAAATGGTCGACATCGTGAGCTCGAGCACACGGCCGTCGCGCGTCACCATCTCGCGGTCAATATTGGTTACGTTGCCGCTGGCGATCAGTTTCTCAAGCTGCGCCTGACCGCCCACGCGATCCCGATTCGCGGCGCTCAAGTAGCCCAGAATCGATTTCCCTAACACTTCGTGCCGCTCGTAGCCCAACTTGGTGAGCCAATGGTCGCTGACGTCGGTGATGCGGCCTTGCGGATCGACGATGTGCAGCATCGCCGGCGTCGCTCGATACATCGCGGAGTAACGCGCCTCGAGTTCCGCCGCCTCATCCATATCGCGGTAGATCGCAAGCGTCCTGAGATAAACGCCCTCGTCGTCTCGCTCAACCTCGGCGCTGGTCATCAGACGCACTGGATCGCCATTGCGCGTCAAAAACACCACAGGCACATCCCGCACCGATCCGGTCCGACGCAGTTGTGGCAAGAACTCTTCGTTGATCCGACGAATAGAATCGGTGTCTGCAATATCGACGGGTCGCAACTGCGTTAACTCGTCCCGCGAATAGCCGAGTCGATTGATCATCGCATCGCTCTGATCAATAAAAAATCCACGCCCATCCAGTGCCGCCACCATGATGGGAAGTCGACGGAACAAAAACTGATAGCCCGGTGCTTCGGAACTCATAGAATTTACGGAAAATCGTCAAATTAGTTACGATAAATCGTA